>CAVXEE010000012.1:0-93731 GCA_963760755.1 uncultured Actinomycetes bacterium | reverse complement strand
GGGACGTCCGCTTCCTCGTGCAGGGCACGCTCTACTCCGACGTGATCGAGTCGGGCAGCCGCACGGCCGCAAAGATCAAGAGCCACCACAACGTCGGCGGCCTGCCGGAGGACATGGACTTCGAGCTCGTCGAGCCGCTGCGGCTGATCTTCAAGGACGAGGTGCGCCGGGTCGGCACCGAGCTCGGCCTGCCCGAGCGGATGGTGTGGCGTCAGCCGTTCCCGGGGCCCGGCCTGGCGATCCGGATCATCGGCGAGGTCACGCGCGAGCGACTCGGCATCCTGCGCGACGCCGACGCCGTGCTGCTCGAGGAGATCCGCCGCGCCGGCCTCTACGAGAAGCTGTGGCAGAGCTTCGCGATCCTGCCCGCGATCCGCTCGGTGGGCGTTCAGGGCGACTCGCGCACCTACGCCTATCCGATCGTGCTGCGGGCGGTCACGTCGGAGGACGCGATGACGGCCGACTGGGCGCGCATCCCCTACGACGTGCTCGAGCGCATCTCGAGCCGGATCATCAACGAGATCCCGGGCGTCAACCGGGTCGCGCTCGACATCTCCTCGAAGCCCCCCGCCACCATCGAGTGGGAGTGAATACACGGGGTCTGACCCCGTTTATTCATCCAGGCGCTTCGACATGAGCACCCTGTCGCCGCCGCGGCCGTCGTAGTTTCGGGCCACCTCGGCGACGTCGAAGCCCATGGCGCGGTGGAACGCGATCGAGCGCTCGTTGACCGGTGAGGTGACGCAGCGGACGACGGTGCGAGAGCGCTCGCGGGCGACCGCGAAGAAGCGTTCGTAGAGCAGGCGGCCGACGCCGCGGCCGCGGTGGTCGGGCGAGACGCCGGCGAAGTGGATGTAGGCCTCGTCGGGCCGCGCCTGGGAGAGGAACCCGGCCAGGAACCCGGCCAACTCGCCGCCGTCCTCGGCGACGAAGGCGGTGTCGCGGAAGTGCACGAAGAAGAGCCGCGGCAGCATGTCGATCATCGCCCGGCCGCCCCACCATTCGTCGACGACCGGGGCGATGCGGTCGTAGTCGGCCGCGTCTGCGCCGCGCACGGCGATCGCGCCCGGCATCTAGGGCGCCGTCACCGTGCGGGTGCGCGACTGCGCGGGCAGCCAGCGCCGGAACGCGCCGCCGAGGTAGGCCCAGCGCAGCGTCATGGTCTGGCCGCGGGCGAGCGTCATCCCGGTCGCCTGGTAGCGGCCCCCGGCCACGGTCGTCACGGCCACGTTCGCCCACGGCCCGTTGCCCCGGCGCGCCTCGAGCACGACCGCGGCGCCCGGCATCGCGGGCCGCGAGCCGCCCATCACGGTGAACGCCTGCCCGGGTGTGGCCACGTAACGGCCGCCCCGGAACGGCAGCCGCACCGTCAGCCCCAGGTGCGGCGCCACCTCGAGCGAGCGGGTCGGCGACGAGGCCGGGGCCTCGGTGTCGGAGCCGAGATAGACCGCGTGCCAGCCGAGGTTGCGCAGGATCGCGCGCGAGCGCGTGAGCTGCCAGCGGCCGGCGGCATTCGTGCGCACGCGGTACGTGTCGAGGTTCGTGATCACGAGCACCGCGGCGTTTGCGACCGGCTGCGACGTGCTGGTGTCGGTGAGCGTCCCCCGGAACGTGACCCTGCGCCCGTAGGCGATGCGGCGGCCGTCGGCCGGGCCGGCGATCTGCAGGGCGGTCGAGTCGACCGACACCGCGCCGGGCGCGTACGCCGCGAGTGCCGTCGCGAACGGCCCCGCCCGCACCGACCCGAGCCCGGTGGCGAGGTCGTAGCCCGAGTGCGCCGTGTAGCTCGTGCCGCCGAAGAGGTTGTTCGTGCCCACGGTGATGTCGCGGAACACGCTCGTGCCGGCCTGGGCGTACAGGAACGGGTTCGCGAAGCCGAGCTGCTTGCCGGCCGACTCGTCGGCGTCGGCGGTGAGCGCCGCCATGAGCGGCGCCGCGGCGCTCGTGCCGCCGATCGGTGCCCACGACATGCCCGTCCCGGCCCCGCAGCGGTTGCAGTAGATGATGTAGCCGCTGCGCTTGGGGCGCGCGTCGAGCGAGATGTCGGGCGTCTCACGGCACTGGGCGGCGCCGCTCTTGCACTTGCGGCCGGGCACGTTCACCGTCTTGCCGCGCTGGTAGGAGGGCTTCGCCCAGTGCATCGAGATGCCGCCGCCCGAGCCGCGCCACGCCCGTTCCCGCCGGCCGCCGTACACGGGCGGCACCTCGAGCGCGGTGCCGCCGACGGCGGTTGCAAACGGCTGCGACGATGGGTCGTCGACGAGCAGGTTGGTCGATCCGGTGAACGGGAAGCAGTCGGTCGACCCGAAGTCGCCGGTCGCCACGTAGGTCGAGATGCCGGCCACGGCGGCGAGCTCGAGCGCCGTGTTCTCGGCCGTGAGCAGCCGCGGCGGGATCAGCGGCTCGCACGCGCCCCAGCTGTCGCTGATGATGTCGACGCCGTCCTGGCGCATCCGGTCGAGCACGGCCGGGGCGAAGCTGGGGTCGTTGGGGGCGACGTAGGCCCGCACCTCGGCGTCGGGCGCCGCCGCCATCGCCACCTCGAGGTCGAGCGCGACCTCGCCCTTGCCGCTCGTGTCCGGGTTGGCCTGGCCGACGGTCGCGTCGGCGGGGTAGATGCCCGTGATGCCGGGGAAGCAGCTGCGGAAGTGGTTGACGTCGCTGCGCGCGTAGCCGGAGAACTCGACCATGCCGATCTCCTCGCCGCTGCCGTCCGCGCCCGCGCCGATCAGGCTGTCCTGCCCGTAGGCCCGGCTCTGGCCGAGATCGGCGGGCAGGTAGCCGCCGAACGCCTGCTGGGCGCTGGTCGCGCCCGTGCACGTCGGCGTGATCGACGCCGGCGCCGCCTGCCTCCTGGGGCGGCCGGACGCGGGTCGCAGCCGCACCGCCGTGTCCAGGCCGCCGACCGTCTGCACGGCGGCCGCGACCGCCGCCGGCAGCCGCACGGCGCCCGACGGGGCGCGGAACGTCCGCCCCGCGGCGCTGCGGTAGACGCCCATTCCGACCCCGAACGCGTGCTCGGCCGAGGCGGCCGTGCCGGCCACAGTGAGCGTCATGTCCGTGTGGCTCGTGACCGCGAGCCCCTCTCCGGCCAGGTAGGCCCGCACGCTGCGCACGCGGGCCGGGTCAGGCGCGAACAGGCTGCGGATCTGGGCCTCGGAGAGCCCGGGCCGGCCGCTTGCGCGCAGCGCCAGCCGTCGCAGCAGAGAACGCGTTTCGGGGCTTGAACGTGACGACCGCCTGCACCGGGATGGCGGACGCGAGCGTGCCCACGAGCGCGCTTCGGCTCGTTGCGGGCACCGCCGATCCGGCGAGGGGAACGAGGCTGGGCGCTCGTGCCGGGGCCGATGCGGACGCCGGCACGGCGGCGGCTCCGGAGACGGCGCAACAGGCCGCGAACGCCGCAACGCGGATGCAGGAACGGCCCGTCACCTCGACCGTCACTGTACCGCACCGGCTGGAAGCGGTTGTGTGCCTCGCGCGCTGCGGTCAGCCGAGCGCGCCGGGGCTCACGCGGAAGGTGTAGCGCGCGGCGTGCGCGGCGATGTTTCCGCCCGAGTCGACGGCCTTGCCGTAGACGGTGTGCACGCTGCCCCCGGCGAGGTGGTAGAGCACGAACGAGTTGCCGACCGCCCAGTGCCAGCTGCCGTGGTCGACCTTGTAGCGGAAGCGCAGGTCGCGGAAGCCGTCGGGATCGGCGTCCTTCGCGGCCAGGTCGAACACGACCGTTGCCCGGTCGGACGGGTTGCCGGGCCGCAGGGTGAAGTGGGTGTCGGTCGGCGGGATGCGGTTGGTCGCCCACCACAGCGAACGGGCCGTGAGCGCGCCGCCCGGGCTCCTGGCAGGGTCGAACCCACCGCCCGCCACCGCCGACGACCACGGGCGGAAGCCGAGGTCGACGACGCGGCCCGCGCCGATCTGGCGCGCGGCCAGGAACACCTGCGGGAACGTGTGGAACCGGCTCATCGGGGACGACTCGCGCTGCAGGGTCGCGAGCATCTGGCCGGAGGAGTAGTCCTGGATGATGGGCTCGCCGGAGCTCGGGCCGATCACGGTGAACCGCGTCAGGCCACGGGTGAGGAAGTGCGGCTTGACCGAGCCCGGCGCCATCTGGTGGCTCCCGTGCGAGACCTGGTCGGGGAAGACGTCGTCGTAGGTGTACATCGACCACTTGGCCGCGAACCTCGTCGTCTGGCTGCCGACGGCACTCTTCGCCATCCATCCGTCGCGTCCGGTCAGCCAGTGCGTCTGACCGCCGAGGACGACGCCGTGGCCCTGGGTGCAGTACTGCGCGAGCGCGGTGTCGAGGCCGAGCGTGCTGCCGTGCGTGCTCTCGTCGGTCACGACCAGCGCCGACTGGTGGCCGCGCAGCGCGGCCGCGTACGCCTTGGCTGTCAGAGTCACCGCCGCGGCGTCGATGAAGTCCGACGGGCGCGGCACCGCGAACAGGTTCGCGGCATCCATGCGGTGGGCGATGTCGAGCACCGCGGCCGCCGGGATGGCGGTGATGTACTCGACGTGCAGGGCCGGGTGGGCGGGCGGCGGCAGCGTCTTCCACGACGTCTTCGCGATCACCGGACCGGTGCCGTCGTCGTAGGTGAGCGCCACCGAGTAGGCGGCGCCGGAGGCCAGGTCGCCGTGCAGCTGCAGGGCGAGCGCCGAGGTGCCGACGCCGGTGATCGGGCCGGCGGCGGCGACGCCGTGGGTCGCCGTGCGCGTCACGACGGCGCCTGCGCTCGTGACCGGGGCGGCGCACGTCCACGTGATGGCGGGCCGGTAGCGCAGGCGGGTGACGTGCGCCGTGCAGCCGGCGGCGGCGCCGGCGGGCTGGGGCGTCCCCGTAGCGAGCAGCGCAATGAGCATGGTGAGAGAAATGAGCCGCCTCATATGCAATTGGTTATCGGCAGCTCGTCGCAGGGGGCACAGTCCCCTGTTGGTGCGCGTCCGCGTGGGCCGGCGCCAGTACGGTTCGGCCGTGCCGGCCCCGCGATTCGCCTCACTCGGTCGCTGGGTGTACCGGCACCGGCGGCTCGTCGTCGCGTTGTGGCTCGTGGCGATGGCGGTGCTCGCGCCGCTCGCGCCCCAGCTGCAGGGGGCGCTGGCGTCGGGCGGGTTCGTCGCTCAGGACTCCGAGGCCGTGCGGGCGGGGAACATGCTCAACCGCTGGCTGCCCAGCCGGCCGCAGTCCGAGCTGCTCGTCGTCGCCCCCCGCGGCGACGTCGCCGACCTGCGCCGCGCAATCGCGCCGCTGCGCGGCTTCCCCCACCTGGCGGTGCCGCCCTCGGGCCCGACGATCGTGCGCTCGCGCACCGGCCCCGCCGCCTACGCCGTGTTCCCGCTGCACGTCGACCCGGACACGGCCCGGCTCTACGTGGAGCGGTTCCGGGCTGCGCTGCGGCCGCCGCCGGGCTTCACCGTCTACGTCACCGGGCCGCCGGCCGTGTTCGAGGACATCCAGCTCGCCACGTCGGCCGACCTGCGCCGGGCCGAATCGATCGGCATCCCGGCCGCGCTGCTCGTGCTCGCGTTCGCATTCGGGACGGCGGTCGCGGCCGGGATCCCGCTTGCCGTCGGCGGCGTCGCCGTGCTCGCGACGCTCGGCCTGCTGTGGATGCTGGCGCAGGCCGTGCCGCTCTCGATCTTCGTGCTCAACATCGCGACGATGCTCGGCCTCGGGGTGGGCGTCGACTATGCGCTGCTCGCGGTCTCGCGCTTCCGCGAGGAGCTGCGGGCCGGGCTCGACGTCGAGGAGGCGGTCGTGCGCACCGTGGCGACGGCCGGCCGCGCGATCGCCTTCTCCGGCCTGGCGGTGCTGATCGGCCTGTCCGGGATGTGGGTCTTCGGGCTGCGGGTGCTGTCGTCGATCGCCGCCGGCGGGTCGCTCGTGGTGGCGGTGTCGGCGTTCGCCGCGGTGACGCTGCTACCGGCCATCCTCGGCCTCCTCGGCCCGCGCGTCGAGCGCGCCCCGCTCCTGCCCCGCCGCCTGCATAAACGGGGTCAGACCCCGTCTATTCACGGGTGGGAGCGGCTGGCGCGGGCGGTGATGGCACGGCCGTGGGCGTTCATCGTGGCCACGCTGGCCGTGATCGGGATCCTGGCTGCGCCGGTCGCGTCGGCGCGGCTGAACGTCGCCCGTGCCGACGTGCTGCCCGGGCACTTCGCATCGCGCCGCGGAGAGCACGTGCTCGACACCCAGTTCTCGCAGGCGGCCCTGAACCCGATCGTCGTGGCCGTCCCCCGCGGCGTGGCGCTCGCGCCGCTCCTGCACAGTCTCGCGCGCGTGCCCGGTGTGGCAGGCATCGCCCAGGTCGAGCGCGGGCCGGGTGGGACGGCCGTCGACCTCACACCGGCGGTCAGCCCGTTCACCGACGCGGGCCGGGCGGTCGTCAAACGCATCCGCCGCCTGCCCGGCCACGGCCCCCGCTTCCTCGTCACCGGCGAGACCGCCGGCGAGCTCGACTTCCTGGCCCAGATCGAGAACCGGGCGCCGGTCGCGGCGGCGTTCGTCTTCGTGGCCACCTACCTGGTGCTCGCCGCCGCGTTTCGCTCGGTGCTGCTCCCGCTCAAGGCGATCGTGATGAACACGCTCTCGATCGCCGGCGCGTTCGGGGTGCTCGTGTGGGTGTTCCAGGACGGCCACCTGAACGGCTTCGCCGGGCTGACGAAGCTCGGCTACATCGAGTCGACGATGCCGGTGGTGATCGCCTGCACGCTCTTCGGGGTGTCGATGGACTACGAGGTGTTCATGCTCTCGCGCATCCGCGAGGCCTATCTGGCGGGCGCGAGCAACCGCGACGCCGTCGCCGCCGGGCTCGTGGCGACGGGCCGCATCATCACGTCGGCGGCGGCGATCTTGGTCGTCGTCGGCCTCTCGTTCACGACAGCCGACGTCGTGATCGTGAAGGAGCTCGGCCTCGGGCTCGCGCTTGCGATCGGGCTCGATGCGACGCTGATCCGGTCGCTGCTCGTGCCGGCGACCATGCGTGTGCTCGGCGACTGGAACTGGTGGCCGTCGGGCCGCCGCGGGGGCTAGCGACGCTCAAGCCTGGTGGGCGCGCGGTCGATCCCCGCGCGCACCGCGTGAGCTCAGCTCGCGACGGTCTCCGGATGGATTCGGCCTGCCTTGCGCGAGAGCGCGCCGCCGTCGCGGTCGGCCCGCACCGCGAGCACCTCGGCGAGGATTGAGACGGCGGTCTCGGCCGGGGTGACGGCGCCGATGTCGAGCCCGAGCGGGCCGCGGATGCGGCCGATCTCGTCTTCGGTGTAGCCCGCGTTCAGGAGCCGGCGGCGGCGTGCGTCCTGGGCCCGGCGGCTGCCGAGCGCGCCGATGTAGGGCACGGCCGAGCGCAGCGCGGGGCCGAGGGCGGGCTCGTCGAAGCGGGCGTCGTGGGTGAGGACGACGACGTAGGTGGCCTCGTCGGGGCCGTGCATGTCGTAGGCCATCGCCGGCCAGCCGACCACGATCTCGCCCGCGTCCGGCAGGCGCTCGCGCGTCGCGAACTTGCCGCGCGCGTCGGAGACGATGGTGTGGAAGCCGACCTGCCTGGCCATGCGGCACAGCGCCTGGGCGGTGTCGACGGCGCCGAAGATCATCATCACGGGCGCGGGGGCGTAGTGCTCGACGAACGTGGTCTCGTCGGTGCGCACGGCGGCCGAGTGCGCTTCGCCCGTCCCGTACAGCTTGTGGCCGGCGGTCTCGCCCGCGAGCGTCGTCGTCACGGACAGGCGCTCGCCTGAGGACAGCGCCGCCTCGACCCGGTCGAGCTCCTCGGTGTCGACCGGCTGCACGAACACCTCGATCTCGCCGCCGCAGGGCAGGCCGACGTCGAAGGCGTCGTCGTCCGAGATGCCGTAGCGCAGGAGCAGGGGCGGCCCGCCGGCGAGCACCTCTTCGGCGCGCAGGGCGACGTCCGACTCGACGCAGCCGCCCGAGACCGAGCCGACCATCTCCCCGCTCGAGCTCAGCGCGAGCCGCGATCCGAGCGGGCGGGGGGCCGACCGGCGGGTGTCGACGACGGTGGCAACGGCGACCTTGTCGCCCGAGCTGAGCATCCGCCGCACATCGTCGAGGACCTCGCGCATTCCCGGAACGGTAGCAGGTCGCTTGCGCGCGCAATCAGGCGATGTGGCCCCGCGCATGCGCGTTCGACTACAGTTCCCCGTCGCATGAAGACCTACTCCGCCAAACCGGGTGAGATCGAGCGCCACTGGTACGTGGTCGACGCCGAGGCAAAGACGCTCGGCCGGCTCGCGACGCAGATCGCAGAAGTGCTGCGCGGCAAGGGCAAGGCGGCCTACACGCCCCACATCGACTCCGGCGATTTCGTCATCGTCGTGAACGCCGAGAAGATCCACGTCACCGGGCAGAAGCTCGACCAGAAGATGTACTACCACCACAGCGGCTACCCGGGCGGACTGCGCACGCGCACGCTGCGCGAGCAGCTCGACCGGCGCCCGGAAGAGGTGCTGCGCAAGGCGGTGAAGGGCATGCTGCCGAAGAACCGGCTCGCCTCCGCCCAGCTGCGCAAGCTGAAGATCTACGCCGGCCCGGAGCATCCGCACGCCGCCCAGAACCCCGAACCCCTTCAGGAGCAGTCCTAGTGGCAGATACCGCCGTCTCGTACCGCGGCACCGGCAAGCGGAAGACGTCGGTCGCGCGCGTCGTGCTCGTGCCCGGAGCGGGCGCGATCACCGTCAACGGCAAGACGATCGAGGAGTACTTCCCGCGGCAGACGCTGCGGTCGATCGCAACGGCGCCGCTCGCGCTCACCGGCACCGATTCGGCCTACGACGTGCGCGCGCGCATCGACGGGGGCGGCATCTCGGGGCAGGCCGGCGCGCTGCGCCACGGCATCTCCCGCGCGCTGATCGGAGTCGACGAGAACCTGCGCACCGAGCTCAAGAAGCAGGGCTTCCTGACCCGCGACGACCGCCAGGTGGAGCGCAAGAAGGCGGGCCTCAAGAAGGCTCGCAAGCGGCCGCAGTTCTCGAAGCGCTAGTCCCACGTCTACCGGCGTGCGCAAGCTGTTCGGCACCGACGGGGTGCGTGGGGTTGCCGGCGTCGACCTGACGGACGACCTGGCCCGCGACCTCGGCGCCGCCGCGGCCGCGTGGGCCGGGCCGGGGTCGTCGATCCTGATCGGCCGCGATACGCGCGAGTCGGGGGCGGGGCTCGAGGACGCGCTGGTCGCGGGCATCGTGTCGGCAGGCGGGCTGGCCGTGCGGGCGGGCGTGATCCCGACGCCCGGGGTCGCCGTCCTCACCCGCAGCGGCGAGGCGCGGCTCGGCTGTGTCATCTCGGCGTCGCACAACCCCTACCAGGACAACGGGATCAAGTTCATCGGCGGCGACGGGCGCAAGCTCGCCGACGACGCCGAGGCGGCCGTGGAGGCGCTCGTTGGATCGGCCCCGGCCGCGCCGGGCGGCGCCGAGACGACGATGCCCGACGCCGTCGCCGACTACGTGTCCTTCCTCGCCGACACCTACGGCGGCGGCCTGACCGCGCCGGGCGGCCTCGTGGTCGACTGCGCCAACGGCGCCGCGTCTACGGCCGCGCCGCTCCTCTTCACGCGGCTCGGCATCTCGGCGCGCTACCTCGGTGTGGCGCCGGACGGCCGCAACATCAATGCCGGCGTGGGCTCGACGCACCTCGCCGCCGTCGCCGGTGCTGTGCAGGAGGCCGGGGCGGCGTGCGGCCTTGCCTTCGACGGCGATGCCGACCGCTGCCTCGCCGTCGACGCCGGCGGCCGGCCCCTGAACGGCGACGCGATCATCGCCGCCATCGCGCTCGCCCGCGGGGTCGAGCGCGTGGTGGTCACGTCGATGACGAACCTGGGGTTCCACCGTGTGATGGCGCGCAACGGCATCGCGGTCGAGGTGACCGAGGTCGGCGACCGCTACGTGCTCGCCGGCATGCTCGCGTCCGGGGCGACGCTCGGCGGCGAGCAGTCCGGGCACGTGGTCGACCTCGCCCGCCACACGACGGGCGACGGCCTTGCGACCGCGCTCATGCTGCTCGCGGCGCTCGATCGGCTGGGAATGTCGACGACGGAGCTCGCCGACCTCATCGTGCCCTTCCCCCAGCGCCTGGTCGCCGTGCCCGCCGACCGCAAGGCGCTCGCCGGTTCGCGGCGGATCTGGCAGGAGGTGGCCGCCGCCGAGGCGAAGCTCGGAGGGGACGGCCGCGTCGTGCTGCGCGCCTCGGGCACCGAGCCCGTCGTCCGGGTGATGGTGGAGGCTGAGGATGCCGCCCAGTGCGACGACCTGTGCAACCATCTGGTGGAGATCGTCGAGGCCGAGATCGGAGCGGGCTGATATGTGTGGAATCGTCGGATATGTCGGTGGCCGGCCGTGCAAGGAGCTCCTCCTCACGGGGCTCGAGCGGCTGGAGTACCGCGGCTACGACTCGGCCGGCATCTGCCTGATCAACGGCCGGGCCGACATCACGCGCAGGGTGGGGAAGGTCGCCGTGCTGCGCGACGCGGTCGGCGCCGAGGCGCACCCCGCGACGACAGGCCTCGCCCACACCCGCTGGGCCACCCACGGCGGCGTCATCGAGGCGAACGCCCACCCGATCGAGGCCTGCGAGGGCTCGGGTGTCACCGTCGTGCACAACGGCATCATCGAGAACTACGCGGCGCTTCGGCGTGAGCTCTCCGCCGCCGGCCACATCTACCACTCCGACACCGACACCGAGGCGATCGCCCACCTGGTCGAGGAGTGCTACTCGGGCGATCTGGTCGAGGCCGTGCACGAGGCCTACCAGCGCCTCGACGGTCACTTCGCCTTCGCCGTCGCCCATCGCGACAGTCCCGGCGTGCTGGTCGCCGCGCGGCGCGGCTGCCCGCTCGTCGTCGGCGTCGGTGACGGCGAGATGTTCATGGCCTCCGCCATCCCCGCGTTCCTGGCCGAGACGCGGCGCGTGCAGCATGTGTTCGACGACGAGATCGTGGTCGCCCGTACCGACGGCGCCACGTTCCTCTCCGGCGACGGCACGCCGATCGAGCGCGAGGTGCAGGAGGTCGAGTGGGACGACGACGCCGCCGAGAAGCAGGGCTTCGAGACGTTCATGCTCAAGGAGATCTGGGAGCAGCCCGACTCGATCGCCGAGACGATCGGCGAGCGGCTCTACCACGGCACCCTGCAGCTCGACGGCCTGAACCTGAGCGAGGAGCAGATCCGCGGCCTGCAGCGGGTGGTCTTCCTCGCGTGCGGCACGTCGTACCACGCCGGCCTCGTCGGCCGCTACCTGCTCGAGGAGTGGGCGCGGATCCCGTCGGAGTCCGACATCGCGAGCGAGTGGCGCTACCGCCACGCCGTCATCGACTCCAACACGCTCGTGATCGCGATCGCCCAGTCGGGCGAGACGATCGACACCCTGGCGGCGATGAAGGAGGCGCGCGCCCGCGGCGCCCACGTGCTCGCCGTGACGAACGTGATGGGCAGCCAGATGACGCGCGAGTGCGACTCGGTGCTCTACACCCGCGCCGGGCTCGAGATCGGCGTCGCCGCCTCGAAGACGTTCACCGCCCAGCTCACCTTGCTCTACCTGCTCGCGCTGCGGCTCGGGATCATCCGCGGCACGATCGCGCCGGAGCGGGCCGAGACCCTGCTCACCCAGGTGCGTGCGCTGCCCGACCTCGTCCAGGCGACGCTCGAGCGCGGCGCGCTGGTCGAGCCGATCGCCGATCGCTTCGCCGACAACGAGTTCTTCCTCTATCTCGGCCGCAACATCGGGCTGCCGATCGCGCTCGAGGGCGCGCTCAAGCTGAAGGAGATCTCCTACATCTCGACCGACGCGTACGCCGCCGGCGAGATGAAGCACGGCCCGATCGCGCTGCTCGACGACTCGACCCCCGTCGTCGTGATCGCCACCGACGGGCACGTGTACGAGAAGGTCGTCTCGAACATCGAGGAGGTGCGCGCCCGCGGCGCCCACGTGATCGCGATCGCGACCGAGGGCAACGAGCACATCGCCGAGGTGGCCGAGCATGTGCTCTACATCCCCCGCACCGAGCCCGAGCTGCAGGCCGTGCTGGCCGTGCTGCCGCTGCAGCAGCTCGCCTACGCGATCGCCACCCGCCGCGGCCTCGACGTCGACAAGCCGCGCAACCTGGCGAAGACCGTCACCGTTGAGTAGCCGGCCTCACCGGTCGCTCATGGTGATGACGTGGCCCCTCCTGTTGCAGTAGGGGCTCGTCTTCCAGTACGTCGAGCAGACGGGGTTCATCACCCCGATCCCGCTCAGCGCGAAGCGGGCCGCGAACGGCCGGGCGGGTTTCGAGGGTGCGACGAACACCCCTCGACACAGACTCGCCGCCTCGTGCGCGGGGTAGCGGGCGATGATCCTGCAGCTCACCCTGGTCATCCGGCCCTTGATCATGGGTGCGTCGTTGTATCGGGCAACAAGTTCACTTCGGGCAAGGCGATCGCCGCGCCAACCCGCACCCAACGACCCGGACGCGAACGGCGCCTCAGCCCATCAGCTCCTTGAAGGCCGGGTCGTCGCGGATCGCGTCGAGATCGGAGTCCTGTGCCGCGAACATGCGCATGCGTTTCGACGCGACGGCGGCGCGCAGATGCTCGAGCGCATCGTCCGTGCGCCCGGCCAGGCTCTCGCAGCAGGCGAGGTTGTAGGCCAGCATCGGGTATTGCGGGTTCGCGGTCACGATCTCGCGCGCGCGGTCGGCTGCCTCGGCGTACCTGCCTTCCTGGTAGAGCGGCGCGACCGGCGCCCAGAGCTCCCAGCCGTCGGGCTCGTACGCCTCTCCGGGGCGGCCGCCCAGAGCGAGGATGGTCGTCCCAGGCTCCTCGGCGAACGCGGTGCGCTTGACGCCCGGCCGGGCGAAGACGAGCGTGCCCGCCGGGGCGTCGACTCGCTCCCCGTCGAGCTCGAACACGGCCCGCCCGCGATGCACGAGGTAGAGCTCCTCCGCATCGTCCGCCTCGTCGTGCTCGTTGATGATGCGGTCGCCGGCCGCGGCGCCGGTCCAGGCGTTCACGCCGAACGACGTGATGCCGAAGTGGTGTCGCACCGGACGCCACGGCTCGCGGCCGTCGGTGATCTCGGCGATCTCGTCCAGCTGCGCGACGGCAGAGGCGGTCATGCGGTCTCCCCTCGGAAGCATCCCGGGTGGGAGGCTACTCCCACGCGGTGTGCAGGCGCGATGAAATTCGGGCATACGACGAGTCTCACCACGTGATCCCACCAGAGGAGAGATGACGATGTCCGAGCGAAGGATCGGCACCCGCGAGGAGTGGCAGGCGGCGCGCGACGAACTCGGCAAGCTCGAGTCGGAGCAGGCGCAGCGGGACGAGGAGATCAGGCGGATGCGCCGCGACCTCCCGTGGGTGCCCGTCGAGAAGGACTACGAGTTCGACACCGAGGAGGGCAGAAGGACGCTGGCCGACCTCTTCGACGGCCGCTCGCGGCTGCTCGCCTACAACATCATGTTCGGGCCTCACTACAAGGCCGGCGCCTGCCCGGGCTGCAGCACCCTGGCCGACGACTTCGACGGGGCGCTCGTGCACCTGAACCACCGCGACGTGACCTTCATCTGCTTCTCGCGGGCTCCGATCGATCGGCTCGCCGCCTACCGGCGGCGGATGGGGTGGCGGTTCCCGTGGGTCTCGACCCATGGGAGCGACTTCCCCTTCGACTTCGGCCTGGCGCTGACCGAGCAACAGGCCGCCCGCAGGCCCGAGGTCAAGGGGATGATCGACGATCCGCCGGACTGGCTCCGGTTCTGGGCGACACAGGTGGACGCCGACCTCAAGGACGGGCTGCGCGAGAACCCGAGCTACATCGCGTTCGCGCGCGAGAACGGCACCGTGTACCACACCTACACGGTGTCCGCTCCCGACCCGTTCGTCGCACCCTTCTCCAGCTTCCTGCTCGACCGGACACCCAGGGAAGAGACGGACGGGTTCACCGCGTACCGCAAGGACGAGTACCCCGCGTCCGGGCGCTAGTACGGAAGCCTGTCAGGCGGGTGCGGCACGATGACGGTGTTTCGGTTGACCAGCTCGAGGTCGCGCGGCGGCGGCGTCGCCCTCGAGCTCCTCAGGCGAGTTCACGCGATCCGCGTGCAGCAGCGCGGCCGCGAGCAGGAGGCCGACGCCGCCGATCTTGAGCGCGAACTTCAGGTAGTCGATCGTGCCCGTCGGCTGGTCGGCGACCCGGGTGCCGTTCTTGAAGTAGACGTAGTGCACGGGCGTGCCGTGGAGCGCGAAGCCGGCCACCTCGGCGACCACCGCCAGCACGAGCAGAGCCATGACGAAGACGGGGGGACGCGTGCGGAAGAAGCGCCGGCGTGCACTCATACGCTCACTTTAGTGCCGGTAGTAACAAGGGGCAAGAGGCCGACATGGCTACGCGCCGACCTCGACGACGGCGCCGCAGCGCCGGCAGTACAGGCGCACGGGCTCGCCTGGGAGGGGGTCGTAGCGGTGGCCGTCCCTGCACGAATGCTCGGCCAGCAGGCGCATCACCTTCTCGATCACCGCTCGGCCGACGGCCTCCTCGTCGTACGTCGCGCGCGCGGTGAGCGCGGTGACCTCGTAGCACACGTGGATCGCCGTGAGCGAGCTGATGCCGTATGGGTCGTCGCGGTGCTCCATCGCCTCCCTCGTGCGCGTTCGCGCGAGCCTACATGCGGCCCGCGGCATGCGTAGTTGACCGTACAACCATCGCGTGAGACCCCGCGGGCCGATTCCGCGGAACCGCCGATGTTGCGCCCGCCGCATGCTCCTAGGTTGTGCGTCAAGCAGGTGACGGTCGACGGAAACGGATGGCACTCGTGAATTCATCGCTCAGGTCATGGACTCGGCTCGTGGAGTTTCTCGCTCTGGTGACGGCTCCGTTCGTCCTCCTCGTGGGGCTCGTGCTCTACGTGGACTACGGCACGGCGAGCTCGTCGGCGGCCACGACTCCGAAGCACGTCGCCCCCGCGGCGGCGAAGGTGATTCCCACGGTCACGATCACGCTCGTGACGGACGACCAGACGGGCAAGACCGAGGACCTGGCGTTCGTCCCGTCCGACATCACCCTGCCGGCGCACTCGACGGTGCGCATCCGCATCACGAACTTCGATGACGCGACGCCGCAGCGGCCCGTGAAGTACGCCCGCGTCTGGGGAACGGTGGGTGGCACGGAGCAGGTGCAGACGATGCACAAGGCCGCGCCGAACTCGCCCGGACCGGTCCGCATCGTGCGAGCGCTCAACGCCGACACCCAGGTCAGCCACACGTTCACGGTGCCGGGCATGCACCTGAACGCGCCCGTCCTGGCCTCGGGCGTCACGACGTTCGTCGTCCATACCGGCAAGGCCGGGCACTACACCTGGCAGTGCTTCAACCCCTGCGGCACCGGCAAGTCCGGCTGGGGCGGCGCGATGAGCGAGAAGGGATTCATGTCGGGCACGGTCACGGTCGCCTGACCGGCCGATCCCGATTCGTGGCTGACGGCCGGCGGCCCTCCCGCCGGCCGTCGTGGTTTGACGAACCCCTCCCGCCCCGCGTCGGCGCGGGACGCGCTCAGTGCTTGCGCCGCTGCTGGGACGCGCGCCGCGCGGCGATGGCCGCCTCGGGGCGCGTCGTCGGCACGTGCGACGGCTCGGGGTGCTCCGAGGCGAGCGCGGGCTCCGGCTCGGGCCCGCGGCGCCGGAACGCGATCACGAACCAGACGACGCCGATGATGAGGCCGACGCCGGCCACCCACACGTTCAGGCGCTGGCCGAAGATGTGGTCGGCCGGGTCGACCTTCATCGTCTCGAGCGGCAGCCGCAGAAGGCAGTAGAGGGTGACGTAGAGCGCGAAGATCGTGCTCGTCGGCACGCGCCGCCAGTAGCGGCGCGTGAACCACAGGAGCACCAGGCAGCTGGCGGCGTCCCACAGCGACTCGTACAGGAACATCGGCTGGAACGTCGCGTCGGCCTGATACGGGGCGTAGCGATGCGCCGGGTCGATCTTGACCGCCCACGGCAGGCTCGACGGGTGCCCGTAGAGCTCCTGGTTCGCGTAGTTCCCCCACCGGCCGAGCGCCTGGGCGAGCACGAGCCCGGGAGCGATGGAGTCGGCCACCTTCCAGAACGGCAGCTTCACCCGCCGGCACCCGATCCACGTGCCGAGCATCCCGCCGAGCACGGCGCCCCAGATCCCGAGGCCGCCCTGCCAGATCTTCGGCGTGTCGGCCAGGTGGTGCGGCCAGAAGGCGCCCCAGTCGGTGATCACGTGGTACAGGCGCGCGCCGACGAGCCCGAACGGCACCGTCCACACCGCGATCGAGTACACCAGATCGGGGTCGACGCCGCGACGGCGGAACTCGCGCCGGGTCATCCACCCGGCCAGCAGCACCCCGCACGCGAGCAGCAGCCCGTACCAGCGCGGCTGCAGCGCGCCGATCCGGAAGATGTACGGGCTGGACGGGCTGGGGATGGCGAGTGGGATCACGGTGGCCGGTTCGGAGTAGGCGAAACGCCAGCGGATGGTAGTCCGGCGGCCCGGAGCGGCGGGTGGGGAGCCGCACGGCGCAGATCGGGGAGGCCGCCTGCGCCGAAGGGTGGATGCCCGGTCACGCCGTTTCGGTGGGGGGCAGCGCGGCGGAGGACGCCGACCAATGGTGCATGAACACTCAACTGCGTGGAATCGTTGTGGGGCTGGTGGTTGTGATGAGCGTGGGCACGCTCGGAGCTGCGTCCTCGTCGGCGGCGACGTTGAAGCCGCGGACGGTGATGCTCGAGAAGCTGAACGCGGTGCGCGCGCAGCACGGCCTCGGGGCCGTGCGCCCGTCGCTGCTCCTGCGCCTGGCCGCGCAGCGGCACTCGGATGACATGGTCATCCGCGACTACTTCGCGCACACGAGCCCCGGCGGCGGCACGCTGTATGACCGCATCACGAGGAGCGGGTTCGTGTCCGGGTACTCGTGGGAGGGCGGCGAGACGCTCGCCTGGGGCACCGGCGTGCTGGCCAAGCCCGGCTACACGATCAAGGCGTGGCTCGCGAGCCCGGAGCACCGCGCGATCCTGCTCTCGTCCACCTGGACGCGGATCGGCATCAGCCGCGCCTGCGGCAGGTTCCTGGGCCACACCGGCGCGTGCGTGTGGACGGCCGACTGGGTCAAGCGCTGGTGAGTACGAGGCGCTAGTCGCCGAGCGCCGGCCCTGGGGCCGGCGCCGGCGGACGCGCAGTGGCGATCCAGGGGGCGGCCGCCAGGCAAAGCACGGCGACCACCCCGTAGGCGGCCCGGTCGCCGGCCGTCTGGGCGAGCGCCCCGGCGACGATGGGCGCCACGAGCATCGAGAGCGCCCACACGATGTTCAGGAGGGCGGCCATCGTGGCGACGCCGATGCCGGCCTCGCGCCCGCCGCGCACGCCCAGCGGGAACGTGACCGTGTACACCACCGCCGCGATCGGGCCGCGCAGGATCAGGAAGGCGACGACGGCCACGGTCTGCGTGGTCACGAGCACGATGGCGAGGATCGCCCCGGCGGCCGCGATCGCGCCGGCGCCGACGGTCGCGCTCACGACCCGGTCGCCGATGTGCGCGACGGCCCCGCTCGTGCCGATGAAGAGGATCGCCGAGACGGCGAACACGGCGCCGATCGTGGCGGTCGCGACGCCGTTGCGGTGCAGCTCGAGCGGGACGAGCAGGTTGACCGCGCCGCCGAGCAGGCCGCCGAGTCCCATCAGCGCCAGGCTCGCGCCGATCCGGCGCTCGCGGAACGCGCCCGCGATCGCCCGCACGCTCGCCTTCTCCGGGAGGGCCGAGCGCGCCGCGGGCGTGGGCACGAGCGCGAGCGACGCGGTCAGAAGCAGCGTGACGACGGCGGCGACGGTGAACGGCGCGGCCAGGCCGAACCGCTGCACCAACAGGCCCGCGAACGCCGGCCCGGCGGCGTTGCCGAGGCCGGCCGTGGTGACGGTCAGCGAGAGCGCCCGCCCCTGGTGCGCGCCGGTCTCCTCGCTGAGCCAGGCGAGGCCGGTCGTCCAGAGCGCGCCGAAGCCGACGCCGAAGAGCGTGCGCGCGGCCAGGAGCTCCAGGTACGTCCCGGCCAGGCCCTGGCCGGCGTCCGCGACCGCCAGCACGGCCATCGCCGCGAGCGTCACCCGGCGCGCGCCCACGCGCTCGCCGAGCATGCCGGCGGGGATCGAGACGATCAGGATCGCGACGCTCGCGCTCGCGAGCAGCACGCCCGACTGGAGCGGCGAGAGCGCGAACCGGTGGGCGAAGGCGGGTACGAGCGGCACGATCGCGCTCCACATGGCCTCTCCCACGAACACCGCGCAGTAGAGCAGGAGAACGACCGGGCGCCGCACCCGGGCAGCATGCCAGAGCCGCCCGGGCACGGCGCCGCGTCGCGCCGCCGCCTGACCGGCCCCGACCTCGGCGGCACGCGGTACCATCGGCTCGCCTGCGGTGTGTGGTGAGGCGGCCCGCAGGACTGGGGTTGTCGCCTCAGGGGTTGGGGGTGGTCGTGTGGGTGCACGTCGAGTGATGCGCGGGGCCGTGGCCTCGTGCGGGATCGCCGCGGTCGTTGCGGCGGCGGGAGTAACGGCGAGCGCGAGCGCCGGCACGGGCTCGGTCGAGCTGAAGGGGAGCGCGCCGGCGTTTGCGGCGCACGGCGCGGTGCGGCCGGCGAAGTCGTGGGGGCGTGTGAACGTGCGCGTCTACCTCGCGCCGCGCGGCGGAACGGCCGCGCTCAAGGCCGCGCTCGCGGCCGTCTCGACGCCGGGGAGTGCGTCGTACCGGCACTTCCTGACGCCGGCGCAGTACCGCGCCCGGTTCGAGCCCACCGCGGCGGCCGTCGCCTCGGTGAGCGCGTGGCTGCGATCGGCCGGCCTCCGGGTCACGGCCGTCGAGGCCTCGCATCGCTACGTGAGCGCGAGCGGCAGCGTGGCCGCCGCGCAGCGCGCGTTCGGGGCGAAGCTCCGCGTCTACCGGCACCGGGGAACGCTCGTCCGCGCGAACGCGGCGAACGCCCGCGTCCCGGCCGGCCTGGCCGGGTCGGTGCTCGGCGTGACCGGGCTCAGCACGGCGCCCGCGTTCTCGCGGCCGCAGCTCGGCCCGCCGCCGGCGGGGTTCCGCAACGCCCGGCCGTGCTCGAAGACGTACGGCACGATCCCGGCCACCGTCCAGGCCGACGGCAAGACGCCGCTGCCCAAGTTCCAGGGCCAGGTGCGTGACTACGCGGTCTGCGGCTACACGCCGAAGCAGTTCCGCGGCGCCTACGGCGTCACGTCCTCTGGCCTGAGCGGCAGGGGCCAGACCATCGGCATCGTCGACGCCTTCGCGGCGGGCACGATCCTGAAGGACGCGAACACGTACTCCACGCGCCACGGCGACAAGGCGTTCGCGAAGGGCCAGTTCACGCAGAACATGCCGGTGAAGTTCCACCTGCATCCGACGCAGTGCCAGACACCGGCCGACTGGGCCGGTGAGGAGACGCTCGACGTCGAGGCGGCACACGGCCTGGCTCCGAAGGCGCACGTCGTCTACTACGGCGCGCAGAGCTGCCTGAACCAGGATCTGCAGTTCGCCCTCGGGCGGGTCGTCGACCAGGACAAGGTGACCGTCGTCTCCAACTCGTACGGCGGCCCGACCGCCGGCGAGACCGCGGGCGACATCGCCGCCTGGGAGCAGGTCGTCCTGCAGGGCGAGATGGAGGGCATCACCTTCCTGTTCTCGTCCGGCGACAACGGCGACTGGCAGGCCCTGCTCGGGTTCAAGGACACCGACTACCCGGCGTCCGACCCGTTCGTCACGGCCGTCGGCGGTACCAGCACGGCCATCGGCCCGAACGACCATCTGCTGTGGCAGACGGGCTGGGGCACCGACAAGTACTCCCTGTCGACCAACGGCAAGGGGTGGACGCCGATCGCGGCCGATCCGTTCCTGTACGGGGCGGGCGGCGGCTTCTCGTCGATCTTCGCACGGCCGGCTTACCAGAACGGCGTCGTCCACGGCGGCTCGGGGCGTGCCTTCCCCGACGTGGCGCTGGACGCCGACCCGACGACCGGGATGCTGGTCGGGGAGACGCAGATCTTCCCGAAGGGCATCAAGTACGACGAGTACCGGATCGGCGGCACGAGCCTGGCTTCGCCGCTGATGGCGGGCATGGTCGCCGACGCGGCGCAGCATGCCGGAAGCCGGCTCGGCTTCCTGAACATCGCCATCTACAAGCTGGCGGCCGCGCACATCGGCGCCTTCACCGACGTCACCCCGGTCGCCGGCGCAAACGTCCGCCCGGACTTCGCAAACGGCGTGGACAAGTTCAACGGCTACCTCTACAGCGTCCGCACGTTCGACCAGGACTCGAGCCTGACCACGGCTCCCGGCTGGGACGACGTGACCGGCGTGGGCCAGCCGAACTCGGTCTTCCTCACCGCGTTCGGCAACGGCGGCGCGTGACCTGACGCGCGCGGGGCGCCCCGGCAGCGGCCGGGGCGCCCCTCAGCGCCCTTCAGGGGCCTGGCCCCGAACGGGGCCAGGCCCCGTTTCTCGGCGGGCTACGGCCGCACGATCACCGTCCGCCACACGCTGAAACGGCGGCCGGCCGCGTACTGCGCCGAGACGCGGATGTAGATCGTGCCCGGGCGCACCTGCCCGCCCCGGCCGTCGCCGCCGCGCCAGCGGCGGCAGCCACGCTGTCCGGCGGCGAGCGTGCCGGCGTCGATGTGGCGGATGAGGCGGCCGCCGCCGCGCCGCATCGAGATCACCGTGCGCCGCGAGCCCGCCGCCGGCCGGTAGCAGAGCCAGATCGGGTGGGCGGCGGCACGGGCGAGCGAGAGCCGCGGCCGCGAGACTCCGAACCACGGCAGGTGCGGCCCCGGCGGCGGCGGTGGCGGCGACTCCGTCGCGAGCGCGCGCTGCAGCTGCAGGAAGGCGGGTGTCGGCTGCGATGCCGCGGTCAGGATGCCGAAGACGTCGTGGGCCGACATCGCCCACCGCGCCCACGAGAGCCCGTGGCGGCGGAAGATCGCGAGCATCTGCGCCTGGTAGGCGGCGCCGTTCGTCGTCCCGCGCAGGTCGCCCCATTCGCCGACGATCAACGGGATGCGCAGGTCGTTCGCCTTCAGGATCGGGGTCAGCAGCACCGCCTCCTGACGCGCCTCGCCGCCGCGGTAGCGGTGGGTCACCTGCATGTGCGTCGCGTTCCAGGACGGCGTCCAGGCCTCGCCGTCGAAGCTCATGCCGGTGCCGCGCCGGCCCGAGAAGTAGGCGTGGTAGTCCAGGGCGACGTGGCGCATGCTCCCGAACGCGGCGAAGCTCGCATCGAGCAGGCCGAGGTCGGCGCCCGTGCGCGCCATCACGAACACGGTCCGCAGCGGGTCGGCGGCGGCGAACGCCTGCCGGATGCGGGCCTCGAACCGGATCACCGCCTGCACGCCGGCGTGGGTGCCGCGCGCCGGCGGCTCGTTCAGCACCTCGTAGCCGACGACGTTCGCGGCCGTGCCGAAGCTCGCGGCCACCTTCTGCGCGAGCACGGCGTAGAGCCGGGCCGCCGCCGGGTCGGAGTAGAAGTCGTCGATCGCGCGGATCTCGCCGGCCCGCGTGCGCGGGTACTCACCCGGGTGGATCCGGGTGTAGAACCAGGGCGGGACGCCGCTGCCGCGGCGGCTGAAGTAGCTCGACCACGCGAACTGGTGCAGGTCGATGAGCACGTTGATCGCGTGCGCCCGGTACCACGCGACCTGCCGCTGCATCGATGCGATCAGGGCGGTGTTCCAGCCCGGGTCGCCGGCGGTCGGCGCGGTCGGCTGCAGGTCGGCCCAGGCGACGTGGATGCGCACGAGGTTTGCGCCCAGCTCGGCGACGCGGCTCTGCAGCGCCAGGTTCGCGCCGGCCGAGACGTTCACGCCGCGCAGGACGACCGCCGCGCCGGTGTCGGTGCGGACGAACCGGTTGCCCCGGGTGGTCACCCATGGGGCCGAAGCGCCCAGGGCCGGCGCGGCGACGCCGAACGTCACCGCGGCGGCGAACGTGATCACGACCAGGTGTCGGCGCAGACCGCCCATGGCCCAGACGGCCATGCTAGCGCTAGGTTTGCGCGATGGCCGCGTCCCGCACGCTTGCGACGGACAGCCTTGACGCCGGTGGCGGGCTCGAGGTGGTGCTGCTCGACGGCGCCGGATTCACGACGCAGCGCCCGCGTGAGCCACACCGCCACGACTATCACGAGCTCGTCTGGGTGCGTACGGGCGAGGGCGAGCACCTGATCGACGGCCACACCGTGCCCGTGCGGCCGGGCACCGTCACGGTGATCGGCCGCGGCCAGGTGCACGTCTTCCAGCGAGCGCAGTCGATCAGCGGGGCGGTCGTCCGCTTCGGCGACGAGGTGCTGCGAAGCGGCGAGAGCGCTCGCATCGGGCCGGAGTGGCTGCTCGCGGGCCGCGGCGGCCGCTCGGTCGCAGTGGCCGCGCCCGACCGCGATCGCCTGGACGGCCTGATTGCCGCACTTGCGCGCGAGGTCGAGCGGCCACCCGACCGGCTCACGGACGAGCTCGAACGCCACCTGCTGGCCGTGCTCCTGTTGTCGCTCGAGCGCTGGTACGACGCCTCGCGGACCGAGCGGCGCGACGCCGATGACGCCGACGTCGAGCTGCACCGGCGCTTCTCGGCGCTGCTCGAGACGCAGTTCGCCGCCCACCACGGCGCCCGCCACTACGCCGATGCGCTCGGGCTGCCGCAGGCGGCGCTCGCGCAGGCGCTCACGCGGGTCACAGGGCGCGGCACCAAGGAGCTCGTCACCGACCGGGTCATGATCGAGGCCGCGGCGGCTGCTGCGGTTCACCGACCTGACCGTGGGCCAGATCGCCCACCAGGTCGGCTACCGCGACCAGCTCTACTTCTCGCGCGCGTTCAAGCGGGCCGCCGGCGAGGCGCCGGTGGCCTATCGCGAGCGCTTCCGCGGCGCCTGAGCCGCCTCCGGTCGCAGAAGTCCATGCATCGGGGCGGTCCTGCCATACCGCGAGCTGCTTGCGCGCGCAAGAATACGGCCCATGGATACCACGCACACCACCACCACCGAGGGCCCGCAGCAGGCGGCTCCCGCGACCACCCTCACGCTCGGCCCCGCCCATCTGACCGTCACCGATCTCGATCGCTCGATCGGGTTCTACGAGCGCTCGATCGGGCTGCGCCTGCACCATCGCGACGGCGACACCGCCACGCTCTGGGCCGGCGGCGACGACGACCTGCTCGTGCTCGTCGGCGAGCCCGGCGCGCGCGCGGCGGGCCGCCACGCCGGCCTCTACCACGTCGCCCTGCTGCACCCGTCGCGGCTCGAGCTGGCCCGCGCCGCCGCCCGCCTGGCCGAGACGCGTACGCCGATCATCGGCGCGTCGGATCACGGCATCTCCGAGGCGATCTACCTGCCCGATCCCGACGGCAACGAGATCGAGCTCGCCGCCGATCGCCCGCGCGACGTGTGGCCCGACCTCCGTAACCCCGGCTGGGACGGCGGCCCGCAGCCGCTTGACCTGAACGGGCTGCTCGACACGGTCGCGGGCGAGCCGCTGCAGGCGGCCGCCGATCCCGGCCTCACGGTCGGCCATCTGCACCTGCACGTCGGCGACGTCGACCGGGCGATCGCGTTCTACCGCGACGTGCTCGGGTTCGAGGTCATGACACGGATGCCGACCGCGGCCTTCATGGCCGCCGACGGCTACCACCACCACGTCGCCGTGAACGTCTGGCGCGGCATGGGCGTGCCGCCGGCGCCGCCGGCGACCGTCGGCCTGCGGCACTGGACGGTCGTGTTCGAGACGGCGCAGGCGCTCGCGGACGTTCGCGCGCGCGCCGAGGCCGCCGGAATCGCGACAGAGCCGTACGCCGAGGGCGTGCTCGTGCGCGACCCCTGGGACATCGCGGTGCTGCTCACCGCCCGCACCTCAAGCTGACCAACCCACCACCGAAGGAGCACAGCATGGACATCACCATCATCGGCACCGGCAACATGGCCCGCGGCATCGCGTCGCGCGCGCTCGCCGGCGGAAACAGCGTCACCCTGCTCGGCCGCCACGGGGCGGCCGACGCCGAGAGCCTGGCCGGCGACCTGCGCCCCGGCGCGGCCGCCGCGGTCACGACCGGCGGCGTCGGCGACCCGATCGCAACCGAGACGGTCGTCCTGGCCGTGCCGTACGTGGCCGCGGGCGATGTGGTCTCGCAGTACGGCGACCAGCTCACCGGCAAGGTCGTCGTCGACATCACCAACCCGCTCAACGCGACCTACGACGGGCTTGTCGACACACCCGCCGGATCGGCCGCGGAGGAGATCGCCGCGGCGGCGCCCGGGGCGCGGGTCGTGAAGGCGTTCAACACCACCTTCGCGGGGCCGCTCGTGTCCGGCGAGGTGGCCGGCCAGCCGCTCGACGTCCTCATCGCCGGCGACGACGGCGCGGCGAAGGAGACGGTGCAGGACCTCGCCCGTGGGGGCGGCCTGCGGCCGATCGACGCGGGGCCGCTGGCCCGCTCCCGCGAGCTCGAGGCGATCGGGTTCGAGCACATCAGCCTGCAGGGCTCGCTCGGCACCGGCTTCGCCAGCTCGATCAAGATCCTGGCGTAGCATCTCCGCATGACACCTTCACCTGATGCATCGGGTGGCCCGCAGGGAACGATCGTGGCGGCGGCGCGCAGCCGCCGCCCGATCGATCCGGGGGTCACGATCGGCCACGTCCACCTGCGTACCGCGGATATCGACCGGGTGCGGGCGTTCTATGTCGACGTGCTCGGCTGGGACGTCGTCATGGAGGCGCGCGACGTCCCCGGCTGGGGCACGACCGGCGACATGCTGTTCGTGTCGGCCGGCGGCTACCACCACCACCTCGGCTTCAACACCTGGAAGTCGGCCGGCGGCGGGCCGCAGCCCGACGGCGTCGCCGGCCTGCACCACGTCGCGATCCGCTACCCGACCCGCGCCGGCCTGGCCGACGCGCTGCGGCGCCTGCGCGAGGTCGGCTGGCCGATCCGGCAGGCGACCGATCACGGCACCCACGAGGCGATCTACCTGAGCGATCCGGACGGCAACGACCTCGAGCTGATGTGGGACCGGCCGCCCGGCCAGTGGCCGCGCGATCCCGCCGGCCACATCGGGTTCGTCGGGGACGACCTCGACCTCGACCAGCTGCTGACCGAACCGCCGCTCTAGATCTCGCCGTCGTCCGTGCTGCGCACGGGGACGGGCACGGGCTCCTCGTCGCGGCGGTGGAATCCGACCCGCCAGCTGTAGGTGTCGCGCCGCGACGGGAAGAAGTCGGGCCAGTCCTTGGCCATCATCCACACGGCGACGACGCACACGGCGGCGTCGAGCGGGTGCGGGCCGGTGTGGTCGGCGACGCCGCCCAGGGCGATCAGGATGACGGCGACGAGGCCGGCCCAGCACTCGTGGACGCGGAACCCGGCGACGTAGACCCGTGGGCCGAGCGGGTGGCGGCGGACGTGCAGGATCGTGCGGAGGGCGCGGACCATGCTCTCGTTATCGGCAGCTCGAGGGCCGACTCAACCCGGCGCCGCAACCGCGCCCGCCGCGGCACACGCGCGGGCGACGTTGGCGGCGTGCACGGCCAGGTCGGCTGCCCCGGCCGCCCGCGCGGGCACGGCGATCTGCTCGGCGCGGTCGGGCGGGCAGCCCGCCTCGGCGTAGGCGAGCACGGCTTCGATGTAGTCGAGGTCGGCGTCGGCGATCCGCAGCGCCTCCTCGCTCGTGTGCGGCTTGCCGTGGCCGACGACGACGTAGAGCGGCCGCTCGCGCTCGATCACCCCGACCAGCGTCTGCAGCGTCGTGCGGTAGTCGTGCACCGACGCGTGCGCCGCCGGGATCTCGAGCGAGGACAGGTAGTCGCCGGCGACGAGCAGGTGCTCGTCGGGGAGCGAGATGATCATGCCGTCGGCCGTGTGCCCGAGGCCGGGCCGGCACACCCCCAGCCACGGGCCGAGGCGGACGTCGGCCGGCGGCTCGACCACCTGCTCGACGTGCAGCCTGTCGATCGCGCGGTGGGCGAGCAGCACCTGAGCCCCCTCGGCCTCGATCTCGGCCCGGGCGGCGCCCGAGCGGATGCGCTCGGTGGCGGCCGCGCTGGCCGTGACCTGCACGTCCGCGAGCATCCCCAGGGCCATCACGTGATCCCAGTCGGCGTGCGTCACGAGCACCTGCGTCACCGGCATCGCCGATGCCGCCAGCACCTCCTCGACCTCCCACGGCGAGACGCCTGGGTCGATCAGCAGCCGCTCGCCCGCCCGGCGCAGCTCGAGCGTCGTCGTCTGGAAGAGTGTGCTGGGCCACCACGTCGCCGTGCCCGTCAGCGGGAGCGCCCTTGGCATCGCCCTAGCATAGTATGGCCCGATGCGGGTTGGGATCGACCTGATCGAGATCGACCGCGTGGCCCGTGCGCTCGAGCGCCACCCGCGCTTCGTCGAGCGCGTCTTCACGGCCACCGAGCGTGAGTACTGCCTCTCGCGGGCGAACCCGGCGCAGCATTTCGCCGCGCGCTTCGCCGGCAAGGAGGCGGTCGGCAAGGCGCTCGGCTTCGGCGTGCCGTTCACCTGGCGCGAGATCGAGATCGCCGGCCGGCCCAAGCCCGGGGTGAGCCTCTCCGGTCGCACCGCGGCGTGGGCGGCGCGTGTCCGCGCCGGGGCGATCGACCTCAGCATGACCCACTCGAAGGGGATGGCGGCCGCGGTGGCCGTCGTCGACGAGGCATGATCACGACCCGACCGCTCTACGACGCCGGCGAGATGCGCGCCGCCGACGCGGGCGCGATCACGACGCTCGGCATCCCCGGCGCCGTCCTGATGGAGCGGGCCGGCGTCGCGGCCGCCCAGCAGATCCTGCGCTCGTTCGCTCCCGGGACGGCCGCGGTCGTCTGCGGCGGCGGCAACAACGGCGGCGACGGGTTCGTGGTCGCCCGCCACCTGCACGCGGCCGGATGGGACGTCGAGTGCCTGCTCGCGGCCGACCCGGCCGGCCTGCCGCCGGACGCGCGGGTGAACCACGACGTGGCCGTGCGCCTCGGCGTGCCGATGCGCGACGGCGTGCGCCGCCCCCGCCTGCAGCGCGCGGATGTCGTCGTCGACGCCCTGCTCGGCACCGGGTTCCGCGGCGCGCCGCGGCCCGACGCGGCGCGCGTGATCGCCGGGATGCGCGGCCTGCCGGGGATCGTCGCGCTCGACGTGCCCTCGGGCGTCGACGCCTCGACGGGCGTCGTCGCCGGCGACGCCGTCACGGCGCAGATCACCGTCTGCTTCCACGGCCGCAAGCTCGGCACCGCGATCGAGCCCGGCCGCGGCCACTCGGGGCGCGTCGTCGTCGCCGACATCGGCATCCCGCCCCAGGCCGACGTGGCCACCGCCGCCGTGCTCGCCGACGGCCTGACCGCGGCGGGCAAGCGGCCTGCGGACACGAAGTACAGCGCGGGTGCGGTGCTCGTCGTCGGCGGGGCGCGCGGGTTCACCGGTGCGCCGCTCATGGCGGCGCTCGCCGCCCTGCGCACGTCGGCCGGGATCGTGTGGGTGGCGACGCAGCCCGAGGCCGCGCGCATCCTCGAGGCGCGCGTGCCCGAGGTGATGGTGCGGCCGCTCCCGAACGCACTCAAGCTGCTGGGACGGGCCGATGCCGTCGCGCTCGGGCCGGGGCTCGGCCGCACGCCGGAAGCGGTCGCGCTCGCCCGCGACGTGGGCATCGGGCACGCCGGCGCGACCGTGATCGACGCCGACGGGCTGTTCGCGTTCAACGGCGATCTCAAGGCGCTGCGCAAGCGGCCGGCGTCGGCCGTGCTGACGCCGCACGAGGGCGAGATGGGGCGCCTGCTGGGCGAGGGGTCTGACTGGGTGCGCGCGAACCGGCTCGAGGCGGTGCGCCGGGCGGCGAAGCAGAGCCGCTGCGTCGTGCTGCTCAAGGGGCCGGACACGCTGATCGCGGATCCCGGCGGCCGCCTGTGCGTCTCGCACGCCGGCGTGAGCGGCCTGGCGACCGCCGGCTCAGGCGACGTCCTCACGGGTGTCGTCGCGGCGATGCTCGCCCGCGGTGAGGACGCGTGGACGGCGGCCGCCACGGCGGCGGAGGCGCACGGCCGGGCCGGCCGGCTCGCGTCGGAGCGGCTGGGCCCGTCGGGCATCATCGCCACCGATGTCATCGCCGCGCTGCCCGAGGTGCTGCGGTGATCGGCACCCACCGCGCGCGGGCGACCGTGACGGTCGACCTGGCGGCGGTCGAGGACAACGTCGCCCGGCTGCGCAACGCGGCCCGTCCGGCCGAGGTGTGGGCGGTCGTGAAGGCCGACGGCTACGGCCACGGCGCCACGGCCGTCGGCCGGGCGGCCCTGCGCGCCGGTGCGCGCCGGCTGTGCGTGGCCACCTGGGAAGAGGCGCGCGCGCTGCGCGACGACCTGGGCGACGTGCCCGTGCTGGTCATGGGGCCGCTCGCCCCGGGCGAGGAGGCGCACGTGGCTGGAGTCGACGTCACCGTCACGTCGGTCGAGGGGTTCGCCCGGCTGCAGGCCGCCGCGCGGGTGCCGCTCGGCGTGCACGTGAAGGTCGACACGGGCATGGGCCGGTGGGGGATGGCGCCGGCCGACGCGCTGCGGATCGCCGGGCAGCTCGAGCCCGACGGCGTGCTCCAGCTCGCGGGGCTCATGAGCCACCTCGCGGTCGCCGACGCCGACGAGCGCTTCACGCACCTTCAGATCGAGCGCTTTGCCGCGCTCGCCGACCGCTTTCCGCCCTGCCCGCGCCACCTGGCAAACAGCGCCGGGGCGCTGCGCTTCCCCGCCGCCCGGTTCGACGCGGTGCGCTGCGGCATCGCCGTCTACGGCCTCTCGCCGTTCGGCGCCGATCCGGCCGCCGACGGCATCACGCCGGCGCTGCGGCTCGAGAGCCACGTGGCCGACGTCAAGCTGCTCCAGGCCGGCGAGAGCTCGGGGTACGGCCGCCGCTTCGTCGCGAGCGAGCCGACCTGGATCGGCCTCGTCCCCACCGGCTATGCAGACGGCGTTCCCCGCGTCCTCTCCGGCCGGGCCGACGTGCTCGCCGGCGGCCGCCGCCGGCCGGTGGCCGCGACCGTGAGCATGGATCAGCTGACGTTCGTGATCGGGCGCGAGCGGGACGTCGAGCCCGGCGACACGGTGACGCTGATCGGGGCCGACGGGGACGACCGCATTCTGGCCGAGGAGTGGGCGCGCCTGGCCGGCACGATCAACTACGAGATCGTCACGTCGCTGGCGCCGCGTCCGCGCCGGGTGGAGCATGTCGTTGCCGGGCCTTGAGGCCGTCCGCGCGCTGGCGCCGGTCCCGGAGGCCTGGCTGGTCGGCGGCAGCGTGCGCGATCTGCTGCTCGGACGGCAGGTCGTCGACGTCGACCTGGTCGTCGAGCGCGACCCCGCCGCCGCCGCCCGCTCGCTCGCGCGCAGCCACGGCGGCGCCCCCTTCCCGCTGTCGGAGCGGCACGGGGCGTGGCGCGTCGTGCGCGACGGGCACACGGTCGACATCACCGCGAGCCGAGGGGCGGTGGCCGACGACCTCGGCCGGCGCGACTTCACCATCAACGCGATGGCGGTGCCGCTCGCGGGCGGCGATCTCCTCGATCCCTACGGCGGCCGCGCCGACCTCGAGGCCGGCCGCGTGCGGGCGGTGTCCGAGCAGGTCTTCAGCGACGATCCCCTGCGCCTGCTGCGCCTCGTGCGGCTCGCGCACGAGCTCGGCTTCGCGGTCGATCCCGACTCGGAGCGGCTCGCGCGCCGCGACGCCCACCTGGCCGATCGGCCGAGCGGCGAGCGCGTCCTCACCGAGATCCGGCGGCTGCTCGAGCCCGACCATCCCGACACGGGCATCCGCCTGCTCGACCGCATCGGCGTCCTGGACGTCGTCCTGCCCGAGGCCGCCGCGATGCGCGGCGTCGAGCAGAGCCCGTTCCACCACCTCGACGTGTTCGAGCACACCCTGCAGGTGCTCGACGCGGCGGCCGACATCGCCGCGCACCCGCAGCACTACCTGCGCGAGGCGGCGGCGCCGGTCGCGGCGGTGCTCGACGCCGATGTGGGCAACGGGTTCACGGCGCGCATCGGCCTGCGCCTGGCGGTGCTCTTCCACGACATCGAGAAGCCGGCGACGCGGGTGGCGGGCGCCGACGGGCGCGTGAGCTTCATGGGCCACGACCGCCGCGGCGCCGACACCGCCGAGGCCGTGCTCACCCGGTGGAAGGCCTCGCACGCCCTGATCCGCTTCTGCCGCGTGCTCGTCGCCGAGCACCTGCGCCTGGGGTTCCTCGTGCGCGAGCGGCCGTTCGACCGCCGCACCGCCTACCGCTACGCCGAGGCGACGGCGCCGCACGCGCTCGAGAGCATCGTCCTGTCCCTGGCCGACCGCCTGGCGACGCGCGGCGTCCGCGCCCGCCAGGAGTACCTGCGCGCGCACGCCGAGGCCGCGGTCGAGCTGATCGGCCTCGTGACGGCGCTCGCGGCCGAGCCGCGCGAGCCGCTGCTGCGCGGCGACGAGATCGCGGCGCTCGCCGGGGCGACCGGACCGCGCATCGGCGAGCTCGTCGCCATGCTGGCCGAGGAGCAGGCGGCGGGCACGGTCACGACCCGGGCGGAGGCCGAGGCGCTTGTCCGGGGGTAGCCGCTTCGACCGCACCGCCGGCAGCTACGCCGCCCACGCCGCCGAGCGCGACTGGAGCGGGTTCGTGGCCTGGTGCGAGTGCCGCCCGGACGATCGCGTCCTCGACGTCGCCGGCGGCCCCGGCATGCTCGCAGCGGCGCTGCACGGCGCGGTGGCCGCGGTGACCGTGCTCGATTCGGCACCCGGCCTGCTCGAGTACGTCCCCGAGGGCATCGAGCGGGTCGAAGGCCGGGCCGAGCAGCTGCCGTTTCCGGCCGCCGCCTTCGACCTCGTCACGTGCGCCAACTCGCTGCACCACATCGCCCGGCCGGCGCGGGCGCTCGACGAGATGGCGCGGGTGCTCGCCCCGGGCGGCCGGATCGTGCTCGAGGACTTCGCGCCCGACCCGGACGGCCGCCGGGCGCGCTGGTGGGAGGAGATCGAGCGCCTGCGCGACCCCGAGCACGGCCGCCTGCTCTCACAGGGCGAGGTGCGCGCGCCGCTGCAGGCGGCGGGCCTGCACCTGGACGCCGAGGAGACGTGGCTGCGCTCGTCGGCCGTCGAGCCGTGGCTGGGCCTGGCCGGATGCAGCGGCACGGCGGCCGCGCGGGTGCGGGAGATGATCGGCGCGGCGGAGTTCGAGGTGCGCGTGTGGCGGGCCCGCTACCGCCGCCGGGGCGACTGACCGCCGCGAAGCGGGAACGTGGCGAGCACCGTGTGCCGCGGCCCGGACGGGCCGAGCTCCGAGCGCACGAGCGCGCATGCGCGGACGGCGAGCGCCGCGTCGGCAAGCGCACGCGGCGGTGGCCAGCGGACGCCCTCTCCGCGCCCGCGCGCGCGGGCGAGCGTCACGTGCGGCGCGGCGGTGCGGGGCGGGTCGGCGCCGGGGGCCGCTGCGGCCGCCGCAGCGGCGACGGCGTGGGCGAGCGCTGCGTAGGCCGGCGCGGCCTGCGCCCGCGCCCACAGCATGCGCGGCCGGCGTGGCGGCGCCGGCGCGACCGCGCCGAACTCGAGCGAGAACGGCTCGGCCTCGGCGCAGGCGCGGGCGAGCGCCGTGGTCAGCGCCGGCACGCGCGCGGGGTCGACCTCCCCGAGGAAGTGCAGGGTGACGTGCAGATGCGAGCGGGCGGTCGTCCGCACACCGGCGAGCGCGAGCGCGGCCACGGCGGCCTCGAGCCGTGCGGCCAGCGGATCCGGCACCGGGACGGCGACGAACAGGCGCACCAGGGGACCGTAGCCCCAACGATCTAGGTGACCGGCAGGCCGTAGCTTCGCAACGCCGCCCGGAGGCCGGCGACGCCCTCGCCGCGATCGACGCCGATCCGGCGCAGGACGTAGGGGTTCTGCGTGCTCGAGGCAACACCCGGGTCGACGCTGAGCGCGCCCAGGTACCCGGCTCCCCTGACGGCGTCGTTCACCGGCGCGGAGTAGTCGCCGTACGGGTAGCAGAAGAAGTTGACCGGCACGCCGAACTGCGCGCGCAGGGCAGTGCGGCTGTCGTACACCTCGGCGTGCAGCTGCGCCGGGGGCACGGTCGAGAGCATGGGGTGGGTGAGCGAGTGCGAGTCGAGCTCCCACCCGGCGGCGACCATCTCGCGCACCATGTAGGGCTGGATCTTCCACGCGTACGGCGAGAGCCCGCCCGCCGGTGGCGACTGCAGGCGGCCCAGGTGCGACAGGGCGAGCTGCATCGATCCGACCCAGCCCGCCGCCTGCAGGATCGGGAACGCGTTCGTGTACCAGCCGCGGAAGCCGTCGTCGAGCGAGATGATGACCGGCCGGGCGGGAAGCGGGGGGCCGCCGTGCCATGCGTCCCACCACTGCTGCACGGTGACGGCGCGGTAGCCGCGGGCGGCGAGCCACGTCACCTCGGCCTGGAACTCGCTCGGGTCGACCCACAGGTCCTGGTTCGGTGTGGCCGGCTGGGGGACGTCGATCACGTGGTACATCAGGATCGCGACCCGGACCGCCGCGGGCGGATGCGGCCCGGTGCCCGCCGGCGGGACGGCCGGCCGCGCCTGCGCGACCGCAGCCGTTGCGGCGAGGGCGAGAAGCGCGGCGAGGAGTGCGGGCGCGTGGGGGCGCATACACACCTGTTATCGGCATGCCGGGCAGCCGCGCGATCCCGCAGGCGGCGTATTCGGGGTCGCCGCCGCCGCCGGTGTCCCGGGCCGGGCCTCGGCTACGCCGCGCGGATGACCGGGCGGCGCGCGTCGAGCTCGCGCAGCAGCTCCGCCAGCTTGCACTCGAGGTCGTTCGGAGTGCGCACCGGATACCCGGACTGCCACTGCCCGCTGGTCTCGGCCACACGGACGCAGTACATGAGGTTCTGGATGTCGCGCTTGTCGAGCATCGTGGGTTCGGAGTCGGCGTTCGACGCCGGTGCGGGTATCCCCTGCTTGCGGTATATGGCCGGGGGAGAGGGTATAGTCCCCGCGCCATGATCAAGGTTCTCGTCGCAGCGCTTCTTGGCACCGTGGTCGGCATTGTCGTGATGGTCGTCGTGATCGTTGCCGCGGGTGACACGAAGAACGCGAGCAGCATCGGCCTGAGCCTCTCGCTCTCCACGGCCGCGGTCTCGACTCCGGCCACCTCGGCCACCTCGACGCCCGCGACGAGCGGCGGCGGATCGACCGGTGGCTCGACCGCCGGCGGCGGCAACGCCGCGGCCGGGAAGGCCGTCTTCACGTCGAACGGGTGCGGCAGCTGCCACGCGCTCGCGGCGGTCGGCGCGACCGGCACGATCGGCCCCGACCTGGGCAAGATCGCCGCCGATGCGACCAAGGCCGGGATGCCGCTCGCCGCGTTCATCCAGCAGTCGATCACCGACCCGGCCGCCTTCACGGCCTCCGGCGGCCCGTGGGCGACCGCGATGCCGACGACGTTCGGCTCGTCGCTCAGCGCCTCGCAGATCGCCGACCTGGTCGCGCTGATCTCCTCCGGCCAGCAGTAGCGCCGCGACGCGATGACGCTCGCCCCGGACACCGGCGTGCGCACCGGCGCCGCCGCGCTCGTGGCCGCGCTCGAGGCACACCACGTCGAGGTGCTGTTCGGCCTGCCCGGCATCCACGCCCTTCCCGTGTGGGACGCCCTGATCGGCTCGCCGATCCGCCGGGTCGTCGTCCGCCACGAGCAGGCGGCCGGGTTCGGCGCCGTGGGCTACGCGCGGACGGGCAGCCGGCCGGGGGTGTACCTGACGAGCACCGGCCCGGGCGCGTTCAACTCGCTGGCCGCGCTGTCCGAGGCGGACGCATCGAGCACGCCCGTCCTGCACCTGACCTCGCAGATCCCGACCCCGCTGGTCGGGGCCGGCCGCGGCTACCTGCACGAGAGCCGCGGCCAGTCGCAGGCGTTTGCGGCCGTGTCGCGGTTCCACGCCCGCCCGACCACCCCCGAGGCGCTCGTCGCCGCCGTCGACGCCGCCTTCCGGCACATGGCGCTCGATCCCGGCCCGGCGACGATCGAGGTTGCCACCGACGTCATGGCCGCCGCGACCGATGCCGTCCCGGGCGTGACGCGCGTTGCCGCCCCGGCGCCCGACCCGGCGGCGGTCGCGCGCGTGCGTGGCCTGCTCGACGCCGCATCGGCCCCGCTGATCTGGGCCGGCGGCGGAACCCGCCGCGCCGCCGATGAGGTGCGGGCGCTCGCCGAGGCGCTCGATGCGCCCGTGATAACGACCTACAACGGCAAGGGCGTCCTGCCGAGCGGCCACCCGCTGCACGCCGGCTCGTCGGTCGAGGAGGGGGCGATGCGCGCGCTGGTCGAGCGCTCCGACCTCGTGCTGGCGCTCGGCACCCGCTTCTCGCAGGAGGCGACCGCCGACTGGGGCGTGCCGATGCCCGCTGCGGTCGTGCACGTCGACCTCGACGCCGGCCGGTTCGGGCGCACGTTCCCGGTCACCGAGGGCATCGTGGCCGACGCGGGCCTGTTCTGCCGCGCGCTCCTGGCCGATCCGCCCGACCCGGGCGGCCGCGACGGCCAGGCGGCGGTGCGGGCGGCGCTGCAGGGGCGCTCGGCCGAGGTCGGCGCGCAGGGCGCCGACGCGGAGGTCGAGCTCATGCGCGTGCTCGCAGATGCCCTACCCGACGACGCCATCGTCGTCGCCGACATGACCGTCGCCGCCTACTGGGCGGCGCTCTACCTCGATGCCGGGCGGCCGGGGGCGTTCGTGTACCCGTCGTCGGGCGCGCTCGGCTGCGGGATCCCGCTGGCGCTCGGGACCGCGGCCGCACACCCCGACCGGCCGACGGTCGTCGTCTGCGGCGACGGCGGCTTCCTGATGGCCGGGCACGAGCTCCTGACCGCGCGGGCCGAGGGGCTCGCGTTCGTCACCCTGGTCGTGAACGACTCGGCCTACGGGATCCTGCGCAACTACCAGGAGACGCTCTTCGGCCGCACGGTCGCGGTCGAGCTGAACGCGCCCGACTTCGAGCAGCTCGCCGCGGCCTGCGGCGTGCGCTACCTGCGCGCGGCCGGGATCGGCGATCTGGCCGGCGTGCTGCAGACGGCGGTGGCCGACCGCTCCGGGCCGGTGCTGGTCGAGCTGCGGGCGGCGCTGCGAGCGCCCGGCCAGTCGGTGTAGACGGGCCGTTCGGTCGCGTCGGCCTCCGGCCCGAGCGGGTCGCGCGGCCGCGCCACTTGGCGCAGGCCGAACATGCCAATTGGCGGGGCGCTGACCATGCCGATTGGCGTATGCGACACGCCAGTGGCGCGCGTGCGGCCCGTTCGCCCGAGTGACGACGGGCAAGACGGCTGACCCCGATCGCCTGGACTAACGAGAGGATCGCCGACGGCGATGCTCTAGAGTGCGGCCGGAATGAGCGCCCCCGTTCGCACCGACTACTCGATGACCGCGAGCCCCGGCCGGCGGCTGCCGCTGGCCGTGCGCGCGGGCGGGTGCGTGATCGAGGACGCCGACGGTAACCGCTACCTGGACGCCTGTGGCGGTGCCATGGTGATGCTGCTCGGGCACGGCCATCCGCGCATCGTCGAGGCCCTGCGCCGCCAGGCCGCCGAGATCGCCTTCACCTACCGGTTCTCGTTCCAGAACGAGCCGATGCTCGACCTGGCCGAGCGCATCGCCGGGATCGCACCCGGCGACCTCGAGTGGTGCTTCTTCAACTCGTCCGGCTCGGAGGCCAACGAGTCGGCCCTGCACCTGGCGGTGCTCTACTGGGAGCTGCTCGGCAAGTCGGGCAAGGTCGAGTTCCTGAGCCGGGTGACGTCCTACCACGGCTCCACGATGGGCGCGCTCTCGCTGTCGGGGTCGCGCTGGCGGGCGCCGTTCGAGCTGCTCCTGCGCAAGTACGCCGTGGTGCCGAACTCCGCGACGGCCGAGGAGGGCGCGGCGGCGCTCGAGGCGGCGATCCAGTCGCGCGGGGCCGAGCATGTGGCGGCGTTCGTCGTCGAGCCGGTCACCGGCTCGTCCGGCGCCGCGGTGCCGCTGCCCGACGGCTACCTGGCGGCGGTGCGCGAGGTGTGCGACCGCCACGAGGTGCTGCTCGTCGCCGACGAGGTGATCACCGGGTTCGGCCGCACCGGGCGCTGGTTCGGGGTCGAGCACTTCGGGGCCGTGCCCGACGTGATCACGTTCGGCAAGGGCATCGGCGGCGGCGTCATCCCGCTCTCGGGCATGGTCGCCACGCGGCGCCTGCGCGAGGTGGTCGAGACGGCGCCGAGCGGCTTCTCGTATGGGCACACGTTCTCGGGCAACCCGCTCGGCTGTGCGGTCGGCTGCGAGGTGATCGACGTGATCGAGCAGGAGGGACTGCTCGATGCGGCCGTCACCCGCGGCGAGCAGCTGCGCGCCCGGCTCGAGGAGATCGGCCGCCGGCATCCGGTGGTGCACGACGTGCGTGGCCTCGGCCTGCTGCGCGGGATCGAGCTGCGCCGGGCCGACGGGAGCCGCTTCCCGGCCGCCGCGGGCGTGTCGGGACTCGTCTCGGCCGAGGCCAAGCGGCGCGGGCTCATGATCTACTCGTGCCCGACCCCGGTCGGCAACGAGCACATGGACGCGCTCCTGCTCGCGCCTCCGCTCATCATCTCCGAGCAGGAGATCGACGATGTCGCCGAGCTCCTCGACGGCACCCTCACCGCCGTGGAGACGGCGCTCTGAGCGCCGGCCCGGCCAGCGCCCCCACGACCGACGAGCTGCGCGCCGCGCTCGAGCAGGCCGCCGAGTGGATCGCGCGCTATCTGGACGAGGTCGATCGCATGCCCGTGCTGGCGCAGGTCTCGCCGGGCGAGATCGCCGCGGCCCTGCCGGCCCACCCGCCCGAGCAGGGCGAGCCGCTCGCGGCGATCCTGGCCGACGTCGACCGCGTGATCGTGCCGGGCCTCACGCACTGGAACCATCCCGGGTTCATGGGCTACTTCGGGATCACCGGCTCGCCGCCGGGGATCCTCGGCGAGACCATCGCCGCCGCCCTGAACGTGAACGCAATGCTGTGGCGCACCTCGCCCGCGGCGACGGAGCTCGAGCAGGTGACGCTGCGCTGGACGGCCGAGCTGCTCGGGCTGCCGGCCGGCTGGTTCGGCCAGATCACCGACACGGCGTCGTCGTCGACGCTGTGGGCGCTCGCGGCGGCGCGCGAGGCGGCCGGCCTCGACGTGCGCACGCGGGGGATGGCCGGCCGCACCGACCTGCCGCCGCTGCGCGTCTACACGTCGGAGGAGGCGCACTCGTCGGTCGAGAAGGCGTGCATCGTGCTCGGCTTCGGCCAGGACGGGCTCGTCAAGATCCCGTCCGACGACGCGTTCCGGATGCGCATCGACGCGCTGCGAGACGCGGTCGCGGCCGACGTCCGCGCGGGCCGCAGGCCGATCGCCGCCGTGGCCACGGTCGGGACGACGTCGTCGACGAGCATCGACCCGGTGACCGCGGTGGCCGACGTCTGCGCCGAGCACGGCATGTGGCTGCACGTCGACGCGGCGTACGGCGGCGCGGCCGCGGTCGTGCCCGAGCTGCGCCATGTGGTCGACGGCTGCGAGCGGGCCGACTCGCTGGTCGTGAACCCGCACAAGTGGCTGCTCACGCCGATCGACTGCAGCCTGCTCTACACGGCCCGGCCCGACGACCTGCGGGCGGCGTTCTCGGTCGTGCCCGAGTACCTGCGCTCGAGCGAGGACGACGTCGTGAACCTGATGGACTACGGGGTCGCGCTCGGGCGCCGGTTCCGGTCGCTGAAGCTGTGGATGGTGCTGCGCGCCTACGGCGGCGAGGGGCTGCGCGCGATCATCGGCGGCCATGTCGAGCTCGCCCGCCGGCTCGAGGCCGCGATCGCCGCCGAGCCGGGGTGGGAGCTGCTGGCGCCGGTGCCGTTCTCGACCGTGTGCTTCCGCCGGCATCCGGACGGCGTCGACGACGAGGCCGAGCTGCGGCGCCTGAACGAGGCGATCCTCGAGCGGGTGAACGCGACCGGCCGCGTCTTCATCTCGCACACCCAGCTGCACGGCCGCTACGCCCTGCGGGCCGCGATCGGAAACGCCGCCACGACCGCGGAGCACGTCGACCGGGCCTGGGACCTGCTCAGGCAGTCTGACTGAGAGCGATCGGTGGGGACTGTCCCCGGTTATGCGGGTGAAGTCCCCTGGCCGTCGCCCGGGTCGGGGGGCTGTTCCCTGATCGTCCCCGTCGTCAGCTCGCGCACGAGCAGCTGCAGCGAGCCGGCCACCGGGATCGCGATCAGCGCCCCGAGCACGCCGAGCAGCTCGCCCCCGATCAGCACGGCGACGAGGATCAGGAACGCCGAGAGCTCGACCGTACGGCGGTAGACGATCGGCTGCAGCACGTGGTTCTCGATCTGCTGGTAGACGACGTTCACGACGATCATGACGATCCCCGCCGTCACGCCCTGGGTGGCGAAGGCGACGCCGATCGCAGCCAGCGCGCCGACGGTGGCGCCGACGAGCGGGACGAGGTCGAACACGCCCATGAGCACCGCGAGCGCGAGCGCGTAGGGCACGCCCAGCGCCCAGAGCGAGAGCCCGATCACGATGCCCGCGATCAGCGAGATGATCAGATTTCCGAGCACGTAGCCGGCGACGCTGCGGTTGATGTCGCCGCCCACCCGGCGGATCTGCTCGGCTCGCTCGGACGGGGCGAAGCGCAGCATCGACTCGACGAGGGTCGGCAGCTCGAGCAGCAGGAACAGGGTCATGAAGAGCACGGTGATCGTCGCCACGACGCCGCTCACGAGCTTGCCGAGCGCGCCGAAGGCCTTGGTCGGGTACGCCTTGGCGGCCTCCTCGGCCTTCGCGACCAGGTGGTAGTGGTCGTTCAGGTTGTTGATCGTGCGGTTGTGCCGCAGCTCGTTCAGGTACACGGGCGCGGCGGTGCGGAAGTGGTCGACCTGGCTCGCGATGGGGATGATCAGGAGCGCCAGGAAGGCCACGACGATCACCACGAGGCCGGCGAACACCGCGAACACGGCCAGGGTGTGCGAGAGCCGCCGCTCGGCCAGCCGCACGGCCGGCTGCAGCGCCACGGCGAGGAAGACGGAGGTCGCGAGCCAGATCAGGATGCGGCTCACGGCGGTCAGCAGGTCGACCGCCGCGACGGCGAGCAGCACCAGGACGATCACGCGCAGGATCGTGCGAACGGGCAGGTCGATCGAGACCCGGGATGGGGCCGGCTGCATGCGGCCCGGTTCGACGCCGACGGCCGGACTCCGCTTCCCTGCTAGCCTCTCCGATCCGTGAGCGCACCCCGTCCGGAGCCGCGATCAGGCGCCGCCGGGGCACTGCCGCTCCGGCGCAACCGCGACTTCGTGCTGCTGCAGGCGGGGCAGCTGCTCTCGGCGGCGGGCACGCAGTCGACGACGATCGCCTACCCGCTGCTCGTGCTGGCGCTGACGGGCTCGCCGGCGCGCGCGGGGATCGTCACCTTCGCCCGGATCGTCCCGACGACGATCTTCGCGCTGCCCGCCGGAGTCGCCGCCGACCGCCTCGACCGCAGGCGGATGATGATCGCGGCCGATGCCGTCCGGGCGGTCGCGATCGCGTCGCTCGTCGCCGCGATCGCCGCCTCCGACCTGACGTACTGGCAGATCCCCGTCGTCGCGTTCGTCGAGGGCACCGGCGCGGCCGTCTTCTTCGCCGCGGCGGCCGGGGCGCTACGGGCCGTCGTCCCCACGGTCCAGCTGCCGGCGGCCGTCGGCGCGCAGGAGGCCCGCGACTCGACCGTCAGGCTGGCCGGGCCGCCCGCCGGCGGGGTGCTCTACAGCATCGGCCGGGCGGTGCCGTTCGTCTTCGACGCCGTCTCCTACCTGGCCTCGATGGCGTCGCTGCTCGCGATGCGAACGCCTTTCCAGGCCCCACGCGAGCGCGACGCCGCGAGCCTGCGTGCGCAGATCGGCGAGGGCTTCCGCTTCCTGTGGGGGCGGCCCTTCCTGCGCGCATGCGCGTTCGTGTTCGCGCTGGGCAACTTCACCCTGCCGGGCGTGTTCCTCGTGATCGTGGTCGTCGGCGAGCGCCAGGGCCTCGGCGGCGGCGCGATCGGGCTGCTCTTCGCGGCATTCGGCGCGGTCACGCTCGTCGGCTCGCTCGCCTCGCCGCTCATGCGCCGCCGCTTCACGATGCGGGCGATCATCTGGATCGAGCTCGTGGTCTCGCTCACGATCGCGGCCTTCCTGGCCTGGCCGAGCGTCTATGTGCTCGCGGCCGCGACGCTGCCGCAGGCGTTCGCGATCCCGGTGACGAACTCGGTGGTGGTCGGCTACCGCGTCGCGGTCACCCCCGACCGGCTGCTGGGCCGCGTCGAGAGCGCCAGAAGCGCCGTCTCGCTCCTGATCGCGCCGCTCGGCCCCCTCGCTGCCGGACTGCTCCTGAGCGCGACCTCGGCCCGCGCGACGGTCGCGTGCTTCCTCGGCTTCTGCGTCGCGCTGCTGCTCTACGGGGTGGGCAGCCCGGCGATCCGGCACGCCCCCAGCCTGGACGAGCTCGGCGAGCTGCCCTCCTAGCCCGCGCCGTTGGGGAGCAGGTTCGGGCCGAGCACGATCGCGACGGCGTCGGTCTGCGTCGCGACGACGCCGGGGGCCGTCGCGATCGCCACCGGCGGCGGCAGCCCCAGGCGCTTGGCGACGACCTTCGCCCATGCGAGCTTGCCGGGCGCGTACACCACGATGGTCGAGTGGGTGTCGGGCGAGGCGTCGGCCACGCCGACGACGTGCCAGCCGACCTTGACGAGCTGGGTCTTGGCCGCACCGGCCGCGCTCTGAGCGGGATCGAAGCCGTTCAGAACGGTGATCGGGATCTTCTGCCACTCGGGCTTCTTGGGCTTCGTGCTCCCGGTCGGGGTGCTGCCTCCGCCCGTGCTCGCCGGCGGCGTTTGGGTCTTCGGGGGAGGAGTGGCGGCGGTGGTGGTCTTGCTCGACGCCCCGGCCAGCACCCAGCCCAGCGCCGCGAGCGCGCCGACGAGCGCCACGACCGCGAGGATGCGCGCAATCGGCGGCCGCATCCGCCGCGCCTTGATGCCCTGCGCCTCGAGCCGGCGGGCGAACCAGTCGTCGAGGCCCTCGTCTCCGCGCGGCGGGTCGAACGGGGGCTCGCCTCCTGTGCGCCCGCCCGGTGTCCTCAACTCGGCCATCGTGCCTCCCAACTCTACACGGGCATACGATCCCGCAGTGGCGTGCGAGATGATAGAGACATGGGTGGACGCAGGCGACGTCTCGGCGGCTGCGGCGGCCGTCGTCGGGCCCGAGGGCGTCCGTGAGGCGCATGCGGCCGGTCTCGCCGGCCCCGACTCGCTCTTCGCCCTCGCCTCGCTGACGAAGCCGATGGTCGCCCTGGCGGTGATGGTGGCGGCCGAGGAGGGCTCGCTCGACCTGGACGCGCCGGTGGCCGCGCATCTGCCGGCCTACGGCGCCGGCGCCAAGCGGGCGATCACGCCCCGGCACCTGCTGGCACACGCGTCCGGCCTGCCGGAGGTCGGACCCAGGGGGGTGGCGGCGCTCGACGTGGAGCCGGTCTGTCCGCCGGCCGCCAGGCGCATCTACTCGAACGAGGGCTATGCCGTCCTGGGTGCGCTGCTCGCCGAGACGACCGGGATGGGCCACGCCGAGTACGTGCGCCGGGCCGTGTTCGAGCCGCTCCGGATCGACGCGTTCCTGGGCCTGCCCGAGCCGGAATTCGCGCGGGCGCTCGACGTGCGCGAGCCGGGCCTGTGGCGGCCGGGGACGCCGCTCTTCAACTCACGCGCGTGGCGCGAGCGCGCCACCGCCGCCGGCGGAGCGTTCGCCACCTGCGCCGCGTACGCCGCGATCGTGCAGCTGCTGCTGCGGCAGGGCGCGCCGCTGATCGCCGCCGAGACGTTCGCCGAGTTCGCCCAGGTGCAGTTCCCCGGGCTCGCCGGCGGCATCGAGTCGTTCGCGACCTGGGAGCGGGCCGACTGGGGCCTCGGCTGCGACATCCGCGACGCCAAGGATCCGCACTGGACGGGCACGCGCGCCTCGGCCGCAACGCTCTCGCACTTCGGCGCCTCCGGGACGGTGGCGTGGGCCGACCCGCAGGCCGGCGTCGGCCTCGTGTGCCTGGCCAACCGCGGCACCTACTCCGGCTGGATGATGCGCCCCGGCCGCTGGAACGACCTGGCCGACCGCGTGCTCGCCGAGGCCGCGTGAAGGACTGGGTGCGCTGCCCCCGCTGCGCCGCGGCGCTCACCCGGGCCGTGCCCGCGGGCGACGACGAGGAGCGGCTCCTGTGCCCGGCGTGCGGCCTCGTCCTCTACGAGAACCCCGCGCCGACCGCGAGCGCCGTCGTCGTCGACGCGCGCGGCCGGGTGATGTTGACCCGGCGCGGCATCGAGCCGTTCCGGGGCATGTGGGACATGCCGGGCGGGTTCATCCGCCCCGGCGAGGACGGCGAGGCGGCGGCGCGGCGCGAGCTCGCCGAGGAGACGGGCCTTGAGATCGCCACCGGTCGCGTGCTCGCGATCGTGGCGGACACCTACGGGCCGCAGGGCGTTCCGACGCTGAACGTCTTCTACCTCGCCCGCGTCGTGCGCGGGCGGGCACGGCCGGCGTCGGACGTCTCCGAGATCGCCTGGTTCACGCGCGACGCGCTCCCGCCGCACGACCGGATCGCGTTTGCCTGCGTCGCCACCGCCCTCGCGCGCTGGCGCGACCGGGAAATTGTCAATGAAGCGTAAAGCCGGCCGCACCCGGGTCGATTACGGGACCGTCAGCGCCCGGTTGCAAAGGAGTTCGGCAGCCGAGGCGGAAAACGCGTCAGCCGGGCCGGTTGCCTGGAGGAAGCGATCATGGACGAGCTGTACGACAAGCATGTGGAGATCGACGAGCGGTGGCTCACCGAGTGGTTCGAGTTCGGCTTTGCCGAGCTCAGCAGCTACCTCGCCAAGCACGCTGCATTCGACGATTTCTGCGACAAGCATGAGCTTGGCTGAGTTGACGCACGCGCTCGCCCGCCACCGGACGCCGCGGAGGTGCTCCGCGCGCTGACGGACGACGGCGGGTGGCCGGCACCGGCGGAATAGACTCCCCGGATGCCGCCCTTCGAGCCCGTCGCCAAGCAGCCTGACCACATCGCCCTCGAGCACCGCGTGCTCGAGCGATGGGAGCGCGAGCGCACGTTCGAGACGTTGCGCGACCGCAACCGCGGCGGCCCCCCCTTCAGCTTCATCGACGGGCCGATCACGGCGAACAACCCGATGGGCGTCCACCACGGGTGGGGGCGCACCCTGAAGGACGTCTGGCAGCGCTACTACGCCATGCAGGGCCGCGACCTGCTGTACCAGAACGGGTTCGACTGCCAGGGCCTGTGGGTCGAGGTCGGGGTCGAGAAGGAGCTCGGGCTGAACTCGAAGCGCGAGATCGAGGCCTACGGGCTCGACCGCTTCGCCCGCGCCTGCCGCGACCGGGTCGCGCTCTACGCCGGCCAGCTCACCGAGCACTCCAAGCGGCTCGGCCAGTGGATGGACTGGGAGCGGTCGTACTACACGATGACCGACCCCAACATCAGCTACATCTGGGGCTTTCTGAAGGAGTGCCACGAGCGCGAGTGGCTCTATCGCGGCCACCGCTCGATGCCGTGGTGCCCGCGCTGCGGCACATCGCTCTCCCAGCACGAGCTGATCGACTCCTACAAGGAGATCACCCACCCCTCGCTGCACGTGCGCCTGCCGCTGCGCGAGCGCGACCGCGAGTACCTGGTGGTGTGGACGACCACGCCGTGGACGCTGCCCGGCAACGTGGCCGCGGCCGTGCGCCCCGACGCCGACTACGTGCGCGTATCCACGCCGGCCGGCATCGCCTACGTCGCGGCCGCGCGGCTGGAGCAGAGCCCCGTGTCGGGCACCGTGCTCGGCACCGTCCGCGGCTCCGACCTGGTCGGGCTCACCTACACGGCGCCGTTCGAGGACCTGCCCGCCCAGACCGGCTTCGCGAATCGCGTCGTCGCCTGGGAGGACGTGTCGATGGACGAGGGCACCGGCATCGTCCACATCGCCCCGGGCTGCGGCGAGGAGGACTTCGAGCTCGGCCGCCGCGAGGGCCTGGAGACGCTGATCCCGGTCGACGAGGCAGGCGCGTTCACGAGCGAGTACGGCTGGCTGCACGGCCACGTCACCGCGGAGGCGGCGCAGATGATCGTGGACGACCTCGGCCAGCGTGCCCGCCTGGTGGCCGCCGGCGAGATCCAGCATCGCTACCCCGTCTGCTGGCGCTGCGGCACCGAGCTGATCTACCGGCTCGTCGACGAGTGGTTCATCCGCTGCGAGGAGATCCGCAAGCCGATGATCGACGCCGCCCGCGGGGTCGAGTGGACGCCACGCCAGTACGGCAAGCGGATGGAGGACTGGCTCGTCAACATGGGCGACTGGTGCATCAGCCGCAAGCGCTACTGGGGCCTGCCGCTGCCGTTCTACTTCTGCGACGACGGCCACATGACCGTGATCGGGTCGCAGGCCGAGCTGCTCGAGCGCGCCGTGCGCGGTACCGAGGGGCTCGAGGAGCTGCACCGCCCGTGGATCGACGACGTCGTCATCCGCTGCGGCGAGTGCGACGGCGAGGCCCACCGGCTGCCCGAGGTGGGAGACTGCTGGCTCGACGCCGGCGTCGTCCCGTTCTCGACCCTCGGCTGGCACAACGACACCTTCATCGAGGCCGGCTACGCCGCCGGCGCGGGCGTCGGCGTGACGATCGCCGACCTGCCCGACCACGCCAACTGGGAGCGCTGGTACCCGGCTGACTGGGTGTCGGAGATGCGCGAGCAGATCCGGCTCTGGTTCTATTCGATGCTCTTCATGGGCGTCGTCCTCGACGGGCGCGCGCCGTACAAGCGGGTGCTCACGTACGAGAAGGTGAACGACGAGACCGGCCGGCCCATGCACAAGTCGTGGGGCAACGCGATCTGGTTCGAGGACGCCATCGAGGACATGGGCGCCGACGTGATGCGCTGGATGTACGCCGGCCAGCAGCCCGCCCAGAACCTGAACTTCGGCTACGGCCCCGCCGGCGAGGTGAAGCAGCGGCTCCTGCGGCTCTGGAACACGTACTCGTTCTTCGTCATGTACGCGAACATCGAGGGCTTCACCCCCGGCTACGAGCTGCTCGAGATCGGGCCCGACCCGGCCGCGGCGCGGCCGCTCGACCGGTGGCTCGCCGCCCGCACCCAGTGGCTCGTCGGCGAGTGCCGTGACGCGCTCGACGACTGGGAGTCGCCGCGCGTTGTGCGCGCGTTCGAGACGTTCATGGACGATCTCTCGAACTGGTACGTGCGCCGGTCACGGACGCGGTTCTGGCGCTCGGACGACCCGGCCGACACGCGCGCCGCCTTCGAGGCGCTCTGGTACGCGCTCGTGCAGGCCCTGCGGTGCGTCTCGCCGGTGATGCCGTTCCTGACCGACGAGATGTGGCAGAACCTCGTTCGCGGCGTCTGCCCGGGCGCGCCTGCGGGCATCCACCTGGCCGCCTACCCGGAGGTGCGCGACGAGCTGCGCGACCCCGAGCTGGTCGCGGCGATGGAGAGCGTCCGCGCCGTGGTCGAGCTCGGCCGGCGCAGCCGTGACGATGCGGGCATCAAGCTGCGCCAGCCCCTGCGCGAGGTTATCGTCGCGACCGACGACCCCCGCCGCCGCACCGACGTCGCCGAGCACGTCGAGCTGATCGCCGCCGAGCTCGGTGTGAAGCAGGTGCGTCTGACGACGTCGGCCGAGGAGTTCGCCCAGGTCGAGGTGATGCCGCTGCTCAAGGTGCTCGGGCCGAAGTACGGCCGCGATCTCGCGGTCATACGAAGCCTCCTGCGCGAGGGCGAGTTCGAGTTGCGCGACGGCCGTGTGCACGTGGGCGACTGGGTGCTCGAGGCGGGCGAGTTCGAGCCCCGGGCGCGGGCCCGCGAGGGCTTTGCGGTCGCAGACGGCGACGGCTTCGCGGTCGCCCTGGACACCGAGATCACGCCGGAGCTGCAGCTCGAGGGCGTGGTGCGCGACGTGATCCGCACCATCCAGAAGATGCGCCAGGACGCGGACCTCGACGTCACCGACCGCATCCGCGTCACCTACCCCGAGAGCGATGGCGACGTGAGCCGCGCCTTCGTGGAGCACGGCGACTGGATCGCTGCCGAGACGCTGGCGGTCGCGGTCGCAGCGGGCGCCGCGCTCGCCGTCGAGCGCGCATAGGACCGCGTACGTGAATAGACGGGGTCTGACCCCGTATATTCAGGAGCCGACGGCGCGGCGCAGCTCGATCGGCAGCGAGAAGTGCACGTCCTCGGGCTCGGCGTCCTGCGACTCGACCTGTTCGACGCCCATCGCGCGGAAGTGCGCGATCACGCGGTCGACCAGCGTCTCGGGCGCCGATGCGCCCGACGTGATGCCGACCGTCGCGATGCCGTCGAGCCAGCCGGGGTCGATGTCGCGCTCGTCGTCGATCAGGTGCGCCGGCACGCCCAGCTCGCGGGTCACCTCGACCAGGCGGTTGGAGTTGGACGAGTTCTGCGACCCGATCACGAGCACCAGATCGACCTCGGCGGCGAGCCGCTTCACGGCGTTCTGGCGGTTCTGGGTGGCGTAGCAGATGTCGTCGCGCTTCGGCCCGACCGCCGCCGGGTAGCGGCGCCGCAGCGCGGCGATGATCTCGACCGTCTCGTCGACCGAGAGCGTCGTCTGGGTGATGTAGGCGACCCGCATCGGGTCGGCAGACGTCGAGCGTCTCGACGTCGGCGATCGACTCGACCAGCCGGATCGCGTCCGGGGCCTCGCCCATCGTGCCCACGACCTCCTCGTGCCCGGCATGGCCGACGAGGACGATCGTGTAGCCGCGGTCGGCGAACCGGCGCGCCTCGGCGTGCACCTTGGTGACGAGCGGGCACGTCGCGTCGAGCACCTTGAGCTCGCGCGCGGCGCTGCGTGTGTGCACCTCGGGGGCCACTCCGTGGGCCGAGAGCACGAGCACGGCGCCCGCCGGCACGTCCTCCTCGCTCTCGACGAACACGGCTCCGCGGCCCGTGAGTTCGGCGACCACGTGGCGGTTGTGGACGATCTCCCGGCGCACGTACACGGGCGGCCCGAAGTGGTCGAGCGCGCGCTCGACGGTGTCCACCGCTCGGTCGACCCCTGCGCAGTAGCCGCGTGGCGAGGCGAGCACGACTTTGGACGGCGCCATGCCGCCCATGGTATCGGCTAGCGGTGACCCCAGTCGGCGGTCCAGACGTCGGCGTCCGCGTGGCCCATGAACCGGCCCTGGGCGCGGCCGATGCCGACGAACCGGAAGAGCGGTGAGAGCAGGATCGCGCGATGCTCGGGGCTGTGCATCCAGGCGCTGACGACCCCCGCCGGCGTCCCCAGCGTGCCCGTGCCCCAGGCCAGCGTCTCGCCCGCCTGCCAGTAGCCGAAGGTGCGGAAGCCGGAGCTCATGATGCGGTCGTACAGGGTCGAGCCGGTTGGGCTCGTGTGGCCGAAGTAGTCGCGCGTGAGCATGTCGCTCGAGTGGTGCCGGGCGGCCCAGTGCAGGCTCGGCGACGGCGCGACGGGGCGCAGGCCGTGCTCGCGCCGCACCTTGTTGATCGCCTGGAAGAGCGGATACCAGTGTCCGGTCGCGGCCCGCGCCGAGGCGCTGCCGAGGCACGTGGCGAGCAGGGCGCAGAGGACGAGGACGGTCAGCCGGCGGCTCATACCGTCCGTGATCGGCGTCCGCCGCCGCCGGATTAGAAAACAAACTGTAAATCTGGCTGTTAGCTGGACGTGTGCCAGGCGCTGCCGGCGCGCGCCAAGCGCAGCGGGGAGCCGGCCACGACCTCGCCTTCGAGGTCGCCGACTCGCACACGGACGGCGGCGGTGCGGGCCTCGATCACGATCTCGTCGGGCGTCATGCTGACGACCAGCGGGGTGCCGCGGTAGGCGATCCGCAGCGACAGCCGCCGCCACCCCGGCGGCAGGTGCGGATCGAGCTCGAGCGCGTCCGCGCCGGCGCGCGCGCCCGCGCAGCCCAGCGCGACAGCCTGCCAGATGCCGCCCTGCGTCGCCATGTGCAGCCCCTCGGCACGGTTGCCGCGCGAGTCGTCGAGGTCGATCTGCAGCGCGCGCTGGAGATAGCGGTCGGCCTCGCGGTCCAGGCCCAGGCGGCGGGCGACGAGCGAATGCACGGCCTCGGAGAGCGACGACAGGTGCCGGGTCAGCGGCTCGTACAGGTGGTAGTTGCCCAGGCGCTCCTCCGGTGTGAACTGCGGCTCGAGCAGCGCCATCAGCATGACGACATCGGCCTGCTTCACGTCGCGCCACTCCTGGCGATCGCGCTGCCAGGCGAGCTCGTCGCGGCCGGCCCGCTCCTCCGGCGGCAGCGGCAGCGACAGGAACCCCTCGTGCTGCTCGAGCAGCCCGTCGGGGGTGTGCAGCACCACCAGCCGGTCGGCGACGTCGCGCCAGCGCGCCGGCTCGCCGAGCGTGGACTTGGCCCGGCGCGTGTCGGCGAGCTGGGCCGCCCGGCGCAGCGTCCAGGCGGCCATCGTGTTCGTGAAGGCGCTGTTCGACACGTCCTCGTGCAGCTCGTCGGGACCGATCACGTGCCGGATCTCAAACCCGCGCGGGGTCTCCTCGGCGCGGGTGGCGAAGAACCGCGCCGCCTGGAGCACGAGCTCGGCGCCGCCCTCGTCCAGGAAGCGGTCGTCACCGCTCCAGCGCACGTACGTGTCGACCGCCCAGGCGATGTCGGCGACCACGTGGATCTCGCGCTGCCCGGTCAGCACCTCGAGCCGGCGGCCGCCCGGCCCGATCACGAACGCCGGTGTCACGTCCTCGCCCGACGCGGCCGACTCCCACGCGAACCACGCGCCCGCGAGGCCGGCGTCCTCGGCGTGGCGCATCGCCGCCGGCAGCGTGTGCAGCCGGTACTCGAGCAGCCGCCGCGCCACCTCGGGCAGCGCGGCCGCGTAGAACGGCAGCAGGAAGACATCGGTGTCCCAGAAGACGTGCCCCTTGTAGCCCGCGCCGGTGAGCCCCTTCGCCGCGATCGAGCAGCGGCCGTCGGCGGTCGGCGCGACGGCGATCAGCTGGGCGATGGCGAACCGGATGCCCACCTGGACGCCGCTCCCGGCGCCCGCCACCTCGACGTCGGAGCGATCCCACGCCACCCGCCAGGCGTCGCGGTGCTCGGACAGCACCGAGTCCCACCCGAGCGCGGCCGCCTCGCGCGCCTCGCGCTCGGCATCGACCGCCGGGAGCGGTCGCTCGCGCTCGGTGTAGACGGCGACGAAGCGGTCGACCTCGAGCTCGCCGCCCGGCCCGAGCTCGGACTCCGCCCAGCGGCCGCAGCCGTCCTCCTCGACCGCCCGCTCGGTGGCGATCTCGGCCTCGCCGACGCGGGCGGCGACGGCCAGGCCGACGTCGACGGCCACGCGACCGCCCGGCGTGCGCGTGTGCAGCAGGTCGACGCCGCCGGAGCTGCCGGCGGCCACCACCTCGACGTGGGGGAGCGGCCGCTGCGCCTCGTCGGTCTGCAGGCCGGCGTAGACGCGCACGCGCGCCTCGGGCCCGTCCTCGAGCACGACCCGGACGCGGATCGCCCCCAGGTGGCGCCGGGCCAGGCTGAGCAGACGGTGCGACTCGATCCGCAGCCGCCGGCCGTCCGGATCGACGCAGCGCAGGGTGCGCTCGAGCACCATCGTGTGCAGGTCGAGCCGGCGCCGGTGGGTCACCTCGCGCCAGTCCCACGGCCGCAGCGTGCGGCCCTCGATCTCGATCCGCGTGTGCGTCCAGTCGGCGATGACGGTCAGGTCCTCGACGCCCGCCTCGGGCCCGTCGAACAGGCCGGCCACATAGGCCGCCCGCGACGAGCCCGGGTTCGCCTCGTCGGTCGCGCCGCGGACGCCCATGTAGCCGTTGCTGAGCGCGAACAGGCTCTCGAGCGAGGCCTCGTCGACGACGTCGTAGCCCTCCCGCTCGAGCGCCCAGCCGTCGGCGGGGCGCTCGACGGGCGGCGGCACACGCGCCGCCGTGCTGCCGCGGCCGGCGGGGTGGGGAATGGGTCGCTTCTGCCCTTCGAGCACGCGCAGGAACTCGGCCGGGCCGCCGCCGAGGCGGATCACGCCCGCCGGCACGCCGTTGGGCTCACGGCCGACCGAGACGATCGTCGCGCCGGCCGCGAGGCGGGTGACCATGCGGTAGTCGCTGCCCTCGAAGCCGGCGATGGGGCCGAACTCGTCGCCGGCGATCAGGATCTCCTGGGGGTGGATCGCGCGCACGGGCGCGAGCCGCCGTACCAGGTACGCGATCGAGTCGGACTTGTCGGTGAGTCCCACCTCGATGTGCTTGACGTCGGTCGTGATGCGGGCGTCGGGCAGGCCCTCCTGCTGCGACAGCCGCCGGGTGAGCTCGATCACCGCGCCGATGCCGCCGGGGGCGGCGGCCAGCCGCTCGTTCACGGCGTCGAGCAGCTCGCCGATGCGGTCCTTGGGCGGGTCGGCCCACTCGGCGGTCGGGATCAGGTCGATCTTGCGCCGGTTCAGGCGGTCGCGGATGATCCCGACCTCGAGCCCGTCATCGGCCGCGAGGTGGTCGCGGACGCCGTTTGCGACCCGGTCGAGCGCGGCCTCCTCGGCCGCCGTCGCCGTGCGCAGCCACAGCTGCTCGAGCTCGCCCGCCGTGTCGTAGGCGTACACCTCGGAGCCGCGGTTCACCATCAGGAAGAGCCGCTGGCGGGCCGCGACCGAGAGCAGCGGCGCGACCTGGCCGCTGACGTTCTTCGCGTTGGTGCCGGTGATGACCACCAGGGTCACGCCGGCCGAGAGCAGGTCCTCCATGACCGCGGCGAGCGCGTCCGGCCGCTCGGCCCGCGACGTCACGGCCGTGCCGTCCCAGTCGAACGCGATCAGGCGGTAGCGGTGGTCGCCGAGCGGCCCTGACCTTGCGGAGGACGTCGATCGGCCGTTCGTCGCAGTCGGGTCACCCACCGCGGCGGGAGACTACCGGATGGTGACGCGGGTACCGAGCGTGGCGAACGCCCACACCACCTGCGCGTCGCCGTCCGAGATCCGGATGCAGCCGTGCGAGGCCGGGACCCCGGGCACGTCGGGATACTCGTGGAAGGCGAAGCCGCCCGTGAAGTAGTCGGCGTATGGGAGCCACACGTTGAACAGCGTCGACCACGACATGATCTCTTTGCGGTAGATGTGGAAGATGCCGACCGGCGTGAAGTGCCCAGGGCCGGCGGTGGACACGTGGATCGCCCGCTTCACGCGCCCGAGCTTGCCGATCAGGAGCAGCACCTGCTGCGCCTTGTGCACCTCCATGTGCTTGCGGTTGTGGCCCCAGGAGACCGGCGTCTTCGCATGCGCGAGCGCCCGGTAGGAGGCCGAGTCCATGATCCCCGTGCGGGGCAGGCCGACCCAGCCCTGAAACGCCATGACCGCCTGCAGCGTGCGGTTGCCGTAGGTCCCGGTCGCGAGGCCCGGCGCCAGGTACTTGAGCCGGATCAGCTTGGCCTGGAGGGCCTTCACGATGTTGGTGGACGACGCCGGGGTCACCGAGGTCGTCGTGGTCGCGGCGGCCGGCGACGCGGTGGCGAGGACCGCGGCGGCCGCGAGAAGGATGACGATCAGCGAGCGCTTCATGCGGCCCATGATACGGCAGGTCGGCGTCTCTGCAACGGCCGAGGTGTGACGATTGGGTATCACGGCCCGGGGCCGGCGTTGAAGGCGACGAGCCGCGGCCGGTCGTCGAACTCGACCACCACCCAATGGCCGTTTCCGAGCCACATCCGCCGGTGGAGGGCCGGGTCGGCGGCGAGCACGACGCTCGCCACGAGCACCCGCGTCAGCGAGCCGTGCGTGGCCGCCAGGGTCGTCCCCGCAAGCGCGCTGACGTCGGCCAGGAACGCCGCCGCGCGGTCGCGCGCCGCCTCGAGCGGCTCGGCGCCGGGCGGCGTGACGACGCTGGTGTCGGCACGCCACAGGGCGTGCGCCTCGCGCAGCGGCCCGGCGTCGATCTCGGCGGGCGTGAGGCCTTCGAACGGCCCGGCGTCGATCTCGGTGAGGCGCTCGTCGACGACCATCTCGGGCCGCCCGTGGAGCTGCGCCTCGACGACGATCCGCCCCGTCTCGCGGGCTCGGGCGAGCGGCGAGCAGAACGCCCGGTCGATGCCCTCGCCCGCGAGCGCCGCCGCCGTCGCCCGGGCCTGCTCCACGCCGGCCGGGCTGAGCGGGATGTCGCTGCGCGTGGTGTAGCGGCCCTCGGCGTTCCAGGCGGTCGCGCCGTGCCGCACCAGGATCAGGCGCCGCTCAGGCCGGCTGCCAGAGGCCTGCGTCATCGCCGATCGGTGTCCGCCGGGCGCGCCCCTCGCGGACGAGGTGTGCCAGCGCCGCCTCGGCGGCGTCCGGGTCGCGGTCGTCGTTTCGCCCCCGGCACACCTCGGCCACCTCGACCGTCGTCAGGCCGTCCGGGAACGCGGCCAGGAGGTCGGCCGGCTCGGGCGCCGGCCGCCGGGGCAGGTCGGGGGCGAGGTTTGCCACGCACAGGTCGTAGGCGTCGAACCGCTGCCAGCCGCCGGCGACCAGGCGGCCGGACCCGCGGCTGAACACGAGGCTCGGGGCGGTGAACCTGGCGCCGTCGCCCGAGACCGCCGCCCGCTCCTGGGCCACGGCGGGCGCGCCCGTCCGGGCCGCGCTGCGGGCCTCGGCCCGGTCGCCCTGGTACGCCGCCTCGACGGCCGGGTCGGCGATGCCCGCGACGATCGCGGCGCCGTCGAGTCCGATGCCGTCCGCGACCGCGGCGATGTCCTCGTCCGCGTCGAGCAGGAGCGTGGTCGTGAACCAGGCCATCCGCAGCGCCCGCAGCATGCGCGCAGGCGCCGTCTCGCCCTGCGCGGCGGCCGCCTTGACGGCGCGGCAGGCGCGTCCCGAGGCGATCAGGCGGCTGCGGGGCGTGCTCAGCACGGGCATGCCGTAGCGGGCCTCGTACTCCTTCCACCCGCGCACGCGCCGCTCCGGCGTCACGCCGGCGCGCTCGCGGGAGCGCGTGTCCTCGGAGAGGCCGATCACGACGATGCGCCAGGCCAGGCCGTCGCTGTAGCGCCACTCGAGCCCGCGCAGGAACGGCTCGGCCGAGTACGCCCACGGGCAGCTCGGGTCGGTGTAGAGGGCGACGCTGACCGCTTCGGGCGCCATCGCGGCAGCCTATCCGCCGCCGGGGGTAGACTGGCCCGCCCCGTCACGGGGACGCGATGACAGAACCGAACAGCACAGGCGGGCGGGGGTCGGGGCGGTCGCTGCGCGCACCCGCCCTCGCCGTGGCGGCCGTCGCCGCCCTCGCGGCCTTCGCCGGCGGCTACTTCGTCGGCCACCACGGCAGCGTCTCGATCGCCGGCGTCGCCGGGCACGGCTCGACGGCGACCACGACGATCGTCCGCGGCGGCTCGACCAGCCTGTCGATCGGGGGCGGGACGACGACGCCGCCGCCGAGGGGCGCCGGCACCGCGGTCGTGGCGACCACGAAACGGCCGAGCATCGTCGTGATCCTGACCGACGACCAGCGCTTCGACACGCTGTGGGCGATGCCGCAGGTGCAGTCCCTGCTCGTCGACCACGGGATCACGTTCACGAACTCGTTCGTCACCAACTCGTTCTGCTGCCCCTCGCGCGCGACGATCCTGACCGGGAACTTCTCGCACACGACCGGCATCTACGGCAACGTGCCCCCGCACGGCGGGGCGCCCGACTTCCACGCCTACGGCGACGACAAGTCGACGATCGCCACCTGGCTGCAGGGGGCCGGGTACGACACCGGCCTCTTCGGGAAGTACCTGAACGACTACCACGGCCCGTTCGTCCCGCCGGGGTGGTCGCGCTGGGATGCGTTCAACTACGGCTTCCGCTACTACGGCTTCCAGGCGTTCACGAACACGCCGGCGCAGTGCGGCGGCCAGACCGGCTGCGTCGTCAACTACGGCAAGGACCAGTACTCGACGACGGTCTTCGGCGAGGCGGCGGCGCGCTTCATCCGCGACGCGCCGGCCACGAAGCCGCTCTTCGTCTACTACGCGCCGTACGCGCCGCACGAGCCCGACGTGCCCGCGACGCAGTACGCCGACCGCTTCCAGAACCTGCCGCCGTGGCGGCCGCCGAACTTCGACAAGGTGAACGCGAGCGCCCCCGCCTACCTGCGCGCGCGCAAGCCGCTCAGCAACCGCCAGATCAAGCTGCTCGCGCAGTTCCGCCGCCGCCAGTACGCGACGCTGCTCTCGGTCGACGACGAGGTCGGATCGATCGTCGACGCGCTGCGCGCCACGGGCCGGCTCTCGAACACGATGATCGTGTTCGCCTCCGACAACGGCCTGGCCTGGGGCGCGCACCGGCTGCCCGCGGCCGAGAAGCGGATCCCCTACGACGAGGCCACCCGGGTGCCGTTCGTCGTGCGCTACGACCCGATGACGAAGACGCCGCGCACGGACACGCACATGATCGTGAACACCGACTGGGCGCCGACGTTTGCCGCCCTCGCGGGCGTGTCGCATCCCAAGGTCGAGGGCCGCAGCTTCCTGCGGATCGTGCAGGGCGCGCCGCTGCACCCGCCGTGGCGGACGTCGTTTCTGCTCGAGAACTGGGACGGGAGCCCCAAGACGCTCGCGCCGACCTACTGCGGCATCCGCAGCACGCGCTACCTGTACGTGCGCTACGGGACGGGTGAGCAGGAGCTCTATGACCAGCTGCACGACCCGTTCGACCTGCACAACGTGGCCGGCTCGCCGGCGTACGCGGGCGTGCTCGCGGCGCAGCGGGCCGAGATGCTGCGCGAGTGCCACCCGCCGCCCCCGGGCTACAAGCTGCCGTGACGCCGGTGGACGCGGTGCGCCGCAGGCGGCTGGCGGCGCAGCTGCTCGCGGGCCGGCCGGAGCGGTCGGCGGCCGCGGCGGCGCGCCGGCTGCTCGCGATTCAGGCCCAGAACCTGCGCGCCGGGCGGCTGGCGGTGCGCGCGCGGACGGCCGGGCTCACGGCCGCCGGCGTGAACGCCGAGCTCGAGCAGCGCGACGTCGTGATCACGTGGCTCTGCCGGGGGACGCTACACCTCGTGTGCCGCGAGGACTACCCGTGGCTGCTCGGGCTGGCGGCGCCGACGCTGCGCACGAGCAACCTGCGCCGCCTGCACCAGTGCGGATTCGGACCCGGAGAGGCCCGCCGGGCCGCCGACCGGATCGTGCGCATGCTGGCCGACGACGGTCCGCTCCAGCGGGCCGAGATCGGCCGCCGCCTGGAGGCCGACGGCCACGTCCTGGCCGATCAGGCGCTCGTGCACCTGCTGTTCCTGCCCTCGCTCGACGGGCGCATCATCCGCGGCCCGTTCCGCGGCGCCGAGCAGGCGTTCGTGCTCACGCGCGACTGGCTCGGCGAGCAGCCCGAGCCGCTCTCGGCCGATGACCGCCCGCGTGCGCTCGCCGAGCTCGCGCGCCGCTTCCTGGCCGGGCACGGCCCCGCCGCCGCGGCCGACCTGGCGCTCTGGGCCGGCCTGCCGCTGCGCGACGCCGCTTCAGGGTTCGCACGCGTCTCCGCGCAGCTGGTCGAGATGTCGGGCGGCCTGGCTGATCTGAGGCCGCCGCGGCCGGCGCCCCGGACGCTGCCGCCGCGGCTCCTGCCCGCCTTCGACGCCTACCTGCTCGGGTGGAAGGACCGCACGTACCAGGTGCCGCCCGAGCGCGCCGCCGAGGTCCGCGCGGGCGGGATGATCCACCCGGTGGCGCTGGTCGACGGCGTCGCCGCCGGGCGGTGGACGTCGCGGCGCAGCGGCGGCCGCGTCGCCGTCGACATCGACCCGTGGGTCGACGTGGGCGAGGCGGCGCGGGCGGCGCTCGCGGCGGAGGCGGCCGATGTCGTCCGGTTCGAGGGCGGCGACGCTGGCCGGTTGGCCGTCACGTGGCGGCCACCTGACCGCTAGACCCAGCGGCGAACGCGCCGCCGGTACTCCTCGTACTCCTCGCCGAACCGGTCGGACAGGTAGGCCTCCTCGCGCCGGATGACGCCGCGGTCGACCGCGGCGATCACCCCCGGCAGGAACACGAGCGGCCAGCGCCGGTTGCCCGCAAGCGAGACGCCCGTGTAGATCAGCGCAAACCCGGTGTAGCCGGGGTTGCGGCTGCGGCCGTACGGCCCGTCGGTGACGATGGTGGTCGGCGCCCGGCGGGGATCGACGGGCGTCTTCGCCGCGTGCAGCGTGCGGACGAACGAGGCGCACAGCGCCACGCCCGCCGCCGCGAAAGGAAGCCCCAGGCGGCGCGCCGCCCGGGGCAGACCGGGCAGCGGGACGACGCGGTCGGCGGCGATGCCGGCCAGGAGCGGAACCAGGTAGAGCAGGGGCGGCGGGGCGATGACGTCGGGGCCGTGCGCTGCGTGCTCGGTCACACGGGATTCATAGCCGCCAGGAGGCGGCCTACGCCGTCGTCGGCGGGCGCGACGCGATCGCGATCAGGTCGGCGACGACGTCGGCGAGCGGTCGGCCGGCATCGAGCTCGTGCGTGCAGCCCGCTCGAAGCAGCGGCTCGACCGTGGCGAGGTCATCCAGGATCATCGCTCGTTCCCGCGGGGTCTTGCCGTAGCTGTTCGTCGTCCTGCGCTCGATCCGGTCGAGGATCACGTCGGCATGAGCGCTGAGCAGGACGACCGCGTCGAACCGGTCGTAGAACCTGAACTGGTTCCGCACGCACCCTTGCACGAAGAGCGAGCGGCCGTCATCGGAGTCGAGCAGCGCGGTGATCCGTTCCTCGACCCACAACCACTCCCCGCGGCGCACCTCGTCGGAGGACTCGACATCCTCGCGATACTCGCGCCAGCCCGGATCGTCGGTGTCGACGACGCGATAGCCGCGCCGGCCAAGCGCGGCGAGCGCCGACGACTTGCCCGTTCCCGACATGCCGGTCACCAGGATCCTCGACATCGGACAACGCTAGTCGACTGTCACGCGAGGACGAGCGGCTGCGCTACGCCGCCAGGTCGGTGTCCTCGCCACGCACCCCGCGCAGGAGCGTCGCGCTTGCGAGCGCGCTCGTCGCCTGGTTCGCGAACAGGCGCAGCGCCTGCAGGCGGCGCGGCTGGGGCAGCATGCGGTCGGTCGGGTCGTCGACCCAGATCACGCCGATGATGGACTCGTCGCGCGCCCGCAGCGGCACGAGCAGCCAGTGGTGGTCCCAGCCGTGCGGGCCGGCGCCGTTCAGCTGCGACTGGTAGCCGATCGAGGCCTGGGAACAGCGCTTCGCACCCTCGTCGAAGGGCAGCAGGTAGCAGCCGTTGATCTCGAACTCCGGGTCGAGCAGGCGGGCGAGGTCGGCGTCGGTCGTCGCCGTCGTCAGCGCGCGGTCGCCGTCGGCGAACCCGACGGAGGCGCAGCAGACGTGGCCGCCGGCGGAGGGGTTTCGCAGCTGCACCATCACCTTGTCGAACGACAGCGCAGAGCTGATGCCGGTGCACACGAGCCGCAGCACCTCGGAGACCGAGTCCGACTCGAGCAGCCGCGAGGAGACGGTCAGGAACTCGGTCAGGGTCGCCTGCGAGCGTTCCCAGCTCGCGGTCGCCTCGGCGGCCTCGACGAGCACCGCGGCCTGCGAGGCGGCGGCGACGAGCACGTCGAGCTCCTCGTCAGAGAGGCGCAGGCCCGACGCGGGCTCGCCGACCGAGAAGACGCCGAGGATGTGGCCGTCCGAGTGGCGGAACGGGACGAACAGCTCGTCCTGCGGCTGCCAGGCGTTCGGGATCTCGCTGGGCGGCCCGGTGGGGACGTAGCGGTCGCCGAGGTGCGACGCCCAGTCGAACGTGCCCTGCTCGATCACGTACGCGCCGCGGCGGTGGTACTCCGGCGCCAGGATCGGGTCGAACCACGTGCGGGCGTAGGTGGACCCGAGCAGCGTCTGCCGCGCCTCCTCGTTGCCGTGCACGCTCGAGACGATGAAGTCGTTCCACTCGGGGCGGTACATGTTGATCACGACCGTTCCCAGGCCGAGCGCGCGGCCGACGGTGACGGCGATCTCGTCGAGCAGCCGCTCGGGGTCGCCCTTCATGCGCACGAGCCGGATCACGTCCACCAGGCCCTGGATGCGCGCGACCGGCGAGAGGTCGGGGGTGCGCGGCGTGCGCGGGCGCTCGCGCACCTGCCGGTGGGCAGCCGGCCGCTCGAGCACCATGCGCGCGGCCGCGACCACGATCGGGTCGAACTGCGTGCCGGACGACGCCTCGAGCTCCTGGATCGCCTCGGCCCGTGTCATCGCCTCGCGGTAGGAGCGGTCGCTCGTCATCGCGTCGTAGGCGTCGCACACGGCGATGATGCGCGCGCCGAGCGGGATGTCCGGTCCGGACAGGCGGTCGGGGTAGCCCTCACCGTCGACGCGCTCGTGGGTCGAGCGCACGATCGCCGCGGCGCCGTGGAGCGCGGGCGCGGCGCGCAGGATCGCCTCGCCCGTCAGCGTGTGCCGGCGCACGACGTCCCACTCGGACTTGTCCAGAGGCCCGGGCTTGTGCAGGATCGAGCGGGGGATCACCACCTTGCCGATGTCGTGCAGGTCGGCGGCGAGCGCGATGTCGTCGATCGCCTCCGGCGCCACGGCGAGCTCCTCGGCCACCGAGCGCGCGAGCTCGGCCACCCAGTCGCAGTGCGGGCGCAGGTCGGGGGCGTGCTGGTCGACGACGGCGAGCAGCAGGTCGCGGGCCTGGCGCTTGGTCGACACGCGGTGGTCGTCCTTCTGCGCGTACATGCGTTGGTCGACGATCCGCAGGGCCGACGACGCGTCGCGGGCCTCGCGCGGCAGCAGGGCGAAGCCGCACGACGAGCGGATCGCGTCGTGCTGCTCGGTGAGCGCCTCGAGCGCCTGCCCGATCGCCTCCTCGAGCTCGGCCGGCGAGCCGTGCAGCAGCACGCAGAACTCGTCACCGCCGAGCCGGTACGCCGATCCCGATCCGGCGAACGTCGCCGCGAGGCGCATGCCCAGGCGTGCGAGCAGCGCGTCCCCGGCCGGGTGGCCGTGGGTGTCATTGTAGGCCTTGAAGCCGTCGAGGTCGAACATCGCGAGCACCGCGGGCGAGTGGTCGGTACCGTTCGCGATCGCCCGCTCGAGGTCGATCAGCAGCCGGCGACGGTTGCCGAGACCGGTCAGGTCGTCGGTGAGGGCCTGGCGGCGCGATTCGTCGAGGCCCGACCGCACGCGGCGCGCCCACAGGCCGAGCACGGTCGCTGCGACCGCGACGAGCACGCCGCTCACGACGGGGAGGACGGCGCCCCCGATATGAGGTATGGACGACATACGCCAAGTTATCGGCAGCACACAACATTTTCTGCTGCGACTACTTGAGGATGTTCACGGCCCGCGCCGCGACCAGCAGCACGGTGATCGCGGACGCCGCCGACTCGACCAGCATCAGCGACTTCGCCCAGCGCGTGAGCGGCATCGCGTCGGTCGGGCTGAAGGCGACCGCGTTGGTGAACGAGACGTACATGTAGTCGAACAGGCGCGGATGCCAGCCGGGCTGCGCGAGCTGGGGGTTCTCCATCTGCGGGAACTGGAAGTCGGGCGGCGGCGGGTCGGGCTCGCGCCGGCGCACCGGGCCGCCGCGGTCGAGCCCCCAGTACCACAGGCCGAAGGCGATCACGTTCGTCGTCCACACCGTCACGCCCTTGAAGAGCAGCTCTGTCCCGTCGCGCTCGCGCCCCGTCATCACCGAGACCATGAGCGCGGTCAGCGCCACGGCGTTCGCGGCGCTGACGACCCCGAGGAGCATCAACGCGGTCGTGCGCCGGTGCCCCAGCTGCTCCAGCCGGTGGCGCGGCCGCGACCACGCGAGCGCGACCAGGAGCATCAGCTCTGGCACGGCCGGGACGAGCCATGCCCACCACGGCAGCACCCACAGCTTCCAGCCCTGATCCTGGCTGATGAGCGCGAGGGCGACCTGGAGGGCGACGACGAGCGCGACGGCCGGCCCCGCCTCCCAGCGCGACTCGACCTCCGCCTCGTGCACCTGCGGGTCTTCCACCTGCGCAGCATCGCACTCGCCGGGCAGGGTAGGATTGGCGACACGCGATGAGGCTCGCGTCGAACCGCCCTCACGGGCTGATGGCCTCTACCACCCGGTAGACCCACGGCCTGAAGGAGGAGCGGTGAGCGAACTTGCCCTGGCAGCGCTGCTCGCGCTGACGATGCTGATTGCGAGCACGGTCTCGGTCGAGATCGGGCTCTCGGTCGCCCTGATCGAGCTGGCGGCCGGCGTCGTCGTCGGCAACGTCTTCACGGTGACGGTGCCCGACTGGCTTGCGTTCGTCGGCTCGTTCGCGGGCGTCGTGCTGACGTTCCTCGCGGGCGCCGAGGTCGACGTGCCCCAGTTCCGGCGCGAGTGGCGGGCGAGCATCGGCATCGGCGCCGTGTCGTTCCTGGCCCCGTTCGCGGTCGCGATGGCGACGGCGTACTGGGCGCTCGGCTGGAGCCGCGACCAGGCCGAGATCGGCGGCCTCGCCCTGTCCACCACGAGCCTCGCGGTCGTGTACGCCGTGCTCGTCGAGACCGGGCTCAACCGCTCGGTGATCGGCAAGCGCATCATGAGCGCCACGTTCGTCACCGACATCCTGACCGTGATCGGGCTCTCGATCCTGTTCATCACCCCGAACCTGTGGATCATCCCGTTCGTGGGCGGCTCGGTGCTCCTGATCTGGGGCCTCCCGCGGATGGCGCCGTGGTTCTTCGGCCGCTACGGCGACCGCGTGATCGAGCCCGAGATCAAGCTGGTCTTCGCGGCGCTCTTCGGGCTGATGTACCTGGGCGACAAGGCCGCCAGCCAGGCGGTGCTGCCCGCGTTCATCCTCGGCCTGGCGATGAGCAGCCACTACGCGGAGCACCGCCTCGAGCAGGAGCGGCTGCGCGTGGTTGCGTTCGCGTTCCTGACGCCCTTCTTCTTCCTCAAGGGCGGCCTCAACGTGTCGCTTCGGGCGGTGTGGGCGAACCTGGGCGTGCTCGCCCTGCTCGTCGCGGCCAAGATGCTGCCGAAGGCCGCCGGCGTCTACCCGCTCGCCCGCCGCTACTGCGCCCCACACGCCGCGTTCACGACGCTGCTCATGTCGACAGGTCTCACCTTCGGCACCATCACGTCGCTGTACGGGCTGCAGGCCGGGATCATCGACCAGACGCAGTTCTCGCTCCTGCTCACGGTGGTCGTGCTGTCGGCGATCGTGCCGACGGCGATTGCGCAGCGGTTCTTCCAGCCGCGCGCAGACGGCGAGGAGACGCACGGCCTGCGGCCGACGGCCTCAGCGGCCGGACACCCGCTGGAGGCCGAGGCCTAGGGCTGGGCCCGGGGCGACCGCAGCGTCGCCCCGCAGCTGCAGCAGACGACGCCGCGCCGATCGTGGGTCACGACCCGGTGCGGGCAGACGAGCCGGGCGAGCCAGGTCACGCGGCCACCGCCGCGAGCGCGGCCGCGTCGGCGTCGAGCAGCCCGCGCGCCGCCGCGTGGGGGAAGGGGTGGTGGAACACGTGCATGGCCCGGCTCGGCTCGACGGGGATGTGGAGCGTGTGGCCGCGCTTCTTGTCGAGCACGGTGACCTGCAGCCGCTCGCTGCCGGGGATCCACGCGAGCGTGACCTCGATGCCGTGGCCGGTGCGGTGGCACAGCTCGCGGGCCGGGGAGGTGGGGGTGATCGGGGGCGTCATCATGGGGGAGGATGTTCGCGGCGGGCGCGCCGGCCCGCATCGGGGGCGGCTACGGGATCTGCGTCGGGGGGTGCACGCACGGCACCTGCGGAAAGTCCGCGCCGCGCATCTACACTGCCCCCGTGAGCGAGGATCCTCTGCCGGAAGTCGATGCGTGGGCCCGCGCCCACGGCTTCGCCCCGTTCGCCGACCAGATCGGTGACCCGACCCCGCTCCTGCGTCTGGGCGAGTTCGGCACGACCGACGACGCGTACCGCGGCGAGATCGCAGGGCACGACGCCATCCTGGCCGAGTACTCGATCGGCTCGCCGAACCTGACCGCCGAGTTCGGCGGCGACGGCATGAGCACTCAGGGCTTCACGCTCTTCCTGGTCACGCTGGACGCGTCGAAGTGGCCCCGGCTGACCGTGCGCCCGAGCAGCTATCCCGACCGCGACTTCCTCAAGCGCGTCCTGCACCGCGACCACCGCGTCCACACCGTCTCGCCCGAGATGAACGACCGCTACCGCGTGACCGCCGCCACCGGCATCCCCGACGCGCAGCTCGCAGCGCTCTTCACGCCGCAGCTGGTGGAGTGGTGGCTGGCGCAGAGCCCCGAGATCAGCGTCGACATCGAGGACCACGGCGAGCACGGCGGGTACCTGAGCGTCGCCCACGCGGGGTTCGGCATCGGCGATGCCGCGCTCGACCAGCTGCTCGAGCAGACGACGCGCCTGGTCACCGCCTTCGCGGCGGCGTAGATCAGGCGTCCGTGTGCGGTGCGCGGCGGCGGATGACCGCACCCGCGACCATCAGCGCGAGCCCGGTTCCGGCCACGCCGCCGAGATCGAGACCGGTGAACGGCAGCGTCGCCGATCCGCCGGTGCCGGTCCCGCCGTGCGCGGTCTGGCCCAGGTTCCCGCTGTACTGCGATTCGGCCGAGGTCTGGCCGGCGGCCGCCGCGATCGGGCCGAACACCGCGATCGCGAGGACGACGAGCACGCCCACCAGGGCGATGGGGGTGAAGCTTCGAGTCACGATTGCCTCCTTGTCCCGCACGAACGGCGGGTCGCGAGCGCTCTGAAACTTCTGGCAGGGTGAGCTTCGCCCACCACGGCCCGCGCCGCATCGGGGCCGGCACGGATCCTCTCGTCCGCAGAAGCCCGCAAGCACACGGTTCGGGGCAATCCCCGATGCGGGCACGGCACGGCGCAGCCACGCTTCAGGGCATGCCGGCACAGACACACGACGGGCCGCCCGTGGCCCCGGCCGCCGCCACAGCGGCGGAGGCGGGCGGTCTTTCGGCGGCCGAGGCCGCTCATCGGCTTGCGGTCGAAGGCCCCAACGAGCTCGTGAGCCACCGGCACTCGTCGCTGCCCGGCGAGATCCTGAGCCAGCTGACGCACCCGCTCGCGCTGCTCCTATGGGTCGCCGCGGCGCTCGCCTGGCCGACGAGCGGGCCGACGCTCGCGGCGGTGATCGTCGGCGTGATCATCCTGAACGCGGCGTTCGCGGTGCTCCAGGAGCGGCAGGCGGTGCGCGCCGTCGAGGCGCTGCGGGCCTACATGCCGGCGCGCTCGACGGTGATCCGCGACGGCCGTCGCCAGGTCGTCGATGCGCGGACGCTCGTGCCGGGCGACCGGCTCGTGATCGGCGAGGGCGACCGGATCTCTGCCGACGCGCGCCTGCTCACGGGCGGCGTCGAGGTCGACATGTCCGCGCTCACGGGCGAGTCCATGCCGGTCGAGCGCTCGTCCGCGCCGGTGCCGGCGGGCGCCTCGCCGCTCGAGGCCCTCAACCTGGTCTTCAGCGGGACGTCGTGCACGGCCGGCGAGTCCGAGGCGGTCGTGCTGGCCACCGGGATGGCGACGCAGCTCGGCCGCATCGCGGCGCTGACGCAGGGCGTCGGCCGCGAGGAGAGCCCGCTCGAGCGGCAGGTGAAGCGGGTTGCCTGGCTGATCACGCTCGTGGCGGTCGTGGCCGCGGCGGCCTTCGTGCCGATCGGCATGCTGGCTGGCCTGAGCGTGACGCAGGCCGGCATCTTCGCGATCGGGCTGCTCGTCGCAAACGTGCCCGAGGGGCTCCTGCCGACGATCACGCTCGCGTTGGCAACGGGCGTGCGCGTGCTGGCGCGGAAGGGCGCGCTCGTGAAGCGCCTGAGCGCCGTCGAGACGCTCGGCAGCGCAACCGTCATCTGCACGGACAAGACCGGCACGCTGACGCAGAACCGCATGCGGGTCACCTCGCTCTGGACGCCGGCCGGGACCGTCGCCGTCGATCCGCAGACGTCGCTGCCCGTCGGCCCGGCGCCGGCCGGCGCGCTCGCGCTCGTGCAGGCGGCGGCGCGGTGCTCGAACGCCGAGATCGGCCCCGGCGACGAGGGCACGGGCGATGCCACCGAGATCGCGCTCATGCTCGCCGCCAGGGGGCTCGGGGCCGACATCTCCGCCCCGCAGCGGGCGGCGCAGCGCCGGCATCTGTACCACTTCGACACCGCCCTGCGCATGATGTCGAGCGCCGACGCCGTGGGCGACCGGCTCGTCCTGCACGTCAAGGGAGCGCCCGAGGAGGTGCTGGCGCGCTGCATCGGGCTCGACGATCGCACCCTGGCCGAGGCCGAGCGGGCGGTTGCCGGCTATGCCGGGCGCGGCCTGCGCGTGCTCGCCGTCGCCGGGCGCGACCTCGCCGGCGGCGTCCCCGAGCGCCGCGAGGACGCCGAGACCGGCCTCACGCTGCTCGGGCTCGCGGCGATGTTCGACCCGCCCCGGCCCGAGGTGGCCGCTGCGGTCGCCGACTGCCGGCGCGCCGGGATCCGGATCGTCATCGTCACCGGCGACCACGGGCTGACGGCCGCGGAGATCGCGCGCCAGGTCGGGATCGTGTCGGGCACGCCGGTCATCGTCACGGGGGACGAGCTCGCGCTGATGCACGACGACGAGCTCGAGGCGGTCCTCCGCAGCTCCGACGAGCTGATCTTCGCCCGCAGCTCGCCGGACACCAAGCTGCGCATCGCCCAGGCGCTGCGGCGGCTCGGCCACGTGATGGCGATGACCGGCGACGGCGTGAACGACGCGCCCGCGCTGCGCCGGGCCGACATCGGCGTCGCGATGGGAGTGTCCGGCACCGACGTCGCCAAGGAGGCCGCGACGATGGTGCTGACCGACGACAACTTCGCCGACGTGGTCACCGCCGTGCGGGAGGGGCGACGGGTGTACGACAACGTGCGCAAGTTCATCCTGTACGTCTTCGCGCACGCAACGCCCGAGGTGGTGCCCTTCCTGGGCTTCGCCCTCGCCGGGGGCGCGATCCCGCTGCCGCTCACCGTGCTCCAGATCCTCGCCATCGACCTCGGCACCGAGACGCTGCCCGCGCTCGCCCTCGGCCGTGAGCCGGCGGAGCCGGGCCTGATGGGCCGGCCGCCGCGTCCGGCCGGCGAGGGGATCGTGCAGCGCGCGATGCTCGTGCGTGCGTGGCTCGTGCTCGGCCTGACGTCTGCGGTGCTCGTGCTGGCGGGGTTCTTCTTCGTCCTCTGGCGCGCGGGCTGGAGCGCGGGCGCGGCGACCGGCGCGGGCGCGCCGCTTCACCACGCGTGGGTGCAGGCGACGACGATGACCTTCGTCGGGATCGTCTCCTGCCAGGTCGGCACGGCGATGGCCGCGCGCACGGAGCGCGCGTCGCTGCGCGAGATCGGCGTGTTCTCGAACCGGCTCCTGCTCTGGGGAATCGCCTTTGAGCTCGCGTTCACCGCGGCGCTGCTGTATGTGCCGGTGCTGCGCGATCTGTTCGGGATGGCCCCGCCGCCGCCCGCGGCGCTCGCGCTCGTCCTGCCGTTCCCGGTAATCGTCTGGGCCGTCGACGAGCTGCGGCGCCGGCACATGCGGCGGGCGGCGGGGACGCGCGTCGCTACGGCGCAGCGACCGGTGCCCGCTCCCAATCGAACGTCCGGTTGAGGACGCGCGGGGCCGACAGCAGCTCGGCCATCTCGAGCACGTGCGCGAACAGCGTCCGCGACGCGGCCATCCGCTGCAGCTGGGACATCGCGCCCGGCCCGGTGAAGACGAAGACCACGTCGGAGTCGCCCACGAACACCTCGTGGCGCTCGAAGCCCTCGGCCGTCAGGTCGAACGGTGGCCCCTGCTCGAGCAGGCGCTCCAGCTCGGCCCGTTTGCCGGGCCGGATCTGGGCGACGATGGAGATCTGGTCGGTCATCGTGGCACCTCCCGGGGTCACGGTTGCGTCGCCAGGGTCGCACCCTGGCCGCCACGGAGCATGGCCGCCGGACGCGGCCCGCGCATCGGGGCGCACCCCCAACGTCGAGCGGAGAACTACGGCCGGTGCGCAGGCGCGATCGTCGCGGCGTACAGGCGCAGGTCGTCCGCGAGCAGCCGCGTGAGCAGGTACCGCGCCCGCACCCGGTCGTGCCCGAGCATCCCGATCCGGTGCGCCTCGTCCGCGTGCTGCAGCAGCCACGCCACCCGCTCGGCGCACTCGGCCGTCGAATCGACCAGGAATCCGCCCTCGCCCGAGGCCATCTGCAGCGGGATGCCGCCCGCATGCGTGGCGACCACCGGCGTGCCCTTCCAGAGCGCCTCCGAGACGACCAGTCCGAACCCCTCCCGGATCGACCGCTGCACGACGACGCCGGCGAGCCGCTGCACGGCGTTCACCTCGAGGTTGCCGACCCCCGTCAGGTTGGTGAGCAGGTGCACGAGCGGGTCGCCCTGCGCCTCGACCTGGAGCCGGCGGTAGATCTCCCACGCCTCGGGGTCGTCCAGGGCCATCGAGCCGACCATCGCCAGCTGCAGGCCGGGGACGTGCAGCCGCGCGAGGCGGTAGGCGTCGAGCACACCGAAGGGATCCTTCCAGCGGTCGAAGCGCGAGATCTGCGCCATCAGCGGCTGCTCCGTGTCGAGCCCGAGCCAGGTGATGAGCCGTCCGGCGAGCGCCGGGTCGAGCGGCAGGTTCTTCGGGCTCAGGGGGTCGATGGCCGGCGGGATGACGTGCATCGCGATCGGCGGGGCGTCCGGCGGGACGAACGCCTCGGCGGTGAACACCGCGGCGTCATAGGCGGCGACGTACTCGCGCAGGAACGCCCACATCGCCCGGCTCGGCGCGGAGGTGTCGATGTGGCAGCGCCAGATCCAGCGGGCGCCGCCGGCGCCGTGGATGAGTCGCAGCGGCAGGGGCTGGGGGTCGTGCACCACGACGACGTCGTAGCCGTCACCGAGCTCGGCCGCGTTCTGCTCCGAGTGGCCCAGGTACTCGTCGCGCTCGGCGGCGGTGAGCGGGTGGTCTGCCCCCTGGAGCCCGTTGTGGATGGCCTTCGTGACCTCGAAGAAGCGCTCGTCGCCGCGGATCAGGCGCCACTCGGGCATGAGGCCGAGGTCGCGCAGCAGGGGGATCTCGGAGCGCAGGATCTCGGCCACGCCGCCGCCGTACGGCGTCGCGCTCAGGTGCAGCACGCGCAGGCCGCGCAGCGGGCCGGCCAGGCGCCGCAGCTCGTCGACCGCGTCGTCGCCTGACGGTGTGCGGTGCTCGTCGACCGATGCCCGGCCGAGGTAGACGCGCTCGAGCATAGGGGCATATTCAAGCCGCCTGCGTCGCGCTCCGCATCCGGGGAAGCGCGTACCGACGATCGGGGTGGGCACCGATGCGCGTGCGTCGAGTGCGCGCGACGATGGAGGCGACTCGAGGAGGGATGTCATGGCAAAGACTCCGGCACACAGGGATCCGCAGGCCGGCGACCGCCTGGTCGTGCGTGCGCACCACCAGGGGCAGCCCGAGCGGGACGCCGAGATCCTGGAGGTGCTCGCAGGCGCACGGACGCACTACCGCGTCCGCTGGCAGGACGACGGCCACGAGAGCGTCGTCTATCCGGGCGAGGACGTATTCATCGAACGGCTCGAGGGCGCCCGTTGAGCGCCGCCTCCGCGCAGCCGCGGCACACTCCGCGGGCGCCGGCCCGAAGCGGCCGGGGCGGCCCGTTCACGTCGACGATCAGCCTGGGCCGGGTGGCCGGGATCGACATCGGGATCAACTGGACGTGGCTGGGGATCTTCGCGCTGATCGTGTGGTCGCTTGCGGGCGTGGAGTTCCCGGCCGACGCGCCCGGGCGCACATGGCCGGTGTACGGGGCGATGGGCATCGTCGCTGCGGCCGCGTTCTTCGGGTCGCTCATCCTGCACGAGCTCGGCCACGCGGTCCAGGCCCGCCGCGAGGGCGTGCCGATGGAGGGCATCACCCTGTGGCTCTTCGGCGGCGTTGCCAAGATGGCCGGCGAGTTCCCGTCGGCGGCGGCCGAGCTGCGGATCGCGGTCGCCGGCCCGCTCGTCACCCTCGCGATCGCGACGGCGGCGCTGCTCGCGACCGCCGCGTGGCCGCAGCCGGGCGCCGTGCGGGCGGTGCTGGCCTGGCTCGGCTACATCAACGTCGCCCTCCTGGTCTTCAACCTCGTGCCGGCGCTTCCGCTCGACGGCGGCCGTGTGCTGCGGGCGCTCCTGTGGATGCGCACGCGCGACCTGACGCGGGCGACCCACCGCGCGACCCGGATCGGGGCCGGCCTCGCCGCGCTGCTGATCGCGCTCGGGATCATCGAGACCCTGCACGGTGCGATCGGCGGCCTGTGGATCGCGCTGATCGGCTGGTTCGTGCTCGAGGCGGGCAGGGCCGAGGAGCGGCACGTCGTCACCCGCGACGTCCTGGGCGACGCGACGGTCGGGGCGCTCATGACGCGCGATCCGGTCACCCTCGATCCCGGCGAGTCGCTCGCGCAGGTGGCGGCCGAGGTGCGGGGCACGGCGCGCCACACCGCGTATCCGGTCGTCCTCGACCAGCGCGCCGTCGGTCTGCTCCCGCTGCACGCGCTCGCCGCCACCCCGCATGCCGAGTGGGGCGAGCGCACGGTCGGGGAGTGCATGGTCGCCGCGACCTCCGTCCCACGGCTGGCGCCCGACACGCCCGCGGCCGCCGCCGTCGAGGCGCTCGCGAGCGCGTCGTCCGGCCGCGGCCTTGTGGTCGACGCGGCCGGGCGGCTGGTCGGGATCCTCTCGCTCACCGACATCGCCCGCGCGCTCGCCGCCGGGCGCCCTGTCTGAGCGTCGAGCGCTCAGCCGGGGTGTGGACGCGCGGGAGTGTGCCCGCCTGCGTGCAGGAACTGACGCACCCTTCGCGCCATCTCCCGACGGGTGCAGCGCCGCCGCTCCGGCACCGTGCGGATCGCGACGCGCCGGCGGATGGGGTCGACGCTCGCGACGTCCGTGAAGGGGACGGTCACGGCGGTCACGATGAAGAATCCCGTTGCGATCTCGATGCGGTCGGGCGGCAGGTCGTCGTACTCGGGCAGCACCGCCGTCAGCACGCCCACCCGTCCCTCCGGGCAGTCGACCCGGAACCCGATCGACGTTCGCAGCATCGCCGCCAGTCGCTGCCGGTGTTCGCGCACCGACACGACCTCGCGCCCGGGTGCCGCCACCCGCTTGCCGGCCACCGGCCGGCCGCTCCCGGATCTCGTGCCCGCGGCCATCTCGGCACCTCGCTTCCGCTCGACGATCGGGAACACAATGCTCCTCCGGCGAGCATATGCCTCGCGCCGGCGACTGCCATCGGGGGACGCACGGATACCCGGCTGCGGGTTTGCCGCTCCCGGCGGCGCGGGAGAGAACATGCGGAGAACGAGGGTCGACGCCGGTCACGCTCCGTGGCAGCATGGACGGTGACAATCCGCACGACGAATGGGGGCACCATGGAACCTCCGACGATCATCCGGCGCGCGCTGCGCGGCAAGGGCCCGATCCTGCTGACGACGATCGCCGCCGTCGTCGTCTTCGCCGTACCCGCGGCCGCGCAGACGGCGCCGCCGACGGCCGACATGGCGGTCGTCTCGATCGCCGCGTCGCGGCACACCGCCGCCCACGGCACCCAGGTCACCTTCACCGAGGTGATCCGCAACAACGGCCCCGAGGCGATCGAGATGGACACCTTGCCGCAGATCACCGGCGGCACGCTGGCCGCCGAGGTGTGCGATCTCGGCATCTCCCCCGACACGCCGAACTGCGAGTACGGCGTCGTGTCGCCCGGGACGAGCCTGACGACGAAGTTCGTCGTCAAGGTCACCGCCACCCACGGCAAGCTCACGGTCAAGGGCGGCGTGGTGTCCGAGAGCGCCTACCAGGACGACAACCCGTTCAACCAGTACCGCTCCGCGTCGGTGACGATCGGGTAGACATCGGGGCGATGAGTTCCCGGGCCGGCGCCGGTCCAAGGGGAAACCGCACGAAGAGGAGTAATGAGATGACGAAGACACAGACCCACATCGGCGCGATCACGCTGGTGATCATCCCCTCGGTCGACCAGGACCGGTCGATCGAGTTCTACGTCGACTCGCTCGGATTCGAGAAGCGCACGGACGTTCCGTTCGGCGACAACTACCGCTGGGTCGAGGTGTACCCGCCGAGCGGCACGACCGGCATCGCGCTGGCGCCGCCGCGCCCGGGCGACCCGACCGCCGTGCAGACCGGCATCACGCTCGACACCGACGACATCGACGCCTCCCACGCCGAGCTGCGCTCGCGCGGTGTCGACGTCGACGCCGAGGTCTCGCGGATGGGCGATCCGGTGCCGCCGATGTTCTGGTTCCGCGATCCCGACGGCAACACGCTGCTGGTCGTGGAGTCCGCTCCTGGGAGCTGATCAGGACGCCGCGATGACCGTGGTGCCGACCAGGGTGAGGGCGATGCCCACCACCTGGATCGGCGCCGGCCGGTCACGGAGAAGCACGATTGCGAAGACGACGCTGATCGTCGAGAACTGCGCGGCGCACACCGACGCGACGCTGACCGGGCCGATCGCCGCGGCGGCGGTGAACGCGCCGAACGCGAACGCGTCGACGACGCCCGACAGGGCGATCGAGCCGATCACCCGCCGCTCGGTGTGCGGGCGGCGGCGCGCCAGGAGCACCGGCGCGAGCACGATCAGGCCCGCCGCCCGGGCCACGCTGACCGCGGTGAACGACCCGATCGCATTCGTCGCGCCGAAGAGCGTCAGCATCACCCCGAACTGCAGGCCGGCGAGGATCGCCCACCCGGCGCCCGCCGCCGTGCGCTCGCCCGGCGAGGCGCAGGCGAGCGCGGTGCCGACCACGGCGACGGTGATCGCCGCGCCGAGGGTGACGCTGACCGGCTCGCCGCCGATCACGGCGATCACGGCGGCGACGCCGCCCTCGAGGCCGATCAGCGGCGCCACCACCGCCATCGACCCGCGCTGAACCGCCTTGAGATAGCACACGAACCCGCTGATCTCGAGCAGGCCGGCGAGCGCGGCGGCGGCGACCGCCCGGCCGTGCAGCTCCGACGGCACCCCATCCACCACGAGCGCCAGCGGCACGCACACGAGGATGCTCGCAGAGAGCATCACGAACATCGCCACGATCGGGTCGAGTCCGCGGCTGACGGCCGCGACGCGAAGGTTGACGAACGCCCACAGCACCGCCGCCGTGAGCCCGAGCGCGACGGTCATCGGCCGCCACCTCGGCACGCGAGGGAGAGCGCGGAGAGCGCCTGCGAGCGGACCAGGGTCACGCCGGAGACGCTATCAGCCACCTTGAAATATGCCAATATCGACATATAATGTGCCGGTGGCCCGCTCATCCACCACGGCGGATGTCTTCAACGCGGTCGCCGAAGCGAACCGGCGCGAGATCCTCGATGCGCTGATCGTGGGCGAGAAGGCGGTCGGGACGATCGTGAGCGACGTCTCGCTGTCCCAGCCGCAGGTCTCGAAGCACCTCCGGGTGCTCAGCGCCGTGGGACTCGTCAGCTGCCGGGCGGAGGGGCGGCGGCGGCTGTACCGGCTCGATCCCGAGCGCCTCCGGCCCATCCACGAATGGCTGGCCACCTACGAGCAGGCATGGAACGACCGTCTGGATCGGCTGGACGACTACCTGACCGACATCCAACGACAGGGGGAGCGGCAATGACAGCGACGCGGCACGGCTCGGCGGTCGTCGAGCTGCCGAGCGATCTGGAGATCCTCGTCACCCGGCAGTTCGACGCTCCGATCGAGCTCGTCTTCGACGTGCTGACGCAGCCGGAGCATGTGCGCAAGTGGTTCAGTCCCGATGGCGAGGATCTCACCGTGTGCACGATCGACCTGCGCGTCGGCGGGGAGTACCACTTCGTCTTCGTCACGCCGGACGGCGCCGAGTGCTCGTTCCGCGGCACCTATCTCGAGATCGATCCGCCGAGGCGGACGGTCGCGACGTGGGTCTTCGAGGGGCGTCCGCACATCGAGTCGGTGGAGTCGACCGACCTGCACGAGGATCGCGGAGTGACGACGATGCGCATCACGATGGCGTTCAAGGACAAGGCCGCCCGCGACGCCGACATCAGGGGTGGGTTCGACGGCGTCCAGACGAGCTTCGACCGGATGGAGGACCACATCGGATCGATGTCAGGCTAGGCATCTTCGATGACCTCCGCGAACGCGATCACCACGCCTCCGGTGGCGTGCTCGAGGGTGGCGCCGACCAGGGCGCCCGCCTCTGCGGCGGCCTTGCTGGCCGCGGCGTAGTCGGCGAAGTACAGGTCCAGCAGCCGGTATGCCGGGGTCGGGCTCCCGTCCTCCTTGGGCCAGACCTTCGACGCCTGCAGCCTGGTCAGGCCGGGGAGCCTCCGGGCCAGCGCAAGCTGCTCGGGGTACGCCGCCTCGAATGCGGCCGGGTCGGTGGGGTTGGAATAGACGAAGGTGATCTTGGTGGGCTGGTGCTGCCCGGCTGTCGAGCTCATGGTTCATTCCCTCTCTGGTCGCGTCACGTCAGTACGATCGGATAGGTTTGGTCATGGTCCCAAGCCCGTCCGTCTGGTCGCTGCGCTCACTGCTCGTCGAGCGTAGTTCGCCGAACCGGCAGGGACAATGACCGCGCCGCCGGAACATCTTGCCGATCGTCCATGACGCCGTCTGACCTGCCCGAACCGCCGCAAGACTTTGCCGATCGTCCAGCGCTGAACGACGCCGAGGTCGGCCGCGACGCCGACGGCCGGCCGCACGACCTGCTCTCGGAGCTGCTCCGGAGCGTCCGTCTGACCGGAGAGCGGATCGTCGCCCACGCCCCGCCGCGGACGTTCTCGATCGGCGTTGCCGAGACCGGCGCCCTGCATATCGTCGAAGAGGGCGAGCTCGTGCTTCGGATCGACGGCGACACGCACGGCGATCGCGTGGGCCGAGGCGACGTCATCCTGATCCCGCGCGGCGACCCGCACCACATCGGGGACGCGTCCGAGGACGACGTGCCCGCACCCGCACCGGCGCGCTGGCTCTGCGGAACGTTCACCATCGGCGACCCGCAGGCGAGCCACCTGCTCGCCAGCCTGCCGGCCGTGATCATCCTGCGCGACGCCCGCGGCGAAGCGCTCGAGGGGCTCGAGGTCGCCCGCAGGATGCTCGTCATCGAGATGCAATCGCCGTCACAGGGATCGGCGGTGATGGTTGCCCGCATCCTCGATCTGCTCTTCATCCAGATCCTGCGGGTCTGGGCCGCCGGCACCGCTGCCGAGCCGAACTGGCTGGCCGGTGCGCTCGACCCGCAGATCGGTCTGGCCCTGAGCGCGATCCATCGCGATACCGGCCACGACTGGACCGTCGGGGAGCTGGCCCGACGTGCAGCCTGTCGAGGTCGGCGTTCGCTGCGCGGTTCGCCGCTCGCGTCGGGAAGCCGCCGGCCACATATCTCGCGCACGTACGCCTGGACGCCGCCACCGACCTGCTCCGCGACACCTCCCTTCCGGTCACGCTCGTCGCGGAGAAGGTCGGCTACTCGTCGGAGGCGGCGTTCAGCCGTGCGTTCAAGCGCCGCTACGGCATGCCCCCCGCTCGCTGGCGCGGAGACAGGCGGGAGAAGCGGGTGTGAGCGGCCTGGGACGCGTCGCTCACGACCGCCGGGGCCGATGCGGAGAGAGAGCGGGCGAGGAGAATCGAACTCCCGTCTGGAGCTTGGAAGGCTCTTGCTCTGCCATTGAGCTACGCCCGCGGGTGGGTCACATCGTATCGCCGGGCGCTGCCGCGGCCTTGGGGCGCGGGGTGCGCTTGCGGCGCGGCCGCGGGGCGGCGACCACGTCTGCGAACCGGACCCGGTCAGTCTCGTAGACCTCGGCCGAGCCCGACAGCGTCTCGCGCAGCAGCCCGCTCGCCTGCAGGGCGTCACGGTTGCGCGGATCCTCGTTCGCCTGCCGGCGGTGCTCCTCGGAGTCCCACACCTGCATCAGCACGATGCCCTCGTCGGTGGGCGCGGTCACCTGCGCGCTGAGCCCGGTGGGCATCCCGAACGTCTCGGCGAGGCGGTCGGACGCCTCGAGCAACTTGTCGGTGTTCCCCCGCATGTGCACGAGGACGAGGACGCTCATCGCGCCGCGCCTACGTCGTCGTCGACGTCGAGTTGGTGTCGGTCGTCGTGACCGTCAGCGTCGTCGTCTCGGTCGAGGTGACGGTCGTGCCCGTTACGAGGACCGTGGTCGGGATCGCGATGGTCGTCGTGGTCGTGCGGGTCTGCCCGGGGAGTCTGATCACGGTCGTGTGCGTCGTGCGGATCGTGTTCGTGACGATCTGCGACGGCAGGTGCACGGTCGTCGCGGGCACCGATACGAGCGTCCCCTTGACCCGCACCTTCTGAGCGGGCACGCGCACCTCCGTCGTGTGGTTCACGGTGATCACGCTGCCGGTCACGCGGACTGTGCGCGTCGCGGCAGCCGCGCTGCCCGAGCCGCCGACGACGCTGCCGAGCCACACGCCGCCGGCGAAGAGCGCCAGGATCACCGGCAGGCCGATCAGGAGCCTGTGCGGGTAGGCCCGCGCCCGCATGCGGCCCACCGGCACGAGCGCCGGTGGCCCGCCGGTCGGCGGTGCCGGTGGCGGTGCCGGGGGTACGGCCGCGCCGGTCGCGATCGGGGCCAGCTCGGCGGCTGCCACGGCGGCGCCACCCGCGCCCCCGGCCGCGAACACCGGCTTCACGGCCTCGGCGTCCTCGTCCTCGGCGCCCCGGCCGGGGAAGGCCAGCCAGAGCAGGAACCGCAGGATCACGAAGAGCAGAACGCCGTTCGCCACCAGGATGGCGATGGCCAGCATGACCTTTGCAAACACTCCCACAGAGACCTACCCCGACTCGTGTGCAGGGAACGGTACCCGATAATCCCGTCGGCGGGAACCCCTCGTCACGTCCGTGGCAAGCGATCCGCCGCCGGGTCACGCGCTCCAGCCGCTGAAGCGGCGCGGCTGGACGGCCACGACGGCGCCTCCGGGCGGGGTCGCGGCGTATTGGGAATAGGCGGTTCGAAGGGCCGCGAGCGCGCGCTCGCGCTCGGTCGCGTCGGTCACGACGCGGGCGTCGCCGTCGACCCGCACCCACCACAGGCGCGTCCAGTCGTCGTCGTAGCGGTCGGCGAGCAGCGCCACGCGCGGCTCGGCGGCGATGTTGGCCAGGCGGGCGAGGTCGGTCGTGCGCTTCGGCTTGCCGTCGACCGCCGTGTAGATCGTGCCCTCCGCGACCGCGAAGCAGACCGGCACGATGTGCGGCGCGCCGTCCGGGCGCACGGTCGCAAGCCGCGCGACCGCGGCGGTGACGAAGCGCGCGCGGGCCTGGTCGGGGTCGAGCCGCACCGGCCGGTCACGACCACGGACGCAGATCCGTCGGCACGACCACCGCGATCGTCGCCCGCTTGGCGTCGGTCGACGAGCCGGTGCGCGAGGCCCAGTTCTCGAGCGAGCGCATCCACGCCGGCAGTCCCGCAGGCATGTCTCCGGCCGGGATCTCGACGTCGTCGGACGCCCGCAGCGCCCCGCTCGAGGAGTAGAGCGACGCGCGCGTGCCGTCGGGCGTCACCACCGGGCGGAGGGCGCGCAGGGCCGTGTTCCAGCCGGCCAGCATGACCTTCGTCAGCTCCGCGAGCTTGGTCGGGTCGCCGCCCGAGCCGCTGATCGGGGCGGTCGGATGCATGACGTGCTGGTACGCGAGTCCGGCGGCCGCCGCGGGCTGCGTGGCCGCCCACGTGTGGTAGGCGGTGTCCGCGAGCGTCCCGAACGCGACCACCGCCTGCACGCCGCGGCCGAGCACGAGCGCGTCCAGCCAGCTGTTGCGGTAGGCGGCGATGGCCGGGTCGGTGGCATGGGCGTTGCCGGCGGTCTGCCCGTAGACGCTGTACAGGTAGGTGTTCACCATGACGTAGCTCGTCTCGAGGCCGAGCTTGGACAGGAAGCCCTGCACGCGCTGCCCGGCCTCGCCGATCAGGATCCGGCGTGCGATCGCCTCGTGCTCGGCCGGGTCCTGGCCGATGACGAGCAGCCGCGCGCTGCCGTCGAGCCGGCCGCGATGGAAGATCGGTCCCCACTCGGTGCGGAAGTCCGCCACCGGGTAGACGTCGGTGCCGGGAGCGGCCGCGACGAGGCTGCGCCACGGGTCGTCGCCGTAGCCGGGGTCGAACGCCTGGGGTGGGGTGGTCGTCATGCCGGCGCCCTCGCGTAGGCGGCGGCAAGCGCGGGCGCGAGGTAGGCGGGCAGATTCTGCTCGGCCTGCAGCGTCGCCATGAACGCGGGATCGTCGGCCACCGTGAGGCCGTCCAGGGTGAGCGGGCCGAGCACCGTCGAGAGCGGCGGCTGGGCGGCCAGCAGGCCCGCCGCCGGCACCACCCCGACGCCGTCGTGGACGTCGTTTCGCATCGTCATGCCGGTGTGCTCGATCTCGTCCAGCGCGAGCCGCGGTCCGGGCACGCGCGGCTCGGGCCGCACCACGCCCGGCACCGCGCCGACGACGTGGGGCTCGAGCGCGCGGGCGAGCGAGACGAGGTTTGCCAGCGCGTCCTGGAGCGTCGAGCGCGCCTGCGCCAGGCTGACGAGCCCGACGTCCGGGTCGGCGTCTGCCAGGGCGAAGTTCAACAGCCGCGAGCGGCCGCCGATCGTGACCTTCTCGCCGGTCGCGGTGAACGGCTCGATCAGGTGCGGCTGGCCGGCGCAGCCGGTGCCGCCGATCATGACGAGCACCAGGTCGCGCTCGGTGGCGTCGACGAGGCCGGAGTACGGGTCGGCCGTGGTGCCGCCGACGGCGATCAGGTCGGCGCGCTTGCCCGCCTCGAGCGAGCCGATGGCGGCGTCCCAGCCGAGCATGCGCGCGGCCGTCGTCGTCACCATCGCGACCAGCTCCTGGTCGGAGAAGATCGGCCCCTGCGCAGCGTTCGCGCTCACCAGCCGCGCCACCTTGAGCTCGCCGAGCAGGTTCTTGCTCCCCGACGGCGACCAGTCGGATCCCAGGCCGATGGGCACGTTGTTCGCCCGCATGACGTCGACGTGGGCGGTGGCGCCGTAGAGCAGCAGGTTGGAGAGCGGCGACCACACCATCGACCCGCCGTGCTGGGCGAAGATCGGGATGTCCTCGGGGTGCAGGCCGACGCTGTGGATCCCGATCAGGTGATCCGAGATCGCCCAGCTCTTGTCCGGCAGCTGCAGCGCCTGGAAGTGGCTCCGGGCCGAGTCGTCGGTGCCCTCGGCCAGGTGCAGCAGCAGGCGGTTGTCGCGGGCGAGCTCGGCCGCAAACGCGGTCACGTCGCCGGCCAGGACGTCGGGGATGCGGCTCGCCGCCGCCGGCAGGGCCGCGTCGTCGGGCTCCTCGACGTTGCGCACGACGCCGCGGTAGAAGCGGCGGATGCCGGCGTCGCTGTAGAGGGCGATGCCCTGGCTCGTGGTCACGCCGGCGACGAGGCACTTGGCCTCGACGTAGCGCACGAGCGCCGGCACGAGCGCAGGTGTCTTTCCGATCACCTGCATCGGGCCGCTGATCAGGCGCCGGTAGTCGGGCCCGACCGACCACTGGCCGCGGTTTCCGAACGGGCGCGGCACCCGCCACAGCTGGAGGCAGTTGTAGCTCAGGTGGTTGTGCAGCTCGATCAGGCCCGGGTACACGGTGCCGCCGGTGCGCAGCGGGCGCACGCCGTCGAACCCGGCCGGCGCGGCCTGGGCGGCCGGCAGGACGGCCGCGATGGTCGTGCCGGCGATGTAGACAATGCCGTCGGGGATGACCGTGGCCGCGCCGTCCATGGTCACGATGCGCCCCCGGATCGCGCGCTGGCCGACCGCCGGAGTGCTCACCGCGGCAGCGCGGGTGGGCGCGGATCAAGGCTCGTCGCAACCATGCGCAACCTCCTCGAGTACGGCTTGGCCGTCGCCGGGCCGCGGCGGCGTGGGCAACTCTATGTAACGCCGCGGACGGCGGTCAAACGCGCCGCGCGCGGGCACGACGCGGGCCCGGGTCGCGCCCGCGCCGCCGCTGCCAGCGCCAGCCGCGCGGCGGGCCGCCGCCGGAGCCCCCGGGCGGCTCGGGACTGTCGGGCGGGTCGTTCCGGCCCAGGTCGCGCAGGAGCAGGGCGAGCAGCGCGATGCCGGGCACGTGCAGCGCGGCCACCGCGGCGTAGATCCAGATCCCGCTCACCCGCCGTCGCCGCCCTGGCCGGGGCCCTTGCCTCCGCCCTGGTCGTTGCCGGGGCCGGGGCCGTGGTGGTGGTGGTTGGGCGCGGGCTTTGGCTTCGGCTTACCAGGCGCCTGCGCGGGCGGTGCGGGCGGTGCGGCCGCCGTCACGGTCACCGTGACCGGCACCTTCACCCTGACCTTGACCCGGTGCACGACGGTGGTGATGACGGTGCGCGCCGCCGCCTGCACGGGGCGCCCCTGGCCGCGCGTGGTCACCGTCTCGACCTGGAGCACGTGCGACGACTGCGCGCCGCCCGCGCTCACTCCCGCGAGGACGCCGAGCATGAGGCACGCGAGCAGCGCGGACGTCATGACCGCAAACCGGGTTGGGCTCGTGCCCTTCACAAGCGACCCCCTTCTTGCCCCTGTCCCGCTACCATGGCGCCGCAACTCGCCCCGGGACGGTGACAGGGTACTGCACCACCGGCCGGTCGCCAAGGGCCGGGGCCGGGTTGACTGAATTTGCGAGAGCGTGTCCAATGGACGAGCAACCTCGGATCCCTAATGTCGGCGTGTTCCGAGGTCGATGACGGCGACGTGAAGGGCGCACTGGGCGTATGAGATCACCGATTCTGCTCACGGGCATGCACCGCTCCGGAGGCAGCTGGGTCGCCAAGATGATCGAGGGCGGCGGCGGTGTCGTGCACGTCAACGAGCCGTTCAACCGCCGCCACCCCCCTGGGCTCACCCCGGGCATCCTGCGCGTGCCCCCGCCGCTCGCCTATCAGCACGTCGGCCCGCACAACGAGGCCGACCACCTGCCGGGATTCCGCGACATGCTCCAGCTGCGGTATGACCTCGCGGCTGAGCTGCGCACGAACCACGGCGTCTACGACCTGGCCAAGGCGGCCAAGTACCTGGCGGCGTTCACGTACGGCCGCGCGCGCGGGCTGCGCCCGCTGATCGACGACCCGTACATGGTCTTCACCGCAGAGTGGCTCGCCGAGCGGCTCGACTGCCGCGTCGTCATGCTCGTGCGCCACCCCGCCGGCATCGTGTCGAGCCTGAAGCGGATCGGCTCCGGCTGGAGCGACAACCTGCCCGACATCGCCTCCCAGCCCGAGCTCGTGCACCGCTACCTGAGCGAGCACGCGGACGAGCTCGAGCGGGCCGCCGGCCAGCCGCTCGACCCGATCGCACACGGCGCGCTCCTGTGGCTCGCTGGTCCACACCTCGATCGCCCAGCAGCTCGACCGCCACCCGGACTTCATCATGGTGCGCTACGAGGATCTGGCCACGAACCCCGTCGCCGGCTTCCGCGACCTGTACGAGCGGCTCGGCCTGCCGTTCAACGAGCGGGCCCGCAAGGCGGTGCAGACGGGCAGCATGGCCGGCCCCGGCGCCCGCCGCAACCCGTGGGGGCGGGTGGGGATGGCCAAGACCGCGTACCAGCCGATGGAGAGCTCGGCGAACGCATGGGCCTGGCGCGATCGCCTGTCGCCCGCCGAGGCGGCCGCCGTGATCCGCACGACGCGCCCGGTCGCCGAGCGGTTCTACGGCCCGGACGAGCTCGCGCTCGACCGCGAGCACGCCGCCTAGCTTCTGCCGCGCCCGTCAAGTGGGGTGGCGCACGGATGTCAGGGCCCGCGGAGCCCGGGGTAGGCTGCGCTCGATGGGCGCAGCGCGACACGATGACGCCGTTGCCATCCGGGCGTCGGGGCTGGGCAAGCGCTACGGCACCACGGTCGCGCTCGACTCGCTCGATCTCGCCATCCCCGCCGGCGAGGTGTACGGCTACCTCGGCCCGAACGGCGCCGGCAAGACCACGACGATCCGGCTCGTGCTCGGCCTGCAGCGGCCGAGCGCCGGCAGCGTCGCCGTGTTCGGAGTCGACGCCTGGCACGACCCGGTGCGCGCCCACCGCCGGGTGGCGTTCGTCGCCGGCGAGCCGATGCTGTGGCCGGCGCTCACCGGCCTCGAGTGCCTCGAGTTCCTCGCCCGCGTCCGCGGCGGCACCGACGCCGCCTACCGGCGGGAGCTGATCGAGCGCTTCGCCTTCGATCCGGCCAAGCGCGTGCGCGACTACTCCAAGGGCAACCGGCAGAAGATCCAGCTGATCGCCGCGTTCGCGGCCCGGCCCGACCTGCTCGTGCTGGACGAGCCCACGAGCGGGCTCGACCCGCTGATGGAGGCGGCGTTCCGGGACACGGTCGCCGAGGCCCGCACGGCCGGCCAGACGGTGTTCCTCTCGTCGCACATCCTGAGCGAGGTGGAGGCGCTGTGCGACCGGGTCGGGATCCTGCGCGAGGGCCGGCTGGTCGAGGAGGGCACGCTCGCCGAGCTGCGCCACCTGTCCGCGCGGGTGGTCGAGGCGACGTTCGACGGGCCGCCGCCGAGCCTCGCGCTGCCCGACGGCATCACGGCGACCGCGGTCGGCGCGAACGCGCTCCGCTTCGACGTGCACGGGCCGGTCGGGCCCCTGGTCGACCGTCTGGCCGGGACGGGCGTCGTCGCCCTCGTCAGCCGCGAGCCGACGCTCGAGGAGCTGTTCCTGGCCCACTACGACCGCCGTGCCGAGGGTGTCTCCGTCCCCGGCTAGGACGCTCGTCCTGCACGCCCTGCGCGGCGAGCGCGTGCGCTTCACGGTGTTCGCGCTGATCGCCGTGCTGTACGCGCTCGCAAACGTGATCGGCTACCGCCAGACCTACGCGACGGTCGCCTCCCGGCAGGAGTTCGCGCGGGCGTTCTCGGACAACATCGCGCTGCGCCTCTTCTACGGCATCCCGCACGACCTGGCGAGCGTCGGCGGCTACGTCGAGTTCCGGGTGACGGCGATGACGGCGATCCTGACATCGGCCTGGGCGCTCTTTGCCGCGGTGCGCGCGCTGCGGGGAGAGGAGGACGAGGGCCGCTACGAGCTCGTCCTCGCGGGCGCCGTCGGGCGCGGCGGCGCGCTCGCGGCCGTGCTGTGCGCGCTCGCGCTCGAGTGCGCGGCCATGTGGGTGGCGATCGCGGTCGCCCTGGTGCTTTCGGCGACGCTCTCCGGCGACATGACGACCGGGCAGGCGGCCCTCGTCGCGGCCGGGATCATGGCGCCCGCCGCCCTGTTTGCGGCGCTCGGCGCGCTCGCGTCCCAGATCGCGCCGACGCGCCGCTCGGCCCAGGCGCTCGCGGGCGGCGTGCTCGCCGTCGCGGTGTTCCTGCGCATCGCCGCCGACATCGGCCACGGGCTCGCCTGGCTGCGCTGGGCGACGCCGATCGGCTGGGTCGAGCAGCTGCGGCCGGTGACCGGCGCCGACCCGGCCGTGCTCGCCCTGTTCGCCGCGGCGACGGCGGCGGTGGTGGCCGTGACGATGGTGATCGCCCGCCGCCGCGACGTCGGCTCGAGCGTGCTGCGCCCGCGGGCCGACGTGCGGTCGCGCACGACGCTGCTCGGCTCGCCCACCGAGGCTGCGCTGCGCTCCGAGCTGCCGTCGCTCCTGGCCTGGCTCGGCGGCGCCGGGCTGCTCGCGTTCGCGCTCGGCGCCTTCGCGCACAGCGTCACCACCGAGATCCGGAAGGTGTCGATCCACACCTATGGCCTGCACATCACCACCGCCGCCGGCTACCTGGCGACGGTGTTCGCGCTCTTCGCCCTGATCGTCGCCCTCTTCGCGGCGAGTCACGTCGGCGGCCTGCGCGACGAGGAGTCGTCGGGCCGGCTCGAGACGCTCTTCGCGCTGCCGGTGGCGCGGCGGTCGTGGATCGGCGGGCGGCTCGCCGTCGCCGGGGCGACGACCGTGCTCCTGGCGCTGGGCCTGGGAGCGCTCGCATGGGCGGGGGCGGCCGTCACGGGCGGCGGCGTCGGCTTCGCCCAGATGATCGCCGCCGGCGCCAACTGCATCGCCGTCTCGCTGCTCTTCCTCGGCCTCGGCGTGCTGCTCTTCGCATGGGCGCCGCGGCCGAGCCCGGGCGCGGCGTTCGTGCTGATCGGGGTCGCGTTCCTGTGGGAGCTCGTCGGCGCGCTCGTGAGCGCCCCGTGGTGGCTGCTCACGATCTCGCCGTTTCACCACGTCACCCAGGTGCCGCTCGTGGCGGCCGACCGCCGCGGCACCGCGGTGATGCTCGCGGTCGCCGCCCTGGCGGCGGTGGCCGGGGTGGAGCGCTTCGCCCGCCGCGACCTGCAGACGGGCTAGACTCAGCCGCGTCGGCGGGCCTCGAGCAGGCGCCCGGCGAGTGCGATCGCCGCCACGCCGGCCATGATCTGGGTGGCCCGCAGGCCGAGCGCTCGCGTGTGCGCGTCGCGCGAGCCCTGCACGGCGTCGTACGACCGGTCGGAGAGCAGCGACCAGCGCGAGCGGGCCGAGAGCGCCGAGCCGACCGAGGCGAACGACCCCACCGACCACAGCGAGCAGGCGCTGCCGATCGAGCCCACCGAGCACACCGACCCGACCGAGCCGATCGAGAGCACCGACCCGGTCGATGCGATGCAGAGCAGCGAGCGCTCGGAGCGGATCGACCAGCGCGAGGTTGAGTCCGGCGTCACGCCGGAGGCATAGCCGATGCGCCGGCCGCGCGCCACGGAGCGCGCGCCTGCGGGGCCGCGGGGCGGCGCAGGGTGAGCCCGACCGAGACGATCGCGGCCGCCGCCCCGAGCGACGTGACGAGCGACTGGTCGATCATGGCGTGCGGCGACGTGGTCAGGTACGGCACCGGCGTGAGCGTGGCGACGAGCAGCAGCCCGGCCGCCCCGGCGCCGATGCGCGCCCGCACGTCCACCGGCGCGGTCGCGAGCCCGAGCAGTCCGAAGCCGACCATGGTGTAGCCGAGGCCCACGAGCGGGACGAGCGTCGCGCTGCCGACGAGGATGCCGATGCGGGCCGAGATCACGAGCACGCAGCCGGCGGCGCCGGCCACGCAGCCCGCCGCGGGCGCGCCCCAGGCGCTTCTGGCGCTCAGGAGCAGCCACGCGAGCGGCGGCAGCGAGAGCGCGACGATCACGAGCCGGCCCGACGTGAGGATCGCTCCGCCGCCGAGGCCCGAGCTCGAGCGCGGCCGCCTCGAGCACGAGTCCCGCCGACAGCGCGGCGCCCGCGCCGATCCAGATCGCGGGCCGCAGCCGTGTCCCGGCGATCCGGCCGGCGAGCGCCTCCGCGGCCCGGCCGGCCCGTTGGAGCGCCCGCGCGACGGCCCGTGCGGTCGCGTCCGGCGCGCCTTCGCGGGTGGCAGCCAGGCTGACGACGATCGCGACCACCCCCGGCAGGACGAGCAGGCCGGCGCCGCTTGCGAGCGACGCGACCGTGTTCTGGAACGCGTGCAGGGCGATGCCGGTGCGGATCGAGCCCGTGCGCCGGCGGATCCAGCACAGGACGATGCCCTCGACGGTGAACGGCACGAGCACCCCGGACACGCCGTGCAGGCCGGCCCAGACGAGCGACGAGGCGATCGCGGCCGGCCAGAACCCGACCCGTGCCCACAGGCCCGAGAGCAGGAAGCCGCGCATCGACACCTCCTCCATCCACGGTGCGATCACGACGGCGATCCACGTCAGCAGGAGCACGATCGCGGCCGGGCGGTGGTGCAGGGCGAGGTTCGTGGTGCCGTGGAAGCCGACCGAGTTCCCGAGCACGGTCAAGAGCGGCGAGATCACGACCAGAAAGGCGATCTGCGCGGTCACGGCTGACCCGACCCGATGCGAGCGGGCCCGGCCGATGATCGCCGCGGGGATGCCGCCGTGGGGATAGGCGAGCGCCGAGGACAGCCGCACGTTGACCAGCGAGAGCGCGGCGATCGCGACCATCCCGGCGACCGCACCGATCAGCGTGCGCCCACCGAGCTCCGACAGCAGGTACGCCGACACGGTCGAGCCCAGGTACAGGGTCGTGCATGCGGCCGCGGCGACGAGCAGCAGCCACCAGCGCTCCGTCACGGGCGCGGCCGAGCCGTCCCCTGCAGGCGTCGGGTCCATGACTTCACCATACGCGGCAGGTGCCCGCCGCGCGACCACCGGCCGGGCTACGCCGAGAGGAACTCCTCGACGAGCGCGGCGTAGGCCTCGCCCTCCTCGAGGTGGGCGATGTGCGCGCTGCGCTCGAACACGTGCATGCGCGCGTCCGGGAGGCCGCGGGTGATCGTCTCGGAGCAGGCCGGGGTGATCTCGTCGTAGCGGCCGCATGTGACGAGCGTCGGCACGGTGATGCGGGGCAGGTCTGCCGTGCGGTCCCACTCGCGCAGGCGGCCGATGACGTCGAACTCGGTCGGCCCGTTCATCGTCAGGTAGACCTGGTTCCCGTCCATCTGCTCGCCCGAGCGGACGAGCGCCTCCGGCCACGGGTCGGCCCGGCACAGGTGGCGGTGGTAGAAGACGTCGACGGCGGCCTGGTAGTCGGGGTGGTCGTACTCGCCCTTCGCGCCGAGCTCGATCAGGACGGTGCGGTGCGGCTCCGGCAGCGCCTCGATCAGCGTGCGCGCCTCGGCCATGAACTGCGGAATGCTCGCCGACGTGCTCGCGAGCACGAGCCGGTCGATCCCGGACGGCTCCCGGGCCATGTACTCGATGGCGAGCCACCCGCCCCACGACTGTCCCAGGAGGTGGCAGCGGCCGAGCCCGAACGCCGCCCGCACCTGGTCGAGCTCCTCGACGGAGCGGTCGACCGTCCACAGGGACGTGTCGTCGGGCTGCTCGGAGCGGCCGCAGCCGAGCTGGTCGTAGACGATCACCGGCCGGTGCTCGGAGAGCCGCTCGGCCAGCGGCTCCATGTAGTACGAGGCGGCGCCCGGGCCGCCGTGCAGGATGAGCACCGGCGTGCCGTCGTCAGGCCCGAGCCGCGCGGCCCAGACCTTCCCCCCGGTCACCTCGATCGTGCGCTGCTCGGCGTCGGCGATCCTCATCGCGGGCGACATTACCAGCCGCCGGCGTGCAGGTGCGCCCGGCCCCGGTCTGGCCGGGGCCGGGCGCACCTGGTCAGGGTGTCAGCTGCAGATCCAGCTCGGGCTGGACGTGGCACAGGTGTTGCCGGAGAACACATTCCCGGTTCCGGCGCCGTCCCAGATGATGTCGTCGGGCTGGTTGCCGGAGAGGTGGTTGCCGGTGATCGTGTCGAACGCGGCGTCCTGGCCGCCGCTGAGCGGCTTCGCCGATGCCACCACGAGGCCGCCGGAGAACGGCGACGGACCGGTGGCGACGTTGTTGCGGATCACGTTGTTCCGTGCCACCGAGTGCTGCGCACCAAGGAAGACCACGCCGACGCCCGATGTGGCCGGCCCTTCGTCGCTGGCGGCGCAGGCCTTGTCGTTTGCGATCGACCTGTTGTGCGCGAGCACGAGGTTGTGCTCGCCGCCGGGCTGGCCGTCGTCGAGGAAGAGCACGCCGATGCAGTTGCCCCACACCGTGTTGTCGCGGACGACGCCGTGCGCGGAGTGGCGCACGAAGATCCCGAACTCGTTCCGGAATGAGACGTTGTGCGCGATCACGTAGTTCGCGTGCGGCGAGTCGCCGAGGTAGAAGCCCGGAGCGCCGTTGTCGTGCGAGATGTTCCACAGGTAGCGGCCGCCGTGCTGGACGAACCCGACGATCCCGTAGTCGCCGTTCCAGGCGGCGATGTCGTGGGTGACGCGCGTCCCGGCGACATTGAAGAGGAAGATCCCCTCGCCGCTGAAGTGCTCGACCCGGAAGCCCGAGATGCGGTTTCCGCGCGCGGGCGCGGTGGTGTCCGGGTTGCCCTGCGCGTCGAACCTCCCGAACACGCAGATGCCGCTGACCGTCGGCGCGCTCACCTGGGCGCACAGGCCCGTCGGGTGGGCGGGCGGGAGCAGCGTCACCCGGTGTCCGACCAGGTTGATGCCGTTCGTGGTGATCGCCACGGTCTGGTGGTACGTGCCGTGGTGGACGAGGACGGTGTCGCCCGGCTTGGCGTGGTTCACCGCCCGCTGAATGGAGTGTCCCGGCCAGACGTTGTGCGTCTTTGCCAGCGCCGGTGCCGCCATGAGCGCCATCGCGGCGCCGGCCAGGATCAGCGTGAGTCCCGCTCTCTTCACGTGTGTACCCCCCGCCTTGTCGGATTACGCGGGCGAGTCTATCGCAGGTCAGCGACGTCAGGCTGGAAAATTCTCACAGCAGAGTGGCCGCTGTAGGGCACCTCGGCGGCCGGTGCGCACGTGAGCGGCTCGCCGTCGAGGTTCACGCTGCGGACGGCGGGCGTCGACCGTGATCGTGCCCGTACGGCCGTTGCGCAGCGAAGAGCGGCTCGAGCTCCGGTACACGAACACGGGCGCCGGGCGGCTGCTGATGACGAGCATCAGCCCCGCGGGACGCACGGAGACCACGTGGCTCGACGGCGCGAGCGACACCGACGTCAGGCGACCGCACCGAGGCTGTTGAACGTGACGAGCGCGCCGTAGCCGATGCACATCACCGTCAGGATCGTGCCGCTGTGGAGCGCAAGCCACTCCTTCCAGCCGGCCAGCCGCACGGCCGTCGTGACCGGTGAGCGTGCGTAGAGCACGGCCGGCGTGATCATGGACGAGAGCGACGTGGCGATCAGCAGGAGCAGCCAGAAGGCCTCGGCGCCGGTGCTCACGTCGGCTTTGAGGATATCGAGCGACCCCGCGGCGGCGAAGATCGGGTTGGGCATGACGAGCCCGACCAGAAACGATGTGACGACGGTGAGGCCGTCGATCATGCCGAGCCAGCGCGGGCTGCTCGACGGCTTCGCCGGCCGGCGCCAGCTCCAGATCCCGAAGGCGAGCAGCGCGAGGCCGGCCGCGAGCTTCACCCAGCCGAGGTCCGACGACCCAGACGCGGGAGGTGCGATCGAGATGCGCCCGACGGCGGCCGAGCACACGGCGTAGATGACGACCATGGTCGTCGCCGCCCCGACCAGGAACGCCGTTGCCCGGCGCAGCGGGTTCGGCCCGCTGAGGAGCAGGATGACGCCGATGATGCACCACGGCGCCGCCGCGATGCCGATGCCGTTCGCGAGGATCTGGGGCAGAAGGCCGTTCACGCGCCCACTCTCTCACGGCTGGCCGCACGCGCATCCTCCGGATGGGATCACGCGCGCATGGGAGAGTGGTTTCAGAACGGATACTGCGAATTTAGTGTGCATTGTTGGGATTGCGTTGTCGTTGACGACTTGAGCATCGAAACATCCGGAGAACTGCCGATGTTCATATCAGAACGTCTCGCGCACACCCACGAATCCACCGGGAACCATGCTCACCAGCCTCACGAACCAGCTCGCCATGATCGCCGCCGTCTACGGCGTGATCTCGTCGCTCTCGCCCTCGCTCCAGATCGTCCGCATGCGCCGGGCCGGCTCGTCGGCAAGCCTCTCGCGCACCTACGTCATGATCGGCGCGGGCGGCTACATGATCTGGTTCACGTACGGCCTCTCGCTCGGCAACATGCCGCTGATCGTGGCCGACGCGATCGGCGCCGTGATGCAGCTGACCGTGCTCTGGTGGGCGTTTCGGCTTGACGCCGGGCGGGGTGCCTCGACCGCCTGACCGTGCCGCCGCGACTTGTGCGGTTGCTTGCTATCGTCCGCCCAGGAGACGGGCAAGATGCGCTTTGGACGAGCACCGGTGTGGATCGCTGTCCTCGTCGCCGCCGGGTCGATGGCGGCGACGGCGGGCGCGGCGCCGGCCGGGCACACCGTCCGCGTCGACGTCTCGACGGGCGACGCGGTGGGGAACCGCGACACCGATGGGGCCGGCATCGCGATGTCGGCCAACGGCCGTCTGATCGCGTTTGCCTCGTCGGCGACGAACCTGGTCGCGGGCGACACGAACGGCATGCGCGACGTGTTCGTGCGCAACGTCGCCACCGGCACGACGACGCGGATCGACGTCGGGCCGGGCAACGCCCACGCAAACGGCGACAGCTTCGGCCCTCTGGCCATGTCCGGCGACGGCCGCTTCGTCGCCTTCGAGTCCGACTCGTCGAACCTCGTCGCCGGCAGCGGCTGCGTGCCCGGCCAGGCGCCCGACTGCCTCTTCATCCGCGACCGCACGAGCGGCACGACGCGGGTCGTCAAGCGCATCCAAAACCCCGAGCTGGTCGCGCTCTCCGAGCACGGCCGCTACCTGGTGACCGCGGCCCTCGCGGGGCCGCTCGTGCGCATCGACGTGCACACCGGCCACCTGGTGCGCGTCAGCTGCTGCGGCCTCGGCAGCGACCTCAAGAACCTGTCGTTCGGCGGCATGTCGGCGAACGCGAACCTGATCACGTTCGGCCTGGACGCCGGCCCCTCGGGCAGCCCGGGCGACACGTTCCAGGTCTACGTCCGCAACGTCAGCCGCGGAACGACGACGCTGATCAGCCGGTCGCCCGGCGGTGTGCCTGGCAACAACACGAGCCTCGCCGGCGGGATCTCGCCGGGTGGGCGCTACGTCATCTTCTCGTCGCGGGCGACGAACCTGGGACCGGCGAACACCATGGGGCACTTCGGCGTCTTCGTACGCGATCGCCGGCGAGGCACCACGAGCCGCGTCGACGTCGGGCCGCGCGGCGAGGCAAACGGCGACGGCCAGGCGCTTGCGATCTCTTCCGGCGGCCGCTATCGCGTGTTCGCGTCGACGGCGTCGAACCTGGTCAGGAGCGACACGAACCACGCCGCCGACATCTTCATCCACGACCGCCGCAGCGGGCGGACGTACCGCGTCGACCGCACCGCCGCGGGCGCGCAGGCGAACCGCGGCGTCGGCAAGTTCCAGGAGGACGGCTTCGCCATGACCCCCGGCGCGCGGTTCGTGGCGTTCGTCTCGGGCTCGACGAACCTGGTGCTGCCGGCCGTGAACGGGTTCGCGCACGTCTACCTGCGCGGGCCGCTCTTCTAGGCGGAGCGCTGGCGGGCGCCCAACGCGCCTCCAATCCGAGCGCGGCCGGCCGCGCAAGTCCGCGGGCGGCCGGCCGATGACGTAAGCGGGCAGGCACCCACGCAACGCAGGAGCACGGCATGACGAACCCGATCAGCGGCGCGGCCGCACAGACGCTGCACATCCACCAGGCTGCGCAGCAGGCCGCGAGGCCGAAGGACCCCGATCACGACGGCGACGTCGACGGGGCCCACGGCGACACGGACAAGGCGCGCGATCCGCTGAGCACGAGCGTTCGCGTCGACACGCGGGCGTAGAGGATCTCGGCTCGCCGCTCCGGCCGTCCCAGGGCCGGAGCGGCGAGATCCGGGACACGTGGTGCTTGTCAACCGGCCCGGTTCTGCCGATGGAGGTCAGGAGCCATGGCCACACCCAAGCCCTCCCCCAGCAAGTCCGCCGACCGCCGCGAGTGGGCGGCGCTCGAGGCGCGCGTGCTCGAGTACTGCGACGGCGAGCTACGCAAGCAGGGCGTGAGCTTCAGCCGCCTGCACGTCGTGCACTCGAGCCGGCCGGCCTACGACGCGCTCGTCGAGGTGTGGCAGGACCGAAGCGCCTACACGGTGGGCGTCCGCCTGCCGGCGCAGACGTCCGCCGCCGCCTGACGCGTCGCGGCAGCCCGCACGCTGCACTGGGCGGCCTCAGGCGCCGTGGCAGCGCTTGAACTTCTTGCCCGAACCGCACGGGCACGGGTCGTTGCGTCCGGTCTTGCCGCCGCCGAGCACGTTTGAGAGCTCCGGGAGGCTCGCCGGCGAGGCGCCCATCGGGCCGACGTCGCGGGCCGCGCGGATCCGCTCGAGGTCGAGCACGTCGTCGTGGTCGAGCGTGAGCACGAGCTCGACCGCCTCCGGGTCCGCGTCGAGCAGACCGAGGTCGTCCAGCACGCGGTAGGCGTCCTGCTCGCCGATCCCGTCCTCGTCCGGCAGATCGATCCGCGACGGGCACACGAGCGCGAAGCGCTGCCAGCGCTCGCGGTCGGCCTCGCTCGGCCCGCGCTCGAGCCGCTGCCGGAACGCGCGCCGCTCGGCCGACCGGCCGTTGCGTGCCTCGAGCGCGTCGACGAGCTCGAAGGGCAGCCACGCCGCCCAGCCCGAGTCGATCAGGTTCGCCATGGGTGGAGCCTAGATGGTCGATCAGCCATCGAGAGGCGCTGCGCAATTGCCGCAGCGAATGATCCGCGCCCGCCCCGATGGCCCGGGCGCCGGCACCTGCGATCATCCCTGCGAAGGGAGGTGTACCCATGGCGAGTTTCTCTCATGAGCCGTCCCGGGTCGATCGGGAGCGGCACCGGCTGCCGATGGTGGCGGTCCGCGAGATGTGGGTGTCGCTGGCCATCACGGTCGTGTGGCTGGTGGTGTTCGCGGACGCGCTCTATGGCCCGGACATCGTGACCAGCAGCGGATCGGGCGGCGCGACGACCACGGTCCCGTCGTCGGTCGTCGTGGCCGGGTTCGCGTTCCTGACGAGCTGGATCGTCGCCAAGTACGGCCTGCGGAACGATCGCGAAGGCTGATCGGCCCGGTGATCCGGGCGCCGCTACGGGTTCGTACCGACATGATCTCGGGTCGTCACGGATGACAGACGGCCGCAAATCATGGATGATCGACGCGTAGGGACGCACAAGGGGGAGGGCGAATGCTGACGCTCGTCGTCGTCACGGTCGTGACGGCGCTCGTGTTTGACTACACCAACGGGTTCCACGACACGGCGAACGCGATGGCGACCACCATCGCGACCCGAGCGTTGCGACCGCGGGTGGCCGTCGGCATGGCGTCGATCCTGAACTTCGTCGGCGCGTTCCTCTCGGTCACCGTCGCCGCGACGATCGCGAGCGGCATCGTCGACCAGACGACGATCACGGTGCCGGTCGTGTTCGCGGGCCTCATCGGCGCGATCGTCTGGAACGTGATCACGTGGTACGGCGGCATCCCGTCGTCGTCGTCGCACGCGCTCGTCGGGGGCGTCGTCGGGGCGGTGCTCGCCTCCGAAGGCACGGCCGGCGTCGTCTGGAGCGGCATCGCCGCCAAGGTGCTGATCCCGGCGCTGCTCGCACCGTTCGTGTGCGGCCTCGCCGCCCTCGTCGCCACCCGGCTGGCCTACCGGATGACCCGCTCGGTCGGCGACGAGAGCGCGGGCACCGGATTCCGCCGCAGCCAGATCCTCTCGAGCGGGCTCGTTGCGCTCGCGCATGGCACGAACGACGCGCAGAAGACCATGGGCGTGATCGTGCTCACACTGGTGGCCGGCGGGCAGTTGGCGGCCGGCTCCGGGGTGCCGTTCTGGGTCAAGGCGACGTGCGCGGCCGCGGTGGCGGTCGGCACCTTCTCGGGCGGCTGGCGCGTCATCCGCACCCTCGGCACCAAGGTTACCCACGTCGAGGCCGGGCAGGGCTTCTCGGCCGAGACGGCGAGCGCGACCACGATCCTCTCGTCGGCCTACTTCGGGTTCTCGCTCTCGACCACCCAGGTGGTCTCGGGCGGCGTGGTCGGTGCCGGACTCGGCCGCGTCGGCGGCGTCGTGCAGTGGTTGGTCGTGCGGCGGATGGTGCTCACCTGGATCGTGACGCTCCCGGCGGCCGGCCTGATGGGCGCCGCCGCCGAGGGCGCGATCAGCGCGGCTCCGAGCGACACCGTCGGGGTGGCGCTCGTCGGGGCGCTCGCCCTGGCGGTGGCCACCTTCCTGGCGCTGCGGGCGCGCCGCAGCAGCGTGAACGCCGGCAACGTGATCGACGCGATCCCGCCCGAGGACGACCCGATCTTCCCTGACAAGTCCGTCGTTCCTGCGGTGGCGGCTGCATCATGACGCTGCTCTCGCTCGGCGACTACCTGCCGCTGTCCGATCTGGTGAAGATCGTCGCGGTGACCCTCGCGATTGCAGTCGTGGCGCCGTCGGCGGCGTCGCTTGCGATCGTCGGGCTCGATCGCCGCAGCGCCGGTGCCGTCGCGCGCGGCAACGTCCTGGTCGGGCTCGGCGCCTGCGTGCTCGTCCTGCTCGTCGCCGCCGGACTCGACGCGCTCATCAACCGCTGAGGCCGCTCAGCGCAGGATGCCGAGCGCGGCGACCGCCGCGAGCACGACGACCGACGCCATCGTGACCCGGCCGAGCACGCGCCGGGTGTGATACCCGGCAACCAGGCGCGCCACGCGGACGACGTCGCGGCCGCAGACGATGAGCGCGATGGGCGCCCGCGGCGCGTCGGCGATCGCGCGCGCCTGCCAGAACCGGATCATGCGCTCCGTCTCGCGGCGGGCGGCGCGGCGATAGAACGGCAGCTGCGTGCGCCGCCTGAGCCAGTATCCAAGCGCCTCGAGCGCCTCCTCGAGGTCGGGGGCGAGCATCTCGCGCAGGATGCGGTCGTCTTCGCCGTGCGCCATCGTCCGAATGGTATCGCCGGCCCCGCCCGGCGCGGTCCGCGCCGGGCGCTACCGTGGCGGTATGAGCGGGCACGATCAGCCGGGCGCGGCGCCGACCGAGACCGAGCTGCGCTTCGTGTCCGAGGTCCTGCCTGACGACGATGCGCTCGTCACGCTCAACCTGGCGGGGATGGGCCTCGCCGAGCGCGGATCGAAGCGGCTGCACAGCGACGTGTACTTCGACACCGACCGGCTTGCGCTGCGCGCCCACGGCGCGAACCTGCGCATCCGCACCGGCGCGCTGGGCGAGCGCTGGGTGACGCTGAAGGTGAAGACCCCGGGCGGGCATCAGGGCGCGCTGTTCGTGCGCGAGGAGTGGGAGGTGCGCCTCGAGCCGGGCGAGCAGGCCGAGGACTCCCAGCCGTGGCAGCGGGCCGCCGGCTTCGTGCGCGGCGCGATTCGCCCCGTGCTCCAGATCACGACGCTGCGCTCCGAGCACATCCTGCGCGACGCGCACGGCAACGAGATCGTGCTCGCCGAGGACACGGTCACCTATCCCGACGGCTCGGTCGAGTGCCGGCTCGAGGTCGAGATGCGGTCGGGCACGCCGCAGCTCCTGCGGCTCGTCGAGAAGGATCTGCGCCGCCAGGTCAAGGGCCTGCGCGCCGCCCGCCGCGGCAAGCGCAGCCAGGCGATCCGGCGCCTGCCCCAGCTCTTCGGCCGCTAGTTCTGTTATGGTTTGACCATAAATGGGCGCCTCGCCGTTCGAGCAGCTGCACCACATCTGCATCGCCGTCCCCGACATCGATCGCGCGGTCGCGTTCTACGAGTCCGTCGGCATCGGCCCGTGGCATGACTATCCGCCGCTCGCGGAGTTCACCGACCTGCAGGTGCGCAGCGTCGAGGGCTTCCACGGGCTGATCTACCGCTGGGCGATGATCGGCGCCGTCCAGCTCCAGCTCGTCCAGCCGGGGCCCGCCGACACGCCGCAGCGCGAGTTCCTCGATGCACACGGCGCCGGCGTCTACCACCTCGGCTTCGTCGTCGCCGACGCCGACCACGCCGAGAGCGACGCGGCCGCCCTCGGGCTCGCCGTCACGGCCCGCGGGCGCCGGCCCGACGGCAGCGGCTTCACGTACTTCGACACCAGCGATCGCGCCGGTGTCACGCTCGAGATCCGCCAGAGCCAGGTGCCGGGGACGTGACGTGACGGCGCCGCGCGAGCGGGCCACCGGCGCCGGCCCGTTCGCGCCCGCCCGGCGCGTGCGGTCGCTGGACGACGTCTACCTGCAGATCCGAAACGCGATCCTGTCGGGCCAGATCGCCGAGGGCGAGCGCCTGCCGAGCGAGCGCGACCTGTGCGAGCTGTCGAGGTAGACATGCTGAACGAAGGCAGCACATAAACAT
>CAVXEE010000011.1:0-166677 GCA_963760755.1 uncultured Actinomycetes bacterium | reverse complement strand
ACGACGCCGAGGATCGTGACCGCGCGCAGCATCCGCCGCGGCGAGCGGCGCGCGATCCGCACCGACTCGGCGATCGCGGGCGCGGTGATGCCCATGTTCAGGATGTTGAGCGGGCCGAGCACCACCTGGGCTCCGCGCAGGGCACCCGCGGCGGCCAGGCCGGCGAAGGCGGCGGTGGCGTACATCGCCCCGGACTGGGCCGCGTTGCGGGCGACGAACTCGATCAGGTAGCGGGGGCCGAGGTCGCGCTGGCGCGAGAGCCACCGGCGTGTGTGCAGCGGCCGCGGCAGGAACCCGGCCTGGACGATCCCGAACACCGCCGCGACGTTCGCCGCGCCCGCCCAGGCGAGGATGAACGCCGGCGACGAGCGCAGTCCCACCGCCAGGACGACGGCCACGAGCACGACCTGCGCGATCGCCCACGCCAGGTCGTTCGCAAACGCGTACGCCCCGCGCAGGTGGCAGAAGAACGCGCTGCGCCAGGTGTCCTGCACGATCAGCCCGGGCATGCTGATGCCGAGCACGATCAGCGACGGGCGCAGCGTGCCGCCGAAGAGGAACGACACGGCGACGCAGATGAGGCCGGCCAGGAGCCCGAGCACGAGGGCGACGCCGGTCGCCGCCGACGCGCCTTCGCGCCACTCGCGCTCGCCGGTGGCGCTGTAGCGGACCGTGAGCGGCTCCGAGCACAGGGCGCGGGTGGCGCCGAGGGTGATCGTGTAGGTCGTGAACGCAAGTCCGAACGCGCCCAGCGCGGCCGTGCTCACGGTGCGCGCGACCAGCACCGCGAGGGCGAAGTTGGTCAGGCTCGAGAGGGCCTGGTCGGCAAGGCCCCAGCCGAGCCGGCGAACGCCGCTGCCTGCGTTCGTGCGTAAAGCCGTAGCCGAGCTCACCCGAAGATCGTAACCCCGTCCCCAGTCGCTGGATACCGCCCGGACGGGGGCCGCCGCCGGGCCGCGGCCCGCGCAAACCGTCTAGAGTCGGCCGCGGTGTGCCGGGAAGTCGGGTCGGCGAGACCTCACCATGGACCATCCGACTCCCCTCCCGCCCCGCCGCCCCCGGTCACGATCGGGCCGCTGACCGTGTCCACGCCGGTCGCCCTGATCCTGTTCGTGACGTCGCTCGGCGCAACCCTGGCCGCCTCCGGCCTGTTCGCCCGCCGCCTCGACCGCCTCGGCGGCCGGCTCGGCATCCACGAGGCCGTGCTCGGCCTGCTGACGGCGCTCGCCGCCGACGCGCCCGAGCTGTCGTCCGGCCTGACGGCGATGCTGCGCGGGCAGCCCGGCGTCGGCATGGGCGTGCTGATCGGATCGAACATCTTCAACCTCGCGGCGATGGTCGGCGTGAGCGCGCTCCTGGCCGGCAGCGTGCGCCTGGAGGGGCCGGCGCTCGCGCTCGAGGGCGCCTTCGCGCTGTTTGCCACCGGGGTGACGGCCGCCGTGCTCTTCGCCGGCCTCGCGCCCTGGATCGGGCTCGCCATGTTCGCGGCCGGCGCCGTCCCGTACGTCGTGCTGCTCGCACGCGGGACGTTCCACGGCCCGCTGCCGCCGCGGGAGCCGCGGCCGGCGGACGCGGCCGCGCGCTCGCTCGACCCGCGCGCGGCCGCCGGCCGGGCGGCCCAGGTCGCAGGCCTGTTCGTGCGCGAGCTCCCGGCGGTCGCCGTGATCGTCGCCGGCAGCATCGGCATGGTCTACTCGGCCGTGCTCGTCGCCGGCCGCTGGGGCGTGCCGCGGCCGCTGGTCGGGCTGCTCCTCCTGGCGACGCTGACGAGCCTGCCGAACGCCTACACGGCGATCCGGCTCGGCCTGGCCGGCCGCGGGGCGGCGCTCGTCAGCGAGGCGCTCAACTCCAACACGATCAACCTCGCGTTCGGGATCCTGGTGCCGGCGGTGGTGATCAGCGCGGCGAGCAGCGGGCAGGGGTTCGCGCTCGACTACCTGTGGATGGTCGGGGTCACGGTCGGCACGCTCGCGCTCGTCGGGCGGCGGGGCGGGGCCGGCCGGCTGGCGGGGGCGGCGATCGTCGCCTCCTACGTCGCCTACGTCGCCGTGCGGGTCGCGACGACCGTCTGACCGAGACGCAACGTTGAGACCGCCGGGCGCATCCTTGACGGCCGGTTGACCTGGCCGGGCATAGCGTGCTTGGTGAAGCCAAATCCCAGCTTCGAACGCAAAGGATGTGATTCACATGACCAAGACCATCGTGCTCGCACTGGACGGCACCGAGGGACCCCGCGGGCCGGTGCGCTATGCCACCGACCTCGCCCGGGAGCGCGACGCCCGGATCGTCGTCGTCCACGTGAAGGAGCTGATCGGCGGACGCGGCGCCGGCCCGCTGCATGCGGACGAGGACGACCGCGCCAAGGACGTCAGCCGGCAGGTCGCCGATCTCAGGGCGGCCGGGTTCGCGGCGGAGCTCCAGCGCTGCTCGACCATGCGCGGCCCCGCGTCGGCGATCGCCGACGCCGCCAAGAAGGCCGATGCCGAGGTGATCGTCGTGGGTGGTACCACCCACGGCGCGCTCGCCGGCGCCCTCGCCGGCAGCACCCCGCAGGCGCTGCTCCACACCGCCCCGTGCCCCGTGCTGGTCGCTCCGGCCGCAGAGGCCGTCGCCGCGTAGCGCGCCGACCGGCGAGCGCCGGGGAGGGGCCTCCCGCCTCCCCGGCGCTCGCCGCATCCGGCTAGAGCCTGCTCAACGCACGCGCAAGCGCCGGCCCCAGATCGCAGGCACAGCGCGGGTTGTAGAGCGGGCCGGCACCGTCGGCCAGGAGCTCGGCGGCGCAGGCGACGCCGCGGGCCGAGACGGGGCGCTCGATCGCCTCGAGCCGGGACGCCAGGCGCTCGATGGCGGCACGGTTCGCCGCCGCGGCCCGCGGGTTCACGACCGAGGCGCGGTAGATCCCCGGGTGCACGCCCTGGTCGCCGATCGCGCGCAGCGTCCGCGCCAGCCGGCGCCGCTCGGGCGCCGTGACGAGCTGGAGCATGCGCTCGCAGATGAGCGCATCGGGCGGCGGCTGCCCGATGCTCCGCGCAAGCCAGCGGTCGACCCGCTGCCGGCGCCGGGCGATCCGCAGCCGCTCGCATGCCGAGCGCGCGGTGCCGGTGACCAGCGAGCTTGCGGCGACCGATGCGGCCGCGGCAGCGGAGAGGCGGTGAAGGTCGGCCGCGGCGAGCGCAAACGGCGCCGGCGCCAGGTACGGCACGGCCACCGCCGAGCGCAGCGGAGGCGAGAGCTGCATCCAAAAGACGCTAGGCGGCGCGCCCTCAAGCTCGGGTCAACGCGGCCTCAATTCGACGTCACGCCGGCTCGTCGCCGGCCGGCCGCGTCAGCCGGTAGCCCGCGCCGGGCTCGGTGATCAGGTACTGCGGATGGCGCGGGTCGTGCTCGATCTTCCCCCGCAGCTTGCTGATGTAGACGTGCAGGTAGTGCGACTCGATCTGATACGCCGGCCCCCACACCTCGCGCAGGATCGTGCGATGGGTGAGCAGCTTGCCCTCGTTGCGGACGAACAGCGAGAGCAGGTCGTACTCGATCCGCGTGACCTGCACCGGCGCCCCGTCGACGGTCACCTGGTGGCGGTCGAAGTCGACCACCAGCCCGCCGACGGTGATCGACTCGCCGCCGGTCGGAGCGGCGCGCCGCATCGCCGCCCGCAGCCGCGCCAGGAGCTCTCCCATGCCGAACGGCTTGGTCACATAGTCGTCGGCGCCGGCGTCGAGGGCGGCGACCTTCTGCCCCTCCTCGCCGATCGCCGAGAGGATCACGATCGGCACCGAGCTCCATGTGCGCAGCTCCCGGCACACGTCCACGCCGGAGCCGTCGGGCAGCACCAGGTCGAGCACGACGGCGTCGGGCGGGCGGGTTGCCGCGGCCGCGAGCGCCTCCTCGGCGGTCGCTGCACGGACGACCTCGTACCCCGCGCCGCGCAGGTTGGTGGTCAGCGCGCGCAGGATCTGGGGCTCGTCGTCGACCACCAGGATCAGGCCGGCTTCGGTCACTGCGGCGCCTCGTCCGCCGGCGGAAGGGCCAGTGCGAAGCATGCGCCCTGACCCGCACGCGACTCGGCCCACAGGCGGCCGCCGTTTGCCTCGGCGAAGCCGCGGGCGATCGCAAGCCCGAGGCCGGTGCCGGTCTGATCCTGCGCCGGCGCTCCGCGGTAGAACGGCTCGAACACGTGCTCGAGCTCGTTCTCGGGCAGGCCGCGCCCCTGGTCGATCACGCGCACGATCACCTCCTTGCGGGTGCGGTTCACACGGACCGTGACCGGACTCTCGGGCGGCGAGAACTTGAGCGCGTTGTCGATCAGGTTGCCCAGGATCTGGCGCATCTGGACGGCGTCGACCAGGACGGGCGGGGTGTCGGCCGGCACCGAGACGTTCACCCGCTCGGTGCTCCTGCCGACCTCGGCCAGCGAGCCGTAGACGAGGTCCTCGACCGTCCACACCTCCGGGACGGTCGCCACGACCCCGGCCTGCAGCCGCGAGAGCGCGAGCAGGTTGTCCACGACGCGCTCGAGCCGTCGCACCTCGACGCTGATGGTGTCGAGGAGCCCGCGGCGGTCCTCGTCGGTGAGGACGAGGGTGTCGTCTTCGAGCCCGTCGCTCGCAGCGCGGATGGCCGTGAGGGGCGAGCGCAGGTCGTGGCTCACCGCCCGTAGCACTGCCGTCTTCGTGGCGTCGCTGCGGCGCAGCGCCTCGGCCTCGAAGGCCTCATTGGCCAGCCGCTCGCGGTCGATCGCAACGGCCAGGAGCGACGCCAGCGCGGGCAGAAGCCGGCGGCGCGCCGCCAGGTTGGGCTCGCCGCCCTCGACGAGCTCGAGCGTCCCCACCCGGCGGGTGCCGGCGACGAGCTCGATCGGGGCGCCGGTGGTGGTCGGTTCATGGTCGGCGCCGATCACGATCGCCGCCGACCGAGCCTTGAGGATGGCGGCGACGCGCTCGCTGATCGAATCGAGCTGGCCCGCCACGTCGCCGCCCTCGAGCAGCGACGTCGCCACGTCGGCCAGAAGCGCCGTCTCGACCTCGCGCTGCTCAGCATCGGTCGCCCGTCGGCGAGCGCTCGCAGCGAGGCCGCTCACAACCACCGCGGTCACCACGTACACCGCAAGGGCGAACCAGTTGCGCGAGTCCGACAGCGTGAACGTGTGCACCGGCGGCAGGAAGAACCAGTTGAACGCGAGCATGCTCGCGATCGAGACGAGCACCGCGTAGATCAGGCCGAACGCAACGGCGATCGGCAGGACGGCGAACACGTAGAGCACGCCCAGGCTGAGCACCGGAACGAAGGACTTCAAGAGGCCGATCGCGACCGTGACGACGACCAGCACGACGACGCTCGCGCCGACGGCCACCACGTGCCGCCGCGACCCGGAGGCGCCGTCGAGCATCGCGTTCGCGCGTGCGATCACCGCGTCACTCTCGCACGTACGGTGCCGGACGCGGGCCGCAGCGCGAGCGTCTCGGTGGGGGCGTTCATCAGGATCCACGCGATGTCGCGCTCATCGAACCCGGTGCGCTCGTCGGGTGACACGGGAACCAGGATGCGGTCGAAGCTCTCGACCTCCCACAGCCGCCGTAGGGCGTCGCGCAGCGAGCGGCCGCGCTCCAGGCGCGCGTCCACGGGCACGCCCTCCTCCTGCGCGTGCAGCGCGACCGCCTCGAGCACCGGCAGCGCCACCTCGACCTCGTGCCGCAGCGGCGAGTCGAGCGCGAGCGAGAACGGGACCATGATCAGGTAGGCGGGCACGAACACCGCCTCGTCGGCCCTGGCGATCCGCAGGGCCGCTTCGAGCACGGCCGGGTCGAGCTGCCCGCCCGAGAATGGGACGAGCAGGCGCGGCGCCCCGGGGCGGGCCTGCGGCGTGCGGCGACGGCCGAGCCTCACGCGCCGAGCTCCCGTCTGCGGCTGCGGTCGGCGGCGATGCGGATGTCCACCCCGGGCAGCGCGGCGATCAGCCGGCCCAGGAACGCCCCGTGCAGGATCTCCTCGGCCCGCCGGCGCTCGGGCGTCCCCAGGTAGACATAGGTCGTGCCGCGATCGATCACGACCGCGCGCACCGCCGCGATCACGTCGTTCGACTCCTCCTCGAGGAAGTGCGCACCCAGGATCGCGGCCAGCCGCCGCAGCGCGGCCAGCGCCACGGTCTGCTCCTCTGCAAGCCGCTCGCCCGCGCTTCGCACCCACAGGACGTCGATGTCGGCGCCCAGCCGCTGGGCGGAGCGCCACGCCCGGCGCAGGAGCCGCTGCGAGCTCGGCTGCGGCGTGACCAGCACCAGGATCCGCTCGAGAATGGCCTGCTGGGCGGCCGGGTCGACGATGCGCGACTCCCGCCGCGCCTCGACGTCCTCGGACAGCTCCCGCAGGGCCAGCTGGCGCAGCGCCCCCAGCTTCTCGGCGCGGAAGAAGTTCGCAAGCGCCGTCTCGACGCGGCTCAGCGGATACACCTTGCCCGCGCGCAGGCGGTCCTGGAGCTCCTGCGGCGAGAGGTCGACCAGGACGACCTCGTCGGCCTCGTCCAGGATCCGGTCGGGGAACGTCTCGCGCACGCGCACGCCGGTGAGCTCGAAGACGGTGTCGTTCAGGCTCTCGAGGTGCTGCACGTTGACGGTCGAGATCACGTCGATCCCGGCGTCCAGCACCTCCTCGATGTCCTGGTAGCGCTTGTGGTGACGCGACCCCGGCGCGTTCGTGTGGGCGAGCTCGTCGATCAGGGCGAGCTCGGGCGCGCGCCGGATCACCGCGTCGGTGTCGAGCTCCTCGAGCGCGACGCCCTGGTGGTCGACCGTCCGCCGCGGCACCACCTCGAGCCCGTCGGCGAGCGCCGCGGTCTCGGGGCGGTCGTGCGGCTCGAGGTAGCCGATGACGACGTCGACGCCCTCGGCCGCCGCCTGGCGACCCTCCTGGAGCATGCGGTACGTCTTGCCCACCCCGGCGGCAGCTCCCAGCAGGATCCGGAATCGCCGGCGCATGCCGCGAGATGCTACGCCGATCGGAGCACCTCGCGGCCCGCGCGGAGGACGATCACGCCCCGAGCACGTTGTGGATGACGAGGTCGATCAGCTTGATGCCGATGAACGGGGCGATGATGCCGCCGAGCCCGTAGATCAGCAGGTTGCGGCGCAGGAGGGCCGTCGCGCCGATCGCGCGGTAGCGAACTCCGCGCAGCGACAGCGGGATCAGGAGCGGGATCACGAGCGCGTTGAAGATGATCGCCGACGTGACCGCGGAGAGCGGCGTGCCGAGCTTCATGACGTTGATCGTCCACAGCGGCCCGTGTGCGCCCGGATGGGACGCATACGTGAACGCGAACATCGCCGGCAGGATCGCGAAGTACTTGGCCACGTCGTTTGCGATCGAGAACGTGGTCAGCGCGCCGCGCGTGATCAGCAGCTGCTTGCCCACCTCGACGATCTCGATCAGCTTGGTCGGGTTGGAGTCGAGGTCGACCATGTTGCCGGCCTCCTTGGCCGCCTGGGTGCCGGTGTTCATGGCCACGCCGACGTCGGCCTGGGCGAGCGCGGGCGCGTCGTTCGTGCCGTCGCCGGTCATGGCGACCATCCGCCCCTTGCCTGCTCCTCCTTGATGAGGGCCATCTTGTTCTCGGGCGTCGCCTCGGCCAGGAAGTCGTCGACGCCGGACTCGTTCGCGATGAACGCCGCGGTGACCGGGTTGTCGCCGGTGATCATGACCGTGCGGATGCCCATCTTGCGCAGCTCGTCGAAGCGCTCCTTGATGCCGCCCTTGACGATGTCCTTCAGGTAGATGACGCCGAGCGTCCAGTTGTCGCGGGCGACGACGAGCGGCGTGCCGCCGTCGCGAGCGATGCGATCGACGGCCGCATCGACCTCGGCCGGCACGCGCCCGCCGCTCTCCTCGACGAAGTGCGCGGACGGCGTCGGTGGCGCCCTTGCGGATGACGGTGCCGTTCATGTTCACGCCGCTCATCCGGGTCGTGGCCGAGAAGGGCACGAACTCGGCCTCGATGGACGAGAGCTCGTGCTCGCGCACGCCGAACTGCTTGGCGAGGACGACGATCGAGCGCCCCTCGGGCGTCTCGTCGGCGAGCGACGAGAGCTGGGCGGCCTCGGCCAGGTCATGCGCCTCCACCCCGGGCGCGGGGATGAACTCGACGGCCTCGCGGTTGCCGAGCGTGATCGTGCCCGTCTTGTCGAGCAGGAGCACGTCGATGTCGCCCGAGGCCTCGACCGCGCGGCCCGAGAGGGCAAGCACGTTGCGGCGCACCAGCCGGTCCATGCCGGCGATGCCGATGCAGGAGAGCAGCGCGCCGATCGTGGTCGGGATCAGCGCCACGAGCAGGCAGATCAGCACCGTCGTCGAGACGCCGCTGTTGGCGTAGAGGGCGAACGGCTGCAGCGTGACGACGGCGACCAGGAAGATCAGGGTGAGGCCCGCGAGCAGGATGTTGAGCGCGATCTCGTTCGGTGTCTTGCGCCGCGCCGCGCCCTCGACCAGCGAGATCATGCGATCGAGGAACGACTTGCCCGGCTCCTGAGTCACCTGCACGACGAGCCGATCCGAGAGCAACCGGGTGCCGCCGGTGACGGCCGAGCGGTCGCCGCCGGACTCGCGGATCACTGGTGCGGACTCGCCCGTGATGGCGGACTCGTCGACCGAGCCGATGCCCTCGATCACGTCGCCGTCTGCGGGGATCGCCTGGCCGGCTTCCACCACGACGACGTCGCCGCGCTGGAGCTCGGGCGCCGGCACCTGCTCGGTGCTGCCGTCGTCGCGGCGGCGGGTGGCGAGTGTGGTCGTGCGCATCGCTCGCAACGAGTCGGCCTGGGCCTTGCCGCGGCCCTCGGCGATCGCCTCGGCGAAGTTCGCAAAGAGCACGGTCAGCCACAGCCAGATGGCGATGTCACCGGTGAACCACAGCGCCTGGCCGCCGCCGCCGATCAGGTTGATGAAGAAGGTGGCCGTGGTCATCACCGAGCCGACCTCGACCACGAACATCACCGGGTTTCGCAGCTGGATGCGGGGATCGAGCTTCTTGAACGAGTCGATCGTGGCGCGGGCGATGATCTCCCGCGAGAACAGCTTGGCTTCTTGCCGGGCCATCAGTGCTCCTGGTCGAGTGCGAGGTTGAGCTCGAGCACGTTCACGCCGGGCTCCCCGAGGAAGCCGAGCGAGCGGCCGTCGACGTGGGAGTCGATCAGCTGCTTGACCGTGGCGAGCGAAAGGTGTCGGACGGCGGCGATCCGCGGCGCCTGCAGCTCCGCGTACGCTTTCGAGATGTCGGGATCGATCCCCGATCCGGACGCGGTGACGGCGTCGACAGGGATGTCGCGCACCGTCAGGCCGGGGTTGTACGGCCCCTCGAGCGCCATGATCTTGGCGATCCGGGTCTTCACCAGGGCCCGCAGCGCCTTGGCGTTGGGGCCGAGGTTCGAGAAGCTGGTGCCGGCCGCGTTGTAGGCGACCGCGGACGGGCGCGGGTGGAAGTAGCGCGGGCCGTCGAACGACTGCGCGGCCAGCTTCGATCCCACCGTCTTGCCGTTGCGGGTGATGAGGCTGCCGTTGGCCTGGCTCGAAAAGAACACCTGGCCGAACAGCACCATCACCGCGGGGTAGATCAACCCGAGCACGACCGTGCTCGCGACGATGACGATCGCCGATCGGATGAGGTCTTTGCGCATGGTGTCAGTCCCTCTCTCAGAAGAGCTTCGTTGTGAGCGCCTCGACCACCGGCCCCAGCACGAGCGCGGGCAGGATGGTGAGGGCGGGCAGCAGGATGACGACGCTCGTCAGCAGGACCACGAAGGTCGGGCCGTCGGTGCGCATGGTGCCCGCCGAGGCGGGCGCGGTCTTCTTGGCCGCGACCGATCCGCCGATGGCGAGGGCGACGAGCAGCGGCACGTACCGGCCGACCAGCAGCGCGAAGACGCCCAGCATGGTCGAGAAGTGGGTCGCGCCGTAGCCCGCGAACGCGCTGCCGTTGTTGTTGGTCTGTGACGTGTACGCGTAGAACGCCTCGCTGAAGCCGTGCGGGCCGGCGTTGAAGATCGACGCCTTACCCGCGTGGGTCGACATGGCGATCGCCGTCAGGATGAGGACGACGATCGGCACCCACACCGACCCGATCACGGCGAGCTTCATCTCGCGAGCCTCGATCTTCTTGCCCAGATACTCGGGCGTGCGCCCGACCATCAGGCCGCCGACGAAGACGGCGATGATCACCAGCATCAGCATGCCGTAGAGGCCGGAACCGACGCCGCCGAAGATCACCTCGCCGATGAAGATGTTGGTCAGCGGCACCGCGCCGCCGAGGGCGGTGAACGAGTCGTGGGAGCCGTTCACCGAGCCGTTGGAGGCGTCGGTGGTGACGGTCGCCCAGAGGGCGGTGTTGGCGATCCCGAAGCGGGTCTCCTTGCCCTCCATGTTGCCGCCGGGCGAGGTGCTCGACGCGGCGATGTTGACGCCCGACTGGCGCAGAACCGGAGAGCTGTGCTGCTCGGCGGGCGCAGCGATGACCACACCGGTGATCATCAGCAGGAACATGACCGAGAGGATGGCCCAGCCCTGCCGGGTCGCCCGCACCATCTTGCCGAACATGAACACCTCGGACGAGCCGATGATGAGGATGAACAGCATCTCGATGAAGTTCGTGAACCCGTTCGGGTTCTCGAACGGCACGGCCGAGTTCGAGTTGTAGAAGCCGCCGCCGTTCGTGCCCAGCTGCTTCATCGCGATCTGCGACGCCACCGGCCCGCGGCCGATGCTCTGCGTGTGGCCCTGGACCGTGTGCGCGACCGCGTGGCCGCTGAAGGTCTCGGGGATGCCCTGCCAGATGAAGAAGGCCGCCGTGACGATGCAGATCGGCAGCAGGATGTACACGGTGGTGCGATAGAGGTCGACCCAGAAGTTCCCGAGCTTGCTCGTCTCGCGGCGGGCGAAGCCGCGGATCATCGCGGCCAGCACGGCCATGCCGACGGCGGCCGAGATGAAGTTCTGCACGGCGAGCCCGGCCATCTGGCTCAGGTAGCTCATCGTGTACTCGCCGCCGTAGTACTGCCAGTTGGTGTTCGTGACGAAGCTGGCCGCGGTGTTCGCGGCGACGCCGGCGTTCACGCTCGGGAGGTGGTCCGGGTTGAGCGGCAGGTGTCCCTGCAGGCGCAGGAGCACGTACAGCGGGATCAGGAACAGAAGGCTGAACACGATCACGCTCGTGCCGTAGCCCTTCCAGTCCTGCTCCTCCTCGGGCGAGGTTCGCAGCAGCCGGTAGAAGCCGCGCTCCGCGAAGCCGAACCAGCGGGCGAGCAGGACGTTCTCGCCCTCGTACACCCGGGCCATGTAGGAGCCGAGGAGCGGCGTCACCGCCAGCAGCACGAGGACGTAGAAGATGATCTGCGCCGTCCCCTGAAATGGGATCATGGTCATGACTAGAGGTTCTCCCCTCGAAACAGCGCGTAGCAGAGGTACACGAAGAGCAGGATCGAGACGACGAGGCCGAAGATGTCGCTAACGGCCATCAGAGGCGCTCGAATCCTGCGATCACGCCGAACATGGCCACCATGCAGACGACCATGAGCACGATTGACTCCACATCATTCATCTGTCACAACCCCTCTCGATCTCGAACAGGACTTGGGTCAGACGCCGGTGCAGGTCCTCCCTGCCCGGCTGTCCATAGCGATACAACGGGCTGCCGGCGTCGGAGACCAGCATGTGCACGCGGGCGGCGCTGCGCGCCTCGACCGGCGTGTTCACATCGGCCAGGTGCGCGGCCAGCCGCTCGATCAGCGCGGCCTCGGCCGTCACCGTCCGGCGGTCGGTCGGCACCCGCCCGGAGACCCTCGGCGGCGCCTGCGCGGCGGCCACGAGCCGCCGCAGCGAGGTCGCCAGCGTGCGGCGCTCGCGCGGGGTTGTGAGCTCCTGGCGGCGCCGCCGCACCACCGCGTCCGGCGGCGGCGCACCGGCGCCGGTGGCGATCCACCGATCGGCCAGATCGCACAGCATGACGCGCTGCATCCAGCCCCAGAGGCTAGCCCCGGCCCCGGCCAGCACGGCCGCCGCGGCCAGCGCCACAGCCCAGTCGCGCGTGATCGCGCCCCCCGCCGCCATCAGCGGCGCGGCCGCCAGGATGGCGGCATACGGAACAGTGGAGCGCAGCGGGCTGGGGAGCGTGCCGGCGTCCTCAGACGCCGGGCGAGCGACCTTGGAGCGGTGCTGGATCATCATCCTCAACCTAGGCACCAATGCCTCAACCGGCCCTGAAAGACCTGGCCGGGGGGCTCAAGATTCCATCACGCGGGGCCGAGCGCGAGCGGGCGATGCCACCATGGCCGCGGTGGCTGATGACAGTGACCGGAGCGATCCCGCGGGCCGCGCGGCGCAGAGACCAGCCGGCGGCGCCGACGAGGACGACCTCGGCCGGGCGCTCGGCGGTCGCGGCGAGCAGCGCCGAGCGGGTGTCGCGGCTGCGCACGATCTCGACGCGTCCCGGGGCGCGCAGGCGCGCCAGCGTTCCGACCGCTGACCGCCGCAGCGCATCGACGCGCGCGGCCAGGTGCGGAGGCATGGCCGAGATCGGCAGGGTCGGCGGCAGCACCGCAGGGATGACGATGTGCAACCGCTCGTGCTCCGCATGTGCGCGTGCGATCGCGGACTCGAGCAGCTCGGGCGGCACACGGGCGCTCGTAGTCACGAGCAGCACCGGCGCTACGGGTGGTGCGGCGGTCATGGGAGCAAACGTATTCCCGGCCGCCTCAACCGACCCTCACGATGCCCGACCGGAGTCTTAAGCCCGCATCACAACCCGCTCCGGCAGCCGCTCACGGCGCAGCTCCCGCAGCAGCAGCACGAAGCACGTCCCCAGCGTGAGCAGCTGCTCGAGCGCCATGACGATGCCGGCCAGGCGCTGGTCGGTGAGCGGCGAGATGCCGAGCAGGCGGCCGTGCGCGCCGGAGTAGGCCGGGTAGTACGGATGGAACGAGAACACGAGCGCATCGGAGAGCACCTGGCCCGCGAAGAACACGGCGACGGTGAACGCGATCCGGCCGGGCAGCCCCAGCCGGCCGCTTCCGGCCGGGTCGATCATCTGCACCCAGACGAGCGTCCCGGCGAACGCGAAGGTCGCGTGCTCGAGGTCGTGCAGCGCCGGTGACACCAGGGCGCGGTCATACAGCGCCGGCACGTGCCACACGCCGATCACGAGCGCCCAGACCGCGAGCGTGACGGCCGGCCGCAGCAGCACGTCGGTCACGGCGTGCACCCGCCGCAGCCGGGCCGCGAGCGCCCGGGCGATCGGCCCGCGCACCGACAGCACGAGCAGCGCCGGCCCGGCGTCGGCGAGCAGCACGTGCTCGAGCATGTGCGCCGAGAGCAGGTAGCGCTCGGCGGCGGCGTTCAGCGGCGTGCACAGCGGCACGATCATCACGGCCAGGCCGGCTGCGAAGAGGGCCGCCCGCGTCCACGGCGCCCCCGCGGGGTCGGCGCGGCGCACTCGGGCGAAGGCGGGCGCGAAGACCGCGACGGCGAGCAGCACGAAGACGACCAGCACCGGCCGCACATGCCAGGAGCCTGAGATCGTCGCGACCGAGACGTCGCGGGCGGCGAGCAGGGGCACGGGCACGCCCTAATCCTCTCGCGTCGCCGCACCGCCCGTGCGCGCGGCCTCGTGCTCGAGCGCGGCGGCGACCTGCACGTCGGCCCGCTCCTGCTCCTCCTCGAGCAGGCGCAGCAGGCTGAACGCGACCGCCGTCAGGAACACCGCCGACTGCTCGGCCGTCATTATCACCCCGCCCAGGTTCTGGTCGCGCGCGGCCGAGATGCCCCACAGCCGCGGCGCGTGCACGTAGTAGGGATAGAGCGGCGTCGGGATGAACGTGTAGGCGAGGCCCAGGAACGACGCCGCCACGAACGCCCCGAGCAGGTAGAGCACCGCGACGCCCGAGCCCATCCGGCGGGCGCCCGGCACGATCACCGGCCACCAGAAGCACAGGCCGATCAGAATCAGGAAGGCGTGCTCGGCATCGAGCGCGAGCGGATGCTCGAGCGCGTACGTGTACGGGCGGGCGAGATGGGTGGAGTACCAGCCGACCACCCAGAGCGGCCACGACACGCCCGCATGCAGCAGGCCGGCGGCCGGGCCGAGCCGGCGCAGGATCGCCGCTCCCATCGCCGGGGTGAGGCCGAGCAGCACGAGCGGCGGCGCCACGTCGGCGATCAGCGCGTTCTGCACCAGGTGGCCCATCAGCAGGTAGTGCACCGCGATCGTCTCGAGCGGCGAGTTGAGCGGCGCCGACATCAGCACGAGGCCGGCGACGAGCGCGGCCTGCCGCCAGGCGGGGGCGCGCTCGCGGCGGGCCGCCCGCAGGTACACGACGGCCGCGACGACGGCGGCGGCCGCGAAGGCGGGCTCGAACGTGAACGAGGTCGCCGCCGGTGCGGTCATCGGCGCGCCGCCGGCCGGCTCACTGGGGGAGCTTGGCGCGCTTGCGGCGGGTGGCGCGCGCCTCCTGCCAGGCGTGCAGCTCCTCGTCGGAGAGCTCGGGGGGCGGCTCGTGCCGCAGGTGCCACGAGAACCAGCCGAGGAAGACGAGGCCGGCCACCGCCGGGATCAGGTGCGGCAGGTGCTCGACGATGAGCTGCATCCCGCGAACTGTAGAGCGTGACGGAGGGCCCGACCGCGGTAGGATTCACAGCCGGATGAGTCGGCAACTGTCGCGGAAGCATCTGTTCCGGTGGGCTGGCGCGGCGGGTGGGGGCCTGGCGCTCGGCGCCGCCGGCTACGCGAAGCTCGAGAGCGGGTCGGCCAGCGCGGACTCGCAGGTCGAGGCGTTCCACGGCGCCACGCAGGCGGGCATCGTCACTCCGCAGCAGAAGTACCTCCAGTTCGCCGCGCTCGACGTGCACCTGACCGGACGCGGCGGCCTGCGCGACGTGATGCGGGCGCTCACGCAGACGGCGGCGGCGCTCACGAGCGGCCGGACCGGCCCCGGCGGCAGCGGCACGGCGTTTGACCCCTCCCGGCTCACGATCACCTTCGGCCTCGGGGCGAGCCTCTTCGACTCGCGCTTCGGCATCGCCTCGCAGCGCCCCCAGGCACTGGTCGACATGCCGCACTTCAAGGGCGATCAGCTGCGACCCGAGCTGACCGCGGGCGACATCGGCGTGCAGTGCTGCTCGGAGAGCCACGAGGTGGTCGAGAAGGCGCAGGCCGCGCTCGTGGCCGCGACCGGCGGCGCGGCGACGCTGCGCTGGTCGCAGTACGGCTTCATCCGCGACCCGCTCCCCGGCGAGCGCGGCGGCACGCCCAGGAACATCGTCGGGTTCAAGGACGGCACGAACAACCTCGACGCCAACGACGCGGCCAGGATGCGCACGAACGTGTGGGTCGGAAAGCGCGACGGCCCGGCGTGGATGACCGGCGGCACGTACATGGTCTGCCGCAACCTCACGGTGCACGTGGCGAACTTCCTCACCGAGCCGCTGTCGGTGCAGCAGTACGCCTTCGGCCGGTACAAGGCCAGCGGCGCGCCGTTCGGTCAGAAGCACGAGTTCGACCCGGTGATCCGGGCCAAGGAGCCGACCGACTGCCACATCATGGTGGCCAACCCGCGCAGGCCGGGCAGCGAGGCCGAGCGCATCCTGCGCCGCGGCTACACGTTCACCACCGGCTTCGACGACCAGATCAGCTCGCCGCTCGGCGGGCTCTTCTTCATCTCGTTCCAGCGCGACCCGCGCCGCCAGTTCATCCCCATCCAGCAGCGGCTCGCGGTGCACGACCGCTTCACGGTCGAGTACCCGGTGCCACGCGGAAGCGCCATGTTCGCGGTGCCGCCAGGGATCCGCCGCGGCGGCTACGCGGGCGAGACGCTGCTCGCGTGACCGCGCCGGCGGCCGCGGCGACCATCGCGGCGCTCCAGCCGCGCGACTGGGACGACGTCGCCCGGATCTACGCCGAGGGCATCGCCACCGGGCTTGCGACCTTCGAGACCGAGGTGCCCGCCTGGGAGGACTGGGATCGCGCACACCTGCAGCAGTACCGCCTGGTCGCCCACACGGGCGGCCCGTGCGTCGGCTGGGCGGCGCTCGCGCCGGTGTCGGGCCGCTGCGTCTACGCCGGCGTTGCCGAGGTGAGCGTCTACGTCGCCGCCGCCGCCCGCGGGCGTGGCGTCGGGGCGGCGCTGCTCGCGGCCCTCGTCGAGTCGGCGGATGCGGGCGGCCTGTGGACGCTCGAGGCCGGCATCCTGCCCGAGAACGTGGCGAGCGTGCGCCTGCACGAGCGCGCCGGCTTTCGGGTGGTCGGCCGCCGCGAGCGGCTCGGCCGCATGCGCGGCGAATGGCGCGACGTGCTGCTGCTCGAGCGCCGCAGCCCGGTCGTGTGATGGTGCCAGGCACCCGGCGGGTGCCCAGCACCGGTCACTCCAGCCGCCGCGCGCCCGGGGCGGCGCGGGCGATGATCGGCGCCGTCGCCCGCCCCGTCGCCGCGCGGTAGCCGTCGGCGACCGCCGCGGCGATCGCGGGGCACGACTCGATCGGCGCGAGCGCGACGATCGAGCCGCCGAACCCGCCGCCCGTCATGCGCGCCGCCCAGGCGCCCGCGGCGAGCGCAAGCGAGACGAGCAGGTCGAGCTCCGGCGTCGACACCTCGAAGTCGTCGCGCAGGCTGGCATGGCCGGCGGCGAGGATCGGCCCGAGCGCGCGGCCGTCGCCGGCATCGAGCGCGGCCACGGCCCGCTCGACCCGCGCATTCTCCGACCGCAGGTGGCGCAGGCGGCGCACGGCGGTCTCGTCGCGCGCGCCGCGCAGGCCGCACTCGAGCTCGTCGCGACGGGTGGCATAGCCCGTCTCGGCCAGGCGCCGGCGCACGCCGGAGTCGACGACGATCAGGCCGAGCGCCGCGGGCAGCGGCACGTGCCGGTGGGCGAGCGACGCGCAGTCGAGCAGGAGCGCGTGCCCCGGCCGGGCGAGCAGCGCCACCGCCGGGTCCATGATGCCGCACGGGAGCCCCACCGCCCGTTCCTCGACCCGGCCGCAGGCCGCGGCCAGATCGAGCGGTGCGAGCTCGAGCTCGGCGGCGGCGCAGAGGGCGAGCGCGACGGCCACCAGGAGCGCGGCCGACGAGGCCAGCCCCGCGCCGGCGGGCAGGTCGGCTCCGATCTCGCCCTCGATCCCGGCCGGTCTGCGGCCGAGCGCGTGCAGCTCCGCCGCGAGCGCCGCCACGTACCGGCCGAAGCCCGCGGCCTCGCCGGCCCCGTCCGGTGCGACGTCGACGAGCCCCGGCGGCGCCGAGGAGCGCATGCGGATCCGGGCGGCCGGGACGCAGTCGAGCGTCAGCCCGCGGTCGATGGCCACGGGGACCACGAGCCCGCCGGCGTAGTCGGTGTGCTCGCCGATCAGGTTGACGCGGCCGGGCGCGTGGAAGCGGGCCACGGCGTTCATCCTCCCACACCTCCTCCCACACCCCGCCCCGCCCGCCTGCCGCAGGAGGGCGGGCGGAGGCGTCGTATCATTTCGAGGACACGGGGTGGGGCCACCACGGAGGACGGAGAAGGCGCGGCATGAGCCGGGGACGGAGGCATCGGGGTGCGACCTTCTGGCTGTGGACCGCCGGCGCGGCCGGGGCGGCGGGCTGGTGGCTGCTGGCCGGGGCGGGCACGACCTGGTACTGGCGCGTGGCCCCCGCGGCGCTCTGGCTCGCGGGCCTCGCCGGCGCGATCTCGGCGCGGACGTCGTTCTTGCGGCGCCGGCGCGCGAGCGACGCGCTCACGCAGGCGATCGTCGCCTCGGCGCCCGACGCGGTCATCGTCGTCGACGCCCGCGGGACGGTGGTCGAGTGCAACGCCGCTGCCGAGCGCATGCTCGGGATCCGCCGTGAGGTGGCCGTGGGGTCACCGCTCGACGAGGGCATGCTGATGCCGCTGGCGCCGCCCCCCGCCGGCTCGGGCAGCTCGGTGTGGGAGCGCGACGGCCGGGTCGAGGTGACCGCCCGCCGCGCCGGCGGCGAGACGTTCCCGGCCGAGGTCTCGAGCGCGCCCCTCGTCGGCGTGCGCCAGCGCCTGCAGGTGCTGTACGTGCGCGACACCGGCGAGCGGCTGCGGGCGCAGCGGGCGCTCTTCGACCTCGCCGCGATCATCGAGTCGTCCGAGGACGCGATCGTCTCGCAGACCCTCGACGGCGTGATCGAGTCGTGGAACCCCGGCGCCGAGCGGCTCTACGGCCACACGGCGGCCGAGGCGATCGGGCGCCGGATCGCGCTCGTCGAGCCCCGCAGCCGCCCCGGCGACTCGCCGTCGGTGCTCGCGCTGATCGCACGCGGCGAGCCGGTCGAGAACCTGGAGACGGTGAGGGTGCGCAAGGACGGCAGCGAGGTGCGCGTGGCGCTGACCGTGTCGCCGATCGTCGATGCGGCGGGGGCCGTGATCGCCGCCGCCGAGATCGGGCGCGACATCACCGCCCGCAAGCTGGCCGAGCAGCGGGTGGCCTATCTCGCCTACCACGACGACCTGACCGGGCTGCCGAACCGGCTCATGTTCGCGGAGCACCTCGACCTCGCCCTCGCGCGCGCCCAGCGCCACGGGCGAGCGGTCGCCGTGCTCTACGTCGACCTGGACGACTTCAAGCACACGAACGACACCTACGGCCACCAAGCCGGCGATCAGCTGCTGCGCCAGGTCTCGCGCCGGCTCGAGCGGGCCACACGCGCGACCGACCTGGTGGCGCGGCACGGCGGCGATGAGTTCCTCGTCCTGGCCGCCGACCTGCCGGCGGACGGCGCGCGCGAGATCGCCCAGACGATCGCCGACCACGTCGAGCAGGCGCTGCGGGCGCCGGCCGCGATCGACGGCGCCACGATCACCGCCGGCGGCAGCGCCGGCATCGCCCTCTACCCCGACGACGCCACCGCCCCCGACGAGCTGATGCGGCGCGCCGACGCGGCCATGTACCGGTCGAAGGAGCTCGCCCGCCGCGCGCCCGCGGCAGCGACCGGCAACGGCGCCGGGCAGGTGCCGCTGACCGCGCGCATGCAACTCGCGCTCGAGCGGGGCGAGTTCGTGCTCCACTATCAGCCGATCGTTCGCCTGGAGGACATGCGCATGGTGGCCGTGGAGGCGCTCATCCGCTGGAACCACCCGGAGGACGGCCTGCTGGCGCCGTCGGCGTTCATCCCCGTGGCCGAGCGCACCGACCTGATCACCGCCATCTCGGAGTGGGTGGTCGACGAGGTGTGCCGCGTCTCGCGCCCGTGGGTGCTCGGCGACATGCACATCCAGGCCACCGTGAACCTGCCGATCGCCCGCTGGCATCCCGAGGCGGCCGAGCGGCTGCTGCGGACGATCCGCGCGAGCGGCCTGGATCCGAGCCAGATCGTCGTCGAGGTGAGCGAGTCGAGCGCGATGGTCGAGCCCGACCGCACGCAGGCCATCCTGCACGACCTGCACCGCCGCGGCATCAAGCTCGCCATCGACGACTTCGGCACCGGGCACTCGTCGCTCAGCCGCCTGACCGAGATGCCCGTCTCGACGCTCAAGATCGACCGCGCGTTCGTGCGCGACATCCCCGGCTCGAGCCACGCCAACGCGATCGCGACGACCATCATCCAGCTGGCGCACAACATCGGCGCCGAGGCGCTCGCCGAGGGCATCGAGACTCCCGACCAGTGCGAGTTCCTGAAGCGCGAGGGCTGCACGCTCGGCCAGGGCTTCCTGTTCAGCCCGGCGGTGCCGGCCGACGAGATCGAGCCACTCTACCGCCGCTTCGACCGCGAGCCCGCCACCCGGTAGGATCACCCGCGATGGCGTTGCAGCGGTGGCATGTGGTGCTGGGGGCGGCGGCAACGGTCTTCGTGCAGATCGGCCCCGCGCCCGCCGACATCACCGGGCTCTTCGCGCACCCGCCCGCGGCGTGCCTGCAGTCGCAGGCCTGCGGCCATACGGACGCGTGGTGGGACCGGCCCGTGCTCATCGCCCGCGCCGCGGAGCTGGCGACGCCGCCGCACCTGCAGCACGCCTCGGCGTTCGCGCGGCGGTAGGTCAGTCGGCGGCGGCCGGCGCCCCGCCGACCGCCTGCGCGCTCGCGACCGGGCCGCCCTCCGGCAGGATCACCGTGTCGTAGTAGCGCGTCATGGTCACGCCGGGCGTGAACGCGCCCACGTGGGGCTCGACGCGCTCGCCGCAGGCGATGCGCAGCACGAGCTCGGGATAGCGCGAGCCGGCCGCGAGCGGCAGCGGGAACGCCCCGCCGAAGCGGCAGTTGATGTCGGTCACCGGCAGCCCCTCGGGCTCGTCGAAGCACTGGATCGTCGCCGGGCCCACGAGGCGCAGCCCCTCGGCCACGCGCCGGCCGAGCTCGATCAGGCGCGGGTCGGCGACGGTCGTGCCCTTGATCGACTCGCCGCCCTTGGACTCGATCATCGTCCGCGGGATCACATTCAGCGCCCGGCTCTGCAGGTCGCACAGGACGTCGATCGAGAACTGCTCGCCCGGGCAGAACCGCTGCACGATCACCGGCACGCCGGCGTAGCCAACGAAGAAGCGCACGTGGTCGAGCGTGTCGCAGCGGTAGATGTCGCGCGACGCGTAGCCCCAGCGCCGCTTCACCAGCAGCGGCAGCGGCGGCTGCGCGGGCAGCTCCTCGGGGATCCAGGTGTCGGGCGACGGCAGCCCCGCCGCGAGGAGCGCCTCGTGGCAGCGGTACTTGTCGAACATGGCCTCGGCCACGGCCAGGTCGGGCAGCAGGAGCGCGGCACCGGCCCGCTCGAGCAGCGCGCGGCCGGCGACGAGCTCGACGTTGTCGAGGTCGGCCAGCGGCAGCACCGCGCGGACGCCGTGGGCGGCCACGAGCTCGGCCAGAGCGGGCACGTAGCCCGGGTCGGACGCCCGCGGCACGACCGCGCCGCGGTCGGCCTTCGTCAGCGCGGGCGACAGGGGGTTGGCGTCGACCGCCACCACGTCGCCCTCCCAGCCGAGGCCGTCGAGGGCCTCGCGGAACGCCCGCACGACGTCGACGCGCTGGCCGGCGCAGGTGAGCAGCACGGAGCGCTTGCTCACAGGTCCCAGCCGCCCGTCGTGCCCTTGTAGGTCTCGGCCGGCCGGGTCATCTGGGCGAGCGTGCGCACCAGGATGCGCGCGTCCAGGCGCAGCGACCAGTGCTCGACGTACCACACGTCGAGCTCGATCCGGCGCGACCACGGGATCGACGTGCGGCCGTGGATCTGCGACCAGCCGGTCACGCCGGGCCGCATCCGCAGGCGTACGCGCTGGCGCGGGCTGTAGCGCTCGACCTGCTCGGTGAGCGTCGGGCGCGGACCGATGATCGACATCTCGCCGCGCAGGACGTTCCACAGCTGCGGCAGCTCGTCGAGGCCGTAACGGCGATAGAAGTCGCCGCTTCTCAGGATGCGGTCGTCGCCCTCGTTGACGGCCAGGCCGTCGCCGTGGGCGTGGGCGTCGCGGATCATCGTCCGGAACTTGAAGATGGTGAACGGCTCGCCGTCGAGGCCGGCACGCTCCTGCCGGAACAGGACCGGCAGCCCGTCCTCGACCAGGATCACCGCGGCGAGGGCTGCGAGCACCGGCGAGAGCACCACGAGCCCGGCCGCCGCGGCGCAGACGTCGAACGAGCGCTTGAGCGCCAGCGCGGCCGGCCGGGCGGGGGCCGCCACGGGCCGGTCGCCGTTCGTGCCTGCGACCGATTCCACCGGCCAACCATAGCCAACGGCACCGCCGGAGACGGGCGGGAACCGGGCGCCCAACCGCCCGGGCTGGACGGATTCTCGTCCGGCGACCCGGCGCCGCCATACCCTCTCGCGGTGGCGCAGGGACGTGTTCGAGACTATTGACACAGCCGCCCAACTGGACTATTTCTACGTCCCGTTCCGTATTGTCTTCCGAGGGGGTGGGCAGCAATGCGTTCGACCCTGTCCAAGGAGGCTCGCAGCCGGAGACGGCTGGGGCCGTGGCTGATCTGGCTGGTGGCCGTCGCGGCGCTCTGCGCCGCCCCCGCGTCCGCCGGCGCGAGCACCGGGGTGCACCCGGGATCGGTGGGGATGCTCGACTGCAACGGGCTCAGCAAGGTGCAGCGCACGGTGCGCTCATCGCTCGTCTGCAGCGACCCGCGCTCGCTCTACGACGGGAAGCCGACGCGCTTCAGCGACAACGGCCGCTACATCGGGCATGACGAGCCGATCATCCGGTTCCTGTCGACGCGGCACGGCTCGGGCAACAACATCACCTGGCGCGAGCGGCTCCCGTTCGACCCGGCCGCGCTGCCCACGGTGGCGCACCCGGGGAAGGACACGACGCACTGGTTCGAGCTCTCGATCGCGCCGTGGTTCTCGATGGCCCTGTGCAACTCGGAGTCCTACCCGCTCAACCACTGCACCCCGCGCAGCGACTCGAACGCTCCGCACCACCCGCCCACGTTCGACCAGGGCGGCGGCGGCAGCTCCTTCCTCGAGATGCAGTTCTACCCGCCCGGGTTCGCGCCGTTCGCCGACTCGATCTCGTGCGACAACACCCACTGGTGCGCGTCGCTGCACATCAACGACCTCGAGTGCCAGCTCGGCTTCGTCAACTGCAACACGAACTGCGAGGAGCCGACCAACTTCGCGTTCATCCAGCGCGACGGCATCCCGACCGGCCCGCCGAGCCCGCAGCTCGCAAACGGCGACACCGCGACGCCGAACGGCCAGACGCTCATGATGAACCCCGGCGACCGCCTGGTGATCCACATCTGGGACGCCAAGCTGCGTGGTGGAGGGCACGCGCTCGAGACGAGCATCCACGACCGCACGACCGGGCAGAGCGGGTTCATGATCGCCTCTGCGCGCAACGGCTTCATGCAGACGTCGATCGCCGACTGCAGCGGGCGCCCGTTCAACTACCAGCCCGAGTACGACACGGCCAAGCCACAGAACATCATCCCGTGGGCGGCGCTCGAGACCAACATCTCGACCCAGTACGAGATCGGCCACTTCGAGCCGTGCACGTCGGTGACCGACCCGTTCCAGGCCAACATCGGGAACTTCGTCGATACCATCTGGCAGAACTGCCAGGGCCCGTACGAGAACGCGGCCCCGCCTGACGGCTCGCCGAACCCGGAGGTCTCCGACGCGCCGTGCTGGCCCAACGGGTTCACGCACGGCGGCCATGCCCCGCCGAACGAGGTGGCGGGGTGCATCCAGGCGATCGCCCAGAACGGCGACCTTGACTACGACGGCACCTCCTACTCGCCCAACTGGCCCGACTCGACCACGCCCGACCGCTTCCCGTCGCCGTTCCTGCAGAAGGCGCCGATGACGCGCGGGCACACGTACAAGACGATCCAGTTCCAGACGAACGCCCCGGCCAGCGAGTCGACCTGCACGCCGACCGGCCAGGGCTGCGCGGTGCCTCCGTCGGTGGCACCGGGCAAGTTCTACCCGTACTGGACGCAGGCCATGGTGCACGGCCAGTGCGTCTGGGAGTTCGGGCAGATGCGCAACGGCAACACGTTCGGCGGCACGCACCAGTACGGCCAGCCGTCGGCGTACTTCTTCGGCAACCTCGAGGGGCCGATGCGGCCCAACCCGACCTGCTCGACGTAGGCCGGCACTGACCTTGCGGTGGGGGCGCCTGCGGGCGCCCCCACCGCGGCCTAGGTCCAAGGTCTCCCCCGATCGCGACTCCCGCCCGAGGCGGCGGCCGCCCGCCGTGCCTAGCCTGGGTGCATGGATATCGCACTCATCACAGGGGCGTCGCGGGGCCTGGGGCTCGCGCTGGCGCAGGCGCTCGCCGACCGCGGCCACGGCCTCGCGATCGACGCGCGCGGCTCGGAGGCGCTCGAGGAGGCCCGCGCCGCGCTCGCGCGGAAGACGGCCGTGACCGCGATCGCCGGTGACGTGGCCGACCCCCGCCACCGGGAGGAGCTCGTCGCGGCCGCGACACGGATGGGGCGCCTGCGCGTGCTCGTGAACAACGCGTCGGTGCTCGGGCCGAGCCCGCAGCCGGCGCTCGCCGACTACCCGCTCGACGTGCTCGACTCGGTGTACAGGATCAACGTCCTCGCGCCGCTCGCCCTGATCCAGCTGGCGCTGCCGGCGCTCGCGCCGGACGGCGTCATCGTCAACATCACGTCCGACGCCGCGGTCGAGGACTATCCCGGCTGGGGCGGGTACGGCTCGGCCAAGGCCGCGCTCGAGCAGCTCTCGAACGTGCTCGCGGCCGAGCAGCCAGGCCTGCGGGTGTACCGGGCCGACCCCGGCGACATGCGGACGCAGATGCACCAGGAGGCGTTCCCCGGCGAGGACATCTCCGACCGGCCGCGCCCCGAGGCGAGCGTGCCCGGCCTGCTGCGGCTGATCGCAGCCGACCTGCCGTCGGGCCGCTACCGCATCCGCGACCTGCACCGGTCCGAGGCGGCGGCGTGAGCGCGCTGCCGCTGGCCGAGGCCACCTCCCCGCCCGAGCGGCGAGGCGTCGCGCGCGACCTCGTGCGGCTCCTCGTGGGCCGCGGCGACGGCACGGTCACCCACGCCGTCGTCCGCGATCTGCCGCGCCTGCTCGATGCCGGCGACCTGCTCGTGATCAACACGTCGGAGACGCTGCCGGCGGCGCTCGACGCCGTCGCTCCCGGCGGCCGCCCGCTGCGCTTGCATCTGTCCACCCCGCTTCGGGGCGCCGACCCGGACAAGCACCTGTGGAGGGTGGAGCTGCGCATCCCGGCCGGCCCGGGCACGCTGCCGTTCGCGGCCGCCCGCCGCGGCTGGCGGCTGGCGCTTCCCGGCGGCGGCTGCGCGCGCCTGCTGCGGGGCGGACCGCGGCTGTGGACGGCGCGGCTCGATCTGCCGGTCGGCCTGCACGAGCACCTCGAGGCCCACGGGCGTCCGATCCGCTACGCCTACGCCGGTGCCGACTGGCCGATCTCCGACTACCAGACCGTGTTTGCAACGCAGCCCGGCAGCGCCGAGATGCCGAGCGCCGGGCGCGCGTTCACCCCCGAGCTCGTCACCGCCCTGGTCGCCGCCGGCGTCGAGTTCGCGCCGATCGTGCTGCATACGGGCGTGTCGTCACCCGAGACCGGCGAGCCGCCCTTCCCCGAGCCCTACCGCGTGCCGGAGACGACCGCGCGGCACGTGAACGCCGTGCGCGCGGCCGGCGGCCGCGTCATCGCGGTAGGTACGACCGCCGTGCGGGCGCTCGAGACGGCGGCCGCGGGTGGACCTGTGGTCGCGGCGGCGGAGGGCTGGACGGAGCTCGTGATCGACGAGGAGCGCGGCGTCGGCGTCGTGGACGGCCTGCTCACCGGCTGGCACGCGCCCGAGGCCACCCACCTCGACCTGGTGCGCGCGATCGCCGGCCGCGAGCTGACCGAGCGCTGCTACGCCGCCGCGGCTGCGCACGGCTACCTGTGGCACGAGTTCGGCGACCTCAATCTGCTCCTGCCATCGGCCGCAGGCGGCGCAGCGCGTTGATCGCGGCGGTGCTGCGGCGCGCCGGCGCGACCACAACGACGGTGCCGCCGGGGCGGTCGATCTCCACGGCGAACATGCCGTTCGCGGTCGCGTAAAGACGGGCGGTGCGCGCGCCGATCGGGAACTGCTTCACGGGCACGGCCAGGTTTGCGAGCAGCGCCGGCGGCACGACGCGGCCGTAGCTCCAGACCCGCAGCCGGCCGTAGCGGATCATCACGGCGTCGCCGCCGGTGTACCGGAAGCGCGTGATCGGCCCGAGCGGGAAGCGGCCGTCGTGCGGCCCGAGCCAATCCGGGGCCGGCCGCAGGGAGCGCGCCCGGGCGATGCTGATGCGGCTCGTGGCGAGCAGGCGCACGGGCTGCCCCGACGCCGCCAGCTGCGTGATCGCCGTCCGCGGCGGGAGCGCGAGCGAGAACGCGTCGGACGGGGCCAGGTCGCGCCGCAGCACCATCACCGAGCGGATGTCGATCGCCGCGATCGTCCGCCTCCCTCCCGCCTGCCACACGATCCGCTCAGGGAGCAGGGTGCGGGCGTCGAGTGTGACCACCTGCGCCACCCGCGTGGCGTCGGCCAGGCGGGTCACCGGCAGCGAGAACCGGTAGGCGCTGCGTCCACGGAACGTGACCGTGCGCGCCGTCGTCGCGGCGACGCGCAGGAGGGCGCCGCGGTAGACCGCGATCGGGTCGACGGCCGTCGCGCAGCCGGTGGCGAGCGCGGTGCACGACGCCGCCACGACGGCACTGTGGGTGGCGGGGTCGTAGCGGGTGACGCGTCCGTGCTCGACGAGCGTCTGGTCCACGATTTCGCCCGAGGCGAGGGTCTGCGTCCAGCGGGCCAGCCCTCGCGAAGGGTCGAGCCATCCCGTCCGCACCGAGGCGGCGAAGCCGCCGCCCGGCCCGGGCGCGATCCGCTCCACGACCTCGAGCACCGAGCTGCGGCCGCCGAGCGCCGCCAGCGCCTGCGCCTGGACGTCCGTCGTCGAGGGCGAACTGAACGGCGAGATGAGCACGAGTGCGGCCGCGAGCACAGCGACGGCCGTGGCGGCCGCCGCCACCGGCCAGCGCCGCCGCGCCCGCCGCGGGCGCGGGCGGGCCGCTGCGAGCGCGCGCTCGGTCTCATCCGCGGCAACGCCGAAGCGGGCCTCAGCCGCCGCCGCCTCGAGCACGCGCACGATCGCCTCCAGCTCGCCCGTCGCCTGCGCCCGGCCGTCCAGGGCCTCCGCCAGCCGGCGCGCAAGCGTCACGTCGTCACTGCGGCGCATCGATCCCCTCCCGCTCGAGGGCTTCGCGCAGGTCCCGTCCGGCGCGCAGGACGAGCATCTGGCAGGCGCCCACGCTGCGGCCCATCAGCCGGGCGACGTCGGCGAACGGGTAGCCCTCGACGAGCCGCAGATGCACCGCGAGCGCATGGTCGGGAGGCAGCGTGGCGAGCGCGCGCCGCAGCAGGTCGCGCTCGGCCACCGCCTCGGCCTCGTCACCCGGGGAGGCGGCGTCGCGAGCCTGCGCGACGACCGGCTCTCGCCGCCGGGCGCTCATCCGGTCGGCCGCCATGTTCGCCGCCACCCGGTAGAGCCACGCCAGCACCGGCCGGCCCCGGTAGCGCAGCGACGGCGTGCGCCGCCACGCCTCGACGAACACCTCGGCGGCGACGTCTCGGGCCTCCTCACGGGAGCCGAGCCGCACCGCCAGGTAGCGCACGATCTCGGCGTGGTGGGCGCGAAAGAGCGCATCGAAGTCATGTTGCTCACGGCGAAACCGGGCCTCGGGCGTCCCGTCCGCCACCTTCTAGGCAACCCGGGCCCGCCGCCACGGGCGCCGCCGCAGGGCCACGGCCAGCAAGGCGGTGATCGCAGCCGCGGCCGTGACCGCGGCCGCCACCGTCGCGGCGCTCGTGCCGCCGCGACGCGCAGCGCGCCTTCCCGGGTGCAGATCGGAGGCGATCATCGCCGCCTGGGCGTGGCTCACCCGCACCCACACGCCGTCGGGCACGTGCAGCAGCCGCTCGGCCGGGAAGTACTCGGCGCTGCCCCAGCCCATCCACGGCGTCTCGCCGGCGAGATCGATGGCGATCAGCACGTCGCGATGGTCCCACACCGACGCGGGCGGATACACCGGCCGGCCGTAGAGCAGCGGCGTGTAGGCCAGCGGGTGAGCGGCCGGATGGGCGCCGACCGTCACGCTGAGGATGCGGGGAGGGATCGGCTGCAGGTCGCGCAGCAACGCGCCGAGGCGGGCCGCGTGGCCGGGACCGACGCGCAACGTCTGCCCGTTCACGACGATCATGCGGCTCGCAGCCACGTAGAAGAGCAGCGAAGAGCCGGATTGCGGCCGGATGTGCAGCCGGTAGAACGGCCCCAGACGCGTGCCCGGATTCCCCGTGTTGCCGCCCTCGAACCGGCCGAGCATCTGGGAGACCATGTGCGCCGGCAGGGGCACGCAGCCGGTCAGGCCGCAGGCGCGGGCCGAGCGCACCGGGACGAACTTGGCGGCGGCCGGCGCGGCCGGCCAGAGCGCGAGCGCGGCAAGCGCCAGGGCACCGATGCGGCGTGTGGTCATGGCTCCTCCTCCGGGTGCATCATCGACCTATCCGTCCCGCGCCGCCAAACATCACGCGCCGGCCGTAAGATCGCGGGCGTGGCCGGCTACTCGCAGACCCCGCTCGCGAAGAAGCTCGGCATCAAGCCCGACGGTCGGCTCGCGCTCGACGAAGCACCACCGCGATGGGGGGTGCCCGACCTCCCCGACGGCGTGAACGCGGTCGCAGCGCCCGCACCGGCCGACACCGTGATCGCCTTCTTCCGCGAAGAGGCCGAGCTGCCCCGTGCGGCTGCCCGGCGCTGGCGCAGCGCATCTTCCCCGCCGGTTCGCTGTGGGTGGCGTGGCCGCGGCGCGCCGGCGGCCATCGCAGCGACATCACCGAGAACGGGCTGCGCGAGCACGCCCTGCCGCTCGGGATCGTCGACACGAAGGTGGCCGCAATCGACGACGACTGGTCGGGCCTCAAGTTCATGTGGCGGCGCGAGAACCGCTAGGCCGAGCATGGCGGTGAACCAGATGAGCGCGGTCGCGGCCATCGCGGCGACGGTCGCGGTCGCGGGCCACAGGCGCAGATAGCCGTCGCCGATCGCGGCCGAGAGGCTGCGGCCGGCGAGGTCGCGCACGAGCAGCGTCGCCACCGACCCCCGCGACCCCGCCAGGGCGCCGATGGACACACCGGCGAGCACGGCGAAGGCCGCCGGCCCGGAGTGCAGGAGCGCGCCTGCGGCGACGGCTGCGGGCAGGTTGTTCACTGCCGCGGCAACCGCCGCGGCGACCACGGTCACCGCCAGAAGCGACCACACCGAGCCGGACGGGAGCCGCACGGCCGAGAGGCCGGCGATGTCGGCGGCGGCCCCGAGTGCCGTTGCAAGCACGGTGACGAGCAGGCCGATCCGCCAGGGCACCGACACGGCCGGGAGGCGCACGCCCCTGGCCGTGAGCCAGGTCGCGGTCACGACGGCGACGACGCAGACAGGCCACCACGGCGCCAGGCCGGTGACGGGCGCAGCCGCCTCGCCGATCCCGGCCGCAACGAGCGCGGCGGCGGCGACCGCGGCACCCGCCCCGAGCGCGGGCGCCGCGCCGGTGCGCACCGATCCGCGCAGGCGCGGCCACTCACGCACGGCGACGACCGCGGCGCAGATGAACGCCGCCGCCGTCCCGGGGCCGATCATCGTCGCGTCGAACGTGCCCGGATCGAGGTGCAGGCCGCTCATGACGACGAGGTTCGTGGGGTTGCCCTGGACAACCGCGATCGAGAACGCATTGGCCACGCCGATCGTGGCCAGCAGGAGCGCCCTCCCCGGAGCGCCGAGGTCGACCAGAGCGAGGATCACCGGCACCATCACGACGACGGCGCCGTCGAGCGACAGGGTCGCCGTGAGCAGGGCACAGGCCACGCACACGAGCACGTACAATCGCGCGGTGCTGCCGCGCGCCTGCCCGGCCAGCACGTGTGCGATCCGGCCGGCGAGCCCCGTGCGGTCGGCGACGTTCGCCAGCCAGATCACGGCGGCCAGAAAGCACACGAGCGGAATCGAGGCCGCGAGCGCGGCGTGGACGGCGGCGAAAAGGGCGGTCATGCGGGCAGCTTCCTTCCATATACTAAAGCTCACTTAAGTATATGCCCCCGCGGCCGCGCATGCGAAACACCGCCGACACGCTCGCTGCCGTCGCGCCGCTCGTGACCCGCTGGATGGAGCGCGTGCTGGCGGGCCACGACCCACCGCTCACGCTCGGCCAGTACCTCGGCCTGCGCGCGATCGCCGCCGGAACGGAGTCGGCCGCCGACCTGGCCCGCGCCGCCGGCGTCTCGGAGGCGGCGGTGTCGCAGCTGATGGCGGCGTTCGAGCGCGCGGGGACGGTCGAGCGCACCGCCGCCGATGACGACCGCCGCCGCCGCCGGCCCGCCCTCACCGCCGAGGGCGAGCGCGTGCTCGCCTCGGCCCAGACGCTGGTCCGGCAGCGGCTCGACCCCATGCTCGCGGCGCTCGCGCCGCACGAAGCAGACGCGCTGGCCGCGGCGCTCGAACGGCTGGAGCCGGTCCTGGCCGGGACCGCCCCGCCGCGGCGGCCGCCTCCGCCGCGGCCGCCCGGCCGGCATCGCCCGCATCCGCCGCCCCCGCCGCCGAAGTAACATCGGGGCATGAGGATCGCCCTGCTGGCACCGGCCTGGTTCGCGGTCCCCCCGGTGCGCTACGGAGGGATCGAGTGGGTGGTGTCGATCCTGGCCGACGGCCTGGTCGACCGCGGCCACGAGGTCGCCCTCTATGCCGCCGGCGACTCGCAGACGAAGGCCCGGCTCGTGACCACCTACGACGAGCCGCCGTCCTACCGGATCGGCATGTCGCTGCCCGACCTGCACCACACTCTCACATGCCTCGAGGAGGCGGGCGACTACGACCTCGTGCACGACCACTCGGGGCCGCTCGCCTGCGCGCTCGGGCAGGCGATCGCAACGCCGTTCTGCCACACCGTGCACGGCCCGCTCACCGGCGAGCCGGGGCTCGTGTACGCCCAGATCAACCGCGTCTCGCCGCGCGCCCGGCTCGTGTCGTTGTCCGAGAACCAGCGCAGCCCCCGCCCCGAGCTGAACTGGCTCGCGACGTGCCACAACGCGATCGATCTCGACAGCTACCCGATCCACCCCGGGAACGACGGCTACCTGCTCTTCCTGGGCCGCATGTCGCCGGACAAGGGGGCGGGCAACGCGGTGCGCGTCGCGCGCGAGGCGGGCCTGCCGCTGCGGCTCGCCGGCAAGATCCACGACCCGATCGAGCACGAGTACTTCGACGCCGCCGTGCGTCCCGTATCTCTCTGCCGACATCGAGTACGTCGGCGAGGTGTCGCACAACGAGAAGGTGGAGCTGCTGCAGAAGGCCGCCGTGACGGTGTTCCCGATCCAGTGGCCGGAGCCGTTCGGCCTCGTGATGGTCGAGTCGATGGCGTGCGGCACGCCGGTGCTCGCCACCCGCCTGGGCGCCGTCCCCGAGGTCGTCGAGCACGGTCGCGGCGGCCTCGTCGTCGACACGATCGACGAGATGGCGGCGTGCATCCCGCAGATCCTCACGCTCGACCCGATCGAGGTGCGCGCCGTGGCCGAGGAGCGCTTCTCAGCGCGGCGCATGGTGGAGGACTACGAGCGGGCGTACGAGCGGCTGCTGGCCGAGCAGTAGGGCTGGAACCGAGGCGAAAGCGGGGACAGTCCCCGTTCGGGGACAGTCCCCCTCCTACTAGTGCAGGAAGTGGCGGCGGCCGGTGAAGACCATGGCCGCGCCGGCGGCGTTTGCGGCCGCGATCACCTCGGCGTCGCGCACCGAGCCTCCCGGCTGGACGATCGCGCGCACGCCGGCGGCGAAGGCGGCCTCGGGGCCGTCGGCGAACGGGAAGAACCCGTCCGAGGCCAGCACGGCGCCCTGGGCGCGCTCGCCCGCCTTCGCGACCGCCATCTTGACCGCGTCGACGCGGCTCATCTGGCCCGCGCCGATCCCGACGGCGGCCAGGTCGCGGGCGATCACGACGGCGTTCGAGCGGACGAAGTGCACCGTCCGCCACGCGAACAGCATGTCCTCCCACTCGCGCTTGCCCGGGGCCAGCTCGGACACGACCTGCATGTCGGCGCGGTCCTCGGTCTCGTTGTCGCGGTCCTGGATCAGCACGCCGCCCAGCACGCGGCGCAGGTCGCGCTCGCCCGGGCTCGTCTTGCGCCGCTCGCGGTCCTCGAGCACGCGCGTCGTCGGCTTGGACTGGAGCGTCTCGCGGGCGGCGTCGTCGTAGCCGGGCGAGAAGAGCACGTCGACCTTGGTCTCGATGATGCGCTCGGCGAGCGCGCCGTTGACCGGGCGGTTGACGGCGATCACCGCCCCGAACGCCGACAACGGGTCGGACGCGAGCGCGCGCGCATACGCCTCCTCGAGCGTCGCCCCGACGGCGACGCCGCACGGGTTCGCGTGCTTCACGATCGCGCAGGCCGGCAGCTGGAACGCCGCCGCGATCGTGCGAGCGGCCTGCAGGTCGGCGAGGTTGTTGAACGAGAGCGGCTTGCCGCTCACCTGGTCGATGCGCGAGAGCACGTGCCTGCGCGCGCCCGCCTCGCGGTAGAACGCCGCCCGCTGGTGCGGGTTCTCGCCGTAGGCGAGGTCGCCCACCTTGACTAGGTCGATCGTCATCCGGTCGGGGAACGGCTCCGTGTCCGTGAACCAGGCGGCGACGGCGGAGTCGTAGGACGCCACGTGCGAGAAGGCCTCGCCGGCCAGGTCGCGACGGGTGTCGATCGAGAGCTCGCCGCCGGACGAGTTCAGCTCGTCGAGCATGAAGCCGTAGCGATCGGGCTCGGTGACGACGGCGACCGAGTGGAAGTTCTTGGCCGCGGCCCGCACCATCGTCGGCCCGCCGATGTCGATGTTCGCGATCACCTCGGCCTCGGACACACCCCGGCGCGCCGCCACCGACCGGAACGGGTACAGGTTGCACACGACGAGGTCGATCGGCTCGATCCCGGCCGCGTCGAGCGAGGCCATGTCGTCGGGATGGTCGCGGCGCGCGAGGATCGCGGCGTGGAGCGAGGCGTGCAGCGTCTTCACCCGGCCGCCCAGGAGCTCGGCCGAGCCCGTCAGCGCCTCGACCGTCGTCACCGGGACGCCGGCCTGCTCCAGGAACGCGGCCGTGCCCGACGTCGAGATCAGCTCGACGCCGAGGGCGTGCAGCCCGAGCGCGAGCGTCGAGAGGCCGTTCTTGTCACTGACCGATATCAGGGCTCGTCTGATCTTCATCCGCTCACCCTCACCCGCCGTCCATCGACGTGGATCCTGCCCGCCCCGAACAACCGCACAGCCTCCGGCAGCAACCGATGCTCGATCCCGTGAAGGCGCTCGGCCACGTCCGCAGCGGTGTCATCATACGAAACGGCCAGCGCCTCCTGCAGGACGATAGGCCCGGTGTCGGCTGCCACGTGCTCCGCGTCGACCAGATGCACCGTCACGCCGGTCACCTTGACCCCGTGGCCGACGGCGTCGGCGATCGCCGCCGCACCCGGGAAGGCGGGCAGCAGGGCCGGATGCACGTTCAGGATCCGGCCCGAGTAGCGGCCGACGAACGCCGCCGAGAGGATGCGCATGTACCCGGCCAGGACGACCAGGTCGACGCCGTGCTCCGCCAGGAACGCGAGCGTCTCGGCCTCGCTCGCCCGCGGCGAGCGCCGGGATGCCGGCCCCGCGGGCACGGTCGAGCCCGGGCGCGTCGGCGCGGCTCGAGACGACGCACGCGACGTCGATGTCGGGTGCGTCGATCAGCGCCTGCAGGTTCGTGCCTTCACCGGAGATGAGCACGCCGACCTTCAGCGGAAGCGCACCCCCGCGCCCTCGCCGACGCTGCCGGCGACGAAGCCCGGGCAGCCGCCGCGCTCGAGTGCCGCGAGCGCGGCCGGCACAGAGTCGGGCTCGACGACGGCCGCGTAGCCCAGGCCCAGGTTGAAGACCCGCCGCAGCTCGTCCTCCTCGACGCCGAGCGAGCCCAGCCAGTCGAAGACGGCCGGCCGCTGCCACGTCGCCAGGTCGATCTCGGCGCCGAGCCCTTCCGGGAACTGGCGCACGAGGTTGCCGGGGATGCCCCCGCCGGTGATGTGCGCCATCGCCCGCACGTCGACGGTGCGCGTGAGCTCGCCCACCGGGCGGGCGTAGATTCGTGTCGGCTCGAGCAGGGCGTCGGCGACGCTCCCCCCGCCGAGTGCGTCCGGCGAGTCGTCCAGGCCGATGCCGGCCCGCTCGAGCAGCCGCCGCACGAGCGAGAAGCCGTTTGCGTGCGGCCCGCTCGCCGGCAGGCCGACGATGGCGTCGCCCGCCTTGACGCGGCTGCCGGAGACGAGCTCGCGCCGCTCGGCGATGCCGATGCAGAACCCGGCCAGGTCGAACTCTCCCGGCCGCATCATGTCCGGGTGCTCGGCCGTCTCGCCGCCGAGCAGCGCACAGCCGGCCTCGCGGCAGCCCGCGGCGATCCCCTCGACGAGCGCGGCGACCACCTCGACGTCGACCTGGGCGCACGTGATCACGTCCATGAAGAAGGCGGGCCGGCAGCCCGACGTCAGCACGTCGTTCACGCTCATCGCGACGAGGTCCGTGCCCAGGCCGGCGTGCCGGCCGGCGGCCGCTCCCAGCAGCACCTTCGTGCCGACGCCGTCGCAGCCCCCCGCGATCAGCGGGTCGCCGACCGACGGCGTGTAGAGGCCGGCGAAGCCGCCGTGGCCGCCGAGCACCTGGCGGCCGTGCGTCGAGGTGACCGCCGCGCGGATGCGCTCGACCACGGCATCCGAGGCGTCCAGGCTGACGCCCGCGCCGGCGTATGTCAGCGGGGGCTGATCCTCGCTCACCGGATCTCCACCGGCACCGGCGCCGCCTCGAAGCGCAGCTTCGCGAGGCGCATGTCGGCGGGGATGTCGGTCGGGTACTCACCGGTCAGGCAGGCGCGGCAGAAGCCGTCGGCCGGCCCGGCGGTGGCCTCGAGGCCGTCGAGCGAGAGGTAGGCGAGCGACGTGGCGCCCAGCCGCCGGCGCACCTCCTCGATGCTGCGGCCGGCCGCGATCAGCTCGTCCTGGTCGGCCATGTCGATGCCGTAGAAGCAGGGCGAGACGATCGGCGGCGAGGAGACGCGCAGGTGCACCTCGCGGGCACCGGCCTCGAACAGCATCCCCACCAGCTTGCGCGTGGTCGAGCCGCGCACGATGGAGTCGTCGACGACGACGACGCGGCGGCCCTCGAGCACCGAGCGCAGCGCGTTGAACTTGAGCTTGACGCCGCGCTCGCGCAGCGCCTGGTCGGGCTGGATGAACGTCCGGCCGACGTAGCGGTTCTTGACCAGGCCCTCGCCGAACGGGATGCCGCTGCGCTGGGCGAAGCCGACCGCGGCCGGCGTCCCCGAGTCGGGCACCCCGATGACGACGTCGGCCTCGGCCGGCGCCTCGTCGGCCAGCCGCTCGCCCATCCGCCGCCGCACCTCGTGCAGGCCGCGGCCGCCCATGACGGAGTCGGGGCGGGCGAAGTAGATGTACTCGAACACGCACAGCGACCCCGGCCGGTCGCCGACGCGGCGGTAGCGCGGGCCGTCCTCGTCGATCACGACCATCTCGCCCGGCTCGAGCTCGCGCTCGGTGCGGGCGCCGATCAGGTCGAACGCGCACGTCTCGGACGCGAGCACCCACGCGTCGTCGAGGCGGCCGACGGCGAGCGGGCGGATGCCGTCGGGATCGCGGAAGCCCGCCAGCGCGCGCTCGCTCAAGACCACGGCGGCGAAGGCGCCCTCGATGCGGCCCATCACATCGGCGACCGCGTCGCCCAGATCGTCGGCCCCGTGCTCGGCGATCAGCGCCGCCATCACCTCGGTGTCCGACGTCGAGCGCATCGAGACGCGACGCGCGAGCAGCTCCTGGCGGAGCGCGGCGGTGTTGGTCAGGTTGCCGTTGTGCCCGAGCGCTACCGTGCGCCCGCCGGCGTGGCGCACGACCGGCTGCGCGTTCTGCCACACGGTCGAGCCGGTGGTCGAGTAGCGGGCGTGGCCGATGGCGATGTGGCCCTCGAGGCCCGAGAGCCGCGGCTCGTCGAACACCTGGCTGACGAGGCCCATGTCCTTCATCGCCGTGATCCGGGAGCCGTCGGACACGGCGATCCCGGCGCTCTCCTGGCCGCGGTGCTGGAGCGCGAAGAGGCCGAAGAACGTCATCCGCGCGACGCCGCGATCGGGGCCGCCCGGCGGGGCGTAGATGCCGAACACGCCGCACATCAGCCGTCACCGTCCATGATCCGCGGGATCGCGCCCTCGTACGCCGCGACGGCCTCGGCAAGCGCGATCCGGGCCGCGCCGACGGCGATCTCGGTGCCGCCGACGGCGCCCAGCCGCCGCAGCGGCACGCCCGAGGCGAGCTTGCGCAGCGCCGCGACGTCGGCCCGGCGGGCCGACACGACGACCCGGCCGTCGCCCTCGCCGAAGAGGTCGTCGGCCTCCTCGACGCGCACCCCGATGCCGCCCGCCATCGCCGACTCGGCGACGGCGACCGCGAGGCCGCCGCCGCCGACGTCGTGCGCGCTTCGCAGCAGCTTGCGCTCGGCCGCGGCCGCCAGGAACGCGTGCAGCGCCCGCTCGGCCTCGAGGTCGGGCTCGGGGATGCACCCGGCCACCTCGTCCAGGATCACCTTCTGGTAGTCGGAGCCGTCCAGCGCGCCGGTGCCGGAGCCCGCCAGGAGCACGACGTCGCCAGCCTCGCGGAAGCCGATGCGCACAGCGAGCTCGGCATCGTCGAGCACGCCGACGACACCAACGACGGGCGTCGGCAGGATCGGCTGGCCGTCGTGCTCGTTGTAGAGCGAGACGTTCCCCGACACGACCGGCAGACCGAGGGCGGTGCAGGCGGCCGCCATGCCGGCGATCGCCTCGGCCAGCTCGTAGCCGATCTCGGGATCCTCCGGGTTGCCGAAGTTCAGGCAGTTGGTGACAGCCGCCGGCCGCGCGCCGGTGCAGGCGACGTTGCGGGCCGCCTCGCAGACGGCGCTCATGCCGCCGGCGCGCGGATCGAGCCAGGTGCGGCGGCCGTTGCCGTCGAGGCTCACGGCGATGGCCCGCCGCGACGGGGTGAGGCGCACGACCGCGGCGTCTCCACCGGGCCGCACCACGGTGCCCGAGCCGACGAGCTGGTCATACTGCCGGGTGACCCAGGCGCGGCTGGCGATGCCCGGCGAGGCGAGCAGCGCCCGCAGGGCGACGTCGGGGGTGATCTCGGGATCGAGCGCGGCGCGCGGCTCGTCCTCGAGCCGCGCCGGGCGCTCGCAGGCGAGCTCGTAGCGGGGCGCGTCGTCGGTCAGGGTCGTCACCGGGATGTCGCCGACGAGCTCGCCCGCGTGGAACGCGCGCAGACGCCCGGTCTCGGTCACCTCGCCGATGACGGTGGCGTCGATCTCCCAGCGCCGGCAGAGCGCCTCGACGGCCGGCCACGATCCGGGCGCGACGATGGCGGCCATGCGCTCCTGCGACTCGGAGATCATGATCTCGAACGGCGCCATGCCCTGCTCGCGGACGGGCACGGCCGAGAGGTCAACGTCGAGGCCCACCCCGCCCGCCGAGGCCATCTCGGACGTCGATGAGGCCAGACCCGCCGCCCCCAGATCCTGCAGCGAAACCAGGAGCTCCGCGTCGAGCAGCGCGAGCGTGCACTCGATCAGCTTCTTGCCGGTGAACGGGTCGCCGATCTGGACGCTCGGGCGCTTGGCCTCGGAGCCCTCCTCGAAGCCCTGCGACGCGAGCACGCTCGCGCCGCCGATGCCGTCGCGCCCGGTCTTCGACCCGTACAGCACGAGCAGGTTGCCGGGGCCGGCGGCGCCGGCGGACTGCAGCCGGCCGGCCGGGAGCACGCCGACGCACATGGCGTTCACGAGGCAGTTCTGGGCGTAGGCCGGCTCGAACTCGACCTCGCCGCCGACGTTCGCGACGCCGACGCAGTTGCCGTAGTGGCCGACGCCCTCGACGACGCGGGCGAACAGGTGCCGCTGGCGCTCGGAGTCGAGCTCGCCGAACCGCAGCGAGTCGAGGATCGCGATCGGGCGCGCGCCCATCGCGAAGATGTCGCGCAGGATGCCGCCGACGCCGGTCGCGGCACCCTGGAACGGCTCGACCGCCGAGGGGTGATTGTGGCTCTCGACCTTGAGCGCGACCGCGAGGCCGTCGCCGACGTCGATCACGCCGGCGTTCTCGCCGGGCCCCTGCAGCACGCGCTCGCCGGCGGTCGGCAGGCCGGCCAGCAGCCGGCGCGAGTGCTTGTAGGCGCAGTGCTCGCTCCAGAGCAGCGAGAACACCGCGAGCTCGAAGTCGTTCGGCTCGCGGTGGAGGAGCTCGCCGATGCGCTCGAACTCGCCGTCGGTCAGACCGAGCGAGCGGTGCAGGGACTGCGAGGAGACGGCGCTCACCCTCGCATCCTAGGCGGGGCTCCCGACTGCGGCCTGATCGAGCAGGCCGCGCAGCAGGATGCGGCCGTCGACCGATCCGAGCAGGGGGTCGACCGCGTGCTCGGGATGCGGCATCAGGCCGGCCACGTTGCCCGCGGCGTTCGTGATGCAGGCGATCGACTCCACCGACCCGTTGGGGTTGCGCACGTAGCGCAGCAGCACTTGGCCGCTGGCGTCGAGGTCCTCGAGCTGCGCCGGCGTCGCAAAGAAGCAGCCGTCGTGGTGCTTCACCGGGATCTCCAGGACGTCGCCGGCCACCAGGTCGGGCAGCCACGCCGACTGCCGCTGGACGCGCAGCCCGGCGTCCTCGCAGCGAAACTGCAGGTGCGCGTTCGGGCGCAGCACGCCCGGTAGCAGGCCGGCCTCGGTCAGCACCTGGAAGCCGTTGCAGATGCCGAGCACCGGCCCGCCGGCCTCGGCCAGCGCGCGCACCGCCGCCATCGCCGGCGAGCGCGCGGCGAGGGCGCCCGGCCGCAGGTAGTCGCCGTAGCTGAACCCGCCGGGGACGATCACCGCCTCCGCGCCGCCCAGATCGTCGTCGGCGTGCCACACGCGGATGGGCTCGGCGCCGACGAGCTCGACCGCCCGCAGCGCGTCGCGATCGTCGCACGAGCCCGGAAAGGCCAGCACGGCGACGCGCACGCTCACGTGCGCACCGGCTCGTTCGCGGTGACCTCGAAGTCCTCGATCAACGGATTCGAGAGCACCTGCTCGGCGATCCGGCCCGCCAGGCGCAGCGCCTCGCGGGCATCGGTGGCCGCGACCTCGAGGTCGAACACCTTGCCGACGCGGACGTCGGACGCGGCGTAGCCAAGGCCCTGCAGCGAGCGCCGCAGCGCCTCGCCCTGGGGGTCGAGGATGCCCGCCCGCGGGCGCACCGTCACCGTCACCCTCACGAGCGGCTCCGGGTGGCATCGAGGTAGGCGTCGAACGGCTCGCCGGTGATGCGCTCGTAGGCCTCCACATAGCGGGCTCGGGTGCCCGCGACGACCTCGGCCGGGATCTCGGGGCCGGGGGGCGTCTTGTCCCAGTCGAGCGTCTCGAGCCAGTTGCGCACGTACTGCTTGTCGTAGGACGGCGGCGAGCCGCCGGGGGCGTACTCGTCGACCGGCCAGAACCGCGACGAGTCCGGCGTCAGCACCTCGTCACCGACGACGATGCGGCCCTGGGCGTCCTCGCCGAACTCGAACTTCGTGTCGGCGATGATGATGCCGCGCTCGAGCGCGTAGTCGGCGGCGGCGCGGTAGAGCGCGATCGAGAGCTCCTCGATCCGGGCGAAGCGCTCCTCGCCGACGAGCGCAACGCCGCCGGCGCGGTCGATGTTGGCGTCGTGCCCCTCGGTCGCCTTGGTCGACGGGGTGAACAGCGGCTCGGGCAGCTTGTCGGCCTCGCGCAGTCCGCTCGGGAGCGCGTGGCCGCAAACCGAGCCGGTGGCGCGGTAGTCCTTCCAGCCGGAGCCGACCAGGTAGCCGCGCACGACGCACTCGATCGGCAGCATCGTCAGGCGCGTCGCCAGCATGGCGCGGCCGGCGACGTCGGGCATGTCGCGCGCCTCGGCGGGGAAGTCGGCGACGTCGACGCTGATCATGTGGTTGGGCACCAGGTCGCGCGTGCGCTCGAACCAGAACCGCGAGAGCCCGGTCAGCACCCTGCCCTTGTCGGGGATCGGGGTCGGCAGCACGACATCGAACGCCGACATGCGGTCGGACGCCACCAGCAGCAGCCGGTCGCCGAATCCGTACAGCTCCCGCACCTTCCCGGAGGCCTCGTGCAGATGGGACAGAGTGTCAGGCATGGGCAACCTCCGGGCGTCGTAGCGTGCGGTCGAAGATCTCGTCCACGTGGACGAGCAGGGCGTCGAGATCGAAGATCTGGTCGAGGTCGGCGGCGTCGAGCACCGGCGCGACGTCGGCGTCGGCCTCGAGCAGGTCGCGCAGCGGCACCTCGCGGTCCCAGGCGGCGAGCGCGTTTCGTTGCACGAGCTCGTAGGCGCGCTCGCGGCTCATGCCGGACTCGACGAGGCGCAGGAGCGCGCGGCCGGAGAAGACGAGGCCGTGCGACGCCTCCAGGTTTCGCAGCATCCGCTCGGGGTCGACCGCGAGGCCCTCGATCAGCCAGCGGGCGCGGTCGAGCATGTAGTCGAGCGCGATGGTCGAGTCGGGCAGGACGACGCGCTCGGCCGAGGAGTGCGAGATGTCGCGCTCGTGCCAGAGGGCGACGTCCTCGAGGCCGACATGCGCGTTCGCGCGCAGGATGCGGGCCAGGCCGCAGATACGCTCGCATACGATCGGGTTGCGCTTGTGCGGCATGGCGGAGCTGCCCTTCTGCCCGGCGGCGAACGGCTCGAGCGCCTCGCGCACCTCGGTGCGCTGCAGGTGGCGCACCTCGAGCGCGAACCGCTCGAGCGAGGCCCCGGCGCCCGCGATCGCCGAGAGCAGGGCGGCGTGGCGGTCGCGCGGCACGACCTGGGTGGCGACGTCCTCGCGCTCGAGGCCGAGCTCCGCGAGCGCCAGGGCCTCCATGCGCGGGTCGGAGTTCGCGTAGGCGCCCACCGCGCCGGAGAGCTTGCCGACGCGCACGCCCGCGAAGGCGTCGCCCAGGCGGATACGCTGGCGGCGCATCTCGGTCACCCAGCCGAGCAGCTTCAGGCCGAACGTGGTCGGCTCGGCGTGGACGCCGTGGGTGCGGCCGATGATCGGCGTGTGGCGGAACTCCTCGGCGCGGACGGCCGCCGCCTGCTCGACCGCATCGATGCCCGCGAGCAGGAGCTCGCCGGCGTCGCGCAGCTGCAGGGCGAGCGCCGTGTCGACGACGTCCGAGGACGTGAGGCCATAGTGGAACCAACGCGAATGCTCGCCAACGAGCTCGGCCACGGACTCGGTGAAGGCGAGCACGTCGTGGTGGGTGCGCCCCTCGATCTCGCCGATGCGGGCGACGTCGACCCGAGCGCGGGCGCGGACTGCGGCCACCGCCTCGGCCGGGACGACCCCGAGCTCGGCCCAGGCCGCCATCGCGGCGATCTCCACGTCCAGCCACCGCTGGAACTTGCGCTCGTCCGACCACACGGCGCCGATCGCGGGGCGGGTATAGCGTGAGATCAAGCCGGAATCGCTGCCTTCTGGTCGGAGGGGCGGCTGGAGGGTCAGTCTACAGGAGGGGGTGGCGGGAACCCGTCGGGTCGGGGCCGTCAGGGCGCTCGTTGAAGCCAGCGCCGCTCCCGGTGCCAGCGCTGCAGCGTGCGCCGGCTCGGCGGCCGGGCCGGGTACGGCTGCAGGTGCGTGCACACGGCCGGGTGGAGTGTCGCCGGCGTCGCGCCCGCAGCGTAGGCGCCCTCGAGGTCGCGGCGCAGCTCGGGCCACGTGTAGCTGCCCGGCCGCGGCCGCGCCGAGTGCGTGCGCAGGCTGGCAAGGTGGGCGTCGAGCGCGCGGCTGCGGGCGAGCGTCAGGCAGTCGTTCGCCCGCCAGACGCCCATCAGCGTCCGCACGAAGTCCCGCCCGCCGCGGCGCGTCTGGAACCCGTGGCTCGCATGCGCCTCGCACAGGTGGACGCTGACGCGATTGCTCAGCGTCACCCTGCGCGTGCGCCCCCGCGTCCGATCGACGCAGATCGCGCAACACGCCTGCTTGAGCGGCATGCCGCGGGCCTTGTAGAGCGTGGGAACGTGGGCGGAATCCATGTGCATCGAGTATGGGCGCGGGGGTGTGGCGTGTGGGTGGCGAGGTGTTGCGAGTGTGTCGGGAAACTGCAATTGACGCGTGTACATGACGACAAGTGGCGCGTCCCCGGATCAGCCGCGTGTCCGATGAGACGCCACGACACGGCAGCCAGCCAGGCACGGCCACCAAGCGTCACGGGCAGGCGAGCGAGCCACAGGCGAAGCTCGCTCGCCTGCCAGCGCCACTCGCGCGTCGGGCGGTCACCGCGCGCCATGGAACGGCTTGCCGGCCTAGAACTCGGTCGTCGAGGGCGGGATGGTGCCCTGCGCGAGGATCTTGGCGGCGAAGATGGCGGCGTTGCGGGCGCCGTTGATCGCCATGCAGGCCACGGGGACACCCGGCGGCATCTGCACGATCGAGAGCAGCGAGTCCATGCCGCCCAGATCGGACGTGCGGATCGGGACGCCGATCACGGGCAGCTCGGTGTAGGCGGCGACAACGCCGGGCAGGGCAGCGGCCTTGCCGGCGCCGGCGATGATCACGCGCACGCCGCGCAGCGCGGCGGTCGACGCGTACTCGGCCACGCCGCGCGGATCGCGGTGGGCCGAGAGCGCCTGCATCTCGTACGTGATCGCGCGCTCGGTGAGCTCGGTGGCGGCCGCCTCCATCACCTCGCGGTCGGACTCCGACCCCATGATGATCCCGACCTGGGGCCCATCGGTCTCGAGCTCGGCCCACAGGTGCTTGACCTCGGGCGACGGCACCGGATCACGCATGCACGTGCTCCGCGTCGGCGGCCGCGCGGCCGATGTCGCTGCGATGGTGGGCGCCGTCGATGTGGACGGCGTCGACGCCGGCGTAGGCCCGGCGGCGCGCCGTCTCGAAGTCGGGGCCGACGGCCGTCACGTTGAGCACGCGCCCCCCGGCCGTCTCGAGCCGATCGCCGGCGCCTGCCGCCGTTCCGGCTTGGAAGACGGTCACGCCGTCGATCTCCTCCGCCTCGTCGACGCCGGTGATCCCGTCGCCGAGCTCCGGCGACTCCGGATAGCCGCGCGCCGCCACGACGACGCTGACGCACGCGGGCTCGGCCACCTCGGCCTCGCATCCGGCGAGCGTCCCGCCGGCCGCCCGGGCGAGCAGCGCCAGCACGTCGCCCGCGGTGCGCGGCAGGATCACCTGCGTCTCGGGGTCGCCGAAGCGGGCGTTGAACTCGATCACCCGCGGACCGTCGGCCGTCAGGATCAGCCCCGCGTAGAGACAGCCGCGATACGGCGCACCGCGGCGCGCGAGCTCGTTGACGACGGGCTTGTGCACGCGGGCGATGATGTCGGCGACCACGTCGGGGCCGATGCCCGGCACCGGCGAGATCGAACCCATGCCACCCGTGTTCGGGCCGGCGTCGTCGTCACCCGCGCGCTTGTAGTCGCGCGCCGGCGCGAGCGGGAGCACGTGCTCGCCGTCGCACAGCGCGAGCAGCGAGAGCTCCTCGCCCTCGAGCCGCTCCTCGATCAGCACCCTGCGCCCGGCCACGCCGAAGCGATCGTCCACGAGAGCTGCGGCGACGGCCGCGTGCGCCTCGGCGATCGACGAGCACACGACGACGCCCTTGCCGGCGGCGAGGCCGTCCGCCTTGACCACCACGTCGCCGTCGGCCTCGGCGATGGCCGCGTGCGCTGCCGAGACCGTGTCGCACACCGCGAACCGGGCCGTCGGCACGCCGGCGGCGTCCATCACGGTCTTTGCGAACGTCTTGGATCCCTCGATCTGGGCGGCCGCCGCCGACGGGCCGAACACGGCGACGCCCGCTGCCGCCAGGCGGTCGGCGAGGCCGGCCACGAGCGGCGCCTCCGGGCCGACGACGACCAGGTCCGCAGACAGGTCGACCGCGAGCCGGGTCAGCCCCTCGAGGTCGGACACGGGTACGGCGTGCAGCCGCGCGAGCGTGCCGATCCCCGGGTTGCCCGGGGCAGCGTGCAGCTCCCCGAGCAGCGGGGAGCGCGCGAGCGCCCACGCCAGTGCGTGCTCACGACCGCCGGATCCGACAAGGAGGACTCGCATCGTCTCGCGGCGAGTCTACCTAAGCTCGGGGTCAGCGGGATCGTGACGTCGCGAGCGGAACGAGATACACGGGCACGTGCGCGCGGCGGGCGACGCGGTAGGGCTCCTGCGACCACATGAAGTCGCTGATCAACCGCCTCTTCGGGTCTGCGCCCATGACGATTGCCTCGGCGCCGAAGCGCGCCGCCTCGCCGACGATCCGCTTGGCCGCCCGCCGGGTGCCGACGATGTGGCCGGTGGCCTCGAAGCCGGCCTTCTCGAGCGCCTCGACCGCCTCGCGGACGAGCAACCGCTGCGCGTCCCACTCCCGCCTGCTCGGGTTGAGGTGCGGGTTGGGGAAGCCCAGGGACGTCCCCCAGACCCGGGCGATCGAGATCACGCGCACCTGCGCCCGCGCCGGGCGGGCGAGCTCGAACGCCTGCTGGAGCACCGACCAGTCGATCGGCCGCCCCTCAGAGGCGACGACCAGGCGCTCCACGCGCAGCGTGGCGGGATCGGGTGGGGGCGATGCCCGGCGGAACACCGCTCCCACCCGTGATCCCGTGATCAGTCGCCGGCGGCGATCGGCGGCGCGTCGGGCCCCGCCTCGCTGGCGTACTTCGGATCCTCGACCTTGATCCGGTACCAGTAGAGCGGCAGGTACGAGAGCAGGATCACCCAGCCGATGAAGAAGTAGATCCGCGTGTCGGCCCCGCCCAGGAGCGCGTTGGGGAGCGACGTGTAGACGAGGCCGCCGTAGCTCCAGATGACGAAGTACCCGGCCGCCATCGCGAGAGCGATGTACTTGAAGAACTCGGGGAGTCGCACCGGGCGCCTCATGTCGGGCCGGTACTTGCGCAGCAGGTAGTAGCCGACGAGCACAGGGATGAACGACGCCAGGTAGCCGACGTTCGAGAGCGAGTAGATCTCGACCGCGCCGCCGGTGAAGATGAGGGCGATCGAGCACAGGACGTTGAAGCCCATCGAGAAGCCTGGCACGCCGTGCTTGTTCACCTTCGAGAAGATGCGCGGGAACTCGCCGTCGATCGACATCTGATGCAGCGCGCGCGCCGACCCCATGATCGCGTTCAGCACCGACAGCGAGAGCGCGATGATCAGCATGATCGCGATCGTCCAGTCGAGCCAACTGGCCCCGGTGCCGAACACCGCCGTCGCGAACGTCGAGAAGATCGTCTTGGGATCCGCCTGCAGCGGGTCGCTCAGCTTGGTGGCACCCAGCACGACCACGAACGCGACCGGGATCATGGTGTAGATGAAGAGGCCGTACAGGCCCTCCAGGTTCATCGCGATCTTGGCGTCGCGCTCGGGGTCGCGGCACTCGCCGATGTAGCAGGCGGCCGCCTCCATCGCGATCACGTTCCAGGTCAGAAGGAACGAGAAGGCGATGTAGATCACGAGCCAGTTGTGCCCCAGGTCGGCAGAGAAGAAGCTGGAGCCGTCGAGCTGGTGAAAGCCGGACAGGTTGCCCCAGTGGGCAGCCGACGGGTGCAGGAACGGCATGATCGCAAGCAGCGTCAGCGGGATCATGGACAGGAGCCCGAGCACGGTGGCGAACATCGCGCCCAGGCGGATGCCAAGCCACGCCGGGATGAAGACGAGCAGGATGCCGACCACCGAGATGACGATCGTCCAGTAGGCGATCGGGGTGTGGATCGGCGTGAACCCCTTGGTCGAGAGGCCGAACTTGTCCACGATGTAGAACGACGCCAGGATCATGTTCAGGGGCGCGACCGGGAACCATCCGAGCCAGTACGCCCACGATGTGAAGCCGTTCACGTGCTTGGCGAACCGCGGCCACTTGTCCTTGTACGCCACGTAGGCGTAGGTCGGCGAGCCGCCCGTGCGCTCCGGCATCATCGCGGAGAGCTCCGCCAAGAGCAGGCACAGCAGATACCCCGTGATCGTGATCACGACCATGACGGGGATCGCCGCCGCGCCCAGCGATGTGACCATTACGGGTGCGATGCCCGTGACGAGGATCGTCCCGGCGAGGCCGATCACGAACGCGCCCCACCAGTTCGTCTCCCGGCTCAGGCCACCACCCTCATAGTCGGGAGCGCCACTATCAACCGCCATGAGACCTCCTTGGGGAACGGGTTTCCGCGCCTAGTGAAGCATGTCGGTCGGCCGGAGTAAAGAGCATGCGCGGAAAGTGTCCGCTGCTACATGCCCAGCGGCACGAACCTGGCGAGCGCATGCTGCGCGTCGGCCACGGCGCGCAGCGCGCTCAAAAGCTGCCCGCGGGTGAGCGGCGCCAGGTCGGCCGGGGCGATCCGGTTCGTGGGCGGGCTCCCGGCCTCGACCTCGGCCGCCTGGTGCTCGAGGCGAAGGCGGGTGACGAGCACGAAGGCCTCCTCGAGCGCGGCCGCGCGCTCGGCCTCGATCGATCCGGCCTGGGCCGCGCCGCGCAGACGGCCGATCGTGTCCGAGACCGTGACCCTGGCCTGGAGGGCGTGGAAGCGGGCCAGGTTCGCAATGGGCACCACCCCGCCGCGCTTGATGTCGATGCGGCCGTCGGCGTCGACCTGGAGGCGCCCGCGGAACCCGAGCGGCGGCTGGAAGTCGGTCGCCGTGCGGGCGAGCCTGCGCAGGAAGTCCGGGTGCTCGGGCGCTCGCCGCTCGATCTCGACGAGCGGCCGCACGATCTGCAGGCCGCCGCAGACGTGGCGGAAGTCGAAGGCGACGGCGGCCCGGGTCAGGTGCGAGCGGTCGGGGTGGTCGAGGCAGTTCCGGAACACGCGCTGCCACTCGGAGTCCGACATGCGCCACTGCCGGTTGCGGGCCAGCACCTCGGCGTTGTCGGCGCCAAAGCCACACCGGGCGAGGCCGTCGTTCACGTCTGCGGCGAGCGCGGCGTACCAGTCGTCGTCGCTTCCGTGCGCGTAGGCGAGGGCGTTGTCCTGGTCGGACGCAAGCGACGCCTCCCGCCGGGCCGTCGATCCGAGCGCGAGCCACGCCCACGCCCCCGGGGCCTCGCCGTGCGCGGCCAGCGCGAGGTCGATCAGGCGGATGGTGGCGCTGTCTGACTGCAGTGCGAGCACGCGGCCGATGTCGGTGGCGAGGACGCCGGCGCGCGTCAGCGAGACGACGACCTGGGGCATGTACGACGCCGCCTCGACCACGGCATCGACCGTGGCCGCATGCGCGATCGAGCGCCGCAGCGCGAAGGGCGTGCGGCTCTCGAGGTACATCAGGTCGGTCGCGGTCACGACCCCGAGGGGTGTCCCGCCCGCCTCGATCACGGGCAGGTGGTGGATGCCGGCGTCGAGCATGTCGATCATCGCGTCGACCGCGAGCCGGTCGGGCGCGAAGGTGAGCGCAGGCGCCACCATCAGGTCGCGGACGGGCGTGTCGTAGCCGCGGCCGCGGGCGACGAGCTTGGTGCGCAGGTCGGAGTCGGTGACGATCCCGTACCCGTCGTCGAGCCGGACGAGGAGGCACGAGACGTCGGCGTCGGCCATCAGCCGGGCCGCCTCGCCGGCGCTCAGGTCCGGGGCGCAGACGACGGCCGGCCGGTGCACGAGCGCGCCCAGGTGGGCGGTGCGCTGGTCGGCCTGGGCGTGCGCGACATGGCCGGTGCGGACGAGCCGCTCGCGCAGGGAGCTCGCCACGAACTCGACCCCGGCGCGGCTGCCCAGGAGGCGCAGGGCGACGTCGTGATCGAGCAGCAGGCAGACGGTCGCCTCGCGCGCGCGGACATCGAACGCGGGCGCCATCCCGGACAGGAGCGACGTATGCCCGAAGACCTCGCCCGGCTCGAGCACGTCGATCACCTCGGCCTCGTGCGCGAGCTCGACCGACCCGGAGCGAACGACGAACACATACCGGGCGGGAGTGCCGTCCTCGACGAGCACCAGGTCGCCCGCGGCATACGTGCGCTCGACGATGGCGGCCTCGGCCTGCTCGAGCTCGTCATTGGCCAGCGCGTCGAACGGTGGGAAGCGGCGCAGGAACGCAGCGGCGCCGGCTACCACGGGATCGGCCTGCCGTCGGATGCCGCCATGCGCAGATCGTAGAGCGGCCGGAGCCGTCAGTCAGGGAAAGACGCGGATCAGCCGGCTCGCGGCCTCGTCGAGCGCCCACGCCGAGCGGCCGTCGGTGGCCAGGGCGGTCGGCCGGCCGCCGACCACGATCCGGCGGCCGACGGGCAGGCCGTCGGCCGCGTCGAGCAGCCGCACCGCGCCGCGGCCGTGTGCACGGCTCCTGGTGATGACCCAGATCCCGCCGCTCCCGGCTGCGATCGTGCCACCGGGGACGGCGGCGACGCGGGTGGTGCCGAGCACCTGGTTGGACGACTCGCCGATGCGCAGCACGCGGCCGCGCTCGTACACCCACACGAAGCCGCCGAAGACCGTGATCTGGGTGGGGGCGCGCACGCTCGAGCGGGGCAGCGTGATCGTGGCCGCGGGCCGAAGCGCCTTACGGGCGATGGTGAAGCGCTCGATCGACTGGTCGGCGCTGTCGGTCACCCAGGCCGAGCCGCCCGCGACCGTGAGCGCGCTCGGCGACGGGCCGAGCGGCGCCTGCGCCGTCGCGGTGCCCGAGGCCGGGTCGAAGCGCACGAGGCGGCCGCCGCCCGGGGCCTGGACGGTCGCCCACACGGAGCCGCCCGAGTCGAGGATCGCCGTCGCCGGGCCGACGAGGCGGGCCACGAGCGCGGCCCGGCCGGAGGTCGGGTCGATGCGCCACAGCCGCACGCCCGCCGCGAGCCAGATGCCGTCGGCCCCGACCGTCAGCAGGTACGGCCGGCCGGCCGGGGGCAGCGGCACCGGCGCGCCGGCGCGCTTGCCGGTGGTCGTGTCGACGGCGATCAGCGAGCCGAGCAGCCCGGCACCGGGCTGCACCGCGCACCAGAGCGTCCCGGCGTCGTAGGCGATCACGGCCGGGCCGCCGAGGTGCACGCCGGGAGAGGGCGGCCGGCGGTGGTGGGTGGTCGACGGCGGGCTCGGCGGCGCCACCCGATGCAGGTGCACCGTGCGGCCGCCGTTCTCGATGTGGAGCCCGGTGCCGGCACCACAGCCGGCGCACACGGCCGCGACGGCGGCGAGGGCGAAGGCCGCGCGCGCCGTCACGCGGCGGGATCCTCGGTCGGGGTGCGGTCGCTCAGCTGCACCGTGACCTGCGCGCCACCCTCGGGCCGGTTGGCCACCGCCAGCGACCCGCCCAGGACGCGCGCCTGGGCTGCCGCGATGGCGAGCCCGAGGCCGATCCCGTGCCCGCGCGCCGTGTCGCCGGTCGCAAACCGCTGCGTGGCGCGCGCGAGCATGTCCTCGGCGAAGCCGGGACCGCAGTCGGCGACGACGATGGACCGCCCCCGCACCGAGACGGTGACGGGCGGCGCGCCGTGCCGTGCGCTGTTGTCGAGCAGGTTGTCGATGATCCGCTCCAGCCGGCGCGGGTCGGTGAACGCCCGAACCGGCTCCGGCGTGTCGGCGATCACACCCGCCCGGCGCTCGACCAGGCTGCGGACGAACGCGTCCACGTCGACCCAACGCAGGTCGGCGGTGACGGCGCCGTTCTCGAGCCGCGAGATCTCGAGCAGATCCTCGACCAGCGTGTGCAGCCGCGACACCCGCTCGCGCACGACCGTTCCGACGCGGTCGTGCTCGAGCAGGCTGGCGGCGGCGACGAGGCCGGTCACCGGCGTGCGCAGGTCGTGAGCAACGTTCGCGACGAACCGCTGCTCGTGCTCGATCCGCTCCTGCAGCGAGTCCGCCATCCGGTCCATCGCGGCGCCGAGCGCGGCCACCTCGTCGCTGCCGCGCGCGTTGACCCGCGCCGAGAGCGACCCCGCCGTGACGCGCTCGGCCGCCGCCGCCGCCACGCGCAGCCGCCGCGACAGCCGCCACGCCAGCGCAAGGCCGAGCAGCGCGCCGCCCGCTGCGCCGGCCAGGCCGACCTCGACGAGCGTCCGGCGCAGGTCGGCGATGGTCGCCTGGTCGGCGGCGAACGACACGCGCACGAACACGCCACGCGGCGCTCGGGCCGACGGCACCCCGGCCCAGATCACCGCCGAGCCGCCCTGCCGGCCCTTGAACGTCGCCACGTGCCGTGAGGCGACAGCACGCCGCAGCGGCGCCGGCACGCCGTGGCCCGGGCCGACGATCGACCCCGGCGCGAGCACGTCGAAGCGGTCGTAGAACGAGGCCGCCGAGCGCGCCGATTGCACCGCCTTCGCCCGGCCGCGCTCGAGCAGGTCCTGCTGGGTGAGCTCGTACACGACCAGGCCAACGGCCGCCGCGACCAGGCCGGCCAGCAGCGCGAACGCAACCGCCAGCCGTAGGCGCAGCGTCATCCCGGCCGCGCCAGCTTGTACCCCGCGCCGCGCACGGTCTCGATCGCGTCCGCGCCGATCTTGCCGCGCAGCCGGCGCACGTGCATGTCCACGAGGCGGGTGTCTCCCGACCACACGTACCCCCACACGTTCTCGAGCAGCTGCTCGCGCGAGAGGACGATGCCGACGTTCTCGGCCAGCTCCACCAGCAGCCGGTACTCGGTCGGGGTGAGCGAGAGCACGAGGCCGTCGCGCGTGACGACCATGCCCTTCGTGTCGATCTCGAGGTCGCCGAAGCGCATGCGGGCGCCGTCGGCCAGGCGGGAGGCACGGCGCAGGACGGCGCGCAGGCGGGCCGACAGGATCGGCGGCTCGAACGGCTTGGTGACGTAGTCGTCGGCGCCCGCCTCGAGGCCGAGCACCACGTCGATGGGATCGGTGCGGGCGGAGAGCATCACGATCGGGACGACGCTGCGGGCGCGGATGCGCCGGCACACGGTGACGCCGTCCATGCCCGGGAGCATGACGTCGAGCAGCACGACGTCGGGGGTGCCGCGGTCGAACGCGTCGAGGCCGGCCTGGCCGTCGCCGGCCGTCTCGACCGCGAAGCCGTCGCGCTCGAGCGTCATCCGCGTCATCTCGCGGATCGTGGGGTCGTCCTCGACGAGCAGCACCCGGTTCACGCACCAATCATCGCCCGTGCGCAGGCGGCTGTCACCTCGCAGCCGATGCCGTTACGCAGCCGATACCGGGCCGACCCCTAACCCACACCGAAAAGCGGCATCTACACGTGATGTCTCCTCGTGGTGGGTTGCTCGGAACCCGAACAGGGCGAGCTCTCCCGCGGCGTCAAAAGGGAAGAGCCCGCCAGAAGCGGGCTCTTCCCAGCCGTGCCTTGCCTCGGATCGAGTTAGACCGCGAGCAGGGTGCCGGCCTCGACCTCGTCGTAGAAGGCGACCTTGAGGGAGTCCTCCTCGACGCCCGCCTTGAGCATCGTCTGCTTCAGCTCCGGCATGGCGAAGAACGTCTTGGCCGTCTCGAGGTTGTCGAACGTGTGGATGACGACGACATCGTTCGGACTGTCCTGCGAGCGCAGCACCTGGTGGGCGCGAACACCGTGCTCGGCCTGGATCGGCGCGAAGTTGTCGTAGACCGTCTTCCAGGCGTCGTAGTTGGCAACGCGGTGGCGCACAAGCGTCGTGGTGCTTGTCATGGGTGCCCCCTTCCGGGGCAGTGGCCTGGCTGCGAATCATCGGGCTTCAGAAGAAGCGCGCAGCCGAAGCTCTGGCGACACTGTAGTCGCTCTCGGGCTGCAGTGCGCCTCTCCCGGCCGCCGTGGCATTGCGCGGCGTGCTTCGCCCGTACCTGCTCGGTGTCGTCGAGGTTCTCATCCGCCCAGGCAACCATCGGTGGCGCTACGATCGTGCCCACTGCAACCAGGGGGTTCCCATGAGCGGTGAGGACTACCTGCGCTGGCATGACGGCGTCGAGTTCGACGCGGCGTCCCAGACCTGGCGCGGGTACATCGAGTCGAACGACGACCGCACTCGCAAGCACCTGACCGAGGCGACGTTCGCCGACAAGGGTGACGCCGTCGTCGCCGCGAGCGACATGCTCCGGGATGCGCGCAAGGGCACGGTGCCGGGCTTCGCCGACTGAGCGGCCGGTGACGGGGCGGCCCGGATCCCAATTGGCGCATGCAATGGATGCCAATTGGCGCGACGAGCGCCCTCCAAGTGGCGCGGGCCGCCCTCCCGCGCCGCCCCGGAGCCGGCGCTACCCGCGCTCGGCGTGCACGTAGGCCTCGACCGCGCGTTCGCGGGCGCGGGTGGCGCAGGCCAGGCCCGGGCGCAGCCGCTCGAGGTGCGCATCGGCCATCGCGTGGCGCGAGAGCATGCTGACGTTCAGCTGGGCGAGCGTGGCCGCCGACCGGGCTGCCGCCTCGGCCAGGAGCGCACCGGTGATCGCGTCGCCCTCGAGGTTGCGGTTGCCGCGGGCGGCGACGTCGGCGGCGAGGGTGGCCACCTCGGCCGCGATCTCGAGCAGCTCCATCGGGCATTCGATCGCGCCCGCCACCGCCGCGTCGAGGCTCTGGGTGCGCTCCGGGCCGGCCGGCATCCGCAGCGCGGCGAGCACGCCCGCGTAGGCGCGTCCGTCCGCCTCGGCCAGCGCGGCGGCCTGGCCGCGCAGCTCGTGCGCGCGGGCGCCGACCTGGTCGAGCGTGCCGCTCGCGTCGAACGCCGACGCCATCTCGACCAGCCCCGCGGCCATCGCGCACGCGATCGACGCCACCGAGCCGCCGCCCGGCGCCGGAGTGCGCGCCGCCAGCTGGTCGAGAAAGCCGGAGAGCGTCGCCGACAGGTAGGGGTCGGACGCCCCGTCGTCGCTAGAAGAGCCCAACCGTCGTGCCGTTCTCGTCGATGTCCACATTGAAGCCGGCCGGCGTCTTGCCCAGACCGGGCATCTGCATGATGTCGCCGCAGAGCGGCGTCAGGAACCCGGCGCCCGTGTAGGGGCGGATGTCGCGCACCGGGATGCGGAAGCCGGTCGGCGCGTTCGCCAGCGCCGGGTCGGCCGAGAGCGACAGGTGCGACTTGGCCATGCAGATCGACAGGTTGCCGAGACCGTCGCGGGTGAACTGCTCGATCTTCTGCTGCGCCACCGGCGAGAAGTCGACGCCGTCGGCCTGGTAGACGTCCCTGGCGATCTTCTCGATCTTGGTCGCGATCGGGTCGGAGTCCTCGAACGTGAACCGGAACGAGTTCGGCTGCTCGCACGCGTCGGCGACCGCCTCGGCCATGCCGGCCGCGCCCGCCCCGCCCTGGGAGAACCCCTCGTTCAGCACCGCCGAGTGGGCGCCGTGCTCGAGCGCGAGCTTCTGCACCAGCGCGACCTCGTCGTCGGTGTCGCCGGGGAAGCGGTTGGCGGCGACGACGCAGGGCACGCCGAAATGCTTCACGTTCTGGATGTGGCGGGCCAGGTTGGCCGAGCCGGTCTCGATCGCCTTCAGGTTCTCGGACGCCGAGTTGCGCGGGTCATCCTCGAGCCCGGCGTGGTGCTTGAGCGCCTTGGCCGTCGCGACGATCACGACTGCGCTCGGCGCAAAGCCGCCGGCGCGGCAGACGATGTCCATGAACTTCTGCATGCCCAGGTCGCTGCCGAAGCCGGCCTCGGTGATCAGATAGTCGCCCAGCTTGCGCCCGACGAGGTCGGCGACGATCGAGCTGTTGCCGTGGGCGATGTTGCCGAACGGGCCGATGTGCATGAAGCACGGCTGGCCCTCGAGCGTCTGGATCAGGTTCGGCTTGAGCGCGTCCTTCAGGAGCACGGTCATGGCGCCGGCGCAGCCCATCTGCTCGGCGTTCACCGGCTTCCCGCTCGTGTCGTAGCCGACCGTGATCCGGCCGATGCGCTTGCGCAGGTCCTGCAGCGACGTGGCCATGCCCATGATCGCCATCACCTCGGAGGCGGCGACGATGTCGAAGCCGGTCTCGCGGGGGATGCCGTGGGTGGGGCCGCCGAGGCCGGTGATGATGTTGCGCAGGTGGCGGTCGTTCATGTCGACCGCGCGCCGCCAGGTCACCTGGTGGGGATCGATGTTGCACTCGTTGCCGTAGAACAGGTGCCGGTCGACGAAGGCGGCCAGCATGTTGTTCGCGGCGGCGATCGCGTGGAAGTCGCCGGTGAAGTGCAGGTTCAGGTCCTCCATCGGCACGACCTGGGTGAGGCCGCCGCCGGCGGCGCCGCCCTTGATGCCGAAGATCGGGCCGAGCGACGGCTCGCGCAGGCACAGGAGCGGGCGCTTGCCGATGTGGCCGAGGCCCTGCGTCAGCGACACCGACGTGGTCGTCTTGCCCTCGCCCGCCTTCGTCGGCGTGATCGCCGACACGCACACGACCTTCGCGTCGGGCACGCCGGACATGCGGTCGAGCGCGCTCAGGCTGACCTTGGCCTTGTACTTGCCGTACAGGTCGACCTCGTCCTCCTCGAGGCCGATCTCACGGGCGATGTCCATGATCGGGCGGAGGGTCGCTTCCTGTGCGATCTCGAGGCTGGACTTCAACGCGGTCTCCTTGGCTATCGGGATAGGGATCTAGTGGGACACGGCGGCCGCACCGCGCTCGGACACGAGCTCGTTCTCGTAGAAGCGCGAGAGCCGGAACGGCGCGATCAGCTCGGGCGTGCGGCCGGTGGCCGCGAGCTCGGCCATCGTCTTGCCGACGATCGGCGAGGCCTTGAAGCCGTACGTGCCCCAGCCCGCGTCGATCAGGAATCCGTCTGCCTCGGTGACGCCCATGATCGGGGCATAGTCGGGGGAGACGTCGCAGAGGCCGGTCCACTGGCGCAGGATGCGGGCGCGGCCGAGCATCGGCAGGAGCTCGACCATGTGCATGGCCAGGTCCTCGATGAACCGGAACGTGCCCCGGTTCGAGTAGCCGGAGTACGGCTCGATCTCGGAGCCCATCACGAACTCGCCGCGGTCGGACTGCGAGATGTAGATGTGCAGCGTGCCCGAGACGATGATCTTGCGCAGGAGCGGCTTCACCGGCTCGGTGACGCACGCCTGCAGGATGTGGGTGGTGATCGGCACCTCGATGCCGGCCAGCCGGCCGACGAGCGACGACCACCCCGACGTGCACGAGATCACGGTGCCGGCCGAGATCGCGCCCCGGTTCGTCTCGATGCCCGTGACCCGCCCGTTCGACCGGGTGATCCCGGTGACCTGGGTGTAGGGGTGGATCTCGACGCCGAGCCGGTCGGCCTCCTTGGCGTAGCCCCACACGACCGCGTCGTGGCGGATGATGCCGCCCGGCGGGTGGTAGAGCGCGGCCAGGATCGGGAAGGTGGGGTGGTCGGAGACGTCGAGCATCGGCTCGAGCTCCTTGATCTCGTCGGGATAGATCACCCGCGAGTCGACGCCGAGCAGACGGTTCACCTCGGCCCGCTCCATCATCGTGTTCACCGAGCGGTCGGAGTGGGCCAGGGTCAGGTGGCCGTGCTGGGAGAACAGCATGTTGAAGTTGAGGTCCTGCGAGAGCGTCTCGTAGAGCTTCACGCTCGCCGTGTAGAACCGGGTGCCCTCGGGCGTCAGGTAGTTCGAGCGGATGATGGTCGTGTTGCGCCCCGACGCACCGGCGCCGATGTAGCTCTGCTCGATCACGGCCACGTTCTTCATGCCGTGATCCTTGGCCAGGTAGTAGGCCGTGGCCATGCCGTGGGCGCCGCCGCCGATCACGATCGCGTCGTAGCTCGCCCGCAGCGGGTGGGAGCGGAAGAACCGGTGCTTGCGCAGCAGGCCGATCACGCGGTCGCCTCCTCGGTCTCGGCCGCCGGCACGTGCTCGGCGGCGCCGGCCCGGGCGATGCCGACCGTGACGCCGGCGTCGAGGATGGCGTCGAAGAAGTACTCGCCGAACTCCCACGCGACCAGCATGAGGAAGTCCTCGCCCCGGTTCAGCACGAGCGTCGGCACGCGCATCACGGAGCCGGCCATGCAGCGGCCGGGGCCGTAGCGCGACTCGCGCACGTCGAGGCTCGACGAGCGGTTGAAGACGTCGCGGCGGTGCTCGCCGCCCAGCGCGACCGCCGCCATCGCGCACGTGACGTCGATCGCCGCCGCGCCGATGCGGTCGCGCAGGGCGGCCACGCGCGGGAACGGGCACACGACGTAGCCGTGCGTCGGCGAGAGCCGCAGCGTCCACACGCCGTCGTCCGATCGGGCCGCACCGGTGCCGAGCCCGCCGGTGAGCGCGTCGAGCTCCGCCGCCGGCGCGCGCACGTCGAGCTTGCCCAGGTGGCTCACGTCGCACGCCCAGGCGCCGGCCTCGGCGGGCGCATACGCGGCCACCCGCCAGCCGTCCACCTCGGCGAGCGTCGCGCCCGCAGCGAGGTGCGCGCGCTCCATCGGCGTGCGCAGGGCGACGCCGGAGGCGGCGGACGCGGGCGCGATGAAGGCGTACGGGTCGCGATCGGTCACGATCGCAGCCGCTCCTGGTCGGGGTCGTAGAAGGCCTTCAGCGTGACCCGCGCCGGGATCGAGCCGCCGGACGGGTCAGACAGGGTGATCGCGGTGCCCTCCTCGGCCAGGTCGGACGGCACCCAGGCGATCCCGATCGCCTTGCCGAGCCGGCGCGAGAACCGCGACGAGGTCACCCGGCCGACCGGCGCGCCGTTCACGACCACCTGCGCGCCCTCCTTGGGCGCGGTGCCGTTCGCTCCCTCGAAGCCGACCAGCGAGGCCCGGTTGCCGCGGCCCTGGTACCACTCGATCGAGTAGCGCCCGATCCAGTCGTTCTCCTTGTCGAGCTTCACGATCCACGGCATGCCCGCCTCGAGCGGCTGCGACTCGGCGTTCGTGTCCTGGCCGACGATCACGTGCGCCTTCTCCAGGCGCAGCACGCGCTGGGGCTCGAGGCCGAACGGCTTGACCGCGAACTGCTCGCCCGCGCCCATCAGCGCCTCCCACAGGTGCTCGCCCGCCGCCGCCGGGCAGTGGATCTCGTAGCCGAGCTCGCCCACGAAGCCGATCCGCAGCAGCAGGCACGGCACGCCGGCGACCTCGGCGTGGCCGGCGCCGAGGTACGGGAACGCGTCGTTTGCGAGGTCGAACTGCGTCAGGCCCGAGAGCGCGGTGCGCGCGTTGGGCCCGGCCAGGTTGAACGCCGCGACCGCCGAGGTGACGTTCACGATCTGGCAGTCCATCCCCCACACCGCGTTCCACCACGTGAACCACTGCTCCATCCCGCCCGCGCCCGACGAGGTGGTGGTGACGTAGAACTCGGTCTCGGACAGGCGCGCGACCGTGCCGTCGTCGAGGATCGAGCCGTCGTCGCCGCACACGATCCCGTACCGCACGCGGGCGAGCTTCATGTCGCCGTAGCGGTTGGGGTAGATGCGCTCGAGGAACGCGGCCGCATCGGGGCCGCGCACGATCAGCTTGCCGAGCGTCGAGACGTCGATCAGGCCGAGCGACTCGTGCACCGCGGCCGTCTCGGCCTCGGGCTCGCCGTAATCGTAGGGCCGCTTCCAGTCGCCGGCCCAGAGCATCTTGCCGCCGTGCTCGGCGTGCCAGTGGTGCACGGACGTGCGCTTGACCGGCTCGTAGCCTCGCCCGGCCAGAAGCGAGAAGCTGGTCGGGTTGTGCGGCGGCCGCGCGGTGGTGACGCCGACGCGCTGCTCGTCGGGATCGACCCCGAGCTCGCGCGCCATCAGAAGGCCCGAGTTGCGGTGGCACATCTTGCCCTGGCACGGCCCCATCGTCACGGTCGTGTAGCGCTTCGAGAGCTCGAGCGAGGCGAAGCCCTCGGCGACCGAGAGGTGCACGTCCTTCGTCGTCACGTCCTCGCAGTAGCAGACGAACTGCTTGCCGCCGCCCGACTCGGCCGCCGCGGGAACGTCCGCCGCCGTGCCCACCGGCTCGCCGGCGACGCGCACGCCCTCGGGCACCTGGTCGGGCACGTACACCCGCCGCTCGGCGTCGTAGCGCACCGAGCCGCCCGCCTGCACGAGCGCGCCGAACTGGGCCACCGTGCCGCCGCTCATCGCGACGATATCGGCCGCGAGCGTGCGCCGCTCGCCGCCGCGGGCACAGACGAGGCCGGTGACATGGTGCTTCCCGCGCGCCTGCACCGGGTGGAAGCCGCGCAGGTGCTCGATGCCGCAGACGCCCAGGCGCTCGTCCGGCTCGCCCTCGCGCGTGTCGACGACCGCCGTGACGTGCACGCCGGCCTCGGCCAGGTCGCAGGCGGCCTCGATGCCGAGGTCGTCGACGGTGACCACCACCGCCTCGTCGCCCGGCGCAATCCGGAACTGGTTCACGAGCCGGCGCACGCCGGAAGCCAGCATGACGCCGGGCAGGTCGTTGCCGCCGAACACGAGCGGCTGCTCGATCACGCCGGTCGCGAGCACGATCTCGCCCGCGCGGAACCGGAACATGGTGTCGCCCTGGTAGACCGGCACGAGGTTGCCCTCGTAGACCCCTCCCGCCCAGGCGGGCTGCAGGATCTCGACGCCCGCGGCCCGGGCCTGCGCCTCGAGCTCGGCCGCGCGAGCGGCCGCGGCGATGCCCGAGAACGCCAGCCGCCCGCCGAGGGCGAGGCCCTCTTCGACGAGCGCCGTGTCGCGGCCCTCGCCGGCGGCGGCGATCGCCGCCTCAAGGCCCGCCTCGCCGCCGCCGATCACGAGCACGTCGACGTGGCGGTGCACCTTCTCGTTGCGGCGGTCGCGGCGGTGGGCCGGGTCGAGCTTGCCCAGACCGGCCGCCGAGCGCAGGAACTTCTCGTAGTACTTCCACGCCCAGCGCGGGCGCATGAAGGTCTTGTAGTAGAAGCCGACCTGCATGCCGAAGGCGGGCGTCGCACTGGCGAGCGTGTGCAGCGCGTCGCGCTCGAGCGAGGGCCAGGCGTTGATGTGGGAGACCTGCATGCCGTCGGCGATCGGCGTCATGCAGGCGCGCACGGCCGGGTCGCCGTCGACCTGCACGAGGCAGTTGGGGCACTGGCCGGAGCAGCACATGAGGCCGCGCTTGCGGTGGTACTTGAACGAGCGCGAGAACACGCGCACGCCGGCGGCGTAGAGCGCCGAGGCGATCGTGTCCCCCGCGAGCCCCTCGGCCGGCTTGCCCTGCCACGAGAAGGTGACCGTGCGGCGGCGGTCGATGAGCTCGCCGCGGCGCTCGCCCAGGCGGCTCATGCGAGCCCTCCGGGCGGGGCCACCTGCAGCACCGTGTTCGAGCGGGTGTCGCGCTCGGCCTGGAACCACTCGCGGCAGCCCGACGAGTGGAACCACCACTCGCGCTGCTCACCCGCGACGTTCTGGCGGAAGTACAGGTAGGAGAAGAGCGCGCGGGCGTCCTCGGACGACGTCGGGCGCACCGTCACCTCGCCTCCGTACGCGTACTCGTCCACCGGCCGGCGGCCGCAGTTCGGGCACTCCAGCAAAAAGCTCATCTAGTGATGGGCTCCCTGGGGTGCGGCGTGCCCGTTGGTCGACGCGGCGGCCATCGCCGCGACGACGGCCTGGGCGAAGCTCTCGGGCCGGAAGGCGAAGTTCGTGCCGACCAGCGGGATGCCGGTGATGGCCGAGGCCTCGATCGTCATCGCGCGCAGGTCCTCGGGCTCGAGGTCGTGCACCGCCGACTTGCCGCACGCCCGCGCGAACATCTGCATCTCCTGCGTCATCGAGTGCAGGAAGCCCTCGACGCGGTCGGCCGCCTCGGCGACGGGCAGACGCGCGATCAGATCCTCGTCCTGGGTCGCGATCCCGACCGGGCACAGGCCGGTGTGGCAGTGGTGGCACGCGCCCGGCTCGGTGCCCATGCGGGCGTAGTCCTCCAGATGCACCGGCCGGTTGCAGTTGAGCGCGATCATCGCCGCCGTGCCGATCGAGACGGCGTCGGCTCCGAGCGCGAGCGCCTTGGCGGCGTCGACGCCGTTTCGGATCCCGCCCGAGACGATCAGGTTGACGACGCCCTCCAGCCGCATCTCGCGGATGGAGTTGACCGCCTCGACGGTCGCGGCCAGCGTCGGGATGCCGGTGTGGTCCATCAGCGAGTCCGGCGACGCGCCCGTGCCGCCCTCGAGGCCGTCGATCACGATCACGTCGGCACCCGCCTTGCAGGCCAGCTTGACGTCGTCGGGCACGCGGCAGGCGCCGATCTTGACGTAGATCGGGATGCTGCCGTCGGTGGCCTCGCGCAGCTCCTCGATCTTGATCTGCAGGTCGTCGGGCCCGATGAAGTCAGGGTGGCGGCAGGGCGAGCGCTGGTCGACGCCCGGCGGCAGCGTGCGCTGGCCGGCGATGATCTCCGACACCTTGGCGCCGAGGAGCACGCCGCCCGTGCCGGGCTTCGCCCCCTGGCCGATCACGATCTCGGCGGCGTTGGCCATGCGCAGGTGGTGCGGGTTGAAGCCGTAGCGGCTCGGCAGCACCTGGTAGACGAGCTGGTCCGATGCCTCGCGCTCGAGGTCGAGCATGCCGCCGTCGCCGGTGGTCGTCGAGACGCCGACGCGCGTCGCGGCCGTTCCGAGCGCCGCCTTCGCGTTGCGCGAGAGGGCGCCGTAGCTCATGCCGGCGATCGTGATCGGCGTGCGCAGCCGGATCGGCTTGGCGCCGTGACGGGCGCCGATCTCGATGTCGGTGCGGCACGTCTCGCGGTAGCCCTCGAGCGGCACGCGCGAGAGCGTGCAGGGCACGAAGGTCAGGTCCTCGAAGTGCGGCGTCCGCCGGGTCGTGCCGAGCGCGCGGTTGGTGTAGCGGCCGAGCTCGGCCTTCGTCTGGATGTCCTGGATCGTCTCGGGCGACCACACCCACAGCTTCTGCAGCACGTGGCCGTCCGCGCCGCGCGGGATGAACTCGCTCACAGCGCCCCCCTCCATGCGTCGTACTCGTGGCGGGAGAAGTTCCACAGCTTGCGCCCTGCGACGAGCTTCTTCCATGGCCGGTTTGCGTCGATGCCGTGCGGCCCGAGCTCGCGGGCCACCAGCTCGCGGTCGTCCGCGCCCATCTCGGCCTCGATGCAGTCGGCCCCGAGCGAGGCGACCTGGCCGCCGACGTAGACCGTGCCCTCGTACATCGAGTCGCCGATGCCGTCGGCCGCGTCGCCGCAGACGATCATGGTGCCCTTCTGCATCATGAAGCCGGACATGTAGCCGACGGAGCCGCCGACGACGAGCGTGCCGCCCTTCATCGAGATGCCGGCGCGGGCGCCCGTGTCGCCGGCGACGAACACGCGGCCGCCGCGCATCGTCGCAGCCGCCGACGAGCCGGCGTTGCCGTGCACCTCGATCTGGCCGGACATCAGGTTCTCGCCCAGGCTCCATCCGCAGCTGCCGTTGACGACGATGCGCGGCCCGTCGCACATCCCGCCGCAGAACCACCCCACCGGGCCGTCGAAGACGATCTCGATCGGCTGCATCACCGCCACCGCCAGGCTGTGGCGGGCGGTCGGGTTGGCGAGGCGGATCTCGGGCACGCCGTCGGCGGCCGCGCGCTTGATTGCCTGGTTGATCTCGCGCGTCGTGTGCCGCGAGCAGTCGATCTCGGACGTCAACGTAGCCACCAGCGCACCTCCCCGGCCGCCAGCTCGCGCGGCACGAAGCGCGCATCGGACTCGACCGCGCGGATCGACACCTCCTCGGACGCGATCAGGGCGACATCGTCGGACTCCGCGAAAAGGAGCGGCTTGAGCGCGAAGGGGTCGCGGGCGACGCCGATTCCCTGCGGCGTCGAGATCAGGTACGCGAAGGTGCCGTCGAGGTCGGACACCGACGCGCGCAGGGCATCCTCGAGGCTCTCGCCGCGTTCGAGCTTGTCGGCGATGTAGACCGCGATCACCTCGGAGTCGTTGCCCGTCGCGAACCGGTGACCCTGGTTCTCGAGCTTGCGCCGCAGCTTGTGGTAGTTGGTGATGTGGCCGTTGTGGACGACCGAGATGTCCGGGAACGGGCGCGCCCAGAACGGGTGGCTGTGGGCGACGTCGACCAGCGACTCGGTGGCCATGCGGGTGTGGCCGATCGCGTGGCTGCCCTCGAAGCCGGCGTAGGAGTCGGCCGCCTCGACGGCGTCGGCGTCGCCGACCTCCTTCACGATCTCCATCGCCCGCCCGATCGAGAACACCTCGACGTCGGGCTCGGCCTCGATGCTGTCGGTCAGCGCGCCGAGGTCGCCCGAATACGCGATGCGGGCGCGCAGGTTGGGCCCCTGCTGCGAGCGCTCGCTGACCGTGCCGGCGCCCTCGAGCGCGGCGACCACGCGGTCGGGCGTGCCGTGGTTGCCGTCGATCCGCGCCCGCACGACGAAGCTGCCCGGCTGCGGCCGGCCGTAGAGGGCGATCCCGGTCGAGTCGGTGCCGCGGCGGGCCATCGGCCCGAGCATGGCGTGGAGCGTGCGGCCCACAGGCCCGACCCGCTCGGCATCCTTATAGAGAAATCCACACAGCCCGCACATGGGCGCAAACCTCCGGCAGCCGTCCGCAATCCTAGACCCCAAGCGGGCGTGAGGTGAATGCCAGGCGGCAACCAATTCGCCGCGAGCCTATGTGCAGTGCGGACACTCGGTCCGACAGGTGCCTGGCACCGCGTCGCGGTGCCAGGCACCTCCCTCGACCTAGAACAGCGTCAGGTAGGTCTTGACCTCCCACGGCGTGACCTGCTCGTGGTAGGCCTTCCACTCGTCCTGCTTCGTCTTCACGTAGTAGTCGATGTAGTCCTCGGTGCCGGTGTTTCCGAGCTGCTCGCGCAGCACCGTGTCCTGCGCCAGATTGCGGGTGGCGTCGAGCAGGTTGGCGGGCAGGAGCTCGATGCCGCGCGCGGCCAGCTCCTCGGGCGTGAGCGTGTACAGGTTCTCGTCGTTGTGCTTGCCCGGGTCGATGCCCTTCTCGATGCCGTCCAGGCCGGCCGCGAGGATGACCGCCGCCGCCAGGTACGGGTTGCACGAGCCGTCGACCGTGCGGTCCTCGACGTGCCCGCCGGGGAGCCGCAGCATCTGCGTGCGGTTGTTGGCGCCATGCGTGATGAAGATCGGCGACCAGGTGGCGCCCGACGTGGGCGTGCCGGCGGTCGTCGTCAGCCGCTTATAGCTGTTGACGGTCGGCGCGGTGACGGCGATGTAGGCCGCGGCGTGCTTCTTCAGGCCGCCCGTGAAGTTGTAGGCGAGCTTGCTGAGGCCGAGGCCGTTGGGGTCGTTCTCGTCGGCGAACAGGTCGCGCTCGCCCGACTCGTCCCAGAGCGACATGTGGAAGTGGCCGCCGTTGCCGGTCAGGTGGCCGAACGGCTTGGGCATGAACGTCGCGAGCATGCCCTCGGCCTGCGCCATCGCGTGCACCATGTAGCGGAAGAAGATCGCCCGGTCGCACGTGGTGAGCGCGTCTGCGAACTCGAAGTTCGACTCGAACTGGCCGTTCGCGTCCTCGTGGTCGTTCGCGTAGCTGCCCCAGCCGAGCTCGTTCACGTACGTCGAGAGCCGGCTCAGGAACTCGTAGTGGCGCGTGAGCCCCTTCATGTCGTAGCAGGGCTGGTCGAGGCGGTCGAGCGGGTCGGCCAGCTCGAGGCCGCCGTCGGCCGTCTCGCGGAGCAGGAAGAACTCGAGCTCCATGCCGATCTTGAACGTGTAGCCCAGGCTCTTCGCCCGCTCGAGCTGCCGCCGCAGGATCGTGCGCGGGCAGTACGGCCACTCCTTGCCCTCGACGTAGATGTCACACGCGAAGCGGGCCAGGTTCGACTTGAACGGCACCCGCGTGTAGCTGCGCAGATCCGGAATCGCCATCATGTCCGGCGACGCGGGCGTCTGGCCGATCGGCCCGGCCGCGAAGCCCGCGAACCCGGCGCCCTCGGTGACGAGGCCATCGAAGTTCGACATCGGCACGAGCTTCGCCGAAGGCTTCGCGTTCATGTCGACGAACTGGGCGAAGAAGAACTCGATCCCGTCCTTCTCGGCGCGCTTCTTGATCGCCTCGGCGGCGGGCCTGGCCATGGTTGTCGCCATCGCGTGGACTCCTTGTCGCGGGTTCGGACCGCAAACACTCCCACGAACCCGGCCCGATTTCCACTTGATATGGGTGATTCCACCCATGCCCGGAGGACGTCGCCTATGCTTCGAGAACAAGAAGACTGTGCTTGATGCGTGCGGCATGGGCCGCGGCGGCGAGGGTGATCGAGTAGCTCCGAGGCCTTCCGGCACTGAAGAGGCGGACGATCGCGTCCGATAGAGGAGTAATTCGATGACCGACAGTTTCTCAGCCCTCGGCGTGAGCGAGGACGTTGCGTCCGCGCTCGCCGAGCTCGGGATCACCGAGCCGTTCGCCGTGCAGCGCATGTGCATTCCGCCTGCGCTCGCCGGCGAGGACGTGATCGCCAAGAGCCCCACCGGGAGCGGCAAGACGCTCGCCTTCGGGCTGCCGCTGGTGATGCAGGCCGACCCCGCGGCGACCGCGCCCGAGGCGCTCGTGCTGTGCCCGACCCGTGAGCTCGCCCAGCAGATCGGCGCCGACCTCGAGCCGCTGGCCGCGGCCCGCGACGTGCGTGTCGCCGTCTGCTACGGCGGCGCCGGCCTGCCCCAGCAGGCCAAGCAGGCCTCCAGGAGCCAGATCGTGGTCGCCACGCCGGGCCGCCTGATCGACCTCTCGCAGCGCAAGATGGTCAACCTCCGCGGCGTGACCCGGCTCGTCCTCGACGAGGCCGACCGCATGGTCGACATGGGCTTCCTGCCGCAGGTCGAGCGCATCCTGCCGATGCTCGCGCGCGAGCGCCAGACGCTGTTCTTCTCGGCGACGGTCGAGGGCGCGGCCGGCGTGGCCGCCCGCCGCTTCACCCGCCACCCGGCGCGGATCGACGCGACGAGCCACGTCACGGTCGAGCGCGGGGACGTCGACCACGCGTTCATCTCGGTGACCGAGCACGAGAAGTACGCACAGCTGACCGAGCTTCTGGCCGACGTCGAGGGCCTGACGCTCGTCTTCTGCGAGACCAAGTACGGCTGCGCCTGGCTGGCGCGCCGGCTCGAGGGCTCGGGCGTGCGCTGCGAGGCCATCCACGGCGACCGCAGCCAGGCCGAGCGCAACCGGGCGATGTCGCGGTTCGCAAGCGGCGAGGTGCAGGTGCTGGTGGCGACCGACGTGGCCGCCCGCGGCATCGACCTCTCAGGCATCGGGCTCGTCGTCAACTACGACGCGCCGTCCGCCGCCGACGACTACACCCACCGCGTCGGGCGCACGGCCCGCGCAGGCGCCGCCGGCCGCGCGGTCACGCTCGTGACCCGCGACCAGCAAGCCGACGTCAGCCGCTTCGCCACCCGCCTGGAGATCGCCGACGAGTTCCGCTCGGCCGGCATGACCGTGGCCCCGCCCCGGCTGGTGTACTCCAGCCGCCGGCGCGGAGGCGGCGGCGGCCGGCGCAGGTTCTAGCCTCCGGTGTGAATAGACGGGGTCTGACCCCGTGTATTCACCGCCCGGGGCCTTAGCTCGCTCGTCCCAGCGCGCGCTCGAGGCGCAGGAGCTTCAGCTCGATCTCGATCATCAGCCAATCCTCGTTCTGGACGTCGAGCTCGGTGAGGTCCTGGATCCGGCGCAGGCGCTGGCGCAGGGTGTTCGGGTGCACGAAGAGCGTCTGGGCGGCGGCGGCGATGTTGCCGCGCCGCTTCAGGTACTCCTCGAGCGTGATCAGAAGCTGCGAGCGGTGGCGGCGGTCGTAGGCCTCGAGCTTCTTCAGGGCGTCGCCGCGATGGTCGCGCGTGCGCCCGTCCTGCGACACCCGCAGCAGGTACTTGTACGCGCCGAGGTCGTCGAAGCTGACGACGCCCGGCTCGGGGCTGATGACCGCAGCGGCCGTCACCGCCTGCTGCGCCTCCTCGAACCCGGTGGCGAAGCTGGCCGGCCCCTCGCACCGGTGTGACAGCCCGATCGCGAGCGGATGGCTCTTGTTGAGGCCGGTGTGCATCTCGCGGAGCCTGGCGATCGCGGTCACCTCGTCGGTCGATCCCAGCCGCACGAGCCCGCGGACGGCGCCGTCGCGGCGGTCGAATAGCGACCCGGGAAAGGCCCGGGCCGCGCTCGCCTCGAGCGCCCGCGCCACCTCCTCCCACGACTGCGTCCCCGAGCCCGAGCGCGGCGCGGCCTGCAGGACGAGGTGCGGGCGGCCGAGATCGCAGCCCAGGCCCCGGCCTCGGTCGGCCAGGTCGGCGCCCGCGGGACGGCCGCGGGAGAGATCCTCCAGGAAGTCCTTGATCGCGTTGTGCTCGGTCAGGCGCTCGATCAGGTGCAGGTTCTTGACGGCGATCGCGGCCTGGCCGGCGATCGACGTCGCCACCTCGCGCGCCTCCGGGTCGGCGGGCCGGTCGCCGGGGAAGCGCAGGGTCAGAAACCCGAGCAGCTCGTCCGCCGCGACCATCGGCGCGACGAGCGCCGAGGCGGTCGGGTCGTCCCACAGGAGCTCCGAAAGGCGGCGGCTGTCACCGTCGTTGGCACGGCCGCGCGCGAGCACCACGCCGAGCTCCGCCGCCGTCGGCGTTCGGTCGCGCGGCCCGGCGGCCGGAGAGGCGGCGCCCAGCTCGAGCGTGCCGTCGGCGCTCGACACGTACACCTCGCAGGCGACCGCGGCGAGCAGCCGCTGCGCGCGGCGGGCGACGGCGGGCAGCAGCTGGTCGAGCGTCGACGCGGCCGACACCGCCCGGGCCAGGTCGGCCATGCCCTCGACGAGGGTGAGCCGCCGGCGCGTGTGCTCGTACAGGCGCGCGTTCTCGACCGCCCCGGCGACGAGGCTCGCGGCGTGGACGAGGAAGTCGGAGTCGTCCTCGGTGAACTCGCGCGGCGCCTCGGCGTGAAGCGAGATCACTCCGACGACGTCGCCCGCCTTGCTGCGCAGCGGCACGGCGACGATCGACTGGTACTGCTCCTCGTCGGCCTCGGGCACCACCTTGGCGCGCGGGTCGGTCAGCGCGCCCTCGGTCAGGAAGACCGGCTGGTTGTGCTCGGCCACCCAGCCCGCGAGACCCTCGCCATGCTCGAACCGGAGCCGGTCGATCAGCGCGCCGTAGGGGTCGGACACCGACCGCAGCACGAGCGAGCCGTCGGCGGCGACCAGGTAGATGAAGCAGGCGTGGCAGTCGATCGCGTCGGAGACGAGGTCGACGATCGCGCGCAGAACGCGGTCGAGGTCGAGCGTCGACGAGACGGTGTTGATGATCCGGAACAGGTGCCGCGTGTCGGTGGAGCGCGCGGATGTGTTCGGAATCGACATGGCGAAAACTCTACATGGGTGGGCATCGCCACACACCGAGAGGCGGCATCCGGTCGACCATGGGACGGAATGCCGCCGCTGCCCAGACGCACGCAAGCGCCCGTTCTCCACGATCCCGCCCGGGGAGCGTGTGTGCGCCCCGAAACCGCGCTCGCGACCCGAGGTGGACGACCGACCATAGACCCCGCCGCGGCCGCGCGATTAGGATATGGCGGCCAGAGCAACGACGAAGGAGCTTCGAGTATGGCAACGGTCGCACCCGAGTCGGCCATGAACGGGCTCGACCCGATGTTCAACCCCGAGTGGTTCTTCACCTCGGAGCAGCTGGGGCTGCTCGAGCGCCTGCGTGAGATCTGCGTCGAGCAGATCCGCCCGTTGGCGGCCGAGAACGACCGCACCCTGACCTTCCCCCGCAAGAGCCTCGAGGCCCTGGGGCCGGACGGGTTCCTCGGGCTGATGCTTCCCAAGGAGTGGGGCGGCCTGGGTCAGAACCACGTCATGTACGCGGCGGTCACCGAGACGATCGCGCGCTACGGCGACGCGTCGTGCGCCATGTGCTACGTGATGCACATCGGCGCGGTCGAGGCGCTCAAGCTGCGCGCCACCGACTACACGATCGAGAAGTACCTGAAGAAGGTGCGCGAGGGCAAGCTGGGGACGCTGTCCTACTCCGACCCCGAGACGGGCTCGCACTTCTGGTACCCGATCGCCTCCGGCGCACGTCGCGCCGACGGCGGCTTCGAGGTGCTGAAGAAGGCGTCCTGGACGACCTCGGCCGGCTTCGCCGACTTCTATGTCCTGCAGACGACGTCGCCCGACTACTCCGGCGACTACTCCAACCTGTCGGTGTTCGTCGTCGACGCCGCCGACATCCAGGCCAAGCCCGAGGAGTGGGACGCCATGGGCCTGCGCGGGAACCAGTCCGGCTCGCTCCTGCTCGATTGGAAGTTCGTGCCCGAGCAGCAGCTGGTCGGCCCGGTCGGCGACGGCGCCAACTCGAACGACGAGTCGGTCGACCCGAACTTCCTGGTCGGCTCGTCCGGGACGTGGAACGGGATCTCGCTCGGGGCGATCGACATCGCCATCCGCCACACGACCCGCAAGACCCACAAGGACGTCGGCCTGCGGGTGTGCGACTACCCGACCATCCAGGACGCGGTCGGCGAGGCGATCATGGACACGAACGCCTCGCGCATGTTCGTCTTCTCGGTGGCGCAGGCGCTCGACAAGGTCACCGACGGCTCCCAGACGAACCCGCCGGTCGGCGATCTCGCCCGCGGCAACTACCTGCACTGGCTGTGGCAGATCAAGTTCAACGCGGCCAAGAACGTCGCCCACGTGGTCGACAAGATGCTGCACTGCTGCGGCGGCACCGGCTACAAGAAGGAGCCGCTGCAGCTCGAGCGCTTCCTGCGCGACGGCAAGGCGGGCTGGGTGATGGGCCCGACGAACGAGGTGCTGCGCCAGTTCGTGGGCAAGACCGCCCTGTTGGGGATGGAGTCGCTCGACTACTGGAACCAGGTGATCAACCGGCGGGCGCTCGAGAACGAGTTCAAGAAGATGACCGCCGATCAGAAGCGCGAGCTGGCCGAGCAGCTGCTGGCCGAGGCCGGCGCCTCGAGCAACGGCGGCTGAGCGCAGAGACGCAAAAGGGGGCCGGCTCGCAAGGAGCCGGCCCCCTTTGTGCTCCGCGGGATCAGACGGTCGAGGTCGGTGCCCCGATGATCGCCTCCTCCTCCGGCATCGTCGCCGCCGGCAGCCGCAGCTGCAGCGGCTTCTTCTCCTGGACGACGACGCGGTACACGTACAGCCCGAGCGCGATCACCAGGATCGCGAGCGAGGGTACGAGCGTCGAGCGCGTGCTGGCCCCATACGCGAGGCCGACGTTGGCCGCGCCGACGATCAGCAGCGTCAGGTCGAACAGGAAGAGCAGGCCGCAGACGCCGACCCAGATCGAGTTGACCTTGATCGGCCGCGGCCAGTTGGGCCGGTCCTTGCGCAGCAGCAGGAACCCTGATGTCGCGAACACATGGCAGAGCACGTAGCCGAGGTTCGAGATCACAAGGATCTTGAGCGCCCCGATCGGGTCGGAGGCGTACGTGAGCAGCAGCACGATGTTCAGGAGCGCGTCCAGCGTCATCGCGTTCGCCGGGACGTGGCGGCCGTTCAGCTTCCCCAACCAGCGGATGGTCATCCCGTCCTGGGAGATGCCGTAGAGCGCCCGCGACCCGTCCGCCGTGGCGGTGTTCATCGCGAGCACGATCCCGGCGCAGAGCAGGATGATTGCTATCCCTGTGCCCGTTCCCAGGATGTCGTGGAACGTCGTGGCGTAGAAGCTGCCCAGGTAGTTGTCGAGCGTGATGTTCTGCGCGCCGAACGTGCCGACGGCGCCGAGCGGTAGCAGGGCGTAGACGATGACGCCGAAGATGGCCGCCACCCGCAGGGCCCTGCCCGTGTCCCGGGCGGTGTCGTGGTACTCCGGTGCGAAGGTCGCGCAGCACTCCATCCCGTAGGACGACCAGCACATGACGTACAGCCAGACGATGACGAGCTTGATCCCGTTGTCGCCGGTGAGCGAGGTCCAGTGGATGGTCGAGTTCATGTTGCTCGAGTGCCAGTCACCGGTGACGTAGGGCAGGAACATGATCACGGCGAGCGGGATCAGGAGCAGACCGCCCGTGACGTAGCCGACCCACACGGCGGGTCGCATGCCGGCCACGTTGAACGTCCAGATCGCGCAGATGATGACGATGGTGAGGGCGATCGGGAACGAGAAGTAGATCGACTGCCCGGCGATGTGCCACGTGTGGTTCCAGGCCGTCGAGGTGGCCGACGACGTGTAGAACTGGGCCTGGATCAGGAACCCGACGACGATGCCGGTCGCCGAGAGCACGACCGACCAGCCGATCCAGTAGCCGAACGCTGCGATCGGGCCGACGAAGGACAGGTACTTCTTCCAGGCCTCGTGGGCGTAGATCGCGATGCCGCCCGAGAGCTTGGGGAACATCGCCGCGAGCTCGGAGTAGACGTAGTTGTGGAGCGCGCCGATGATCACCGACGTGGTCCAGAGGATGACGGCGCCCCAGCCGCCCAGCCCAAGCACCGATGCGCCCAGACCGGTGATCAGGAAGCTCGGGTTCGCGAGTGCCACCACGAACCCGTCGAACCAGCTGATCGTCTTGAGGAGCTCGCGTTCCTCGACTGCGGCTACAGCCATGTAAAACCTCCCGGAAGTCGGCCTACAAGCGAATGAAGGGACCGCCGATGAAACAGGAATGCGCGGCGCGGGTCAATAGATTCTTCCACGATGTTCCGAGGCGCTTGCGGAAGCTTCCACACATCCGCGAAGATCCCTCCGATGGCCGCCCCACGCATCACCCTGCAATGCGACTGCGGTAAGTCCGAGGCGTGGGTCGCCTACGGGGAGCGGTGGACCTGCGAATCGTGCGGGCGCACCTACGACACGAACGCCATCCCCTCGGCCGACTACGAGGCGATCCAGGCCCTGCGCCGGCGCTACCGCATCATCGGCTATGCGGGCGTCTCGCTGGTCGCGGCGTTCGTCCTGCTCCTGGCGCTGACGGCCCAGGAGTTCCAGCTCTTCATCGGCCTGCCCCTGATCCTGCTCGTCTGGTTCACGTACGTGCGCCCGTTCATGCGATCCCGCTACCGCCGCCGTGTCGGCGAGCTGCAGCGGACGTGGACGCTCAGGGCCGAGGGCGAGCTGTGAAGCTGCGCGACCGGCCGGCGGCACCCACCCCGACATCGGCGCCCGAGCAGGCGTCGCGTACGCGCCCGGTCGTCCTCGCCACGATGGCTGTGCCGTTCGAGCCCGACGCCTTCCGGGTCGCGCTCGGCGCGGCGATCGAGTCCAAGGCTCCGCTGATCGTGGTCGACGTGGTCGAGATCCCGCTGTGGCCGCAGTCGATCGCCACCCGGCACGCCGACACCGAGCTCGAGGCCGACCGGATCTGCATCCGCGAGACGGTCGATCAGGCGGCCGCGCTGGGCCTCGTGGTCGAGCACCTGCGCGTGCGCAGCCCGCACCCGGTCGACGCCCTGCTCGAGGTCGCGGGCGAGCGCGAGGCGGGCCTGCTCGTGTTCGGGCCCGACCGCGCCCGCCTGCGCCCGCGCGCCTTCGCCCGCATGGTGCGGCGCATCCGCAAGCGGGCCTCGTGCCTGCTCTGGGTGGCCGGCGAAGGGCCGTAGCGCCGTGACGGCCCCCGACCTGTGCGCACCCGTCCGCGGCTGGCGGCTGTGGCTCGTGGTCATGGAGGGGGGTCAGGCGCGGCTGATGAGCCCGGTCTACCCGGCGGTGTGGCGGCCGGGCCGGCAGATGGAGGCGGTGTGCGACGCCCGCCGGCGCGAGCTGCGGCGGCCGTGGCGGCTGCGCCCACCCGAGCACACCGCGCCGGACGAGCGCTGCGGCTGCGGCGTGCATGCCGTGTCGGCGCCGGGCGACCTGGCCGCCTACGTGCCGTCGGTGGCGGCCCGCCGGATCGTGCACCGGGTCGTCGGGCGGGCCGCGCTCTGGGGCGAGGTCTGCGAGGGCACGCGCGGCTGGCGCGCGTCGCACGCCTATCCCGCCGACCTGTGGGTGCCCGGGCTGCACATCAACCGCAGGCGCCTGGCCGGCGTCGAGGCGATGGCGCTGCAGCTGGCCGATTACGGCGTGCCGGTGCGCATCTGCGACGGCATGTCGGCGCGCGACGTCGTCGCCGAGCTGGGCGCGCATGCGCCGGCGTGGCGGCGCGCCGCCTAGATGGGGTCATTCACTCCCGGCGTTCGTCCCAAGACACGGCGTAGGAGATCGTCCACCGCTTCCCGCATCCGAGACAGGTGCGATCTCCGGCGGACTTGCGGGGCGAGTGGTCGGCCATGACCCGCTCGATGGGAGCGTGGCAGTACGGGCACGCGATGAACACCGCCACCGGCTGTGCGGGGATGAAGAACTGTGCCCGACCCGAAAGCATGCGGTTGACGTGGCTCCGGATCATCTCGGCGTCGGCGTCGAGGTCGAGCAGGATGCGCGCCGCGACGCCCCCGTTCTCACGCACGAGGCCAAGCAGGATGTGCTCGGTGCCGATGTAGTTGTGGCCGAGCGACAGAGCCTCGCGCAGCGCCAGCTCGAGCACCTTCTTCACTCGGGGCGTGAACGGGATCTGGCCCGTCGTGACCTCGACGCCCTGGCCGACGATCCGCGCAACCTGCGCGCGCACCTCTTCCACGGTGATGTCGAGGGCATCGAGCGCGCGGGCAGCCAGCCCCTCCTCCTCGCGCAGAAGCCCCAGCAGGATGTGCTCGGTGCCGATGTAACTGTGCTTGAGGGTGCGGGCTTCATCCTGGGCCAGCACGACCACCTGTCGAGCGTGCTCTGTGAACCGCGCAAACACGCCCTGAGTCTTGCAGAGGTCGACGGCGCTTCAGTTGGCCGGTCGTTCGCCAGACCTCCTGGATCGTCGATTCCCTGTGGTCCTAGAAGCTGCGCTCGGCGACGAACCGCGCGATCGCGGCCATGTCGGCGCGGGCGGCCGCGTCGATCGGCGCCGAGTCGAGCGCGGCCAGCGCGCGGGCGAGCTCGTCGTCGGCGACCGCGCCCGTCCCAACGCGGCCGGATCCCATCAGGCGCACGGCGGCGTCGAGCTCCTCGGCCCCGAGGTCGGGGCGCCGCAGCAGCGCCGCCAGCTCGCGGGCGTCCTCCCCTTCGGCAGCGAGCGCGACCGCCACGGGCAGCGACGTCTTGCGCTGCGCGAGATCGCCGTACACCGGCTTGCCGGTCAGGGCGGTGTCGCCCCAGATCCCGAGCAGATCGTCGACAGCCTGGAACGCGACCCCGAGGTGGGCGCCGAAGGCGCGCAGCGGCGCGACCACCGTGGCGTCGGCGCCCGCGAGCACGGCGCCGATCGAGGCCGCGCACTCGAGCAGGGCGCCCGTCTTGCCCGCGCACATCTCCAGGCACTCCTGCGGGGTCGCGTCGATGCGGCCCTCAAGATCGAGGTCTGCCGCCTGCCCGGCGATCAGCCGCGCGGTCGCATCGGTCAGCGACTCGAGCGCCGCGACGCGGTGGGGCGAGCCGGACTCGAGCAGCACCCGGAACGCGAGCAGGAGCACGTCGTCGCCGGCCAGGATCGCGCGCGGCGACCCGAACACCGTCCAGGCGGTCGGGCGGTGGTGGCGCTCGCGGTCGGCGTCCATGATGTCGTCGTGCAGCAGCGAGAACGTGTGCACGAGCTCGACCGCCACCGCTCCGGGCATCCCGTCCGCGTCATCCGCGCCGGCGGCGCGGGCCGAGAGCAGGGCGAGCGCGCCGCGCACCGACTTGCCGCCGCCGCGGTCGGCGGGGTTGCCGGCGGCATCGAGCCAGCCCAGGTGGTAGCCGGCGATCCGCTGCATCGCCGGGGACAGCTGCCCGCACGCCTCGCGCAGCGCGGGCGCGACCGTCGCCGCCGCGTCCGCCAGCGCGGCGGGGACATTGCGGGTCATGCTGGCACCGCCCCGGCCGCCGCCGGCCACGGCGTCATTCCTGGCCGATCACCTGGATGAAGACCTTGCGCTGCCGGGCGCGGTCGAGCTCGCAGAAGAAGATCTTCTGCCAGCGGCCGAGGGTGAGCTTGCCGTCGATGACCGGGATCGTCTGCGAGGCGGATCCCATCAGCGCCGCGCGGCAGTGCGAGTGGCCGTTCGGCACCGAGTGGGGGTCACCCTCGAGGCCCTCGGTACGGATCGACAGATCGTCGTGCCGGTAGTAGATGCCGTCCTTCGGCGCGATCGTGTCGAGCATCTGCTGGAAGTCCTCGATGAAGCCGCTCTCGCGCTCGTTGATCAGCACCGCGCAGGTGGTGTGCGGCGAGTACACGACCGCCATGCCGTCCTTCACCTCGCTGCGCTCGACGACGCCGACGACGTCGTCGGTGAGGTCGATGAACTGGCCACAGCTCTGCGTCTCCAGATCGTGGTTCTCGAATCGAATCCTCATGTGGTCATCCCCTCGGAGCCATCGGCGGCCGTGCAAAACGTACCACCTATCGGTTGGAGAGTGACCTGCTCGACCCGACGCGCAGGGCGGCGGCGTACGCGCCGCGTACGTCGGCCTCGCTCCAGGCGTGGGGGCTCAGGGTCAGGCAGTAGTCGTCCAGCGCCAGCGGCACGAGGGCGTCCATGTGCCCTGCGCCGACGCCGGCGGCGGCGAGCGTCGGAAAGCCCACCTCGGCCAGCAGCCGGCGCACGGCGCGCACGGCCCGGGCGCCGTCGCCCGCCCCGCCGGCCGGCTCGCCCAGGGCGTCGGCGACCCGCTCGAGCGCCCCCGCGCACGCCGCCCGGTCGACGTCCAGCGTCTCGGCCAGGACGAGCCCGACGCTGAGGCCGTGCGCCATCCCGAGCAGGCCGCCGAGGGCATGCCCGAGGGCGTGGTCCGCGCCGCAGTCGGACAGGTTCATGGCGAGGCCCGCCATCAGGCTCCCGAGCGCGAGCCGCGACCGCGCCGCCCGGTCGCCGCCGTCTGCGACCGCCGGCGCGAGCCCGGCCGCGACGTGGACGCACGCCTCCAGGCCGAGCGCGACCGAGCCGGGATTGCCGTTGCGCACGATCACGCCGCCGATCGCCTGCGCGAGCGCGTCGGCCCCGGTCTGCATCGTGGCGGCGGGCGGAAGCCCCAGCGTGAGCAGCGGGTCGACGAGCGCATGCTGGGCGCGCATGCGCGGCGAGGCCACCCCGCGCTTGCAGCCGGACGCGCGATCGACGACCACACAGCCGCCCGAGACCTCCGACCCCGTTCCCGCGGTCGTCGGCACGGTCACGAGCCCCAGGCCCGGCTCGGCCACGGCGACCTCGCCGGCCAGCAGGCGCGCGAACGCCACCCCCTGCGAGTACGCCGCACGGGCGCCCTTCGCCAGGTCGAGGGCCGAGCCGCCCCCGATCGCGACCAGCGCATCGGGCGGACGGGCGCGCATGCGCTGCACGAGCGCCTCGATCAGCTCGGCCGACGGCTCGCCCGGCTCCTTCTGGAAGACCTCGAGACCGGCGACGGCCGCAGCCACGGCGGGGATGCCGGCCACGGGCCGCTCGACGACGACCAGGGCGGCCGTGGCGCCCATCTCGGTGAGCACCTCGGGGAGCGCGGCCACCGCGCCCTCACCGAACCTGATCCGCACCGGGAGATGGAACGAGAACGGCTCGATCACGACCCGGCCAGCGTATCCGAGCCGGCGGAGCGGGTTGCGCAGCGCCCGGCTCGGGCATGATCACGGGATGACCCCTGCCCCGGCCGACCCCGCCGCGACCGCAGGCCGCCTCGCCCGCGGGTACGCGCGGACCGTCGTCGCGCTGCGCTACCCGCTGCTCCTGGGCTGGGCCGCCGTCGCGGTCTACACGGCCGCGGTGCTGCCGACGCCCGCGCAGCCGCCGGACTCACTCGTCTCGCTCGTGCCCGCCAACTCGGCCGCAGTGCGGGCGCAGGCGCTTGCGCTGCGCCTCTTCCGCGTCCCGATCATGGCCCAGACCGCGATCGTCCAGCGCGACCCGGGCGGCCTGTCACCAGCCGTCACGGCCCGTGTCTACACACGCGCCGCCCGTGCCGATCGCGCGGCGCTGCGCGGACGGGCGCCGGGGGGGCTGATCGCGCTCCCGGTCGTCAACCGCACCGGGGTCGTGCCGGGCTCATCCGAGAGCGGGACGACGGCGATCACCTATCTCGAGGCGCCCGCGGGCACGTCGTCGGGCGCGGGGCAGGCGGCCGTGGCCCGCTACCGCGCCGACGTCGCCCGCCACCATGACGACCTGGTCGGCGTCACCGGCATCGCCCCGGCGCAGGTGCACGAGGGGGCGCTGGTCGACCGCGCGCTGCCGCTGATCGAGATCGCGACGGTGGTCCTGGTCGCCCTGCTCGTGGGCGTGCGCTTCCGCTCCCCCGGCGCGCCGCTCCTGACGCTCGCGGCGGTCGGCACCGCCTACACGCTGGCCGAGCAGCTGGTGGCGCACGTCGCCCGCCGGGCCGGCTTCACGCAGCCGTCGCTCCTGCGCCCGCTGCTCGTGGCGCTCGTGCTCGGCATCGTCACCGACTACGTCGTCTTCTACCTCTCGAACGCGCGCTCGAAGACGCTGCTCGGCGCAACCCGGCTCGAGGCGGCCACGCGCGCGACCGCCGAGACGACCCCGATCGTGCTCGCCGGCGGCGCCATCCTCACCGCCAGTCTGATGGCGCTCGAGGTGGCGCGCGTGCGCGCGTTCCAGGAGCTCGGGCCGGGGCTCGCCGTCGCCGTCGCCGCCGCCGTGGCCGTCGCGGTCACGCTCGTGCCCGCCGCGCTCGCCGTGTTCGGGCGCGCGCTCTTCTGGCCACGGCTGCGGCCCGGCGAGCCGTGGCGGGCGCATCCGGACGCGCCGTCGCCGCGGCGCAACCGGACGGCGCGGCTGATCGCGCACCGGTCGGCCGCGCTCGTGGTCGCCCTCGCGTGCATCGCCGGCCTCGGTGTGGCCGCCGACCGCGCAACCGGCATCCGGCTCGGCGTGACGAACATCGCCGGCCTGCCCGCCGACGCGCAGGAGCGGGTGGCCGCCGAGGCAGTCGGGCGCGGGTTCGCGCCGGGCATGCTGTCGCCGAGCCAGGTGATCGTGACCGGCCCGGGCGTGGCCGCCGACGGCCCGGCCCTGCGCAGCCTCGAGACGGCGCTGGGGCACGAGCCCGGGGTCGCCGCGGTCATCGGCCCGGAGGACGCCCGGTTCGAGCGCGGGCAGGGGGTGCTGACGGCGCGGTCGGGGCGGGCGGCGCGCTTCCTGGTCGTCTACGACAGCGACCCGTACGGGGCGACGGCGATCGGCCAGGCCTCGGCGCTGCGCGCCCACGCGCCGGCGCTCGCGGCCGCCGCCGGGCTGCACGGCGTGCGCATCGCGGTCGCGGGCGATACGGTCGTCGCGGCGGATACCGTGTCTGCTGTCCACACCGATCTCGCCCGGGTGGTGCTCGCGGTGCTCGCGATCAACCTGCTGCTTCTGATGCTCTTCCTGCGCGCGCTCGTCGCGCCGCTCCTGCTCGTCGCCTCGGGCGCACTCTCGGTCGCCGCGGCGCTCGGGATCACGAGCGTCACGTTCCAGACGCTGCTCGGCTACCACGAGCTCACGTACTACGTACCCTTCGCAGCGGGGGTGTTGCTCGTGTCGCTGGGATCCGACTACAACGTGTTCGTCGCAGGGAGGGTGTGGCAGGAGGCGCGCGTGCGTCCGCTGCGCGATGCGCTGCGGATCGCGCCGGCGCGGACGACGGCCGCGATCCGCACCGCCGGCATCACCTTGGCGACGAGCTTCGGCCTGCTTGCGATCGTCGACGTGCGCGCATTCCGGGAGCTCGCCTTCGCGATGGCTGTGGGGATCCTGCTCGAGACCTTCGTCGTGCGGCCGCTGCTCGTGCCCGCCCTGCTCTCGCTCTTCGGCGAGTGGAGCGGCTGGCCCGGCGGCCGCCTGGGGCGCGGCGCGAGCGTGGCGGCCGATGGCGACTGACGCCGGCACCGCCGTGGCGGCCCGCAGCCCCCGGTCGGCGCCGCTTGCCGTCGGCCTCCTGGTCGCGGTCGCGACGGTGCTCGCCGACTCCTCGGTGGTCGTGCTCGCCCTGCCGGACGTGCTCTCCGCATTCGACGTCTCGATCGAGCGCGTGTCCTGGGTGATCACCGCCTTCAACCTGGTGCTCGCGCTGGCGGCGGTGCCGGCCGCCTACCTGGCCGTGCGGGCCTCCGCGAACCGGGTCGTCGCCGCCGGACTCGGCGTGTTCGCGCTCGCGTCGGCGGCATGCGCCGCCACCGGGAGCTTCGACGTCCTGCTCGCCGCCCGCTGCGTGCAGGCGGCCAGCGGCGCCCTGGTGGTCTGCGCGGCGCTGCGGCTGCTGCCCGAGCTGCTCGGCTCGCCCGCCCGCGGCGTGGCGGCATGGGCGGCGGCGGCGGCCGCGGGCGCTGCGGTCGGGCCGGCCGCGGGCGGCGCGCTGACGCACGCGTTCACCTGGCGGGGCGTGTTCGCCGCCCAGGTGCCGCTGGCGCTCGTGCCGCTGCTCCTGCTCCTGCGCGGACGCGTCGCCGCGCCCGCCGAGCTGGTGCAGGGGCGCGTGCGACCCCGGGCCGCGCCGAACATCGCGCTCGCCCTGGTGTCGGCGGCGCTCACGGCGGCGCTCTTCCTACTCGTCCTCGAGCTCGTGCGCGGATGGGGCCTCGACCCGCTGGCCGCCGCCGTCGTGCTGACGGTGATCCCGGCCTCGGCGGCGGTGACCGCGGCGCTTGCCCGATCGGCGAACGGCGCGGCCGACCTGCCCGCCGCCGGCGTGATCCTGATCGCGGGCGGCCTGGCCGCGCTCGCGCTCGTCCCGTCGGCCTCCATCGCCTGGACGTTCCTGCCGCAGGCCCTGATCGGCGCGGGCCTCGCGCTGACGCTCCCCGGTCTGACCCGCGAGGCGCTCGCGGGCGCCGGGTCGCTGTCGATCCACGGCGGCTGGACGATCGGCGCGAGGCATGCGGGCGTCGTGGCCGGCCTGCTGATCCTGACCCCGATCTTCACAGCCGACCTGGTCACGCAGCAGGCGGCCGCCGAGCGCTCGGGGGCATCGCTCGTGCTCAACTCACGGCTGTCGCTACAGGCCAAGCTGCGGCTGGGCGACGCGATCGACCAAAGCCTGCGGACGACACAGAACCGCCTGCCCGACCTGGGGCCGGCGTTCGCCGCGCAGCACCCCGCGGCCGCCGACCGGCCGACCTACGATCACCTGCGCTCGGCGCTGACCGAGCAGGTGCGGCGGGCGGCGACGCACGCGTTCTCACGCGCGTTCCTGGTCGCGGCGGGGATCGCGCTGCTCGCGCTCGTCCCGCTGGCAGCCGGCAGGCGCGAGGCGTTCGGATGACGGCGCTGCGCCTGCCCATCGCCGCGCTCGTCGCCGCACTGGCGCTGGTGGGCGCCTACATCGCGCTCGGCGGCCGCAGCTACGCCCCGGCGAGCGTCCCGAGCCCGTGCGCGCCGCGCCAGTGGCACCACGTCGCAAGCTACACCGACCTCGAGAACGAGGTCGCGCTCTCGGCGCTCGCGGGCGCCGCCTGCCACCTGCACGTCTCCCAGCCGGCGCTCCTGCTCGCGTTCACGAGCACGTCGCAGCTGCAGCGGTTCGCGCACCGGCACGGGCTCTCGACCCTCGAGATCGCCGCCGCGGTGCGCGCCGGCCTGGAGCGCGCGATCTCGGACGGCCAGAAGGCCGGGGCGGTGAACGAGGTCGAGGGCCTGCTCCTGCACACGGCCACGCAGAACCTGCCGCTGGATCAGCTGATGCGGCTCGTGCGCGGCGTCGTCGGCTGATCGAGCGCGCGGCGCAGGATGGCCGAAAGCGCGCGCTGATCGGCGGGTGACAGGCGGGCGATCGGCTCGGGCGGCTCGGAGATGCGGCTGAGCAGGCGCCGCCGCAGCTCGAGCCCGCGGTCGGTCACCACGAGCACCTTGACCCGGCGGTCGCGCTCGCCGGCACGGCGCTCGACGAGGCCGCGCGCCTCGAGCCGGTCGATCACGCCGGTGATGTTCGAGGCGTCGCACCCGAGCCCGCCGGCCAGCCGGCCCATGGGCACGGTCGTGCCCGGCTCGAGCAGGCGCAGGACGTGCACCTGGGTCGGCGAGAGGTCGAACTCCGCCGCGATGGCAGGCATCCGCGCCCGCTCGGTCATGAGCAGGTCGAAGAGCAGCTGCCAGCACTCGTTCATCTGCCGCCAATCATAATCCATGGTACGGATATTTGCCAACCTCAACTATTTCTGGCACACTTCGTTCATGACGAAACTTCTCCTGATCCCACTCGAGGACACCGTCGTCTTCCCCGGCATGGATGTCACCCTGCCGGTCGAGGTCGGCGACGAGTCCCGCGTTCTGCTCGTCCCCCGGCACGGCTCCGACTACGCGCACGTTGGCCTCGTGGCCGAGGTGGGCGAGCACATGCGCCTGCCCGGGCGCATCCATGCCGTCTCGCTGTCCGGCCTGCACCGCGGCGTCGCCGGTGCCGCCACCACCGACCCCGAGGGCCGGCTGTGGGTCGAGGTGGACGAGCGCCCCGACGAGATCCCGCCGCCCTCGCGCACCCGCGAGCTCGAGCGCGAGTACCGCGCCGTGGTCGAGGAGATCCTCGAGCTGCGCGGCGACGACGGGCGCGTCAGCGCGTTCCTGCGCTCGATCACCGAGCCGGGCGCCCTGGCCGACACGTCGGGCTACGCGCCCGATCTCAACTTCGACCAGAAGGTCGAGCTCCTGCAGACGATCGACGTGGTCGAGCGGCTCGAGCTGGCGCTGCGCCTGCAGCGCGACCGCATGGCCGAGCTGCAGGTGCGCCGGCGCATCCGCGACGACGTCGAATCGGGCGCGCAGAAGCAGCAGCGCGAGTACTTCCTGCGCAAGCAGATGGACTCGATCCGCAAGGAGCTCGGCGACGACGACGCATCGGTGGCCGAGGAGTACCGGCGCAAGATCGACGAGGCCGGGATGCCAGACGACGTGCGCGAGCAGGCCGAGCGCGAGGTCGGCCGGCTCGAGCGCATGGGCGAGTCCACCGGCGAGTCGTCGATGATCCGCACGTACCTCGACTGGCTGATCGCCGTGCCATGGTCGAAGCGCAGCGACGAGCGGCTCGATCCCGTGCACGCACGCGAGGTGCTCGACGCCGATCACGCGGGCCTGGACGACGTCAAGGAGCGCATCACCGAGTACCTGGCGGTGCGCAAGCTGCGCGCCGACCGCGGCGTGCCCGACGACCGCCGCTCCGGCGTCATCCTGACGCTGATCGGCCCTCCCGGGACCGGCAAGACCTCGATCGGCGAGTCGATCGCCCGCGCCACGGGCCGCGAGTTCGTGCGCATGTCGCTCGGCGGCGTGCGCGACGAGGCAGAGATCCGCGGGCACCGGCGCACGTACATCGGCGCCCTGCCGGGACGGCTGGTGCGCGCGCTGCGCGACGCCGGCACGATGAACCCGGTGATCATGCTGGACGAGGTGGACAAGGTCGGCGCCGACTGGCGCGGCGACCCCTCCTCGGCCCTGCTCGAGGTGCTCGACCCGGCCCAGAACCACGCGTTCCGGGATCACTATCTCGACGTCGAGCTCGACCTGTCGCACGTGCTCTTCATCGCGACGGCGAACGTGGCCGACACGATCCCCGGGCCGCTGCTCGACCGGATGGAGGTGATCCGCTTCGACGGGTACACCACCGACGAGAAGGTGGCGATCGCGCAGGGATACCTGTGGCCGCGGCAGACGAGCGCAACGGCCTGCTGGCCGACGAGGTCGAGATCTCGGCCGACGTCGTGCGGGCCGTGATCACCGACTACACCCGCGAGGCGGGCGTGCGCCAGCTCGAGCGCGAGCTGGGGACGGTGCTGCGCAAGACCGCGACGAAGATCGCCTCGGGCACCGCACAGGCGCCCGTGGTGGTCGACGCGGCAGCGGTTCGCGACGCCCTGGGACGACAGAAGTTCTTCCAGGAGTCGGCGGTGCGCACGGCGGTGCCGGGCGTGTCCACCGGCCTCGCGGTCACCGGCACCGGCGGCGACGTCCTCTTCATCGAGGCGACGCGCATGCCCGGCACCGGCGGCCTCACGCTCACCGGCCAACTCGGCGACGTGATGAAGGAGTCGGCCCGGATCGCGCTCTCGTTCGTCCGCAGCCACGCGGACGAGCTCGGCATCGACCCGGCGGTCTTCGACGACCACGAGTTCCACGTTCACGTCCCGGCGGGAGCGATCCCCAAGGACGGCCCGTCGGCCGGCATCGCCATGACGACGGCGATCGCCTCGCTGCTCACGGGACGGCCGGTGAAGCACACGGTCGGCATGACCGGCGAGGTCACGCTGCAGGGCCGGGTGCTGCCGATCGGCGGCCTGAAGCAGAAGGTGCTCGCCGCCCACGCGGCCGGGCTGACCGACGTGATCCTGCCCGAGCGCAACCGCGGCGACCTCGACGAGGTGCCGGAGGACGTGCGCGAGCAGATGTCGTTCCACCCCGTCATGAGCGTGGACGAAGTCCTGCGCCTGGCCCTCGAGCCGGCGCCGGTGAACGCCGTCGCGTAGCGCCTCATCGCGCGGACGGCGTGTTCCCTGACCCCGCGGCCGGCTGACCCCGCCGGCCGCGGGGGATCCGTCGTTCGTAGCTGTGTAGAGTCGGGGCATGCGGTACGGCTGGGTGCTCCCGAACGGCGACGCGCGCACCGCGGCCGAGCTAGCCGTGGTCGCCGAGGAGCACGGCTGGGACGCCTTCTTCGTGTGCGAGACGGTGTGGGGCGTCGACGCGTGGGTGGCCCTCACCGCCGCCGCGATGCGCACCGATCGCATCCGCCTGGGGACGATGCTGACGCCGCTCCCGCGGCGACCGCCGTGGGACCTCGCGAGCCAGGTGGCGACGCTCGACAACCTGTCCGGCGGGCGCGTGATCCTGCCGATCGGGCTCGGCGCCACCGACGACCGCTGGTGGATCTTCGAGGACGACCCCGGCCGGCGCGTGCGGGCCGAGATGATGGACGAGTCGCTCGAGCTGATGCGCGGCCTCTGGAGCGGCGAGCCGTTCACCTACACCGGCGCCCACTACCGGGCGCAGCCGACCGACGTGATGGTGCCGCCGCCGCCGGTGCAGCGCCCGCATCCGCCGATCTGGGTCGTCGGCGCGTGGCCGCGGCCGCAGTCGATGCGCCGCGCCGCCCGCCTCGACGGCTGGCTGCCGGCCCACATCCCCAGGGGCGGCGGCGACCACGAGATGACGCCGGCGGTCACGCGCGCCGGCATCGAGTGGCTGCGCGAGCGCCGCGCCGCCGCAGGCCTCTCGATGGACGGGTACGACATCCTCGCCGAGGGCACGACGCCGGCCGATCCAGCGGTGGCGGGAGCGATCGTGCGGCCCTGGATCGACGCCGGCGCGACCTGGTGGATCGACGCCGACTGGTCGGACATGGACCCCGAGCGCATGCGGGCCGCCTCGCTCGCTCGCCTGCGGGCCGGTCCGCCCCGCCCATAGGATCCGCGCGTGGACGTCGACGCCTACCTGGCCCGGATCGGCTACGACGGCTCGCGCGAGCCGACCGCAGAGACGCTCGCCGCCGTGCACCACGCGCACATGCTGGCGGCGCCGTTCGAGAACCTCGACCTGCACCTGGGCCGGCGCAACGTGCTCGACGCCGACCACAACTACCGGAAGATCGTCCGCGACCGACGCGGTGGCTGGTGCTTCGAGCTCAACGGCACCTTCGCGCGGCTGCTCGAGGCGCTCGGCTTCACCGTCACCCGCTACTCGGCGGCGGTCGTCCTCTCCGAGCCGGGCACGCCCGACTTCGCCCACCTCACCCTGCGCGTCGACCTCGACCGGCCGTGGCTCTGCGACGTCGGCTTCGGCGACAGCTTCACAGCGCCGCTGCGGCTCGACGAGGCCGGCGACCAGGAGCGCAGCGGCCACGCCTACCGGCTCGATCGCACCGACGGCCGCGTGCTCCTGCGCCAGGACGGCCGCCCGCAGTACACCTTCGCCCTCGAGCCGCGCGAGATGCACCAGTTCCAGGGCATGTGCGACGCGCTGCAGACGCCGCCGGGGCACTTCACCGACGCCCCGGTGTGCAGCCTGGTGACGCCCGACGGCCGGGTGAGCCTGGCCGGGATGCGGCTGATCACGACGACCGGTCAGGAACGCACGGAGCGCGAGCTGGCCGACGCCGGCGAGCGGCGCGCGGTGCTGCACGACGTGTTCGGGATCGACCTGGGCGACGCCGAGCTCACGGATAGCGGCAGTGGCGCGGGTGATGCTCGAAGCTCACGCGCCCGGTGAGCGAGACGTCGACCACCACGCAGCGCGACTGCGGCGGGGCGCCGACCAGGCACGCCCACGTCGATCCGTTGCCGGAGTGATCGGCGCAACGGGCGGGCGGCGCGTGCAGCCTGGCCGCCACGTCGTGCTGGATCGTCGCGGTCGTGATCCGCTGCCGCCACTGCGTGAACCACACGATCCCGAGCAGCACGAGCAGCGCGAGGCCGCCGCGGATCAGCACGATCCCCCAGTTGCGGGGCTGCTGGGCATGCTTCCAGGTGGGATGAAAGCCGCCGGTCACGGGCATAGTCTGCCGGACATGGGCGCCGACACCCAGATCTCCCACCTCTTCGCCGGCATACCCACCGCCGACTACGAACGTGCCGTCGCCTGGTACGAGCGGCTGCTCGGCCGGCCGCCTGACATCCTGCCGAGGGCCGGCGAAGCGATGTGGGGAGTGACTCAGAACGCGTCGATCTACGTCGTCCTGGCCCCGGGCAGGGCCGGCGGCGCGGTCGTGACTGCGGCCGTGCCCGACCTCGACGCGTTGCTCGCCGACGTCGCGGAGCGTGGGATCGCGGCCGGGCCGGTCGAGCACGTCGGCAGCGCCGGCCGCAAGGCGACGGTCGTCGACCCCGACGGCAGCCGCATCAGCTTCGTCGAGCTCGACTAGGCGTTCGCGCGGGCGACGGCGCGGGCGGCCGCGACCGCGTCGCGGTTCGAGAACGTCGTCCCCGGCCCGCGCACCTCGAACGTGAGGCCGCCCTGGCGCCAGATGACGGTGCTGGGGTGGCCGCCGCCGGCGGCGATCGCCGCGGGCACGCCGGGCGCGAGCTGGAGCAGGCGATTGTGGGTGCAGGCGCGGCAGGTCGACGCGCGCGCCCGGATCGCCCGCGGGCCGACGCCGTAGCGCGAGCCCCACACCGTCACCAGATACACGCCGAAGTGCGAGCCGGACGCGTAGCGCACGCGGATGCTGTGCGTGGCCCGGTAGACGCCGGCCGGCGCTCCGGCGACCGCCGCCAGGCGAACGCGCACGGGCAGCTCCTTCAGGGCCTTGGCCACCGGGGCGTCGATCTCGTTGTACCCGGCCTGCTGCTTCCCCCACAGGCTCGCGGCCGGCGGCGTCGCCCCAGGCTGCTGCGACGCGGACCTGCCGTCGCCCGGCAGATGCGTGATCACGAAGGCGACCGCGCCCACGCTGACCGCGAGCATGCCGGCCGCGAACATCCGCATGCCGATCCGCGAGAACCGCACCCGCGCTTGGGGTACCTGATTCATCGAGACGATTGTCACCGCGCCGGGCACCGAAAGCAACACCCCGCGTGTGACAATTGCAGCACCTTTGTGCTGGTTTGCTATCCGAGCGGATACACGGCGTGGGCGTTCTCGCGCAGGATCATCGCCCCCGCCCGCTCGGCCTCGGCGGCCGGGAGCGCCTCGGCCAGCACCTCGGCGAGCGCCTCCCGCCACCAGCGCGCGGCGAGCAGGTAGAGCTCGGGCGTGCGGGCCGCATCGCTCGCGTAGAGCAGCTTGGACACCGGCGCCAGCTCGAGCGCCTGGCGCACCATCTCGGCGGGCCGGGAGACGTGCGGGATCGTGAGCGAGAGGTCGAAGAAGACGTTGCCGTAGACGTGCGCGAGCCAGCCGGCCTCGCGCACGAACGGGTAGCAGTGCAGCAGCACGAACGGCGTCGCCGGATAGCGCTCGAACGCCGGCTTGAGCCAGGTCGGGTCGGCACGCGGGAGGAGCAGGTCGGAGTCGCCGAACCCGGCGTGCAGCTGCACCGGCAGCGGATCGGCCGCGTTCGCCTCGAGCGCGTCCCACAGGGCCAGCTCGAGCAGGGGCTTCGACTCGAGGCGCGTCCCGCCGGCCGCAAACGCCGCCCGGGCGGCGGCGACGTCGGGCGGGCGCACGTCCAGGCCCGTGCGGTAGGCCGCGATCGTCTTCAGGCCCGCGAAGCCGCGTGACCGCGCCGAGGAGACCTCGGCCCGCACCCGCTCGCGGAACTCGTCGAACCCGCCGGAAAGGCCCTCCTCGGCCACCCGCTCGATGCGCATGACCGGACGCGCCGGGCAGTCGGCCAGCGCTCCCATCCGCTCCCAGCCGTAGCCCTCGCCCGGCGCCGGATAGCCGTCGTCGATCAGCAGGAGGCCGGTGGCCGACGCCCGCAGGAGCGCGGCCGAGTAGTCGTCGAAGTCAGCCGCCAGGCGGTGCGCGTAGACGCCTTCCTCGCCCGGCTCGCAGCCCAGGAACGCCCCCAGCTCGCGCATCGCCCTGCGGTAGGTGAGGCCGCTCGCGATGTGCGGCCACTGGGCCGCATCGGGGCTCTCCGAGAACATGCCCCGGAACTCGTCCAGGCTCGGGCGCACCGCCACGACGCCGTGGGCGTGATGGTCGACGGCGGGGATCGCCCAGAGCGCGTCGGCGAGCCCCGCGCTCATGCGGCCACCGGGCGCGTCAGCATCGTCCGCCTCGCCGTCATCACGCCTCCTCAGTACTTGTAGTGGCTCGACAACGACGTATCCAAGCGGTCTGGGTCGCGCTCAGTATTGCCCCGAATGGCCGTCTCGGTCAACCCCGAGGGACGTCCGGTCTGTGCCCGAGGGACGACGTGTCTCGCCGCCGGCGTCGTCAGCTGCGACCGCGGTGTGCCAGTGCGCGCAGTCGGTCGCGAAGCCCGACCAGGGTCGTGTCCTCGAGAGGCGTCGCGTCGGCTTCGCCGTCGCTCGTCGCCTCGTCATCCACCGGTGGCGCCGGGGCGATTGCGTCCGGCTCTGGTGTAGACGACCGCTCGTCGAGCTCGGCCCGAAGCGAGCTGATCTGCTCCAGCAGCATCAGGATCGCCCGGCCCATCGCCCGTTGCTCCCGATCGGCAGCGTCAGACAGTGTCCCCGCCCACTGCCGCAACTCACGCTCCTGTTCTCGATCCACGTCGGAATGATCGCAGATACGGAACATGTCAACCACTCGAGTGGAACCACTGCTCGCCGCCGCTGTGGCGACGGCCGGCATCGGACGAAAGCGAAGGGCGAACGGCCGCGGGGACCTAGTCCGACTCCAGCGAACGCCTCAACGACTCGACGGTTCTGGCGCGCTCGCTTCTCGCCAACAGGGCCGCAACCGGCTTCATCAACCGCATCATTCCGAAGAGCTCACCCTCCGCGACGTGATGAACGATCGTCTTGCCCCGGTCGTCCTCGAGGACGTAGGCCGGTCGTGCCTCCATCAGGTCGGAGCCGAACCAGCGGAGCGTCTCGCGGAAGCCGATCCGCGCCGGTGGCTCGTAGTCGGTCACTTCACCGTGGAACGTGCCCATCCTCGTGGCGTCGAAGTACGCCGTTCCCAGGCCGAGACTGCCGCCGGACGTTTGTCCGGATCGGCGGAACAACCCCGTGCGGCGCATCCATGTTCCGTAGCCATCCAGGTCGGCCAATCGCGCGAACACGTCGCTGATGGGTCGGTCGATCGTCGTGCGCGTCTCGTACCGGACGGTGGTATTGGCTCTCCTCGTCATCTGCGTGATCGCTGCGGTGGTGGACATGGGGATCTCCTCGAATAGTTAGCACGATCGTTCGTGCGAAGTTCCATGAGTATACGACCGGTCGTGCTGCTTTGCAACCGTGAGCCGGCCGCGTTACCCCCGGGAGAGCGTGCCGGCGAGTTGGGTCAGCGGCCTGGGGTGCCCACGGTCGCGGTGGGTCGCGGCGTGTCTGACGGTCTCGTGGCGACCACCGCACGGACGCTGTGGGCGAGGATGGCCATCGTCGGGATGCAGAGCACCACGGCGACGATGAACGCTGCCGGAGTCGAGACCTGCTGGGCCACCAGGCCCAGCCCCAGGGGGACCACGGTGAACCCCATTGCCCAGACGGCGCCCATCAGCCCCGTCACGGTGACGTGTGAGACGCCGGCCGCATCGGCGCCCAGTGACGACAGCGGGAACATGGCCGCTCCGACCACGGCAAACAGCGGCCCTCCGACCACAAGCAGCCCAAGTTCGACGCCGTCAGGCGGCGTGAAGATCAGGATGATCGGCGCCACCACGACTGCACCCGCGGCCGCGACCGCGACCGTCGCCGGGCCGACACGATCGACCAGCCGTCCTCCGACCGGCCCGACCGCAGCTCCCAGCAGCGCCCCGAGAGCGAGGGCTGCCGCGATGACCGTGACCGATCGGCCGTTCGTACCCAGATGTAGCGGCACCAGCAGATCGATCGCGCCGAACGCGCACAGATCGATCACGGCCAGCGCAAGCGCGGCCTGCGTCGCCGGCTGCCGCGCGCCCCGCCGGATCGCCCCAACGACGTCGCGATCGCCGGCGACGTCGCGACCGGACGGCGCCAGCAGCGTGAAGACAACGCCCGCTGCGCTGAGCCCGGCCACCAACCCGAACGCCAACTCCGAGCCGGCGACCGCCGCCAGCGCGCCGATACCCGGCCCGGCGATCGACCCCGCCGAGAGCATCCCCATGACGATGCCCGACTCACGGCCACGCCGGTCGGGCGGCGCGTTGTCCGTCACCCACGACATCGACGCCGTCCAGATCGAGCCACTCGCCATCCCCTGGACGAACCGGGCGACGATCAGGACGCCCACGCTCGGCGCCCACGCGAATATCACCGTCGCCACGGTCATCAATAGCCCGGACACAAGCGTGATCCTGCGCGCGCCCACCCGCGGCACCAGCACCACACACGCCAACGAGACCACCGGCACCGAGACCGGATACGCCGCCAAGACGATCGCCGCCTCCAGCGTGTTCAACCCAAACCGCTCGACGTAATGCGGCAGCAACGGCAGCACCGCCAGGTACAAGGCCGCGTCCACGAACATCGAGACACCGACAGCGAACGTGATCCGACGATGAGCCTGCACGCCCCGCACGCTACCGACTCGACGCCTCCTAGGCCCGACTAGACGCGACCACTCGCGGCGAGGCGAGGCGCGGTCGGGATCCACCGTAACTCGCCACGTCGGCGGGGAGCCGATGCGGGACCCGCCGGTCGACGCACCTGACCGGGTCGCCGTTCGCGGATCTAGTGGGCAGAGCTTGAGCGCGTCCGCGACCGGATGCCGGCGAACCTCGCCCCAGGTGGTGCCGTCCCATCGCTCAGCGGGCGTGATGGCGTTCGCAGTCGTACCGCTGTTGTCGTAGCCGACGGCGGAGAGTAAGCGGCAGCCATGCCAGAGTTTTCCCATAGGCATGAGCGCGCAGACCGGCGAGCGCTCAGCCGCCGTTCCCCAGCATGTTCGAGCGCGCGGTTTCGTAGTCTAAAGCGTCTTTGGGGAGTGGCCGATGCTGCCGGGATGAATGGATGCAACGACCAACCGCGACGGAGCTCTCGCCTCGTCGTCGGAGCACGAGCGGTTGTAGTCGTCGCCCTCATCGGGTTCGTGACAGGGTGCGGTATCAGCGGCCGTCCGCCGGGCGGTGACCCTGGAAACACGCGGTTAGACGAACTAGGCAGCGACAGAATATTTCAGGTGCTTCCGCCTGGCGCCAACGTGGTTGGGACGATCGTCCGTACGCCGGCGCGATACAGGCAGCCGGGGTTCGACGCCGGCGGGTGGGACGGCCCCGCGGTCACACTGAAGTTCACGAGCGCTCGGCCACCCGCGTCGGTGTTCACCTACTACGCCCACCGAGCGACGGAATTCGGATGGATCAGGACCGGAAACACGAACGTCCTCGGCTATCCGGAAGGATGGACCAAGACATACCCAGGCGGCACCCGAGGCGACTTGACGCTCATCGACCTAGACATCCGCACTCCGACACACCGCACGACGAGCACGTACATTCTGAACGCAAGCTCGTAGTAGCCGCTCGACTGAGACCACTCCCGACAGCCGTGTACTCGCGGCGTCGGCCGAGCGCGCAGGTGATGAGGCTTGCGACCATGCACAGCCGGGCCGTGCGGCTCGGCCGGTGGCTCCGCCACTCGGCGGGTAACCGGTGGAACCACTGCTCGCCGCCGCTTCCGGTTGGTACTCGCCCGAAGGCAGATCCGCGCTTTCGCCGATGCGACCCCCGCCCCCCGTGGTCGGACCATGAGCCGTCCGGCGCCGGCCAGGGCCGGGCTGGTTATCGACTGCTTCATCGCTGCCGCCATGAGGAGGAACCCATGAAGCGTCTCGCCACCACCATGATCCTTGCCATCGGCCTTGCTCTGGCCGGATCGGCGGCACTCGCACAAGCTCGGCCGGTGCCGTCGCACGCCTGCGCGATCCGGCACGACTGCCCACCCGTCTACCTGATGCACGGCCGCGTCACCGTCCACTCCGTCGCGCACATGCGCCACACGCTGTACGTCCAGTGGAGCGGAAAGACGTTCATAACCAGACCCCGATGGCACGTCCCCTGTCCATACGCGCGCAACCGCGCCGTCCTGGACGCCTGGCAAGGGAAGCTTCACCGCCACCTGTGGGCGTACGTGTACGCATGTGGGACAACGTGGAAGGAACCACTGACCGGATAGCCGAGCGAACCGCGGCTCCGAAGTCTGCGGAAACATCTTCGTTGGCGACGTCGGCGCTCCGTGAGGGCTGCAGCGGCGGCGACGGCTGGCCCCTGAACTCCAGCACCTCCAAGACGTTGCCGACGACTCGTGATCCCGCGGCCGTCCGCGAGAGGGAACGCGCCGACGCCCAAGCCTCATCGGGCGTCTGCGCCTGATCGATCGATGCTCCGGACTGGGGGAGCTCGGCCGCCGCGTGGTCGAGACTCGCTTCGGCCCTTGCGTCGTTGAGGCTGGGCCTTACGGGTGCCAGCGTACGGCTATGGGGAGGCTGACGATGGTGCGTTCGCTGGGCGTGAACCTGCGCTCGATGGCCCCGGACGGCCGATAGTCCGCCAGAGCCGGCAGTACGTGCTCGAGCACGATTCGTGCCTCCATCCGGGCGAGGGGCGTGCCGAGGCAGTGATGGATGCCTTCGCCGAACGACACGTGGCGTTGTCGTTCACGGCGTACCACGAGCTTGTCGGGCTGCGACCACCGTCGCTCGTCCCGGTTCGCCGACCCCCACACCAGGACGACCCGGCCGCCGGCGGGTATTGGGACGCCGTGGAGCTCGGTGTCGCAGGTCGCGACGCGCGTGAACCACTGAAACGGCGCATCGAAGCGCAGCAGCTCCTCGACGGCCTGCGGAATCAGTTCAGGTGACCGTCGCAGGAGCCGCAGCTGATCGCCGAACCGATGGAGGTGCAGGAACGCGTTGGAGATGAGTGCGCTCGTGGTCGAGATCCCGGCCACGAACAGCAGCATCGCGCCGCCCAGCGCCTCGTCCTCGGTGAGGTTCCCCGCGGCCTGCGCCTTGGCGAGCACGGTCAGGAGCCCGTCCGCGTCGACAGCGTGCGGGTGGCGAAGCACGTCCCGCACATACGCGCGCATCTCCTCGCCCGCACGCAACCCGTCGGCGGTCAGACCGACGCGGCCGGGGGCGCGCTCGACCATCAGCGCGTGCCATCGCGCGAGGCGCTCGTGGTCGCGCGTGGGAAGCCCGAGCCACCCACACATCACCGCCATCGGCAGGGGATAGGCAAGGTCGCGGGCGACATCCACCACATCGTGTCCGCGCAGCCCAGCGAGCAGCCTGCGAGTCGTTTCGCGCACCGTCTGCTCCAGCCGCAACCGCACCGCCCCGGTGCCGAACTCTCTCTTCACCGCCGCTCGCAGTCGCGTGTGCAGGGGGGGATCGGCGCTCGTCAACTCGCCCTCCGCTCCGAACAGCAGCCCGGTGTCATCCAGGTCGTTCCCCCCACCGCTGCTGAACGTCCCCCAGTCTCGCGCAGCCGCCTGCACGTCATCGAACCGGGACAGCGCCCAAAAGGGCACCCCATGAGTCACGCCTGCGTAGACCGGCGCCGCGTCGCGCAATCGGCGGTAGGTCGGGTACGGGTCGCCCTCAAGGTCGAGCGGGTCGTACCTGATATCGGTCGCATCCACCGCAGCACCGACTCGCGACATCTCGACCAACCCCCACGACCAACGCAGCGGACAGCGACAGGCCGATCATATGCGGCCCCGGTCACCCTCAGCCAGGTCGGCGCGTAGAGCGTCACGAGCAGCACCGCCACGATCCCGGTGACGAAGACCGCGTCGAACGTGCCGGCATCGATGCGACGGGTGCGCCAAGCCGGCGAATCTTATGGATGTTGAGCAGGTCGGCGCCGATGAGCGTCCCCACGGTCGCGGCGCAAGAGGCCACCGCAGCCACATGGTCGGCTCGCGCGATCGCCGCCGCCGCGAACGCAGCGAACTGCAGCGCGGATAAGCCCGGAACCGCGATGCCGAGTCCCGGGATGGGACGTGCGACCGCATGCGCCGCGGCGACCCGATGCCGGGGCGGCGGACGCCGTTGTCGCGTCGGCCGTCGACTGCCTGGAGGCGCCTTCGGCGATGTTCTGCGGAACGACCTGAACAACGAGAGCTCCGCCCGACAGCGGCGGAGCGAGCGCCAAAGCGGACCGTCCGCTCGGGTGTCGACGGTCATCGAGCGACTGGGCCGGAGTGACGCTCGCCCTCTCCTGTGGCCCTACGGGCCTTGTGGCGGAGACGCCGGTCGGCCGCAGCGCAGGCACCGGTAGACGACCTCGTCGTGCGGCAGTGGCCGGTGCGGCCGCGGATCGTGCCCGCGGCGGGCGCACTGCAGCCGGCGCCGCAGGCTCGGCCGCGGCGAGGGTGCGTGCGCCGGCCTCCATGCCGGGCGGACGTCCGTGGCGGGCGCCTCGGCGGCGGGCGGCGACGGTGCGGGCTCGACATCGTCCTCGGGCGGGGGCGCGAGCACCAGCCTGCGCTCGGCCGTCCGCGGGGTGGGCGGCGCGCCGGTGGCGGCAGCCCCGTCCTCGAGCACGGCCAAGAGCTCCTCGGTCGACATGAGGAGCGTCATGCCGGTGAACGAAGGCGCGGGCTTGGGCCCTCGCGCGCCCTCGTCACCGTGATCGATCGTCCAGTTCGTCACGGCTCGGAGCGCAACACTAACCCGTTTGCGTCAATTGTCAACCCGCTGTGTCTAGATGTGACCGGCTGTGGCGCATCACGGGCCACGGCCGCTGTCGGCTGCCCCCAACCCAAGCCTGCCCGTAGCGGTTCTTCGCGCTCACGACCAGTCGAAAGCTGTGCCGGGCGTCACGCCGCGTCCCCCGCAGCGGTGGCCGCCTTGAGCGGCGCGCACGCGGTGCCGTCGGCGGCGCAGCGGTTCCAGTGGATGTGGAACGCGATCGGCATGCGACCGTCCCACGCGCCGGTGGAGGCGCGCACCGTGCCTCGGCGAGGCGTGCCGAGGACTCGCGGGAGCGTGCGCCTGTCAGACTTACCCCCGTCCGGGACTGCCGGTAGCGACGGCCTCAATACTTCTGGAAGTGCCCCTGCTGCTCGAACGCCTCGTCGGCCGCCGAGTACACGTCCCACTCCGACCCGCGCACGGCCAGGTACGACCGCGCCAGCACGTCGCCCATCGCGCCGGTGAGCACGGCGTCGGCGGCGAGCGCGTCGAGGGCCTCGCGCTGGCTCGAAGGCAGCGGCCGGATCCCCTTCGCCGCGCGCTCATCCGCCGGCAGCGTGCCGGGATCGACCTGCACCGGGTCGGGCGGCTCGAGGCCGCGCTCGATGCCGTCGAGGCCCGCGGCGATCAGGCCGCCCACCGCCAGGTAGGGGTTGCAGCTCGCGTCGGCCGCCTTCAGCTCGGCGTTCGTCGAGGCCGCCTCGCGGCCGGCGTAGAGCGACGGCACCCGCACCGGCGCCTCGCGGTTGTCGAGGCCCCAGCACGTGAACGCGCCCGCCCAGTAGTGCGGGATGATGCGGTGATAGGAGTTGAAGCTCGGGGCGGCCAGGCCGCACAGGCCGGGCAGATGCTCGAGGATCCCGGCGATGAACGCGAGCGCCTCGGCCGACAGGCTGCCGGGGCCGGCGGCGTCGTGGAAGCGGTTCGTGTCGCCCTCCCACAGGGAGAAGTGGATGTGGCAGCCGTTGCCGGCGTTCTGCGGCCACGGCTTGGGCGCGAGCGACGCGACGAGGCCGTGGGCGCTGGCGACGGCACGGATCGTCTCGCGCACGAAGATCTGCTCGTCGACGGCCTGGAGCGCCGGCGCGTGGCCGGTCGAGATCTCGTGCTGGCCGTGGCCGAGCTCGGCGTAGTACTGCTCGAGCACGATCCCCTGCGCGTCGAGCGCCGAGACGAGATCGTCGATCACGTCCTGCGACTGGGTCATGCCGATCGTCGAGAAGCACAGGCTCGAGTCGACCGGCTCGTAGCCGCCGGCGACCGCCCGCCCGAGCGAGAACTCGTTCTCGAACGAGATCTCGATGCGCTCGCCGCGCTCCTCCAGGCGCGCGATCTGGCGCTTCAGGAACGAGCGCTGGCACACGGGCGCCGGGCTGCCGTCGAGTCCGATCATGTCGACGAACATCGCGCCGGTGTTCGGCGCGAAGGGCAGCACCCGGAAGGTGCCCGGGTCGGGCCGCAGGCGCACCTCGCCGACCGGGCCCATGTCGGGCACCGGCTGCAGCTGATCGAGGCTGTTCATCGCCTGCATGGCGACCGTGAGGCCGATGCCGCTCTCGATCCGGCCCTCGAGGCCGTGGCGGCTCGACGCCTTGCCGCGGATGGTGCCGCCGTTGTCGCAGTAGAGGAAGCGGACGAGGCGCAGGCCGTGCTCGTCCACGGCGCGGATGACGGCGTCGGCGGCCATGAGCGAGCGAGGTTACCGCACCGGGCGAGCGGCCCGGCGGCGAATGCGCAACACTACGGGCGCGATGGCATTGCGAGCCGGCATCGATCTGGGCGGGACGAAGATCCAGGCGGCGGTCGTGGGCGCCCGTAACGGCGTGCGCGGCCAGGCCCGCGTGCCCACGCCGAAGGACGGCGGCCCCGAGGGCGTGATCCAGGCGATGGCCGACGCCGTGAAGAGCGCGGCGGCGCAGGCGAAGGTGGAGACGTCCGACCTCGCCGGGGTCGGCATCGGCTCGCCCGGCGAGATCGATCCCGCCGCCGGCACGGTCACGAACGCCTACAACGTCGTCCCCGACTGGAACCGCACGATCAAGGTCGCGGACATCCTCGAGAAGGAGCTCGGCACGCGCATCGGCCTCGGGAACGACGTGCGCGTCGCCACGACGGCCGAGTTCGAGCTCGGCGCGGGCAAGCCGTATACGAGCCTGCTCGGCGTCTTCTGGGGCACGGGCGTCGGAGGCGGCGTGATCCTGAACGGCGGGCCGTGGCGCGGCCGCGGCGCCGCCGGCGAGATCGGCCACATGGTCGTGCGCCGAAACGGCGCCACGTGCACGTGCGGCCGCGAGGGCTGCATGGAGGCGTACTCCGGCCGGCGGGCGATGGAGCTCGAGGCGCGCCGGCGCCACCATGCCGGCGAGAAGACGTCGCTCTTCAAGATCATGGAGAAGAAGGGTCGCCCGGCGCTCACGAGCGGCGTGTGGGCGGACGCGCTCGACCACGGCGACAAGCTCACGGTCGACCTGATCGACCGGGCGGTGGCGGCGCTCGGGGCGGGCATCGCGTCGGCGGTGAACCTGCTCGACGTCGAGGCGGTGGTGATCGGCGGCGGCCTGGGCACGCGCCTGGGCGACCCCTACGTCGAGCGCATCAAGAAGGCGATGCACCCGCACCTGTTCGTCGACACGCGCCCACCGGCGGTGCACCTGGCGGCGCTCGGCGACCTCTCCGGCGCGCTCGGCGCCGCCCTGCTGGTCAAGTCTGCATAAACGGGGTCAGACCCCGTTTATGCACCCCTGCAGGTGCTGTCACGGGGGGCAGTGCGCGGCCAGGAAGTCGACCACGCGCTGCATGCGGTCGATGCGGCGGTCGGGGCGCGCGGTGGCCATCATCACGTGGTGCTCGTCGGGGTAGAGCACCATCTGCACGTCGCGGCCGAGCTCGCGCAGCGCGACGAACAGCTGCCAGTTGTCGTCGAGCGGGCAGATGCGGTCGGCCTCGCCCTGCAGCATCAGGATCGGCGCCGTCATCCGCTCGACGTGCTGGAGCGGTGACGAGGCGGCGAGCGCGGCGCCGTGCTCGTACACGGGGCCGTAGCCGATCTGGCGGTCATACGACGGGCCGATGTGCGAGACCGCATGCGCAGTCTGCATGCTGGCGACGCCGTTCTCGGAGATGACGCACGCAAAGCGCGTGCTCGTCCCGGCGAGCCAGTTCGCCGCCCAGCCGCCGTAGGAGAGGCCCATGACGGCGATGCGCTTCGGGTCGGCCAGGCGCGTGCGCACCGCCCACTCGACGGTGGTCATGAGGTCGTCGGCGTCCGGCCCGCCCCACCTGCCCTGGATCGGTGAGACCCAGTCGCGCCCGTAGCCGCCCGAGCCGCGGATGTTGGGCGCAAGGACGCGGTAGCCGAGCGAGGTCAGAAGCCAGGTGTCGAGCTCCGGCGTCGGCGCGTGCGCGCCGTAGGGGCCGCCGTGCGGGGCGAGCACGAGCGCCGTGCGGCCGTCGGCGCCGGCCGGCTCGAACAGGAACGACGGCACGCCGCCGGCGTCAACCTCGCGCACCACGGGCGCGGCGTGGCGGCGCAGCCACGCGCCGCCGTGGCGGGTGAGCCGGCGCAGGCGATCGGGCTCGACCGCGCAGATCTCGGGCGGGTAGGCGTCGTCGGTGGCGGTGACGACGATCCGGCCGGCGGCGGCCGCGATCACGGTGAGGGTGGTGTCGCCCGCCGTGAGCGGCCGCGGCTCGCCCGCGAGCGGCACCCGCCACACCTCGTCGCGCCCGCGCCGGTTGATCGGCACGATCAGGGCCTCGCCGTCCCAGATCGGCGCCGCCTGCTCCGGCCCCATCCAGTCGTGCAGGTCGGAGCCGAAGCCGAGCGTCACCGGCAGGTCGAGCGCGCCCGTGAGGCTGCGGGCCGCCTCCCCATCCCACACGTAGAGCTCCGGCTCGGCGTGGTCGGGCGCGCCGGGGACGTCGGTGCCGACGAAGGCGAGCAGACGGCCGTCGGCCGACCACGCCGGCAGCCGCGCGACGCCGGCGAGCGCGACCACCTCGCGCGGCCGCGCGCCGGCCTTCACGCGCACCGTGTGGATGCGCGGCGAGGGGTCGAGGTCGGCGCCTGGCCCGATCCGGGCCGCAAACGCGATCCGCTTGCCGTCGGGGCGCCAGGCCGGCTCGGCGACGTCGAAGTCGCCGGTCGTGAGCTGGAGCGGACGCGCGCCGGGCCGCGCCGAGACGACGAAGAGGTGCGTGCGGTAGGCACGCTCGCCCTGGTCGTTGCGCCAGTCGACCGTGCGGATGACGCGCGCCCGGCGCTGCTTCGGATCACCGACCCAGAAGCGCGGCTCGCCGGCCTCGGCCGTGAAGGCGATCCGGCCGCCGTCGGGCGACCACACGGGCGCGCCGACGTCGCCGTGCGGCGCCGCGCACACGCGCTCGGCCTCGCCGCCGTCGGGCCGGATCAGGTAGAGGGCCGCCGGGGCGTCGGCCTCGCCGCGGTTGCTCAGAAACGCGATCGTGCCGCCGTCGGGCGACCACGCGGGCGCGCCGTCGTTCCAGCGGCCGCTCGTCAGCCGCCGCGGCCGGCCGCCGCGATAGGGCACGAGCCACAGGCTCGTCTGGTAGCGGTCGCTCGCCACGGTGCGGCGCGTGTAGACGACCCGCTCGCCGTCCGGTGAGAGCGCGGCCGCGCCGATGACGGCCTGGCGGCGGACGATGTCGGGAGTGATCGCGGCCATGGGCGCGGGAGGATAGTCAGTCGATCACGACGTCGAGCGCCGTATGCGCCCGGCGCAGGGCGGCCTCGACCGCCGCGGGCGCCTCGCCGCGGGCGAACATGAAGCCGAGATAACGGTCGCCCTCGGGCAGCGGCGCGACCGGGCGGCCGCGCGGGATGGTGATGCGGATGTCCTCGATGCCCGCGACCGCGCGCGCCGCCGCGAGGCCACGGACTTCGCGCAGGATGCCGCCGCGCGGGATCGGCAGCATCATCACGCCCGCGGCCGCCCGCTCGCGCTCGTGCGGGCCGAGCGGCAGCCCGAGCGCATGCCGCAGGATCACCTGCTCGAGGCTGATCCCCGCCCCGAAGCGCAGCGAGCGCGAGCACAGGCCGCCGATCGAGCGCGCGGCGAGCTCGAGCACCCACACCGCATCGCCGTCGAGGCGCAGCTCGGCGTGCACCGGCCCCTCGCGCAGGCCGAGCGCCGCGGCGGCGGCGGCGGCCGCCGCCTCGATGCGGTGAAGGGCGGCGGCCGGAAGGCGCGACGGGGTGACGTAGATGGTCTCCTCGAAGTACGGGCCCTCGAGCGGATCGGGCTTGTCGAAGACGGCCAGCACCTCGAGCTCGCCCGCCCGCAGGAGCGCCTCGACGGCCACCTCGGTGCCGGGCACATAGCGCTCGGCCAGGATCGGCCCCTCGACATCCTCGCCGGCGGCGGCCAGGATCGCGCGGATGCGCGCCTCGGCGGCACGGGCGGCCGCCGGGTCGTCGGCGCGGATGACGCCGCGGCTCGCCGAGAGCGCCACCGGCTTCAGCACGGCCGGCAGATCGACGGCGCCGGCGTCGTCACCCGGCGCGAGCACCACGAAGCCGGGCTGTGGGATGCCCGCCTGCGCGAACGCCCGCCGCATGGCGGCCTTGTCGCGGGTCGCGGCGACCGCCGCGGGCGGGTTGTGCGGGAGGCCGAGCCGCGCGCTCGCGAGCGCCGCCACGGCCACGCCGTCGTCGTCGACGGCCACGACTGCGTCCACACCGACGCGCCCCGCGAGCGCGACCACCGCGTCGGCGGCGCGCTGCGGCCGGCGCAGGTCGATCCGGAGCGCGCGGTCGCCCATCGCCCCGGCGAGCGCCTGGCGGCGGTCGGACGCGACCACCACCTCGGCGCCGACGGCGGCTGCCGCCGCCAGGAAGTCCTCGGCCCGGTAGGTCGCGGTCGGGAGCAGGAGGAGCACGCGCGGCATCGCCGATACCCTATGTGGGTGGAGACGGTGCTGAACGTGACCGATGCGGCGGTCGAGAAGACCGTCCTCGTCCGCTCGCGCGAGGCCGATCCCGACCGCTACGCGCTGTGGGTCGAGGTGACCGGGATCGAGCGCGGCGAGTACGTCTATGACCTCTCGCTGCAGCCGCTCGCAGACGCACCGCCCGATGCCCACGTGCAGGACCTCGGCCGCATCGCGGTCGTCATCCCCGGCGCGAGCGTCGAGCCGCTGCGGGGAGCGACGCTCGACCGCCAGGGCGATCTCGCAACGGGCGGGCTGGTGATCTCGAACCGCGCGCCGGCGAGCCCGGCGATCGGCGTGCCGCCGGCGGGCGACCTGAGCGGCGACGTCGCCCAGCGGCTGATGCAGGTGCTGGCCGAGCAGATCAACCCGGCCATCGCCTCGCACGGCGGCAGCGCCGAGCTCGTGGCCGTCGAAGCCGACACCGCCTACCTGCGCCTCGGCGGCGGCTGCGTGGGCTGCGGGATGGTGTCGGTGACGCTGCGGCAGGGGATCGAGGTCGCGCTGCGCGAGGCGGTGCCCATGATCACCCGGGTGATCGACGTCACCGACCACGCGTCCGGCACGAACCCCTACTACGAAGCGGCCAAGAAGTAGCTCGGAGCTCGGGCTTCCCGGTGGTGTGAGCGCACGAACCCCCGCTCGGGGCACGCGGCCGTGCCGCGGCGGGGCTAGGGTGAGGTCAAGGGATCGCCGCGCGCGATCCGGGGGCGCATCACCGGGGGGACACATGGGCATGGCCATCATCGGCACCTCGACGGGGGCCGGCTTCGTCGCCGGGGCCGCCGCGCGGGGCGAGTTTCACTGCACCGAGTGCGGCTACGGCATCACCGTCCAGCGCACGCTGCCGACGTGCCCGATGTGCCACGGCACCGAGTGGGCGCCGTGGGTCGGCTGGCGCCACGCCGAGGTGCTCGACATCGAGCGCTCGCAGGCCTAAGGTCAACGCTCAAGCGGTGGTGGCAAGCGGCCGATGACTCGGCCGTGCCGTCCCCCGGCCGTCAACACATGCTGTCCGCGCTCGCGCGCGCGCTCTTCACGACTCTCGACCCCGACGAGGTCGCACGCCGGTTCGACGTGCACGCCTCTCCGGCGATCGGCGGCCGCGCGTGCATCTGGCTCGTCGATCCCGGCTCCGACTGCCTGCAGGCGCTCGGCGAGGATCCGCCCGCGCCGCGACCGGCCGACGCCGGCTGGCAGGCGGCGCTGGCCGATCGGCGTCCGCGCCCGTCCGGCACCGAGTTCCTGGTGCCGCTCGTATGCGACGGCACCGCGATCGGACTGATCCAGATCCTGGGCGCGTCGCACGCCGACCTCGCCACCGGCGGGCTGCGCTTCTGGCGCGCGCTCGGCGAGACGGTCGGCGAGGCGGTCGCAAACGCCCAGCGCCACCGCGAGGCCCAGGCGTCGCTGCGCCGCTTCCGCGCGCTGATCGAGCAGATGCCCGCCATCACCTACGTCGACCGCGCCGTCACCGGCGAGCCGCTCTACGTGAGCCCGCAGATCGAGACGATCGGCGGCGTTCCGATGGAGCAGTGGCTCGACGGCACGGACGGCTGGTCGGCGCGCGTGCACCCCGACGACCGCGAGCGGACGCTGAGCCTGTACCGCGAGGCGCTGGCCGCGGGCACGCCGTGCCACGACGAGTATCGCCTGGTCGACGCCGACGGCGGCGTGCGCTGGTTCTACGACCGCACCGTCATCGTGCACGACGAGAGCGGCGCGCCGGTCGAGGTGCAGGGCATCATCCACGACATCACCGACCGCAAGCGCGCCGAGGATGCGCTGCACGAGTCGGAGTGGCGCCTGCGGGCGGCCGAGGCGCGCTACCGCAGCCTGGTCGAGCAGCTGCCGCTCGGGATCTACGTGAACGCGATCGACGCGGACTCGACTCCGATCTACCGCAGCCCGGCGACCGAGGCGATCACCGGCCGCTCGGCACTCGAGTGGATCGACGACCCGGGCCTCGTCGCCGCCGTCATCCACCCCGACGACCGCGAGCGGGTGCTGGCGGCCATGGCCGATGCCGGCGATGCCAAGTACTCCGCCGAGTACCGCATCGTGCGGCCCGACGGCAGCGTCGTATGGGTTCTCGACGAGTCGATCGTTGTGCGCGACCAGAGCGGGATGCAGGCCTGCCGGCAGGGCTACCTGCTCGACGTGACCGAGCACCGCACCGTCGAGGAGCGGCTGGCCCACGTCGCCTACCACGACGGGCTCACCGGCCTGCCCAACATGGCGATGTTCCAGGAGCACCTGCAGGCCGCCGTGACGCGGGCACAGGACTCGGGCGAGGGCGTCGCGGTGCTGCTCGTCGACCTCGACGACTTCAAGCTCGTGAACGACAGCTTCGGGCACATCGCGGGGGACGCGCTCGTGCTCGAGGCCTCCCGCCGGCTGGTCGACGCTGTCGGAAGCGCGGAGGCGGTGTCGCGGCTCGGGGGCGACGAGTTCGCCATCCTGCTCGCCGACCTCGACCCCGGCCGCGGCGGCGGCGGCACCGGGCTGGCGGCAGACGCGATGGCCAAACGCATCCGCGCCGCGCTGCGGGCGCCCGCCGAGGTGGCCGGCACCGAGATCTACTGCTCGGCGAGCGTCGGCATCAGCCTCTTCCCGGCCGACGCGGCCGACCCGATGAACCTGCTCAAGCACGCCGACACCGCCCTCCACCAGGCCAAGGGCGCCGGGCGCGACGCGCAGCGGCGCTACACCGAGGCGCCGGGCGACGCGCTCGAGCAGCTCGCGATGGCCGGGCGGCTGCGCCGGGCGATCGACGAGGGCAATCTGCGCCTGCACTACCAGCCGCTCGTCGAGCTGCGCTCAGGCGCCGTCGCCGGCGTCGAGGCGCTCGTGCGCTGGCAGGACGGCAAGCGCCTGGTGATGCCCGGCGACTTCATTCCGCTCGCCGAGCGCACCGGCCTGATCGGCGCCCTTTCGGAGTGGGTGATCGGCGAGGCCTGCCGCCAGAGCCGCGAGTGGCGCGACGCCGGCCTCGACCTGTACGTGTCGGTCAACCTGCCGCCCGCGTTCTGGGAGCCGACGGCGATGCGCGAGGTGCTGCGCACGATCGAGTCGTTCGGCCTCGCCCCCGACCGCATGATGATCGAGATCACCGAGTCGGCGTTCATGAACGCGCCCGTCCGCGACGAGCCGGTGCTCGCCGAGCTCCACCGCCGCGGTCTGCGGCTCGCCATCGACGACTTCGGCACCGGTCAGTCGTCGCTCGGTCGCCTGCACAAGATGGCCGTGACGACGCTCAAGATCGACCGCACCTTCGTCGCCGACCTCCCCGGCGACCGCGGCGCCGCCGTGCTCGTGCGCGGCATCATCGGCATGGCCGAGGGGCTCGGCCTGCAACCGCTCGCCGAGGGCATCGAGACCGAGGAGCAGCGCGCGTTCCTGATCGAGCACGGCTGCGCGCTCGGCCAGGGCTACCTGTTCAGCAAGCCGGTGCCGGCCGAGCGGATCGAGCCGCTCGTGCGCGGGCTGGCGGACGCGGCGTAGATCCGCAGCCCGAACGTCGTCGCCCACACTCCCTCGGCGCCGGCGGGCGTCGCGGCACGCCTGCGAAACGTCGAAGATCTCGTCTCCGCCCGCAATCAGGTTCCCTGATATCAAGACCGCCGTCGACATCTCGGACATACCGCAAGCGCCTGACGCTTCGGCAGCGGCCGAATCGTTACGTCACCCGCGCCGCCTCGGCCGGCATGCGCTCATGGATGCCGTCGTGTACCAGCGCGGCCAGGCGGTCGATCGCGTCCCACACATCCACGTATCGTGTGTACAGCGGCGGGAGGCCAAAGCGGATGCTGTCCGGGTGACGGAAGTCGGGCACGACGTTCGCGTGTTCGATCAGCGCCCGGCATATGCGCCAGGCATCGCGATGCCGTAGCGATACGTGTGCGCCGCGGGCACCCGGATCGCGTGGCGTCCCGAGCGTGAAGCCGAGGTCGGCCAGGCGCTCGTCGTGAAGGTCGATCGCAAGCGCCGTCAACTCCTCCGCCCTGCGCCGCACCGCGGCGATCCCCGCCTCGGCGAGCATGGCAGCACCCGCGCGCACCGCCGCGATCCCGAGCACCGGCGGCGTGCCGGCCAGGAAGCGGCCGATCCCCGCCACCGGCAGGTAGCGCGGCCCCATCGCGAACTGGTCGGCCTGCGAGAACCAGCCCTGGATGGGGCTCTGTAAGGTCCCCTGATGTCGCTCGGCGACGTACAGGAATGCGGGCGACCCCGGGCCTGCATTCAGGTACTTGTAGCTGCAGCCCACGGCGAGGTCGGCGCCGGCCGCGTCGAGCGCGATCTCGACCGCCCCGGCCGAGTGGCACAGGTCCCACAGCACCAGGGCGCCGGCCTCCCGGACGGCGCGGGTGACCGCGTGCATGTCGGCGAGCGCGCCCGAGCGGTAGTTCACGTGCGAGAGCACGACCAGGGCGGCGCCGTCGGCAGCGCGCGCGACGGCAGCGGTGTCCGGGCCCGCGACCGGATCGCTCTCGAGCATGCGCAGCTCGCGCCCGTGCGCCGCCGTGAGGCCCTCGAGCACGTAGCGGTCGGTGGGAAAGTCGTCGGCGGGGACGACGACCGCGCCGGGGTGGGCACTCAGCACCGCGCCCGCCAGCTTGTACAGGTTCACGGTGGTCGAGTCGCAGACGAGCACCTGCCCCGAGGCGGCTCCCAGCGCCGCTGCGCCGAGCTCGTCGCCCACCGCCGTCGGGAGGTCGACCCAGTCGTGCCAGCCGGTCACGAGCCGCGCCCCCCACTCGTCCACCGTGTCGGCGATCGCGCGGCGGGCGTCGGCCGAGAGCCGGCCGAGCGAGTTGCCGTCGACGTAGATGCGGTCGCCGTCCCCGAGCTCGAACCGGTCGCGGAAGGGCGCGAGCGGATCGGCCCCGTCGAGCGCGAGCGCGCCTGCGCGGGTCAGAGGTCCCGAAGCCACCGCGTCACCGTAGCCCAGGCAGCCGACGCCGGGTCGATGTGCTCGAAGTGGCCGTCGTGCTCGGCCACCACCAGGTCGCACGCATCGCCGGCGGCGACGGCCGCCGCGTGGAACTCGAGGCTGAACGACACGGGGACGGTGTCGTCGGCGGCGCCGTGGACGAGCAGGGTGGGGATGCCGAGGGGCAACCGCTGCACGGGCGAGGCGGCGGCGTAGCGCTCCGGCACGTCGGCGGGCGCTCCGCCGAGCAGCTCCTGCGCGGCGCCGTCGCTCAGACCCAGCCGGGCCGCCTGCGCGAGGTCGGTCACCGCCGCCTGCCCCACCGCAGCATATAAGGGGACCTGCGTTTGCCCTCGCGAACCCGCCCACAGAGCCAGATGTCCGCCGGCCGAGTGGCCGATCGCAACGACGCGGCCCACGTCAATGGGCACGTCCAGACGCGCCAATTGGTCGACGCCCGCCCCCACGTCGTCGAACGTCATCGGCCAGCCGCCGGTCCCACCGGGGCCGATGCGGCGGTACTCGAGGTTCCAGGCCGCCCAGCCGCGCCCGACCAGGTCGGCGCACAGAGGCGCCATGAGCGTGCGGTCGTACCGCGCCCGCCAGAAGCCGCCGTGGATCACCACCGCGACCGGCCACCCGGAGCCGCTCGCGGGCGTGTGCAGGTCGGCGACCTGGCTCGGGTCGCGTCCGTAGCGGTAGGTGCGCCTCACCAACGTAGGATGGCAGGCCCGTGGCCCGGCCGACCACCAGCCTGCGCTCGGACCTGCGGTGGATGCCCCCGCCCGGTGTGGCTGCTGCTCGCGGGATCGTTCGTGAACCGGTTCGGGAGCTTCGTGCTCCCGTTCCTCGTCCTCTACCTGACCCGCAGCGGCTACTCGCCCGTCCAGGCGGGGTTCGCCATCAGCGCCTACGACGTGGGCAGCCTGGGCGCGGCCGCCGCCGGCGGCTACCTGGCCGACCGCGTGGGCCGGCCTACGCCGCCTACCGGTTTGCGATCAACCTCGGCTGCTCGCCGAGCGCGCGTTCGTGCTCGTGTTCATCGGCGACGCCGTGAGCCGACATCTCGCCGCCGCACATGCGCGGCCGCTACGCCGGGGCGTGGGGCATGACCTACGGGGTCGCGCTGATCGCCGGCCCGGCCCTGGGGACGCTGGTGTACGCCGTCCGGCCGGGGCTGCTCTGGGCCGGCTGCGCGGCCCTGGGCGGCATCGCCGCCGTCCTCATCCTGCTGCCCGCCGCCCGCGCGCCTACGCGATCACGGCGTCGCGCTCGACCAGCGCGGCGTAGCGGCCGCCGGCGGCCACGAGCTCGGCGTGCGTGCCGCGCTCGACGATGCGGCCGTGGTCGAGGACGAGGATCAGGTCGGCGTCGCGCACGGTCGAGAGGCGATGGGCGATGACGATGCTCGTGCGGCCCTGGCTGAGGTCGTCGAGCGCCTCCTGCACCGCCCGCTCGGTCTCGACGTCGAGCGCGCTCGTCGCCTCGTCGAGCACCAGCACCGGCGGGTCTCGCAGCACGGCGCGCGCGATCGCAAGCCGCTGCTTCTCGCCGCCGGAGAAGCGGTAGCCGCGCTCGCCCACGACCGTGTCGTAACCCTCGGGCAGCGAGCGCAGATGCTCGTCGATCTGGGCGGCGCGGGCGGCCGCCTCGATGTCGGCGTCGCTCGCGCCCGGCCGTGCGAACGCGATGTTCTCCCGCACGGTGCCGTGGAACAGGTACGTCTCCTGCGACACCACGCCGACGATGCTGCGCAAGGAGTCGAAGGTGAGGTCGCGCAGGTCGGTGCCGTCGATCCGCACCGCGCCCGAGCCGACGTCGTAGAGCCGGGCGGTCAGGTAGCCGAGCGTCGTCTTGCCCGAGCCGGTCTCGCCGACGACCGCGACCTTGCTGCCCGGCTCGGCGACGAACGAGATGCCCTCGAGGATCGGCGCGGCGTCGGGGTCGTAGCCGAAGCTGACGTCGTCGAACTCGACCCGGCCGCGCACGCTCGTGCGGTCGAGGGTGATCGCGCCGGGGTGCTCGTCGATGTCGACCGGCAGGTCGAGGTACTCGAACACGCGGTCGAAGAGCGCGAGCGAGGACTGCACATCGGTCTGCACGGACAGCAACGACGACACCGGGAAGAAGAGCCGCGTCTGCAGGGTCGTGAAGGCGACCAGCGTGCCGATCGAGATCGCCGGGCCGCCGGTCGAGAGCAGGTAGCCGGCCACTCCGTACATCAGCGCCGGCATCACCGCGAAGGTGGCCTGGATCGAGCCCATCACCCACCGGCCGGCCATGCGCGAGCGCTGTTCGAGGTCGGCCAGCAGACGGCTCTCGGATACGAAGCGGTCGGTCAGCTCGTCGGTCTGGCCCATCGTCTTTGCGAGCAGCACGCCCGAGACCGAGAGCGACTCCTCGACGAGCGTCGAGATGTCGGCGAGCGTGCCCTGCATGGTCGACGTGAGCGCGCGCCGCTTCTGGCCGATGCGCCGGGTCATGAGCACGAACACCGGGAGCAGCGCGAAGGCGGCGATCGCCAGGCGCCAGTCGAGCAGGATCATCGCCGCCGACGTGGTCACGACGGTGGTCACGTTGGAGACGACCGAGGTGGCCGTCGACGTGACGACGGTCTGGACGCCGCCGATGTCGTTTGCGATCCGCGACTGCACCTCGCCGGTGCGTGTGCGCGTGAAGAAGGCGAGCGAGAGCCGCTGCAGGTGCCGGTAGACGGCGGCGCGCAGGTCGTGCATCACCTGCTGGCCGACCAGGTTCGACTGCCACGTCTGGGCGACGCCGATCGCCTGCGTGATCACGGGGATCGCCACCATGCCGGCGACGAGCAGGACCAGCAGGTGCACGTCGAGCTGGGAGCCCTTCGGGAGCACGTTGTTCAGCAGGTCGCGCAGCAGGAACGGCGGGACGACGCCGAGCGCGGCCGAGAAGAGGATCATCGTCAGGAGCCACGAGAGCCGCAGGCGGTAGGGCCGGAAGAGCCGGACGATGCGCCGGCCGTTGCCGCTGGGCGTGGCGGCGGCGCTCACCGGGCCGCCTCGCGCAGGTTCTGCGCCGCCCGCTCGAGCAGCGCGGCCAGCCGGTCGAGCTCGGCCGCGGTGAAGCCGGCCGTCATCGCCCCGTCGACCTCGCGCCCCAGGTGCGGCAGCGATGCGATCAGCTCGGCCCCGGCGGCGGTCAGCTCGATCTGGCGGCGACGGCGGTCGCCGGGGTGCGCGCTGCGCCGGATCCAGCCGCGCTCCTCGGCCGAGTCGATCAGCGCCGAGAGCGTCGGCGGGGTGACGCCGAAGCTGCCGCAGAGCTCGCGCTGGTCGGCCGGGCCGGGGCAGCAGCGCAGGCGCGTGAGCAGCTCCCACTGCTGCATCGTCAGGCCGTGGCGGCGGGCGATGCGGTCGGCGTGCACCTGGGCGAGGCGGTTCACGCGGCGCACGTCGCGCAGCACCACGCGGCTGGGCGAGTCGATCTCGGGCGAGGTGGGCATCGATCTATTCATTCGATCACGAAACATTAGCACCCGAACGATCTGGGTTCAAGCCGGTGAGCTCGGCCGAGAGCTGCCACAGCGCCCGGGCGAGCCCGGCGTCGAGCGCGGCCGGAGGCGGTGCGACGGCGCCGGGCGACGTGCGCATCCGGCTGCCGCCGTCGGGACCGACGTAGGCGCCGCCGGGCAGGTCCTGCGTCGCCGCGTACAGCGTCGGCAGCGCGCCCGCCGCCGGCCCCTGCGCGACGAGGCGCGTGAACGGCGAGAGCAGCCAGTTCTGGATCCGGCTGGCGGTGTGGCGCTGGAGCGGCGTGGCGACGAAGCCGGGATGGGCGCTCAACGCGACCGCACCGCCGCCGCCCTCGCCCAGGCGCAGGTTGAGCTCGTGGGTGAAGAGCAGGTTCGCGAGCTTCGACTGGCAGTACGCCTGCCACGGCCGGTAGCGGCGCCGCTCCCAGTTCAGGTCGGCGAGGTCGACCCGCCCGCGCGCCGCGGCGAGCGACGAGACGGTCACCACGCGGCCGCGCAGGTGCGGCCAGAGCAGCGCGGTGAGCGCGAAGTGGCCGAGGTGGTTCGTGCCGATGTGCAGCTCGAAGCCGTCGGCGGTTCGCCCCTGCGGCACGGCCATGATCCCGGCGTTGCAGACGAGCAGATCGAGCGGGCCCGACCACGCGGCGGCGAACGCGCGCACCGAGGCGAGGTCGGCCAGGTCGAGCGGCCGCACCTCGGTCGCGCCCGCGATCCCCGCCGCCACGCGCTCGCCCTTGGTGGTGTCGCGCACCGCGAGCACGACGTGTGCGCCGGCGGCCGCGAGGCCGCGCGCCGTCTCGATGCCGATCCCGCTCGACGCGCCGGTGACGACGGCGGTGCGCCCCGAGAGGTCGGGCAGGTCGCGGGCCGAGAACCGGGCAGCGCTCACGCGGTCAGCCGAGCCAGCACGTGCGCGAACGCCGCATCGGCGTGGGAATCGAGCTCGGCGTCGGTCAGAAGCTGCACCGGGTGAGGGATCAGGATCATGCGGTATCCGGGCATGCCGAGCAGCGCCGCCTGCTCGAGCGCCTCGTCGGCGAAGGGCGCGGTGCCGACGCCGGCCGTGGCCACGCCGCGCCGCTCGAGCCGCACCAGGTCGTGCACACTGCACGACACGCACGATCCTCAATCGGCGAGCCCCTCGACGGCCAGGTCGGCCCGGATCGCGATCCGCTCCACGAGGTCGGCGGCCGCCGGGCGCGAGAAGAGCGGCTTGCGATACCGCTCGACGTCGGCGCCGAGGCCGCGCAGGTGATGCTCGATGCGGTCGAGGAACTCGGCGCCGCGGTGCTTCGAGATGTCGAGCAGGGCGACGGTGCGGCCGGCGACGCCCTCCGGCCGCGGCGCGGGTTGCACCGGCGTGCGCGCAGCCGGGTCATAGGGGCTCACGTATCGCATCGCACCTCCAGGGAGACGGGGTTCCAGTCCATGCCGACACAGGGGCCGAACACGGCCGAGAAGCGGCCGGCCTCGCCGCCGGCCACGATCAGCAGGATGTCGCCGAGCGACTCCCACTTGGGGATGAGCTCGTCGTCGGCCGCCCGCGCGACGCGGTCGGTGAACTCGCCGTGGCGCAGCTCGCCGGCCGGACGCTGCACCGCCTCGAAGATCGCCCGGCGCACGTCGTCCTTGCTCCAGCCGCCCGCCGCGAGGGTGTCGGCGTGCTCCGGGCAGATGACGAAGAGGCTGGCCGAGCCGAGCGGCCACCAGTTCGGGCTCCAGAGCGCCGCCGCCGCCCAACCCAGCGCCGCCGCGAGCTCCTCCGGCGCGCGGCTGCGGTGCTCGGAGATCGAGAGCGGCGCGTCGCCCGCGAGCATCGTCACGACCGACGCCGAGGCGGCAAAGCCGCGCTCGACGTGCAGCGGCGGCCAGGGGCTGCGGGCCTCGTCCTCGGCCAGGCAGATGCCGACCTTGCCCGACTGGCCGAGCGTCGAGCGGTCGAGCCGGCCCGGCATGCCCTCACCGGTGAGCGCGACGAGCAGGCGCAGCGCGCGGCCGATGGTGAGGTTGGCGCGCGTGCCGGGTCCGAGCGCGCCCATGCCGGCGTTCATGCCGGCCGTGAGCCGCGCCGGGCCGTTCACCACCGCGATCTGGCCGGCGCCTTGAGTCGTCACCGCCTGGCCGTGCAGGTTGAACTCGGGGCGCAGCATCGCCTCGGCCCCGGCCGCGACGATCGGGAAGTGCTCGGGGCGGCAGCCTGCAAGCACGGCGCACGCCGCCACCCGCTCGAGCGTGGCCGCGCCCATGCCGGGCGGCACGTCGCCGAGCGAGCGGCCCGGGTCGCGGCCGGCGAGCATGGCCGCCACGCGCTCCGGTGTCGGCGCGATCGTCGGCAGGCCGTCCGTCCAGCCGAGCTCGTACATCGCCTCGGGGTCGTCGCCCGGCGCCGAGGCGTCGGCGGCCAGCTGGCCGGCGTCGTAGGTCGACTTGGCCGCGCACCCGGGCTTTCGCAGCGGCGGGTCGGCGCCGAGGTCGACGCCCAGCATCTGCGAGAGCGCGGCCGCGTCCCAGCCGACGACCGACTGCTCCACCACGCCGGCGGCGCCGATCGCCACCGTGGTGGGCACCGCGTCGAGGCCGTAGGCGCGCGACGTATCGTAGGGCGGCGGCTCGCACAGCATCGGGCCGGCGAAGCCGGTGCGGTGGGCCAGGCGGGCCGCCGCGGCAGGATCGGCCTCGCACACGACGGTCAGCTCGGCCCCGGCGGCCGCGGCGCGCCGCAGGGCGAGCTCGCACGTCGGGCAGTCCTCGGTGACGAACATGACGACGGCCGGACCGGGCGCGAGCAGGTCGGCGAGCGAGACCCGGCCCGCGCCGGTGCTCGCGAGCTCGAACCCCGGTGCGGGCGTGTCCGAAGCGACCAGGGGCATGCATGCAACCTACCGGGAAGGGGTTTGCCGGTCGACCGCGAAGGGCAGCGGAGACCTATGACCCACCCGTTCCTGATCGCATGCGGTGCCGTCGTGGCGGTGATCCTCGTCCTGATCACGGCCTCGATGTTCGGGGTCAGCCGGCGTGCGCTCGAGGCCGAGATCCGCCAGGCCGACGAGCATGCCGAGGAGTCCGGCGAGCACCGCCGCGAGCGGGGCGACGCCGACATCGCCGCCTGACGCGGTCGCTCCTAGCTGCGCAGTGCCTGTTCGAGATCGGCGATCAGATCGGCCGCCGATTCGATGCCGGCCGAGAGCCGCACCAGGTTCGCCGGGGTGGCGAACGGCGAGTCGGCCGTCGAGGCGTGGGTCATGCGGCCCGGGTGCTCGATCAGGCTCTCGACCCCGCCCAGGCTCTCGGCCAGCGTCCAGATCTTCGTGCGGGCGACGAGCGCCATCGCCTCGTCCTCTGACCGGGCCAGGAAGGACACCATGCCGCCGAAGCCGTCCATCTGCCGGGCCGCGATCGCGTGGCCGGGGTGGTCGGGCAGCCCCGGGTAGAGCACCCGCTCGACGGCGGGATGGCCCTGCAGGAATTCGACCACGCGGGCGGCGTTCTCGCAGTGGGCGCGCATGCGCACGCCGAGCGTCTTGATCCCGCGCAGCACGAGCCAGGCGTCGAGCGGCCCCGGTACGCCGCCGAGCGAGTTCTGCAGGAAGGCGAGCCGCTCGGCCAGGCCGTCGTCGCTCGTCGCGGCAAAGCCGCCCACCAGGTCGGAGTGGCCGCCGAGGTACTTGGTGGTCGAGTGCACGACGATGTCGGCGCCGTGCTCGATCGGCCGCTGCAGGTACGGCGAAGCGAACGTGTTGTCGACCACGACGATCGCGCCGGCCTCGTGGGCGGCGGCGGCGGCCGCGTGCAGGTCGATCACGTTCAGGAGCGGATTCGTCGGGGTCTCGAGCCAGACGAGCGCCGTGTCGTCGCCCAGGTGCGCCGCGAGCTCGGTGGTGCACTGCTCGGGCGAGAGGTAGGTGAAGCGGTAGCCCTTGGGCTCGTACACCTTCGAGAACAGGCGGTAGGTGCCGCCGTACACGTCGTTCACGGACACGACCCGCTGCCCCGGATCGAGCAGGTGCATCACCGTCGTCGACGCCGCCATCCCCGAGGCGAACGCGAGACCGTGGCGGGCGCTCTCGAGCGAGGCCAGGCACTCCTGCAGCGCGTCGCGGGTGGGGTTGCGCGTGCGCGCGTAGTCGTACTCGTACTCGCCGACCGCCTTCTGGGCGTACGTGGAGGTCTGGTAGATCGGGACGGCCACGGCGCCCGTGCGCGGATCGGGCTCCTGGCCGGTGTGGATGGCGCGGGTCTCGAAGTCCATGGCGGCGAGTGTACTCAGGTTGCTACTGCTGCGGCTGCTCAGGCGTACACAGGCTCGAGGCCGAGCTGGCGGGCCAGGCGGGCGAACGCCCGCTCGAGCGGCTCCGAGCTGCGGAAACGGCCCTCGGGATGCCACGCCCTGACGGTCAGGGTGCCCTCGCGGCGGACGGCGCGCACGTCGGCGCGGCCGACGATCCGATCGCCCACGAGCAGCGGCAGCACGTAGTACCCGTAGCGCCGCTCCGGCTCGGGCTTGTACACCTCGATCAGGTGGCGGAAGCCGAGCACGCGCTCGGCGAACGGGCGGTCCCAGAGCAGGTTGTCGAAGGGCGAGAGCAGCACCGCGCCCGCCGCCCTTGCCGCCCCGGGGTCGGCGTCGGCCGCGATCAGCACGGGCGCGCCGCCGTCGGACACCTCGACCCGGCGCAGCTCGCCCGAGGCGACCACCGCCTCGACGTGCGGCCGGATGCGGGCGGTGCCGCCGCGCAGGCGCCAGTGCTCGACGACGCCCGCCTCGGTCAGGGCACCGCGGGCGCGCACGGCCCGCACGACCAGACGCCGCAGCGCCTCGGCCTCGTCCGGCACCGGCGCCCCGAGCGCCGCGTCGGGCAGGACCCGCTCGGGCAGGTCGTACAGTCGCTGGAACCCCTGCCGACCGGCGATCACGAGCTCGCCCGCGTTCCAGAGCGCCTCGAGCATGCGCTTGGCCGGCTTGAGGTTGTTCCACATGCCGACGCCCGACGACTCGCCCTCGAAGTCGCGCGAGCCGAGCGCCCCGCGCTCGCGGATCGTGGCCATCACCAGCTCCGCCAGGGCCGGGTCGCGCTCGATGATCGGCCCCCACCACCGGTGCGTCTGATGCATGAACGGGCGCATCAGCGGCCACATCTCGATCGGCAGGAGACACGCCTCGTGCGCCCAGAACTCGAACAGGCGCCCGGAGCCGAGCAGCGCGGAGACGGTGCCCGGCGGGTAGCTGCCGACGCGCGAGAGCAGCGTCAGCCGGTGGCTGCGCGCGACCGCCGCGATCGAGTCGAGCTGCACGCACGCGAGCCGGCCGACGGCCGCCTCGACCTCGTCCGCGCCCGCCCGCCGGTCGCGGGTGCTGTACCCCTGGGCCGCGACGACATGTCGGCGGAGCGCCGGCGCCGGGAGCGCCGTCACGCGCCGTTTCGCCGGTGCGCCAGGTACTCGAGCAGGTCGGAGCGGGTGAGCATCCCCGCGGGGCGGCCGTGGCGGACGACGACGACCGCCGGGCTGCCCGCGGTCAAATCGGCGAACACGCGGTCGAGCGAGTCGCTGGCATCGACGGCGGCGAGCGGCGGTCCCATTGCCTCGGCGACGTTGTCGTTCAGCGCATCCGGGTTCTTGAACACGCGGTCGAGCAGGCCGCGGTCGTGCAGCGAACCGACGACGTCTGCAAGCGACTCCGGCGGCTGCGTGCGCACGACCGGAAGCTGCGAGATGGAGTAGCGCTGCATCAGCTCGATCGCCTCGCCCACCTTGTGGTGGGCCTCGATCGTGACCAGCTCGGGCACCTCCGCGCCGTGCTTCGTGTGCAGCACCTGGATGACCGTCGGCACCGGCGCGGTGCGCTCGAGGAACCCGTACTCGAGCATGTAGTTGTCGTTGAAGAACTTGCTCAGGTAGGCGCGGCCGCCGTCGGGGATCAGGGTCACGATCGTGGCGTCGCGGCCGAACCGGCCGGCCACGTCGAGCGCTGCAAAGACCGCCGTGCCGCCGGAGCCGCCGACGAGCAGGCCCTCCTCGCGCGCCATCCGCCGGGCGGTCAGGAACGAGTCACGGTCGGAGACGGTCACGTACTCGTCAACGAGGGTCGGGTCGAACGTCGTCGGCCAGAAGTCCTCGCCGATGCCCTCGACCAGGTACGGATGCATCGTCTCGGACGAGTAGATCGAGCCCTCCGGGTCGGCGCCGACGACCAGCAGGTCGGGCTTGCGCTCCTTCAGGTAGCGGGCCGATCCCGAGATCGTCCCACCCGTGCCGACCGAGATGACCAGGGCGTCGAGCTCGCCCCCGGTCTGCTGCCAGATCTCGGGGCCGGTCGTGTCGTAGTGGGCCTGCGGGTTGGCGGCGTTCGCGTACTGGTTGGGCTTGAACGCGCCCGGGATCTCCTCGGCCAGGCGGTCGGAGACCGAGTAGTAGCTCTCGGGCGAGTCGGCCTCGACCGCCGTCGGGCACACGATCACCTCGGCGCCGAACGCGCGCAGGAGCGAGATCTTCTCCTGGCTCATCTTGTCGGGCATGACGAAGATCATGCGGTAGCCGCGCAGCGCCGCGACCATCGCCAGGCCGACGCCGGTGTTGCCCGAGGTCGGCTCGACGATCGTGCCGCCGGGGCGCAGCAGCCCGTCGCGCTCGGCCGCCTCGATCATCCGCAGGCCGATCCGGTCCTTGACCGAGCCGCCCGGGTTCATGTACTCGAGCTTGGCGACGACGGTCGGCTCGACGTCGCGCGCAACGCGCTGCAGGCGCACGATCGGCGTGCCGCCGATCAGGTCGAGGACGGTGGGGTAGTCGGACGGCATCGGCTAGCCGCCCGGCCACTGGTAGGAGAAGTAGAACTGGCGCCAGGCCGTCCACCAGTCCTCGCCGCGGCTGACGATGGTGCGCGGGTCGACGATCTCGACCGTGGGATGGTGCGTGAACTGCTCGGTGTGGTCGGGCGTGCCGAGCTCGACCCGCACCTCGCACGGCCGGCCGGGGTCCCACGGCGCGACCGCCTTCAGGTTTCCGAGCGCCCGGCGGGCGCCGGCCTCGATCAGCGTGCGCGCGACTCCAGGCGTCTTGTGCCGGGCGCTGAAGCGGCCCAGGGCGGTCTTCACCTGCACCGTCTCCAGCCCGGCGCCGAGCAGGTCGGTGCCCTCGCTGCAGGCGACCTGGTCGCCGGTGACGAGCAGCACCGGGCAGCTCCAGTTGCCGCACAGGGCGGCGTTGATGCCGGTCTCTCCAACCTCGCGGCCGTTGAATCGCACGCTGCGCCACTCGGTGCCGGAGACCGTGTGGCTCATCTGGCCGCGCGACCCGGCCATCGCGTGCATGCCGACGAGAAGGGCGGCGTCGCAGCCGTCTTCGAGCACGCCGGTGTACTCCGTCCACTCGCGCTGGACGACGAACTCGCAACTGTCGTCGAGCAGGTCGGGACGCAGCGAGTTGAACGAGTTGTCGCCGCCGGCGCCGTGGCAGTCCATGACGACGATCTCGGTCGCGCCGGCAGCCTTCGCGCCGCGGACCGCCGCGTTGATCTCCTCGGTGTAGAGCGTGCGGCCCTCGTCGTAGAGCACCCCCTTGGCGTCGACGCCGCCCCAGTTGGTGATCCCGGCGACGCCCTCCATGTCGCTGATGATGAAGACCCGCATCGCCGAGACTCTACCGGGCGATCGGCGCGGCGGCCGAAGTGTGCAAAGTGCGTGAAGTTTCGGGTTGCAGACGGTGGCGCGGAGGCGTAGCTTGACCACTGCGCCGTCGCGGGCAGCCGAGTAGGTCGAAGCCGGACGGAGGAGCTGTAGAGGTGACTCGAAAGCTCTTTCGGTCGGGGGACGAAAGGCCAGCCACGACGGCGAATCTCTGGTCCGGGCAGGGATTGCGCGCTGCCTGGCACCTTCCCCGGGTGCCAGGCGCCTGCCGCGCCGAAGTCGGTGCCTGAAGTGTGCAAAGTGCGTGAAGTTTCGGGTTGCAGACGGTCGCGCAGAGGCGTAGCTTGACCACTGCGCCGTCGCGGGCAGCCGAGTAGGTCGAAGCCGGACGGAGGAGCTGTAGAGGCAACTCGAAAGCTCTTTCGGTCGGGGGACGAAAGGCCAGCCACGACGGCGAATTTCTGGTCCGACCCATCTCTGCCGCCTCCGTGAGTACCGTCACCACCATCACCGTTCCCGCCCGCGAGGGCCGGGCCGTGGCGCTCGCGCGCGGCGACCGCATCCGCGTCATCGATCCCCACGGCGGCCAGGTGGCAGACGTGTTCGCGTTCTGCGCCGCCGACCTCACCGAATACCACAGCGCCCAGCACACACGCGTTTGGGTGAACCGGCTGTTCCCGCACACGGGCGAGCAGTTCGTCACGAACCACCGCCGGCCGATCCTCACGCTCGAAGAGGACACCTCGCCGGGCATCCACGACATGCTCTGCGCCGCATGCGACCCCTCGCGCTACGCGCTGCTCGGCGCGCCGGGCTGGCATGCGTCGTGCGAGGAGAACCTGCAGCGGGCGATGGCGGCGCTCGGCCACGAGGGGATCGTTATCCCCCAGCCGATCAACCTGTTCATGAACATTCCGGTGGGCGCAGGGGGCACGATCGGCTGGGAGCCCGCGCCGACCGGCGCGGGCGACTCGGTCACCCTGCGGGCAGAGCTCGACATCGTCGTCGCGGTCTCGGCGTGCCCCCAGGACATGGTGCCGATCAACTCGGGCGACCCCACCGAGATCGAGCTCGAGGTCACCCGGGCCGGCTGAGCCGGTCAGACCGGGTCCGCAACGACACCGCCATCAGCGCAGGTGGCGATGCGGCCGGCGGCCGACACCCGGCCGACCACCCAATTGGCATCCGTGGTGTGCGCCAATTGGCGCGGTTGCCGCCCTTGCGGAAGGCCGCCTGAGCGGCGCCCCAGCCGGCGTGACATGCTGCGGCCATGAGGGTCCGCCGGCCCGCAGCATGCGCACTCGCCGCCGCCACGCTGGCGCTCGCCGCGCTCGTGCCGGCGGCGACCGGGAAGCCGCTCCAGCACGTGTTCGTGCGCGCCAAGGGGACGATCACGCAGATGGCGCTCGACCGCTCCGGCAACGCCGCCTGGCTGCAGGTGAACGCAACCGGCCGGTGCTACCGCGTCCACCGCGGCCGGCTGCTCCTGCACCAGAACATCGCCGTCACCGCCTGCCACACGCCCCGGGGGCCGACCACGGTCGACGGCATGATCGGCCCGATCGTCGCGAGCTCGGTCACCGCCACGAGCCGCTTGCACATCGCCTGGGCGGAGCACACCGAGTCCTACAGCGAGACGAGCCAGAGCGTGTGGGTGCCGGCCGGAGCCCACCGCCGCGAGCAGCTCGCCTCGACCTTCGTCGACTGCGGGATCAGCGGCTGCGTCGGCGCCAGCGGCCGTACGCTCGGCCCGATGGCGTCCCGGGACGGCATCGGGCTCTACACCGTGAACGACGTCACCGGGCCGCCCAGCTGCAACCCGTCGCAGACCTGCGACGCGCTCGTCACCGGCGGGCGCATCCGCCGGATCCACTACACCGCGACCGGCGCGCACGCGACGACGGTCCCCGGCGCCCCGGTCGCGGCCGCCCTGGCGACGGCCGGCGGCCGCCTGGCCGAGCAGACCTACACCGCGCAGGGCGTCCCCACGCAGACGATCCAGATCCGCGCGGTCGACACGGGCGCGCTCCTGGCCACGATCCCGGTCGGCGCGACCATCGCAGACATCGCGATGTCCCAGAGGGAGCTCGCCGTGCTCGCGACGGGCGCGGGCGGCAGGGAGCTGCTCCGCTACGGCGCCGCCACGGGCGCCCTGCTCGGAACGACGCCGCTGCCGGCGGCGACCGACCGGCGCACGCTCGGCATCGACGGCAACCGCATCCTGTACCAGACGCCGAAGGGGATGTTCGTCTACCGGATCGACCTCGGGCACAGCCTCGCGCTCGGGATCGGCCCGCGCCGCACGCCGCAGATCGACCGCGACGGCGTGCGCTTCGTCACGCTGGGCGTCTGGACGGTCGCCCACGGCGGCCCGCCGAGCGCGATCCGCGGCATCGAGTTCCGCTAGCCACGATCTCACGCGCGGGCCACCTGCGGCGTTCCTCTGACGTGGGACGCACCGTTACCGATCGCATCTCCGCCCTCGACTGGCCGGGCCTGCTCGCGGAGCTCGACGAGCACGGGTTCGTGCAAACGCCGGCCGTCCTGGACGCCGCCGAGCGGGCGGAGCTGGCCGAGAGCTTCGCCGCAGGCCGCTTCCGCGCGACGATCGAGATGCGCCGCCACCGCTTCGGTGAGGGCACGTACCGCTACTTCGACCGGCCGCTGCCCGGCCTGATCGATGCCGCCCGGCACGCGCTCTACGCGCCGCTCGCGGCGCTCGCGAACGACTGGGCGGCCCGCCTCGGCGAGCCTGCCTCCTACCCCGCCGAGCTCGGCGGCTTCCTCGACCGCTGCCACGCGGCGGGCCAGGAGCGACCGACGCCGCTGATCCTGCGCTACACCGCGGGCGGCCACAACGCGCTGCACCAGGACGTCTACGGCGAGGTCGCCTTCCCGCTGCAGGCCGTCACGCTCCTGAGCGCCTCCGATGACTTCGCCGGCGGACAGTTCGTGCTCGTCGAGGGCCGGCCGCGGATGCAGTCACGCGCGCACGTGATCGACCTCGAGCCGGGCGCGTTCCTGCTCTTCCCCACCCGCCACAGGCCGGTGCAGGGCAGCCGCGGCCACTACCGTGCCGCGATGCGCCACGGCGTCGCCACGGTGCATTCGGGCGAGCGCGTCACGCTCGGGATCATCTTCCACGACGCGACATGAATAGACGGGGTCTGACCCCGTCTATTCACCTATGCGCGTCCGCGTACGCCGCCAGCGTGTCGACGATCACCTGGCAGGCGGCCATGGCCGACTCGCCGTTGTCGTAGGCGGGCGCGACCTCGCAGACGTCCATCGCCACCAGATCGCAGCGGCCGATCACCGACACCATCGTCAGCGCCTCGCGGGCCGTCAGGCCGCCCATCGTCGGCACGCACGTGCCGGCGCACACCGAGCTGTCCAGGCTGTCGACGTCGAAGCTGAAGTAGACGCCGTCGGTGCCGTCGGAGGCGATGCGGACAGCCTCCTCGGCCACCGCCCGGGCGCCGCGGCGGTCGACGTCGGAGACGTGGTAGACGGTCACCCCGGCCTCGCGCACGTAGGCGTACTCGCTCTTCGGGTTCATCGCGCCGTGCGGGCCGATGATCACGCACTTGGCCGGGTCGAACGCGTCGAGCTCCATCGCCCGGGTGATCGGGCAGCAGTGGTTGATCGTCTCGCCGCCGACGTCGGGGGCGGTGTCGAGGTGGGTGTCGACCAGTATCAGGCCGTACGTGCCCGCCGGTGCGTGTCGGTCGACTGCCATCGAGCCGCCGATCGTCGTGATGTGCTCGCCGCCCATCAGCACGGGCAGCGCCCCGGCCTTGATCGCCTCGCCCATCATCTCGGCGACGAGATCGACCGTCTTGGGCGCGTTTGCCGGCACGACCGGCACATCGCCCATGTCGACGACGCCGAGCGCTTCGAAGATGTCGAGGTCGTACTCGCCGTGATAGGAGAGGGTGTGGCTCGACCAGTCGCGCACCGCCCGGGGGCCGAGCTGGGCCCCCGGGCGGGCGATGGTGGTGGAGTCGAACGGCATGCCCAGGAAGGCCGCTCGCGCCCCCGCGCCGCGGAGAGCCTCGGCGGTGGGCTCGACCTGGGGTGCACCCATGAACGTGGCGATCCCGCCCACGAGGACGGAGTGCCAGCCCTGGCGGGTGTGCTGCGAGGCGATGGAGGACATGCCGGCTCCTTTCGTGCTACTCGGGCGGGATCTCGGCGAACACCTTGTCCACCGACACGCCGCGCTGCTTGCTCGTGAACCACGCGATCCCGTAGATGACGGTCGCCGTGGGGATGATCAGGGCCATCACCCAGCGCAGGGTGGTGCCCCACGTGTCGAAGCCCTGGATCGGGTCGTACCAGAACCAGTACTCGCAGTAGAGGAGGCAGATCGTCGAGACCGCCCCCAGGATCGTGATGTTGGGGATGCCGAGGGTCGAGCCATTCCACGGCGACGCCTGCCACAGCTCGCGCCGCCTGAAGGGGAAGACCATCGCCGCGATCGAGCACAGGACGAACGACAGGATCCAGGCAAAGATCCCGTTCAGCGTGTTGAAGATCTGATCGACGTACAGGTACAGGCAGACCTCGGACGCGATCCAGATCACGATGATCGCGTAGATCGGCGTGTGGTAGCGCTCGCTGACCTCGGAGAGCTTGCGCGGGAACAGGCCGTCGAACGCCCACGCCAGAATCGCCCGGGTGGCGGCCAGGAAGTTGATCGGCAGCCAGACGTACGTCCAGAACAGGAAGCTCACCCCGAGCAGGATGACCAGCCACCCCTGGTTACGCACCGTCACCGCGGCGATCTCGTTGTAGGTCGGCAAGTTGCCGATCCCGAGCACGTGCGGCACGTCCTGCGGCAGCGGGTAGCCGAGCTGGCCGAGGAACGTCGTGCCGACGGCATGCCCGAGTGCGACCACGAGCAGGAACATGAAGATCGTCACGTACACGATCGAGCCCGGCATGGCCAGGAACTGCGACCGCTTCGCGTTTCGCACCTCGCCGCCGATGAAGCTCGACGTGATCGCATACAGCGTGATGAAGAGCGGCCACACCATCGCGTACATGGTCTGTTTGAGGTTGAAGCTCGATTGCTGCAGGTTGTTCGAGTACTTCGCGAGGCTCGCAGTGGCGTCCTTCACGCCGCCGACGCCGCGGATGTAGCTGTTGAAATTGCTGGCGGTGTCGGTCTGGTTGTGGATCGCGAGCACGATCAGGCCGACGATGACGCCCGTCATCGCGATCGCGAAGCTCACGGTCTGGACCTTGAAGTACAGCCGCGTGCCGAGCACGAAGATGATCGCGAACACGGTGAGCAGGATCGACCCGGCGACGAAGATCCACCACTTGCGGGTGAAGTTGTCGCCGTAGCCCACCAGCCGCGGGCTGTCGAAGACGTAGCCGAGCTCGCGGCACAGGCCCGAGAGCCCGTACTGGGCCAGGTAGGCGGCCGGGATGCCGGTGTAGGTGACGAGCCACACCATCCAGTTCCACGACGACAGGAAGCCGAGGTACGGGTGCAGCGTGCGGCTGATGTAGACGTAGTCGCCGCCCGAGCGGGGCATCGCCGCGGCGAAGTAGGCGTAGACGCCCGCCATCGGCAACGCCAGGAGGCCCGCGAGAATGGTCGCCGTGACCATGCTCGCGCCGGCGTAGAGCGACGGGATCAGCAGCACCATGAAGGCGACGCCGATGCCGATGTTCTGGTTGTTCGTGTTGTAGATGAAGACGTCGCGGGCGGATGCCTCACGTCTGAGCCCCGTCGCCTTGCGGGCGAAGACCTGGGGGGCGTCTGGGACTTCTGTGGCCAAGGCTGCTCCCTTCCTTATCCGGTCACGAGCTGGCAGGATCTGATCTTCGAGCCGCGGAGCTCCACCACGGCCCCGTCGATGACGCCTTCCGAGTAGGCGCTGCCCGGGTTCACGCAGGTCGTCTTGCCGATCTTCGCCACCGCCTTCGATTCGTGGATGTGGCCGTGCAGCGAGAGCACCGGCTGGATCTCCTCGATCAGCGTGCGCACCGCCGTCGAGCCGACCGGGACGATGCGCGGCTCGCCCCCGTCCATCACCACCTTGAGGTCGGCCGTGAGCAGCGGCGCCCGGTCGAGGGTCGTGCGGTGCGGCGGGCAGTGCAGGTTGAAGATGGTGTCCACGCCGGGCTCGAGCTGGGCGGCGATGCCGTGCAGGCGCTCGAGCAGGACGTCCTCGGCCTCCTCCCGCGGGCTGTCCCACGGCGTCGGGTTGGTCCACGAGCACGAGAGCATCTGGATGCCGTCGCCGACGCGCACGACCCGGTTGTCGGGGTTGACGATGGTCGTCGATTCGAGCGCCGCGTCGATCGCGAACTCGTCGTCGTTGCCCGGCATCACGTAGCAGCGGATGCCGGTGCCGGCGAGCCGCTCCTCGGCGAGCTCGATCCAGCGCCGCACCTCGTCGACCATGAGCCGCGTGAACACCGCCTCGCGGTGGGCGGGGTCGGCGCTCAGACGCTCGTACTCGGGCCGGTCGCACCGGTACGGGTAGAAGCCGTTGAAGCGGATGCGCTTCTCGAGCTCCTCCAGGCCGTCTGCCGCGACCGTCTCGGGCCGGCCGAGCACCCTCGCCTCGTAGCGGCCGTCGGCCGTCGTCACGACCGGCACCATCACCTTGCCGGTGATGTCGCCGCCCATGATCAGGGTGTCCGCCTCGTAGAAGCGGGCCGCGCCGAGGAACTTGCGCCAGCACTTCTCGGAGCCGTGCACGTCGCCCGCGTAGTAGAGCCTCATCCGCGCGCCTCCGCCACCGCCGCGCGGGCCCGCGCGTGCAGCGAGATCGCCTCCCAGGCGACCGTCGCGCCGAGCAGCGCGGTCGGCTGCCCGGGCGAGTCGTACGGCGGCGCCACCTCGACCACGTCGCAGCCGACCAGGCCGATGCCGTGCAGCGCCCGCACGAAGTCGAGCGCCTCGGACGAACTGGGGCCGCCCACCTCGGGCGTGCCCGTGCCGGGGGCGAACGCCGGGTCGCAGAAGTCGACGTCGAAGGTGAGGAACGCAGGCCGGCCGCCGACGCGGGCGCGGACGAGGTCGCCGTAGGCCGCCGACCCCAGCTCGCGCAGCTCGCGGGTCGAGAGCACGGTGAACCCGAGCTCGCGGGCGTCAGTGATGTCCTGCGGCCCATACAGCGAGCCGCGCATCCCCGCCTGCACCGAGGCGGCCGGGTCGATCACGCCCTCCTCGGCCGCACGCCGGAACGTCGTGCCGTGGTAGTAGCGCTGGCCGAAGTACTCGTGCCAGGTGTCGCCGTGCGCGTCGAGATGGATCAGCGCCATCGGCCCGTGCCGGCGGTGGAGGGCGCGCAGCTCGGCCAGCGTGATCGAGTGGTCGCCGCCCAGGACGACCGGAAACACGCCCGCGGCGACGATCGGCGCGAGCGCCTCCTCGACGAGCGCATAGGTGGCCTCGGTGTCACCCGGCGCGATCGGCAGGTCGCCCGCGTCGACGGCCGAGAGATGGGCGAAGATGTCGACCGCCTGCTCGGGGTTGTACGGGCGCAGGAGCGCCGAGGCCGAGCGGATCGCCTCGGGGCCAAAGCGGGCGCCCGCGCGGAAGCTCGTCGCGGTGTCGAACGCGAGGCCGAGCACGGCCAGGTCGACGCCGTCCAGATCGGTGACGTGCGGCAGGCGCATGTAGGTGCGGATGCCGGTGAAGCGCGGGCTGCGAAACGCGTCGGCGGGAACGTAGCGGCCGGTCACGCCATGCCTCCGTTGACGGCGACGACCTGGCCGGTGATCGTGCCCGCCGCCTCGCCGCACAGGTGCGCGACGACCGCCGCCACCTCGTCGGGGCGGCCGACCCGCCCGAGCGGCACGAGCGTGCCGTAGCGGGCCCGGATCAGCTCGGGCGTGACGCCGGCGTCGTCGGCGTCGACGTCGAGCTGCGGCGTGTCGACCACGCCGGGCGCGACCGCGTTCGCCGTCACGCCGTGGGGGCCGAGCTCGCGCGCGACCGACCGCGTCAGCGAGATCACCCCAGCCTTGGAGGCGCTGTAGGCGCTCGCGCGCGGCCAGCCGGTGACACCCCAGCCCGACGAGATGGTCACGATCCGGCCCCACCCGCCCGCCGTCATCGCGGGGGCGCAGGCGCGGATGCAGTTGAAGCTGCCGGTCAGGTTCGTGTCCAGCACGCGCCAGAACGCCTCCGGGCCGACCTCGTCGATCGCGCCCATCACCATGTATGCCGCGTTGCAGACAAGCACCGAGACCGGGCCGAGGTCGCCGTGCACCCGCGCCACCATGCCCGCGACGGCGCCGGCGTCCGACACGTCGGCCGGGGCGGAGTAGCCCGGCACCGCCTGGCCCGGCAGGTGGTTGCGCGCCACCGTGAGCCCGTCGCCTTCGAGCCGGTCGGCGACGGCGGCGCCGATGCCGGTGGCCGCGCCGGTGACGAGCGCGACCCTCATATCACCGCCCCCGAGTTGGGCGAGACGACCTGGCCGGTGACGTACGAGGCGGCATCCGAGGCCAGGAACGCGACGGTGGCCGCGATCTCGGCCGGCGTCGACAGCCGCCGCACCGGCAGCGTCGCCAGGTACTCGGGCGTGCGCCACGTATCGGTGAGCAGGGCCGTGTCGGTGGCGCCGGGAGCGACGGCGTTCACCCGCACGCCCCGTCCGGCGAGCTCGAGCGCGAGCGAGCGCGTCAGGCCGACGATCGCGCCCTTGGCCGCGCAGTAGTGGGCGTGCAGCTCGGCGCCGCACAGGGCGAGCTCGGAGGTCGTGTTGACGATCGCGCCCCGCCCGCGGGCGGCCATGCGCGGCGCCACCTCGCGGCAGGTGTGCCAGGTGCCGCCCAGGTGCACGCGCAGCATCCGGTTCCACTCGGCGTCGGTGATGTCCGCGAGCGGCGTCTCGGCCACGTAGCCGGCGCAGTTCACGAGCACGTCGATCGGCCCCAGGCCGGCCTCGGTCTCGGCGACGAGCCCCGCGACCGCGTCGGCATCGGCGACGTCGAGCGGCAGGTCGGTGCGCGCAACCGCCATTCCGGCCGCCTCGAGCGCGTCGGCCGCGGCGCCGCCGATCCCGCCCGCCGCGCCCGTGACCAGGGCGACGGGCCTACTCAACGGGGATCTCCGCGAAGCGCTTCTGGATGTCGACCCCACGGCGGCGGTTGAGCCAGCGGGCGACGAAGTAGATGACGAAGCCGGACAGGAAGATCGCGACGTTGTAGATGACGCCCCACCAGTAGCGGGAGCCGTCGTTCAGGTTGCGCAGGCCGGCGAACGGGTCCTTCCAGAAGATCACGAGCGAGGCGATGCAGGCCGCGAGCGAGAGGACGCTCACGATGCTCATGACCGGGATCCCGCCGACGCGCCAGCGCACCGGCGAGGACTCGAACACGTCGGGCAGCCGGTAGGGGAAGAGGATGCCGGCGATCGACACCAGGCAGAACCCGAGGATGAACCCGAAGATGCCCGTGAGCGTCTGGAAGATGTGCGTGTAGACGTACAGGAAGAGGAACACCGTCGACCCGGCGCCCACGAGCCAGATGGCGACGAGCGGGGCGTGGGTGCCCTCGCTTACATATGCCAACTGGCGCGGCATGACGCCGTCGATTGCGTAGGCGACCAGGTTGCGCGACGCGTTCAGGATCTGGCCCGGCAGCCACGTGTAGCTCCAGAACACGAACCCGCCCAGGATCAGGATGCCGATCACCGTGTTGCCGCTGGTGGCCGCCGCGATCTCGGTGTAGACCGGCGTCGAGGACAGGCCGAGGCTCGAGCCGAAGTCGTTCCCGAGGCCGTTCCAGAGCGTGAAGCCGACCGACGACATCGCCGCCCACGTCAGCACCATCAGCACCCCGACGGCCGCGACGGCGGCGGCCGGGATCGACCACAGCTGGACTCGCGACGCGCGCCGCACCTCGCCGCCGATGTAGGCCGACGACTGGTTGAAGACGAGCTCCAGGTAGAGCCACGTCATCGGCAGGATGGTGTTGCGCAGGTTGAACGCCCCCTGCGGCGAGCCCGCCTTCAGCGCGCCCTTCACGCTGCCCGACCCGAACGTGGAGTTGATGCCGGCGACGACGTCGCCGTGGCTCTTGGCCGCGAACACGATGATCGAGAGCAGGATGCTCACCATCGCCAGGAAGAAGAGCGTGTTCTGGAGCCGGAAGTACAGGCGCAGGCTGCGCGAGAAGATCGCGCACAGGACGACGATCAGGATCGTGCCGGCGACCACCGTGCCGGTCTTGCCGACCAGCGTGTTGCCCCAGCTCGTCAGCGTACTCGAGCCGGACATGTCGCCGACCGTGCGCAGGAACGGCCCCAGGCCGTAGCGGGCGAAGAAGGCCGACGGCACGCCACCGTAGATGAACCACCAGACGGTGTTGTTGAACGACGACATCATCCCGAGCGCGGGATGCAGCGTCCGCGAGACGTACACGTAGTCGCCGCCCGAGCGCGGCATCGCCGCCGCGAACATCGCGAAGACGAGCGAGAGCGGGATGATCAGCGCGAACGCGATCAGCTCGTTCAGGTAGACGTTCACGCCGGGGTAGAACGGGATGGTGGTGTTGAACAGGAACGCCGCCATCAGACCGATCGAGATGAAGTTCAGGTTGTAGATGAAGACGTCCAGCCAGCCCGCCTCGCGGACGAGGCCGGTGGCCTGGCGCTCGAAGGAGCGCGGTGCAGCGGCGTCAGCTCCCATAGACGTCTTCCTCGATGTGCACGGCCGGCACCGGGCGGGCGTCGGCCTCAGGGACGACCGTGCGCGTGTGCGCGGCGATCTCGCCCAGCGGCGCGATCCAGATCCCGCCGGCCAGACGGGCGTGCTCAACCACCCGCTCGAGCGTCGCGACGCGCGAGGCCCGGCCCGACAGGAACGGGTGGCTCGTCAGCACCATCAGGCCGCCCTCGGCGGCGAGCGCGTCGAGCTCGCCCGTCCACAGGTCGAGCACCTTGCCCGGCGACTCGATCACCGCCCCGATGTGCGGCTCGGGCAGGAAGGCGTACTGCTCCCAGTCGTCCAGCATCCAGTGCACCGGCAGCTCGGCCAGGATGCCGCGGCCGGTGTCGAGCAGATACGGGCGGTCGTCGTCCATCATGCTCGAGTCCCACGTGAAGCCGTTCTCGGCCAGCAGCGCGGGCGTCGAGTTGGTCAGCTCCCACCACGGCGCGCGGAATCCCTCGGGCCGCCGGCCGGTGATCCGCTCGAGACTTGCGAGCGCCCGCTCAACATCGCGGCGCTGCTCGTCGTCTGACAGTGAGTGATACGGAACGTGCGAATAGCCGTGGTGACCGAGCTCGTGCCCGGCGGCGACGATCGCCTCGACGGTGCCGGGGTAGCGATCGGCCGTCAGGCCGGGCACGAAGAAGCTGCCCCTGATGCCCTGGCGCTCGAGCATGCGCAGGATGCGCGGGACGCCGACCTTCGGCCCGTAGGCCTGGTGGCTCATCGTCGTCAGGCGGGCCGCGTAGGCGGGATCGACCGCCAGGATGGCGGACTCCGCATCGACATCGAACGTCAGCGCGAGCGCGGCACGGTGACCGTCGGGCCAGGTGTACCCCCCCATCGCGGCGAGTCTCACGGATCGGCGCCGTCGTCACAAGGGTGCGACCCTGCAACGTTGTACGATCGCGGTTAGAGGTTTATCCAATGGCAATGCGCGTGAGTGAGCTGATGGCGGTGCCCTCACTCGACCTGCGGGTCGTGGTCGACGGCGACCTCGATCGCACGATCCGCTGGGTGCACACCACCGAGCTGGCCGACCCGACCCGCTACCTCCAGGGCGGCGAGGTGATCCTGACGACCGGCGTCTGGCGCGACGCCGGCGTCACGAGCGCCGGCTTCGTCGCGCCGCTGCGGCAGAGCGACGTCGCCGCCCTCGGGTACGGCCTGCCGCAGCCCGACGCGGTCGTGCCCGACGATCTCGTCGCGGCCTGTGCGGCCGCGCGGCTGCCGCTCTTCGCCGTCCCCTTCGAGGTGCCGTTCATCGCCGTCTCGCGCGCGTTCGTCGACCGCGTCTACGGCCAGCGCGAGGACGCGCTGCGCGAGCGGGTGCTGCGCAACGACCGGCTCGTGCACGCCGCGGGCCACGGCGCCGGCCTGGACGGGATCCTCGACGTCCTCGAACCGCGCCTGGAGGCGTGGATGCTCGGCCGCGGCCGGCACGTGATCGCCGGCGCCGCCGGGCCCACCGACGTGGCCGAGCTGTCCGCGCACGCGACCGCCCTGCAGGAGACGCAGCCCGTCTCGGTGAACGGCTGGGTGGTATTCCCGATCGTCGCTGTCGGACGCACCGAGGCGCACCTGGTGGTGGCGGCCGGAGGTACCGGACTTGCCGACGACGACCGCGCCGCGGTCGACCAGGCGCTGCCCTTCCTCGGGCTCGAGCTCGCCCGGCTGCAGGCGCTGCGCGAGAGCGAGCGCCGGCTGGCCTCCGAGCTGGTCGACCTGATCCTGGCCGGGCCGGCGCAGCAGCGGGCGGCGGCGGCCCGGCTGGGCACGTTCGGGCTCGACGCGTCCACCCCGCTGGCCGCGATCGTCTGCGAGTCGGAGGATCCCGACGTCGGCCTCGACCGGCTCGAGCGCGCCCTCGCCGACGCGGGCGTGCGCGCCGTCGCCGCGATGAAAACGCGCGAGCTGGTGGCCGTCGCCGACTGGCCGGGCGACGAGGCGGGCCTCGCGGCGCTGGCCGCCGCGGTCCACGAGCGCATGCAGGAGCCGGTGGGCGTCGGCGGCCTGGCGGCCGACGGCTCCGGCCTGCGCACCGCCGTCGTCGAGGCCCGGCACGCATGCCGGTTCGCACGCCTGCGGCGCGACGCGGGCTGGGCGACGCACGACCAGGTGGGGTCGCACTCGCTCCTGCTCGCACTGCAGGACGAGGACGTGCTGGCCGCGTTTCGGCGGGCGCTCCTGCGACCGCTCGAGGAGCACGACGCCCGCCGCCGCTCGCGCCTGGTCGAGACACTCGACCGATTCCTCTCGTCGGGCTGCCGCTGGCAGGAGACGGCCACCGCCTTGCACGTGCACGTGAACACCCTGCGCCACCGGCTCGACCGCGTCGAGCAGCTGACCGGCCGCGACCTCGGCTCGATGGAGGACCGGGTCGACCTCTACATCGCGCTGCGCTCCCGCCCGTGATGCATAAACGGGGTCTGACCCCGTTTATGCACTAGCCGACCTCTTCGGGCTCCTCGTACCAGCGCACCTTGTCGCCCACCCGGTTTCGCATCTTCCAGCGGCCGGACTTGGGCGCGGACTCGATCGCGTCCCACAGGCGCTCGAGGCGCGGCTCGGCCACCGTGCGCACCTCCGGTGCGACGCCGTCGGCGGAGAGCGCCTGGCGCGTGCGCTCGGTGTTCATCTTGGTCGTCCGCCACAGGCCCCAGTCGCCGGCGCAGAGCTGGGCGACGCGCCGGGCGTTGATCACGCCGTCGTCGCTCTCGCCGACGTCGTGGTGGTAGAGCATCGTCACGATGTCGGACTGGTCCTTGGCGTTCAGCTCGACGATCTGCATCTTCGTCAGCATGAGCTCGGCCAGCGGCACGGCGGTCGGGTGGAGCTCAATCCGCTCGGTGATCGGGATCGAGTGGCACATCTCGAAGGCGCCGACGAACACATCCACCTGGCGCTGGTGAGGGACGTCGTAGTAGAGCAGCCGGCGATGGCCGTTGGTCGTGTTGAACACGCGGTCGGCCTCGTAGCCCTGCTCGGTCATGAACGCCGACACGGCCCGGCCGCGGCCCTTGAGCGTGACGAGGTCGATGTCCTTGTACTCACGCGTGATCACCGGCTCGGTGCCCACCGGCAGATGCGCCCGCACGGCCAGGCCGCCGACGAGCCGGACAGGCACGTCGGCCGCGACCGCAGCCCCGAGCAGGCGCACGGACTCTTCGACGATGTCGGCGTTCGGGGCGATGTCGGACACGGCTGTGGCGGACAGGGTACACTCGCCCGCTATGAGGATGCAGGCAGCGGTGCTGGAGCAGTTCGGCGCCCCGCTCGTCATCCAGGACGTCGATCTCGCGGGGCCGAAGGCGGGCGAGGTGCTCGTGCGCCTGGAGGCATGCGGCGTCTGCCACACCGACCTCTACACGGCGTCGGGCGCCGACCCGTCGGGGTACGCGCCGACGGTGCTCGGCCACGAGGGCGCCGGGGTCGTCGAGCGCGTCGGCGACGGCGTCACGCTCGTCAAGCCGGGCGACCACGTCGTCACGCTCTTCTCGCCCCAGTGCGGCGAGTGCGTGCATTGCAAGAGTCCGCGCACGAACCTGTGCCTCGCCATCCGCGACATGCAGGGCCAGGGCTACCTGCCCGACGGCACCGCGCGGCTCTCGCGCGGCGGCGAGCCGATCCGCCACTTCATGGGCACCTCCACCTTCGCCGAGTACACGGTGATGCCGCAGATCGCGCTCGCAAAGATCAACCCCGACGCGCCGCTCGACCGCGCATGCCTGTTCGCCTGCGGGCTTTCGACCGGGCTCGGCGCGGCGATGAACACCGCCATGGTGGAGCCCGGCTCGACGTGCGTCGTGTTCGGCGCCGGCATGGTCGGCCTGGGCGCCGTGGCCGGCTGCCGGCTGCAGGGCGCCGAGCGGATCGTGTGCGTCGACATGTCGGCCGACCGGCTCGAGCTCGCCCGCGGCCAGGGCGCGACCGACGTGATGATCGGCGGGCCGGACACGGTCGCGGCCATCCTCGAGATGACCGGCGGGTTCGGGGCCGACTACACGTTCGAGGCGACCGGCAACGTGGCGGTGATGCGCCAGGCGGTCGAGTCGGCGCGGATGGGCTGGGGCCTGGCGACCGTCGCCGGCGTCGCCGGCAAGGGCGAGACGCTCGACATCATCCCGCGCTTCCTGATCACCGGCCGGCGCGTGGCCGGGTCGTCGTTCGGCGGCGTCAAGGGCCGCGAGGGCGTCCCGGCGCTGATCGAGCGCTGGCTCGCGGGCGACATCGATGTCGATCCGTTCGTCTCCCACCACCTGACGCTCGCCGACGTGAACCGCGGCTTCGAGCTCATGGAGGCGCAGGACGGCATCCGCAGCGTGATCCACTTCTCGTAGCGCCCGAGACCGTGGACGCGCACATCTGCATCACCTGCGGCACACAGTTCCCGCCGGCGGCCGCAGAGCCCGAGCGCTGCCCGATCTGCCTCGACGAGCGCCAGTACGTCGGCCACGACGGCCAGCGCTTCACGACGATGGCGGCGCTCGCGGCCGGGCACCGAAACCGGGTGGAGGAGGTCGAGCCCGGCCTGGTCGGGATCGGCACGGAGCCGCGGTTCGCGATCGGCCAGCGCGCCTTGCACGTCTCCGGCCTGCTGTGGGACTGCATCACGCTGGTCGACGACGAGTCCGCCGCCGCCCTCGAGGCGGCGGGCGGCGTGCACACGATCGCGATCTCGCACCCGCACTACTACGCGGGCATGGTCGCGTGGGCCGAGCGGCTGGACGCGCGCGTGCTGCTGCACGAGGCCGACCGCGCCCACATCATGTGTCCGAGCCCGCGCATCGAGCTGTGGTCGGGCGAGCGCCTGACCGCGGGCGACGGCCTCGAGCTCGTCCGCCTGGGCGGCCACTTCGACGGCGGCACCGTGTGCCGGTGGCGCGACGGCGCCGGCGGCCGCGGCGCCCTGCTCTCCGGCGACATCGTCCAGGTGGTCGCCGACCGCGACTGGGTCAGCTTCATGTACAGCTACCCCAACCTGATCCCGCTCCCGGCGGCCGCGATCACGCGCATCCGCGGGATCGTCGAGACGCTCGCATTCGACCGCGTGTACGGCGCCTGGTGGGAGGCGGTGGTCGAGGCCGACGCGAAGGCCAAGGTGCTGCGCTCGGCCGACCGCTACCTGCGCGCGCTGGCTTAGCCCCGCGTCTCGAGGAGCATGCCGACGGCCATCGCGAAGGCGCCGATGGCGAGCGGGATCAGGCTCAGATCCTCGCGCATGACCTCCCAGACGGCGCCGAGCGGGAACGCGATCACGACCGCCGCTATGTAGCAGACGATGGCGACGGCGAGGAAGAGCGGATAGAGACCGACCGGGCGCACGAGCGCCCGTATCCTACCGCTTGAACCGGCGCCGCCAGCCGCCCTGCTCGGGCTGCTCCTCGGCGGCGAGGACGCGCAGGCGGGAGACGTCGAACGGGGCCGCGGCCTGGGGGGCCGGGCGCGACTCGCCCGAGATCAGCCGCTCGACGCGGCCACGGTTGGCGGCGTCGATGTCGATGAAGTTGCAGCCCACGACGAGGCGCCCGGCGACGCCCGCATCACGCACCGACGTCACCCGCACCTCGGCGTCCACCTGCTCGGCGAAGAAGCGGCCGTGGAACGTGAGCCGGTCGGACGGGCGCAGGACGCGGTTCGTCGCGAAGGCGACGCCTTCGAGCGAGAGGTCGACCATCGTCCCGTCGACGCGGTCGCCGTCGACGACGTGCTGGCAGTTGACCGCGGCGAGCCAGGCGATGCCCCCGGCGGGGACGCGCGGGTTGCGCCGCCGGCTGTCGTCGGCGACCACCTCGTCGGCGCGCAGGCGCACCCGCGCCAGGTCATGGCTGTAGAAGTCGGCCTCGTCGACCACGAGCGACACCACCCACGGCTCACCGTCGGCGGCGATCAGCCGGCCGCGCAGGCGCATCCCGCCGGCGACCTGCAGCCGCGGCGCGGTCACCCAGGCCGTGTCCCCGGCCATGCCGGACGGCTGCACGGTGACGGAGGCGCCGTCCTCGTTCTCGAGGTCGGCGTCGAGGCCCGAGAACAGCATCGAGATCGCCTGCTGACGTGAGAGCGGAGGCATTCTGCGAAACGTCATCGGCCAAACACGCCCCGGACCTGAGCCTCGGGTTCTGCGGCCGCAGCGGCGCGCCCGTCCGGGGTGGCCTCTACACTGCGCGCTTGCTCCGGCCGGCGGGGCGGCCAACAGGCCGGAGCAGATGAGCGCGACCACACGAGGCGAAGACGCCGAACGGGTGGTTGCGATGCGGCGCCCATGCCCCGGGGCGGCCGCCTGCCAGGCTGGACAAGAGGGCGTCCAGCCGGCAGCGCTTCTGCTGTCCACTAAGGAGGGAAGCCCTGAAGAAGGCACTCACCGCCGTGACGGTGCTCGCGGCAACGATCATCCAGGCACCGACCGTGTCCGCCGACGTCGGGGGCTTCACCCCGTGGTGGCAGGCACCGCACCCCAAGCTCGTGCACGAGCTCCGCAGCGACATCCGCCTCCGGCGCGATCGTGCGGTCAGACGAGCATGGAAGCTGGGCATCATCCTCCGTCCCCATCGCCGCGAGCGGCTGACGGTCGACATCCCGACGCTCCAGGCGATGGACGCGCGCTGGCACGCCCGCGCCCACGGCTACCGGCTCGAGCTGCGCCGGCGGGCGCCGGTCTACGCGGCGCTTGCGTGCATCCACACGTACGAGGGCTCGTGGTGGGCGTATTCGCCCGCAGGGCCGTACTACGGCGGATACCAGATGGATCCGAGCTTCGAGCGCGCCTACGGCGGCGACTACCTGTCGATCTGGGGCGACGCGTCGAGCTGGCCCGTCCCGATGCAGACGGCGGCGGCCTACCGGGCCACGCTCGCGGTCGGCTACACGCCGTGGCCGAACTCGGCCGCGGCTTGCGGGCTCTAGACCGCACGCCGGGGGCGCGGACGCATCGGTGTCCGCGCCCCTGGCGGGTCGGATTTGAGCCCCAGGTGAATCCTCACTAACCTGCACGGGCGATGGTCATCGAATGCACCCGACTGACCGGCGACGCCCGCCGCCGGCTGATCCTCACCGCCGCGCGGCACGAGTTTGCGACGCGCGGCTACCGCGGTGCGCGCACCGCGGCCATCGCGACGGGCGCGGGCTGCTCGGAGCCGATGCTCTACAAGCACTTCCCGTCCAAGCAGGCGCTCTTCGCGGCCGTGCTCACCGACGCGACCGACGCCATGAAGACCATGGTCGACGGGGTGATGGCCACGGCAGGCGGCCCGCTGGCGGGGATGCTGGCCGTGGCCGAGCGCGCGGCGAGCGACCCGCTGATCATCGAGACGATCCGGCTGCGCACGCTGGCGGCGGCGCTCGTGGACGACCCCGAGGTGTGCGCGGCGCTCACGGCCAGCCTGAACGAGGTGCTCCAGCGCATGACCGCCACCATCGCCGCCGGCCAGGCCGCGGGCGAGATGCGCTCGGACATCGACCCGCGCACGGCCGCCTGGATCCTGTACGGCTACACCCTCGCCGGCGGACACGCGCACGCCGTCCACGGCAGCCCCGCCCTGCACGACTTCATCGCGGTGGCCGAGACGCTCGGCCGCCTCTTCTCCGCAACACCAGTCCCCGAGGAGACGCTGTGACCCACGAACACCCAAACCACAAGTGGTGGACGCTCTTCGCCATGTGCTTCGCGCTCTTCATGATCATGCTCGACAACACGATCGTGAACGTCGCGCTGCCGTCGATCCAGCACGACCTGAAGCCGACGCCGGAGAACCTCGAGTGGACGGTGAACGCCTACATCCTCGTGTTCGCCACCCTGATCCTGCTCGGCGGCAAGCTGGGCGACCGGTACGGACGCAGGCGCATCTTCCAGGTCGGCCTGCTGATCTTCACGCTCTCGTCGGCGGCGTGCGCGCTCTCCCAGAGCGACACCCAGCTGATCGGGTTCCGTGCCGTGCAGGGCGTCGGCGGGGCGCTGCTCAACCCGCTGTCGCTGTCGATCCTCGTCGCCGCGTTCCCGCGCAAGCAGCTGCCGCAGGCGATCGGCATCTGGGCCGGCATCTCCGGCCTCGGCCTCGCGATCGGGCCACTGCTCGGCGGGTTCCTGACGCAGCACTACTCGTGGTCGGCCGTGTTCTGGGTGAACGTGCCGATCGGCATCATCGCCATGGGCGTCACTGCGTGGGCCGTGGTCGAATCGCGCGATCCCAGCGCCCGCTCGCTCGACATCGTCGGCACGGTGCTGATCAGCGGGGCGCTCTTCGCGCTCACGTGGGGCCTGATCCAGACCGCCAGCCACGCGTGGCTCGGCGCCTACACGCTCACGTTCCTGGCGGCATCCGCCGTGCTCTTCACGCTGTTCGTGGTCTGGGAGAGCCGCGTCCCCGACCCGATGATCCCGCTCGGCTTCTTCCGCATCCGCGCGTTCTCGGTGTCGAGTATCGTCGTCGCGCTGGTGGGCCTCGCGCTCTTCGGGGTCATCTACTTCCTGACCCTGTACTTCCAGAATGTGCGCGGCTACGACCCGATCCAGGCCGGCCTGCGCACGCTGCCGACGACGATGATGATCCTGTTCGTCGCGCCGATCGGCGGGCGGCTGTCGGGCCGCGTCGGCCCACGCTGGCTGATGACGGTGGGGATGTTCTCGGCGTCGATCGGCCTGTTCGGGCTCTCGTTCGTGAGCATCGACTCGTCCTACAACGCCATCTGGCCGTTCCAGATCCTGATGGGCGCGGGCATGGCGCTAACGATGCCGGCCGTCTCGGCCACCGGCATGGCGGCCGTCGAGCGCACCAAGGCAGGCATCGCCTCAGGGGTGATCAACGCCTCACGCCAGGTCGGCGGCGCGCTCGGGATCGCCGTGCTCGGCGGGATCGGCACGACGCTCGCCGCGAACCAGTGGTCGGCCAAGATCGCCGGCCTGCCGCCGGCGCTGCACGCGAAGGCCGAGCAGTTGATCCCGCTCGTGCAGGGCGGCCAGGGCAAGCAGATCCTCGCGATCACCGGCAACCCCACGGCCGAGACCGAGGCGCTCAACGCCTTCGTCCACGGCGTCGACCGTGCGTTCCTGACCGGCGCGGGGCTTACGTTCATCGCAGCGCTCGTGGCCATGTTCGGCCTGGCGCACCTGCGGCCGCAGGCGGCCGAGGGGGGCGGGCAGCCCGCACCGGAGGGCGAGCAGGCCGAGGCGCCGCCCGCGGTGGTGGAGATGTAGGTGGGGCGATCCGACGGCAGCCCCGCGGCCGCGCTCGATCACGTGCAGGTGGCGATGCCCGCGGGCGGCGAGGAGGCGGCGCGCCGGTTCTACGGTGGCGTGCTCGGGCTGGCCGAGGTGGCCAAGCCCGAGCCGATGCAGGCGAGCGGCGGCGTATGGTTCGAGCCCGGCATCCACCTCGGCGTCGAGGCGGACTTCCGCCCGGCCAGCAAGGCGCACCCGGGCCTGCGCATGGCCGACCTCGACGCGACCGCGGTGCGCCTGCAGGCGGCCGGGGCTGACGTCGTGTGGGACACCCGCCGGCCGGGCGTGCGCCGCTTCTACACGCACGACCCGTTCGGCAACCGGCTGGAGCTCCTGGCCGCCCCGGCCGGTCGCGTCAGACGACGGCGTTAGCGTGAATAGATGGGGTCTGACCCCGTGTATTCATGCTACGGGGCGCGGCGCTCGTTCGCGAGGAAGGCCGAGTGCGTGATCGGCATCTGCGCGGCGAACAGACGCTCGACCGCGTCGGCGTAGCGGCGGATCTCGCGCTGGGCGGTGACGGCGTTTCGCAGCGACAGGAAGTTCATCAGGCTGCGCGCGTTCACCGTCCAGTAGAACTGGGTGTAGATCGCCACCGGCAGCACGTTTCGCGCCACCTCCTTGGCGACGCCGCGCTCGAGCAGGTCGACGTAGGCGGCGTAGGCCTGCGCATAGACCGCCGCCTGGGCCTCGCGCGTGTGCTCGGCGAGCTCCGGGTCGACCGGGTCGAAGCTGTAGGAGCCGGGCTTTCCCACCTGGGTTCGCACGTCCTCCTCGGCCGGCACGTAGAACTCGGGATCGAGCTGGGAGTAGCGCGCGCTCCACTCGTTGAACGACCCCATGCGGTGCCGCGCCCACTCGCGCATGACGAAGATCGGCAGCTTGATGTGGAAGCGGAACGCGTTGTGCTCGAACGGGGTGCCGTGCCGCTCGCGCATCAGGAACCGGATCAGGCCCTGGTCGCGCTCGCCCAGCTGCTCGGAGCGCTGCGCGAACGACACCCGGGCGGCGTTCACCACCGACAGGTCGTCGGCCATGCAGCCGTCGAGGCGCACGAAGCCGTGGTCGAGCACCGGGATCGAGTCCGGCACGGCGTCCTCGCCCCGTGTCTTGCGCGCGTCGACCACGTCCATGCTCACGTCGTCCATCGTACTCGCCCCGGCGGCTGTGGTATGACCGGGCGGTGCCCCGCGCCGCCGTCTGCCACCGCTTCGCCGAGCCGCTTGCGATCGAGCAGGTGACGCTCGATCCGCCCGGCCCCGGCGAGGTGCGTCTGCGGGTGACCGCCTGCGCGATCTGCCACAGCGATCTGGCCTACGCCGACGGGGCCTGGGGTGGGCCGCTCCCGGCCGTGTTCGGCCACGAGGCCTGCGGCGTGGTGCTCGAAACAGGCCCGGGCGTCGAATCGCCGCGGGTCGGCGAGCGTGTCGTCGTCAGCCTCGTGCGCAGCTGCGGCGGCTGCCCCCGCTGCCGCGAAGGCGTTCCGGCGCTCTGCTCGGCCCGCTTCCGCCTCGACGACCACTCGCCGATCCGGCTCGCCGGCGGCGGCCGCGCCGTCCAGGGCCTGCGCTGCGGCGCCTTCGCCGACGAGGCGGTCGTGCACGCGTCGCAGGCGGTGGCAATTCCCGAGGGCGTGCCCGACGCCGGCGCGTGCCTGATCGCCTGCGCCGTCATGACCGGGGTGGGCGCGGCCGTGAACGACGCGGGCGTGACGCCGGGGGCGAGCGTCGCCGTGATCGGCGCGGGCGGCGTGGGCCTGAACGCCGTGCAGGGCGCGGCCCTGGCCGGCGCGGCGCAGGTGATCGCGGCCGACGTCTCGGCCGCCAAGCTCACGGCCGCCGCCGCCCTCGGCGCGACGGCCACCGTCGACGCGGCGGCCGCAGGCGTCGTGGAGCGCGTGCTCGCCGAGACCGGCGGCGCCGGCGCGGATGCGGTCATCGTCACCGCCGGTGCGGCGACGGCGGTCGGCCTGGGGCTCGAGTGCCTGCGCCGGGGCGGCACGCTCGTCTGCGTCGGCATGCCGCCGGACGGGCAGCCGGCCGAGTTCGACGCGGGCACCCTCGCTCACGACGGCAAGCGCATCATCGGCAGCAAGCTGGGATCGTCGCGCCCGGCCATCGACGTCCCCCGCCTCGCCGGGCTCTACCTCGAGGGCCGCCTGCGGCTCGACGAGCTCGTGACCGCCACCTACCCGCTCGAGGACATCAACGCCGCCATGGCGGCGATGCGCCGCGGCGAGGCGATCCGGAACGTGATCGTGCTGTGAGCGGCGACGGCACGACGATCGCGAGCATCGAGACGTTCACGAACGAGTGGGTCGGATTCGTCCGCGTGCGCGCCGCCGACGGCGCCGAGGGCATCGGCCAGGTGTCGCCCTACAACGCCGACATCACCTGCGAGGTGCTGCACCGCCAGGTCGCTCCGCACGCCCTCGGCGCGCACCCGGACGACGCCGAGGCGCTCGGCACGCGCGTGCTCGAGGCCGAGCACAAGTACCCCGGCTCGTACGTCTGCCGAGCGCTGGCCGGAGTCGACACCGCGCTGTGGGATCTGCGCGCGCGCCGTGCCGGGGTGCCGGTGTGCGTCCTTGCGGGCGGCGAAGCGCGGCCGCTCACGGCATACGCCTCGAGCATGCGCCGCGACATCGCCCCGGACGACGAGGCGCAGCGGCTCGCGCGCCTGCGCGACGAGCACGGCTACGGCGCGTTCAAGTTCCGGGTCGGGCGCGAGTGCGGACACGACGCGGACGAGTGGCCCGGGCGCACCGAGGCGATCGTCCCGGCCGTCCGCCGCGCCCTGGGCGACGACGCCCGACTGCTGGTGGACGCAAACAGCTGCTACACGCCTGATCGCGCGATCGCGGTGGGCCGCTTCCTGGAGCAGTGGGGCGTCGAGCACTTCGAGGAGCCCTGTCCCTACTGGGAGCTCGAGTGGACGGCGCAGGTGGCGGCCGCGCTCGATCTGGCCGTCGCCGGCGGCGAGCAGGACTGCTTCCTGTGGCAGTGGCGGCGGATGGTCGAGCGGCCCGCCGTCGACGTCGTCCAGCCCGACGTCTGCTACGTCGGCGGCTTCACGCGCGCGCTCGCCGTCGCCCGCATGGCCGCCGCGGCCGGGCTTCCCTGCACGCCGCACTCGGCCAACCTCTCGCTCGTGACCGTCTTCGCCCAGCACCTGCTGTGCGCGATCGCCAATGCCGGGCCCTACCTCGAGCTCTCGATCGAGGGCCCCAACTACTACCCCTGGCAGTACGGGCTCTTCGACCCGCCGATCACGATCGCCGAAGGGCGGCTGGCGGCGCCGGAGGGCCCGGGCTGGGGCGTCGAGCTCAACCGGCACTGGCTCGCGGCAGCCGCGCATCGCACCTCCACGCTAGATGATTGATTCCACGCCGCCGTGATGTCCTGGGCGGCTGCGAACCGAGCAGCGCAAGGACGCAGGGAGCGTTCATAGTGGCCGAACTATGGGCGCGACCGAGGACGCAGCGATGCGATGGTTCGCCGCCGCAGCGCCGCCAACGCCCCGAACCAGCTCACCACCCCTCCGCGCGGCCAGGCGCGCGGGGGCGTGGAATCAATCATCTAAGGTGAGCCGCATGGCTGAGACGCGCGTGGCGGTGGTGACGGCGGGCGGCAGCGGGATGGGGGCGGCCGCAGCCCGCAGGCTCGCCGCCGACGGCTTCAGCGTGGCGATCCTGTCGTCGTCGGGCAAGGGCGAGGCGCTCGCCGAGAGCCTCGGCGGCGTCGGCGTCACCGGCTCGAACGCATCGCAGGACGACCTCGAGCGGCTGGTCGACGCGACCATGGCCCGCTTCGGCCGCATCGACGCGCTCGTAAACAGCGCCGGCCACGGCCCCCGCGCACCGGTGCTCGAGCTGACCGACGAGCAGTGGCACACGGGCATGGAGGTCTACTTCATGAACGTCGTGCGGCCCACGCGGCTCGTGACGCCGATCATGCAGGCGCAGGGCGGCGGCGCGATCGTGAACGTGTCGACCTTCGCGGCCTTCGAGCCCGACCCGGTGCTTCCGACGAGCGGCGTCTTCCGCGCCGGACTGGCGGCGTTCACCAAGCTCTTCGCCGACCGCTACGCGGCCGAGAACATCCGTATGAACAACGTCCTGCCGGGCTTCATCGACTCGCTGCCGGAGAACGCCGAGTTCAAGGCGCGGATCCCGATGGGCCGCTACGGGACGGTCGCGGAGGTGGCCGAGCTGATCGCGCTGCTCGCCTCCGACCGCGTCGCCTACCTGACCGGCCAGAACATCCGCATCGACGGCGGCATCACCCGCCACGTGTAGATGCGTGAATAGACGGGGTCTGACCCCGTCTATTCACGCTCAGGGGCGGAGCAGCCGGCCGCCGTCGACGACGACGTTCGCGCCGGTCACGAAGTCGGACTCGACGCAGAAGCGCACCGCCCGGCACACGTCGGCGGGAGCGCCGATCGTGCCGAGCGCGGTCTCCTCGGTCGCACCGCGCTCGCCACCCGGCAGCAGCACCGGCCCGGGGGCGATCCCGCACACCCGCACCTGCTCGCGGCCCCACGCGAGCGCCAGCGTCTTCACGAGCTGGATCTGCGCCGCCTTGGCGGCGCCGTGCGCGGCAAACAGCGGCCACGGCTGCATCCCGGCGACGTCGGTGATCGCGACGATGACGCCGCCGCCCGCCGCGGCCATATGCCGGTGTGCCGCCTGCGCGGCGAACATGAAACCCTTGGCGGTCGAGTCGAGGGCCGTGTCCCACAGCTCCTCCGAGACGTCCGCCGCCGCGACCGGCTCGAAGCCGGCCGACGGGCAGTAGACGACCACGTCGAGTCCGCCGAGCGCGGCAGCGGCCGAGTCGACCAGCGCCGCCATCTGGGCCGGCACCCCGGCCTCGGCGGCGAACGCGGCGGTGCGCACGCCGAGCGCGGCGATCGCGGCGCGCGTCTCCTCCGCCGCGCCGGCGCTCGAGCGGTAGCTGATCGCGACGTCCGCGCCCCCGGCCGCCAGGTCGAGCGCGATCGCTCGTCCGAGGCGGTGTGCGCCCCCGACGACCAAGCCGCGGCTGCCGTCGAGAGCGGGCATGGGGGGATATGCTAGCGACCGGGTATACAGAGAGCGAAAACCACTCCGGAAGGGAGATTCGCATGGCATACGAGGTTCCCGATCTGCCCTATGCGTACAACGCACTCGAGCCGCACATCGACGAGCAGACGATGCGCATCCATCACGACAAGCACCACCAGGCGTACGTCGACAAGGCAAACGCTGCGCTCGAGGGCACCGAGTGGGCCGACAAGCCCGTCGAGGACGTGCTGGCGCACCTGTCGTCGCTGCCGGCCGACAAGCAGGGCCCGGTGCGCAACAACGCCGGCGGCCACGCCAACCACTCGCTGTTCTGGACCGTGCTCTCCGGCGACGGCGGCGGCACGCCGAGCGGCGAGCTCGGCGACGCGATCAACTCCGCCTTCGGCAGCTTCGACGAGCTGAAGAAGCAGCTCTCCGACGCGGGCGTCAACCGCTTCGGCTCGGGCTGGTCGTGGCTCGTCGTCGACGACGGCAAGCTCAAGGTCACGAGCACCGCCAACCAGGACTCGCCGATCTCCGACGGGCAGACGCCCATCCTCGGCATCGACGTCTGGGAGCACGCCTACTACCTGAAGTACCAGAACAAGCGGCCCGACTACCTGGCCGCGATCTTCAACGTGATCGACTGGTCGGCCGTCGCGGACCGCTACACCGCCGCCCGCTCGGCCCACGCCACCGCCTGACGAACGCATGACGCGCGGGTGGGCCGTGCACCGGCCCACCCGCAGCCGTCATACTTGACCGCCGTGGCGACCGTCGTCTTCTTCCCCGAGGGGGCCTTCGGGCCCACCAACAACTGCGTCGGGATCGGCGACGTGCTGCGCGAGCGCGGCCACCGGGTGGTGTTCATCGTCGAGGAGTCGTTCGCCGGCACCCTCGAGGCGCGCGGGTTCGAGGAGCGGCTGATGCGGCTCGGGCCGGCGCCGGAGGTCGAGGAGGTGCCGGGGCAGTTCTGGAAGGACTTCATCCGTGACACGGCGCCCGTGTTCCGCACACCGACGATCGAGCAGCTGGCCGGGTTCATCCAGCCCACCTGGCAGGCGCTGCTCGACGGCTCCCGCTACGTGAACCCGCGCCTGACCGAGATCATCGCCGACCTCGAGCCCGACGTCATCTGCGAGGACAATGTGTGCGCGTTCCCCGCGCTGCCGGCGAGCGGACGGCCGTGGGTGCGGATCATGTCGTGCAACCCGCTCGAGCTGCCCGACCCGGCCATCGCGCCTGTCTTCTCCGGCTACGCGGCCGACGACCGGTCGGCCTGGGCCGACTTCCGGGCCGAGTACGACCGCACCCACCGGCCGATGTGGGCCGAGTTCGACGCATTCAGCCAGGCCGCCGGCGCGCCGCCGCTGCCGGAGCTCGAGTTCATGTACCCCTCGCCGCACCTGAACCTGTACGTGTACCCGGCCGAGGCCGACTACGCCCGCGCCCGCCCGCTCGGGCCGACGTGGCAGCGGCTGGAGTCGTGCGTGCGCGGCTCCGAGGCGGCGTTCGAGGTGCCCGAGGCGCTGCGGGACGGCGGCGGCGGCCTGATCTACCTGTCGCTCGGCTCGCTCGGCTCGGCCGATGTCGACCTGATGCGCCGGCTGGTGGACGTGCTCGGCCGCACGCCGCACCGCTTCATCGTGTCGAAGGGCGCGCAGCACGACCAGTACGACCTGGCCGACAACATGTGGGGCGAGGAGTTCGTGCCGCAGCCGTCCGTCCTGCCGCTGGTCGATCTCGTCATCACGCACGGCGGCAACAACACGACGACCGAGTGCTTCCACTTCGGCAAGCCGATGATCGCGCTGCCGCTCTTCTGGGACCAGTACGACAACGCCCAGCGGGTGCACGAGACCGGGTTCGGCGTGCGCCTCGACACCTACCGGTTCGAGGAGGCCGAGATGTCGGCCGCGATCGACCGGCTGCTCGGCGACGGCGACCTGCGCCGGCGCATGGGCGCGATCGCGCAGCGCCTGCAGGCCGCGCCGGGCACGGTGCGGGCCGCCGGCCTGATCGAGCGTGTCGCTGCCGACGCCTGAGCGGGTCGCCGCCGCCCGCTGGTTCGGCGGCAAGGCGGGCACGGTCGGGACGGTGGAGGTGGAGGACCGGCTCGACCTTGGCGGCGGCGCGGCCCTCTCGATCCTGCTCGTCGACGGCCGCGACACGTACCTGTGGACGGAGGGCCCGGTCGCCTCCGCGCTGCTCGAATCGGGGACAGTCCCCGGTTCGGGGCGGTGGGAGCTGCGCGACACGAATGTGACGGTTCCCGCCGGGGCGGCGCAGCGGCCGATCGGCGCTGACCAGTCGAACACCTCCTACGTCGTCGACGAGCGGCTGGTGGTCAAGTTCTACCGGCGGCTCTGGCCGGGGGTGCACCCGGAGGTGGAGCTGGGCCGCTATCTCACCGAGACGGCCGGGCTCGACTGCGTGCCCGCCTTCGCCGGGTCGCTGCACTGGGGCGACCACGCGGTGGCGCTCCTGCAGGAGTACGTGCCGGGCGAGGACGGCTGGGCGTGGGGCGCGGCCGCCGTCCGCGCAGGTGCGGTGGCGGACATCCACCGCCTCGGGGCCGCCAGCCGGCGCTTGCACGAGGCACTCCACGCGTACGGCTCGCGTCGGGCCGCGGGGCCCGACCTGCTCGCCTGGCGCACCGCGGCCGTCGCCCAGCTCGAGCACGCCCTCGCCGTCGTGCCGGAAGCGGTTGCCGCAGAGCTCGCGGCGCTGCGGCCGCGGATCGAGGCGGACCTCGAGCGGCTCGAGTCGCCGTCGGGGACGGTCGAGCTCCAGCGCCTCCACGGGGACTTCCACATCGGCCAGGTGCTGCGGTCGGCGGGCGGCCGGCTGGTCGTCGTCGACCTCGAGGGGGAGCCGACGCGGCCGCTCGCCGAACGGTCGAAGCCGGGGCCGGCGCTGCGGGACGTGGCGGCGATGCTGCGCTCGTTCGACCACCTCGCGCGGCATGTGGCGCACGACGTCGACCCCGGCTGCGACGTGGACGCATGGATCGACCGCGCGCGGGCGGAGTACCTGACCGCCTACGGCCCGGTGGACGAGCGGCTGCTGCGCGCGCTCGAGGTCGAGAAGGAGTGCTACGAGTTCACCTATGCTGCCGCGTTCCTGCCCGAGTGGATGTACGCACCGGTGGGCGGGATGCGCTGGCTGATGGAGCGCGATGGCTGACCTGCATCCCGAGCTCTTCGCCGCCGACGTCCGGGACGGCGCGCGCGTGCTCGCGTCACCGCCCGTGGTGACCGAGCCGGCCGCGGCGCTCGTGCGGCGGGCGCGGCGCGTGCTCTTCCTCGGCATGGGTAGCTCGCGCTACGCGGCCCTGGACGCGGCGACCGGCCTGCGCTCACACGGCTTCGACGCGTACGCGGAGCTCGCCTCGACCGGCAGCCCGCAGCCGCCCGCGGCCGACACGCTCGTCGTCGCGATCTCGGCCACCGGCGGCTCGGCCGAGACGCTCGCGGCGATGCGGCGGCACGTCGGCACGAGCATGGTCGTGGGCGTGACGAGCAGGCCGCAGAGCGCGATCGGCCGCGAGGCTGACGCGTGCCTCGTGACCGCGGCCGACGGCCCGAGCGGTGTCGCGAGCGCGAGCTACCGGTCGACCGTGGCGCTGCTCCAGGCGCTGTGCGGGCTCGTCACCGGCACCGCGGGCTCACCCGGCGGGGCGGCCGCGGCGTCGGCGGCCGCGCTCGCGGGCGGCGAGGGCTGGGTCGACCGGGCGGTGGAGCTGCTCGGAGGCGGGCCGATCCATGTGCTCGCGCCCGCCGAGCGGTTCGGGAGCGCCGAGCAGTCGGCGCTCATGCTGCGCGAGGTGCCGCGTGTGGCCGCCTACGCGTGCGAGACCGGCGACTGGTCGCACGTCGACGTGTACCTGACGAAGCGGCCGGGATACGGCGTCCTGCTCCTGCCCGGATCGGCCTACGAAGCCGAACTGATGGGATGGGCGGCGGAGCGCGGGTTCCCGGTCGTCGTCGCGGGCGGGAGCGTGCGCGGCTCGGCGCTCGACATCGACCTGCCCGGCGCGGACGACCCCGCCGTGCGAGCGCTCGTCGAGACGCACGTGGCCGAGCTGCTCGCCGCCGCGCTCTGGGAGCGCGCGCCGATCACCTAGCCCAGCGGCATCCCGGTGACGGCGACGTGCTGCGACGTGTACTGCAGCCACAGGCCGGGGACGGCGCGGCCCACGCCGGTGCCGGCCGCGCATTCCGGCTCGGCCGTGTCCACCGTGATCGTCCGATAGGCGCCCGGGGCGAGCTGTGCACCCCACTGCTGACGCGACTCATCCTGAGCCAGTCCGCCTGCGAGCGAGTAGGTGTCGAGCTCGTGCAGCGTGAAGCAGGCGAGCACCTTGCCGCCGGGCAGGGTCAGCCCGTACACGCCGTCGGCGGCGGGCCGGACGACACCGCGGGCGCGCACGGTGGCGCCGTAGCTTGTGTGCGATGTTCGCCGGGCGTGCGCGGTTGCCCACGCCGTCTCGCGTGCCGCAACGTGCACCATCCGGGCCTGATCACGCGCCGAGACCGCTGCGACCGCGCCGGCACGCACGCGCAGCCCGCTCAGCGGCGGCCGCGGCTTGTAGCCGCCGAGGGTGACGTGGGCGATCTTCCAGGTCCCGGCGGCGCGGGTGACGGCGAGGACGTACCAGGGATGGTCGCCCGAGCTCAGGTTCGTCGTGCGGACCTGGGCGAAGAACGTGCCGTGCGGAGACGAGCGCGGGATCTCGGGCAGGATCGCGCCGATGCTGTGCCTGTCCTTCTGCGGCTCGCATCCGCAGCGGACGCCCGCCACATAGGCCCGGTCCCCGGCGAGCGCCGCCGCGGCCTCGGCCGCGGCAGCATGCCGGCGTCGAGCGACGCGAGCGCCGTCTCGCGCCGCAGCCAGAGCCGAGTGACGATCGTCCGCGCGGCGGCTGTCGTGAGCTGGCCGCGGGCGGTGGTCGTCGCCGTCGTCGTCGTCGTCGTCGACGTCGACGGGATCGTCCCGCCGGCGGCCGTTGTGGGCGAGGCGCTCGACTGTCCGCAGCCGGCCGTCACCGCCATGACCGCGCCGAGCAGCGTGACGAGACCGGCGAAGCGCATGCCGCCGTTATCGGCAGCGGCTCCCGGTGACATGAATAGACGGGGTCTGACCCCGTGTATTCAGCCTTCGAGCCAGTCGCGGACGGTCGTGTGCTTCGCCGCGCCGCCGTTTCGGTGCTCGAGGTCGGCGCGGATTTCGGCGACCTTGCCGTGCCGCTCGGCGAGCACGTCGTGGTTGTGGATCGTCTCGTGGTTCACCTGGCGCGCGAGCAGGAAGCAGCCGTCGGAGAGGTCGTCGTAGCGCTCGAACGCTCCGGCGACCATCAGCCGCACCGAGTCCTCGACGAAGCGCGGATGCAGGTGGGCGTGCTCGACCACGTGCAGCTCGTCCGGGCGCTTGAGCAGCTCGAAGACGGGCGCGCTCATCGAGTTCTCGGCGATCGCGATCAGGTCGCGGGCGTCGATCTCGCGGCGCGTGCCGACCATCAGCGTCGCCTCGGCGCGCTGGTTGTGCGTCGCCGCCGGCAGCATGCCGAAGATCTCCTCGATCTGGCCGCCGTCGTAGCCCGCCTCGGTGAGCCGCTCGCGCGCGCGCTCGCGCACGAGCCCCTGCGCGCACGGACAGGCGTTCAGCCCGCGCACCTCGACGCCGACCAGCCTGCGCGCACCGGTGCCGTTCGCGAGCGCCCGGCCTATCAGGTGGTAGATCTCCTGCGTCGGCAGGTCGGACACGGGGGTGCGCCGCGTGATCGGGAACTTCGCCCGGATCGTCACCTCGGAACGCACCGCGCTCTGGCGCTCGACGATCCGCGCGGCGATGTGCTCGGCGAGGTCCTCGACATGCAGCGCCTCGCCGATCACGACCTGGTCGATGCACTCGGCCACGGTCTCGGGGAAGCGGGACATGTGCACGCCCTTCTGCGACGGGTCGAGGTCGACGTAGGCGTCGATGCGCGCGTAGTAGAGGAGCTCGGTGCCGGCGTGCGCGATCCGGATCACCTTGTCGACGCCGGTGACGCCGGCGCGGGTCAGGGCGAGGTGGACGTCGGGCTCGGCGGCCTGCAGGTCATGTGTGAAGGTTGAGGATTCAAGCATGCGCCGGATGCTACCGGCTCGCGCGAGTCACTCCCGTAACAGGCGTGACAGCCGCCGGTCGGCGAGCACCCGCCCGCCGGTCTGGCAGGACGGGCAGTAGAAGACCGTGTGCTCGTCGAACGACACCCGCCGGATGGCCTCGCCGCAGCGCGGGCACGGCTCGCCGAGCCGGTCGTGGACGGCGTAGCCGCGGTCGGCCTTCGTGGTCAGGCCGGATCCCGAGAGCGGCACCAGCCGCTCGACGGCCGCGCCCAGCACGCCCGTGATCGCCGCGTGCAGCGCGGCGACGTCGGCCTCGGCGAGCGTGGCCGAGCGCTGGTACGGGGAGAGCTGCGCCGCCCAGAGGATCTCGTTCGCGAACGCCCGACCGATCCCCGCGATCGCGCGCTGGTCGCGCAGGAACGCGTGCAGCTGGTGCGGGTGCGCCGCGAGCGTCTCGGCCAGGGCGACGACCGAGAAGGCCGGATCGAGCGGCTCAGGGCCGATGTGCGCGAGCTCGGCGGCGAGCGCGTCGGGCCGCAGCAGCCACACGCCGGCCCGGCGCTTGTGGCCCGACTCGGACATCAGAAGCTCGCGGCCCGAGTCGAACTGGACGACGAGCATCGCGGTCTTCGGCCGCTTGGCGCCGACGGCCAGCCGGCCGGCCGACATCAGGTGCACCATCAGCGTGTCGCCGCCGGAGGCGGTGAAGAGCAGCCGCTTCGCCCGCCGGCCGACCGCGGTGAAGCGCTGCCCCGCCAGCGACGCCAGTGGCGGGTCGATCGTCTTGGTCGTCGCGAAGTGGGCGACTGGCACGGCCGCGATCGGCTCGGCGGTGAGCGCCTCGCGCTGCGCGATCACGAACGCTTCGAGTTCGGGGAGCTCCGGCACATCCCGAACGCTACCGGTCGTCACGCCCCGCTCATAGTCCGCCGTGTAGGGTCGGCATCCCGTGTCTGAGCCCGGCATCGTCACGAGCTACCGAAGCGGCTTCCCCGAGAGCCACCACCGCGTCCACGCCGTGGCCGTGCGCACCGACGGAACGGTGATCGGCGCCTGCGGCGATCCCGAGCGCGTGACCACGCTGCGCTCGGCCGCAAAACCCTTCCAGGCGCAGCCGCTGATCGCCTCGGGCGGCCTCGACGCGCTCGGGCTTGACGACCGCGTGCTCGCCGTCGTGTGCGCGTCGCACGCCGGCCAGGACATCCACGTCGAGGCGGTCACCCGCGGCCTGCACGCCTGCGGGCTCGACGCGAGCGCGCTGCGCAACTCGCTCGGTTCGCCGGAGGAGCGCCTGCGCCACAACTGCTCGGGCAACCACCTCGGGTTCCTCGCCAACTCGGTCCACCACGGCTGGGAGACCGAGGGCTACCGCTCGCCCGAGCACCCGGCCCAGCGGGCCGCCCTGGCAGTCATGGCCGAGCACGCGGAGCTCGATGCCGCCGCGATCCCGACGGTGACCGACGGCTGCGGGGTGGTGGCCTTCGCCCTGCCGCTGCGGGTCATCGCGACGATGTACGCGCGCCTGGCCGAGCGCCTGCCGCGCCAGTTCGCCGCGATGACGGCCCACCCGGAGCTCGTGCGCGGCGACGGCGACCTCGACACCGAGGCGATGCGCGCGATCCCCGGCTGCGTCTCCAAGGGCGGCGCCGAGGCGCTCTCGTGTATGGGCCTGACGGGGCAGGGGATCGGCGTCGCCGTGCGGATCGACGACGGCAATGCGCGGGCGAGCGCGCCCGCCGCCCTGGCCGTGCTCGGGCAGCTGCTCTCGTGGGATGCGGTGCCCGCGGGATTGAGAGCGTTGTCAGAGCCGGTGCTGGCAAACACGGTGGGCGACCCCGTCGTGCGCCTGCAGGCCCGGGTGGAGCTCTCCTGAGCTTGTAACGAGCTCGTGGCAGAGACGGTGCAAACGTGTTCCGGAAACTTCCTTGCCGAGCTTGATAACCGCTTGTACACTCCTGGCGTCTGCGATCCGCTTTGTCTCCCCTACCGGCCGTTCCGGGGCTTTTGCGTTCCCAGGACGGCAGGGCGGGGAGTCCGTCGTGACCGCTTAATCTGCAAACGAAGCATTTGGGGGGGCCCATGCTGACTGTCGATATCTCGCTCCCGGAGATCGAAGAGCTGAAGGCCCTTGTCCAAGAGGGACACGAGAAGGGCTACCTGACCTTCGACGAGGTCGCGGCGACGCTGGAGGAGATCGAGCTCACCAAGGAGCAGCTCGAGGACTTCTACACGTACCTGCTCGATCACAACATCGAGCTCCTGGACGCGGAGTCACGGCAGACGGCATCGCAGGACGCGGTGTTCCACGGCGAGAAGCCCCCCGAGCTCGACCTCACGGTCGAGCCGAGCCTCGACTCGCTGCGGCTGTACCTGCGCGAGATCGGCAAGGTGGCGCTGCTCACGGCCGACCAGGAGGTCAGCCTGGCCAAGCGCATCGAGCGCGGCGACATGCTCGCCAAGCAGCAGATGACCGAGGCCAACCTGCGCCTGGTCGTCTCGATCGCGAAGGGCTACCTCGGCCGCGGGCTCTCGTTCCTCGACCTGATCCAGGAGGGCAGCCTGGGCCTGATCCGGGCGGTCGAGAAGTTCGACTACCGCAAGGGCTACAAGTTCTCGACGTACGCCACCTGGTGGATCCGCCAGGCGGTCACCCGCGCGATCGCCGACAAGGCCCGCACGATCCGCATCCCCGTGCACATGGTCGAGAAGCTGAACCGCGTCGTGCACATCGAGCGCCAGCTGGTGCAGCGGCTCGGGCGCGAGCCGCGGCCCGAGGAGATCGCCGGCGAGCTCGGCATGACCACCGACGAGGTGCGCGAGATCCAGCGCATGGCGCAGCTCCCGGTCAGCCTCGAGAAGCCGATCGGCGAGGAGGAGGAGTCCGAGCTGGGCGACTTCGTCCCCGACGAGCAGGCGGTCTCGCCGTTCGACTCGGCCACGATGACGCTGCGCCGAGAGGACATCGACCGCGCCCTCGACTCGCTGCCCGAGCGCGAGCGCAAGGTGATCGAGCTGCGCTTCGGCCTCAAGGGCGAGCAGCCGTGCACCCTCGAGGAGGTCGGCCGCGCCTTCGGCGTCACGCGCGAGCGCATCCGCCAGATCGAGAACAACACGCTGAAGAAGCTCGAGGGCCTCCCCGAGGCCCAGGCGCTGCGCAACGCGGAGTAGAATCCGCCCCCACCGGGGAGGATGTCCGAGTGGCTAAAGGAGACGGGCTGTAAACCCGTTGGCTCTGCCTACGCAGGTTCGAATCCTGCTCCTCCCATCATGACCGGGATGCCGCCCTTCACCTGAACGAGTTCGCAGGGCGGCGCCGCATCGTCCGTGGCTGGGCGCTAGAGTCCATAACTTGTCGTCCTCGTTGCGCGCCTCTTCTGAGGCCCGTTCCATTCGCAGCAGGGCACCAGCCCCGGAAGGGGGCTTGCTATGGCTCGCAGCGTCGTTCTCGCGGCCAGGCTACATACGACTCCGGCTGCGGTCTCCGCGTTCCGCGTCGGCACCGCCGTCAGGACCTCCTCGACCGCTGTTGGCGGGCGATCGCACGTTCCGATCCATCCGTGGCTCAGCCGCGAGTGCGAGGACTGCGCCCACTGGAAGCCGCTGTTCACCCACTACTGCGACCAGTGTGCGAAACGGCATGGACTGTAGGCCCCCCGCAACACGGGCTCAGCACCGCTGACGCACGACGAACAGGGGACGGCCGGGTGACCTCTTGGCTGCCGCGGCGCCCCGGCATGCCGTTCTCGAGAGTCGATCGACCACGATCCCACAGGCGATGTGGGCCTGCGGAATCCTCCGCACGTCGCCACCGTAGTGAGAGAAGGCACCATGAGAAGACTCATTGCAGTCATCGCGCTTGCGATGACTGCAATGGCCGGCACGGCCGCGACCGCGCAGGCCAACCCGCTCCCGCGGCAGGTCTACAACAGCATCCCCCTCGCCTACCCCGGCAACCTCCCGAGCCTCGGAGTTGAGGCGTACTCCTTCGCGCATCTCGGCGATCAGGTGAAGCTGGTCGGCAAGACGCGTCACCTGACGAGCGCCCGCGTGATGTTCTCGTCATGGGCCTGCCAGTCCGGGTCGTGGAACACCACATGCCTGACCGATCCCGGCGCCACGTTCAAGACAGCGGTGACGCTCAGGCTCTACCGGGCGAGCGTCGCCTCGCCGGGCACCGGAGCGGTGCCGGGCAGGCTCATCCGCTCGATCACGCGGACGATGACGTTCCCCTACAGGCCGACCGCCAGCAACAGGTGCGCAGATCTCGGCCACGCGGGCGAGTGGTACTCGACCACGCTCAAAACGTGCTTCAACGGCGAGGCCAGGACAGCCGTCTTCCATCATCTGGGCCGTCTGGGCATCACCTTGCCGAGCACCGTCGTCTACAGCGTCAGCTACAACAGCGACAACCACGGGCCGAACCCGCTGCACGGCACGAACAGCCCGACCGACTCGCTGAACGTGGCGCTCGCGCCCGCGGTCATCACCGGCTCGCAGATCACGCCGGGCGGCATCTGGTGGGATACCCAGGACGCCGGTAGCACGAATGGCGACCCGGCGTACGTGCCAGGCGTGTTCAGCCTGGACGGGCCGTACCACGGAGCGAGCGACGCCGGGTACGTGCCGGCCGCGATGATCCTCACGAACTGAACGCTGCGCGTGCCCCCGGGTGTTGGAGCCCGGGGGCGATCCGCGCGGCCGCGGCGCCCGGCTCAGAAGGGGCCGTGCGGGGCATACGTCCCGGGCGGCGATCCGACCGAGATGAACGACATCCCGTCGGGGCCTGCGACCGGGCAGCGCGTCGTGCCGGGGTCGAAGCGGATGAACGACCCCTCCCGGACCGCGACGAGCTCGCCGTCGACGCGCCAGTGCCCGCCGCCGCGGATCACCACCGAGACCTCCTCCTGCCTGGTGCCGGCCTCGTCGTGCTCGAAACCCTCGCTGCCGGCCGGGAGGTCGAAGCGGTTGATGCCGAACGCCTCGACGCCCAGCTCGCGGCGGACGAAGCGCACAGCGCCCGTGGGGCCGCTCGGCTCGATGTCATCGATATGGACGACGGAGTAGCTCATGCGTCTCGCAGCCTAACGCGCCGCTCAGCGCACGGTCAGCACCGCTGACCCGCTGATCCCCCCGGCCGCCAGCCGCGCGAGCGCCTCGCCCGCCGCGGCGAGCGGAAACTCCTGCACCTGGGCGCGGATCGGGACCTCCGCCGCGAGCGCCAGGAACTCGGTCGCGTCGCGGCGGGTGAAGTTCGCGACCGAGCGGATGCAGCGCTCCTGCCACAGCAGGTCGTAGGAGAACGCCGGCATCTCGTCGAGGTGGATGGCGTTCACCGCCACCGTGGCTCCCGGGGCAAGCGCGCGCAGCGCGGCGACGACGACCGACCCCACCGGCGCGAAGGTGACCGCCCCGTCGAGCGGCCACGGCGGGGCGTCGTCGTAGCCCCCCGTCCACGCCGCCCCCAGACGCGCACCCAGCTCGCGCTCGGCCTGCGAGCGCGCGAACACGGCCACCTCGCAGCCCTGGTGCAGCGCGACCTGGATCGCGAGGTGCGCCGAGGAGCCGAAGCCGTAGAGGCCCAGGCGCCCACCCCGCTCGACGCCCGCCAGGCGCAGCGAGCGGTAGCCGATGATGCCCGCGCACAGAAGCGGCGCCGCCTCGAGGTCGGAGAAGCGCTCCGGCAGCACGAACACGTAGTCGCGCCGGGCCGTGACGAGCTCGGCGTAGCCGCCGTCGGCCGTCCAGCCGGTGAACTCGGCGTTCGGGCACAGGTTCTCGAGGCCGCGCCGGCAGGCCGGGCAGGTGCCGTCGGCGCCGTGCAGCCAGGCCACCCCGACCCGCTCGCCCGTCCCGGCGATCCGGCCGACCACCTGATGGCCGGGGATCACCGGCCGGCGCCGCATCGCCAGGTCGCCCTGGTAGATCTGCAGGTCGGTGCGGCAGACGCCGCACGCCGAGACCTCGATCAGCACCTCGCCCGCGGCCGCGACCGGGTCGGCGACGTCGCGCTCGACCAGGCGGCCGGGCGCCTCGAGCAGCATCGCTCTCATGCCGTCAGATTAGTGCGGCGTCATACTCACTCCGCACATGCACGCCGCGAAGCTCCTCGACCGGTACGAGCGCTGGTGCGATCGGACACTGGCGTTCGACCCCGCCGCCCGGGCGCAGAAGCACCGGCGCATGGCCGCCTCGCCGTTCGCGTTCCTGCGCGGGAGCTATCCGGTCTGGCTCGACCGGTTCGGCGCTGACCCGGCCCACGACGCCGCGCCCGTGCCGCTCGGGGTGGGCGACCTGCACGTCGAGAACTTCGGCACCTGGCTCGCCCCGGCGGGCGAGGCCTTCGGCGTAAACGACTACGACGAGACCGGGCCGGTGCCGTTCACGAACGACCTCACCCGCCTGGCCGCAAGCGCCATGCTCGCCGCCCAGGCCGGGCATCTGGCGGTCGGCCCGCACGACATCGCCGCGCACCTGTGGAGCGGCTACGCCGCCGCCCCGGATGCCGCCGCCGGCGTGGCGCTGACAGGCGACGCCGTGCCGCACGTCGCCGCAATCGCGGCGATGTGGCGGGCGGGGCAGCCGGGCGCGAAGCGGTTTGCGAGCGGGATCGACGCGCTGCCGCAGGCGCCGGCAGGCGCGGCGCCGCCGTCGCCGGCACCCGGCTTCGTCCTGCGGGCGCAGCGCACGCGCATCGCCGGCCTCGGCAGCCGCGACCACCCCCGCGTCGTGCTCGACGGCGAGCTCGGCGGCGAGCGGGCCGTGTTCGAGCGCAAGCCGATCGCGCCCGCGACGGCGCGCTTCCTCGCCGGGGGCGAGCCGGTGCCCGATCCCGAGCCCTACGCCGAGCTCCTGCGCCGCCAGGACGAGCGCTCGCCGGACCTGCGCCCACAGGTGCGGGTCGACGGCCCGACCGTCGTGCGCAGGCTCGACCCCGAGCGCGGCCGAATCGAGATCGCAGACCTGCCTCACCGCCGCGACGAGCACGCGCTCCTGTGGATGATGGGCTACTGCACGGCGGCCCACCACCGCCTCAGCGCCGACACCGGCGCATTCGCCGGGCAGCTCGACGCGGCCGACCTCGAACACGCTGCGCGGCGGATGGTCGAGACCGTCGTCGCCGACCACGCCGAGTTCAGCAAGCACGTGTCCGCCGACGGCCACTTGCACGCGTGAGCTTCAGCATCCTCACCCTGATCGTGCTGTGCGGCATCGCCGGCCCGCTGCTCTCCGGGGCGACACGGCTCGCCGTCCCCGTCGTCGTCGGCGAGCTCGCCGCCGGCGTGATCGTCGGCCAGACCGGGCTGCGCGAGATCGATCCGGCCGATCCGACCATCGTCTTCCTCTCGGCCGTCGGCTTCGCGATGCTGATGTTCGTGGTGGGCACCCGCCTGCCACTGCGCGACGCCGGCCTGCGCCGCGCACTGCGCTCCGCCGCCGTCGCGAGCGCGCTCATGTTCGCGATCGCCGCTCCGGCCGGCTGGGCGCTCGCCCGCGCCTCCGGCGTCGGCCACCCGGCGATCTTCGTGCTCCTGCTGGCCGCCTCGAGCTCGGCGGTGGTGATGCCGATCGTCCAGGAGCGCGGCCTGACCGGCGAGACGATGCTCCTTGCGACCGCGTGGATCGCGATCGTCGACATCGCGAGCATCGTCGCCCTGCCGCTCGCGCTGATCCCGTCCAAGGCGGTGCGGATCGCCGGCGGCGGCGTGCTCGTCACCGTGGCCGCGATCGTCATCTTCGCGATCGTCCACGCGAGCCGCGACGAGCCGGTGGTGATCGCGTTGCGCGAGGACTCGCGCAAACGCGGCTGGGCGCTCGACCTGCGCCTGTCGCTCGCGGCGCTCTTCGGCCTCGCCGCCCTGGCGACGAAGTTCGGGACGAGCATCCTGATCGCGGGCTTCGGCGCCGGGATGATCGTGGCGCTGGCAGGTGAGCCGCGCCGGCTGACGCAGCAGCTCGTCGGACTCGCCGAGGGGTTCTTCGTGCCGTTCTTCTTCGTCTCGCTCGGCGCGAAGCTCAACTTCCGCTCGCTGGCGTCGTCGCGCTCCGACCTCGTGCTCGTCGGCCTGCTCGCGAGCGCCATCATCGTCTGCCACGTCGCGGTGGCCGTGGTGATGCGGATGCCGTGGCCGTGCGGCCTCTTGGCCTCGGCCCAGCTGGGGCTGCCGGCGGGCGTCGTCTCGCTCGGCCTGGCCGCGGGCATCCTGACCGCCGGGCAGGGTGCGGCCGTCATCGCCTCGGCGCTGATCACGCTCGCCGCGTCGAGCGCGGGGGCGATCCTGCTCGAGCGCAGGCTCACCGCCCCTCCGCCCGCCGGGGCACCTGCACCCCCGGCGGCCGCCGCGGGCTAGTCTGGCAGCATGGGTGATGCGACGCCCCGTCCCTGGTTCGCCGACCACGTCGACCGCTACCTGGCCACCGACGGCGAAGACGGCCACGACTGGAACGGGCGTCCGACGCTGCTCCTGACCACCCGTGGCCGCAAGTCCGGCGAGCCGCGCACGCTGCCCCTGATCTACGCCCGCGACGGCGAGGATGTGCTCGTGGTTGCGTCGCGCGGCGGCGCGCCGAACCACCCGCGCTGGTACCTGAACCTCGAGGCCGACCCGGATGTCGAGGTGCAGGTGAAGGGCGATCGCTTCCACGCCCGCGCCCGCACGGCCACAGCACAGGAGCGGCCGCGGCTGTGGGAGATCGTGACGAAGGTGTTCCCCGACTACCTGGAGTATCAGACGCGGACGACGCGCGAGATCCCGGTGGTCGTGCTCGAGCGCACCTGAGCCCGGCTACACCGTCAGGCGGTTGAGCGCGCGCAGCTTGTTCGTGGCGTCGAGCGCCGCCACCTTGTAGGACTCGGCCAGGGTGGGGTAGTTGAACACCTGGTCGATCAGGTAGTCGACCGTCCCGCCGAGCCCCATCACCGTCTGGCCGATGTGCACGAGCTCGGTGGCGGCCGTGCCGAACACGTGCACGCCCAGGATGGTGCGCGAGTCGGGCGCGACCAGCAGCTTCAGGATCCCGACCGAGTCGCCCAGGATCTGGCCGCGGGCGAGCTCGCGGTAGCGCGACACGCCGATCTCGTACGGGATCCCGTCGCGCGTCAGCTCCTCCTCGGTGCGCCCGGCGAAGCTGATCTCGGGCACCGTGTAGATGCCGATCGGCAGCAGCTCGCGCATCGGGCGCGTGTCGAGGCCGAAGGCGTGCGCGGCCGCCAGCCGGCCCTGCTCGAACGAGGCCGATGCCAGGCTCGGGAACCCGATCACGTCGCCAACCGCGTAGATGTGCTCGACGGCCGTGCGGTAGTGCTCGTCGACGCCGATGCGGCCGCGCGAGTCGGCCTCGAGCCCGGCCGCGGCGAGCCCGATCCCGGCCGTCGCACCCTGGCGGCCGGCGGAGTACATGACGGCGTCGGCGGCGATGCGCTTGCCGCTTGCGAGCGTCGTCAGCGTGCCGCCGTCGTGCTTCTCGACCGACGTCACCGTCTCGCCCAGCCGGAACACGAGCCCGAGGTCGCGCAGGTAGTACTGCAGCGCCTCGACCATCTGGTTGTCGCAGAACTCGAGCAGCCGCTCGCGCTTCTCGACGACGGTCACGCGCGTTCCGAGGGCGGCGAAGATCGACGCGTACTCGATGCCGATCACGCCGGCGCCCACCACGACGAACGTCGTCGGGATGCGCGAGAGCAGCAGGATGCCGTCGGAGTCGAGGATCGTGGCCTCGTCGAACTCGATCCCGAGCGGGCGGGCGGGGGTCGTGCCGGTCGCGATCACGATCCGGTCGGCCTGCACGGTGCGCACGCCGCCCTGCATGTCGGACACCTCGATCGTGTGCGGGTCGGTCAGGCGGCCCTGCCCGGGGAGCACGCGGATGTGGTTCCGCGCCAGCTGGTTTCGGATCACGTCCACCTCGCGCGCCATCACCTGCTGGGTGCGCCAGATGAGATCGTCGATCGTGATCCCCTCCTTCACCCGGTAGCTCTGCCCGTAGAGGCCGCGTTCGGACAGGCCGGTGAGGTAGATCGCCGCCTCGCGCAGCGTCTTGGACGGGATCGTGCCCGTGTTCGCGCACACGCCGCCGATGGTGTCGCGGCGCTCGACGACCGCGACCGACGCGCCTACCTTGGCCGCCTGGATCGCCGCCTTCTGGCCGGCCGGCCCGGAGCCCAGGACGACCATGTCGAACCGGCTGCCTTCCACGGGCGCGATGCTACTGCACGCGGCGCACCGGCCGTGACCGGTTCACCGATCGTCCACCGCGGCGGGCGGCACGAGCGCCGAGTAGCCGGTGAGCGCGTCGAGCGCGTGGGCGGCCTCGAGCAGCGCCCGCTCGGCGAACGGCCGGGCGACCAGCTGCAGGCCCGCCGGCAGGCCCGCGGCGGTGAGCCCGGCCGGGATCGAGATCGCCGGGCAGCCGGTGACCGAGATGCGCGAGCACGAGCGCATCCACTCGAGGTAGGAGCCCATCGGCACGCCGGCGACCTGCTCGGGGTACTCGACGTCGACCGGGAACGGCTCCACCTGGGTGACCGGGCAGGCCAGGTAGTCGTAGCGCTCGAAGAACGCCAGCACGCGCTCGCCGAGCTCGGCATGCCGGCGGGTGGCGGCGATCAGGTCGGCCGAGGTGAGCGCGCGGCCGCGCTCGACGTTCCAGCGGATCGTCGCCTTCATGCGCGCGCCGTCGCTGTCGTAGAGGTCGCCCAGCGAGAGCGCGAACTGAAAGGCCCGCCACGTCTCGAAGACACCGTCTGCGCCCGTCAGGTCGGGCTCGTCGGCGCACACGTCCATGCCGAGCTCGCCCAGCCGCTGCGCCGCCGCCTCGGCCGCCGCGAGCACCGGGCCCTCGACCGGCAGGCCGCCGAGCGACGGGCTCCACGCGACGCGCCGGCCGCGCAGCTCGGCGGCGCGCAGCCCGGACAGGTCGACCGCGGCCGCCCGCTGCGAGAGCGGCGCCCGCGGATCGGGCCCTGCCATCGCGGCGAGCAGGAGCGCCACGTCGGCGGCGGTGCGGCCCATCGGCCCGTCGACCGAGAACGGCAGCCACGGCGCATCCGACGGCCACGACGGGACGACGCCCGGCGTCGGCCGCAGGCCGACGACCCCGTTCCAGGCGGCCGGGTTGCGCAGCGAGCCGCCCAGATCGCTGCCGTCGGCGAGCGGCACGAGCCGGCAGGCGAGCGCAGCCGCCCCGCCACCGCTCGAGCCGCCCGCCGACCGCTCCGTGTCCCAGGGGTTGCGGGTGACGCCGAACACGGGGTTGAACGTGTGCGACCCCGCCCCCCACTCGGGCGTGTTCGTCTTGCCGACCATGATCGCCCCGGCGTCGCGCAGCCGCCGGGCGAGCAGCTCGTCCTGCGCCGGCACGTGATCGCGGTAGGACGGCGACCCGTACGTCGTGCGCACACCGGCCGTGTCGACGAGGTCCTTGTGCGCGATCGGCAGGCCGTGCAACGGCGGCAGGGGCTCGCCGGCGCTACGGCGGCGGTCGGCCTGCCGGGCCGCGGCGAGCGCACGGTCGGAGACGACCGTGACGATCGCGTTCACCGCGGGGTTGCACCGCTCGATGCGCGCCAGGTGCGCCTCGACGAGCGCGACCGCCGTCAGCGAGCCTGCGCGGACGAGGCCGGCCTGGTCTGTCGCGGGAAGGAGGCAGATGTCCTCGGGCACCGGCGGAATCGGGCGGATCATGGCACAGGCGCGGCCGCGGGCAGCGTCCTCAGCCGCGGCAGCGGCGAGGGGACGAGCCAGAGCGCGCTCAGCGCGCCGCCGACCGTCGCGATCCACAGTGTCTCGTGGATGCCGAGGGTGGCGGCGCCGAGCCCGGCGGCGAGCGACCCGATCGGGCGGACGCCGTAGTTGACGATGGTGTAGGCGCCCTGGACGCGGGCGCGCATCTCCACCGGCACGAGGGCCGCGTTGATCGAGCCCGCTGTGATGTCGAGGATCATGACCCCGATGCCGGAGCCGAACTCGGCCAGGAAGAGGAACGCGATCACGAGCAGGTGCGGCCCGCGCGCGAGCGGGACGAGCATCAGCGGCGCCGGGAACAGCACCGACCCCAGGCAGAAGGCCGGCCCAACGCCGATCCGGCGGGCCAGCGGGCCGGCGATCACCGCTCCCAGGAGCCCGCCGACCGCGGCCAGGCCGAGCACGATGCCGATCGTGCCCGCACGGACGTGGAGCGAGCGCGTGGCGTAAAGCAGGAAGATCGCGAAGAAGCCGAGGTTGAAGAAGTTGACGGTCGCGGTCGAGGCGAGCTCGTAGAAAAGCGTCGGCGTGCGCCGGATGTAGCGCACGCCGGCCGTCACATGGCCGGGAGCCGGCCGCTGCGCCTCGGGCTCGGCTGGGGCGATGCTGCTCAGGAAGCCCGCGGAGCCCAGGAACGAGACGGCGTCGACGAGCAGCGCGAACGGCGCCGTCACCGCCTGGGTGAGGACCCCTCCGAGGCTCGGCCCCGCCATGAACGAGACGGCGCGGCTGCCGTGGACGAGCGCGTTGGCGTCGAGGTAGCGCTCGCGGTCGACGACGCACACGAAGAGCGTGCTGTCGGACACCTGGAAGAACACGCTCAGGGTGCCCACGGCGAACGCGACCACGTAGAGCTGCGCCATGCTGAGCGCGCCGAACGCAGCGGCCAGCGGCACGCTTGCGAGCAGCAGGGCACGGCCGATGTCGCTTGCGATCATGATCCGCCGGCGCCTGCCCCAGCGATCGGCGAGCGCCCCCGCGTGCAGCGCGAGCACGAGGTTGGGCGCCCACACGAGCGCCGTCAGCACGCCCATCTGGCCCGGGCCGGCGCGCAGCGTGAGCACGCCGGCGAGCGGCAGCGCGATGCCGCTCACCTGGTCGCCGAGCATCGAGATGCTCTGGGCCGACCAGTAGCGGCGGAAGACGCGCTCGCGCAGGAGCGGCGGCACGCGGCGGGCGACCGGCGACATGCGGGGTACATACCCGAACGGCGCCCCCGGCGGGTCGTTGACTAGTGGGCACGCGTACGCTTTGATCAGATCATCACCATGTGCGCCCCTCCCTCTCGAGGCGGCGGTGAGGCATGACCGACCAGAGCCGTCCCAGGTTCGCACGGTCGGAGGGCAGGGCGCTCGGAGCGGCGATTGCGAGGCGGTCGTCACCGGGCGCGTGGCCAACCTATGTCGCCCGCCAGCCGGTGTATGACCGCGACCTGAACGTCGTCGCGTACGAGCTCCTGTTCCGGAGCGGCGCCGCGGCCGAGAGCGCCGTCGTGATCGACGCCCAGGCGGCCACCGGCGAGGCGGCGCTCACCGCCGTCGCCGACATCGGCCTCGACGTCCTGGTGGGCGGGCGGCGCGCGCTCGTCAACGTGTCGCGCAGCTTCCTCCTGGGCGAGCAGGTGCTGGCGCTGCCGCCCGACCGCGTCAGCCTGGAGGTGCTCGAGTCGGTCGAGCCAGACGGGCAGGTGATCGCGCGCCTGCACGAGCTGATCGGGCGCGGCTACCAGATCGTGCTCGACGACTTCGTGCTCACCCGGCGGACGCGCAAGCTCCTGCCCGTCTCCGCCTACGTGAAGCTCGACGTGAGGGCGCAGGACGAGCGGGGCATCGCCCGCGACGTCGCCCGCCTCGGCACCCATCCGGTGCGGCTGATCGCCGAGAAGATCGAGCGCCCGGACGAGTTCGACGCGTGCCGCGCCATGGGCTTCCACTACTTCCAGGGCTTCGTCTTCGGCGTGCCGCAGCTCATGACCGGACGCCGCATCCGCGCGGGCCGGCCGACGGTGCTCACCCTGCTGAACGCCCTCGCCCGCCCCGACGTCTCGGTCGCCGAGCTCGAGGCGATCATCGTTCAGGACATCGGCCTCAGCGTGACGCTCCTGCGCTACATGAACTCCGCCGCGGTGGGGCTCGTGCGCCGGATCAGCTCGATCCGCGACGCCATCGTCTTCCTCGGCACAGACACGATCCGCTCGTTCGCCTACCTCGTCAGCCTGACGGCGCACTCCCAGCAGCCGACCGAGCTCGCGCGGATCGGCATGGTGCGGGCGAAGATGATGGAGCTCCTCGGCTCGGCCACCGGAAGCGCCGATCGGGCGACGCACTTCACGGTCGGCCTGCTCTCGGTCGCGGATGCGCTGCTGGCCGTGCCGATGGACGCACTGCTCGCGGAGCTCGACGAGCTGGCGCCGCACGTCACGCGGGCGCTCGTGGCCCGCGAGGGCGACCTGGGCGCGCTGCTGCGCCTGATCGAGCACTACGAGCTCGGCCGGCCGGAGCAGATCGACGCCGGGATCAGCCCGCTGGTCGTGCGCGACGCCTATCTGCGCGCGGTCGAATGGGCCGACGACACGGCGGCCGCGCTCGCCGCGGCGGACGCACGCCCGCGCCGCCACGACCCGCTGCGCCGCGCCTCCTGAGCCGCGCTCCTCGCGCGGGACTTCAATTCCGCGGCCTGTGCGCCGATACATGGAGCCCCGTGATCGAAGAGGAGCTTCACCGTGCGGCTGGTTGCAACGACGCGTCTGGTTGACGGCGCGGTGGTTGGCCGGGACGTGTCGACCGGCGTGCCCGGCCAGGCACCGCTGCTGCGTGCCGGCACGACGATCCGGCCGCGGTACCGCGCCGCACTCGAGCGCAACGGCATCCGGGCGATCTACGTCGACGACGCCCTCGGCGACGGGATCCAGGTGCCGGAGGCGCTCACGGAGGCGACGCAGCACGCGGCAGAGACCGAGCTCAACAAGGCGTTCGATCTCGCACCCGCCGCCATCGCCTGCGGCGGCGCGCTCCCGACCGAGACGATCACGAGCCTGAAGAACGTCGTCAAGATGATCACGGCCGAGCTGGCCGCCTCCGGCGACGCCGTGCTGGCGCTCGCCGATCTCGCCTCAGCCGACGCCTACACCCTGCAGCACTCGATCGACGTCACCGTGCTCGGCCTGCTGCTCGGGCGGCGGGTGTTCAACCTCTACGGCTGGATCAACTACCGCGGCGAGCGCGTCTTCGAGCGCATCGACGAGCGGCTCGCGATCCTCGGCCTCGGGCTCCTGCTGCACGACGTCGGCAAGCTCGTGATCCCCTCGACCGTCCTGTACAAGAACGGCCCGCTCGAGGAGGACGAGTGGGAGCTCGTGCGCCAGCATCCGGCCGCCGGCGTCGAGCTCCTGCCCGGCGAGGCGATCAGCCCGCTCGCGAAGGCCGTCGTCCGCTCGCACCACGAGCGCTGGGACGGCGCGGGGTATCCCGACGGCCGCGCCGGCTCGCGCATCCCGCAGTTCGCCCGCATCGCAAGCGTCGCCGACGTCTACGACGCGATCACGAGCGACCGCCCCTACCGCGACGCGGCGCCGGCTCACGCCGGCTACGCCGCGATCGTCGAGGGCTCCGGCACCGCGTTTGACCCCGAGGTGGTCACGGCGTTCCGCAAGATCGTCGCGCCCTACCCCGCCGGCACCGACATCACGCTCTCCGACGGCCGCCGCGGCATCGTCGCCGCGGTGCCCGACCACGCGCCCGACCAGCCCGTCGTCCGCATCACCCACGACGAGCACGGCGCCCCGGTCGACCCGTTCGAGGTGCCGTACGCCGACCTCACCGACCTGGGAATCGACCTCGCCGCCTGAGCCAACGTGCCCTACAATGGGCGCGCTGCCCTCTTAGCTCAGTTGGTAGAGCACTTCCATGGTAAGGAAGGGGTCAACGGTTCGAGTCCGTTAGAGGGCTTCGTTGTCGTCGGCGTGGTTGAGCCGAACCGGCTGAGCTGGCGTTTCGGGGCGGCGGCTGCCGATGCGCACGGCGACTCCGTCGGGAGCCTTGGCCAGTGGACGCCGCGATGGGCATTCGATAGGTTTGCCCAGCGAATGTCATCTAGGGGGTGACCATGCTCTCAGCTCGAAGAACCATCCTCGCCGTCACAGCTCTGGTCACCAGCCTGGGGGCCGCTGCCGCGCCACCCGCACGGGCGGCAGCGGCCGACCCGTGCAGCGTCGGCGTCGCGCGACCGGCGACCTACGCGCATGTAGTCGTGATCTTCGAAGAGAACGACACCTACGTCAAGGTGATCGGGAACTCGAACGCGCCCTACTTCAACCAGCTCGCCGCCGACTGCGCGCTCGCGACCAACTACCACCACGACGCGACTGTCAGCCAGCCCAACTACATGGCGGTCACCGGCGGAAACGCGACCGGCGTCGGCGTCAAGGTGAACGCGCCCAGCATCTTCGGCCAGGCCCCGTCGTGGGTCGAGCTCGAGGAGGGAATGAGCTCGAACTGCGGCGGCACAGCCACCTTCTATAAGCGCGGCCACGACCCCGCCTACTGGTACACGCCGCTCGCCTCGGCGTGCAACCAGTTCGACGTGCCGATCGCGAACAGCGAAGCGGGCGCCGCCACCATCCCCGACCCGCTTCCCGCCTACACCTTCATCACCCCGAACCTGTGCCACAACCATCACTACCAGAGCGGCTGCTCGGAACCCAACACCGATGCCGGCAAGCTCGCCGCAATGGACACCTGGCTTTCGGGAACCGTCCAGAAGATCACCGCGACCGCCGACTACCAAGCGGGCAAGACACTGATCCTCATCGCGTTCGACGAGTCGGGCAGCACGACCACGAGCCAGGTCGCCATGGTCGCCGTCTCCGGCTCGATCGTGCCGACGCACGACCCCACCTTCTACGACCACTATGCCCTCCTGCGCGCATCCGAGGAGACGCTCGGCATCACCACCTTCCTCGGCAACGCCGCCACCGCCGCCGACATGCGACCCGGAATGGGCTTCTAGCGCTGGCGAGCCATCCTGACTTCGATGCCACCTTGAGGAGTAGGCGCCATGCTGCAGGTGGCACCCAGTGGCGGTGTCTTGTAGCGCGGCTTTGAAGTTGAGGCACACTTGGTTGTGAGAGGGCGATTCGGCCGGTTGACTGGCATCATGAGTGGCAGTCATTCTGCGACTCGGCCGGGTAATGGCGATCTTGGCGGCCAGCGTGGGTGGGGATACGTGCGCGGATGGTGGTGCCGGTGTTGGGGGTTGAGTGGATGTCGAGGTGGCCGCCGAGGATGGCGACGCGTTCGTGCATGCCGCGCAGGCCGAAGCGTTGGGTAGGAGTGTCCGGTGGTGAGAAGCCGCGACCGTCGTCTTCGACGAGCAGGGTGACGAATCCGTCGTGGTGGGTGATCGTGATGCTGATGTGTGCGGCGCGTGCGTATTTGACCGCGTTTGTGAGTGCTCTTGGGCGATGCGGTAGGTGGCCGTCTCGATGGGGGACGATGGGCGGGTGGTGGTGTCGGGTCGGGTCAGCGCCACCTGAACTCCACACACTTCGCGCGACAGAACGGTGATCACGCACTGGAGGCCGAGCCCGTGCGCCACGGCGAATGCCCGCATGGCATCGGTGAGGTCTCGAAGGATGTCCGCGTCCTCAGTTGTCTGGATCCTGTTGGATTGAGGAGGCCGGCATTCTCACGGCGGGAGCGCCGGGACGGGCACAGAGGTACCTCTCCTCAGGCTCGCTACCTGATTGGGTGCACGCTTGCAATGAGGCCATCGTCGACGCGGCAGACGGCGAGCGCCGTCGTCTCCTCAGCGACCTCAGCGCTTTCCCGCCAGCGAGTGGTGAGGCGCGCTGTAACGACGATCCAGTCGTGGATGGTTGTGAGGTCGAGCAGCTTGACCGCGACGGTGAGCTCCGAGCCCGGGTCGCCCCGGGCGAAGCGAAGTGCCGCTTCGTGGCCGCTGGTGACGCCCCGGGGCGTGTGGATGCGCACATTCGGGGCGAGTTGGGCGAGCCAAGCGTTGGCGTCGCCGCGCTCGACGGCTTCGAAGGCGGAGCGCACGACTGCGAGCGCGGGGCGCATGCGTGATCACTCGTCCTTGATGTGGTCGCCGAAGTACAGGCAGAACGGCCCACAGTGGCCGCCGTTGCGCGCCGTCTCGGCGAGCTGCTCGAGCAGATACGTAAGCAGCCGCGTGAGTGGGTTGGTTGGTCGGTCGTGTTCGCGTATGGTCATCGCTGTGCCTCCTGGCCTCGACGCTGGGGATCTGTGCTTCCGCGGTCCATCGTCGCGGGTGGCGGCAAAGCGGCGGCTATGTGCCGGCAAAACAGGACGGGTGCTCATCCGATGACACGACTGGCGGAGGAGGAGTGGCGGGTGGAGTTTCGGATCCTCGGGCCGCTTGAGATCGTGTCGGGAGGCGAGCCCGTGCGCATCCGGGCGGCGAAGCAGCGCGCAGTCCTCGCCGTCCTGCTGCTGCACGCGAACGACGTCGTCACGTACGAGCGACTGCTGGACGAGCTCTGGGGAGACCGGCCGCCGGCGACGGCTATCAAGACGCTTCAGGTCTACGTCGCGGCGCTGCGGAAGGCGCTGGGCGCGCAACGCATCGACCGGCGTGGGCGTGGATACGTGCTGAGAGTCGAGGCCGGCGAGCTCGACTCCTCCCGGTTCGAGCTGCTGCTCGAGGAGGCGCGGCAGTATCGTGAGGACGGCGCGACCGAGGAGGCAGCGGAACGGTTCCGCGAAGCACTGTCGCTTTGGCGGGGCGCTGCGCTCGCCGACATCTCCTTCGAATCGCTCGCGCCGGGGGCGGCCGATCGGCTCGGGGAACTGCGCCTGGCGGCTCTCGTCGAGCGGATCGACTGCGAGCTGGCCCTAGGCCGCCACGGCGAGGTCGTCGGAGAGCTCGAGTCCCTGGTTGCCGAGCACCGTTTGCACGAGCGTTTCTGGAGCCAGTTGATGCTCGCGCTGTATCGGCAGGGCCGGCAGGCGGAGGCGCTGAAGGCCTTCCACGAGGCGCGCGGGACGCTCGTCGACCAGCTCGGGATCCAGCCGGGGCCTGAGCTCCAGGACGTCAACCGCAGGATCCTCAGGCACGATCCCGACCTCGCCGTCGCCGCCGGGGCTCGGCCGCGGCGGGCCACGAACCTCCCGCTGCCGGCCTCGTCCTTCGTCGGGAGAGGACGTGAGCTGGCGGAACTGCGCCAGCTCCTGCTCGACCCCAGGGTTCGCCTCGTCACGCTAACGGGCGCCGGCGGCAGCGGCAAGAGCCGACTTGCACTCGAGGTCTCCCGCTCCCTGCTCTCGAGCTTCCGCGACGGGATCTTCGGCGTCTTCTTGGCGCCGATCGCGGATCCGGCGCTGGTGCTGCCGGCGATCGCGCGGGCGCTCTCGGTCACGGAGATTCCAGGACGGCCGCTCGCGGAGACGGTACGGCGCGCACTCGAAGAGCAAGAGCTGTTGCTTGTGCTCGACAACTTCGAGCACCTCCTGGACGCTGCAGGCGAGGTGGCGGCGGTGCTCGACGGCTGCCCGCGGCTGAAGCTCGTCGTCACGAGCCGGGCCCCGCTCCGCCTGACCGCGGAGCGCCGCTACGAAGTTCCGCCGCTGTCGCTTCCAGGCCTCACCGAATGCTCAAGCCTCGAGACCCTTGTCGAGTCGGAGGCAGTCAGCCTGTTCGTCGAGCGCGTCGGGGCGGTGAAGCCGGGCTTCGAGCTCGACGAAGACAACGCTCGGCAGGTTGCAGAGATCTGTGCGCGCCTCGACGGTCTCCCGCTCGCGCTCGAGCTCGCCGCGGCGCGGGCGAACGTCCTCGCGCCCGCGGCACTCCTCGCCCGGCTCGACAGTCGCCTCAGACTGCTCTCGGCGGGCGCGCGCGACCATCCGCCGCGTCACCGCACGCTGCGGGCGGCGATCGACTGGAGCTACGACCTCCTCGGCGACTCGGACCAGGCGCTGCTGCGTCGGCTGTCCGTCTTCGCGGGCGGCTGCCGGCTCGAGGCGGCCGAGGCCATCTGCGATCTTCACGCCGAGGCCGGCGACGACGTCTTCGAAGGCCTCTCATCGCTGGTCGAGAACAGCCTCGTCCTGCGCGAAGAGGCGCATCACGAGCTTCGCTTCTCCCTGCTGGAGACGATCAGGGAGTACGCCCTCGAGCGGCTCGGACGGACGGGCGATAGCGACGACCTGCGCGGCCGGCACGGGCGCTACTACCTCGCGTTCGCCGAGGAGACGGAGCCGAGACTGGGCGACCTGGACCAGAAGCTGTGGCTGGATCGGCTCGAGGCAGACCACGACAACCTCCGAGTGGCGCTCGCATGGCTGCGCGACAGCGGCGAGCGCATCCCGTACCTGCGATTGGCAACGGCGCTCAAGCGCTTCTGGGTCAACAACGACCACCTCGTCGAGGCGCGGCGCTGGATCGAGTCGGCGCTTGCCGCCGCACCCGATGCGCCGACTCCGCTTCGAGCCCGCGCCCTCGCCGGAGCGATCGAGCTGGCCTCCCGGACCGGTGACGCGGCCGGCGGACGACCGCTCGCGGTCGAGGCGCTGGCACTCGCCCGCCAGACCGGCGACCCCACCGTCGCCGCACGGATGCTGCAGATGCAGGCGGTGGCCGCCGGCGCGGAGGGTGACCTTGCGACGGCAGTGGAACTGTGCGAGGAAGCATTCACGGAACTGCCGGCCGACGCCGAGCCCCAGGTTCGCGCCAGGGCCACCTTCATGCTCGCGCGCTTCGAGCAGAAACGCGGCAACCTCACGCGGGCCCGACACATCCATGACGAGCTAAATCGAGACGCCCGAGAGGCGGGCGACATTCACCTCGTCGCAGCAACCCTCTCCGCCTTCGCCGATATTGCACTCGAGGAGGGCGATCCGACCAGGGCGATGCACCTTCACGCCGAGAGCCTCGCCCTGTGCCGCCGCATCGGCTCGAAGGCGATGACCGGCGAGCGGCTCGCCGCCCTGGCGGCCACAGCCGCGGCGCGATCCAAGCCGCTACCCGCAGGTCGGCTGTGGGGAGCGCTCGAGGCGCTCGAGGAGCAGCTCGGCGGGTTCGAGCTCCCGCCCTGGCTCCCCGATTACAAAAGGCGAATCGAAACCGCCGCCGGCGAGGAATTCGAAGCCGGCCGAAAGGCCGGTCGCAGCATGGAGCTGGACGAGGCGATCGACTATGCGCTATCGACCACGGAGCGCCACGACGCACCGTCTCGAGCATGAGGCGGCACCCGGGCTCTCCGGGCCGGTGGGTCGCGCTCGCTCCGGAGCGCGACTCCCCGCGTCGGCACCGCTCGGGCTAGTTGTCCCGCCTCCAGAGGTGGTGACGGGTGCGGCGTCCAAGCTGCGTCCGAATCTCCCGCGTGATGTTCTTCGACGCGTACGACCGGCCGTCCACCGATGCGCCGAGAACCCACGATGGGTCAATGGTT
>CAVXEE010000010.1:0-202662 GCA_963760755.1 uncultured Actinomycetes bacterium | reverse complement strand
ACGGGACGGTGCGCGACGCCGCGCGCCGGCCGGCACTCGGCGCCCTGGGAATCCCGGCGGACGTGTTGCGCGTCCTCGACGTCACGGACGCCGCTGCCGTCGACGCGACCATCGCCGCCGTCGTGCCGGACGTGCTCTTTCACCTGGCGGCGCGATCCTTCGTCCCCGACGCCGCCGCCGATCCGGCCGGAGCGTTCACCGCCAACACGCTGGGCACGCTCCATGTGCTCGCCGCGGCGGCGCGCCACGCGTCGCGCTGCCGCGTGCTGGTGGTGGGATCGGCCGATGTGTACGGGGTCGTGCCCGACGCGGCGCAGCCGATCGCCGAGTCCGCGCCGCTGCGTCCGGTCAGCGCCTATGGCGCCAGCAAGGCTGCGGCCGACCTGCTCGCTGGCCAGTGGGCGGCGGGGAACGGCCTGGACGTCATTTGCGTGCGGCCGTTCAACCACACCGGTCCGGGACAGGACGCCCGCTTCGTCTGCGCCGACTTCGCGCGGCAACTGGTCGCGGTGCGGCGCGGCGAGCGCCCGCCGCGCATCGCGGTCGGCGATCTCGACCCGGTGCGCGACTTCAGCGACGTGCGCGACGTGGTCGCCGCATACGTCGCCGTCGCCGAGCGCGGCGCGAGCGGTGCCGTCTACAACATCTGCTCCGGCGTCGGCCGCTCGATTCGCGCGATCCTCGACGCGCTCATCGCGGCAGTGGGCGTGCCAGTCGAGATCGTTCCGGTCGCGGAGAAGCGGCGACCGACGCAGGTGCCGCTCCTGGTCGGAAGTGGCGCGGCGCTCATCGCTGCGACCGGCTGGCAGCCGCAGATCGCCTGGGAGCAGACGATCGCCGACCTGATCGCGACGGCGGCAGCGGCGGCGCTCCGCCGGCCCTGGCGGGCCTAAACCCGCCGCTACGACGCTCCTCCGGATGTAGCGGCGGCGTCTCAACCCGACCCCTAGCGCGGGCTTAGCCCGCCAGTGGCGGGTAGCACCGCCGCTACACGATCCGCTGGCGGGCCCGGGACCGCCGCTCAGTTCAACTGATACGTCACGCGGAACGACGCCTGATCGCGGTCGCGGAAGATGCCGACCGACTGGTACGCACCCGAGATGAAGACGTAGTCGGCCTGGAAGAGCAGCCAGTCGTTCCAGCGGTAGGTGAGCGTCGGGTGCAGGGCGGCGGTGCCGCGGATGAACTGGATGTAGGTCAGGCGCGGCGTCAGGCGACCGTGCAGGTAGTCGGTCTGCAGGGTGATCTGTCCCTGCGCGTCGGCTTCGTAGGAGTTGATGTAGTCGTTCTGGAAGTTGCCGCGCTGCCGGAAGACGTTGCACTGGCCGTTGCCGTCACCCTGGAAGCACACCGGGCCCGGTTTGAGCTGGCCCTGGAAGCGGAAGTGCTTCGCCGGGTCGGCGTTGTCGGCCGAGGCGTTCCACGAGCCGACGATCGAGCTGCTGAGAATGAAGCTGTTGGTCGGGTTGAGGAAGCGGGCAAAGAAGAAACGGTCGAAGCCGATCTCGTAACGCAGGACGTCGGCGTAGGGGATGTTGCCGGGGCTGCTGATTGCATTGGGGCGCAGGTTGGGGCGCTTCGGATATGGCGCGCACTGCGCCGGATGCTGCTGGTCGACTGGGCAGATGTTGAGGTTGGACTGCGGAATGAATCCGGCTTCGTGCTCGAAGAACTGAGCGTTGAGGCGGACGATGCCGTCCATCCACTCGGAGAAGAACGTGCCCGCCACGCCGTAGACCATGACCGGCTTGTGCTCGAGCACGACGGGGAAGAAGTTCGTGCCGTTGATCCTCACCGGTTGGCTCGGGGTGTCCTGGAAGCCGACCTTCACCGGCGTGGGTCCCTGCGGATAGGTGCGATAGACCCAGGTCTGCATCGTCAGGAAGCGATTGACCACGCTCTGGAAACGGATGCCCCAGCGGCTGCTGGAGACGTCCAGCGGCAGCGTGTGATCGAAGTACAGGAACTGGAACGTCGGCGGGAAGACGCCACCCGGCAGGCCGGCCTGGATCTGGTCGATGCCGCGCGGGGAGTAGGGGCTCGCGCCGGCGATCAGCGGCACTGTGGCCGTGGTGTTGTCGATGAAGCCGGGCACCCAGTAGCCCTCGACGAAGCCGCTCGACAGCGGCCCGGCCACGTCGAAGACGTTGTAGCTGGTGCGCAGCGTGTACAGTGGGATGCGCGCCTCGTCGATGTCCTCGAACAGGCCGGCGCCCAGGGTGATGTCGAACGGATTGCTCTGATCGAGCAGCCCGATCGTGTCCGATTCGCCCCAGGAGATGCTCTGGCGGCCGAAGCGGAGGAAGAGGGTACCCTTCGAGTAGCTCAGGTAGAGCCGTTGACGCGCGCCTGCTGCGCGTAGATGTCGCGCGGCACCAACTCGCTGGAACCGGGGAACACCTGGCCGAAGGTCGTCGCGCTGGTGGGGGTTTCGGCAGCTTGATGTCGGCCCCGTGGATGAACCACCCGTTCGTGCGCGGGTTCATCCCCGGCACTCTGGGGTTGAACGTGCTGTTGAGCTGCGCCTGCTGCCGATCGAACTGCGCCGACCCGTAATCGTAGATGCCGTCGTAGAAGGCCCACGCCGCGATGCGGAACCGGAGGTCGTCGGGCGACATGGAATCCGCCCAGCTGCCGTGCATCCAGTTCATGTACGACGTGAGCTTGGCGTCCACCTCGGGGTTGAAGAAGTTCCGGTTCTGCACCAACTGCCCGGTGAACGTGTCCGGGAAGGTGAACACTTGCGAGTCCTCGCTGCGCACCGAGAACTGACTGTAGATGCGCGCGCGCAGGGTGATGTTCTGATCCTCGTCGAGGTAGATACCCCAGGCGCCGGAGCCGATCAGGAGTGCCACGCTGCCAGCCAGCCATGCCAGCCAGGCTTGCCGTCTCACCATTTCCCCCCTCCTTTCGGACCGTGCGCTGCGCACGTCGCCTGCCCGAGTCGTCGGCTTGGTGCCCACCGCACTCGCGCGCTCTTGCGCGCACCGATCACTCGGGAACAGCGACGCCGCCTTTTAGGCTTCCGCTTTTCTGACTGTCAAGCGAGCGTTGACGCAGCGCGACGCGCGTTGCGCCGCCGCGTCCGACGCTGAGGTCGAGCGAACCGTCAGAATCGATTGCGATGGCGACCGCGCCGTCGCGATCGGTGCGCCCGCGATCCCGAGGCCCAGCGCGCCCGCCGCGAGCCCGACCCAGAAGCGTGCGCCCAGGCCGCCCGTCTCGGCATCGGGATTTGTTTGGCCGTTTGAGCTCATCCTGCGATGCTGAAGCCCGCGCTGCGCCGGCGCATCGTCCGGATCGGATGACCCGGACTCACAGGTCGAGGCTCGCCCCGACCGCAAGGACGCGCACCTGGACGTCGGGTGCGCGTGCGGCCGCGGCGCGGACGAACTCCGCCGCCGGGTCCGTGGCCTGCGGAGGCAGGTGGAGCGGGTGATACGTACCCCAGTGGATCGGAACCGCCACCCGCGGCCGCAGTAGCTGCAGGGCCTCCGCGGCGCGCTCCGGGTCGAGGTGGCCCGGGGGCAGCCGCGGGCCCCAGCCGGCGATCGGGAGCAGCGCGACGTCGAGATCCCGGCCGAGCTCCGCCATCCCGGGGAAGATGTCGGTGTCGCCCGCGAAGTAGATGCGCCTCGGCCCTTCGATCACGTAGCCGAGCGCCGGCACCCTGCGGCCGCCCGGCAGCCGGCGGGCGGCGTGCTCGGCGTGCGTCGCCACGGCGCGCATGCCGGCCACGGCGATGGTCTCGCCCGCCGTCGCCTCGACCACCTGCCGGAAGCCGCGGCGGCGCATGAGCCCGGCGCCGCCGCGCGGCACGACGATCGTGGTGGCGCGGCCGAGGCGGGCGAGGGAGCGCATGTCGAGATGGTCGTAGTGGACGTGCGAGATCAGGACGACGTCGATGTCGCTGACGGCCTCCGGTGCCACCGCCGCGGAGCGGCGCAGGTGTGCGATCCCCCTGCGCAGGACGGGATCCGTCAGCACGCGCACGCCACCCTGGTCGATCAGCACCGTGCTGTGGCCGAGCCAGGTGACCCGCGCCGCCGCCCCCGGCCGCCCGCCGGTCACACCTGCCGGGCCGCCGCCTGAGCGCGCGCGTGCGCTTCGGCCGGCTCGGCTGTGGGCGGCGGCGGCGCCGTCTCGGGATGCAGCGTGCGCCGCCAGCCGAGCAGCAGGTCGTGGACAGCGGCGGCGCCCACGATCGGCGCGTCGGGCAGCGGCAGCTCAGTGGGCACGAGCAGGAACGGCCGCGTCTGCGGCCCGCCCAGGCCGCCGTGGAACGAGATCAGCTCCTCGAACGCGCAGCCCTGCTCGAGCGCGCCGTCGTAGAAGCTGTTTACCAGGATGTCCGGGGCGTTGCCGAAGCCGTCGGTGCGGCGCAGATGGTCGGCCGCGCCGGCCGGGAACGGCGCGAGCGGATCGGCGCCCTCGATGCGGCCGTCGGCCAGGTAGTGGGCCCCGCCGGCTCCGAGCACGACCGGGCCGTCGCGCTCGGAGTGCAGGAGCACGAAGCCGATGTGCGGATGCTTGCGCAGCGCGGGGACGAGCTGCGGGTGGCTCGCCTCGATCTCCTCGAGCGTCAGCCTGCGGTCGGACTCCATCAGGTAGACGAGGCCCAGGTTGCCCGACCCGAGCACGATGACGTCGCGCTCCTTGACCTCACGCGCCGAGCCGCGCTCCGGGTCCTTGTCGCTCATCCCGGTCGCCTCGCGCATCGCCTGGCTCATCGCCGTGTCGTGCTCGTCGCCTCCACCGACGCGGGCGACGACGCCGCGTTCGATCGCCGTCTCGACGAGCTCGTCCAGCCCGTAGCCGTTGCGCTGCTTGAACGTGGCTCCCTGCGTCTGGCCGTGATCGGAGAGCACGACGACCTTGTACGGCCTGGGGGCGTAGCGGCGCGCCCGTTCGATCCGGCCGAACTGGTCGTCGAGCTTTCGCAGCGCCTCCAGGGTGTCGGGGCGTTCGAGCCCCGAGTGGTGGGCGACCTCGTCGTAGCTCGAGAAGGTCGCGTACACGGCCGGGCAGCCGCGCATCATGTCCGTGAGGACGCCGAAGACGATCAGGTCGCGCACGACCACGCAGAGCCCGGCGCGGATCAGCGGATAGATGCCGCCGCGATGGCCACGCGGGCGCACGTCGCGGCGGATCGCCCGCAGGGCCGCCGACCACTCGAGCCCGATCTCCCAGAGGAACAGCACGAGCACCCGGGTGACGTTGGAGCCGTTGGCGAAGAAGGCGCGGTAGCCGGGATTCGACTCCTTCTCCGCCTGCATCCGGCTGACCGTGAGGATGACCTCGTCCGCGCCTCCCGACAGCAGGTTGCCCCGGCTCGCCCCGCCGTCCGCCAGCAGGCCCGGGGTCGCGCTGTGGCGGCGCTCGATCTCGGCGCAGTCGTCGGGCGCCGAGCACGTCATCAGCTTCCCGGTCTCCTTCTCGACCCAGCGGAACGCGGGGATGTCGGCGTTCGAGCCGAGCAGGATCCCGGCCTGGCTCGCGCCCGTCTGCGACGAGAGGTCGGTCTCCCACTCCACCACCCGGTGCGTGCCCTCCTCCATCCACCGGGCCAGGTTGGGGGCGTTGCCGTCGCGCATGGCCCGCTGCAGCACCGGGGCGGCCAGGCCGTCGATCTCGAGGAACACGATCCCCGGCGCGTCGGTGGTGATCACGCCGCCGCGGCGGCGGGCGATGCGGCGCACGACCCGGATCGTGTAGGTGTCCTCGTGGCTCGTCCCGATCAGGACGGTCAGCACCACGCCCACGGCCGCGGCGACCAGGGCGGTGAGGAGCGCGTCGCCGAACGAGCTGATCTGGATCGCCGCGCTGTGGATCGCCGACGCGGCCATCAGCATCAGCGCGTCGAGCACCAGGATCGCCACGAACCCGAGAGCCACCGTGTACGGCAGGCGCAGCGCGGCGACGAGCGGGGGAAACACCGCGTTCAGGACGGCCACCAGGGCGGCGGTGACGAGCGCCCCGGCGACCGACGGGATCTCGACCCCCGGCACGACCGTCGCGGCCAGCAGGAGCGCCGCGGCCGAAATCGCCCACGCCGCGGCCAGCGGCAGGATGCGTACGCGCGGCCGCTGCGGTCGCCACTGCAGATTCTCGCCGTAGGCGGCGCTCACGCCCGGATCGTCTCCCGGCGCGGCGGGCGGGGCATCGCCCGGATGGGACGAGCGCGCGTTCGCACCGGCCTCAGATGGCGTCGCCGTCGGCGGCGGCAAGGTACAGCCGCGTCGCCTTCACGCGCCGGTTGACGTCGACGTCCGCGACCAGCCCGACCTTCGCGAAGATGGAGTTGATGTGCCGCTCGACCGCCCGCACGGTGACGCCGCTCGCCTCGGCGATCGCCGCGTTCGAGCGCCCCTCGGCGACCATCGTCAGGATCTCGACCTCGCGCTGGGTCAGCGTGCGCAGCCGCGGGTCGGTCTGCTTCTGGTGATCGAGGATCGGCGCGATCAGGCCTGAGTCGAGGTACGAGCGCCCGGCGGCGACCTCGAACAGGGCCTGGCGCAGCTCGTCCTGGCTGCTCAGCCGCTCCTTGAGGAGATAGCCGCGCCGGTCGGTGCCCGCGGCGAAGAGCGCCATCGCATAGGCCGGCTCGGCGTGCTGCGTCAGGATGACGACGCCCACGTCGGGATGCGTCTCGCGCAGCTCGGCGGCAAGCCGCAGGCCCTCGTCGGTGTGCGTCGGCGGCATGCGGATGTCGGTCAGCACGACCTCGGGCGGCGCGTGGTCGACGGCCGCCCGCAGCGTGTCGAGGTCGGCGCACGTGCCGACGTGCGTCACGTCGTCGGTCTGATTGAGGATGCGCTCGATGCCCTCGCGCGCAAGATAGTTGTCCTCGCCGACGAGCACCCGAACCGCCATGGCCCTTCCACGTCCCCTTTCGGACGCGACTCTAGCATGGTCTATACCGCTCCTCCCGGCGTTTCGGCCACGGATGTGGTGGTAGCACACACATGCTGGCACCGCTCGGCGCGGTGAAACCCGAATAGCCCTATACGGGTCTACACGGATGCGGGGGATGGATGCCGGGTGTCACTCTCCCCTTGAACATCTGGGGGGGAGAGCGATGAGAGCCGATCCGGCCAGGGGTGACACCCCTGCGGAGGGCCGAGAGTTCGCGGGCGCCGTCGGCGCTCCGACGTCTATGGTGGCGGACCACGGCGACTTCGATCCGGAGTCGCTGGCCGAGTCCGTGCTGCGCGGGCTCCCCGACGTGGGCGTGATCGTCTTCGACCACGATCTGTGCGTGGTCAGGCTCGGCGGGGAGGACGGCTTGCGCGCCGCCTGGGTGCCGGGGGCGCGGCTGGGCCGAAACGTGCTGGAGGTGCTCCCGCAGGGGGCGTCGGCGCGCGTGGCCCGTCAGCTCGTCGCCGCGCTGCGCGGCCGCGCCGGGACGTTCGAGGCGACGGCGGCCGACGGCCGCTGCCGGTTCGCCGTGTCGGTCGTCCCGATCCGCTCGGAGTCCGGCGAGGTGACCGCGGGCGCCGCCGTCGCGCGGGCCGTGGCGCGGGGCGGGCGCGCTCCCCGTGCGGGCGCCGAGGCGACCGTGCGCGGCCCGGGGATGGTGCCGCGCCGCGCCCTGCTGCTGCGACTGGCCGACACCACACACGCGCGCGTCGTGCTGCTCACGGCCCCCGCCGGGTCCGGCAAGACGACGATGATCGCCCAGTGGGCCGAGACCGACGGGCGGCCGTTCGCGTGGGTGCGCGTCACCGAGCGCGACCGCGACCCGGATGTGCTGCGCGCGTCGATCCGCTCGGCGCTCGCGGGCTGCGCGCCGCCGTTCGTGCTCGTGCTCGACGACGCCCAGCACCTGGCCTCGAGCCCGGCGCTCGACGCCGTCGGAACCATCGTCGACGGCCTCCCGGACGAGGCGCAGCTCGTGATCGCCTCGCGCACGGAGCTCTCGCTCGCGCTCGGCCGTCTGCTCGCGGCCAACGACCTCGTCCGGCTGGGCACGCGCCACCTCGCCCTGTCGGCGGCCGAGACCGCGTCCCTGCTCGCCGCGAGCGGGGTCGAGATCGCCTCGGACGTCGCCGAGGCGCTGCAGCGGCGCACCGACGGCTGGCCGACCGGCGTCGCACTGGCCGCCCGCGCCCTCGCCGACGGAAGCGCGGAGGCGACCGACGCGGACGCGGCCGCCGGGCTCGAGCGGGCCGTGTCCGAGTACCTGTCAGGCGAGGTGCTCGATCCGCTCCCGCAGCCGGCGCGTGACTTCCTGCTGCGGACGTCGGTGCTCGAGCGCATGACCGGGCCGCTCTGCGACGCGGTGCTCGGCGAGACCGGCTCGGGCGAGATGCTCGCTGCCCTCGAGCGCTCGAACATGTTGATCGTCCCGCTCGACGAGGGCGGCGAATGGTACCGGTACACCCCGGTTCTGCGCGACGTGCTGCGCAGCCGGCTGCGCCGGGGTGAGCCCGGTGCGGAGGCCGAGATCCACGCCCGCGCGAGCCGCTGGTGGGAGGCGGCCGGCGATGTCGAGGCGGCCGTACGCCACGCCCGGCTCGCGGGCGACATCGAGCGCGCCGGGGCGCTCGTCGCGCGCATCCTGCCGGGGTACCTGCTGTCGGGCCGCACCGGCCCGCTCGCGGGCCTGGTCGGCGAGTTCTCGGACGCCGAGCTGCGCCGCTCGCCGATGCTCTGCACCGCGAAGGCGTGGGCCTGCCTCATCGTCGGGCCGGCCGAGGCCTCGCACCACTGGAGCGCGGCCGCCGAGGGTGCGGCCACCGGTCCCCTGCCCGCGATCGGCGCCGGCTCCGACCCCGGCGCGGGGCCCGCGTTCGCGCTGCTGCGGGCCGCGATGGGGGCGCGCGGGATCGCCGCGATGGGGGCCGATGCCGTGCTCGCGGCGAGCGTCACGCCGTCCGGCAGCCCGTGGGCCGCCCTCGGTCGCCTTCTACGAGGGCGTCGCGGCCGAGCTCATGGGCGACCGCGACCACGCTCGGCGCTGCCTCGACGACGGCCTGCGGCTCGCCTCGATCGCCGCCCCCGCCCTGCGGGCGAGCATCCTGGCGCAGCTCGAGCTGATCGCGCGGGACGAGGGCGACGACGGGCGCGCGCGCACGCTGGCCGAGGACGCCGACGCAGTTCTCCACGAGCACGGCCTCGAGGGTCACCGCGAGACGGCGATCGTCGATGCGGTCTGGGCGCGCATGCTGGCGAAGGAGGGCCACGAGACGCAGGCGCGCGAGCGTGTCCGCCGGGCGGTCCACAAGCTCGACGGGCGCGCCGGCGCGGCCTGGGGCGAGGCGCAGGCCCGGATCGTGCTCGCCCAGGCGCGCCTGTGCCTCGGGGACGGGCCGGGGGCGCGGGCGCTCGAGGCCCAGGCGCGGCGCGCGGTCGAGACCGGGGCCGACGACGCCGTCTGCCTCAAGGAGCAGCTCGAGTCGCTGCGGCTCACGCTGGACGCCTTCCCCGCGACGACCATCCCGGGCGCGGGCCACCTGACGGCGGCCGAGCTGCGCGTGCTGCGCTACCTGCCGACGCACCTGTCGTTCCGCGAGATCGGCGAGCGCCTCTTCCTCTCCCGGCACACCGTCAAGACCGAGGCCATCTCGACCTACCGCAAGCTCGGGGTGAACAGCCGCGCCGAGGCCGTGAGCCAAGCCCGCGACCTCGGGATCCTGTAGCGGCCGCAGCCGTGCGGGGGAGCCGTTTCCTTCGCTCCGCGACGGGGTAGTGATGCTCGCGTGCTCCCCGAGAAAGGCGGCTTCCTGGACGCCTCGTCGTCACCCGCCCCGCGCACCGCCGCCGGGCGCATCCCGAACAGCCTGCGTGAAGACCTGCTGCGGGACGTCGTCTCGGGCTGGAACCGGCTCCACCCTGACGACGCGGCGTGGGATGTCGCGGGCACGATGCTGGCCGCGGCGACGGCGCTCCCCGACGGGGGGCCTTGCGGCGGCGGAGCGGCCGCCGCGGCGATGGCCGGTCTGGCGGCCGCGATCGAGGACTGCGTGCACGCCGCGCCCGACGCCCCGGCCCGCGCCCGGGCAGCGCTCGAGCGGTTCCTCACTCTGGTCCCACAGCCGCCGGACGCGGCCGGCGCCGCCCGGTAGCGTCACTCCTCGTCGTTCACGACCACCGTGCCGGCGAGCATGTCGGCGAGGCCGCGCCGGCGGCGATCGAAGAGCACCGGCAGGAAGCCGGCGAAGAGCGGAATGATCGACACGACGAGGCCGACCACGCGCACGATCGATCGCGCCGTGCTGGGCGTGCGCCCCTCGCCGGCCGTGCGGACGCGCAGGCGCATGAGCTGCATCCCCGGTGTGCGGCCGGCCGTGCTCCAGAAGAGCACGAAGTAGGCACCGGCGACCAGGCTCCAGCCGCTCGCGAGCAGGATGCCCACGAGCCACTCCGGGCGCAGGCCGCCGACGAGCAGCCCGATCACCGACGCCAGCCCGACCACCGACGCATAGATCGCACCGGCTGCGACGACGTCGGCCCCGAGCGCGAGCGCGCGCGTGGCGGCTCCGCCGTAGGGCGTCGGCCCCGGTGGCGCGCGGCGGCGGTCGGCCCGGTCGTCGAGCCGGCGGGCGCGGCTCCGCAGGCCGGCCAGGACGTCTTCCCCGAGGCCGGCGGTCTGCCGCGCCAGCGCACCGCGCACCTCCGGGCTGCCGACGACCGCTCCCAGCACGTGCCCCATCTCGTCGCTCGCGATCAGCTGGTCGGCCAGCGCGCGCGTCCGGCTGCTGCCGAGGGCGCTCGTGAGCAGGCGCTCGAGCTCGCCGGTGCGGGCGAGCTCCGCCACGAGCCGTTCCAGGACGTGGTGCTCGACGGCCGACCGGGCGACCTGCTCGGGCAGCGGCCCGGCGAGGGCGCGGTCGATCGCCCGCGCCGTCTCCGGCGACTGGATGGCGGCATCGACGGCACCCTCGATCTGGCCGCGCCACATGTGGGCGGCCGCCTTCGCGGGGAAGAACGCGGCCCGGCCGGCCGCGTCCACGAGCCCGGACCGGTGGTCAGGCCGCGACGTCATTCAGGCGCCCAGTGTCCCGGCCGGCGGGGCCGGGAGCCTCACCCCGACCGGATGAAGCGCGTCCGCCGCGAGGCGCTTCTACGCCGCCTGCTCCGCGGCCGGCAGCGTCTCCTTGAGCACCGCGCAGAACGCCTCGACGACCTGCGGGTCGAACTGCGTGCCGGCGCAGCGCGCGAGCTCCTTCAGCGCCTCGGCCGGTGTGACCCGGCGCCGGTAGACGCGCTCGGAGACCATCGCGTCGTAGGCGTCGCACACGGCGATCACCCGCGCGCCGAGGGGGATCTGGCCTCCCCGCAGGGCGTCGGGGTAGCCGGTGCCGTCGTAGCGCTCGTGGCTCGAGCGGACGAGCTCGGCGACGTGGGCGAGCGCCGGGGCGGCGCGGACGATCCGCTCGCCGATCAGCGTGTGCCGGGTCATGAAGTCCCACTCCTTCAGGTCGAGCGCGCCCGGCTTGTCGAGGATCGCATCGGGGATCGCCGCCTTGCCGACGTCGTGCAGATGGGCGGCGAGCTGGGTGTCGCGCACCGCGCGGACGCTGAGCCCGAGCCGGATCGCGGTCAGCTCCGCCATGCGCGCGACGCCGTCGACGTGGTCGTGCAGGTCGGCGCGCCGCTCGCGCAGGAGCTGCAGCAGCACGTCGGTGCTCTGGCGTCCGGCCGACGGCCGGCCGGAGGTCTTGCTCTCGTAGAGCCGCAGGTCGGCCAGGTGCAGCGCCGCAGACACCGTCGCCGCCTCGGCCGGCAGCCGCGCGGCGCCGTGCGAGCAGCCGACGTCGAAGGTGTCGCCGTGCTCCGACAGCGCGGCCGCCGCCGCGCTGCACGAGCTGCTCGTGCGCCGTCGGCCGGGCAGACCAGGCAGAACTCGTCGCCGCCCATGCGGTACGCCGTGCCGCGACCGTGGACGACCGTCGCCAGCCGATCGGCCAGGCGCTCGAGCAGCGCGTCGCCGGCCGGGTGGCCAAAGGTGTCGTTGTACGGCTTGAAGCCGTCGAGGTCGAACAGCGCGAGCACGATCGCCGCCGGGCGTTCGGCGGTCAGAAGCGCGGTCAGATCGGCGATCAGAGCGCGCCGGTTGTGCAGCCCCGTGAGCGCGTCGGTCAGGGCCTCCTCGCGGCTCACCTCCAGCAGCCGTTCGTTCTCCCGCGCGAGCTCCTCCGACGTCGCCCGCGCCCCGACGGAGCGGCGGTAGAAGAAGGCAAAGGCGCACGAGAGGATCAGGATCGACACCACCGCGCCGGCCGTCGCCTGCGTGCGCGCGCTCGCGGCGCGGGCGGCGTAGGTGTGGGCGGCCTCGGCCAGGAGCGCCAGCGGCAGCGCCAGCTGCCGCTGCGAGATGCCCATCAGCCGCTCCGACGCCGGCCCGTAGCCGGCGGGCGACGCACCCAGCCGCTCGATGCGCGCGAGGGTCGCGAAGTTGCCGTGCAGCGCCGGCCGCACCTGGAGGAGCGCCGGGGGCGGCGACGCAGCCGCGAGCGCGGTGAGCGTCCGGGTCACCCTGCGCTCTCCGGTGACGAGCAGCCCGTGGGCGAAGGCCGGCGAGCCGCCCGTGCTCGTGCGGGCCTCGAGCGGCGCGTACTGCAGCGCGTGCAGGTCGGCCCTGACCAGCCCCAGCCGCTGCTCGGCGGCCGCATCCGCGCTCGCCCGGTCCTGGAGCGTCGCGATCGCATCGACCGCCGCCCCGCCCAGCAGCAGGATGAGCACGAGCACCGGCCATGCCGACGCCACGGCCCGTGCGCGGGGCCGCGGTCGCAGCCAGGATGAGAGCTTGGGCACCCGACCTCCGGTGGTTGTCCCAGAGCCGCCGTCGCCGCCGGCGGCAGGTGTGACCCGGGAGATCGGCCGAATGCGGCCTCCGCTTTAGGCGCGCGTGGGCCGGGCTACCAGCGCTTCACCCAGTCGGCCGTCCAGACGCACGCCGCGGCGTGGTGCTCGTAGTGGCCGCAGGCGCGGCTGATGCCGACCCAGTGGAACTTCGGGGAGAGCATGATGGCGCGGTGCTCGGGGCTCGCGAGCCAGGCGCGGACGGTCGTGAGCGGCGTCGCGGCGGCGCCCGTGCCCCAGGCGAGCGTCTCGCCGCCGAGCCAGGCGTACCCGTTCACGAAGCCGGTGTGCTCGATGCGTGAGAGAGCCGTCGAGCCGGTGGGGCTCGTGTGGGCGAAGTAGTCGCGCACGATCATGTCGTCGGAGTGGTGCGACGCCGCCAGCTGCAGGCGCACCGATGGGTACACCGGGCGCAGGCCGTGGCCGGCCCGGGCGGCGTTGATGCGGTAGAGGAGCGCGGTGCGGGGCGGAGGCGCCGTGGCGGCCGCCGCCGGTCGGGCGGCGGCCGCAGCGACGAGCAGCGCGGCGAGGGCGGCGATGAGGAGGGTGACCGCTCGCTTCGGCATCCCGTCAGTCTCGCCGCCCGGCCGCGTTTGCGCCCTGGCCGAAACCGGGTGTCTGCCCGCCTCCGAACCGAGGATTTCGACCCTCCCCCGAAGCGAGGAGCCGCCCCTACCCCCGAGGTCCGCGGCTACCGTTGCCGCGCGTTGCGCAACCCCCGTTCCTCCGTTGTGCCGAGCCTGACGCTCGCGGCGATCTTCGCCGTGGTGATGGCGGCGACGACCGTCTCGACGCCGCTCTACCCGGCGTATGCCGACCAGTTCGGGCTGACCCCGCTCACGATCACGGTGGTGTTCGCCGTGTACGGCGTCGGCGTGATGGGCGGGCTGGCCGTCACCGGCCGCCTGTCCGACCACGTCGGCCGCAAGCCGCCGCTTGCCGCCGGGCTCGTCCTCGGCCTGGCCGCGATGGTGCTCTTCATCGCCGCCCACGGCCTCGGCCTGCTGCTCGCCGGCCGCCTGCTGATCGGGCTGACGGCCGGCCTCTACACCGGCACGGCGACGGCCTGGCTGGTCGACCTCGGCCCCGACCGCTCCCGGGCCACGAAGCTCGCCGTGGGTGCGAACCTGGGCGGCCTCGCGCTCGGCCCCGCGCTCGCCGGCGTGCTCGCGCAGTTCGCCCCATACCCTCTGCGCACGGTCTACGTGGTCGAGCTCGTGCTCATGTCGGCCGGCCTCGTCGCCCACGCGCTCCTGCCCGAGACCGTCCCGCGGCGGCGCTTCGAGCTCGACTTCGCCGGCATCGTGCCGCCGCGCGAGGTGCGGGTGGTCTTCCTGCCGGCGGCCACCGCCGGGGTCGCCGCCTTCGGAGTGTCGGGCGTCTTCGGGTCGGTCGGCCCGGGGATGCTGCGCGAGGTGCTCGGCATCACCGCGCCGGTGGCGAGCGGCGCGCTCGTGGCCACCCTGTTCGTCATGTCGGTCGCCGGGCAGGTGCTCGCGCGCCGCTTCGCCCCGGCCGTCGCCCTGCCCGCCGGGTGCGTGGCCCTGGCGGCGAGCCTCGTGCTGCTCGGCCTGGCGCTCGCGCTCGAGACCGTCGTCGCCCTCGTCGCCGCGGCCGTCGTCGCCGGGCTGGCCCAGGGCGTGATCGTCGGTTCCGGGCTGGGCCTGCTCACGGCCCGCGCGCCCGCCGAGCGGCGCAGCCAGGTCGCCTCGACCTACTTCCTCGTCCTCTACATCGGCCTCGTGGTGCCGGTGGTCGCCTTCGGCCTCGTCGAGGCGGGCATCGGCCTCGTGGATGCCGGCTACGTGTTCTGCGCCGTCGTCGGCGCCGCGGCGCTCCTGTCGGGCGTCGCTGTGGTCAGATCACCCGAGCACCCGGTGGCGCAAATCTGAGAGACTGGCCGCCGAACCTGCCGGAAGGGAGCACCTGCACCATGACCGATTCCCCCCACCGCGCGCCGAACGTCTCGCTCGAGGAGTTCGAGGCGATCTTCGAGTCCGTCAAGAACTGGGGACGCTGGGGCGACGACGACATCCTCGGCACGCTGAACCTGATCACGCCCGAGCACGTCACCCGCGCGTGTGCGCTCGTCACGGCGGGACGGCACGTGTCGATGGCGATCCCCGTGAACACCGTCGCCGGGCCCGACAACCCCAGTCCCGCGATCCATCACATGACCCAGATGCACGACTGGGACATCGGCTCGGGGAAGCTGCGCTTCTCGATGTGCTTCCTCGGCATGGAGAGCCACGGCGACTGTCACACGCACATCGATGCGCTCAACCACATCTCCTACGACGGCCTGCTCTACGGCGGCCGGCCCGCGTCGCTCGTGACGAGCAAGGGCTCGCTCGTGCTCGACATGGACGACTACTCGCGGGGCGTCATCGGCCGCGGCGTGCTCCTCGACGTCCCCCGCTACCGGGGGGTGAAGTGGCTCGAGCCCGGCGACGCCGTCTCGCGGGCCGAGCTCGAGGAGGTCGAGCGCGCCGAGGGCGTGCGGCTCGGCGAGGGCGACATCTTCGTCTTCCGCACCGGCCACCACCGCCGCCGCACCGAGCTCGGCGCGTGGGACAACGGCTACGACGGCGAGGGCAAGGCGGGCCTGCACGTCGACACGATCCCGTGGATGCACGAGCGCGGCATCGCCGCCTTCCTGCCCGACGGCGACGGCGAGACCGTACCGAGCACGGTCGACGAGATGCTCTACCCGATCCACCCGCTGCAGGTCACGGCGATGGGGATGGTCGTCTCGGACAGCCTCCAGCTCGAGGACATCGCGCGCGCCTGCGAGGAGGAGGGCCGGTGGGAGTTCCTCGTCATGGCCTCGCCCCTGCGGATCAAGGGCGGCACCGGGTCGCCCTTCAACCCGATCGCGGTGCTCTAGATGAAGACGCTCGAGGGCCGGGTGGCGGTGGTGACGGGAGCGGCGAGCGGCGTCGGCCTCGGCATCGCCGAGGTGCTCGCGCAGGACGGGGCGCACGTCGTCGTGGTCGACCTGGAGGCGGCGGCCGGAGAGCGTGCTGCCGAGGGGCTGCGGGCGGCGGGCCACGACGTGATGGCCGTCGCCGCGGACGTCGTCGACCGGGCGGCATGCGACGCGATGGCGGCGCAGGTGCTCGACCGCTTCGGCCGGATCGACATCGCGGCGGCGAACGCGGGGATCTACCCGTCGGCCTCGATCGCCGACATGGCGGATGCCGAGTTCGACCGGGTGATGGCCGTCAACGTGAAGGGCGCCCTGCACACGATGCAGGCGTGCCTGCCGGCGATGCACAGGCAGCGCTACGGGCGCATCGTGCTGACGTCATCGATCACGGGCGCGCTCGTCGGTGCGCCCGAGCTCTCACACTACGCGGCGTCGAAGGTGGCCCTCCTCGGGCTGATGCGAAGCGCGGCGCTCGAGGTCGTCTCCGACGGCATCACGGTGAACGCCGTGCAGCCGGGGAATGTGCGCACGCCGGGCATCGAGTCGTTCGGCTCCGAGTTCATCGCGGACATGGTGCGGTCGATCCCGATGAAGCGTCTCGCCGAGCCCACGGAGGTCGGCTGGGCGGTGCGCTTCCTGGCCTCCGAGGAGGCGGGCTACATCACCGGTCAGACCATCGTGATCGACGGCGGGCAGGTGCTTCCCGAGGGCGTCGGCAACCTCTGATTTCCGGCTCGGGACGGGCGCTTTTCGCCGTCTTGACAAACCGAATCGCCCTTGAGATTATCGCCTGAGCCGGTGATCAGACCAGTGAGCTCGGCCGTGTCCAAGCCCAACGACTCTCACCCCACCGTTTGAGAGGAGAGGTATGGCAAGCGCAGGAACTCCCCCAGATTCAGGAGATTTCGTCGAGCAGCCAGGCAACGTGTACGTCGCCGAGACGGAGCTTCGCGCCGGGGCGGTGGGCCTCACCGGGGCGGTCATGCAGAACGTCACGCACATCGCGCCCGCGATCGCGGCCTTCTTCTTCACCCAGACGATCGTGAGCTTCGCGGGCGGCCACGCGCCGCTCGCGTATCTGATCGGGTTCGGCATCGTGCTGATCCTCGGCATGTGCCTCGTGCAGCTCGCGAAGAACTTCCCCTCTGCCGGGGGGTACTACACGTACGTCAGCCGAACGCTCGGCCCGCGGCTGGGATTCCTCACCGGCTGGATGTTCGTGTTCTACTCACCGATCGTTGCCGGCCCGTCGCTCGCGTTTCTCGGCCTGATCTTCGAAGGCGAGTTCCAGTCGAACTACGGCTGGACCTGGTTCCACTGGTGGATGCTCGTCATCGTCGGCCTGCCGATCATCGCGCTCATCGGCTACCTCGGGATCGCGCTCTCGATCGAGACGATCGTCGTCGTCGGCGCGATGGAGTTCCTGATCGTCCTCTGCCTCGGGCTGTGGGGCCTGTTCGACCCCGGCCCGGGCGGCTTCACGTTCCAGTCGTTCACGTACGGCTTCAACCCCGGGAACATCGCGACCTCGAGCGGGTTCTCGCTCGCGATCGTCTTCACCGTGCAGGGGTTGACCGGCTGGGAGGCGGCCGTGCCGCTGGCCGAGGAGACCGAGAACCCGCGCCGCAACGTGCCGCGCGCGACGATGGCGTCGATCGCCATCATCGGCGCGATGCTCGTCATCGTGATCTGGGGCCAGGTCATCGGCTGGGGCGTCAACAACCTCAACAAGCTGATCGCATCGCCCGAGCTGCCGGCGCTCGTGATCGCACACCGGGTGTGGGGCAGCCTGTGGTGGCTCGCCCTGCTCGCGATGTTCACGTCGGTGATCGGCGCGAGCCTCGCCTGCCAGAACGTGGCGACGCGCATGTGGTACGGGATGGGCCGAAGCGGCGTCCTGCCGGCATCGTTCGGCAAGGTGCACCCGACCCGGAAGACCCCGACGACGGCCGTGACGGCACAGTTCGTGCTGTCGATGGTGCTCGGACTCGCGCTCGGCCAGTGGCTCGGGCCGCAGAAGCTCTTCATCCTCACGCTCGGGTTCGTGCTGGTGATCGCCGTGATCTTCGTCTACGTCGTCGCGAACCTCGGCGTCGTTGCGTACTACTGGCGTGAGCGCAGGTCGGAGTTCAACTGGTTCCTGCACTTCATCTTCCCGGTCGGTACGAGCGTCGTGCTCATCTACTCGCTCTACAAGTCGTTCAACCCGTTCCCCGCGCATCCGTATAACTACTCGCCGTTCATCGTCGCCATCTGGTTCGTGATCGGCATCGGTGTGCTGTTCTGGCTCAAGATGCGCGGTGACGAGGGATGGCTCGAGAAGGCGGGCGCGGTGATCCACGAGCGCACCGAGACCGCGGAGGAGCTGCAACACCGGCCGGTGGTCTAGCCATGGCCCAGGTGTCGGAACGGCTGGACGTCGCGCGGCGCATGATCGGCCGCCCGCGCGACGCACCGGCCACCCCCGCGCTGATCGTCGACCTGCCCCGGGTCGAGCGCAATCTGGCCGAGATGGCGCGGCGGATGGCGCCGCTCCCGGCGGCGCTGCGGCCGCACGCGAAGATCCACAAGAGCCCGGCCCTGGGCCGGATGCAGCTCGATGCGGGCGCGATCGGCCTCACCACCGCGACCATCTGGGAGGCCAGCGCCATGATCGACGACGGGCTGACCGACCTGCTGGTCGCAAACCAGGCGGTCGGCCCGGTCAAGGCGGCCGAGGCGGCCCGCCTGGCCGGCATCGCCAGCCTGACGGTGGCCGTCGAGAGCGCGACCAACGTCGCCGAGCTGTCCGAGGCCGCCACGGCCGCGGGCAGCGTCATTGACGCGATCGTCGAGGTCGACGTCGGCCTGCACCGCTGCGGCGTGCGCTCGGTGCAGGAGGCGCTCGATCTGGCCGTCGACGTCGAGCGCCGGCCCGGGCTGCGGCTGCGGGGAGTGCTCGGCTACGAGGGCCACTGCATGCTCGAGCCCGACCGCGCGCTTCGCATCGAGAAGTGCCAGGCGGCGAACGACGTGCTCCTCGAGGTCGTCGACGCCTACGGCGAGCACGGCCACAGCACCGAGATCGTCGCGGCGGGCGGCCTGGGAACGTGGGACATCACAGGGGCGAACCCGCGCATCACCGAGATCCATGCCGGCTCCTACATCTTCAGCGACGCGTTCCACCGCAACCTGGCGCCGGGGTTCGACCCCGCGCTCACGATCCTCACGACCGTGATCTCGCGCCACGGCAACGTCGCCATCCTCGACTGCGGGCGCAAGTCGATCGGCATCGACCGCACCCTGCCCGAGGTCGTGAGCGGCGAGGGCGTGATCATGTATGCCCACGGCGAGCACTTCATCCACGAGGAGCACACCGCGCTCGAGCTCAACGCCGGCTCGCAGCTCGCCGTCGGTGACCGCGTCGAGCTGATGCCCGGCTATTCGCCCACGACCGTGAACTACTACGACATCTACCACGTCGTCCGTGACGACGTCGTGGTCGATATCTGGCCCGTGCTCGGACGCTACGGCAGCGCGACCGCCGGCGTCGGACCCGTTCGATAGATCAACACCAGGAGCAAGCATGAGTGAGCAACGCGTACCCGTGAGGTCATACCGCACCCGGTTTGAGAACGACGAGGATCCGATCTCCGAGGGCGGCATGTGGATCAACGGTCAGACCGATGGGATCGACTGGATCGACTGCATGACGCAGAACGGCGGTGAGGTATGCGGAAAGGTGTCGCGCATGACCGTCGCCGAGCGCCGCGCCGAGCAGGTGCACGACGAGGCGGGCGACGACGGCGCCGGCACCGCCGGCGACTACGACGACCCGACGGCCGTGCTCTCGGGCGAGTGGGGCCGGAATCAGTACGGCAAGGCGACGGTGTTCTGCCGCAACCCGACGAACAAGTACTTCCAGGAGGTCGAGATCCGCCTGCGCAGCTCGATCACGCCGCACAGATGCACCGGCTACGAGGTCTTCTGGCGGGCGCTCAAGACCGACGAGGGGTACGCCGAGATCGTGCGCTGGAACGGGGCGATTGGCGACTTCACCTCACTCGCGCGCAAGGTCGGCACGGAGTTCGGCGTCAAGGACGGCGACGTCGTCGAGGCGTCGATAGAAGGGGACCTGATACGAGGGTTCATCAACGGCGTCGAGGTGATCTCGGCGACCGACGACGTCTTCTCGGAAGGGGCGCCCGGGGTCGGCTTCAACTTCTTCGTGAGCACCACGAACGTCGACCACGGCTTCACGTCATTCGAGGTCGATACCTACGCCGACTGACGTCTCAGTACGCGCCGACCGCCCGGTAGCGGCGGGCGAGCTCCTCGATGTGCTCGCGCATCAGCCTGGCCGCGCGGTCGGCGTCGCGGTCGCGGACGGCCTCGTAGAGCCCGCGGTGCTCCTGGATGTCCCACTCGCGGAACCCCTCGAGGCTGTACACGCGCGGGCCGCGCTCGATCATGAGCGCCATGAACGAGTGGATCATCGCGCTCAGCACCTCGTTGTGCGCGGCCTCGGCCAGGAGCACGTTGAACGAGGCGGCCACGTCGACGAGCGCGTCCAGGTCTCCGCGCAGCCGCCGCTCCTGCTCCTCGAGCGCGGCCGAGATGCGGGCGAGGTCGTCGTCGGTGCGCCGGCGGGCGGCCAGGCGCGCCACCTCGACCTCGACGATCAGCCGCGCCTCGATGAACTCGTGCGTGATGCCCTGCTCGAGGGCCGCGTTGATCGCGACCGGCTCGCTCACGGGCACCGGCTGGTCGGTGACGAACACGCCCTGGCCGTGGCGGATCTCGACGACGCCGAGCATCGCCAGGCCGTTCAGCGCCTCGCGCACGGTCGAGCGGCCGACGCCGAGCTCCTTGGTCAGCTCGCGCTCGGACGGCACCTTCGTGCCCGGGGGCAGCTCGCGGACGGCGGCGAGCAGCTGCTCGGCGACCGTCTCGGAGAGCTTTCTGCGGGGGGCGGGAGAAAGTGTGACCTTGGCCGGTTCCGCCCGCATCTGCCAAGGATACCCGACCCCCCTGGGTTGTGCTACGTTGAGCCGGTGATCGGACCAGCGGCCGGGCGCCCGGGAGACGCACCGTGAGCCTGCGTCACATCCAGGTCGGGGCGGGCTCGACGATGGGCGGCGCCGAGCCGATGATCGCCGATGCCGTCCGTTGCGGCGACCTGCTCTTCATGTCCGGCCGGGCGCCGGTCGATCCCGCGACGCTGCAGGTGGTGGGTGCGACGTTCGCCGAGCAGGCCCAGATCGTCATGCGCGACATCGGGGCGGTGCTGGCCGAGGCCGGGACGGACTGGGATCACGTGCTGCGCGTCGAGTGCTTCCTGGCCGACGCGGGCGACTTCGCCGAGTGGAACCAGGTCTGGGCGCAGCGCTTCCGCCCACCCCGGCCCGCGCGCACCACCGTCGTCGCGGGCTTCGCGGTGCCGGGAATCCTGATCGAGCTCCAGGTCACGGCCGCGATCGGCGAGGGGGCCGCGTGAGCGGGAAGATCGTCATCGTCGGCGGCGGTGTCGCCGGCCTCTGCTGCGCCTACTACCTGCGCAAGCTCGGCGAGGACGTCACGATCGTCGAGTCGAACCGGGTCGGCTCGGGCGCCTCGTTCGCAAACGGCGGCTGGCTGTGCCCGGCGCAGGCGGGGCCGCTGCCGGAGCCGGGGCTGACGCTCTACGGCATGCGGGCGCTGTTCGATCGCGACTCGGCGCTCTACTTCAAGCCGGGCGAGTGGAACCGGCTCGCGCCGTGGCTCCTGCGCTTCTGGACGTACTGCAACGAGCGCGACCACGCGCACGGCACGGCCGCGATCGCGCGGCTCGGCCACGACGTGTTCGACCTGGTCGAGGAGATGCGGGCGGACGGGGTCGAGTTCGAGCTGCACAAGCAGGGCATGGTCTACGCCGCCCGCAGCCCCGCCGACGCCCGCGGCCGAGCTCGCAAAGCTCGCGCCGATGCGCGACCTCGGCTACGTGCTCCCGACGACATCGTCACCGACGGCGACCTGCACGCGCTCGAGCCGGCCCTGTCCGACGAGGTCGTCGCCGGCTTCCTGATCGAGCAGCACTGGCACGTGCGGTCGGACACGTTCACCGCCGGCCTCGCCGCCGTCGCTGCGCCGCGACGGCGTCGAGATCCAGGAGGGCGCCGAGGTGTTCGAGCTCGTCCGCGACGGCCGCCGGCTGACGCACGTGCGCACGGCCGCCGGCGACATCGCCGCGGACACCGTCGTCGTGGCGGCGGGGTCGTGGTCGACGCCCGTCCTGCGCTCGATCGGGATCGGCATCCCGATGGAGCCCGGCAAGGGCTACAGCTTCTCGATCCAGCCGACCGTCGTGCCGGCGCACGCGATCCTGCTCGTCGACGTCCACGTCGGCTGCACGCCGTTCGGCGACCGCATCCGCATCGGCGGCACGATGGAGTTCAGCGGCATCAACAACCGGCTCGACCGGCGCCGGATCGACTCGATCGTCGCGGGCGCGCGGCGCTCGTTCCAGCCGTGGAAGTCGCCCGAGATCGAGTCGGAGTGGGCCGGGATGCGCCCGATCACCGCCGACGGCCTGCCGATCCTCGACCGCGCCGGCGACCTCGAGAACGCCTACATCGCGACCGGCTATGCGATGCAGGGCGTGACCCTGGCGCCGACGTCCGGGAAGGCCCTGGCCGAGATGATCACGACCGGCCGCCGCCCGCCGCTGCTCGAGCCGTTCCGGCTCGACCGCTTCGGCCGCGTGCCGATCGCGCACGCGGCCCGCCGCATCCGCGTCCCGACGCGGGCATGAGCCCGGCGCCCGCACGCGTCCGGGTGGCGATCATCGGCACCGGGAACATCGGCACGGACCTGATGATCAAGGTCGAGCGCAGCCCGCTGCTCGAGCTCGTCGGCATGGCGGGCATCGATCCCGACTCGGACGGCCTGCGCCGCGCGCGCGAGCGCGGTCACACCGTCACCCACCTCGGCCTGGCCGACCTGCTCGAGCGGGTGCCCGGCATCGACCTCGCGTTCGACGCGACGTCGGCCGGTGCGCACCCCGAGCACGCCCGCCTGCTGGCCGCGCGCGGCATCCGCAGCGTCGACCTGACGCCGGCGGCGCTCGGCCCGGCGGTGGTGCCGCCGGTGAACCTGTCCGAGCACGCCGACGCCCCCGAGGTGACGCTGATCACGTGCGGAGCGCAGGCGACGATCCCGGTGGTGGCGGCGATCAGCCGCGTCGCCCCGCTGCCCTATGCCGAGACCGTCTCGACGGTGGCGTCGCGCTCGGCCGGGCCGGGCACGCGCCAGAACATCGACGAGTTCACCGCCGCGACCGCCCGCGGCCTGGAGACGATCGGCGGCGCGCAGCGGGCCAAGGCGATCATCATCCTGAACCCGGCCGAGCCGCCGATCATGATGCGCAACACGATCTACGCCGAGGTCGGCGACGCCGACCACGCCGCGATCGAGGCGTCGATCCACGCGGCGGTGGCCGCCGTCGCCGCCTACGTGCCCGGATACCGGCTCACCGGCGGGCCGCTGTTCGCAAACGGCGTCGCGACCGTGATGGTCGAGGTCGAGGGCGCCGGCGACAACCTGCCCCCCTACGCGGGCAACCTGGACATCATGACCTCGGCCGCGGTCCGGGTGGCCGAGCTGCACGCGGGGGAGGCGGCGTGAGCGCGCCCACGGTGCGGATCGTCGACACCACGCTGCGCGATGGGTCGCATGCGATCGCCCACCAGTACCGCACCGACCAGGTGCGCACGATCGCGGCGGCGCTCGACCGGGCCGGCGTCTGGGCAATCGCCGTCGGCCACGGCGACGGCCTGGGCGCCGACTCGCTCCAGTACGGCCGTCCGCTGCACTCCGATGCCGAGCTCCTCGCGGCGGCGGCGGCCGTCGTCGACCGGGCCGAGATCGCGGTCGCGCTGCTGCCCGGAGTCGGCACCAAGCGCGACCTCGAGGTGGCTCGCGACGCGGGGGCGACGGTCGTGCGTGTCTCGACCGTGTGCACCGAGGCCGACATCGGCCTCCAGCACCTGCAGCTCGCTCGCGAGCTGGGGATGACGGCGCACAGCCACCTGAACACCGCCCACCTGCTCGACGCGGCCGGCATGGCCGAGGCCGCGAAGGTCGTCGCCGGTGCCGGCAGCACCGGCGTCTTCATCGTCGACTCGGCCGGCGCCTTCCTGCCCGACGACGTGCGCCGCCGCATCGCCGCGATGCGCGCCGCGCTGCCCGACGAGGTCGCCGTCGGCATGCACGAGCACAACAACCTCTCGCTCGCCGTCGCCAACTCGGCGGCGGCCGTGCAGGAGGGGGCGACCCTCGTCGACACCTCGCTCGCCGGCCTCGGGGCGGGCGCCGGCAACACCCAGACCGAGGCGCTCGTCGCTGTGCTGGAGCGCATGGGGATCGCCACCGGGATCGACCTGTGGGCGCTCCAGGACGTCGCCGACGAGGTCGTCCGCGCCCAGGTGATGCAGCGGCCCATCGTCATCGACCGGCTCACCGCGACGATGGGCTATGCCGCCGTCCCCGCCAGCTATCTGCTGCACGCGATCCGGGCCGGCGAGCGCTTCTCGCTCGATCCGCGCGAGATCATCGTCGAGCTCGGCAGGCGCCGCGTCGTCGTCGGCCAGGAGGACGCGATCATCGGCATCGCCGCTGAGATGGCCAAGACGGCGGACACGGCGGGCCGCGCGCCGTGATCACGGTCGTCCTGGACGACGATCCCACCGGGACGCAGGCGGTGAGCGATGTGCTGGTCGTGCTCGACTGGTCGGACCCGGCTGTGTGGGACGGCGTGCGCGCGGGCGAGCGCACGGTGCACATGCTGACGAACGCGCGCGCCCACACGGGTGCGGAGGCCGCAGCGCTGGTGGCGTCGGCGGCGGCCGCCGCCCGCGCCCGGCATCCGCGGGCGCGGCTCGTGCTGCGCGGCGACAGCACCCTGCGCGCGCACGTCTGGGAGGAGTACGACGCGCTGCGGGCCGTCGTCGCCGGCGGGCGGGCCGTGCCGCTGCTGCTCGTCCCCGCGCTCCCGGCGGCCGGCCGGGTGACGATCGGCGGCGTGCATCTGATCGAGCGCGACGGGGTGCGGGTGCCGCTGCACGACACCGAATACGCGTGCGACGGCAGCCTGGCCTACACCGACTCAGACGTCGCCCGCTGGGCCGACGAGCGCAGCGGCGGCCGGCTCGCGGCCGCGGATGCCGTGCACGTCCCGCTCGAGCGCCTGCGCCGCCCGGCCGGGGCGAACGACGTCGCCGCGGCCATCGCCGCGGCGGCCGCGATCGGCCGGCCCGCGGCGGTGGTCCCCGACGCCGAGACCGACGCCGACCTGCGCACCATCGCGCGCGGCCTGCGGGCGGCCGAGGAGGCCCGCATCGGCGTCATCGTCCGCTGCGCCCCGGCGTTCGCCGCGGTGCTCACGGGGTCGGGCGCGCGTGCCGCCGCCCCGGCGCCGCGGGGCGACCGCGGCGTGCTCGTCGTGTGCGGGTCGTACATGCCCGCCACCACCGCCCAGCTCGAGGTGCTCGCGCGGGCGTACCCCGGTGCGGCGGTCGCGGCCGACGTGCACGCGCTCGCGGGCGAGGAGTGGCGCGACGAGGTCGAGCGGCTGGCCGGGGCCGCGCGTGCGGGCATCGAGGCGCTCGGGCTTGCGGTGGTTGCGACCGGGCGTGTGCGCGATGCTGCGCTGGTCGATCCGGACGGCCAGCGGCGGGCCGCGACGGCGCTCGCGCAGGTCGCCCGCCGCGTGCGCGCCGGCGTCGTCGTTGCCAAGGGCGGCATCACCTCGGCGGTGACGGCCCGCGCCGGGCTCGACGCCCGCGTCGCGCGTGTCATCGGGCCGATCCTGCCCGGGGTCGCGCTGTGGCGGCTCGCCGAGGGCACCGACTACGTCGTCGTGCCCGGCAACGTCGGCGGGCCGAGCCTGCTCGCCGACGTCGTCGCCGCGATCCGGCCGCGGGCCCCCGCTACGGTTCCGCCGCGATGATCCGCCGTCTCGATCATGTCGCCGTCGCCGTGGCCGACACCGAGGCCGCGCTCCTGCACTTCCGCGATCGGCTCGGGCTCGAGGTGGTGGCGGTGGACGAGCCGTCCGAGGTGCCGGTGCGGCTGACCTACCTCGATCTCGGCAACACCTACCTGCAGCTGGTCGAGCCGCTCGACTCGGCCCACCCGCTGGCGCGGTGGGTGGCCGAGCACGGCGATGGGCTGCACCACATCTGCTTCGGCGTCGACGACGTCGAGTGCGAGCTGCGCCGGCTGGGGCCGCCCGGCGTTCCCGTCCCGCCGCTCGGGAGCGGCCGCGGCCGCCCGGCGGGGTTCCCGGCGGGGGAGCCGGCGCACGGCGTGCGCATCGAGTGCACCACGCTGGAGGAGGGCGATGGCCGCGACTGAGCAGTGGAGCGCTGCTCCCGGCATGGCCCTCGCCGACGTGCCGACGCCGGCGCTCGTCGTCGACCTCGACCGGATGGGGCGGAACATCGCCGCGTGGCAGGCAATGGCCGACCGCAACGGCACCAGGCTGCGGCCGCACATAAAGACGCACAAGTCGCCGGCGATCGCGGCCATGCAGCTCGCGGCCGGGGCGTGCGGCATCGCGGCCGCCAAGCCGACCGAGGCCGAGGTGTTCGTCGATGCGGGCTGCACCGACGTCGTCATCGCCTACCCGACGGTCGGCCGCGACAAGTGGGAGCGGGTGGCGCGCATGGCGGGCCGGGCACGGATGGCGGTCAACGTCGACAGCGACGTTCAGGCCCGCGGCCTGAGCGCTGCGGCCGTCGCCGAGGGAGTCGTGATCCGCGCCCACATCGAGATCGACACGGGCCTCCACCGCGTCGGCCTGCCGCCGGACGACCACCGCGGGATCGCCGCGTTCGCGAGCCTGCTCACCGAGTTGCCCGGGCTCGAGCTCGAGGGCGTGACGACCCACCGCGGCAAGTTCAGCGAGCGGCTGGCGCGGATGTCGAACGCCGATGCCGGGCGCGAGGAGGGCGGGATCATGGTCGACGTGGCCGAGCGGCTGCGCGCGGACGGCTTCCCGATCGCCCAGGTCACCGCGGGCGGCACCATCACCGGGCCCGGGGTGGCCGAGGTGCCGGGTGTGACCGAGGTGCGCGCGGGCACCTACGTGTTCTTCGACGCGATGCAGGTCGGCTACGGTGCGGCCACGCCGGACGACGTCGCGCTCTGCGTGCTCGCCACGGTCATCAGCACGCGCCGCAGCGGCTGGACGACGGTCGACGCCGGCACGAAGACCTTCAGCGGCGACCGCGGCGGCGTCGCCGGCGGCGGTGACGAGATCGCGCGCGCGGTCGATGTCGACGCGGCAGTCATGCGCACGACCGAGGAGCACGGGATGGTGCGCCTCGGCGAGGGCGTCTCGGTGCAGGTCGGCCAGAAGCTTCGCTTCACGCCCTACCACGTGTGCACGTCGGTCAACCTGGCCGACGCGCTCGTCGGCGTGCGTGACGGCGTCGTCGAGGCCGTATGGCCGATCGCAGCCCGCGGGAAGACCCGATAGGAGGACGCGCATGCCCAAGCAGGTGATCCAGACCGACAAGGCCGGGCCGCCCCTCGGCGCCTACTCGCAGGGGATCCGCGCCGGCGACTTCGTGTTCGTGACCGGCTGCGGCCCGATCGACCCGGTCACTGCGCAGGTGAAGGGCGAGACGATCGAGGAGCAGACCGAGGTCGTGATCGCGAACATCGAGGCCATCCTGGAGGCGGGCGGCGCCACCCTGGCCGACGTCGTCCAGGCCACGGTGCACCTGCTCGACGAGACGGAGTTCCCGCGCTTCAACGCCGTGTACGCGCGCCGGTTCCCGGAGCCGCGGCCGGTGCGAACGACGGTCGGCAGCGGGCTGCGGCAGGTGCCGGGCATCCGGGTCGAGATCAACGTCACCGCGTACGTCGGTGAGTAGGAGGGGGACATCATGAGCATGCTCGCAGGCAAACGCGCGGTGATCACCGGCGCCGGCAGCGGGATGGGCCGCGCCGCCGCCCTGCGGTTCGCGGCCGAGGGCGCGAAGGTCGGCCTGATCGATCTCGACGAGGCCGCGGCGGGGGCCGTCGCCGCCGAGATCGCGGCCGCGGGCGGCGGTGAGACGCTCGTGCTGCGCGCGGACGTCACGAGCGAGGACGACGTCGCCGCCGCGGTCGAGCGCGCCGCAGCGACCTGGGCCGGCCTGGACGTGGTGGTGCCGAACGCCGGCGTCCAGCTCGCCGGTCAGGACGACCGCGCCGACCGCCTCTCCCTGGACGTCTGGAAGCGCACGATCGACATCAACCTGACCGGGATCTTCCTCGCCGCGAAGCACGGGATCCGCGCGCTGCTTGCCTCCGGGGGCGGCGCGGTCGTGTGCACGTGCTCGCCGACCGGCCTCTACGGCGTTGCGCCGGGCTACGACGCCTACAGCGCCAGCAAGGGCGGCGTCTACGGCCTCGTGCGGGTGATGGCGGCCGACTACGCGACCGAGGGCATCCGCGTGAACGGCGTCATCCCCGGCTACACCAACACGCCGATGACGAGCTGGGTCACCCCGTCCGACGCCGAGACGCTGCTGCGCGGGATCCCGCTCGGCCGCCCCGGCGAGCCCGAGGAGGTGGCGGCGGTGATCGCGTTCCTCGCATCAGATCTGACGCCCTACGTGACGGGCGCGGTGTGGGCGGCCGACGGGGGGATGACCGCGGTCTGAGCACGCGCCGGCGCCCGCCACTATGGTGGGGCGGTGAGCGAACCACGCCCTGCGGGGCTCCGAGGCGATCGCGGCAGCGTGTACACGTACACCCGTCGCAACCTCAAGGATCGCCAGGTGGCGCAGCTCGTGCGCGAGCTGGCGCTCTGGCTGAACAGGCCGCACGGCCTGGTCGAGCGTGATCCGCCGCGCAGCGCGACCGACCGGGCGCTGCACCGGCTCCTGGCCGGGATGAGCGCGGGCGAGGCGAAGTTCTACTCCGACAAGGTCATGGCGGCCGGCGCCGAGCCGGTGCGCGCGGCCCGTCCGTTGGTGTAGACGGCCTGCCCCAACGTCTGCCCGTTCGCCCATCGCGGCGGTCCGGTAGCGTGTCGGCCGTGCACGCGACCGCGACGACGGGCGGGATGCACACCGTGCTCGGCGACCTCGACGCGGCGATCCGCGCGCTCTTCGAGCGCGAGCTCGGCGATCGGGGCATCGACGGGGCCGGTGTGTCGTTCGCCGCCCCCACCGAGGCCTGGGCGGCCGGCCTCAAGGCGCCGGCGCTCAACCTGTACCTGTACGCCGTCGCCGAGTCGCGCGCCGAGCGCCGCGTCGAATGGGAGCACGCCCAGGTGGACGGCCGCACGATCGAGCGCCCTCCGCCCGTGCTGATCGACGTGTCCTACGTGATCACCGCGTGGGCGGACACGGCCGAGCAGCGAGCACGGCCTGCTCTCGGCCGCGCTCGCCGTCGCCTACGCCCACCCGGCCCTGCCCGACGACGTCCGCACCGGCGCCCTCGCCGAGGACTGGGCCTACGACCACCAGCTGCTCACGCGGGTTGCGCAGCCGCCCGCCGAGGGCTTCGGCGCCGCGTTCTGGGCCGCGCTCGGCGGTCGCCACAAGGCGTCGGTCGACTTCGGCGTGGGCGTGTGGTGCCGTCCCGGCGGCGAGGTCGACCAGGCCCCGCCGGTGCGCACGCAGACCCTGCGGATGCGGCTGCGCGGCCGTCCCGCCGCCGGCGTCGAGGAGCTGCACCGCATGTCGGGCGCGGTGCACGCGCAAGGACGGCGCCCCGGCCGCGGGCGCCTGGGTCGTGCTGCCCGAGACAGGCGGCTTCGCGGTCACCGACGCCGGCGGCCGCTTCACGCTCGCGTCCGTGCGCGCGGGCCGCCATCGGCTGCAGGTGCGGGCGGCGTCGGGCGCCGAGGCCGAGGTCACGGTCGACCGTCCCGGGCGGCTCGATCGACGTCACGCTGCGCTGAGGCCCGGCCTGCCCGGTCGGGCAGCGTGCAGATGCGCGAAGCGCTGCCCGAGATCCCCTGGCCGGGGCCGGCGATCGCCCGGCCACACTGCCCGCCTGTGGCCGACCCCCATCCCGCGTCCTCCGTGCGTGCTGCTCGCGAACCTCGAGCCGGTGGCCCTGGTGGGGATGACCGACGTCCTCACCGGCGGCGGCGCGGATGTGGTCGTCGGCAACGGCGCCGCCCCCGACATCCTCGACCGCGTCCGCCGGCTGCGGCCCGACGTGCTGCTGCTCGATCGCAGCTCGCACTTCGCCATGCAGATCGGCGTCCAGGCGCGCGAGGCCGTCCCCGGCACCAAGGTGATCCTGTGGCCGCGGGACGAGGGCGAGATGGAGATCCTGGACGGGTCTGGCACCGAGCCGCGCCGCGTCGCGGTGTCCCCGTCCCGAGCCCTGCTGAACGAGTTGCGCGTGAACGAAGGAAGGTGACAGCACGATGCCCAGCTACCTGACTCCCGGCGTCTACGTCGAGGAGATCCCGGCCCAGTCCAAGCCGATCGAGGGCGTGGGGACGTCCGTCGCCGCGTTCGTCGGCATCGCGCCCGGCGGCCCGGTCAACCGGCCGATGCGCATCTCGAACTGGACCCAGTTCGCCAAGCTCTACGGCGACCCGACCGAGCCCGAGAACGGCCCGTTCATGCCCGGCGCCTACCTGGCGCACTCCGTCTACGGCTTCTTCCAGAACGGCGGCGGCGTGTGCTGGATCGTGCGCGTCGGCGGCGCCGACGGCGGCCAGCAGGCGCAGGCCGCGCTGCCGGCCGCGAGCGGCGACGGGCGTCGAGCTCTTCCGCGCGACGGCGCGCGACGGCGTCACCGACCAGGTGTCGATCGAGATCACGCCCGAGGCGCCGGCCGCGGCGGCGACGGCGAGGAGGGCAAGGCCGAGGCAGGCCACCTACCGCGTCGTCGTCACCGCCGGCCCGCAGCGCGAGGAGTTCGACGGCCTGACGCTCAAGAAGGGCCGCCAGAACATCGCCACCAAGGTGAACGCGGGCTCGGCGCTGGTCACGCTCGAGGAGGTCAGCGGCGCGTCCGCCGAGGCCGCCCCGCGCGAGGGCACCTACACGCTGAGCGTGCCGGCCGTCGAGCCGGTGGCCGTCGACCCGACCGAGTTCGAGGGCGACGTCGCCCACCGCCGCGGGCTGGGCGGCCTGGCGGCGGTCGACGAGATCACGATGCTGTGCATCCCCGACCTGGCGACGATCGCCCAGAGCGGCGACGACACCATGTTCCGCGACATCCAGGGCAAGATGATCGCCCACGCCGAGGCGGCCAAGGACCGGATCGCGATCCTCGACCCGCCGCCCGACCTGCTGCCGCAGGACGTGCTCGAGTGGCGCATGTCGACGGCCGGCTACGACTCGAAGTTCGCCACGCTCTACTACCCGTGGCTCGAGGTGATGGACCCGCTCACGCGGCGGCCGATCATGGTGCCGCCGTCCGGCCACATGGCCGGCGTGTGGGCGCGCACCGACAACACCCGCGGCGTGCACAAGGCGCCCGGCCAACGAGGTCGTGCTGGGCGTGAACGGGCTCGCCTTCCAGATCACGCACGAGGAGCAGGGCGGCCTGAACCAGCGCGGCATCAACTGCATCCGCGCGTTCCCGGGCCGCGGCATCCGCGTCTGGGGCGCGCGCACGCTCTCGAGCGACCCCGAGTGGCGCTACCTGAACGTCCGCCGCCTGTTCAACTACATCTCGGAGTCGATCATGGAGGGCACGCAGTGGGCCGTGTTCGAGCCCAACGACGAGCGCCTCTGGATCCGGCTGCGGATCTCGGTGTCGAGCTTCCTCACCCGCACGTGGCGCGAGGGCGCGCTGTTCGGCGCGACGCCCGACGAGGCGTTCTACGTCAAGTGCGACGGCGAGACCAACCCGCCCGACGTGATCGACGCCGGCCAGGTCGTGATGGAGATCGGCATCTCGCCGGTCAAGCCCGCCGAGTTCGTCATCTTCCGCATCAGCCAGTACACCGCGGGCGCGTCGGAGATCTCGTAAGCCCGTACGGAAGGGAGCACCGCAATGCCAACCAAGCAGCCACGACCCGCGTCACACTTCCGCCTCGACCTCGGCGGTCACGAGGGCGTGGGCATGTTCCGCGAGTGCACCGGCCTCGACTCCGAGACCACGGTCATCGAGCAGCACTCGGTCGACGACAACGGCCGGCCCGACCATCCGGCGCGTGCCGGGCGCGACCGTGTGGTCGCACATCGTCCTCAAGCGCGGCGTCGACGAGAGCCTCGACGTGTGGAAGTGGCGCCAGACGGTGATCCAGGAGGGGCCGGACAACGCCCGCGTCGACGGCAACATCGCGCTGATCGACTACACCGGCAAGACGATCGCCACCTGGAAGTTCGACCAGGGCTGGCCGGTCAAGTACACCGGCTGCGGCGCTGAACGCCGTCCGGCAACGAGGTCGCCGTCGAGGAGATCCACATCTGCCACGAGGGCCTGGAGCGCATGTGATGGCGGCCGTTGCGCCCAACGACGCTGCGCACCGAGTACGCGTTCACGCTGCCGCGCGGCTACGTCGACCCCGCGGGCGCGGTGCACCGCGAGGGCGTCATGCGCCTGGCCACCGCCCGCGACGAGCTCGAGCCGCTGCGCGACCCGGCGGTGCGCGAGAACGACGCCTACCTGACCGTGCTCCTGCTCGCCCGCGTCGTCACCCGGATCGGCGATCTGACGGCGATCACGCCGGCGGTGATCGAGAACCTCTACGCCGCCGACTTCGACCACCTGCAGCGGCTCTACGAGCGCATCAACTCCGACGGCGAGCCGGCCGGGCGGGTCGACTGCCCGGCGTGCGGGATCGAGTTCGAGGTCGACCTGAGCCAGATCGAGGACGTCGCGTCGGGGGAATGATGCGGCCGTCTCCCGACATGCTGGTCTCGGAGACGGCCGAACTCGCAGGCCACTTCCACTGGCAGCTCGACACGATCCTCGACCTCGAGCATCGTGACCGGCGCCGGTTCCTCGACCTGGCGCAGGCGTTTGCCTGGTCGCGCGGCGAGGGCGGCTGACGGATGCCGCCGCTCGCGCACAACCGCGGCCCGGGCTGGCTCGGCGCGCGCCTGACGCGCCGGCGCCACCTGCGCCGCGCCGCCGACCGCCGGCTGGCCGAGACCGTGACCGAGCGGCGCCGGCCCAAGCGCCTGGCCGCCTCGCGCCGGCTCGCGCCCCGGGCCCGCCGCCGCGGCGGCCGTGGTGGCCGCGCCCGTCGCCGCGTCGGGTCTGAGCGACTTCGCCACCCGGTGGATGTTCGGCGACGGCGTCGCCGAGGGCGTGCCGTTCGCGGGCGGCGCGGCGGCCGACTACGACCGGCCGTCGTTCCTCGAGGCGCCGGCCGAGCCGGTGACGCGGCCGCGGCCGGCGGTCGCCCGCGGGACGGAGCTGCGCAGCGCCGTCGAGGAGGTCGGGCCGCGCTTCCGGCTCTCGCGCACCCCGCCGCCCGTCCCGGCCCCCGCCCCCGCCGAGGCCCCCGACGCGCCCGACGAGGCGCACGAGGAGGCCGTGCGCTACCACGCCGCCCACGAGGCCGAGCGGGCCGCGCCGGCCGCGCCGCGCCCGGTGGTGCACGTGATCCGCGAGCCGGGCCCGCCGCGGCGCTCGCAGGTGGTCGTGCGCCACATCCACGAGGGCGCGCGCGAGGCCGCCGAGGGCGGTCGCGCGGCAGGGCGTCGCCGCCTACCGCGCGGCCAGGGTCGGCATCGGCGCCGCCCGGGTCGTGCAGCACTACGAGGAGGTGAAGGAGGTCGAGGCGCTCGGCCACCGCATCGCCGACGCCGCCCGCGGCGAGTGGTCGAAGCTGAAGAAGGACGCGGGCGAGTGGCGCGACCGCGCCGTGCACGAATACGACCACCTGAAGCACGAGGCCCTCGGCGTGCGCGACCGGGTGGTCGGCGAGGCCCACCACCTGGAGCGCGAGGGCCGGTCGCTGCGCAGCCGGGCCTGGGGCGAGGCGCATCACCTGGAGCGCGAGGGCCGGTCGCTGCGCAGCCGGGCGTGGAGCGAGGCGCATCACCTCGAGCGCGAGCCGGGTCAGCTCCTGCGCCAGGCCGAGGGCGCCGAGCGGGGCATGCTGCGAAGCGCGGCCAGGCTGGTGCGGCCGCTCGCGCGGGCGACGACGGGCCTCGTGCGCACCGCGACGCGCGACGTCCGCCGGGTCGGGGCGTTCGAACGCGGCCTCGCGCACGGGGTCGAGGGCGCCGAGCACCGGCTGGAGGGGGCGCTGCGCGATCCCGAGAAGGAGCTCGCAAACCTGGGCAAGCGGCTCGAGAAGCAGGTGCTCGACCGCCCGGTCGTGCGCCGGGCCGAGGCGGCGCTCAAGGGCGCCGAGCGCGCCGCCGGCCGCGGCCTGCGCGCCGCCGAGCGCGACGTGCGCGGCGCGCACCTGCCGGCGATTCCCGGCGCCGCCGCGGCCAAGGCGGCCGCGCTGGCGGCCGCCGCCGAGGTGCCGCTCGAGCGTCTCGCGCGCGGGCCGCGCCGTCGTGCAGTTCGAGAAGTCGGCGGCGGGCGCCGCCCACCGGCTCGAGGCCGACGCCCGGCACGCGCTCGCGTCCGCCGACGGGCACATGCCGCACGTCCCGCATGTCCCGCACATGCCCGACCGCCTCCGCGATCGCGGCCCCGGCGGCGGCGGCCGAGCGGGCCGCGGCGGCGGCCGAGCGACGCGCGCGAGGACGTCGCGCACGAGCAGATGTACGAGGAGGTCGTCGACCGCCTCCGGCGCGACCTGCTGGCCGAGCGCGAGCGGATGGGCGAACCTGCTGGGAGAGTGGCCGTGAGCTTCCAGCAGCAGGTGTCCGACGCCGAGCATCAGGCCGACCAGGCCGTCGACGACGCCAACCAGGACGCCCAGCAGGCCGAGCAGACGGCGCAGAAGGCCGAGCAGGACGCGACGCAGCTCGGCAGGCAGGTGATGACGGCGATCAACGGCTCCGACCGCAGCACGAAGAAGGGCTCGAAGACGCCCGACCCGGTCGGCGGGCTGCGTTTCCTGGTCACGGCCGACGACTGCACGATCGGCCGCTTCGCCCACTGCCACGGGCTCGCCGCCGAGTACGAGATCGAGGAGTACGCCGAGGGCGGCCAGAACGCGTTCGTGCACAAGCTGCGCGGCCGCATGCGCTACCCCAACCTCGTCCTCTCCCGCGGCATCACCCACGAGACCGGGCTCATGGACTGGTTCCTGAAGACGCAGTCGGCGGGCAAGCGCGGCAACATCTCGGTCTCGCTGCTCGGCCCCGACGGCTCGCCGGTGCGGCGGTGGGGGTTCGAGGGCGCGTTCCCCGTGCGCTGGGAGGGGCCCGTGCTGAACGCGCGCTCGCACACCGCCGCCACCGAGTCGCTCGAGATCGCCCACCGCGGATTCGTGCTCACCGACTGACATGCCAGGCTCCGACTCCACCACCGGGTTCCAGCAGGCGCAGCTCCTGATCGAGGGACAGGACGCGCTCACGTGCTGGTTCAACCCCACCGACTACACGGTCAGCAAGGCCAACCGCTGGAGCGACGGCCGCCAGCTCTCCGAGGAGTTCCCGCAGCGCGAGTTCATCGGCGGCGACCCGCGCGAGCTGACGCTGACGCTGCTCTTCGACGCGGCCGACACCGACAACGACGACGTCGCCGACGTCACCGACCAGCTCTTCACGATGCTCGAGGTGCAGCCCGAGGTCGAGTCGGGCAAGAAGACCGCCCGCCCGCCGACCGTGACGTTCTCGTGGGGGCAGGTGTCGAGCTTCACGGCCGTCGCCACCAGCCTGCGGGTGCGCTTCACGCTCTTCGACGTCGACGGCACGCCGCTGCGCGCGGTCGCCGACCTCACGCTCACCCAGGTCGAGAAGGTCGTCGGCGCCGGCGGCGGCCCGCGCCAGAACCCGACCACCGCCGGGATCGCCGGCCTGCGCATGCACACGGTGCGCGACGGCGACAGCCTGCAGTCGATCGCCTACGCGATGTACGGCGACCCGACGCGCTGGCGCGCGATCGCCGAGGCCAACGGGATCGACGATCCGCTCGCGCTGCCGCGCGGCCGCACCCTGACCGTGCCGAGGGTCGAGCGATGACCCCGCTGCCGCTGATCTCCGGCGTCGAGGTGACGATCGACGGCGACCCGCTCGACGCCACCCTGGCCGCGAACCTGCTCGAGGTGCGCGCCGACCAGCGCTTCATGCTGCCGGCCGCCTTCATGCTGCGGATCGCCGACCCCCGCCTCGAGCACATCGACTCGAGCCCGCTCACCGTCGGCGCCAAGGTCGAGATCCGGCTCGCGGCGGCGGGCGGCGACTCGCTCCAGCTCGTGCTCTCCGGGCAGATCGCGGCCGTCGAGCCCGAGTTCGGCCGCCACGGCGCCGTGCTGGCCGCGCGCGGCTACGACGACTCGCACGTGCTCAACCGCTCGCGCACCACCGAGACCTACCAGAACATGAGCTCCGACGACATCGCCGCCAAGGTCGCCGATCGCGCCGGGCTCGACGCGGGCACCATCTCGAGCGCGGGCGACGTGCACGACTTCGTGCAGCAGAACAACGAGACCGACTGGGAGTTCCTGTGGCGGCTCGCCCGCCGGATCGACTTCGAGGTCTCGGTCGACCAGGGCGCGCTCAGCTTCCAGAAGGCGACGAGCGACGCCGGCGACGAGCCGCCGACGCTGCGCTGGGGCGAGGACCTGTGGACGTTTCGCCCGCGCGTGACCGGCGTGCAGCAGGTGGACGAGGTCGTCGTGCGCTCGTGGGACCCGTCGTCCAAGGACGTGATCGAGTCGCGCCAGTCGGCCGGCACGTCCGACTCCGACATCGGCATCGACCGCGGCGACGTCGGCTCGGCGCTCGGCGGCGGCTCGATGACGATGGCCGACCGGCCGGTGCTGTCCTCCGACGAGGCCGACGCGCTCGCGACCAGCATGGCGTCGCGCCTGGCCAACGCCTACGTCGAGGCCGAGGGCACGTGCCGCGGCAATCCGGCGCTCGCCGCCGGCGTGCGCGTGCAGATCGACGGCGTCGGCCAGCTCTACGGCGGCACCTACACGCTGAGCGCGGCGAGCCACGTCTACCGCGTCGGGCAGGGCTACGAGACGCGCTTCGCCGTCACCGGTCGCTCGCCGCGCAGCCTGGTCGACCTGCTCGAGCCCGGCGCCGGTCGAGCGCTGGGGCGGCTCGGTCGTCGTCGGCATCGTCACCCAGAACTCCGACCCCGACGGCATGGGCCGCGTGCGCGTCCGCTACCCGGCGCTCGGCGACGACATCGAGGGCTGGTGGGCGCGGATCGCCTCGCCCGGCCGCCGGGAGCGACCGCGGCCTCCTGATGATGCCGATCGCGGGCGACGAGGTGCTGGTGGCGTTCGAGCACGGCGACGTGCGCCGCCCCTACGTGCTCGGCTCGCTCTGGAACGGCAGCGACCAGCCCGGCGACGATCTCGTCCAGACCGACGGCTCGTTCGCGCTCCGGTCCGACCACAGGGCGACCGTGCACGCCGCCGACGCGATCACGATCGAGACCGACGCCGACGTCGAGATCACCGCGAGCGGCAAGCACACGCAGAAGTCGACCGACGACACGTCGATCGAGGGCCAGAACGTGAACGTGAAGGCCAACTCGTCGCTCACGATCGAGGCGACCGGGCGACCTGACGATCAAGGGCGCGAGCATCACGGTGCAGGCCAGCGGCACCGTCTCGGTCAGCGGCGCGCAGGTGTCGCTCGGATGAGCATGCACGGCGATTTCATCGGCTCCGGCCTGGCCTTCCCGATGCGGGTGAACCGCCAGGGCGCGCTCGCGCTCGTCACCCACGACGACGACATCCGCGAGGCGATCGCGGTCATCCTGGGCACGATGCCCGGCGAGCGGCCGATGCGGCCGGCGTTCGGCTGCGCGATCCACGACCACGTCTTCTCCGGCATCGACGGTCACACGCTCGGCCGCATCGACCACGACGTGCGCGTCGCGCTCGACCGCTGGGAGCCGCGCGCGCAGGTGCTCCAGGTCGACTTCGACCTGTCCGAGCGCGAGGCGCGGCCGCCTGCTGATCGACATCACCTACCGCATCCGCTCGACGAACGACGTGCGCAACCTGGTGTACCCGTTCTATCTCGTCCCGTCCGAGGAGGAATCGTGAGCCTGCCCCAGGTCGAGCTCGACGACCGCCGCTTCCAGGATCTCGTGAACGAGGCCCGCACCCGCATCGCGCGCGCCTGCCCCGAGTGGACCGAGCACAACGTCTCCGATCCAGGCATCACGCTGATCGAGCTCTTCGCGTGGATGACCGACATGCTCGTCTACCGGCTGAACCGCGTGCCCGACAAGCTGCACGTGGCGCTGCTCGAGCTGCTCGGGATCACGCTCGCGCCGCCCGCGCCGGCCGCCACCGAGGTGCGCTTCCGGCTCGCGGCGGCGGCGACCGAGCCCGTGCCCGTGCCCGCCTGGGACACCGAGGTCGGCACGCTGCGCACGCCGCGCGACGAGTCGATCGTCTTCCAGACGGCGGCCGACTTCACCATCCCGGCGCTGCGGCCGAAGGCATACCTGATCGAGCACGACGGCGTGGCCCGCGAGGTGCCGGTCGGCTCCGGCGTCGCCCGCCCGCGCGGCGGCGACCAGGCGCCGTTCGCCGCCCCGCCCGTGCCCGGCGACGCGCTCTACCTGGGCTTCGAGACGCCGCTTGCCCGCCTCGTCGTCGGCGTCGCGGTCGAGTGCTCGCAGGCACGCGGCGCCGGCGTCGATCCCGAGGACCCGCCGCTGCGGTGGGAGTACTCGACGGGCGAGGGCGCGCTCGGCTGGCGCGAGGCGGCCGTGCTCGCCGACCACACCGGCGGCTTCAACTACGGCAGCGGCGTCGTCGAGCTCGAGCTGCCCGCCCAGACCGGGATGGCGACGGTCGGCGAGCGCAAGCTGCACTGGATCCGCTGCCGCGTCGACCCCTACACGCGCGCCGAGGTGGCGGCCGCCTACACCCTGCCGCCCGAGATCTACTCGATCACGGCGGGCGCGCTCGGCGCGCGCATCCCGGCGATGCACGCCACCCGCCGCCGGGCCGAGCTCCTGGGCGAGAGCGACGGCACGGCCGGGCAGACGTTCCGGCTGCGCTACGCGCCGGCGCTCACGCTCACCGGCTCGGAGACGCTCGAAGTGCTGCCGCCGCGCGAGGAGACCTGGGAGCGGTGGGAGCGGGTCGACAGCTTCGCCGAGAGCGGCGCGGATGACGCCCACTTCCTCTTCGACGCAGCCGCCGGCGAGGTGCACCTGGGGACGGCGGTGAACGCGGGCGACGGCACGTGGCGCCAGTACGGGCGCGTGCCGCCCAAGGGTGCGCTCGTGCGCATGTCCGGGTACCGCAGCGGCGGCGGCCGGCGCGGCAATCTGGCGGCGGGGATGCTCTCGGTGCTGAAGTCGTCGATCCCCGGCGTCGCCGCCGTCACGAACCCGGTCGCGGCCACGGGCGGCGTCGACGGCGAGACGCTCGACGACGCCCGCAGGCGCGCTCCGCTCGAGCTGCGGACGCGCTACCGGGCGGTGACGGCCGACGACTTCGAGGCGCTGTGCCGCGAGGCGTCGCGCCAGGTCGCGCGCGTGTTCTGCATCCCGCCCGACCCCGACGACGCCCTGATCCGGCTGCGGCTCCTGCCGATGGTCGAGGACTCGGCCCGCAGGCTCGAGCTGGCCGAGCTCACGCCGGGCGAGGAGCTGCTCGCCGTCGTCGCGGCCCACCTGGAGCCGCGCCGGATGGTCGGCACACGCGTCCACCTGGCGCCCGTGCCCCTGCGCGGCGTGAGCGTCGTGGTCGACGTCCAGGCCGCGATCGGCGCCGACCCGGGCCGGGTCGAGCTCGACATCGAGCGCATGCTCTACACCTACCTGAACCCGCTGATCGGCGGCAACCCGCACGGCCCGGGCAGCGGCTGGGAGTTCGGCCGCTCGCTCAACCAGGGCGAGCTCTTCGGCGTCGTCCACCAGGTGCCCGGGGTCGAGTTCGTCAAGATCCTGCGCGTGTACGAGACCGACCTCGCCACCGGCAAGCAGGAGCCCAAGGCGCTCGGATCGCACCTCGAGATCGCGCCGCACGAGCTGATCGCGTCGGGCGCGCACATCGTCAAGGCCGCCCACAGGGAGGTGTGAGGTGGCCGAGCAGAGCCGTCCCACCGAGCCGCTTGCCACCGTCGTCATGCACCGGCCGGAGCGCGTGCACGCCGACATCGAGCCGCCGCCCGCGGCGTCGGCGCGCCGCTACCTGCGCGGGCACCTGCCGGCGGTCTACAGCGACCCGCCGAAGCTCGACGCGGCGGCCGAGGGTCTGGCGCAGCGCTTCGTCGGCAGCCTCGAGCGGGTGCTCGACCCGGTGGTGGCGAGCCTCGACTGCATGCCGGCGCAGCTTGCCGCCGACACCGCGCCCGCGCCGATGCTGGCGCTGATGGCGTCGTGGCTCGGCCTGGCCGAGGACGAGCGCCGCTCGCTCGCCGACCGCCGCGACGAGGTGCGCTTCGCGTCGGCGATCGCCCAGTCGCGGGGGACGCTGCCGGGCCTCGAGCTCGGCCTGCGCACCGCGTTCCCCGGCCTGCCGCTGCGCGTCGAGGACGGCGGCGGGGTGACCTTCTCGGTCGACGCCGGCTCCGATCCGCCCTCCGCCCCGCGCGAGTTCGTCGTCTACTGCGACACGACGATCCCGGTCGAGCGGCAGGCGGCCGTCGCCCGCGCGATCGATCGGCTGAAGCCTGTCAACGCGCGGTATCGTCTGCGCGTGAAGCAGCCGCCGAAGCCGAAGACGCCGCCGCCCGCGCCCCCGGACGCGCCCACCGAGATCGCGTGAGGGCCTGCCCCGCCTGCCATCGGGAGAACCCCGACGACACGGACTTCTGCCAGTTCTGCGGCGAGTACCTGCGCTGGGATCCCACCGTCGCGACGCCGGCGGTGCGGCCACCGGCGGGGCCCGACCCCGGGCCGGAGCAGGTGCCGCCCGGGATGCGGCCGATCCCGGGCACGCGCGGCGACCGCAGCCCCGCCGACGCGGTCTCGATCACGCTGCGGTCGCTGACCGACGACGCCGATCCGCGCGAGGGCGTGCGGGTGACCGCCGGGCCCGGCCAGACCGTGTCGCTCGTCGCGTCGATCCGCAACCAGAGCGGCATCGTCGACAACTACGACCTGCGCGTCGAGGGTCTGCCGGACGGCTGGTGGACGATCACGCCGGCCACCGCGTACCTCGTGCCCTACGGCGCCCCCAGCGGCCGCTACGAGCAGGACGCCCAGGTGCACCTGCACCCGCCGCGGGCGGCGCAGGCCGAGGCTCGCGACTGGCCCATCCGGGTGGTCGCCGCCTCGCGGGCGACGAGCACCGACGCCGGCTCGGCCTCTGCCCGCCTCACCGTCGCGCCCTATCAGGAGGTCGAGACCGAGATGCGCCCCGAGCGGGCGACCGGCCGCCGGCGGGGCAAGTTCGCCTTCGCGGTGCGCAACCTGGCGAACGCCCCGATCGAGCTCGAGTTCTCGGCCACCGACCCCGAGCAGAAGCTCAAGTTCGCGTTCAAGGAGAAGCGCGGCACGGCGCGGCCGGGGCGGCGCACGGGCACCCACATGATCGCCAAGGCGGGCAAGACGCTGTGGGTCGGGCGGCCGGTCGACCATCCGTTCGAGATCGCCGTGCGCAGGCCCGGCAGCGACGATGTGGTCATCAGCCGTCAGGCCGTCTTCCGCCAGCGGCCGTGGATCGCGTGGTGGGTGCCGATCGCGCTCGTCGCGATCTTCGGGCTCGGTCTGGCCGGCTACAAGCTGCTGCAGCACGCGCCCACGATCACCGTGCCGAAGCTCGAGGGCAAGGAGGCCTCGGTCGTCCAGAAGTACCTCGAGAAGTTCGGCCTGTTGCTCTCGAGCGCGCCCGCAAAGACCAAGCAGGTGGCCGCGAGCGAGGCGGGCAAGATCGTGGGCCAGAACCCCAGCCCGGGGGTGCGCCTGAAGGCGGGCCAGGCCGTCTCGGTCATCGTCGGCGTCGCCTCCAAGCAGGTGCAGGTGCCCAACGTGTGCGACCAGAAGCTCGGCGCGGCGCAGAAGGCGCTGCAGGCGGCCGGTCTCTCGGTCGGCCCGGTGCAGCCCTCGGCAAAGGACCCGAACGCCAAGACGCTCGCGAAGGACTGCCAGCAGCCCGCGGTCGGCCAGTCGGTGGCGGGCAAGACGCCGGTCAGCCTGTTCCTGGAGGCGCCCGGCGGCGGCGGCGTGCCCGACGTCGGAAACCAGCCGGCCGCGGCTGCGGCCAAGGCCCTCCAGAGCCAGGGCCTGAAGACCGTCATCATCCCCGTGCTGGCGCCGCTCGGGGCCTCCCAGGTGGGCTCGGTCGTCGCGCAGAAGCCGGGGAAGGGGGCCGCGCTCGCCAAGGGCTCGACCGTCTACCTGTACGTGTCCACCCAGCCGGCGGTGGCCTACGACGACGGGACGAACGTGCAGCTCCTGACGGCTCCGGCAGGCGGGACCGGGCAGTCGAGGGCGCTGACGGCGGCCGCGACCGGCACGAGCGACACCGAGCCGAGCTGGAACGCCGACGGCACGCTGATCGCCTACTCCAGCCGGCCGACCGCCGGGGGTGCCGGCACGATCCACGTCGTCGCGGCCGACGGCTCGGACGACCGCACCGTGCCGGGCGGCGGCGACTACCACCGGCCGGCCTTCGCGCCGCTGGCCGGAAGCGGGCTGCTCGCCTTCACCCAGATCGTGACCGGCACCGGCGGCGGCTCCACCGGGGCGCTGTGTGTCGTCAATGTCCCCGACACCGGCACGATCGCAACCCCGGTGTGCACGGCTCCCGACCCCACCTACCTGCTCGACCGGCCCACCTGGAGCCCCGACGGGCTCTCGATCGCGACGGTGGCGCTCGACCCGTCCACGTCGCAGCCGGCCGGCGTCCGCGTCTTCACCGCGGGCACCGCCTTCATCGGGCCGTGGACGCCCGCGGCGGCGCTCTCGCTGCAGGGCAAGAAGCCGCTCTCGCTGGCATGGTCGCCGTCGCTCCCGACCGGGGCGCTCCTCGCCTACGCCGCGGGGCCCGCGATCGCGACGACGAGCACCCCGGCGTCGCCGGGCAAGGCCCTGCCCCCCTACGCCGCGGGCGTGCAGGCGGCGCTCGACTGGCGCGCCGACGGCGTGCTCGTGATCGGCGGCCTCGACTGCAGCAGCGCCCCGCCGGCGATGGAGGAGGAGCTGGCCGCCTCGACCACGCCACCGACGCCGTTCCCGCTCTCGGTGAACGGCTGCAACCCGTCGGCGCAGCCGCTGCCCGCGCCGCCACCCGCCGGCTGACGTGCTCTGCCGCTCGTGCCGCCGCCAGGTGTCCCGGGACGCCCTCTACTGCGCCCGCTGCGGGGCGCCGCAGGCCAAGGGCGTGCACGTGCCGCTCGACCTCGTGATCGGCGACACCCGCGTGCCGCTGACGCGCACGGTCACCGTGGGCCGGGCCGACGACAACGACGTCACGCTGTCTGACCCGACCGTGTCGCGGCGGCATGTCCGCGTGCTCGTGGACGGCGCCGAGACGTCCGTCGAGGACGCCGGCTCGAGCCACGGCACGGTGGTCGACGGCCGGCCGCTGAAGGGCCGCGCACGCCTGCGGGACGGCAGCGTGGTGGGGCTCGGAGACACGACCATCCGGGTCGAGCGCCACCCCGACGGCCCGGCCGCCGGCCGCACGCAGGTGCTCGCCGCCGTCGGCCTGACGATGTCCGCGCAGGGCGATGTGCGCGACCACCTGGCCGTCTCCGGGGCGCCGCGGCTGCGGCCCGGGTGCGCGCTGAAGCAGCTCGAAGAGGAGGAGGACGGCCGCGGGTGGGTGCTGCGCGACGAGGACGGCTCCAAGTACCTGCGGTTGGGCGATCGCGAGGCCGACCTGATCCGGATGCTCGCCGAGGGCTCGACGATCGAGGACCTGCTGGCCGCGAGCGAGGAGCAGCAGGGGGCGGCCGGCCCGGCCCGGCTGGCGCGGCTTCTGGCCGACCTCGGCGAGCACGGCCTGCTCGACGAGGGCGCGCCCGAGTTCGACCCGTTCGCCGAGGGTGGAAGCACGCTGGCGCGGCTGCTCGTGCCGCGCGAGCGCGAGTTCCGACACGCCGACCGCGTCTTCCAGGCCATGTACCGCTTCGGCGGCTGGGTGCTCTTCTCGGTGCCCGGGCTGGTGCTCCTGGGCACGGTGGCGGTGGTCGGGCTGGCGGCGTTCGCGCACCTCTTCCTCAGCCGCCACGGCACGCCGTTCGTGGTCGCGAACAAGGTCGGGTGGGGCGCGCTCGCGTTCATCCTCGGCCGGCTCGCGGTCGTGTCGTTCCACGAGGTCGGCCACGGCCTCACGGTGGCGTCGTTCGGTCGCCGCGTGCGCCGCGCCGGGGTGAAGCTGATCCTGATCTTCCCGTTCGCGTTCGTGGACACGTCGGACGCCTGGTTCGAGCCGCGCCGGCGGCGCATGGCCGTCAGCGCGGCCGGGCCGGTCACCGACGTGATCGCCGCCGGGACGGCTGCGATCGTGGCGACGGTCGCCTCGGGCACCTACGCCGACATCGCGTTCCAGATCGCGCTGGGCGCCTACGTGGGCGCGCTCTTCAACCTGAACCCGCTGCTCGACCGCGACGGCTACCACATCCTGGTCGACCTGCTCGGCCAGCCGAACCTGCGCGCCCGGTCGCGCAAGCGGCTCGCGCTGCGCCTGGCCGGGCGACCGCAGCCGCCGGAGCTCTCGCCGGTCGTGGACATCTACGCCGTGGCCGCGCTCGTGTGGCTGCTGGGCTGCGCCGTGTTCGCGATCGTGCTCTCGACCCGCTACTACAAGGTGATCGTCGCCCTGACCGGCCAGCGTGTCCTGGTCTGGGTCGCCTTCGGGCTCTTCTACGCGATGCTCTTCCTGCCCATCGCGATCTCGGTGGGGCGGCCGTTGCTCATGCGCAGACGGATCTAGACTTCACCGATGGCGACCCATCGGAGCCCTGGTTCCGGCGGCGACGAGCGCACCGTCGCGGTCGAGGTGCTGCAGCGCCTGCTGACCGATCCGGAGTTCCGCCAGGACTTCCGCCGCGACCCGGCCTCGGCGTGCCGCAACGCCGGGCTCGACTCGGCCGCGGCCGAGTTCCAGGGCGGCGGAGCGGCGCTCTACACGCTCGAGCTGCGCGAATCCAAGTCGAGCCTGGCCGGCGTGCTCATGGCGGCGGCCGCCGAGGGCGCCGCCGTCTACGAGTTCGCCGAGCACATCCGCCAGCACGTCGAGGGCGACGTTGCCGACATCGCCCGCCAGGCGATCGACGGCGCCGGCGCCAAGCACGTCGACGCGGCCGAGCACCTGCTCGCCGGCCAGGCGCCTGCACCCGCACCGGCCGCCGCCGCGGCGCCCGCGGCCGCCGACGCCGTCGTGGATCACGTCGCGGCCGCGCACGCCGCCGGGCTCGACCCCGGCCAGCACGTCGTCCACATCGCCTCGAAGTACATCGGCACGCCCTACGTCTGGGGCGGCGAGAGCCCGGGGGGGTTCGACTGCTCCGGCCTCGTGCAGTACTGCTTCAAGCAGATCGGCGTGAACCTCCAGCGCACGACGTGGGACCAGGTGAAGGAGGGCCACGCCGTGCCGTGGGGTCACTTCAAGCCGGGCGACCTGATCTTCTCGAACTTCGAGGGCCCCGGCGCGGGCGCGACCCACGTCGTCATCTACGCCGGCCACGGCCAGGTGATCGCCGCGCCGCACACCGGCGGGCACGTCGAGTACGAGTCGGTCGACGTCTTCAAGCCGTACTTCATGGGCGCGCGCAGGGTGGTGCCCGACGCCCCGCCGGTGGCGATGGGGATGCCCGCGGTGAGCGCCGACCAGCACGCGCCGGCGAGCGGGACGCTCGGCCTGAGCGCCGTGCCGGCCGCCCACTCGGCACCGGCCTCCCCGAACGCGGCCGGTGTGCACCAGAGCGTCGGCGCGCGCGGCACCCTCGGCAGCGTCGCGGCGGCGGCGCCGGCGCCGGGGGGTCACGGCGGCCTGCTCGACGGCATCATCGGCGCCTATCCCGGCGACCACGCGTCGCGCAACGCGATCGCGGCGTGGATGGGCGACGCCGCCCAGCGGGCCGGGCTGCCGCGCGAGCTGCCGGTGATGGCGGCGCTGGTCGAGTCGGGGCTCAAGAACGACAACTACGGCGACCGCGACTCGCTGGGCTTCTTCCAGATGCGCACCTCGATCTGGGACCAGGGCAAGTACGCCGGGTTCCCGCACGACCCGCGCCTGCAGCTCAAGTGGTTCATCGACGAGGCCCAGGGCCTCAAGGCCACGCGGCTGCGCGAGGGCGTGGCCGGCTTCGGCACCGACCCGCACAAGTGGGGCGAGTGGATCGCCGACATCGAGCGCCCCGCGGCCCAGTACCGCTACCGCTACCAGCTCCAGCTCGAGACCGCCCGCCAGCTGGTCGGCGGCTGACCCGGCTCAGCCGGTGAAGCGGAACGGCTGCAGGCCGGACTTGCCGCCCGGCCCCACGACGGTCAGCCAGAAGGCGCCCGCCACCGGGACGAGCTTCGTGAGGTAGTTCGCCGTGGGCGCCGTGAACGTGACGGCGTTCGTGTGCTTGCCCGGGTGGGCGAGGTCGAACCCCTCGAGCGTGCCCGTCACGGTCGTGCCGGACGGCGGTGAGTACGAGGTCGTCCACAGGATGCCGTTGTCGACGTCGATCCGCACGGGCGGCGCCGGCAGGCCCGGCACCGGCGTCTGCGAGGACGGGTTCTTGGGGTCGACCTTCGTGACGCCGGTCGCCGTGGTGATGTAGACCGCGGAGTCGTCGCCGGCGATCCAGCCGACGTCCTTGCCGGGGCTGGGGCTCGGCAGGGTGACGACGGTCGCGACCGGCTTCGGCGTCGAGAGCGGCACCTGGGCCAGGTGCTCCCCGCCCTTGTCCGTCGCCCAGATCGATCCGGCGACGAGCTCGACGGAGTACGGCTCGAACGCGATCCCCTGCACCTGCTGGGGGCGCCCGCCGCCCTCGGGGATCTTCAGCAGGCCCTTCCGCGTCGGCTGCCAGATCGTGCCGCCGCTGACCACCGCGCGGGGCGACGCCGGCGGGCTGCCGTAGGCGATCGGCGGGCCGACGGCCGGCGACTGCCCGGGGGCGACCCGGCGGATCTCGCCCGCCGTCCCGTTCGTGCTGCTCACCCAGAGCGCGCCGTCGCCCGACGCCAGGCTGGAGCCGCCCTTGCCCATCTGCACCGGCACGGCGGTGCCGCTGCTTGAAAGGTCGACGATCTCCTTCGGCTTGTGCATCGCCCAGGCGTGGCCGTCGAAGGCGGAGACGCTCTGGAGGTTGCCGGGCTCGAACTGGGCGGGCACGGCCGCGACGGTCGGGAGCTTCGTCGCCGTTCCGCCGGTCTTCGTGGTCGGGTGCGTCCCCGACCCGGACGACGACGAGCCGCCTCCCCTGGTGACGAAGTAGGCCCCGGCGGCGATCGCGGCGATCGCGACCAGGCACAGCGGGATGATCAGGCGGCGGCCGCCACGGCTCTGGGCCGGCCACTGGAACGTCTCCGACCCGGCGGGCGCGGGCGCGGCCGCGGCCGGCGCGGCGGTCTCCTGGCCGGCGGCGGCCGCTGCGGCAGGCGGGATCGGCTGGCCGGGCAGCGTCGCGTCCGGCCGCTGCGGCGGCGGCGGGGGCGGCGGGGGCGGTGGCGCGGCCGCCGGGCTCTCGCCCAGGTAGGTCTCGTAGCCGCTGCCGGCCTCCTGCGGCGGCGGCGTCTGGCGGTCGAACGGCGCCGGCGTCAGCGGCCCTGCCGCGCGGTCGGTGCCCGAGACGAGCAGGCGCGCCTCGCGCCGCCACAGCGGCCCGAGCGCCGCCACGGCGATCTCCTCGAGTTCGTACCAGGCCTCGCGCGCGCTCTGGGTGCGCTTGGCGGGGTCCTTCACGAGCAGCCGGTCGATCCAGTCGGAGAAGCGGCGATCGACGCTCGGGTCGACCGAGACGGCCGAGGGGATCTCCTCGCTGACCTGCCGCATCAGCACCGCCACCGGCGTCGTCGAGTCGTGGAAGGGGACGCGGTCGACGGTCATCTCGTAGGCGGTGATCCCGACCGAGTACAGGTCGGTCCACGGGCCGACGTCGCCGGCCGTGGCCTGCTCCGGCGCCATGTAGGCGGGCGTGCCGACGGTCGTGCCGGTGGCCGTGAGGTTCGGGCCGCCGGCGTCGGTCAGCGCCTTCGCGATCCCGAAGTCGGCGATCTTCACCTCGCCGTCGCTCGTCACCATCAGGTTCTCGGGCTTGATGTCGCGGTGCACGATCTCGCGCCGCTCGGCCTGGGCGAGGCCGGCCAGGGCGCCCTCGAGCACGCCGATCGTCTGCGCGAGCGTCGTCTTGCCGACGTACGGGCGCAGCGAGCCGCGCTCGAGGTACTCCATGGCGATATAGGGCGTGCCGGCCTCGTTCAGGAACTCGAACACGGTGACGATGTTCGGATGCTGCATCGACCCGGCCACGCGCGACTCGCGCACGAAGCGCTCGGCGAACGCCGGATCGGCGGCGTGGAAGGCGTTCAGCTCCTTGAGGGCGACGTCGCGGTCGAGGTCGACCTGCTTGGCCAGGTACACGGCGGCCATGCCGCCGCGGCCGATCTCGCGCACGAGCCGGTACCTGCCGACCTGGCGGACGGGCTCATCCACCGTGTCCCCCTGCCGTTTCGGTCACGACGCCTGGACGTTCGGCGCGCCCGGTGCCGCCACCATGATGGTGCCCGGGGGGACGCCGTCGGTGATGCCGGAGAGCGTCGAGATGTGCGCCGGCAGGCCGCCCACCATGACGGTCGGGGCGCTCCCGCCCGGGAGCGTCGAGATGACCGTCGTGCACGGCTTGCTGGCGATGGTCGGCGGCTGGGCGCAGCCGACGATCGGTGCCCCGATCAGGTCGGTCTCGCGCAGCACGGCGCCGCCCTGGGCCATGACCACAGTCTGCTTCGGGGTCAGGACGACGGTCCCGCCGTGGATGCACATGATCGTGTCGTTGGTCGTCACCACAGGTGGCATGGCTCCCCCAGATGCTCTGCAAAGGCGCGTGGACTTTCGTACTATCTCGCGTGCGGCTCGAGTGAGCAAACGGTGCGGTGGGGGTGCCGTGCAGGTCTACATCATCGATCCACATCCGATCTACCGCCGCGGGCTCGTCGCCAGCCTCGCGGCGCTGGCGGAGATCGACGAGGTCTGGGAGGCCGACGGCCCCGGCGCGGCCGAGCTCGACGAGCGCCTCGGGCGCGCCGACGTGGTCGTGCTCGACGGCGACGTCGCGGGCAGCTGCGAGTTCGTGCGCCGGCTGCGCCCGCTCGGGCGGCCGCGCGTCCTGATCTGCGCGGCGGCGTTCGACGAACCGGCGCTGCTCGACACCGTCCAGGCCGGCGCCTGCGGCTATCTGACCAAGGACACGCTCACGCCCGAGACGCTCGCCGCGGGCGTCCGCGCGGTGCACTCCGGTGCCGGCGTGCTCCCGCCCGACGTGCTCGGCAGCCTGCTGCGCACCCTGGCGACGGTCTCGCGCGACGTGCTCGAGCCGCGCGGCCTCTCGCTCACCACGCTCACGACCCGCGAGCGCACCGTCCTGCGCCTCGTCGCGGACGGCATGCCGACGCGCGAGGTCGCCGAGCACCTGAGCTACAGCGAACGCACGATCAAGGCCGTCATGCACGACGTCACCACCAAGCTGCACGCGAAGACGCGCTCGCAGGCCGTCGCCCAGGCCGTGCGCGAGGGCCTGATCTAGCCCGGCACCGCGAGCAGCGCCTTGATCGTCCCGGCCGGCTCCTCGACGAGCCTGCGGAACGCCTCGGCGCCGTCGGCGAGCGGCATGGTCGTCAGCCAGTGCAGCGGCGGCGGGTGCTCCGCGAGCAGCGCGAGCGCCGTGTCGAAGTCGGCCCGTGTGTAGGCGTAATGGCCGCGCAGCGTGATCGCGCGGCGCACCAGGTCGCCGACCGCGACCGCGCCCTCGGACTGGCCGAGCCCGATCACGGTCACCGAGCCGCCCGTGCGCACGTTGGCGATCGCGCCCTGCCAGGTCGGCTCGATCCCGACCGCGTCGATCGCGATGTCCGCCGGCGGCAGGCCGGCGCCGGCAAGCTCCGCCGCCACGCGCGTCGCGCCGAGCTCCGCGGCGAGCGCGCGCCGCGACTCCACCGGCTCGACCGCCGAGACCTCGATCCCCTGGATCGCGCAGGCATACACTGTGAGCAGGCCGATCGGGCCGCCGCCGAGCACGAGCACGTGCCTGCCGGGGGCGGCTCCGGCGTAGCGCAGCGCCGAGACCGCGCACGCGAACGGCTCGGTGAGCACGGCCACCCGGTCGTCCACGCTCGCCGGAATCGGCGTGAGCGCCGCCGCCGTGACCGCAACCGTCTCGGCGAACACGCCCTGCCGGTCGAGGCCGAGCAGCCCGCGGGTCGCGCACAGGTTCTCCTCGCCGCGCAGGCAGGCCGGGCACGACCCGCATGAGACGATCGGGAAGACGACGTAGCGGCCCGGGTCGCCGTCGCGGCGGCCGACGGCCTCGTGCCCCAGCACGAGCGGCGGGGTGCGCGGCCCGGCGTGGCCGCGGTAGGGGTGCAGGTCGGAGCCGCACACGCCGGCGAGCGTGACCCGGAACGGCACGGCGCCGCCGCCGGTCGCGGGGGCCGGCATCTCGTCGTAGCGTCAGGTCGGTGCCGCCGTGCCACGTCAGTGCCTTCATCAGCTGGTCGGTATCATCGCACGGCCCCTCCCCGACCCGTCTGGAAGCCGAATGCAGATCACGGCGATCGAGCCGATCATTCTCCGCCTTGACCAGGTCGACACGAGCCGCGCCGACGGCACCCAGGACGCGTTCCTTGTGCGCGTGCACACCGACGCGGGCATCGTCGGCCTCGGCGAGGCCGACACCTCGCCGTACGTTGCGCGCACCATCGTCGAGATGCCGTCGTCGCACGCGGTTGCGCGCGGCCTGGGAGAGCTTCTCGTGGGCCAGGATCCGCGCCGGATCGCCGCGCTCTGGGACCGCATGTACCGCGGCACCTACCACTACGGTCGCGCGGGCGCCGCGCTGCACGTGATGAGCGCGATCGACATCGCGCTCTGGGACATCGCCGGCCAGGCGGCGGGCGTCTCGATCGCGCAGCTCCTCGGCGGTCCGCGCGTCGCGGCGATGCCGGTGTACGCGAGCGAGGTGATGCCCGAGACGCCCACCGAGGTGCGCGCGATCGCCCGCCGCGCCGTCGCGGACGGCTACCGCGCGCTCAAGCTCGGCTGGGGGCCGCTCGGGCAGAGCCTCGAGCACGACGTCGAGCTGGTCGCCGCGGCGCGCGAGGAGCTCGGCCCCGACCGCGCGCTCATGGTCGACGGCGGCATGGCCTACACCGTCAAGGGCGCGATCCAGCTCCTGCGCGAGCTCGAGCCGTTCGGCATCCACTGGCTCGAGGAGCCGCTCCTGGCCGACGACTACGAGGGCTACCGGCGGCTGTCCGACGCCGTGTCGGTGCGCATCGCCGCAGGCGAGGCCGACTCCGGCCTGCGCCCCTACCGCGCGCTCGTCGAGCTCGGCCACGTGGACGTCCTGCAGCCCGACCTGGCCCGCTGCGGCGGCTTCACGGTCGCGCGCCAGATCGCCGAGCTGGCGGCCGCGACCCGCACCGAGGTGGTGCCGCACTGCTTCTCGACGGGGATCCTCGTCGCGGCCTCCTTGCACTACACCGCGGCGATCGACGGCGCGACGTACTCGGAGTACTCCGTGGCGGGCTCGCCGCTCGTGAACGGCCTGCTGGCAGAGCCGTTCGCCCTCGACGACCGGGGCCGGGTGGCGGTGCCCACCGGTCCCGGCCTCGGCATCCGGCTCGACGACGCGGCCGTCGAGCGGCTGCGCTACCGCTAGCGGGTCAGGTCTGCACCCGGCCGGCCGCGTCGACGCCGGTCACCGGCTGCGATCCGCGGAACGGCCGGGCGACGATCCACGGCTCGGGCCTCCTCACCGGGGCGCAGGCGCCGCTCCTGTCGGGCCGCGGCCGCGGCTGCGAGGCCGAGCGTGTGCGGCACCGTGCAGGGCTCGATCGCGAGCATCTCCGTGCTGCGGCGCCACGGCCCGGCCGTGATCCGGTTCTCGTGCCACAGCCACGCGTGCCGGAACCAGCTGCCGTCCCACGCCAGGGCGAGCCCGTGGCCGCGCGCGGGGTTGCGCACGGCCGCCCACGCGCCGCTGCAGGTCGCGCGGCGACCAGCAGCCGCCCGCGCGGCGTCGCGATCGGCCAGCGGTCGGCGCGCTCGATCGAGCCGTCGAGCAGGCGCGCCTGGGGCCAGGCGCCCGCGTTCGCCGGCGGCGAGACCGGCCCGTCGGCCTCGGAGAGCTCGTAGGCGCAGCGCACCGGGCAGGTCGATGGCCACCTCGGGCTCGAGCAGCTCGGTGCCGACCGCGACGTGCTCGAGGGCGACCAGCGCCGCCTCGCGCTCGGGTGCCGTGATGCGGTAGCGCACGGCGAGCGCGCCGTCCTCGATCGCGATCCGCTTCTCGACGTCGCAGGCCGTGGCCCGTCCAGCGCAGCGTGGCGGCGTCGGCCGCCGCGTCGACCACGCTCCAGGGATCGTTCGACGCCCGCCCGTGGAAGCCGTGCCGCTCGCCGTCGAGCTCGCAGGCGTTGCCGGCGTTCGGCAGCACCGTCTGCCAGCCGCCGCGGTAGGACTCCGTCCAGCGCTCCTCGCCGAGGTCGCCCGCGGCGGGCGCACGCGATCCGAACGGCGGCCGCCCGAGCAGCTGGCGGCCGCTCTCGACGTCGACCAGGTCGAGGATCTCGCCGCCGTGCCCGGGGTCGATGCGCACGACGAGCGCCGGGCTCTGGAGCACGATCATGCCTGCACCAGCTCCCGCAGGGCGGCGGTGATCCGCTCGACGCTCGGCAGGGTGGCGTCCTCGAGCGACCTGGCGTAGGCCACGGGCACCGCGTCGGCGGCGACCAGGACGGGCGCGGCGTCGAGCATCTCGAAGCCGGTGGTGACGCACTCGGCGATCACGGCCTGGCCCCAGCTGCCGGCCGCCGGCGCCTCCTGCACGCAGGCGAGCCGCCCCGTGCGGGCGATGCTCGCCGCGATCGTGTCGACGTCGAGCGGGGCGATCGTGCGCGGGTCGATCACCTCGCACTCGATCCCCTCGTCCTGCAGAACCCCCGCCGCCTCGAGCGCCCGGTGGCGCATGAGCTGGGCGGCCACGACGGTCACGTGCGCGCCGGCCCGCACCACCTCGGCCCGCCCGATGGGGAGCGCGCCGGCCGGGTCGGCGAGCTCGCCGACCCGGCCGTAGAGGGCCTTGTGCTCGAACACGATCACCGGATCGTCGTCGCGGACGGCGGCCCGCAGGATCGTGTAGGCGTCGGCGGCCGTGGCAGGCAGACAGAGCTTGATCCCGGGGATGTTCAGGAACCAGTTCTCGACGCACTGGGAGTGCTGGGCGCCGAAGCCGATGCTCCCGCCCGATGCCATGCGCAGCGTCGCCGGCACGGTCGCCTGGGCGCCCGACTGGTAGCGGTACTTGGCGAGCTGGTTCGCGATCTGGTCGAAGCACACGCCCGCGAAGTCGGCGAACATGATCTCGCCGACCGGGCGCATGCCCATGACCGCGGCGCCGAGGACGCAGCCGACGATCGCCTGCTCCGAGATCGGGGTGTCGCGCACGCGCGCGCCGCCGAAGCGGTCGAACAGGCCCTCGGTGGTCTTGAACACGCCCCCCGCGGCGCCGACGTCCTCGCCGATCACGATCACCCGCTCGTCGGCCGCGAGCTCGTCGGCGAGCGCCAGGATCACCGCCTCGCGATAGGTGACGGCGCTCATCCGCCGCTCGCCCACACGCCCTGGAAGCGGTCGTCCGGCTCCGGCTCGGGCCAGGCGAGCGCGCGCGCCGTGGCCTCCTCGACGACGGTTCGCGCGGCCGCGCGCGCCGCGTCGAGGTCGGCCCGGGCGGTGCCTTCGGCCTCGAGCGTCGCCTCGAGCAGCGCGATCGGGTCGCGCTCCTGCCAGCGCTCGAGCTCGCCCGCGGGCCGGTAGGCGCCGGGATCGCTGCGCGAGTGGCCCATGTGCCGGTAGGTCAGCGCCTCGAGGAAGGTCGGGCCCGCACCGGCGCGGGCCTGCTCGCAGGCGTCGGCAACGGCGGCGCGCACCGCCACCACGTCGTTGCCGTCGACCTGGGCCGCCGGCATGGCATAGGCCGCCGCCCGGTCGGCGAGCCGGGTGATGGGCGTCGTCGCGGCCAGCGGCGAGTACTCGCCGTACAGGTTGTTCTCGCACACGAAGACGACGCCGAGCTTCCACAGCGACGCCAGGTTCATCGCCTCGTGGAACGCGCCGATGTTCGTCGAGCCGTCGCCGAAGAAACACAGCGACACCGAGCCCGTCTGCAGCGACTGCGCCGCGAGCGCCGTGCCGCAGGCGAACGGCAGGTGCGCGCCGACGACCGCGAACGACCCGAGCGCACCGATGCCGACGTCGGTCAGGTGCATCGAGCCGCCCTTGCCCGTGCACAGGCCCTCGGCCCTGCCGAGGATCTCGGCCATGGCGCGGTCGAGCGGCGCCCCCATCGCGAGGACGGCGCCGTGGCCGCGGTAGGTGCAGGTCATCGTGTCGCCGGCGCGCAGGGCGCTGCACGCTCCCACACACACCGCCTCCTGGCCCTGGCACAGGTGGGTCGAGCCGCGGACGAGGTTGCGCGCGAAGAGCCGCATCACCTCGTCCTCGAACTCGCGGATCTCGAGCATGCGGCGGTGGTACTCGCGCAGCTCGCCCGGTGCGCTCACCGCGCGGCCATCGCGTCGCGCAGCTCGACGCCTCCGTCGGGGGTCACCACGAAGACGTTCTCGACGCGCGCGCCGACCCGGCCGGGGAAGTACACGCCCGGCTCGATTGCGATCACCATCCAGCTCTCGAGCGGCGTCTCGTCGCTTGGGATCAGGTGCGGGTCCTCGAACGACGAGAGCGCGAGCGCGTGGCCGCCGTGGTGGGGGAACTCGCCGCCTGGGAACGTCTCGAGGATGCGCCGGTGCATCGCGTGGAAGATCGCCGCGCCGGTGTTTCCGGTGCGCAGCTCCGACGACGCCTTGGCCAGGATCTGCAGCAGCGCCGCGCGCATCTCCGCCACCTCGTCGTTGCGGCCGGCGATGTGCGTCTCGGCCGAGTCGCCCCAGTAGCCCTGCGCTCCGAGCGCGACGTCGGCGATCACCGCCTCTCCGTCCTGGACGACGCGCGGGCTGGCGACGTGGATCGGGCAGCACACGTCCGCGGTCTTGGGGCCCGAGAGCAGGTCGGTCAGGAACTCGATCGGGCCGCCGTTGGCGTTCTGGGCGGCGGCCAGCGCCGCCGTGAAGAGCTCGATCTCGGTCACGCCCGGGCGGGCGCCGTCGGCGACGGCCTGCTGGCCGATCCAGCACAGCTCGTAGCCGTGCAGCACCTTCACGAGCTCGTCCTCGTCCTTGATCAGCCGGATGCGATAGAGCTCGGCGGCGGCGTCGACCTGGGTCGCGTCGCTTGCGCCGCGCAGCAGCGCGGCCATGCCCCCGATCTCGTCCGAGACGCCGATGCGGCGGGCGTGGGCCACCTCGGGCGTGCGCGCCAGCGCGTCCGCGAGCAGCGGCAGCGGGTTCAGGTTGATGCCGAACCCGCGCTCACCGTAGGGGATCACGGCGTCGGCTTCGCCGAGGGCGATCGCGACCGGCACCTCGTCCATCATCACCGCGAGCGTGCGCCGGCCGTCGCGGCCGATCACGATTCCCGCCGGGCCGCCGTAGTAGCGGGCGTAGCCGCCCATGTGGCAGACGTTCTGGGGGCCGAAGAGCACGCACGCGTCGAGCGACTCGCGCTCCATGAAGGCGCGCAGGCGCTCGAGCCGGTGCGCAGGCCGCGGGATCGCGATCCGGTCGCCGAGCGCGGCTCCGCGGGTGAGCTTGACCTGGTCGACTGCCATCGGTGTACCTCCGTTCACTGGTCGCGGGCCACCCTCACCCTGCCGGGATCGAGGTCAGCGCGCCGTCGATGGTGATGCACGATCCGTTCACGTACGCCGAGTCGTCGGATGCGAGGTAGACGGCCAGGCGCCCGACCTCGTCGGGCGTGCCCAGCCGCTTGGCGGGGACGACGTCGAGGTAGAGCTGCTCGTCGATCGCGCCGCGGCCGACGTCGTAGTCCCACATCGGCGTGCGCAGCACGCCCGGGGCGATCGCGTTCACGCGGATGCCGTGCCCGGCCCACTCCCCGGCGGCGATGTGGGTCATCATGATCACCGCGGCCTTCGGCGCGCAGTAGGTCATCCTGCCGGGGTTGGGCGAGAACCCGCGGATCGACGAGATGTTGATGATCGAGCCGCCGCCGCCCTGCTCGATCATGATCCTGCCCGCGGCCCGGATGCCGAAGAAGACGCCCGTCTGCATGACGGCGATCGAGTCGTGCCAGTCCTCGTCGGTGACCTCGTGCGTGTGCGGGCCGACCCGGCTGATCCCCGCGTTGTTGACGACCACGTCGAGCCGGCCGAGGTCGCGCCTGGCCGCGGCGAACGCCGCGTCGACCTGCGCGCTCTGGGCAACGTCGGTCGGGTAGGCGCGGGCGCGCACGCCGAGCGCCGAGAGCTCCTGAGCCGCCTGCTCGGCCGAGGCGGGGTCGATCTCGGCGACGGCGATGTCGGCGCCGGCGCGGGCCAGCTGCTCGGCGATGCCCCGGCCGAGGCCCGTGCCCGACCCCGTCACCAGGGCCACCTTCCCACTCAGATCCGCGCTCATCTCGCTCCTCGCTCTCGCTCGGTCACAGGTCACCGGCAGCGGGCATCTGCGGCGCCGCCGCGCTGCCGGCGACGGCGACCACCGTGGCGATCAGCTCCCCGCGCAGGGCGCGGTAGCGCTCGGCGGGCACCGAGATGCCGATCGCCGTCGTCCCGTCGGCCACGGGCGCGGCGATGCAGGCCACCCCCTCGGCGAACTCCTCCTCGTCGATTGCGTACCCGGCCCGGCGGACCTGCGCGATCTGGGCCCGCAGCGGCGCGGCCTCGACGGCGTGGGTGCGCAGGTAGTCCTCGAGCGTGCCCGGCCGCCCGTACGCCAGGAGCACCTTGCCCGACGCGCGCACGTGGGCCGCGCCGCGATAGCCCAGATGCAGCCCCGACACGCGCACGGCGCGGTGGCCCTCGACGATCTGCAGGAGCACCGCGTCGTGGCTGCGCCATGCCGACAGGTAGGCGGTCTCGCCGGTGCGCTCGGCCAGCTCGTGCAGCCGCTCGACCAGATAGGTCGGCGCCGACACCTGGGCCAGGAACGCCTCCGCGAGCAGCCCCATCTTCGCGCCCAGCCGGTAGCGGCGGCGCTCGTCCTTGGCCAGCAGGCCGGCGTCGACAAGCGTGTTCAGCAGGTGGTAGGCGGTCGGCACCGGGATGTCGGTCGCGGCGGCGGCGGCGGTGGCCGTGCAGCCGCCCGGATCGTTCGCCACGGCCTCGAGCAGCGTTGCCGCCCGGCGCACCGACCGAATCCGGGTCGGGGTGGATTCTTTCACCATGTGGAACCCGGGTTCAGCATGCGGCTACGCATACCACGCGGGGCGGCGCGGTCAACCCGGCGCCGGCGGCTAGTAGGTGTGGACGATGGAGCCCGGCGCGAGCGTGAGGTCGAGCATGCGGTGCAGCGCGAGCATCACCTCCCCCACCGCGAGCACGTGCACGGGCAGCTGGGCGTTCGGCCGCAGCTCGAGCGTGCCGGGGCCCGTCCACGCCTCATGCTCGACGACGTCTGCGAACGAGCGGGCGACGAGCTCGCGGCTCACGCGCCCGGCCTCCTCCTGGCGGATGCGCAGGTTCACGTTCAGCCCTGAGCCGGGCACGAGCCGCTCGAGGTCGGCGGAGGCGGCCGGCGTCTGCTTCCAGCACATCGTCGCCGTCGCGACGTCGATCCCGTTGCGCCCGATCCGGCCCACCAGCAGGTCGCCGGAGGGCTCGAGCGAGACCTGTCCGGCCTTCTTGGGCTGCCCGTAGGTCTCGCGCCCGGCGGCGACCGCGCCGTCGGACTCGAGCACCAGGAATGGCGAGTACACGGCCGGGCGGCCGTCCGGCATCCGCACCGGGATCTGGAAAGCGGACTCGCAGTAGACCCCGAACCACTCGGCGTCGTGCATCTTGTAGACGTGGACGACGCACAGGTCGCCGGTGATCTCCAGGGGCGCCGGCACGAGCGCGTCGGCGGCCGCCGGGTCGGTGCGGTAGACGATCGTCAGGATCTCGGTGCGGCGCAGCCGGATGGGCAGAACCGGCACGAGCGGCGCCAGGTACGGCGTGCTCTGGATCTCGCGTGGATCGAACGGGCTCACGGGCGGCGATGATAGAGCCGGCGGCGGCGCGGCGGGCGACCGTATGCTTACGCGGTCGTGGGAAGGCTCGCGGAACTCGTGGTCGTCGTGACCGGCGCATCGTCGGGGATAGGGCATGCGATCGCGCTGCGCTGCGCCGAGGAGGGGGCGCACGTGGTCGGCACCGGCCGCCGCTCCGAGGCGCTCGCGGAGCTCGCGGCCGCGGCGCCCGCGGGGCGCGTGCACCCTCATGCCGCCGACCTACGCACGGCCGGCGCACCGGAGGCGGTCGTCGGCGTCGCGCTCGAGCGCTTCGGCCGCCTGGACGGCCTCGTCCACGCCGCGGGGACGGTGCGGCGGGCCGAGGACATCCGCGCATCCGGCGACGACGAGCTGGCCGCATTCCTGGACGAGAACCTGGGCGTCACGCTGCGGATGGCGCGGGCCGCCCTGGTGCCGATGACGGCGGCCGGCCGGGGTGCGGTCGTGCTGCTCGGAAGCCAGCTCGCGCACATCGGCGCGCCCGGCTATCCCTCGTATACGGCCGCCAAGGGCGGGGTGACGGCCCTCGGGCGCGCGCTCGCCGTCGATGCCGGGCCGCACGGCGTGCGCGTGAACGTGCTCGCCCCGGGCGTCGTGAAGACGCCGCTGGCCTACGTCGACCGGCCCGACTTCGACGATCAGATCGACGCCATCGCCCTGCGCCACCCGCTGCGCCGGATCGGCGCGCCGCAGGACATGGGCGGCCCGGCGGTGTTCCTGCTCTCCGACGACAGCGCCTGGATGACGGGCCAGACGCTGATCGTGGACGGTGGCTACACCATCCAGTGATGGCCGTGCCGATGCCCGCGCAGGCGGCCAAGACTTGACGAGCTATACGCTATAGCGATTTACTTTCGCCAGCATGGGGCCAGCTTCGGGAACGGGAACGGTGGTGGTCACGGGCGCCGGAAACGGCATCGGCGCGGCGGTGGCGCAGCGGCTGCGTGACGACGGCCACACCGTGGTCGGCCTCGACGTCGAACCGTGCTCGTTCGCGCCGTCGCTCCAGGTGGACGTGGCCGACATCGACGGGCACGAGGGCCTGATCGCGGCCATTGCGGCCGAGCACGGCCGCATCTGGGGGCTCGTCAACGTGGCGGGCATCTTCATCCCGCAGACGGTCGCCGAACTCACCGTCGCGGCCTACCGGCGCCAGCTCGGGGTCATGCTCGACGGCCCGATCTGGCTCGCCCGCGCGGCCGGGCTGCACATGGCCGCGCACGGCGGCGGCCGGATCGTCAACGTCACCTCGATCCATGCCACCCACAGCGAGCGCACCGCGCTCAGCTACGACGCCGCCAAGGGCGGGCTCGACGCCGCGACGCGCACGCTTGCGATCGAGCTCGGGGAGCACGGCGTGCTCGTGAACAGCCTCGCGCCGGGATTCGTCCGCACGCGCATGTCGGTCGTCGACGGCCAGGACGAGCTCGAGACCGACTGGTTCCGCACGGGCTACGTCGAGAGCGGCCGCCTGCCCGTGCGCCGGCCCGCCGAGCCGCGCGAGATGGCGGCGGTTGTGTCGTTCCTGCTCTCGGCGGACAACTCCTACGTAAGCGGTGCGCGCATCGTCGCCGACGGCGCCCTGACAGTGGGCTTCTGATGGCCGATCCGCGCCTGCAGGCCTACCTCGACACGTGCGACGCCGACGCGCTCGTGACCGCCGATCCCGGGCTCGTGCGCATGCTGGCCGGGCACGTCACCGAGGTCGGCTACGGCCCGTCGCCCTTCCAGCTCCCGGCCGTCGTCGTGGCCGCGCGCGAGGGGCCGGCCAAGCTCGTGTGCTCGGCCGACGAGGCGCCTGGCGACGGCGCCCACACCTACGAGGGATTCACGACGGCGCCGATCGACCCGGTCGCCGGCGCCGAGGCGGCGCTCCTGGCGGCAATGGCGGCCGCCGGCGTCACCGCCGCGCGCAGCCTGGTCGACGGCGCGAGCGTCCCCGCCGGCCTGATGCCCGCGATCGCGGGCGCGGCGGGGGCGCCGACCGCCGGCCTTGCCCTGCTCACGGCGACGAAGACACCCGGCGAGGTCGAGGCGGTCGAGGCCGCCCTGCGGCTGTGCGAGGTGGGCCATGCGGCCGCGCGCGCAGCGACGCACGAGGGCGCCTCGGAGCTCGAGATCTGGGCGGCGGTGAGCGCGGCGATCGAGGCGGCCGCCGGCGCGCGCACCACGGTGATCGCCGACCTCCTGAGCGGCCCGCGCACCGAGGACATCGGCGGGCCGCCCGTGCCCCGGGCGCTGCGCTCCGGCGAGCTCGTGCTCGCCGACATCGTCCCGCGCCACGACGGCTTCTGGGGCGACTCCTGCGCCACGTGGGCGCTCGGCGAGCCGCCCGCGGCCGCGGTCGAGATGCACGCCGTGGCGCGGGAGGCGCTGCGGATCGCCCTCGACGCGCTGCGGCCCGGCGCGGTCGCCGGCGACGTCGACCACCTCGTGCGCTCCGCCGTCGAGGCGGGCGGCCAGTCCTATCCGCACCACACCGGCCACGGCCTCGGCTTCCACTGGCACGAGGAGCCGCGCATCGTGCCGGGCAGCCCCACCGTGCTCGAGCCCGGGATGGTGGTCGCGCTCGAGCCGGGCGCCTACCACGGCGGGCTCGGCGTGCGCGTCGAGGTGGTCGCGGTCGTCACCGCCGACGGCTGCCGGGTGCTCTCGCGGCACCCGCTCGGCCTCGAGCGCGAGGCCGGCGCGGGGGAGGCTGCATGACCGCCGAGCGCCCGCCCGCCACCGCAATCGCCCATACGGGCCTGACGGTCTCCGACCTCGAGGCGGCGCTGCGGTTCTGGCGCGACGGCCTGGGCATGCGCGAGGCCATGAGCCAGGAGAAGCGCGGCGGCTACCTCGAGGCGATCGTGCGCGAGCCCGGCGCGCACGTCCGCATGGTGCATCTGGAGTTTCCCGGCGGCGGCCCGCGCATCGAGCTCTTCCAGTACCTCGAGCCGCGCGGCGGGCACGTGAGCGGCCGGCCGGCCGACGTCGGCTTCAGCCACATCTGCGTCGCCTGCCCCGACGTCGACGGCCTGCTCGAACGGCTCATCGCCGCGGGCGGGACGCCGCTCGGGCCACCGGCCGACGTCGACACGGGCGCGAACGCGGGCGGCCGCTGCGTCTACGTGCGCGACGCCGACGGCCACGTCGTCGAGCTCTTCGCGCCGCCGCCCGCGAGGGGAGGGTCGTGAGCCTGGCCGGCAAGGTGTGCGTCGTCACCGGCGGCGGCCGCGGCATCGGCGAGGCGATCGGCCAGAGCTTCCACGCCGGCGGCGCGACCGTCGCTGTCTGGGACGTCGACGAGGAGGTCGCCGCGCGGGCCGCGGACGCCTTCGGCGGCAGCGCGCACGCCTGCGACGTCTCCAGCCGCTCCGCCGTCGAGGCGGCGACCGCCGCGACCCTCGCCCGCCACGGCCGCATCGACGTGCTCGTGAACAACGCCGGCGTGGCGATCGCGGGCCCGTCCGAGACGTACTCCGACAAGGACTGGGATCTGTCGATCGGGATCATGCAAACGGGCGTGTTTTTGTGCTCGCAGGCCGTCGGCCGGCACATGCTCGGTCGCCGGTCGGGCGTGATCGTGAACATCAGTTCGATCAACGCGTGGGACGCGTTCCCGATGCGGCTCGCCTACGGCGCGGCCAAGGCGGCGGTCGTCGCGATGACCGAGGTGCTCGCGATCGAGTGGGCCGACCGCGGCATCCGCGTCAACGCCGTCGCTCCCGGCGTCACCCGCACCGCGCTCGTCCAGAAGGGCATCGACGAGGGCGTCATCGACGTCGAGCGCTACCACAAGCGCACGCCGATGCACCGCTTCGGCGAGCCCGGCGAGATCGCACGCGCGGTCGCGTACCTGGCCGACGACGAGCAGTCGTCGTTCGTGACCGGCACGACGCTGCGGGTCGACGGAGGCTGGTCCGCCCAGGGCTGGATCGTCTGACGCGATGACGGCACTCGATCGCCTCCGCGACCACAGCCTGTCCGATCGGGTCACCGAGCGCGTCCGCGCGGCGATCCAGGACGGTGTCTACAGGCCGGGGACGAAGCTCGTCGAGCGCACGATCGCGAGCCAGCTCGGCGTGTCGCACATCCCGGTCCGCGAGGCCCTCGCCCGCCTGGCCGACGAGGGGCTCGTGCAGCGGATCCCGCGCCGCGGCGCCTGGGTGGCCGAGCTGACGCCGGTCGGGCTGGCCGAGATCTCGTCGCTTCGGATCGTGCTCGAGGGGTTCGTCGTGCGCCGCGTCCAGGAGCGGCTGACGCCCGCCGCCGAGGAACGCCTGCGCTCGATCGCCGGGAGCATGCTGGACGCCGCCGACGCGGGCGGCGTGGACGCGCTCGTCGAGCTCGACCAGGAGTTCCACGGCCTCCTCTGGGAGCTCTCCGACCACTCGCTGCTGAACGAGGTCGCGGCCCAGGTGCGCGGGCGCGTGGCCGCGTTCCTGCGCGCGGCGACGCGCAGCCTGCCCGCCGCCGAGCTGCGCGCGCACGCCAAGAGCCACGTCGATCTCGTCGATGCGATCGCGGGCGGCGACCCGGAGCAGGCCCAGGCCGAGATGGCCCGCCACATCCAGGTCGCCGCCAGCCGGATCGAGCACTCGCTCGCGCGGGCGGCGGAGGGCGCGACGTGAGCGCGCTCGTCGTCGTCACCGACTCCGACCTGCCGTCCGACGGCGCCGAGGAGCGGATGCTGGGCGAGGCCGGGCTGGCCGCCCGCCGAGCCGCATGCCGCAGCGAGCAGGACGTGATCGAGCAATGCGCCGGCGCCGGCGCACTGATCGTGCAGTGGGCGCCCGTCTCGGCGCGGGTGCTCGATGCGCTTCCCGGGGTGCGCATGATCAGCCGGCTCGGCATCGGCTACGACATGATCGACGTCGATGCGGCCACCGAGCGCGGGGTCGCGGTCGCCAACACGCCCGACTACTGCATCGAGGAGGTGGCCTGCCACACGCTGGCGCTCGTGCTCGACCAGGCCCGCGGCGTCGTGGAGCTCGACCGGGCGGTGCGGGCCGGGCAGTGGGCGGCGCCCGCCGCGTTTCCCAACGCGGCGCGTCCGTCGACCACCACGGTCGCGGTGATCGGCTATGGCCGCATCGGCGTGCGCGTGGCGGCGTCGCTGGGCACGATCGGGTTCCGTGTCCTCGTGCACGACCGCTACGTGAGCGACCGCGGCATCCGCGACGCCGGCCACGTGCCCGCGACGCTCGCCGAGGCGCTCGCCAGCGCCGACATCGTCACGTTGCACGTGCCGCTGACCGCCGACACGCAGCACATGATCGACGCCGGGGCGATCGCCGCCATGCGCCGCGGGGCCCGCATCGTCAACACCTGCCGCGGCGGGCTCGTCGACGAGCGCGCCCTTGCAGATGCGCTGCGCGACGGGCACCTGGCCGGGGCGGGCCTGGACGTGTTCGAGGCCGAGCCGCCACCGGCCGAGAGCCCGCTGCGGTCGCTCCCGGCGGTCACCCTCAGCCCGCATGCGGCCTGGTACTCGGCGGCGGCGCTGGCCGACCTGCCGGTGCTCGCGACGCGCCAGGTCGTCGACTTCCTGGCCGGGCGGCCGGTCGCCGCGATCGTGAACCCCGCCTACGCCGAGGCCGCCCGCGCGGCGGGCTGACGATGGAGTTCCTCGTCCACATCGAGTTCAGCCTGCCGGACGGGATGCCCGAGGCGCGCCGGACGGAGCTGCTCACCGCCGAGCACCGGCGCGGGCGGGAGCTGATCGAGCAGGGCCTGCTCGTGCGCATCTGGCGGGTGCCGGGCCGGCGCGCCAACGTCTCGCTCTACCGCGCTCCCGACGCCACCGTGGTGCACGCGGCGGTCACCTCGCTGCCCCTGTGGCCCTACATGAGCGTCCGCGTCGAGGCGCTGGCCGAGCACCCGCTCGAATCCGGCTCTTGACATGCTAGATGCTATAGCTTTTCATTCTCGCACGGTCTTCGGGTCCGCGACCGGCGATCTCCGACACGAAGGGAGCTCACGTGGCCTCTGTCTCCGGTGAGGGAGGAATTCCCCCCACCCACCAACTGCAGACGAACGCTCTCGGGCTGTGGCAGCTGGTGGTGATGGGGGTCGCATACATGGGCCTCGCGCTCACGGTCTATTTCAACGTCGGCCTCATGGAGGGGATCACCGGCGCCGTCGTGCCGCTCGCGTTCGCCGCCGTCGCCATCGCGATGCTGCCGACGGCCCTGAGCTTCGCCGTGATGAACCAGCGCCGGCCCGCAGCCGGCAGCGTCTTCACCTGGCTCTGGGAGGCCACTGCGCCCCCGCTCGGGATCTGGCTCGGCTGGGTGCTGGTCGCGACCTACATCGTCGGCTCGATCCTGCAGCCCGTCATGTTCGGCCTGTTCTTCAACTCGCTGCTCGACTACTTCGGCATCAGCGCCGGCACGTGGACGGCCATGATCGCGGGCCTCGGCTCGGTCGTCGTCGTCGGCGTCCTGACGAAGAAGGACATCCGCCTCTCGGCCAAGATCACGGGCTACTTCATCATGTTCGAGGCCGGCTTCGTGCTGCTGCTCGCCCTCTACATCATCGTCAAGCAGGCGATCGACGGGAACTTCACGCTCGACCCGTTCATCTACAGCCACAACACCGCCGGCTGGGCCGGGTTCCAGAACGCCATCCTGTTCGCCATCCTCGCGATCGCCGCGTTCGACATCGTCGCACCGATGGCCGAGGAGACGCGCACGCCGCGCTCGCTCGTCCCCAAGGCGACCATCCTCGTCACGATCGGCGCCGGCCTGTACTGGGTCGTGACGTCGTTCGGCTACGTCATCTCCGTGCCGTCGGGGACGATGAGCAACTACGTGAGCTCGGGCGAGTTCACGCCCATCTACCTCGTCGCCGACCACTACATCGGCCTCCTGCGGATCCTGGTGCCGCTGACCGGCATCACGGCGGTGTTCGCGGCCTTCACCGCGATCTCGATCACGGCCAGCCGCCTGCTGTACGCGCTCTCGCGCGAGGGGCTCGCCCCGAAGATGTTCGCCGAGACCGACGAGCACAAGACGCCCTGGAACGCCCAGGCGCTCGTGCTCGCCTGCTGCGCCATCCTGCCGTTCGTGATCGTGCTCTGGCAGGATCAGAAGCCGCTGAACGCGTTCGGCTGGATCGGCGTCTCCTACGTGTTCTACGTGCTGATCCCCTACACGCTCGTGTGCGTCGCGAACATCTTCTACCACCTGCGCATCGACCGCGCGCACTTCAACTGGCTGACAACCCTGGTCATGCCGCTCCTCGGGATCGGGATCAACGTCTATGTCTTTTACAAGAACTTCCTGCTCACGTTCCTGATCAACGCCACCGACTTCAAGACCCAGTCGAGCATCTTCTGGTTCGGGGTGATCGTGCTCGCGATCCTGGCCGTGTTCACGATGATCGGCATCAGCCGCACCGGCGGGGCGAAACAGCCGCATCACTTCTCGGAGATCGCCGAGGCGGCCGGCGAGTGAGCGGTCGGTTCGACGGCCGCAACGTCATCGTGACCGGCGGTGGGCGCGGCATCGGCCGCGCCACCGCCGCGGCCTTCGCGGCCGAGGGCGCCGACGTGCTCGTCCTCGGCCGCGGCCGGGCCGACCTCGATGCGACGGTGGCGGCCGTCACCGCGGCGGGCGGCCGGGCGTGGTCGCGCACATGCGACGTGCGTGACGACACCCAGGTGGACGCGGCCGTGGCAGCCGCGGTGGAGCGGTTCGGCCGCATCCATGTGCTCATCAACAACGCGGGCGTCGACGACGACACGCCGTTCCTCGACGTCGACCGGGCGCGCTTCCGCGAGGTGCTCGACACGAACCTCACCGGCGCGTTTGTGATGGCCCAGGCGGTGGCCGTCGAGATGGCGAAGGCCGGCGGGGGCGTCGTGCTGCACACCGCGTCGATCGACGCGTCGGGCGGCGACGGGCCGTTCGTGGCCTACAACTCGTCGAAGGCCGGCCTGCTCGGCCTCAACCGCACGATGGCGCTCGAGCTCGCCGAGCACGGCATCCGCTCCAACTGCGTCAGCCCCGGCTTCACCCACACCGACATGACCGAGAAGGCGGTCGGGCCGGCGCTCATGGAGTATCTGAATGGGAGCTTCGCCCGGGTGCCGATGCGGCGGCTGGTGCGCACCGACGAGGTCGCCCAGGCGTTCCTGTTCCTGGCGTCGGACGCTGCGTCGGGCATCACCGGCGTCGACCTGCGCGTCGACTGCGGCCTGACCGCCAACTGGTTCATCCTCGAGACGCTGCCCGAGGGGTGAGCGCCTGCATCGTCACCGGGGCCGCGAGCGGGATCGGCCGGGCGACGGCGATCCACATGCTGCAGACCGGGGCGCGGGTCGTCGCCGTGGATCGCGACGAGGCCGGCCTGCACGCCGTCACCGAGCTGGGAGCCGAGCCGCTCGTCGCCGACGTCACCTCGGCCGCCGGCCGGGCTGCGATCGCCGCCGTGGAGCGCCCGGTGCAGGTCGTGAACGCCGCCGGCATCATCCGGCTCTCCGCGCTCGCCGACGTGAGCGAGGACGACTGGGACGCGACCTTCGCGGTCAACCTGCGTGCGGTCTTCTTCCTGCTGCAGGCGCTCGAGGGCGTCCTGCCGCCCGGGGCGGCGGTCGTCAACCTGGCGTCGATCGCGGGCAAGACCGGCAGCACGGTCGAGGCCGCCGCCTACTCGGCGAGCAAGGCCGGGGTGCTCTCGATCACGCGCACCTTTGCCCACGCCTGGGCGCGCCGCGGCGTGCGCGTGAACGCGGTCTGCCCCGGCGTGATCGAGACGCCGATGAACGACGTCGTGCTCGAGGGCATCGCCCGCGCCCGCGGGGTATCCGCCGCGGCCGTCGAGGCTGCGCGCCGCGACGCGATCCCGCTCGGCCGCACGGCGTCGCCCGCGGAGGTGGCAAGCGTGATCGCGTTCCTGCTCTCGGATGCGGCCGGCTACATGACGGGCCAGGGCGTCAACATCTCGGGCGGCCTGGTCACCTACTGAATCGCCGGTGCCAGGCACCGGCGATTCACCGCAGGGCGGCGCCGCTCTGCGGGTCGAAGAAGTGCAGGCTCGCGTTGTGCACGACAAGCTCGATCGGGGCGCTGCCGGTGATCGGGGTGCGCGTGGCGATGCGGGCCGTGAAGAGCGCGCGGTCGTCGTCTGCGAGCAGCGTGCCCACGTCGCCGCCCTCGGCGGCCGAGCGCACGGTGTCGCTGTCGACCCGCGGTGCCGCGAGCGGGAAGATGATGTTGGTCTCGGCGCCGAGACCCTCGATCACCTCGGGTGCGACCCGGATGCGGGGCAGATCCTGGTTCCCGGCCCGGTCGGGGAGCTCGAAGTCGGTCGGGCGGATGCCGAGGATGACCTCGCGGCGCTGGCCGCGCACGGGTGCGTCGGCGGCCAAGGGCAGCTCGATGTCGGCGAAGGCGATCGTGTCGTCCTGCACCTTCGCCGTGACGAGGTTCATCGCCGGCGAGCCGATGAATGCGGCCACGAACAGGTTGTCGGGGCGGTCGAAGAGCGCCTGCGGCGTGTCGCACTGCTGGACGACGCCGTCCTTCATCACCGCCACGCGCTGGCCGAGGGTCATGGCCTCGGTCTGGTCGTGTGTGACGAACACGGTCGTCACCGCGAGCCGCTCGTGCAGCCGTGCGAGCTCGGCCCGCATCGTCACCCGCAGCTTGGCGTCGAGGTTGGAGAGCGGCTCATCCATCAGGAAGGCCTTGGGCTCGCGCACCATGGCGCGGCCGATCGCGACCCGCTGCCGCTGCCCGCCTGAGAGCGCCGCCGGGCGCCGCTTGAGGTACTCCTGCAGCCCGAGGGTGGTGGCCACCGCCTGCACGCGCTGTTCGATCTCGCGCCGGTTCACCCGGCGCAGCTTGAGGCCGAAGGCGAGGTTGTCGCGCACGGTCATGTGCGGGTAGAGCGCGTAGTCCTGGAACACCATTGCGATGTCGCGCGCCCGCGGGGCCAGGGCGGTCACGTCGCGGTCGTCGATGCGCACGGTGCCCTCCGAGACCTCCTCGAGGCCGGCGATCATCCGCAGGAGCGTCGACTTGCCGCAGCCCGACGGCCCGACCAGCACCATGAACTCGCCGTCGCGGATGTCGAGGTCGATCCCGTCGACGGCCCGGACGCCGTTGGCGTAGACCTTGGTGATCTGGTGAAGGTCGATTCCGGCCACGTCAGCAACTCCTCATCGCACGTGCGCCCGGGGCGCGCTTGACGGCGGGAATGCTATAGCGTTTACTTCCATCCCAGCGTCGAGGGAGGGGTTCATGTCAAGCAGGATTCTCACGAAAAGCGTGCGGCGGTTCGCGGCCGTCAGCATGATCGTGCTCGCTGCCGCCGCGTGCGGGAGCAGCAGCTCGGGCGGCTCCGGGGGCTCAGGCGGGTCCCAGGCGAGCGGCCCGGTGACCCTCACCATGTGGTACTGGGGGCAGCAGGAGGCGCACGGCCTCTCGACCTTCCTCGCGACCTCGGTGAAGAAGTACGAGGCGCTGCACCCGAACATCAAGATCAACACGGTCCTGCAGTCGACCGACAACCTGATGCCGAACTTCGCCGCCGCGGCGAAGGCCAAGAAGGGGCCCGACATCGAGTACCGCTGGGGCGGGATCTGGGCGCTCCAGGACGCGTGGGACGGAAACCTCGCGCCGATCTCCGACTACATCCCGGCGAGCGAGCGGGCGCACTACCTGAACGCCTCTGAGGACACGTGGAACGGCAAGCTGTGGAGCGCGCCGTGGTACGTGCAGCCGTCGTTCCCGATCCTGTACCGCAAGGACGTGCTCGCCAGCGCGGGCATCTCGTCGCCGCCGACCACGTGGCCGCAGCTCCTCTCCGACTGCTCGACGCTGCGCTCCAAGGGCATCACCCCGATCGCCGGCGGCGTCAAGGACGGCTGGTTCGGCGGGTGGCTGTTCTCGCTGCTCGGGTCGGAGTCGCTGACCTCGATCGACCAGCTGAAGCAGGCGGTCGTCGGCACGCAGAAGTTCACCGACCCGGCGCTCGCCGAGTGGTGGACGCGGCTCGGCCAGATGATCAGCGCAAAGTGCTGGAACGACGACATCGGCTCGCTCGACCTGTACCAGGCCCAGCAGACCTGGGTCGACGGCAAGAGCGCGATGACCGTCACGGCCGGCACCGACGTGCGCAAGTTCGTGCAGCAGGTCGGCGCGAGCAAGGTCGGCGTGATGACGATGCCGAAGTACGCAAACGGCATCGGCGCCGGCAAGCTCGGCTCGACGTCGCAGACGCTCGCGATCAGCTCGTGGTCGCCCTACAAGCAGCAGGCGGCCGACTTCATCATGTTCATGCACACGGCGCCCGAGCTCGCCCTCTTCTACAAGGACACCGGGGCGCTGCCCGCGGACAGCCGCTTCAAGTCGTCGCTGATCGACGTGCCGCAGGTGAAGCAGCTGTACCAGTACTCGCAGAACGGCGCTCCGTATCTCGAGAACTTCATCCCCACCGACCTTGACTCGAAGGCCAACTTCGGCGGCGTCCAGCTGATGTTCGCGGGCAAGGAGACGGCGGCGCAGGCGGCCGCGGCGATGGAGTCCGACATGGCCCGGATCAGGACGATCGAGCCCGACCTGATCTCGAACTTCAAGAAGTGGACGGGGCAGCAGTAGCGTCACCCGGCGACCGGGGCACGGGGGCGGCCAGGCGCGGCCGCCCCCGCCGCCCTCCGTGGCAGGCATTCCTGTGGGTCGCGCCCGCCCTCGCGGCGATCGGGGTCGTCTACGGGTACAGCATCTACCGCCTACTGATCGAGGCGACCCATCGTGACGGCCACCCGGTCGGTCTCGGCAACCTACGCATCGCGATCGACGACCCGTTCTTCCGCCAGGCGCTCGGCAACAACCTGCGGCTCCTGCTCACGCTCCCGATCATCATCGGGATCGCCCTCGTCGTGGCGATCCTGCTCTTCGAGGGCATGCGCGGCTGGCGCTTCCACCGGGTGGCGATCTTCATCCCCTACATGCTCCCGGTCACGGTGGTCGGCGTGCTGTTCGGCGAGCTGCTCACGCTGCACGGCGCGCTCAACACAACGCTGCAGACGCTACACCTGCGCTTCCTCGTCCAGGACTGGCTGGGCAACCCCGACTGGGCGCTGCGCTCGCTCGCCGGGGTGATCATCTGGCGCGAGCTCGGCTTCGGCGTGATCCTGTTCCTCGCCCGGCTGCTGTCGCTGCCCCAGAACGTCTTCGACGCCGCCCGCGTGGACGGGGCCGGCTGGTTTCGCACCCACTGGCATGTGACCCTGCCGATGATGCGCTCGATTATCGGCTTCTACCTGGTGATCGAGGCGATCACGCTCATGTCCTGGGTCTTCAGCTACGTGTTCGTGATGACCGGCGGCGGCCCCGGCCAGGCGACCCAGGTGACCGAGACCTACATCTATCAGAACGCCTTCGCGTCGGACATCCCGTGGCTGGCCGCCGCCGCGGCCACGCTGCTCCTGATCGGCGTAACGGCGATCGCCGTGGCGTTCCTCGTCGTCCGCTTCGGCTACTCGCTGCGGAGGGCGGCATGATCGTCGAGCGCGCCGGGCGGCTCGTGCGCCAGATCGTGCTGATCGGCTTCACGCTCTCGGCGCTCCTGCCGGTGTATGTGATGCTCTCGGGCTCGCTGCGGACGCAGAACGACTTCCTGAATCACCCGCTCGGCCTGCCGACGTCGCCACGCCTGAACGCCTACCACACGGCTATCAACAACCACTTCCCGCAGTGGCTCCTGAACAGCCTGATCCTGACCATCGCCTCGGTCGTGATCACCCTCGTGTTCTCGTCGCTTGCGGCGTGGGGCCTTTCGCGGTGGCAGTTCGTCGGCCGCGACGTCCTGCTCTCGCTGGTCATCTCGCTGATGGTGATCCCGCCCGTCGTGCTCGTCGTCCCGCTCTTCCTGCTCGGCGCCGAGCTCAACCTGATCGACACCCGCCGGATCGTGATCGCGATCTACGTCGGCCTGATGATGCCGTTCTCCGTGTACATGCTCGCGGCGTACTTCCGCACGATCCCGCGCTCGCTGATCGAGGCGGCCGAAATCGACGGGGCGTCGTCGCTGCAGGTGTTCCTGCGCGTCGTCGTGCCGCTGTCGGGGGCGCCGCTGATCACGCTCGCGGTCGTGAACGCGCTGTGGGTCTGGAACGAGCTTCTGATCGCCCTGGTCTTCCTGCAGAGCCAGGACTCGCTGACGCTCATGGCCGGCCTGACCGGGTTCCAGAGCCGCTACAACCTGAACATCCCGGTGGTCATGGCCGGCCTCTCGATCGCCACGCTCCCGATCTTCGCCCTGTACATCTTCGGCCAGCGGTTCTTCATGCGCGGGCTGGTCGCGGGCGCGATCAAGGGTGGCTGAGGGTGCGGCCGTGAGACGGCACCGGGTCGCCGTGATCGGCGGCGACGGTGTGGGCCCCGAGGTGATCGAGCAGGGCCGGCGTGTGCTCGAGGCCGCCTGCGAGGAGTGCGCGCTCGACTGGACCGACCTGCCGTGGGGCAGCGACCACCACCATCGCACCGGCGCTCTGATGCCGGCCGACGGCATGCGCGTGCTCGCGGAGCACGATGCCATCTACCTCGGCGCGGTTGGCTCTCCCGGCGTGCCCGACCACGTCACGCTGTGGGGCCTCTTGCTGCCGATCCGGCAGCGGTTCGACCTCTACCTGAACATCCGCCCGATCCGGCTCCTGCCGGGGGTGGCGACGCCGCTTTCCGGCCGGTCGGCGGCCGAGATCGACATGGTGTGCGTGCGCGAGAACACCGAGGGCGAGTACGCCGGCGCGGGCGGCCGCGTGCATGTGGGCATGGGCCACGAGGTCGGCCTCCAGGTCGACGTCTTCACGCGGCTCGGGGTCGAGCGGGTGGTGCGTCACGCGTTCGCCCTCGCCCGCACGCGGCGCGGCCGGCTCGCGAGCATCACAAAGTCCAACGCGAGCCCGCACCACTTCGTCATGTGGGACGAGATCGTCGACGTCGTGCACGCCGAGTACGCCGACGTCGAACTCGATCGGATCCTCGTCGACGCGGCCTGCGCCTACATGGTCACCCAGCCGCAGCGCTTCGACGTCATGGTCGCCTCCAACCTGTTCGGCGACATCCTCACCGACCTCGGTGCGGCGATCCAGGGCGGCATGGGGCTCGCCGCGAGCGCGAACGTGTCGCCGGACGGCGCGGGGCCGGGCCTGTTCGAGCCGGTGCACGGCTCGGCGCCCGACATCGCCGGCCGCGGGGTGGCGAACCCCGTCGGCGCGGTCTGGGCGGGCGCGCTCATGCTCGAGCACCTGGGCGAGGCCGCGGCGGCCGCGCGGGTGATCGGCGCCGTCGAGGCGGTGCTCGGCGCGGGCGCCGTGCGCACGCCCGATCTCGGCGGCAGCGCCTCGACCGCCGAGGTCGGGGACGAGCTCGTGCGCGCCGCGAAAGCCCCCCCAATCGGGTAGGCCGGCCACGAGTAGCATCCGCCACGTGGGCCCGAGGGTTCGACTGGTGGGTTGGACGACCGTGGTGGCGTGTGCGGCGGCAGCCGTCGTGGGCGCGGTTGGGGCGCTGGGGGCGTCCGCACCGGGCTTCGCGCAGTACGGCGGCGCAGCCGCGCACGCGGGGGTGGCGAATGCGGCGGGTGCGCCCGCCCGCACCGCCGTGCCCGGTCTGCATGCGCTGTGGTCGGTGCCCGTCAGCCTTGGGTCGGACGGCTCCGGCCCCGAGCCGTCGCCGGTCGTCTCGGCCGGGACGGTCTACGCCGGCTCCCCCGGCGGCGTCGTCTACGCGCTCGCGGCGGCCACCGGCGTGCAGCGCTGGACGGCCGTGCTGCACGCGGGGGCGCCGCTCTCGACGCCGGCTGTCTCAGGCGGCGTCGTCTACGTCGGCGTCGGCGCGCCCGTCGACGACCTGGTGGCCCTCTCGGCGGCGACGGGGCACGTGCTCTGGAGCCGCCACACCGACGCCTCGGGCTGGGTCGACGCGCCGACGGTCGCGGGCGGCCGCGTGTTCGTCGCCACCGGATCGCCCGGCCAGGCGCAGCCCGGGACCGAGTACGCGTTCACCACGGACGGTGCGGCGCTCTGGCACCACACGATCGCAACCGCCGGCGGCGCGCTGTCCCCGGCGGTCGCGGGCGGCGTCGCCTACGCGGCCACCTCGGGAGACTTCGCCTCCGTGCCGCAGACCCAGCCGGGCCGGCTGGTGGCATTCGCCGCCGCCACCGGCGCACTCATGTGGTCGCGCACGCCCGCGGGCGGCGTGTACCAGTCGCCGTCGGTCAGCGGCGGCCGGGTGCTCGTCGGCGGCGTCGGTGCGGTGACGGCGTACAGCCCCGCCGGTGCCCGCCTGTGGTCGCGCGCCTTCCCGGCGCAGCCGGGCGGGCTCTTCACGACCCCGACCGTCACCCGGGGCCGCGTGTTCGTCGGCTTCCAGGAGGGCAACTGCTTCTGCGCACTCGCCGCCGCGACCGGCCGTGTCCTGTGGCGCGATCCGAGCGCCCAGGGCGATCAGTTCTCGCCGGCCACGGTCGCGGGCGGCGTCGTCTACGGCGTCGACGAGGACACGCTCGAGGCGCTCGACGCGCGCACCGGCCGGGTGCTCTTCGCCTCGGCGACGCCGACCGCGGGCCAGCCCGCGATCGCCGGCGGCCTGGTCTTCACCGAGGGCGCCGCCGTCACCGCCTGGGGCCTGTAGCCCGGACGACCTCGGCAGCGGCTCGTCGTGGGGTCAACGGGCGCCGGCCGGGGCCGATAACCGCGGTGATGGCGGCACATCTTCGTCCTGCGTCCGACCCGGCCCCGCAGACCTTCGCGGTGGGCGAGGTCGTCGCCGCGCTCTCCCACGCGCTCGACCTGACCGAGGGCCAGCCGCCCGGGCACGCGCAGCGCAGCTGCCTGATCGCACTGCGCCTGGCCGAGGCGCTGACCCTCTCCGCCGAGGAGCGCACGAGCCTCTACTACGCCATGCTGCTGAAGGACGCGGGCTGCTCGTCGTCGGCCGCCCGCATGGCCGAGATCTTCGCTGCCGACGACCTCGAGCTGAAGCGGATCGCCAAGCGCATCGACTGGGCGAGCCCGCGCCACGCCATCGGGTTCGTCGCCCGCGAGGCGGGCCGCAACGACTCGAGCCTCGTGCGGGCGCGGCGGGTGCTGACCGCCCTGCGCGACATGGCGCGCGAGGGCAATCTGGCCGTCGAGACGCGCTGCGACCGCGGCGCCCGCATCGTGACCATGCTCGAGTTCCCCGATGCCGCCGCCGACGCCGTCCGCTACCTCGACGAGCACTGGGACGGCCGCGGCCAGCCCTACCGGCTGCGCGGCGACGCGATCCCGATCCTCGCCCGCATCGCCTGCCTGTCGCAGACGGCCGACGTGTTCATCGCCCAGGACGGCCTCGAGGCCGCGCGCGACATGGTGCGCGTGCGCCGCGGGCGCTGGTTCGATCCCGCGGTTGCAGATGCGTTCCTGGCGCTGCCAGACGCGGACGCGCTCTTCGCCGACCTGGCGGGCGAGCGGTTCGCGGCGGCGCCCGCCGACGGCGGCCTCGTCGCGGCCGACGATGCCCGCATCGACCGCATCGCCGAGGCGTTTGCCTCGATGATCGACGCCAAGAGCCCCTACACCGCGAGCCACTCCGACCGCGTCGCCGCATACGCGGTCGGCATCGGCCGCGAGCTCGGCTTCGGCGCCGCCCAGCTGCGCGACCTGCGCCGCGCCGGCCTCCTGCACGACATCGGCAAGCTGGGCGTCTCCAACTCGATCCTCGACAAGCCAGGCCGCCTCACCGACGCCGAGTACGAGCTCGTGAAGCGGCACCCTCGCGACACCGAGGCGATCCTGCAGCACGTGCCCATCTTCTCGGGCCTCGCCGTCGCCGCCGGTGCGCATCACGAGCGCGTGGACGGTCGCGGCTACCACCGCGGCATCGCGGGCGAGGCGATCCCGGCCATCAGCCGGGTGCTCGCCTGTGCCGACGTCTACGACGCGCTCACCGCCAGGCGCCCCTACCGCGATCCCATGCCGTCCGCAGACGCGCTCGCGCTCATGCGCGGCGACGTCGGCGCGGCGTTCTTCGCCGAGCCTTTCGCGGCCCTCTGCGCGCACGTCGACGCGCTGCCGCTGGCCGCCTTAGGGCTACGCCGCTTCGGGCAGCGCCACGGGCGGCTCCGCGGGCACGGTCGCCGCCGCGGGCGCGGAGCCCTGCAGGCCGTGGGGCGTCTTCTCCCACATGAACGGGCGCCGGATCAGCTGCTCGAGCGCGCGCCAGGCCGCGATCGAGTGCAGCACCCAGTAGAGCGGCGCGAGCAGCGCGAACGGCAGCAGGTGGAACATGCGCCGGCGCAGGACGGCGAGCGCATTCAGCCCGATCATGCTCAGGTTGCCGACGACGAGGCTGAGCTCGGCGAGGGTGTCGAACGGGTGCGGAAAGAGGTGCGAGATCGCGGTGCCCGGCACGACGCCGAGGAGCCACACGGCCGTCAGCAGCCACAGGATCGGCGTGGCCAGGAACGTCGCCGGCGTGCCCGCGATCAGGAGCACGAAGCCGGCAAGTCCGCGCAGGCCGGCCTCGCGCGTGAACCGCACCGGCCGGCGCGAGTGCACGATCGCCGTCTGCATGTAGCCCTTGATCCAGCGGGTGCGCTGGCGCACGAACGGCCGCAGCTGCGAGCAGGCCTCCTCGTAGGTCGTCGAGGCGATGATGCCGACCGTGTAGCCCTGGGCCGCGGCGCGCAGGCCGAGGTCGGCGTCCTCGGTGACGTTGAACGCGTCCCAGCCGCCCAGGCTGCGCAGGCGGTCGGCGCGGAAGTGGTTGGACGTGCCCCCGAGCGGGATCGGCAGCGACAGCCGGTCGAGCCCGGGCAGCATGTAGTCGAACCAGTACGAGTACTCGAGCGTGAACATGCGCGTGAGCACGTTCTGGCGGGCGTTGAAGTAGTTGAGCCGCGCCTGCACGCACACGAGGTCGTCGGCTCCCCGGCGGAACGCCGCCACGGCGTCGCGCAGCTGCCCGGCCTCGGGGCGGTCCTCGGCGTCGTAGATCACCACGTACTCGCCCCGGGCGAAGAAGAGGCCGACGTTGCACGCGCGCGGCTTGGTCTTGGGCTGGCCGTCGGGGATCAGGATGAAGCGCACGGTGTCGGGCGGGCCGGCCGCGCGCGCGGCCGCGATCGTCTCGGTGTCGTCCTCCTCCATCAGCAGCAGGATCTCGAGCTTCTCCTGCGGGTAGTCGAGCCGGCGCAGGTGCTCGATCAGGCCGCCGACGACGTTCGCCTCGTGGTAGACGGGCACGAGCACGGTGTAGAGCGGCAGGTCGCGGTCGGCCACGCGCTCGGGTGCGGCGCGGCGGGCGCGGCGGCGGGTCGAGCGGATGCCGGCGAGCGACGCCACGAGCTTGAAGAGCACGCCCGCGACGAACACCGTCTGCAAGACGACGACCGCGATCAGGAGCCCGCCCGGAGCGAGCACGGCGGCGGCGACGAGCCCGGCCACCGACAGCCCGAGCGCGAGCCGCTGCCCGCGCGAGAGACCGCCCTTCGCCGAGCGGGCGGGATCGCGGTCGGAGAGTCCGTACGCCGCCTCGTGCCGCAGCTCCTGGACGAAGCGGGCCCGGATCGCGGTCAGCACGTCCCAGTCGGTGGTGGCCGAGAAGGCGATCGCGTTGATGTCCTTGCCCAGCGCGGGCGGGCACGCGGCCAGGACGCTGCGGCGCAGATCGGCGCTCGGTGGCTCCGACGTCGCCACGTGCAGGGTGCCGTCGTGCAGCGCCACCGGGATCCAGCCCTCGATGGCCATCTGCTCCGGATCGAAGCGCCCGGCGACGGCGGGGTCGGGCGGCGACTGCACCAGGTCGACGAAGCCGCAGCCCCAGATCTCGGCCAGCACCCCGTACAGCGCTTGGCGGCGGACGAGGCCGGCGGCGAGCAGCACGCGCCCGAGCCGCTCCCCGGTGCGGCGGTGCGCCTCGAGCGCCCACTCGAGCTGCTCGGGCGCGAGCAGGCCGCGCTCGACGAGGGCGGTGCCGAGCTGCTCGCGCAGCGGGACGACCGTGCCGCCCGCGCGGGCATGCATGGGCACGTACCCATCGGTGGGGCGGCGGGGTGCTCTTGGTGTGCTTCCGGGGCGATCCATAGGATTGCATCGGTTGCTGTACGCAACAACCGGTATCCGGGAGATCGGCGGCGGCGCCGCGGAGTGAAGGTCTAGGAGACGGGCGCGTGCCGCGGCAGGGCGGCCCGCACCGCGGGAGCGACCTCCCCGCCGTAGAGCTCGAGCGCGCGCATCACCTCGCCGTGGGGCATCGTGCCGACGCTCATCTGGGCGAGGAAGCGGTCGTGGCCGAAGATCTCGTGCTGGCGGAGGATCTTCTCGACCACCTCCTGCGGGCTGCCGACGACCAGCGCCCCGTCGGGCGCGCGCAGCACGTCGAACTGCTCGCGGGTCATCGCCGGCCAGCCGCGCTCGCGGCCGATGCGGGTCATCATGTTGGCGTAGCCGGGGAAGCACTCGGCCGCCGCCCGCTGCGACGTCTCGGCGACGTAGGTGTGCGAGTTGATCCCGACGGGCAGCCCGGCCGGGTCGTGGCCGGCGCGGCGTGCCGTTTCGCGGTAGAGGTCGACCAGCGGGCCGAACCGCGCCGGGGCGCCGCCGATGATCGCGACCGCGAGCGGCAGGCCGAGCGTGCCCGCGCGGACGACCGACTGCGGCGTTCCGCCCACGGCGATCCAGACCGGCAGCGGGTCCTGCACCGGGCGCGGGTAGACGCCGAGGTCGGTGATGGGCGGGCGGTGCCGGCCCGACCACGTCACGCGCTCGGAGGCGCGCAGGGCGAGCAGGAGGTCGAGCTTCTCGGCGAACAGCTCGTCGTAGTCGTCCAGGTCGTAGCCGAAGAGCGGGAACGACTCGACGAACGACCCCCGGCCGGCCATGATCTCGGCCCGTCCGCCCGTGAGCAGGTCGAGGGTCGCAAACGCCTGGAACACCCGCACCGGATCGTCCGAGCTGAGCACGCTGACGGCGCTCGTGAGCCGGATGCGCGTCGTGTGCTCGGCCGCGGCCGCGAGCGCCACCGCCGGAGCCGATACCGCGAAGTCGGGCCGGTGGTGCTCGCCGACGCCGAACACGTCGAGCCCGGCCTGCTCGGCCAGCTCGACCTCCTCCATCAGCTCGCGCAGCCGCTGCCCGGCCGCGATGGTGCGTCCGGTGCCCGGGTCGGGCGCGAGCTCGGCGAACGTGTAGACCCCCATCTGCATCGCGTCGGCCGACCGTAGCACTCGCCCGGCGCGGGGCGGCGCGGAAAATACTTGCGCCCGGCCGTTGACGCACTCCCCCGTCCAGGGGATAACCGAAGTATGAGAACGCATCACATATCCGTGTTCGGCGTCGCGACGATGGTCGCGATCCTGATCGCCACCGGCCTCGTCACGCGCCTGGCCGAGGTCGCGCTCGTCTCGGCGGTCCGCCTGACGAGCGTGGGCGGCGGCGGTCTGCTCACGCCCGCGAACCTGGTCGGGGCCGATCACCGCCACGTCACGTACGCGCTCGTGCGCCTGCTGCTGCCGGGGCTGCTCGTCCAGGCGCTGCTCGTCAAGGTCGTCGTGTCGTCGTTCCGCGGCCTGCACATCAGCTACCTCGCCACGGTGGCCGTGCTCGCCCTGTTCGACATCGGCGCGCTGGCGCTCGCGGCGGTCGTCGCGCACACCTTTGCGACCACCACGTCGCTGCACGCGCTGACGACGCTCTCGCCGGCGGCGATCTACCTGTCGGTGGCCATCTCGGCCGCGACGCTGATCGGCGAGGCCTTCGTGCTGCAGGGCCTCGTGGACATGCCGGTCGGGCGGTATCCCGCACTCGCCAGCCGGGCCTGAGGGCCCGGCCGGCGCGGCGGCGGGTCAGCCGCGGCGGATGATGTAGCGCGCGGTCGAGACGTACAGGGTGCCGTCCTCGTCGACGCGCATGGGGTCCGGGCGGCCGCTGCCGCCGATCGAGCCGTCGGGCAGGATCAGCTCGTGGACGACCGCGCGCTCGCGACCCTCCTGGTCGTAGTAGGCGACCCGGCGGCTGACGGCGTCGGCGGGATGCGCGGACGACGTCGACGGGCGCCCGCGCACCAGCTCGCGCTCGGAGAGCTCGCCGGTGCGGGTGCGCTCGCAGTAGCGCCCGCGCTCGAAGATCGCGCGCAGGTCGTCTGGGCTAACGTAGGCCTTGCGAAGGGGCATGGGAGAGAGTGATGGAGCGCGAACTCAGCGAGATCCTCGGGTACTACCTCGATCGCGAGTACGACCTGGACGCACTGCAGGGAGCGCTCGCGGAGCTGACATGGAGCAATTTAGAAGCCCCGCGGGCCGCGCACCGGATCGAGTTTCTGATCGGCGAGGCGATCGCCGGGCGGCTGTGGCTCGACGACCTGCGCGCCGAGCTCGACCAGGTGCGCCGATCGCTCCTGCTCGCGCTCGCGTAGACGGGCTCAGAACGTCTCCGCACCGGTGGGCTCGATGTGGGCCTCGCCGTCCATGTGCTGGCGCAGCCGGCTGAGCTCGCGGTAGATCGTGCGCCGGGCGCGGTTCTGGTTCCCGAGCGGGCGGTGCTCGGGCAGGCTGTGCCACGGGTTGTAGGCGAGGTTTCCGGCGAACGCGAGCTGGGCCGCCGAGTCGAACCGCTGCGGCGGCAGCACGAGCTCCGCGACCGCGACCGGCACCGACTCGGACTCGCTCCAGCGCACCGCCGCGTTCTCGATCGGCATCCGCCACGGGTCGCCCTGGAGCTGGATCAGGAAGTCGAAGCGCACCTCGCGCTGCGCGAGCGTCGCCGCCATCGCCTGGCGCAGGTAGTCCGGCCCGGGCGGGCGCGGGATCGGCGTGCGCGCGGCCGACGCCGGCCGCACCAGGTAGTGCATCGCCTGCTCCGGCCCGAGCAGGTAGGCCACGCAGCTCCAGTAGGTCACCTCGAGCGGGCTCGTGTTCAGGCGCGCGTAGAGCCCCTGCATCAGCCCGTCGAGCAGGTGGGAGTCGAGCGGGTTGACGAAGTACCAGACCGGCGTCCCGGCGAGCAGCTGCTGCTGCAGCTTCGCGTTCTCGGTCACGTTGGGCGTCGTGAAGGTCGGTGCGCTGATGCCGGTGAAGTCCTGGGTGAAGCGCTCGTCGTCCATGAGCTTTTCGCCCTCGACGCCCATGAGCTTGATCCCGATGCTGAGGATGCCGTTGTCGCGCGGGTCGGGCGGCGCGAGCGGGCCGGGCCCGGCGAAGCGCACCCACGCCGGATACGTGCGGCCCGGCTGGAAGACGCCGTGGCGGTACCGCGGCGCGAGGTCGTCGCGCACGCGCAGCTCGCCGCGCACGACCCCGTAGGTCTTCGTGTTCCCGGCCCGCAGCGCGCCGCCGTGGGGATACTGCCGGTGCAGGAACGCCGACATCGCCGCGACGATCGCGGCTGTGGCCGCCTCCTCGCCCGCGACCGCGCGCTCCTCGGCCGGCCGCAGGCCCTTCGGGTCCGAGCGCAGGAGCCCGATCAGCGCCTGGGTGGCGGTCGCGAGCGGCCGCTGCGCCACCCGGTCGAAGCCGTCGCGGAAGTACGGATCGAGGCGCCGCTCGGCGTTCGCGAGCGCGACCAGCGCGTCGCAGAACGCGCGCTTGCACCTGAGCGGGTCGAGCGGGCCCACGGGCGTATCATGCCCCCGTGGTCACCTCGACGCCGGGGAAGCTGCTCGTTGCGGCGCGGTTCCTGATCGGGGGCGGGGCGTTCGCGGCCCCGGTGCTCAGCCTGCGCGTCGGCGGCATCGATCCGCGGCCGCGGCCGCAGTCGGCCTACGTCCTGCAGCTCGTCGGCGTCCGCGACGCGCTGCTCGGCATCGGCGTGCTCGCGAGCGCGGGCGAGGCCCGCCGGCTGTGGTGGAGCGTCGGCATCGCCTGCGACCTGGCCGACGCCGCATCGGCGATGGCCGAGCTCGCCGCCGGACGCGTCCCGCGCAACGGCCGCACTGCGGCCGTGCTGCTCGCCTCGCCGTTCCTCGGCGCCGCGCTGGGCGCGGCGGCGCTCGCCGCGGGCGACGACTGACGTGGTGCGCACGTTCCCGGGCAGGACGCTCGTCGCGATCCGGCTCTCGCTGGGCACGGCGGCGTGGCTCGCGCCCCGGCTCACCCTGTGCGCGTTCGGCCTCGATGCGGACGAGTATCCCGAGGCCGCCTACGCGATGCGGCTGTTCGGCGCACGAAACGCGACGCTCGGCGTCGGCCTGCTCGCGAGCGCGGGGGCCGACCGCAGGCTGTGGTGGAAGCTCGGCATCGCCTGCGATCTGGCCGACGTGACGGCCGCGCTCATCTCGCGCAGGGCGGGCTACGTCCCGCGCGACCCGGTGACGGCGGTGCGCCTGGTCGGCGCCGGTCTGATCGCGACGGGGCTCGGCATCGCGGCGCTCGCCGAGGACGACGTGTGACTCAGGGCGCCATCATCCCCAGGTAGCGCAGCGCCCGGATGCCGGGCAGGAAGAAGTACGCCCCGCCGCGCACGGTGACGAACTCCGGCAGCGCCGTGACGCGCCGGCGCACCGGGCGCGCAGGGATGGTGAACGTCCCGCCGAGCGGGCTGTGGCGCCCGATCAGCGGATCGGCGTCGTCGTAGAGGGTGGCGAACTTGGGGTTTCCCACCCACGCCCGCTGGACGAACTCGAACTGGCGGGCGATGTTCGCCCCCAGGCAGATGAAGTGCAGGCCGCGATCGACGCCGTCTGCGGCAGCCGTGCCCGCGCGCAGGCCGTCGAGGTCGGCGGCCGGCCCGTACTTGCGGCCGCGCCGCAGCAGCCGGTGGCGGCGGTTGACGGCGATCGAGCCGGGCGTGCCGGGGCTCGGGTCGAGCGAGTCGCGCGGGTTCGACCGGCGCACGTGCGCGCCGATCGGGCAGCGCATCCCGTCCGGGTCGATGCGGGCGTAGCCGAACCCGTTTGCGGTCGCGTGGGCCGGGTCGTCGCCGTCGGGCGCCGCGACGAGGGGCGCGCCGCTCGGCCAGCGGCCCACCATCTTGGCGGCGAGGGCGACGGGGTCACCGTCGCCTGCGGCGGCGCGTGCGAACTCCCAGAACCCGGCCACGTCCTGCTGCATCTGGCGCATGACGAGGAACGTGCCGTTGCGGCCGAGGTCGCGCTCGCCGGTGGCCGGATCGGGCGGCAGCACCGCGCCCGGGTCGGCGGCTGCGGGCACGAGCGGGCGATCGGTGAGCAGGCCGTACTCGTTGGGGTAGCCGAGCACGAACTCGCCCGCGTGCACGACGTGCTCGGCCGGGCCCGTGTGGCCGAGGCCGGCGACGATCGGCTGCGAGATCCCGTCGCGGAAGCCGAAGTGCTCCCGGTTTCCGATCGCCTCGGTGTCCAGCTGCACGAGCTCGGTGACACCGCCGCGCTTGGAGCGGGCGGCGATCGGCCGGGCGAGCTCCTCGAGCGCCGCCCCGTCCTTCGCGTACAGGAGCAGGAGCAGGTCGACCGGGTCGGTGTCGGGGCCGCCCCAGTCCCACGCCTGCGGGGCGCTCGCGCCGACGTCGCCGAGCACGCGGCTGCGCGCCGGGGCGGCCATCCCGTCGGTGAACTCCGGCGGGAAGCCCTCCAGGGCGGCGTGCGAGAGCTCGAGCCGGCGCAGCCCCGCCGCCGTGACGGCGAGGTGGACGGCCCGCTCCGGCGCGTGCGCGGCCGCCGGCGTGATCGCCGCGGCGGTGTCGGCGACGAACCGCCGGGCCGCGGCCGGGTCGCGGATCCCGAGCAGCACGAAGCGGGCGGCCGCGAGGTGCGCGTATCCGCGCACGACGAGCCCCTGGATGTCCTCCAGCTCGAGCGCGGTCTCGGCGCTGCTCACAGGAGCTCCAGCCACCGCTCGGCCTGCGTCGCGGTCATGGGGCCGTGCAGGCCCGCGCGGATGGCGGCGTTCTGCTCGATGTTCGCGTTCGTCAGGTTCCCGTACGCCGAGTACCACACGTGCACCGACAGCTGGTGGGTGTGGATGTAGTGCTTGAACGCGCCCTCGTCCCACGCGCCGTCGAAGAAGAGCCAGTTCGTGCGCGGGTAGCCGATGCCGTTCGAGAAGATCGCGTTCAGGCCCCACGCCACCTTGTCGATGAAGTCGCCCATGTAGGTCTCGAGGCTGCCGTCGTAGTTGCTCGCGAAGATCAGGCGGCTGTGTCCGTCGAGGAACACCCAGCGGGCGAAGTGGATCGTCTTCACGCCGGCGAGGTCGGCGTGTGCGAACAGGTGCCGCGTCGCCCAGTCGGCGATCCAGAGCAGGCCGATCGACGTGCCCCGCCGGAACGGCCCCGGCTTGACCCGGCCGAGGGCGGTGAACGCGTTCTGGGCGAGGTGGTCCTCGAGCCCGGCGATCATCGCCACGCGGGCCGGATCGGGGCGGATGTCCGGTGCGGGATCGGTGCGCTCGTGGAGGCGCAGCAGCACGACCCACGGCGGCGCGGCGACGGCGAGCAGCGGCGAGAGCGCGAGCAGCACCGCCGGCACCCGCACCAGGTCGAGCCCGTCGCGCAGGCGCGCGCCCAGGCCGGGTCCGGGGGCGGGCGTGCGCGCGAACGCGAGCCGCTCGTCGCCGGCGACGAACGCCTGCACGAGCGCGCGCGCCTCGGCCGCCGAGCGGCGCTCGAGGTCGGGGCGGGCCGAGTCGAGGTAGCCCTCGATCGCGTCGCGCAGGAGGGCCTCGTCGCGCACCTGGGCGACCGTGCGCCCGGGGCGGTTGACGTAGGAGGTGTCGGCGCGCACGGCCCGGTCGCGCAGGAACGCGACCCGGGCGGCGGCGCCGGCCGGCACCTCGGGATAGCCGGTGCAGTGGCTGAACACGGCGTCGATGCCCTCGCCCTGCGACTCCGCGAGCTCGGCCAGATGGTCGTCCTGGGCTCCGTCCACGTCGCTCATGTAGATCAGCGTCGAGGGGTCGCGCGGGTCGACCGGCGGCACCACCACGAGCCGGGCGAAGTGCACGCCGGCCAGGCTTCCGAATGCGATCACGCGCTCGTTCGACACGCCGTCGCCCATCGAGTGCAGCAGCTGCTCGACCGTCCGCTCGCGCCCCTCCCGCACCTCGGCGACGACCGTCACGGCCACCTGCGCCGCCCACGTCTCGGTCGTGCTCATCCCTCGCTTGCGGCCGGAAATTGCAGCACGAAGTCGATCAGCTTGGCGTGATCCCAGAAGACGATCCCGAGGTAGAGGTTCGGCGCCACGAGACGCATCTCGTCGCGGATCCAGTGGGCGATGAGCGACGTGTGCGAGTAGTCGAGGACGATGCACTCCTGCCCGTCGAACCAGCTCGCGTCCTTGTACACCTTGGCCTGCACGGCCTGGATCCCGGTCAGAAGGACGCGGTTCTCGAGCTCGCCGCGGTCGCGGTGAAACACCTTGCCCTTCCACCCGAGCAGGTGGATCACCTTCGCGGCGATCCCGGTCAGCTCCGTGCCGGGCGCGACCAGCACCGTGCCGTCGGCCTGGCCGTCGGGGATGTCGCCGGCGGGGCTCTGGCGGAAGAGCTCGTCGAGCTGCGCCTGGGACATGGCCTCGAGGGCCGCGAGGTCGATCGCCGTCTCAGGCACCGGTGCCCTCACCGCGCACCGGCGTCCACGGCTTGAAGCCGTTTGCGAGCTCGCCCAGCGACGGCCCGAGCGCGGGGTAGTGGCGCCGGAGCACATCGACAAAGCGCGTGTTCTCGACCCAGTCGATCCCGGCCTGCGTGTAGGTCGAGGCCGTGTAGTCGTCGGTCAGGAAGCGGTCGCTGTTGATCCGCCGCGATGCCATCAGGATGAAGATGCGAAACGCCGTGTCGCTGAACGCGAACCCCTGCGGCCGCTTCTCGGCGAACATGCCGACGATCACGTCCAGCCGCTCGATGTCGCCGCCGTAGAGCGAGCGCATCTTCTCGGCCAGGGCGGGGTCGTCGGTGACGTCGGTGAAGTCCCGCGCCGGGCGCAGGTGCAGCAGGCGGCGGAACTCGTTGTAGCGCGGCACCCCGAGCTCGCGCGAGCGCAGGATGTCGGTCGCGGCGATGTCCATCAGCTTGCCGTCGGGGCGGGTGAACTCCTGCAGGAACCGGGGGAAGTTCTGGAGGACGATCGCGCCCGGGTTGGCGACGCCGAACGAGTACAGGAGGTCGCGCATGCCGATGCGGTCGAGCACGGGCTGCGAGTTCGGGCCGGCCAGCTCGGGAAGCGTCCGCCGCTCGAGCTCGTGGCCGTCGGCGGCCGAGCGGAAGGTGTAGTCGTCGGCGATCAGCGGATGCATCCGGTAGACGATCGTGAACTCCTCGGTGAGCGCGTAGGGCACGCCGAAGTGGTCGTGCGCCGACCCGGGGATGCCGCTCACGATCTCGCTCGCGCTGATGCGGCCGAACGCCTTCTTCACGCGCTCGCCGGCGATCCCGTACCAGTTCGCGCGCATGCCGATCTCCATCGTGGGATGCGCGATCACGGCCGGCGTCCACTCGACCGTGTGGATCTTCGCGAGCAGCGCCGAGAGGATCAGGCGGGCGTGGCCGAAGAGCTGCTCGTCGTCCCAGCCGGGATAGTCCTGCGCCAGGCGGTCGCAGATCGCGTTGTGCTCGAGCGTGAACAGGTTCACGAGCATCTGCAGGCCGATCCAGAAGCCCGGCACCTGGCGCGGGTCGAGCTTGGGATCGGTCGGCAGGGGCACCGTGCCGTCGGCGCCGACGTGGAGCTTCCCGCCCTCGCCCGTCCGCACCATCCGGGCGACGGCGGGATCGGTGCCGTAGAGCTGCGAGCCGTCCCACCAGTGCGTGGCGGTGTTGAGGAAGGTCGGGGGGAAGGTCGCGCCGGGCGGCCGCGTCGTGTCGGGCACCGTCCGAAGTACCGTGAGCGGCGGCGCCGGCCAGGGGTCGCCGGGCTCGAGCGGGAGCTCGTACGTCGCGTTCGGGTCGCCGCGGCCGTGGCTGAACCAGTCCTTGATCATGAACTGGATCCACGACGCGGCGAACAGGTTGAGCGTCTCGGCCGGCAGGAACTCGGTGCGCGTCAGCAGCTCGCGGCTGACGAGGCGCGGGTTGGGCTCGAGGATGCTCGCCTCGGTCTCGTGCGTCGTCGCCTCGAGAGGGACGTTGCGGCCGAAGCGCGACCCGGCCATGCCCATGCTCGGCTGGGCGAGGTCGTTGTAGACGCCCTGCTCGGTGCGTTCGACCAGGAACGCCGGATCGAGCGGCGGCAGTGGCGGCGTGTTCACCGCCGGCTCGCCGGAGGTGTCGTACAGGTTCTCCTGGCGCAGGATGTTGCGCAGCCCGATCAGCACCGCGAGGCCGAGCGGCGTCGGCAGCTTGTCCCAGCCGACGCAGCGGTCGGCCGCCGCGGCCGCCCCGTCGTACAGGCGCCAGCCGAGCGTGTCGCGGTAGCGCGATCCCGACACCGGGTCGGGCCCGTCCGAGGCGGCCAGCCGCTCCCAGACCGCCCGCCCGGCGAGGACGCCGCAACCGACGACGATGCCGCCCTTGAGCAGGCGCGCCGCGCTCACGCCGGGCTCGCCGTCTTGCGCTCGCCGCAGTTCGCCGTCAGGGCGAGCGCCGTGTTGAGCGCCGAGATCGAGGTGGCGATCACCGCCGAGCGCGCCGGGATCTGGCGCGTCAGCCCGGCGAGCGCGGCCGCAGCGGTGTCGCTCGCGTGGATTACCGGGGCCACCCGCACGGCCGCCGCGCGCACCTCGCCGTCGGGGAGCAGGAGCTCGCAGCCGATCAGCACGGTGCGGATCCCGAACATGCGGAAGACGTATCGGATCGCCTGGTTGTCGGTGCGCGCGACGCCCAGGTTGCGGGTGAGCACGGTCGGGGCGACCAGCGCCGCCGATCCGTTCGTGATCCGGATCAGTCCCAGTGCGACTCGTGCGAACCCCGGAGCGCGACCCGTGCGCATCTCCGACCCCCTTGCCCCTGCCTCGGGCATTGGCGATTTGCGCGCCAATCCTACACGGCGGGCCTACTTCAGGAACTGCCAGGTCAGCAGCGCGACCAGGTAGATGAGCGCGTAGCCGAGCACGAGGCCCTGGACGACGAGCGGTGCGATCTCGCGCACGCGGAACCCGGACGTGCGCAGCCACACGAGCTTGACCGCCTCGCCGGTGAACATGAGACCGCAGAACAGCGAGACGAGCCCGCCCGGGCCGGGCACGGCCAGCAGCGCGTAGAGCATGCCGATATGGGCGGCGTTGTTGAAGACGACGAACCCCATCGCGATCGTCTCGCGCTCGATCAGGCGCTCCCCGATCGCGGCGATCAGCCCGACCTCCGCGACGCCGATCAGCACCAGCTCGACGACCCGGACGCCGGACGGCGCATGCAGCGTGCGGTCGAGGGCGTGGGCGAAGGCGATGTAGGCGCACACGAACGCGGCCGCCTTGACCGCCGTCTCCGCCCAGCCGAGCGGCCCGTAGTCGCCGACATGCCACGCGTTCTCGCTCGTCGCTGCCACGCGGCCCGAGCTTACCGTCTGCGGTACCTTGCCCCGCGTGGACATCGCCGGCGACATCGGGGGTACGCACACGCGCCTGGCGCTGTTCGATCCCGCGACGGCGGCTCCGGCCGCGCTCGAGGTCTACCCGAGCCGCGACCACGACGGTCTCGAGGCGATGCTGCGGGCGTTCCTCGCGGCGCATCCCGCGCGGGTGGAGCGGGCCTGCTTCGGCGTCGCCGGTCCGGTGCGCGACGGGCACGTGCAGACGACCAACCTGGCCTGGCCCGTCGACGCGGGCAGCATCGCGGGCGTCCTCGGGCTCGACTGGGTCGGGCTCGTCAACGACCTGGTCGCAAACGCGTACGGGATCGCGGAGCTCGGCCCGGACGACGTGGCCACGCTGCACGAGGGCAACCCGGCGCTCGGCGGCAACGCGGCGGTGATCTCGGCCGGCACGGGGCTCGGCGAGGCCGGGCTGTTCTGGGACGGGTCGCGCCACCACGTGTTCCCGAGCGAGGGCGGCCATACCGACTTCGGCCCGCGCAACGACGCCGAGATCGCCCTGCGCGCACACCTCGCGCAGCGGCACGCGCACGTCAGCTACGAGCGCGTGTGCTCCGGCATGGGGCTTGTGGCGATCCACTCGTTCCTGGGCGGGGCCGGCGACGACGCGTCGGCGATCACGGCGGCGGCGCTCGCGGGCAGCGACCCGGTGAGCGTGCGCGCGCTCGACATGATGGTCGAGATCTACGGCGCCGAGGCGGGCAACCTCGCGCTCAAGCTGCTCGCCACGGGCGGTGTCTACGTCGGCGGCGGGATCGCGCCGCGGATCCTGGCCAAGCTGCGCCAGGGCCCGTTCCTGCACGCCTTCACAGACAAGGGCCGCTTCGCCGAGCTGCTCGGGCGCATACCGGTGCACGTGATCCTGAACGAGCACACCGCCCTGCTGGGCGCGGCGAGGCTCGCCCGCGGTGAGCCGCCCGGGCTGCACCACCGCGAGCGAGCCGCGTAGCCATCTAGATCTGGTTCAGGTCGGCCATGAGCTGGGCCATGTCGAACCCGGCCGGGGTCTTGCCGTTCACGTCCAGGAAGTCGGGGTTCACGATCGCCCACGCCTCGTCGATGTAGTGCTCGGCGAAGCGGGCGCCCATCGGCTGCACTCGGCCCCAGGTGACGCACTCGATGTGTCGGCGGTGGGCGACGATGGGGACGTAGTGGCCGCCGACGTTGGGCGAGCCGGGGTGGTAGCTCCACATCTTGTGCTCGGAGAACTCGGTCTCGGCCGTCTGCGGCACCTGGAAGCCGATGCCGACGGCACCGAACAGGTAGGCCGCCTCGGCCACCTCGCCGAAGTCGCCCGCCTGGATCCGGGGCAGGTCGAGGGCGAGGTAGGCGCCGATCTTGTGCCGCGCGCCGTTCGCGTCGACGATCCCGGTCGAGCGCCGGTAGCCGAGCGCCGAGCGGACGTTCGTCCCGCGGTCGGTCGGGTTGCTGCCGGGCGCGCCCGCGTTCGGATCGAATCCGGTTGCGGCCGAGTAGTCGGAGAGGACGCCCGCGTCGGAGAAGGTCGCCGGACGGCCGGCGACGGTGCTCGTGAGGATGTGCTCGTGCGCCGCGCCCGCCCAGACGCAGTCGCCCCACTGGTCGTTCCCCAGCATCCCCCAGCCGCCGGCCGCGATCACGTTGTCGTAGCCCCAGTCGTCTGGCGGCGCCGGCAGCGCCTCGGCCGTGCGGTAGGTCGAGAACTTGAGGTCGCGCGGGTCCGCAGTCGCCGGCTGCTTGCCGTAGTGGAAGGTGGTCATGCCCTGCCTCCTTCGGGTTTGTGACGGCCGAGTCTACCCGCCGGGTGTGTGCATAAACGGGGTCAGACCCCGTCTATTCACAGGGCGGCGCGCATCTCGCGTGCGAACGCGAGCACGTGCTCGAGCGCGACCGTGCGCGCGGCTGCGGCGTCGGCGGCCGCGATCGCCTCGAGCAGGGCGCGGTGCTCGGACACGGGATCCTGCATCGGCGGCAGGCGGTCGAACGTGACGTACCAGATCCGGATCGACATGTTCAGGTAGCGGTCGAGGTCGCGCGCCAGATACGGGTTGCGCGAGCAGCGATGCACGAAACGGTGGATGCGCGCGTCGAGCTCGATCAGGGCCGTCTGGCTGGCCGTGCCCGCAGCCAGGAGCGCGAGCAGCTCGGCGATCTCGTTGCGGTCGCCGGCGTCGGCGAGCCGGGCCGCCCGCTCGGCCGCGTGCGGCTCGAGCTGCGCGCGCACGTCGGTGATGTCCGAGAGGCTCGTGATGTTCACGCTCGACGCGAACGTGCCGCGGCGCGGGTAGACGACGATCAGGCCCTCGAGCGCGAGCCGCCGCAGCGCCTCGCGCACGGGCGTGCGGCCCATGCCGAGATCGCGCGAGAGGGCGTCCTCGTCGATCGCCGCACCCGGGGCGATCGCGAGCGTGATCAGGCGGTCGCGCAGCGCCGCGTAGGCCCGGTCCGAGAGCAGGACGGACTCGTCGTCGGCCCGGTCGGATGGGCGCTTGCGTGCGGGCTCAGGCTCTGATATATCAGTTGTCTACCAGACCGGAGGGTCGTGGGCAAGTCCCGCCGCCCGAGTTGGACGACCGAGGAGGCAGACGCGGATGAGCACGCTACCGGGACGCGCCCGCGCCGTGGTGATCGGCGCCGGCATCGTCGGCAACAGCGTCGCCTACCACCTGCACCAGCAGGGCTGGACCGACCTCGTCCTGCTCGACAAGGGCCCGTTCCCGAACCCGGGCGGCTCGACCGGCCACGCATCGAACTTCATCTTCCCGGTCGACCACTCCAAGGAGATGACCGCGCTCACCGCCGACAGCGTGCGCCAGTACCGGGAGCTCGGCGTGTTCACGCAGAGCGGCGGCATCGAGGTCGCCCGCACCGAGGAGCGCATGCAGGAGCTGCGGAGGCGCATGTCCTCGGCGCTCTCGTGGGGGGTCGAGGGCGTGTCGCTCGTGACGCCGGCGCAGATCAAGGCGATGGTGCCGTTCGTCGACGAGAGCATCCTCGTCGGCGGCTTCCACACCGAGGGCGTCGGCGTCGTCGACTCGCTGCGCGCGGGCACGCTCATGCGCGAGCGCGCGCAGGCGGCGGGGGCGCTCACCATCCAGGCCAACACCGAGGTGCTCGACATCGACGTCGAGCACGGCGTCGTCAAGCGCGTGCACACCACCCGCGGCGCCATCGAGGCCGAGATCGTGATCATCGCATGCGGTGTCTGGAGCCCCAAGATCGCGCGCATGGCCGGCGCGTCGATCCCGCTGACCCCGGCCGTGCACCAGATGATCGACGTCGGGCCGGTGCCGCGGTTCGCCGATGCAAAGGCGCACATCGAGTACCCGATCGTGCGCGACATGGACACGAACATGTACGAGCGCCAGGACGGCGCGGGCCTCGAGATCGGCTCCTACGCGCACCGCCCGATCCTGCACGACCCCGAGGAGATCCCCTCGGTCGAGGAGGCGGCGCTCTCGCCGACGGAGTTCCCCTTCACGCAGGCCGACTTCGAGCAGCAGATGGAGCACGCGCTCGAGCTCTGCCCCGAGATCGTCGGCGACGAGTCGGTGGGCGTGAAGTACGCGATCAACGGCCTGCTCTCGCTCACGCCCGATGGGATGCCGATCCTGGGCGAGACGCCCGAGGTCAAGAACCTGTGGTCGGTGGCCGCGGTGTGGGTGAAGGAGGGCCCCGGCGTCGGCAAGTCGGTGGCCGAGTGGATGGTCCACGGCGAGTCCGAGATCGACCTGCACTCGTCCGACATCGCCCGCTTCTGGGAGCACCAGAAGACGCGTGCGCACGTGCGCGCGCGGGCGGCCGAGGGCTTCAACAAGACCTACGGGATCGTCCACCCCGGCGAGCAGTGGGGATCGAACCGCGACGTGCGCCTGGCCCCGTTCCACTCGCGCCAGGTCGAGCTCGGGGCCGAGTTCTTCGAGGCCGCCGGCTGGGAGCGGCCGCAGTGGTACGGGTCGAACGCGGGCCTGGTCGAGGCGTACGGCGATCGTGTCACCCGGCGCGAGGCCGAGTGGGACGCGCGCTGGTGGTCGCCGATCATCAACGCCGAGCACCTGGCGATGCGCGACGGCGCGGGAATGGTCGACCTGAGCGCGTTCACGATCTTCGACATCGCCGGCCCGGGCGCCCTGCAGGCGGTGCAGAAGGTGGCCATGCGCCAGATGGACGTCCCCATCGGCCGGGTTGTCTACACGCCGGTGCTCTCACCGGGCGGCGGGTTCAAGGCCGACCTCACGATCATGCGCCTCGGCGACGAGCTCTTCCGCGTCGTCACCGGCGGCGCCCACGGGCCGGCCGACCGCAAGTGGTTCTCCGACCGCCTGCCGCAGGACGGCAGCGCCCAGCTGACCGACATCACCTCGGGCTGGACGACGCTCGGCCTGTGGGGGCCGCAGGCGCGCACGATCCTCTCGGCGCTGACCCGCGACGACGTGTCGAACGAGGACTTCCGCTTCGGCACCTGCCGCACGATCGAGATGGACACGCTGCGCGTGCTGGCCTCGCGCATCTCCTACGTCGGCGACCTCGGCTGGGAGCTCTACGTGCCGATCGAGGAGGGCCGGCGGCTGTGGGACATGGTGTACGAGGAGGGCCGCCCGCACGGCCTCGTCCCGGTCGGCATCGGCGTCTACGGCACCACCGGGAGGCTGGAGAAGTGCTACCGCGCCTACGGGTTCGAGCTCGAGAGCGAGTACAACGTCGTCGAGGCCGGCATGGCCTGGGGCAAGGTCAAGGACGAGGACTTCGTCGGCCGCGACGCGCACGTGCGCCAGCGCGAGGAGGACCCGGCCGCGATCCTGTGCACGCTCACCGTCGACGACCACACGTCGCAGAGCGGCGTGAAGCGCTATCCGCTCGGGCGTGAGCCGATCCTGGGCCTCGACGGCAGCCGCCTGGTCGACCGCAAGGGCCGCGGCGCCTACGTCACGAGCGCGGGCGCGGGGCCGTCGATCGGCAAGCACATCCTGATGGCCTACCTGCCGCCCGAGCGGGCGGTGGCCGGCGAGCGGCTTCAGGTCGAGTACCTGGGCGAGCGCTACCCGGTCACGGTCGCGGTGGCCGACTCGACGCCCGTCTTCGACCCCGAGAACACCCGCATTCGGAGCTAGGCTGAGCCCGTGCCGCTGAACATCCTGTGCTGCGTGAAGCGGGTGCCGATGACCGGCGGCCGCATCGTCCTCACCGCCGACGAGCAGGCGATCGAGACCCGCCACCTCGGCTTCACGATCAGCCCGCACGAGGAGTGCGGCGTCGAGGAGGCCGTGCGCCTGGTCGAGCAGCACGGCGGCAGCTCGACCGTGCTGACGCTCGGCCCGGCCGAGGCCGAGGAGCAGCTGCGCGACTGCATGGCGCTCGGCATCGACCGGGCGATCCTGCTCCTGGCCGACGACGAGTTCGACGGCCAGGCGACCGCCGCGGCGATCCTCGACGCGATCGCCGCCGAGCGCGCGGCCGGCACCGAGTACGACCTGATCGTCTTCGGCAACGAGTCGGCCGACGCGGGCGGCTACCAGGTCGGCATCCGGGTGGCACACGCGCTCGGGCGCCCGTGCGTGACCGGGCTCAAGGGCATCGCGCTCGCCGGCGGCGGCGTGCGCTGCGAGCAGGAGGAGCCGGGCGGCCGCGACGTCTACCAGGTGCCGCTGCCCGCGGTCGTCACCGTCAAGGAGGGGCTGAACCTGCCCCGCTACCCGTCGGTGCCGGGCCGCATGCGGGCGAAGCGAAAGCCGCTCGAGACGCGCACGCCGACGCCCGCCGCAGCGGGCCTGGAGAAGGTGCGGCTGGTCGTCCCCGAGGGCCAGGGCAAGCAGGCCGAGATCCTGGGCCACGGCCCCGATGCGGCGCCCGCCGTCGTCGAGCTGCTGCGCGGGGCGGGCCTCTTGTGAGCGTCCTCGTCCTGGTCGAGCACGCAAACGGCGCCGCCGACGACGTCTCGCGGCAGGCGCTCACGCTCGCGCGTGGCTATGCCGAGGCGGCGGGCGGTCCGCTCGAGGCGGTGCTGATCGGACCGGGCGCGGCCGGCGCGGCCGCCGGCCTGGGCGAGTTCGGCGTGACCACGGCGCACGTCGCCGTGCACGACGGACTGGCGGCCTACGCGCCGCAGGGCTGGGGCCGCGCGGTGGCGGAGCTGATCGAGCGGCTGGCGCCGGCGGCGGTGATCGCCCCCGGGAGCGAGCGGGCCACCGAGGCGATGGCGCACGCGGCCGCGATCGCCGGGCTGCCGCTGGCCGCCAACTGCATCGCGGCCGTTCCGGGCGACCCGGCCGCGGTCACGCGCCTGCGCTGGGGCGGGAGCCTGCTCGAGCAGGCGCGCGTGCACGGCGCGACCAAGCTGCTCACCGTGGCGCTGCACGCCGTCGAGGCGACGGCCGCCGCGTCGCCCGCCCAGACGGCGGTCTCGGAGTTCACGCCCGCTCTGACCGACGCCGACCTGATCGTCCGCGTCGTCGAGCAGGCCCAGGCCGAAGGCGGTGGCGGGATCTCGCTCGCCGACGCGAAGGTGGTCGTGAGCGGCGGCCGCGGCGCCGGCTCGGCCGAGGGCTTCGCCCCGATCGAGGCCCTGGCAGCGGCGCTTGGCGGCGCGGTCGGCTGCTCGCGCGCGGTGACGATCGCCGGCTGGCGCCCGCACACGGACCAGGTCGGCCAGACCGGCACGAAGATCGCGCCCGAGATCTACATCCCGTGCGGCATCAGCGGCGCCACCCAGCACATGGCCGGCTGCAAGGGCGCGAAGCGCATCCTCGCCGTCAACACCGATCCCGAGGCGCCGATCGTCGCAAACGCCGACTACGCCGTGATCGGCGACCTGCACGAGGTGCTCCCGGCGATCACCGCCGCGATCGCGAAGGCGAGGGGCGGATAGACCCGCTCGCCCTGGTGGCGTTGGCCGTCGTCTTGGCGGTGGCCGGCGTGCTCTTCGCCCGCCGGGCGCTCCTGCTCGTGCGGCTTGTGCGGGCCGCGCAGCCGAGCGACCGCTCGGGCGAGGTGCCGGCCCGGCTGCGCAACGAGGCGGTGATCGCGCTCGGCCAGCGCAAGCTCCTGCAGCGGCTCGTGCCGGGGCTGATGCACGCGTTCATCTTCTGGGGCTTCATCGTGCTCCTGCCGACCATCCTGATGGCGCTGATCGCAATCGCCGACCGCGGCCAGACGATCCCGTGGCTCGGGCACCAGGGCTGGTTCGCGCTGCTCGTGGACGTGTTCTGCGTGCTCGTCCTCGCCGGCGTCGTCACCGCGTTTGCGATCCGCAAGATCCAGCGCCCGGCCCGGTTCGAGGGCAGCCACACGGGCGAGGCCGACCTGATCCTGGCCCTGATCGCGGGCATCGTCACCACCCTGCTGCTCTGGCACGCCTCGCTGATCGCGCTTGGCCTGAACGAGTGGCCGGCGGGCTGGTCGCCGGTGTCCCAGGCGCTCTCGCACCTGTTCGGACACGGCGCGCACACGCACGACGCCGAGCGCGTCCTCGTGTGGGCGCACGTCCTGATCGTGCTCTCGTTCCTCGTCTACCTGCCGCGCTCGAAGCACCTGCACATCGCGACGGCGGTTTTCAACGTCTACTTCGGCCGCACGCGCGCCCGCGGCCGGCTCGAGCCGCTGCGCTTCGACGAGGAGGGGCCCGAGGAGGACATGCGGCTCGGCGCGGGCACGGTCGCCGACCTGACCTGGAAGCAGGTCGTCGACACCTACTCGTGTACCGAGTGTGGCCGCTGCCAGGACGCCTGCCCGGCGTATGCGACCGGCAAGGCGCTCTCGCCCAAGCTGCTGATCATGGGGCTGCGCGACCAGGTGTTCGCCGACGGGCCCGGCCTGCTCGCCGCGCGCGCTGCGGGCGAGGCGGCGGCCGCGCCCGCGCTCGTGCCGAACGCGGTCACCGACGACGTGGTGTGGGACTGCGTCACCTGCGGCGCGTGCGTCCAGGTGTGCCCGGTCTCGATCGAGCACGTCGACCACATCGTCGACCTGCGCCGCCACCTGGTCATGGCCGAGGCGCGCTTTCCGGCGGAGGCCGAGCCGATGCTGCGCGACGTCGAGCGCTCGTCGAACCCGTGGGGCAAGGCCCAGTCCGACCGGGCGGCGTGGGCCGAGGGCCTCGACGTGCGCGTGCTCGAGCCCGGCGACGCGCCGCCCGAGGTGCTCTACTGGGTCGGCTGCGCCGCGTCGTTCGACGAGCGCGCCCGGGCCTCGGCCGAGTCGACCGCGAAGCTGCTGCAGGCCGCGGGCGTCGACTTCGCCATCCTCGGCCCGCGCGAGGCCTGCACGGGCGACCCGGCCCGGCGGATGGGCAACGAGTACGTCTTCCAGGCCTTCGCCGAGCAGAACGTCGAGACGCTCAACTCCTCGGGCGTGAAGAAGATCGTGACCTCGTGCCCGCACTGCTTCAACACGCTCGGCAACGAGTACCCGGACTTCGGCGGCAGCTACGAGGTCGTGCACCACTCCGAGCTGCTCGCCGACCTGGTGCGCGAGGGCCGGCTCGCCCCCGCCGCGGGCACCGAGCGCATCACCTACCACGACTCCTGCTACCTGGCCCGGCACAACGACGTCCTGGCCGAGCCGCGTGCGCTCGTGGCCGCGGTCGGGCAGCCGGTCGAGATGGAGCGCAGCGGCCGGGGCACGTTCTGCTGCGGCGCGGGCGGCGCGCACATGTGGATGGAGGAGCGCGGCGGCGCCATCAACGAAGAGCGGGTGCGCCAGGCCGCCGAGACGGGCGCGGGGACGCTCGCGGTTGCCTGTCCCTACTGCACGATCATGCTCGACGACGGCGTGCGCACCTCCGGTCGCGACCTGCGCGTGGCCGACGTGGCGACGCTCCTGGCCGAGTCGATCGAGGGCGACGCGGCCGCGCCTCAGGCGTAGCCCGGGCGCTCAGGCAGCGAGCCGGCGCGGCGCGGCCGCGACCGCCTGGCGGCCCACGATCGCCTGCACGGCGCGCACGACGGCCGGGTCGAACTGCGAGCCGCTGCCGGCGACGAGCTCGGCCAGGGCGACCTCGGCCGAGCTGGCCGTGCGATAGGGCCGGTCGCTCGTGATCGCGTCGTAGGCGTCGCAGCAAAGGACGATGCGGGCCGCCATCGGGATCGCATCGGCGGCCAGGCCGTCCGGATAGCCGCCGCCGTCCCAGCGCTCGTGGCAGGAGCGCACGATCGCGCCCACGTGCCCGAGGAAGCCGCCGATCTGCCCCAGGATGCGCTCGCCCTCGATCGTGTGCGTGTTGATCAGCGCACGTTCGGCCGGGGTGAGCGCACCCGGCTTGTTGATGATGGAGTTGGGGATGCGGAGCTTGCCGATGTCGTGCAGGAGCGAGGTGAACTCGACCTCGCGGCGGGCTGCGGCGTCGAGATGCAGCTCGTCGGCGACCGCCAGGCTCAGCTCGAGCACGTTGCGGCTGTGGGTACCGGTGGAGGTGTCGTCGGCCTCGATCACGTCGCCGAGCACGAGCGCCGTGCCGCGGTACGTGCGGCTGAGGTCGATCAGGGCGTCCGTGCGCGCGCGCCGGTCGCGTGCGAACAGGGCGATCACGACCACGAGTGGCAGCGCGACCAGCGCCGCCGCCGTGTCGTTGACCGCGAGCATCGCGACCGCGAGCCCGACGGGGGCGAGCAGGGCGTCGATGCCGTAGACCCAGCCGACCGCACGCACCGACAGCGACGGTCGCACACCGAGCGCGACCGCGTCGGCGACGATGGTGCTCCCGGCATCGCATGCGAACTGGGCGGCGAACGCCGCCACGTACACGGGCCAGCGGTCCCAGGCCGGCGGCCCGGCGCCCGTGAGCATGAGCACGACGGTGGGGCCGATCGCATACCAGGACGATCCGATCAGCGTGAGCGGGACGGCGCGCTCGCCGGTGCGGAACGCGGCCCGAACGAGGTCGCCGGCGACGAAGCCGCAGGCGGCGACGAGCGGGACGACGCCGAGCGGCAGCACGAACAGCATCGGCACGAGCACGAGCTGGGTGGGAACGGCTGCACCGGTGCCGACCTCGAACTCCACCACCGAGGCAGCCGCATAGAGGGCGGCGAAGAACAGGATCGCCGGGAGCTGGGCGGCCCCCGGTGCGGCATGGGCCGCAAGCGGCACCGCCACGGTCAGGAAGGCGGCCGCCATCGCGCCGGCCGTGATCCGCTCGCGCGGCGTCAGCGGCCGGGCCTGGCGCGAGCGCGTCTCCTCCACGAGTTCGTCGATCTGGGCGTACGACATCGCCCCGTGTTATCGGCCAGGGCGGCCCGGTTTCTCAGCCGCGCTTGAACGGGTCGACGTAGACGTCGTCGACGCGCCAGTTGCCGGTCGAGTCGAGCGGGCGGAACTGGATCGAGAGGTTGGTCGTGCCGGTCGGCGAGGTCAGCGCCATCACGTTCATCAGGAGCACGATGGAGGTGCTCGCATGCCATACGCCGGTGCCGGTGATCTGGGCGACCTGCAGCGACATGGTCTTGCCGTTCGGGAGCGTGTAGAGGACGGTCACTCCCAGCTTCGCTGTCGCGGCGCCCGTGTTGCGGACGTAGAACCGGATGGTCGGAGTGAGCAGGTTCACGCACACGGGCGGGCTCGTTGCGGAGCTGCCCGCGGGCAGCGAGAGCGATGTGGTGTCCGTGCTCGGATCGCCGCCCGCCGTGTTGTTGCCTACGACGGGTGCGGCGCCGCCGGCGAGGCTCCATGCAGGTGTGCCCGCCTCGAACGATCCGCCGGGCGCGAGGAAGTACTGGCCCGGGTCGCCCGAGGCGGCGAAGGCTTGGGTGGTGGCCGGCCAGCACGTCGTCGAGCTGGCTGCGGTGGCTGCGCCGGCCGGTGAGGCCGCGAGGGCGAGTGCCACGAACGCAGCGGAGGCAGAGCAGAGGGAGCAGACGATTCGGCGCACGGGGGTCACCTCGGAGCGTTGGGAGCGTCGTTCAGAGAGCCGGGGCGGGCTCACGAGCTGCAGTCACGTGATAGCGAGCGGCCGGCGGCTCGGCCGCCCCCGTTCGGGCGACGCACCCGTCACCCTCACGGCGCGTTACGCGGCCTCGGTGTCTGCGAGCACGCTCGCGATCGCGTCGAACGGGAGCGGGCGGCCGAGGTAGAAGCCCTGCACCCCGTCGCACTCGAGCGCGTGGAGGGCGTCCCAGTCGGCGGCCGTCTCGACGCCCTCGGCGATCACGCGCAGGCCGAGCGCGTGTGCGAGGCGGACGGTCGAGTCCACGATCGTCGCCGCCCGGGTGCTGCGCGAGAGGCCCGTGACCACCGAGCGGTCGAGTTTGAGCGAGTCGACTTCGAGCTCGCGCAGGTACTGGAGCGACGAGAACCCGGTGCCGTAGTCGTCGATGGAGACGGCGACGCCCTGGGCGCGCAGGCCGGCGATCAGCGCTCGGGCCCGCGCCTTGTCGGCCACGACCGTCTCTTCGGTGATCTCGATCTCGAGCGCCGAGCCCGGCACGCAGGCGACCGAGAGCAACCGCTCGATATCGCGGGCAAGGCTCGCGTCCAGGATCGCCACCGCCGGGACGTTCACGGCCACGGTCAGGTCGGGGTAGTGCTGGCGCAGGTCGGCGAGGTCGTTCAGCGCCCGCCCCAGGACGACGAGCGTCAGGTCGTACATGAGCCCGGCGTCGGCGGCGAGCGGGAGGAAGTCGGCGGGCAACAGGAGCGTGCCGTCGGCCCGCGGCCAGCGCACGAGCGCCTCGAACCCGAAGACACAGCTCGACTGGAGGTGCGCCTTCGGCTGGTAGTACACCTCGAGCGTATGGGTCGCGATCGCCTGGCGCAGCTCCTCGGTCAGGAGCAGGCGCGTCTTGGCCGGATCCTGGTGCTCCCGGTACACCTCGAACCCGGTGTGCCCGCGCTTGGCCGAGTACATCGCGACGTCGGCGCGGCGCAGGAGCTCCGGGGCGCTGTCGTCGCCGGTCGCGATCGCGATGCCGACGCTCGCGGAGACGCTGATGCTGATGCCCTGGACGGCGAAGTCGGCCGCAAGCACCTCGCCGAGCCGCCCCGCGAACGCCTTCGCGCCGTCCTCGTCGCACCCGCGCACCAGCACGCCGAACTCGTCGCCGCCCAGACGGGCGAGCACGTCGTCGGGGCGCACGAGCCGGGAGAGGCGATCGGCCACGGCGCGCAGCAGCACGTCGCCTGCGGCGTGTCCGAGCGCGTCGTTCACCTCCTTGAAGCCGTCCAGGTCGACCATGAGCATGGCGAACCGCTCGCGGTGCGAGCAGGCCGCGCGCATCGCCGTCCACACGCGGCGGCGGTTGCCGAGACCGGTCAGGTCGTCGGTGACCGCGAGCTTGCGGGCGAACTCGAGGCCGGCGTTCTCGTTGGCGGTCCAGAGCAGACGCAGCATGGCCGCGGCGACCGCGCCCGTCGCAAGCGTGCGCGCGAGCACGGGCACGTCGCCGGCCACACCGGCCACGAGGGTGCCCAGGGCGATGGTCGAGAAGGCGACGGTCGGCACCTGCGCCCGCCACTCCGCGATCGTGTGGTGCGGGCGCCGAGTCGTGGGCAGCCAGGCCGCGACGGTGATCGTCGCCACCGTGAGGCTCCAGAGCACCGCGACGATCTGCATCAGCGACGCCGTGTTGACCCCGCCGGGGCTCATCGACGTCAGCAGGTCGGCGGCCGACTGCACGGCGAGGCCGCCGGCGATCGCGATCCACGCACCGCCCGGCCGCCAGGAGAAGAGCGCGAACGTGCCGAGGGCGCCGGCGGCGAGCACGACGTCGCCCACCACGTAGGCGTGCAGCGTCAGCGCCCCGAGGATCGTGCCGGCATGGGCGACGGTCAGCGGATCGAGCGCCGCCCAGACTCCGGCGATGCTGAGGGTCGCCACGATGCCGTCGATCCACAGGCTCGGGCGGAAGCCGATCGCGCGGTCGCGGACGAGCAGCCCCAGGGCGAGGAACATCGTCGGATACTCGGTGAGGTAGAAGAGGTCGGCCGCCGACGGCACCGGCGGGTTGGCCGGGTCGGCGAAGGCGAGCATGCAGTAGACGTTGCCGCAGATGAGCAGGCCGAGCGACGCGACGACGGCGAGCCAGGCCGTCCGCTCGGAGTGCGTCCGCCGCACCCGTTCGGCGACCAGGCCGGCCGCCATCAGCGGCACGACCAGCGCGCTGAGGGCGTCGGCGACGGTGGCGAGGCCGGCCGCCGCAAGGAGGGCCTGCGCGACAACGGTCGCGATCATGGCGGCGATCCCGATGCGGACGGGTCGGGGGATCAACGCGAGGGCCGGGTGGGACGCGGGCTGCACCACCCTCCTAACGGTCGGCGGCCGGGTGGCCGGGTGCATGCCGATAGCGGTGCGCCGGCATCCCCAGGCTGCGGTAGCGGCGTGCGCGCGCATCCGTGACGAGCGGGTCGCGCGTCCTCACCCGATGGGGTGATGCACTTGTGACAGACGAGTCCGACTACCGGGTGGACATGCAGAGTCGCGCGGGAATACCCTGGAACGGGCGGACCGGGGCTCAGGTCACGGTGCTCGCAGGCACCCCATATCGTCACGAGCGCCTCGAGGACCGCTGGGTCATGCGCTCGGTCGCGCCGTCGATCGAGTCGATCACCGGCTATCCGCCGGCGGCACTTCTGGGCGAGGGCGGCCGCCCCTACGCGAGCCTGGTCCATCCCGACGATCTCGAGGCGATGACGGCGCTCTTCCGCGATGCGCTCGACCGACGCGAGGCGTATGCGATCGAGTACCGGCTCGTCCACGCCGACGGCAGCACCCGCTGGGTGCAGGGCCACGGCCAGGGCGTCTACGGGCCCGACGGCACGGTGACGTACGTCGACGGCGTCCTCTACGACGTCACGGCGCGCAGGTCGGGCGAGGAGCGCCTCGCCCACCTGGCGCTGCACGATCCGCTCACCGACTTGCCCAACCGCGCGCTCTTCCAGGAGCACCTCACGGTGGCGATCGCGAATGCGGCCCGCACCGGCTTCGGCGGTGCGGTGCTCTTCATCGATCTCGACGATTTCAAGCTCGTCAACGACACCTACGGGCACGCCGTCGGCGACGAGCTGCTCGTGATCGTGTCCAGGCGCCTGCGTGAGTCGTGCCGTGCCGGTGACGTCGTCGCGCGCCAGGGCGGGGACGAGTTCCTCGTGCTCGTCCAGGGCACGGACACGTGCGAGACGTCTCCGGAGACGGCCGCACAGACGGTCGCCGCGAATCTGCGCACGGCGCTCGCGAAGCCCTTCTCGCTCGCAGGCACCGAGCTCTACGTCACCTCGAGCATCGGCGCGAGCCTCTTCCCGATCGACGGCGACACGGCCGAGACGCTGCTCAAGCACGCCGACGTCGCGATGTACGCCGCCAAGGACGGCGGCCGCGACGGCTACCGCCTGTACCAGCCGCCCAGGCGCGACTCGAGCGTCCCGCTCGCGCTCGCGACCCAGCTGCGGACGGCCGAGCGCCGCGACGAGCTCGAGCTCTACTACCAGCCGATCGTCGACCTCGCCCAGTCGTGCATCGTCGGCGCCGAGGCGCTGATCCGCTGGAACCACCCCGAGCAGGGTCTGCTGCTGCCCGAGGCGTTCCTGCCCGCCGCCGAGCGCACCGGCCTGATCCGGCCGATCACCGCCTGGGTGGTCGAGCGGGCGTGCATCGAGGCCCGGCGCTGGTGCGACCACGACCTCGACCTCTTCGCCGCGGTCAACCTGCCGCCGGCGTACTGGCAGGCGGCCGCGATCCGGCGCGTGATCGCGACGGTCGAGTCGTTCGGCCTCTCCGCCGACCGCATCATGATCGAGCTCAGCGAGCAGGCGGCGATGACCGACATCACCGATCTCGAGCCGATGCTGCGCGAGATCCACTCACAGGGCCTGCGCCTGGCGATCGACGACTTCGGCACCGGCTACTCGTCGCTCGAGCGGCTGCGGCGCCTGCAGCCGAACATGGTCAAGATCGACCGCTCGTTCGTGCGCGACCTGCCGCACGACCGCGACGCCGTCGTCCTGGTCGAGACCATGATCACGATGGCGTCGAAGCTCGGCATCCAGTGCCTGGCCGAGGGCATCGAGACCGAGGCGCAGCTGGCGTTCCTGCGCGAGCACGGCTGCCAGGTCGGCCAGGGGTTCCTCTACAGCAAGCCGCTGCCGATGGCGCAGTTCAACGCCCTGCTCACGGGCGACCAGCGCAAGGCGGCGTAGATGGATGATTCCACGCCCCCGCGCGCCTGGCCGCGCGGGCCTCGTGCGCTGGTTTGAGCGTTGGTGGCGCTACGCCTCGGCGTCTGCGTGATCGCAGACGCCTCAGACCGCGTTCAAGGGCAATCGCCCTTGAACGCTTCTCGGTCGCGCCCATAGTTCGACCACTATGAACGCTCCCTGCGTCCTTGCGCTGCTCGGTTCGCAGCCCAGTGGTGACCTACGTGATCGCAGATCACCACTGACCGGTGCAAGCCGTTCGGCTTGCACCTTGGACATCACGGGGGCGTGGAATCAACCATCGAGGCTCCGTCGGCGACCGCGCGGAAGTGCGCGAAGAGCTGCTCCCAGCCCTCGGCGTAGCCCTCGCGCTTGACCGCGTCGGACCCGAGCAGCTCCCAGCCGCGGTGCTCGAGGTCGATGCGCGTGCCGTCGCTGTCCGGCGTGAACATGAGCTCGACCTCCGTCGCCGGGCCGTCGACCAGCGTCGGCTTCCAGCTCATCACGAACCTCGTCGGCGGCTCCCACACGAGGATCGTCCCCCACGGTGCCTCGGTACCGTCGGACATGCGCTCGAGCACGCGCCCGCCGGGGCGCTTCTCGAACGTGATCGACTCGGCCTGCACCCGGCCCTCGAAGGTGTCGGCGGCGATGCTGTGCGTGTGCAGCGGCCACCAGCCGTCGAGCCCGTCGGTGAAGAGGGCGAACGTCTCGGCGACGGGCCGGCGCACGACGACGCTCTTGCGCACGGGTGCGATGGTGGCGGGCTGGTCATCGGTCTGCATCGGTGCTCCTCCTCGGGGTCGCTGCCGGCGGCTCGGCGGCCGCCGCGAAGTCGGCGAGCGCGTCCGTCCACATGCGCTCGACGTATGCACGCAGCTCGGCCAGGCCGTCCGGGTTGGCCGAGTGGATGCGGCGGGTGCCGTCGCGGCGGTCGCGGACGAGACCGACGTCGCGCAGGACGCGCAGGTGCTGGGACACGGCCGGCCGGCTGACCGGCAGCTCCTCGGCCAGCTCGCGCACGTTGCGGGGGCGCTGCACGATCGACTCGAAGATCTGGCGCCGGGTCGGGTCGGCGAGCGCGCTCAGCATCATCTGGTAAGCCATGACTTACCGTGAGTCTACGCTTACCGATCCCGGGCTGTCAAACGCGGCCGTCGGCGCGCAGCGCCCGCCACTCGCGGTCGAGGAGCGCGTAGTCGAGCTCGCTCTGCCACTCGCCCTTGGCCCACTCGTTCTCGATCAGGAGCGCCTCGCGGCGCATGCCGAGCTTCTCGAGCACGCGCGCGGACGCGGCGTTTCGGGCCTCGAGCCGGCCGATGATGCGGTGCAGGCCGACCTCGGCGAAGCCGAACTCGAGCAGCGGCCGGGCCGCCTCGGCTGCATAGCCGTTGCCGTGGTGGTCGGGGTGCAGCACGAAGCCGATCTCGCCCAGGCCGTGCTCGCGGCTGACCCAGTGCAGGATGCAGCCGCCGGTCATCGCCCCCGTCGCGCGCAGGCACACCGCGACCGAGAGCGTGTCGCCCTCGCCGGCAAGCGCCGTCTGGCCGATCTTGCGCGTGAGGATCGCCCGCACCTCGTCCGGGCCGCGCGGCTCGGAGTAGAGGTAGCGGTTGACGTCGGCGCGCGACTCGATCGCGAGCAGCGTGTCGAAATCGTCCGGCCGGTACGGCCGCAGGAGCAGGCGCTCCGTCTCGATCGGATAGGCCGGCGTGTACGCCACGCCTGAGTTCTACACCCCGAGCCCCCGCAGCACCTCGCGGTTGTGGCGGGCGTCCTCGGCCAGCGACGCGACCGTCTGCCCGGGCCGCAGGTGCCGGTCCTGCTCGATCACCACCCACTCGTCGTAGCCGAGCGTCCGCAGGCGCTCGACGATCCCAGCCAGGTCGACGCTGCCCTCGCCGAACAGGCAGAACACGCCCCGCCGCCACGCCTCCTCGAGGCCGAGCCCCCGCGTGCGGATCTCGTGCATCACCGCCCCGTCGACATCCTTCAGGTGCACGTGCGTCACGAGCTCGCCGTACGTGTCGAGGAAGGCGACGGGGTCGCCGCCGCCGAACAGCGAGTGCCCGCTGTCGAAGCAGAAGCCGAGCACGCTCGGATCGACCAGCGAGGCGAAGCGGTCGATCTCGCGCGGCGTCTCGACGTAGGTGCCGCCGTGGTAGTGGAACGCCGGCCGGTAGCCGCGGGCGAGGCAGCGCTCGGCCGCGCGCTGGGCGTTCTCGACGAGGAGCGCGAAGCGTGCGTCGCCGAGCCAGACGTCCGGCAGATCGTCGATCCGGCCGGCGCCGGCCATCCGCTCGGGCTCGCAGAACGCGTCCGAGATCAGGGCGAGCGGCCGCGTGTCGCCCGGCGGGGTGGTCTCGTCGAGGATGCCGAGCGCCCGGTCGAGGAAGGCCATGTCCTCGCCGATGTGCTCCTTGCGCGACAGGCGCAGGGGCAGGAACGAGCCGACGAGCGCGAGGTTGCGCTCGGCGAGCGCGGCGGCGGTGCCGGCCGCGTCGCCGAAGTAGCCGGGCGGGCCCAGCTCGGTGCCCTCGTAGCCGGTGTCGGCCATCGCGTCCAGGACGTCGATCGGATCGGGCAGGCCCTCGTCCTCGGTGGTGAGCTCGAAGATGCCGAAGGACACGGGTGCGGAAGCGACCCTCATGGTGACTCCTCTCCGGTCAGGGGGACGCGCGGATCGCGCTCCATGGCCGGCCAGGCGTCGCGCGTCCAGGCCAGGTCGGGATCGTCCTCCGCCGCCATCGATCGCTTCTCGGCGGCGAGCGCGTTCAGGTAGTAGCCGTGGTAGCCGTGGGCGGCGCAGAACGGGTGGTACCCGCGCGGCACGAGCAGCACGTCGCCGTCGCGCACGGTCCACGTCTCGTCCAGGTCGCCGGTGCGGCTGTAGAGCCGCTGCACCCCGAACGCCTCGGGCCGCTCGAAGCGGTAGGCGTACACCTCCTCGAGGTCGTTCTCGACGGGCAGCCGGTCCTGCTCGTGCTTGTGCGGCGGGTACGACGACCAGTTGCCGCCGGGCGTCAGCACCTCGACCACGAGCAGGCGGTGGGCGGGGAACTCGGGCGGGATGATGTGGTTGATCTGGCGGGTGGCGTTGCCCGACCCGCGCACCTCGACGCGCACGTCGGACGGCGCGATCGGCCGCACCGGATGACCGCCGTCGGCGCGGGCGGCGCACACGCCCACGAGGCCCTCGCCCTCGACGACGCACGCGCTGCCGGGCGGCGCGTACAGCGCGCGCGGCAGGTCGGCGAACGGCGTCTCGCGCTCGCCCAGGCTGTGGCGCTCGCCGGCGACCGTGGCCGCGAGCGCCCCCCCCAGGTTCACCAGGCACACCTCGTCGGGGCCGGTGTCGATCGCGACGCTCGCCGTGCACCGCGTGCGAGCGGTACGACAGCCACCGCCAGCCGGCCTGCGGCAGGGGTCACGGGCGGCGCGGGCGCTCGCAGCATGAGGTCGCTCACAGGAGGTCTCCTTCGGTTGGCATCGCGATCGAGCATCCGAGGCGCGCGGCGACGTGGGCGCCGGCGCGGTTGGCGAGCGCGGCCGCCTGCGCCGGGGTGTCGCCGCGCAGCAGCCGCCAGCCGAGCGCGGCGGCGAACGCATCGCCGGCGCCGAGGCCGTTCACGACCGCGACCGGGTGCGCGGCGATCCGCGCGTGGCCGCCGTCGCGCATGTGCACGGTCGCCCCGTCGGGGCCGTGCTTCTGCACCATCACATCCGGCCCGAGCGCGAGCAGCCGCGCCGGCTCGTTCACGCCTGCGGCCGCGGTGATCTCCTCGTCGGAGCCGAGCACGACGTCGGCCATGCGGGCGCACACGCGCACCGCCGCGGCATAGTCGGCCGGGTCGTCCCACAGCATCGGCCGCCAGTCGAGGTCGAGCACCGTCGTGCCGGCGCCGCTCGGTGCGCGCCTCGGCGACCGCCATCGTCGCCAGCCGCGACGGCTCGCGGGCCAGGCCGGTGCCGCTGACGTAGACGAGCGGTGCCGCCGCGATCGCCGCCAGGTCGAGCGCGCCCGGCGCGAGCTCCCAGTCGGGGCACGTCGGCGTGCGGTAGAACGTGATCGGGAAGCGGTCGGGCGGCCATGCCTCGCAGAAGGCGAGCGCCGTGCGCAGGGTGGGATGAACGCCGAGCCAGCGGCAGTCGACTCCCTCGGACTCCAGGAAGCTGCGCACGAAGCGGCCGTGGCCGTCGTCGCCCACCGCCGAGACGATCGCGACCCGGACGCCGAGCCGGGCGAGGCCGGTGGCGACGTTCGCCGCGAACCCGCCGACGTACTTGTGGAAGCCCTCGACGTCCTCGAGTCGCGTCTCGAGCTGCATCGGGTAGAGGTCGACGCCGGCCCGGCCCATGACGACGGCCTCCGGCTGTGCCGGCGGGCTTTGCGCGGATGAGGCGGACGGCACGGGTCGGTTTCGATCTGGAGAAGACGCCACTTGACAAGGCGGAATTCGAGGCAGAAGATACGCGATCGGTTGAAACGTTTCAACCCCGGAAGCCGGAGTCCCGTTTGCAGATCGGCGTGTTCAACGACGGCCTTGCGCACCTGACGCGAGAGCAGGCGTTCGCCTGGTGCGCCGAGCGCGGCATCGGGCGCGATCGAGATGGGGGTCGGCGGATGGGCGCAGGCCGTCCACCACCTCGACCTGGACGAGCTCCTGCGCGAGCCCGCCGCGCGCGACCGCCTGGCGGGCGAGCTGCGCGCCCACGGGCTGGAGCTCTCCTGCGTGAACGCCGCCGGGAATCCGCTCCACCCGCACCCGCCGATCGGCGAGCGCCACGCCGCGCTCGTGCGCGGCGCCGTCGAGCTCGCCCACCACATGGGCGTCGGCCGCGTGGTCACCATGAGCGGGTGCCCGGGCAGCCGCGACGGCGGCGCAGACGCCGGTGTTCGCGCCGTGGGCGCTCACGCCCGACGACGAGGCGCTCTGGGAGTGGCAGCTCGAGCACCGCCTGGGCCCGTTCTGGCACGAGCTCACGGCGTGGGCGGCGCGCGGCGGCGCCCGGAGTCCGCATCTGCCTCGAGCTGCACGCGGGCGCGTCGGCCTACTCGAGCGGCTCGTTCCTGCGCCTGGCCGAGCACGCCGGGCCCAACCTGGGCGTGAACTTCGACCCGAGCCACTTCTGGTGGCAGGGGATCGACCCGCTCTGCGTGATCGAGGACGTCGGCGATCGCATCGGCTTCGCGCACGGCAAGGACACGCTCGTCCACCCCGACCGCGTCCGCCGCGAGGGCGTGATCGACTTCCGCCATCCGGTCGATCCGGACGTGGCGCACCTGGCACTTCGCCGCGGTCGGCACCGGCCGCACGGTCGAGCGCTGGGGCGAGCTCCTGTCCGTCCTGCGCAGCGCCGGGTACGACGGCGACGTCTCGATCGAGCACGAGGACCCGCGCATGAGCGCCGAGGAGGGGATCGAGACCTCGCTCGCGGCGCTCCGGGCGGCGCTCAAGCTGGCGGAAGTCGCGGTCGGGTGACGGTCACGATGCACGACGTCGCCCGCAGATCCGGTGTCTCTGTGGCCACCGTCTCGAACGTCCTGCACTCGACCGCGCCCGTGTCGGCGGCCACCCGCACCCGCGTGCTGGCGGCGATCGACGAGCTCGGCTACCGCCAGAACGAGGTGGCGCGGTCGCTCAAGCGGCGGGCCACGCGCACGCTCGGCGTCGTCATCCCCGACGCCCTGAACCCGTTCCACGCCACCGTCGCCCTCCAGGTCGAGCGGCGCGCCCACCGCGACGGCTTCGCCGTGCTCGTCGCCGAGACCGAGAACGACCCGGCGACCGAGTCGGCCCAGGTGCGGGCGCTCGTCGGCCGCCGCGTCGACGGCGTCATCTTCCCGGCCGTGACGGCGGGGTCGACGATCCCGGCCGAGCTGCTCGACCGCGGCATCCCGGTGGTGGTGGTGTCGTTCGAGGGCCGCGATCCGCGGCTCGGCACCGTCCACGTCGACGAGTACGCCGCGATGGAGCAGGTCGTCGAGCACCTCACCGGCCTCGGTCACGAGCGCATCGCCTTCGCCCACTCCGGCGCGCACGAGGAGTCGGTCGACCGCCGTCCGGATGCGCTCGCCGCCGCGCTGCGCATGCGCGGGCTCGAGCCCGTCCCGCACGACGACGGCGCCACCGCCGTCTGCTGCACGAACGACGTGATCGCGATCGCGCTGATGGACCGGCTCGAGCGCGACGGCCGCTCGCGTGCCGCGGCGACGTCTCGGTGGTCGGCTTCGACGACATCCCGCTCGCGTCGCATCGCCGCATCGACCTGACCACCGTCCGCCAGCCCGCCGAGGAGATGGGCCTGCTCGCCGCCGAGATGGTGCTCGCGGCGATCGCCGCCGGCGGGCACGCCGGCCAGCAGCGTGGTCATGCCCGCCGAGCTCGTCGCGCGCGGATCGACCGGCTCCGGCCCGGAGGGAGCGCTGATGGACGTCCGCTACCAGGGCGTGTCCAAGTCGTTCAGCGGCGTCGACGCGCTGATCGACCTCGAGCTCGACGTGCCCGACGGCACGTTCCTCGCGCTGCTCGGCCCGTCCGGCTGCGGCAAGACGACGGCCCTGCGCATCCTGGCCGGGCTCGAGGAGCCGACCTCCGGGCAGCGTGTTCCTCGGCGACCGCGACGTCACCCGGCTGCAGCCGCGGACCGCGACGTGGCGATGGTGTTCCAGAGCTACGCGCTCTACCCGCACAAGAGCGTGCGCCGACAACATCGCCTACCCGCTGCGGGTGCGCAAGATGCCCAAGCCCGACGCGGGCCGACCGGGTCGCCGAGGTGGCCGCGCTGCTCTCGATCACGGCCTGCTCGACCGCATGCCGCGCGCAGCTGTCCGGCGGCCAGCGGCAGCGGGTCGCGCTGGCCCGCGCCATCGTGCGCGAGCCGCGCGCGTTCCTGATGGACGAGCCGCTGTCGAACCTGGACGCGCAGCTGCGGCTGCAGATGCGGATCGAGATCAAGCGGCTGCAGCAGCGAGCTCGGCGTCACCACCCTCTACGTCACCCACGACCAGGTCGAGGCGATGACGATGGCCGACATGGTGGCGGTGCATGCACGACGGCCGCCTGCAGCAGCTGGCCGCGCCGGCCGAGCTGTACGCGCGCCCGGCCAACCTGTTCGTCGCCCGCTTCTGCGGCTCGCCGCCGATGAACGTGCTCGAGGGCGACGTCGCCGGCGGCATCTTCACGCACCCGACCGGCTCGATGCGATCTCGGCGGCGAGCCGGTGCGCGGCGCCGGCCAAGCTGGGCTTCCGGCCCGAGCACGCGACCATGGTCGAGCCGGCACGGCCGCGAATTCGCTGCGCGGCGAGGTCTACGTGGTCGAGCCGCTCGGCAACGAGACGCTGATCACGATCGCAGATCGGCGACGAGCTCGTCAACCTACGGGCGCGCCGCCGGCGTCGAACCCGGTAATCGGCTCGCCTGTAGGCCTCGAGCCCGACCGTGCCCACCTGCACCTGTTCGACGCGACCACCGGCACCGCGATCACCGCGGCGCCTGCACAGAAGGAGGAGCCCGCGCCATCGCCCCCGCCGTCCCCCGCAGCACCGTCGTCCGAACCGGCCCTCGAAGGAGGAGCGTTGCATGAGCGACACAACGACCAGTGAGCGCAGCTCGCGCTCGTACACCCGCCGCCAGATCGTCAAAGGCGCGGCTCGGCACGGGCGCCGTGCTCGGGCTTGGCGCCGCTTGCTGGCCGCCTGCGGCAGCTCGAGCTCGTCCGGCGGCAGCAGCGCCGGCGGCAGCGGAGGCGGATCGATCACGATCGGCAGCTTCTCCGACCCGGCCATGGTGCCGTTCCGCGACATGTTCCTGCAAGCAAGTTCAAGGCCGAGACCGGCATCACCGTCCACTACAACGAGACCAACTACGACGCCTGGTACCAGAACTCCAAGAAGCGACGGCCTGCAGAAGACCGGCGCCTACGACATCTACGTGATGGACGACAACTGGGTGCCCGAGTTCGCCGCCGGCGGGATCGTCCAGAGCCTCGACAAGCTGGGCCTCAAGGTGAACCCGGACATCCTCCAGAAGGGCCTCGAGCAGGGCTACTGGCCGCCGAAGTCCGGCGCCGCGGCTGAAGGCGTTCGCGAACGACACGCCCGAGCTCTGTACTCGCTCGTGATCATCGACGACGTCGAGATCCTGTACTACAACAAGGACTACTTCAGATCGCCGCCGGTGACCTGGGACGACATCTACACGTCGCGAAGACCAAGCCCATCCGCCGCAGCTGTACGGCTGGTCGGCGCGCGGCGTCAACGGCAACCCGATCGTGCAGACCTACCTGCCGCTGCTCAACTCCTACGGCGGCAACTTCGTCAACGACGACTGGTCGCCGGGCTTCGCCGGCCCGGAGGGCGTGGGCGCGCTCGAGCGGCTGTTCGCGTTCATCCCGTACATGCCCGTCCGGCATCGCGGCGTTCGACACCGACCAGGAGACCGCGCTGATGCTGCAGGGCCACTGCACGGCGATGACCGAGTACACCGGCACCGCGCACGTCGTCGACGATCCCACCGCGTCCAAGGTCGTCGGCAAGATCGACTTCGCCGCCACGCCGAAGCAGGTGAAGAGCGGGCCGGCCATCGGCACGTTCATCTGCGGCATCGCCTCGGGCGCGCCGAACCCGGCCGGCGCGGTCAAGTTCCTGGAGTGGTTCACGTCGAGCAAGGTGCAGAAGGAGTTCGCGGGCGACGCGGCAGCGCGGCCGTCACCGGCACCGCCCTGCGTGACGCGACGCTGTCGCAGAAGTACCGCTGGCTGCCGGCGATCGCCGACGCGGTCGACAACTCCATCGCCCAAGCCGCGCACCCCCGACGAGCCGAAGATGGAGGACCTGCTCGGCACCGCGCTGAACCAGGCGCTGGTGCAGGCGATCGCAGCAGAAGTCCGGCTACCAGCAGATCGCGCAGAAGCACCTGACGACGGCGGCCAACCAGATCACCGCCTATCTGAAGCAGCAGGGAACCTATTCGCGGGGGAACCCATGCCCGTCCGTGGGGGAACCCAGGGTTCCCCCACGAGCCCCCTCCTTAACGGCGGGGGCGCGATGGGGCGGCGCTCCGGCGAGAACGCGGTCTCGCCGGAGCCACGGACCCCCAATTGGCAGTCGCACTGGATGCCAATTGGGCTCGCGTGGCGGCAGCGCGCGCTAGGCCGGCGTGGCGGAGTCGCCCAGAAGCAGCCGCGGGTACGGGCTGGCCGGGGAAGCGGTTCCTCTCCAGCCCGTACCTGCTGCTCGCTGCCGGCGGCGATCGCGCTCGCCGGCGTCTCCGTCTACCCGCTGTTCTACGGCGTCCGCGCGAGCTTCACCCACTACCTGTACGGCCGCGACCTGGGCTTCGACGGGCTCACGAACTACCGCAACGTCTGGAACGACACGTTCTTCCGGCAGGCGATGCTCACGACCGCGAAGTACGTCGTCATCTGCCGTCATCATCGAGACCGTGCTCGGCCTGGGCCTGGCGCTGCTCGTCTCGCGTGAGATCCGCTTCGGCGGCCCGATCCGGGTCGGCCTGATCCTGCCGATGACGATCGCGCCCGGTGGTCGTCGGCGTGATGTGGCGGCTGCTCTACGACTCCGGCGTCGGCGTCATCGATCCGCTCTTCCAGCTCTTCGGCCTCAGCCCGCCCGACGTGCTCGCGCACGACCAGAGCGCGTTCTTCGGCGTCGTGCTCGTCGACGTGTGGGAGTGGACGCCGCTGATATTCCTGATCATGCTCGCCGGGCTGCAGTCGATGCCCGCAGGAGCCGCTCGAGGCGGCGCGGGTGGACGGCGCCGGGCGCGTGCGCCTCTTCCTCGACCACACGCTGCCGCTGCTGCGGCCGGTGCTCCTGGTCGCGGTGGTGCTGCGCACGATCGACGCGGTCGGCACCTTCGACCAGATCTACGTGCTCACCCAGGGCGGGCCGGGCACGGCCACCCGCCTGATCTCGATCTACGCGTACAACACGGCCTTCCTGTTCACCCAGTACGGCCAGGCGGCGGCGATGCTGATCTCGCTGCTCGCGATGGTGATGCTGCTGATGATCGTCGCCGTGCGCCTGATGCGGAAGGCGGCGGCGTGACCCGGCGCCTGCGGGCCCGCATCGGGTTCTACCTGACGATCGCCGTGATCCTCGTGATCGCGATCTTCCCGTTCTGCTGGATGGTCGACACGTCGTTCAAGCAGCCGGTCGACATCTTCGGCGGCGTGACGCTCTACCCGCACCATCCGACCACGGCCAACTACTCGCGCCTGTTCAACACCTACCACTTCGCGGTCGTACCTCGAGAACAGCCTGATCATCGTCACGATCGCGGTCGCGGTCAGCCTCGTCATCGGCACGCTCGCCGCCTACGCGCTGGCGCGCTTCCGCCTGCGGCTTCGGCCTGAACCAGTCGGCGCTCGTCGTCGCGCTGCTGGTGCGGATGATCCCGGCGCATCCTGCTCGTGATCCCGCTCTACATCACGCTCGCCAAGTGGGGCCTCCTGAACACCCGGCTCGGGCTGATCCTGATCTACACCGGCCTCAACACCAGCTTCGTGATCTGGATGATGCAGAGCTTCCTGGCCGAGATCCCGCGCGACATCGAGGAGGCGGCGATGGTCGACGGCGACTCGCCGCCTCACGGCGCTGCTGCCGCGTGGTGCTCCCGCTGGCGGCGCCGGGCCTGGCCGCCACCGCGATCTTCAGCGTCATCGCCACCTACAACGACTTCCTGATCGCGCTCTCGCTGACCTCGACGCCCAACGCCCAGACCGTGCCGGTCGGCGTGTCGACCCTGATCGGCAAGATCCAGATCGAGTACGGGCCGATGGCGGCGGCGGGCGTGATCGGGGCGCTCCCGATCGTGATCTTCGCGCTGGTGGTGCAGCGCCACTTCGTGCGCGGGCTGACGCTCGGGGCGGTCAAGTGACGAGCGTGCGGATGACGACCGCACAGGCGCTGGTGGCGTTCCTTCACGCCCAGCAGGTGGAGCGTGACGGCGCGACGGCGCCGTTCTTCGCCGGCGTGCTCGGGATCTTCGGCCACGGCAACGTCGCCGGCGTCGGCCAGGCGCTGCAGCAGCACGGCGGCCTGCGCTACGTCCTGCCGCGCAACGAGCAGGCGATGGTGCACACCGCCGTCGCCTACGCCCGCCAGCGCAACCGCCTGCAGACGTGGGCGTGCACGTCCTCGATCGGCCCCGGTGCCACCAACATGGTCACCGGGGCGGCGCTGGCGACGATCAACCGCCTGCCCGTGCTGCTCCTGCCCGGCGACGTGTTCGCCTCGCGGCGGGTGAACCCGGCGCTGCAGCAGCTCGAGCTGCCCGGCGCGCCCGACGCGTCGGTGAACGACGCCTTCCGCCCGGTCAGCCGGTTCTTCGACCGCATCAACCGCCCCGACCAGCTGCAGGCCTCGCTGCTCGAGGCGATGCGCGTGCTGACCGACCAAGCCGAGACCGGCGCCGTCACCCTGGCGCTGCCGCAGGACGTGCAGGCCGAGGCGCACGACTACCCCGAGGAGCTGTTCGCGCGCGCGGGTATGGCGGATCGCGCGGCCGGCGCCCGACCCGGCCGCGGTGCGGGCCGCGGCCGAGCTCGTGCGGGGCGCGCGGCGGCCGCTGATCGTGGCCGGCGGCGGCGTGATCTATTCCGAGGCGACGGCCGCCCTGCGCGCGCTCGCCGACGCGACCGGCATCCCCGTCGCCGAGACGCAGGCCGGCAAGGGGTCGCTGCCCTACGACCACCCCGGTGCCCTCGGCGCCGTCGGCGCGACGGGCACCCGTGCGGCGAACCTGGTCGCGCGCGACGCCGACGTCGTGATCGCGATCGGCACCCGCCTGGGCGACTTCACGACCGCCTCGCACACCGCCTTCCAGGATCCGGACGTGCGCCTGATCGCGCTCAACGTCGCCGCCTTCGACGCCGCACAAGCTCGGCGCGCTGCCGCTCGTCGGCGATGCCCGCGCGGGCGTCGAGGCGCTCACCGCCGCCCTGTCCGGCCACCGGGTGGACCCCGATCACGCCCAGCGCGCCGCCCGGCTCTCGCGCGAGTGGGACGCCGAGGTGGAGCGGCTGTACGCCGGCGAGGCCGGCCCCGTCGGCCAGGCGCAGGTGATCGGCGCGGTGAACCGCTCGACACAACCGCAGGACGTGGTCGTCTGCGCGGCCGGCAGCCTGCCCGGCGACCTGCACAAGCTGTGGCGCACGCGCGACCCCAAGGGCTACCACGTCGAGTACGGCTACTCGTGCATGGGCTACGAGGTCGCCGGAGGGCTGGGCGTGAAGATGGCCGATCCCGGCCGCGAGGTGATCGTGATGGTCGGCGACGGCTCGTGGCTGATGATGTCCTCCGAGATCGCGACGTCGATCCAGGAGGGCGTGCGGCTGACGGTCGTCCTGATCGACAACCGCGGCTTCGGCTCGATCGGCGGCCTGTCGCGGTCGCTCGGATCCGAGGGCTTCGGCACCGCCTACCGCAGCCGGGGGGCCGACGGCGGCCTCTCCGGCGCCCCGCTCGAGCTCGACCTGGCCGCCAACGCCGCCAGCCTGGGCGCGCACGGCGTGCGCGTGTCCTCGGTGCAGGAGCTCGCGGACGCCCTTGCCGCGGCGCGCGCCGCCGATCGCACCACCGTGATCGTGATCGAGTGCGACCCGAGCCGCGGCGTGGGCGCCTACGAGTCGTGGTGGGACGTGCCCGTCGCCGAGGTCTCGACGATGCCGGCCGTCGTGCAGGCGCGCGCGGACTACGAGCGCGAGCGCGCCCGCGAGCGCGCGTTCCCGGGTGGTGGAGATGGCTGAGCGGCGCCTGCGGATCGGGGTGATCGGCGCGGGCATGATCGCGCAGGTCGAGCACATCCCCAACCTCCTGCACCTGGCCGAGCGGTTCGAGCTCGCCGGCGTCGCCGACCCGTCGGCGCTCGTGCGCGCGGCGATCGCCGAGCGCTACGGCGTCCGCGGCTTCGCCACCGCCGCCGAGCTCATGGCCGAGCCGCTCGATGCCGTGCTCGTCGCCGTGCCCGACCCGCTGCACGCGACGACCGTGCTCACGGCGCTCGAGGCCGGCCTGCACGTCTTCTGCGAGAAGCCGCTCTGCTTCACCGAGGCCGAGGGTGCCGCGATCGCCGCCGCGCGCGACCGCGCCGGCCGCGTCGTCCAGGTGGGGTACATGAAGCGGTTCGATCCCAACTACGAGGCCGCACTCGCCTACCTGCCCGAGGGCGGCGAGGGCCTGCGCTACATCGCGGTCGAGGTGTCCGACCCTGACTCGTGGCCGTTCGTGGGCCACCGCCCGCTCGTGCGCCCCGACGACGTGCCGGCCGACCTGATCGCCGACACGCGCACGCGCCAGCGCGCCCAGGCGGCCGAGGCGCTCGGGGTCGCGGTCGACGGCGCCGCCCTGCGCGGCTACTGCGACCCGCTCATGTCCGGCGTCGTGCACTGCGTCAACTCCATCCACGGCATGCTCGATCACATGGGGGTGGCGCCGGGCGCGGTCGTCGGCGGCCAGATCTTCGCCGGCGGCGAGAGCGCGGCCGGCACCGTGTCGCTGCTCGGCGGCGGCGCGCTCTGGCACCTCGTCCAGGTGCTCGTGCCCGAGGTCGGCTGGTACCGCGAGCGCTACACGCTGCACTTCTCCGACCGCGTCGTCGAGCTCGAGTTCCCGTCGCCCTACCTGAACAACCAGCAGACCGACCTCTGGGTGCGCCGCTCCGACGGGCTGCGGCTCGACACGCTCCACGTGCAGGCCGGCTACGGGGAGGCGTTCGTGCGCGAGCTCGAGGGGTTCTGGGCGGCGGCGGTCGAGGGCGCCCCGGCGCGCAACACGGTCGAGGACGCCATGCGCGACGCGCGCCTGCTGACCGAGATCGCCCGTCAGGCCATCCAGGGCATGCCGGCGTGATCGGCCACATGCACTCCGCCCAGCGGGCGCGGGCGCTCGACCGGCTGGCCTCGCCGCGCGGCGTGATCACGGGCGCGGCCTGCGACCACCGCGACTCGCTCCAGGCGGTGCTGGCAACGCGCGGGCTCGAGCTCGACGACGCCGGCATCACCGAGCTCAAGCTGCGCGTCGCCTCGGTGCTCGCACCGGCCGCCACCATGATCCTGCTCGACGCTGAGTACGCCGCGGCGCAGGCGATCGCCGCCGGCGCGATCCCCGGCGCTACCGCGCTCGTCGTCCCGCTCGAGGCGATGGGCTACGGCGACGTGGCCAGGGTTGCGCAGACGGCCTTCCTCGAGGGGTGGTCGCCGGCCAAGGCGCGCCGCCTGGGCGCCTCCGGGGCGAAGCTGCTCCTGCCCTACCGCGCCGATGTGCCCGACCAGGCCGCCCGTCAGGAGGACGTCGTGCGCACGGCGGTCGCGGGTTGCCGTGAGGCCGGGCTCGCGCTGATCGTCGAGCCGATCGTCTATCGCCGCGAGGGCGAGGAGACGGCCGGCGGCGGCCGCTTCGCAGAGCTCGTGACCGAGGGCGCGCGCCGCCTGGCCGCGCTCGAGCCCGACGTGCTCAAGCTGCAGTACCCGGGCTCGGCCGACGCCTGTCGCGCCCTGGACGACGCGTGCGGCCGGGCGGTGCCGTGGGTGCTGCTCGGCGGCGGTGCGAGCGAGGACGTGATCGGCGGCCAGATCGAGGATGCCTGCCGCGCCGGGGCGAGCGGCTTCATCGTCGGGCGCACGCTCTTCGACGCCGGCCTCGTGGCCGACCCGGACGAGTCGCGGCGGGCGCTCGTCGAGCGTTCGCGGCCGCTGCTCGAGCGGCTCGCGGCCATCGCCGAGCGGCTCGCGGTGCCGTGGCGGGAGCGCGTCGGCGCGCTGCCGCAGCCGCCGCGCGAGTGGTACCGCTGAGACACGCGCCGCTCGCGCCGATAACACGAGTGACGTCGTCGTTCACGCCGCCGGGAGGCGATGACCCTGCTCGTCTGGATGATGATCCTGGTGCCGTTCGCCCTCGCCTGCGCCGAGGCGCTCTCGGCCCGTGTCGACCGGCTCGCCGAATGTGACCTTCGCCGCCGTGCGGCCGCAGCCGACGCGAAGAGCGCCGCCCGGCTCCTGCGCCACGCGGCCACCCGCCGGCGGATGGCGTGGCGCGTCGCGCTCGCCGACATGACCGGCGAGCTCGGCTTCGTCACGTTCTGGGCCGCGCGCCAGCTCGGCTGGCCGAGCGCGGTCGCCTACGCCGGCGCCGGCATCGTCGCCGTCGCCATCGTGCTCGTCGTCGCCCTCCGCAGCGCTGCGCGGCAGCTCTCGCTCGAGCAGATCGACAGCCTGATCGCGCGCTACGACGCCGGCCACTACGACGTCACCATGCGCTCACGGGTCACCTACCGGCCGCAGCCGTCCGAGCTCGCGCGCCTGGTCGTGCGCCACTGGCAGGTCGCGCTGATGCGCCGCACCGCCCGCCGCCGCCGCGAGCTGCGCACCAACCGGCGCCTGTCGGTGCACGTCCGCAACGACCGCTGAGCCGCTTCGAAGCGCCTAGTCGCCGTTGGGGGCGACGAGCACCTTCATCGCCGCGCCCGTCTGGGCGAGCTCGAGCGCGTCGCCGACGTCGTCGAGCCCGACCCGGTGCGTGATCGCGCGGGCGAACGGCAGCCGGCCCTGGTGCCGTGCGAGCATGTCGAGCGACGGCTGATACTGGTCGAGCGTCTCGCCGCCCACACCGAGGATCGTCACGCCCTTGATGCAGACGTGGCTGTTCGGGTTGATCGGCACCGGCCCCATGTCGACGAACGCGCCCGCCTCGATCACGGTGCCGCCCGGCCGGACGAGATCGAGCGCCTCGATCAGGCCCGTCGCCTGGCCCGAGCAGCTGCAGACGACGTCGGCGCCCAGGCCGCCGGTGGCCGCCCGCACCGCCTCGAGCCGCTCCTGCACCGACGTCCGCGCCGCGTCCAGGACGAGGTCGGCGCCGAACGCGCGTGCGTGCTCGAGCCGCCCGGCCAGCGCGTCGACCGCGATCAGGGCGCCCGCGCCCATCATCTCGGCCTTGGCCAGGTGCATCAACCCGAGCGGGCCGACGCCGAGCACGAGCACGGTCTCGCCGAACCCGAAGCCGCCCGGAAGCGCCCGCGCGCGGTCAAGGCCGTTCGTGACGGCAAGGATCTCGGTCAGCGCCGCAAGCTCGGACGGGAGCGCGTCGGGGACGCGGAAGAGGCGGGTGCCCGGCAGCAGGTACATCAGCTCCGACCAGCCGCCGAACAGGTGCGGCGGCTCGGCGCACGTGAGCGAATTGCCGTAGTCCTCGAGCGCGGTGCACAGGTAGTACGGATAGCCCTGCCCGAGGCAGAAGCGGCACCGGCCGCAGGTGAGGTTGGGCGCTGGGACGACCCGGTCGCCGACTGCAAACGGCCGCCCGCCGGCGTCGACAGGCGGCTGACCGGGCCCGATCGCCTCGATCAGGCCGACGTTCTCGTGCCCGCAGATGAGCGGGTAGGCGGCGTCGCGCTCGTGGTCCGTGCCGGCGTACTGCAGGCTCTCGCCCCGCCACGTGTGCTTGTCGGTGCCGCAGATGCCCGAGAACTGCATCCGCAGGAGCACCGCCCCGGGGCCCGGTTCGGGCTCGGGAAACGTGTCGACGGCGAAGCGGCCGGGGGCGTGGACGACGGCGGCGCGGATCCGGCTCACGGCGGCTAGGAGCCGCGGGGGGCGTAGCGGTGGTGCAGCATGAGCACGTTGCCGTCGGGATCCTGGAACACGGCCATGTAGCAGACGCTCGTGTCGAGCGTCTCCCCCATGAAGCGCACGCCGCGGGCCTCGAGCTCGGCGCGGGCGGAGGCGACGTCCTCGACGTGCAGGCCGAGGGGGTGGTTCCGCGGCTGGAACTCCATCCCGACGGCCTCGGAGTCGACCACCTGGATCGTCAGGTTGCCGGCCTCGAACTCGGCCCCAGGCACGCGCCCGTACTCGGCCGAGCAGCGCAGCCCGAGCGTCTCGCCGTAGAACGCCTTTGCCCGCTCGAAGTCCCGCGTCCCGACCGAGAGAAAGTCGACGCCGGTGACGGGGGTTGTGAAAGTGCTCATCCGGCGAGGCTACCAGGCGCTCCGTCGCCGCGCCAAAGCCTCGCGGGCTGGCATGATCCACGCGATGGGTGACACGGGCGCGGCGGAGGGCTATCGGGCACTGCTCCGCGTCCCCGGCTACCCGGCCCTGATCTCGGCCGTGGCGCTCTCGCGGCTGGCCAACTCGATGAGCCAGGTGGGCGTCGTCATCTACCTGCTCGAGGCCACGCACAGCCCGGCCATCGCGGGGGCGGGCGCCGCGGCGCAGCTTCTGCCCGGCATCGTCACCGGGCCGTTCGTCGGCGCCTGGCTCGACCGCACGCACGGCCGCGTGCGCGGCATCGTGGCCACCCAGCTCCTGCGGGCGGCGCTGCTCTTCGCGGTCGTCGGCTGCGGCCAGCTCCTGCACGCGCCCGCCGCCGTGCTCCTGGTGCTGCTCGGCGGCCTCGGTGCCACGTTTCCGATCCCCACGGTCGGCTTCCGCTCGCTGATCCCGGTGGCCGTGCCGCGGCCGCTCTGGCACCAGGCCAACGCGGCCGACTCGATCTCGTTCGACTCGGCGTTCGTGATCGGCCCGGCGCTGGCCGGGGCGACGGTGACGCTCGTCGGCGCGCCGTGGGCGATCGGCCTGCAGGCGGTGGCGACGCTGGCGGCGGGCGCGGTCGCCTCGCGGGTGCGGGAGCCCGGCGGGCGCGTGATCGAGACCGAGCCGCCGCTCGAGGCGGTGGTCGCCGGGCTGCGCGCCGTCGTCTCGCACACCCAGCTGCGCGCGACGATGGCGCTGATGGTCGTCTCCGGCCTCGGCTACGGCTGCTTCATCATCGGCCTGCCGCTGTGGGCGCGCGGCACGCTGCACATGTCGGCCGGCGTGGCCGGGTGGATGTGGGCGGCGGCGTCGGTCGGCTCGGTGATCGGCGGGCTCGTCTACGGCTGGCGGCCGCCGCCGGGCACGCCCACGCGCCACGTGGTCGTGTTCACGGCCCTGTTCGGGCTGCCGCTCCTGCTCGTGCCGCTGGTGCCCTCGCTGTGGCTGGGGATCCTGTGCATGTTCGTCTCCGGCCTGTGCTCGGCGCCGTTCATCATCGCGATGTTCACGATCCGCCAGGGCGCCGTCGACACGCGCCTGCACGGCCGCATCTTCGCCATCACCGTGTCGGTCAACGCCGCGGGCACGCCGGCGGGCGCGTTTCTGGCCGGGTTGCTCGTCACCCACATCGGCGTGCACCGGCTGCTCTTCGGCGCCGGCCTCGGCCAGCTGCTCGCCGCCGCCGTCGCCGGCGTCCTGCTGCGGCGCGGCGACGACGTGCCCGCACTCGGCTTGGCCGAGCCCGAGCAGGCCGCCGCCTGAGACGAATGGGGACTGTCCCCGTCCGGGGACAGTCCCCGGTTCTCAGCCGCCGGCGACGACGCGCACGAGCACCTCGATCGCGGCGGCCACGTCGGCCTCGGTCACCGACTCGGCCGGGTTGTGGCTGATGCCGTCGCGGCAGCGCACGAAGAGCATCGCCACCGGCAGCGCCTCGGCCATCACGGCGGCGTCGTGGCCGGCACCGCTGGGAAGCGCCGGCGGATCGAGGCCGATCGACCGCGCCGCGGCGTCCAGTCGGCCGGCCAGCTCAGCGTCACACACCACCGAGCGCTCGTCGTGCACGACCCCGACCGCCGCCTCGATGCCGCGCCGTCGCGCCACCTCGTCTGCGACGGCGCGGACGCCGGCCACGAGGCGGGCCTTGCGGGCATCGTCCGGGTGGCGCGCGTCGACCGACATCGTCACCCGGCCGGGGATCACGTTGGCGGCCCCCGGGGACACGACCAGCTCGCCCACCGTCGCCACCGCCTCGCCGTCCTCCAGCGCCAGCCGCTCGGCGCCCAGCGCGATCTCGGCGGCGGCCGCGAGCGGGTCGCGGCGCAGCCGCATCGGCACCGTCCCGGCGTGCCCCGCGGTACCGGTGAGCGTGATCGCGAGCTTCGTGCCGCCGGTGATCGCCGTCACGATCCCGAGCGGATGGCCGGCCGCGTCGAGCACCGGCCCCTGCTCGATGTGCGGCTCGATGTAGGCGACGGCGCCCGCCGGCGGGCCGGACGCCGCGGGCGCCTGCGGGTTGCCGGCCAGGGCGATCGCCGATGCGAGCGTCGCGCCGTCGGCGGCGGTCAGCGCCGGGTCGGGCACGGGGCCGATGCCGAGCAGCGCGCGGCTGGCGAAGTACGCCGTCGGGAAGCGCACGCCCTCCTCGTCGCAGAACGCGACGACCGTGAGGTCGTGTGCGCGCTCGCGGTCGCGCAGCTCCTCTGCGCACGCGATCCCGAGCAGGATCCCGAGGGTGCCGTCGTAGCGGCCGGCGTCCGTCACCGTGTCGAAGTGCGATCCGATCACGACCCCGGGCCGCTCCCCGGGGCCGCCGAGCGTGCCGATCAGGTTCCCGACCCGGTCGACCCGGGTCGCGAGGCCCGCCGCGCGCATCCAGCCCTCGAGCAGATCGCGCGCGGCGACGAGCGCGGGCGTGCCGTACCTGCGCGTGATCTCGCCGGGCCGCTCGCTGCACGCGGCGAGCGCGTCGGCGCGCTCCATGGTGCGCCGCGCCGCGCTCACGGCAGCGGCTCCCGGGTCGCTCCCCGCCGCGCCCGCCGGAAGCCGCCCCACGCCGCCGAGAGCGTGCGCGCCGGGCCGGCCCGGCGCGCCGCCGCCAGGCCGCGGTAGCCGCGGATGCGCAGGCTGGGGCGCCCGGCCAGCCGCACCCCGGCCGCGCGCGCGTGGGCCGAGAGCTTGCGCGGATGGTGGTCGCGCTCGGTCGCGTCGAGCTCCGCCACGGTGCACGGCCCGGTCTCGAGGTAGCCGGCGGCGCGCGCCCGCTCGAGCAGCGCGCGGCCGTTGCCGGTCCGGGCGATCAGGATGTTGCGGCCGTCGGCCTCGGCGTGGATCGGCTCGCCGTCGACCAGCAGCCATCCGTCCGGGCACGAGACGTCGGCGACCTCGCCGACGGCGTCGGGGCAGATCTTGCAGCGGAACTGCATGTCGTACTCCCACGGCACGCCCGGGTCATACCAGGCGGTGTCGTAGTCGACGTCGAACACGCGCCCGTCGCGGGTGCGCGTGCGCAACGGCCCGGGCCAGCCGTCGCCGCGGTACTGGAAGAGCGTCACCTCGCCGGGATCCACGCCGTGGCTGCGCACGATGCGCTCGGCCATGCGCAGGCTCGGCACGCCGCCGCAGTAGGACGTCAGGAGCGCCGCGATCTGGGCCCGCGCGCGCGGGTCGCGCCGCTGCAGCGCCCGCACCGCGGAGATGTCGCATGGCTTGGCGACGACGGCGAAGCGGGCGCCGCCTGCGAGCAGGCGGTGCACGTGCACGAGCGGCGCGGCGGGGCCGTAGCGCGACTGCGCCCCTGCGAGCACGTCGGCGCGCGTCCGCGACACCTGCGCGACCGACTCGAGCGGCCGGTCCGGCAGCGCCGCGCGCACGTGCAGCACCGCGTCGACGCCGTCGCGCTCGAGCAGGTAGAGGGCCAGGGCCGAGAGCACCCCTCCGGCCGCGCCGTGGTGGCGCACCTCCGGGTCGGCCGCCCACCCGCGCGCGAGCGCGGCGATCGGCCCCCACACGGGGTGCACCGGCACACCGTTCTCGGGCTCGGGGCCGCGCACCTCAACGCCGGGGCAGATGGCGAGCGCCTCGGCCAGCACCGGGGCGGGCAGGCGTCCCGTGACCGCCGGGCGCAGCTGGCCGATCGCGGTCACGGTCATCTGCACCCGCTCGCGGCCGGCCACGCTCTCGCACATGCCGCAGCCGCTGCAGAGGCCGTGTGCGACCACCGTCTCCAGCCGGCGGATCACGCGGCGCCGGGCCGCAGCGCGGCGACGATCTCCCGGGCGGCGGTGCGCATGAGCTCGGCGGGCGCCATCGTCACGCGAGCGTAGCCGGGCAGGCCGACCGAGGCCCCGCCACGAATGAGCAGTCCCTTGCGCAGCAGCCGCTCGCACACGGGGCCGTCGTCGGTGCCGAGGCGGACGAGCACGAAGTTCGCCTGCGAGTCGACCACCTCGATCCCCGCGGGCGCAAGCGCATCCGCGAAGATCGCACGGGCCTGCGCCACCTCGCTCCGGCGGCGGGGGACGAACCCGGGCGAGCGCACGGCGGCGCGGCCGGCGGCGAGCGCGACCCGGTTCACGTTGAACGGCTCCTGCACGACGTTCAGGAGGGCGGAGACGGCCGGGTCGGCGACGGCGTATCCCAGCCGCAGCCCGGCGAGGCCGAACACCTTCGAGCACGAGCGGATCACGATCACGGGCCGCCCGGCCAGCACGTCGTGCTCGCGGCGGACGCGCACGTCGGGGTCGGAGAAGTCGATGTACGCCTCGTCGACCACCGCCACGCACGCGTCGGGGAGCGCTGCGAGGAAGTCCTCCCACTCGTCCCGCCCGATGAGCAGGCCGGTGGGGTTGTTGGGGTCGCACAGCCACACGAGCCGCGCCGCAGTCGCCCGCGCCGCCGCGGCGATGGCTGCGAGGTCGAAGCGCAGGCCGTCGGCGGGCACCCGGGTGATCGCCGCGCCCGCGGCGGCGCACACCTGCGCGTAGAGCCCGTAGGTCGGCTGCGGGATCACGACGGGCGTGCCCGGGTCGACGAAGGCCGCGGCGAGCGCGCCGATCACGGCCTGGGCGCCGTGGGCGGGCACGACGCAGTCGGGCGGCACCCCGATCCACTCGGCCACGGCGGCGCGGAAGTCGGCGTAGGCGCGCTCCGGGTAGAGCGCCGCCCGCCCGAGCTGTGCCGCGGCCGCGTCGAGCACGTGCGGCGGCGGCCCGAAGAGGTCCTCGTTCCAGTTGAGCGGCACCAGGTCGGCGAGGCCGAGGCGGTCGGCGAGCTCGTCCCGGGTCTCGCCCGGGTCGTACGGCTCCAGGCCCCGCAGCGACGGCCGCGCGAGCGCCGCCCAGTCGACCGGCTGGGCCGGCATCAGCTGAGCAGGCCGCGGGCGAGGCCGCCGTCGACCAGCATCGTCGTGCCGTTCACGTACGCGGCGCCGGCCGAGCACAGGAACGCCACCGCTGCGGCGATCTCGGCCGGCGTGCCGAACCGGCCGGCCGGGATCGTCTCGGCGTCGCGCTGCATCGCGGCCTGCGGGTCGGCCTCGGTGGAGTACAGCTGCACGAGCCGCTCGGTGCCGATGTAGCCGGGCGCGATCGAGTTCACCGTGATCCCGTGCCGGGCCTCGTCGCGCGAGATCGTCTTCGCCCATCCGATCACGCCGGGGCGAAACACGTTCGAGAGCAGGAGGCCGTCGTTCGTCTCCTTGACCGCCGACGAGGTCAGGTTCACGATCCGGCCGCGGCCGCTTCGGCGCAGCGCGGGCAGGGCGCGGCGGGTCAGGCGGATCGCCGAGGCGAGCGTGAGCTCGTAGGCCCGCTGCCAGTCGTCGTCGCCGAAGTCCTCGTAGCTTCCGGCGGGCGGGCCGCCGGCGTTGTTCACGACGATGTCGAGCCGGCCGAAGTGCTCGAGCGCCCGGTCGACCACGTGCTCGAGCGCGGTCGGGTCGGTCGCGTCGGCGGGCACCGCCAGCGCCTCCGTCCCCGTCTCGGCGGTGATCGCGGCGGCGACCTCGGCGAGCAGCTCGGCCCGCCGCGCGAACATCACCACCCGGCAGCCCTCGCCCGCGAGGGTGTGCGCGACCGCCGCGCCCATGCCCGACGACGCCCCGCCGACGACCGCAACCGTGTCCGCCAGTTCGAAATCCACGTGCCCGACCTCCGTCACAACGATTATGATCCACGCAGTAAAGCAGGGGAGAAGGAACGCTGTCAACGGACGAGAGCACACGGTTCAGCCCCCGCGCGGGCCGCCGTTTCGACGAGATCGCGGGCGCGGCGCGGCGCGTGATCATCCGCGAGGGCCTCGAATCGACCACCCTGCGCGACATCTCGCGCGAGGGCGGGTTCACGACCGGCGTGCTCATGCACTACTTCCCCGACAAGCAGGCGCTGATCGCTGGCACGTTCGCGGCCACCTCGCGCGAGTGGATCGAGCACGCCCGCGCCGCGCTCGCCGAGGCGGCGACCGTTTCGCAGCTGCTCTCGGCCTTCGTCGCGGTTGCCGTACCGCGCGAGCCCGAGCGGCGGGAGGAGTGGCGGCTGTGGGCCGAGATGTGGACGTATGCCGGCCGCGACCGCGAGTTCGTGGCCGAGCTCGAGGCGGCGGATGCGCTGTGGGAGCGCGAGATCCACGCGATGCTGCGGCGCGTCCGCGACGAGGGCTTCCTGCCCGCGGGCCTCGATCTGGAGATGGAGGCCGCGGTGCTCGCCCGGCTCGTCGACGGCCTGGGGCTGCGGGCGTGGCTGAGCGGCGCCTGGGATCAGGCCCGCAGCCTCCTGATCGGCCACCTGGCGTCGCTCGGCCTGCCGCTTCGCGTCGTCGCCGGCCTCGCGGCCGAGGGAGCCGGGGTGCCCGCGTGAGCGGTCCGCGCACGGCCGTGGTCGGCGGCACGGTCGCGGCCGACTACGGCGTCTTCGCTGCGGACATCCTGATCACCGGCGGCCGCATCGCGGCGGTGGGGCGCGACCCCGAGATCGCCCGCGGCGCCGACGAGGTGATCGACGCGTCCGGGTTGGTGGTGCTTCCGGGCGCCGTCGACCCGCACGCCCACTTCGAGGATCCCGGCCACACCGAGCGTGAGGACTTCACGACCGGCACGAGCGCGGCCGCGGTGGGCGGGATCACGACCGTGATCGAGCACCCGCTCACCTACCCGCCGGTCACCACCGCCGAGCTCTACCGGCAGAAGCGCGACATGGCCGCCCGCAAGGTCGTGGTCGACTTCGGGCTGTGGGGGGCGCTCTGCGCGCCGGCGCTGCCCGAGATGGAGGCGCAGTGGCAGGAGGGGGCGTTCGGGTTCAAGGCCTTCATGCCGTTCTCCGAGCCGGCCTACCCGCACGTGACCGACGCCGAGTTTCTGCAGGGGATGCGAAACGCCAAGGAGCTCGGGGCGCTCGTGCTCGTCCACGCCGAGTCGGACTCGCTCCTGCAGGACGGCCTCGAGCGCATGCGCCTGGCCGGCCGGCGCGACCCGCTGGCCCATCACGAGTCGCGGCCCGCGTTCGTCGAGGAGGAGGCCGTCCACCGCGCCCTCTACCTGGCCGAGCACGTAGGTGTGCGCATCCAGATCGTGCACACCTCGACGCCGGTCAGCGTCGACCTGGTCGCCGAGGCCCGCCGCGGCGGCCTCGTGGCGACCGCCGAGGTGTGCCCGCACCACCTGCTGCTCGACCTCGACGACCTGGTGCGGCTCGGCCCGTACGGCCGCTGTGCCCCGGCACTGCGCCCGCGCGCGCTCGTCGAGGCGATGTGGGAGCGCGTGCTCGACGGCTCGCTCGACTCGCTCGTGTCCGATCACTGCGCCTACACGATCGAGGAGAAGGAGCCGGGCTGGGAGGACATCTTCGCCGCACCGCTCGGCTGCCAGGTGATGCAGGAGACCGTGCCGCTCGTGCTGGACGAGGCCTACCACCGCCGCGGCATGGGGCTCGACGCGTTCGCGCACTTCAGCGCGACGAACGCCGCCCGCACGATCGGCCTCTACCCGCGCAAGGGCACGATCCTGCCCGGCTCCGACGCCGACCTCGCGCTCTACGACCTGCGCACCGAGTGGACGGTGGACGCGCGCAGCCAGCAGCTCTCGAAGAACCCGTGGTCGCCGTTCGACGGCCGCACGAGCCGCGCCCGCTGCGTGCGCACGCTCGTGCGCGGCGTCACCGTCCACCGCGACGGCGAGATCGTGGCGGCGCCGGGCAGCGGCCGGTTCTTGTCCGTGCACGACGACTACGCCGCGGCGGCGCCGTGAGCTTCCATCTCGGCCTGCTGAACCCCAACACCGACCGCGGCCACACCGAGGCGATGGCCGGGGTCGCGCGGGCGAGCCTGCCGCCCGGCTGCGAGGTCACGGCCGTCACGGCCTCACGCGGCCCGACCTCGATCGAGAGCGCCGCCGACGCCGCCGTCGCGATCGGCGAGGTGGCGGCGATGCTGCTCGCGCATCCCGGCCTCGACGGCTACCTGATCGCGTGCTTCGGCGACCCCGGCCTCGATGCCGCCCGCGAGCTCACGACGGCGCCCGTGGTCGGGATCGGCGAAGCGGCCTTCACGGCCGCCTGCATGGTGTCGGGCCGCTTCGCCGTCATCACGACCCTGCGCCGCGGCATCCCGGAGCTCGAGGACATGATCGCCCACCGCGGCATCGCCCGCCGCTGCGCCGGCGTCCTTGCGCTCGAGATCCCGGTGGCCGAGCAGGGCGCCGGCCATCCCGAGACGACCGCGGCCATCGTCGCCGCCTCGCAGCGGGCCGTGTCGGAGCGCTCCGCCGAGGCCCTGATCCTGGCCTGCGGCGGCATGGCCGACGTCGCCAGGGCGGTGCAGGACGCAGTTGGAGTGCCGGTGTGCGACGGCGTCGGCTTCGGCGCGATGCTCGCGTACGGGCTGTGGCGCACCGGGATCGCGACGAGCAAGACCGGCACCTACGCCGTGCCCGAGCCGATCGCATACGCGGGGATGCCGAGCCCCACCGGTGCCTGAAACGGAGGGCGGGCGGCCGCGCTCTGGAGCCGCGCGTATGCCATGCTACGGTATACCAATCGGCCCGCGGAGCCGCGGTGCCGGTGTGCGCGACACCTCGAGGTGCAAGCTTGGAACGTCAGATGCTCGTCGCCGACAGGCTCGCGCGTCTCCTCCAGCGTGAGGGGGCGGAGTTCGTGGTCGGGTTCCCCGAGAACCGGCTGCTCGACTCCGCCTCCGCGCTGGGCATGCGGCCGATCATCTCCCGCACCGAGCGGGTGGCGGTCAACATCGCCGACGGCTTCGCCCGCGCGAGCGACGGCGAGCGCATCGCCCCCTGCGTGACCCAGTACGGGCCCGGCGCCGAGGCGGCGTTCGGCGCGGTCGCGCAGGCCTACGGCGACCGCAGCCCGATCCTGCTCATCCCGGGCGAGCACGACCGCGCCAGCCAGGACTCGCCACCGAACCTGCGCACCGAGCAAGCCTACCGGCCCGTGACCCGGTTCGCGGCCACGGTCAATGCCGCCGGCCACGCGCCCGACGTGTTCCGGCGGGCGCTCCACGCGCTGCGCGTCGTGCGCGACGGCCCCGTCCTGGTCGCCGTCGCAAACGACGTCCTGAACGCGCCCGCCGGCGACGCCGACTGGGACATCGGCTTCTCGGCGCCGCGGCGCTCCCAGGCCGCGCCCGCAGACGTCGCCGAGACCGTGCACATCCTCACCGAGGCGTCCGACCCGGTCATCCTCGCGGGGCAGGGGGTGCTCTACGCCGGCGCCTGCGCCGAGCTCGTGCGCCTGGCCGAGCGCACCGGCGTGCCGGTCGCGACCACCCTGAACGGCAAGAGCGCCTTCCCCGAGAACCACCCGCTCGCGCTCGGCACCGCCGCGCGCACGCGCCCCGCCACCGTCGACCGCTTCTTCGAGCGCGCCGACGTCATCCTCGGCATCGGCACGAGCTTCACCCGCTCGCTCTACATCACGCCGCTCCCGGCCGGCGCGACGCTCGGTCAGATCGTCAACGACCCGCGCGACATCGGCCGCGGCTACGGCGTCGAGTTCGGCTGCGTCGGCGATGCGCGGCTCGTGCTCGGGCAGATGCTCGACCTCCTCGGCGAGGCCGACGGCCCCCGGCCGACCCCGCCGGCGGCCGACGCGATCGCGCGGGTGCGGTCGGAGTTCATGGACCGGTGGCTGCCGCGCCTGACCTCGGACGCCGGGCCGATCAGCCCCTACCGGGTCGTGTGGGAGCTGATGGGCGCGGTCGACCGCTCCCGCACGATCGTCACCCACGACGCCGGCCATCCCCGCGACCAGATCGTGCCGTTCTACGAGAGCCTCGTCCCGCGCGGGTACCTCGGGCTGGGGCAAGTCGACACAGCTCGGCACCGGCCTGGGCCTGGCGATGGGCGCGCGGCTCGCGCGGCCCGACCGGCTGGCGGTGAACATCATGGGCGACGCCGCCTTCGGCATGGTCGGGATGGACATCGAGACGGCGGTGCGCTGCCGCATCCCGATCCTCACGATCGTCCTGAACAACGGCCTCATGGGCGGCTACGGCGAGCACATGCCGCAGGCGGTCGACCGCTACGCCGCGCACCGCCTGGGCGGCGACTACACGGCCGTTGCCACCGCCCTCGGCGCCCACGCGGAGCGGGTGAGCGCGGCCGCGGAGCTGCGCGGTGCCATCCAGCGCAGCGTGGCGGCGGTCGAGGCCGGCCGCACGGCGCTGCTCGAGGTGATGACCCACGAGGAGCCCGAGCTGGCGCTCGGGTGAGAACGGTTGGTGGAATGGGGACTGTCCCCACCGGGGACAGTCCCCGGTTGTCGGGTCTTCAGTCGTCCAGGCTCGGCGCCCGCCCGCTCCACGTCGCCTGGACGTGGTCGAGGTGGTCGCGCATCGCCTGCCGGGCGGCGGCCGGGTCGTGCTCGGCGACGCGATCGCGGATCGCCCGGTGCATCTCGATCACGCGCTCGCGCTCCTGCGGCCCGAGCGAGAGGTTGCGCCGCCGCACCTCGACCAGCATCTCGCCGATCGAGTCGTGCAGCACGCCGAAGAGCTCGTTGTGGGTCGCCGCCGCGACGGCGCGGTGGAAGGCGAGGTCGACCTCGATGCTCGTCGCGAGGTCGTCCACGCTCGCGGTCATCTGCTCCAGCGTCTCGTCGATGCGGTCGATGTCGGCCGGCGTGGCGCGCTCGGCCGCGATCCCGGCCGCCGCCACCTCGAGCACCCGGCGCACCTCGTCGACCTTGGCGTAGTCGAGCATGCTGCCCTTGACGAAGTGGCGCATCGACTCGCGCACCGTCTTTGCGTCGACCGCCACGATCCGCACCCCGCTGCCGCTCCTGACCTCGAGCAGGCCCTTCGCCTGGAGGGTGCGCACCGCCTCGCGGATCACGGTGCGCGAGACCCCGAACTGCTTGCCCAGCTCACGCTCGGGGGGGAGCGCGTCGCCCGGCTTCAACCGGTTGGAGACGATCGTGGCCAGGATGGCCTCGGTCACCTTGTCGGACAGCCGGGCGTCGCGATCGACCGCCTCGAAGACGCTTGCCGGCTCTGTGCCATCAGAGGGATCGATGCCACAAACCTACCATGTGGGTTCCCCGGAGCTAGACTCGCCGACGTGGAATCGCTGCAGGCCACGGCCACCCTCCGCTGGGAGGGGCTGCGCGGTCGGATCGAGGGCGGCTCGGGTGCGCTCTCGGTGGCAACCGCGACCCAGGCCGAGCTCGGCGGGCCGGGCGGCGAGTCGAACCCCGAGGAGCTCTTCTCGGCGGCGCTCGCGAACTGCTTCACGTCGACGCTGACCGGCATGGCGCGGGCGCGGGGCGTGGAGCTGGCCGAGATCGAGACGACTGTCTCGGCGCACCTCGCGTGGGACGAGCACACCGACCACCACCTCTCCGACGCCACCCTGCACGCGGTGATCGCGTCGCCCGCGCCCGAGGCCGACGTGCGCCGGCTCGTCGCCGACGCCGAGCGCCACTGCCCGGTGTGCCAGGCGATCGCGGGCTCGGTGGCGGTGCACGTCACCGCCGACGTCATTCCGGTGTAGTCCGCGTTCCGGCGCGTCCACGGCGGCTGGTAGGATGGCATGCCAGGGTGATGTTCCGGCGGAGGAGGGCCGATGGGCCTCGTGCTGTACGACAATCCGGCCTCGTCAAACGCGATGAAGGTGCGGTTCCTGCTCGCCGAGCTCGGCCTCGACTACGAGCGCACGCACGTCCCGCTCGCCCGGCCGCGACCTGACTGGTACCTGGCCCGCTACCCGTTCGGGACGATCCCGTTCCTCGACGACGACGGCTACGAGCTGGGCGAGTCGAACGCGATCCTGCGCTACCTGGCAAACCGCGAGGGCCGCACCGACCTCTACCCGTCCGAGCCGGCCGCGCGCGCGGCGGTCGACTGGGCGCTCGACGCCTGGAGCACGCAGTTCCGCGGCACCTTCTTCCCGGCCGAGCTCATCGGGCTCATGCACGGCGACTGGGAGCAGGGCGCGAGCCGACCCGAGGATGCCGACCAGGCCGAGCTGGCCGCCGCGATCGCGGCGGTGCACCCCAAGCTCGACGTGATGGAGCGCTTCGTCGCCGCAAACGGCACGGTGGTCGGGAGCTTCACGATCGCGGACATCGCCTTCGCGCCGGTGCTCTGGCGCTGGTACCGGATGCCGCTCGACTTCTCCGCGTGGCCCAACGTGGCGCTCCTGCGCGACACGGTGACCGCCCGCCCGGCGTTCACGGCGATGGGGCCTGCGGCGTGATCCCCGAGCCGGTGCGGCGGCGCGACCTGGTCGGCTACGGCCGCACGCCGCCCGCGTTCGAGTGGCCCGACGGCGCTTCGGTGGTGGTGAACCTCGTGCTCGTCTACGAGGAGGGGTCGGAGTACTCGGTGCTCTGGGGCGACGATCGCAACGACGGCTGGGGCGAGTACGCCGACCCCGGCGTGCAGCCGCCGCACCGCGACCCCGGCACCGAGTCGCACTACGAGTACGGCAGCCGCGCGGGCGTGTGGCGGCTGGCCCGCATCTTCGACGCGGCCGGCGTCCCTGTGACGGTGTCGGCCGCGGCCGTCGCGCTCGAGCTGAACCCGGCCGTCGCCGCGTGGATGCGCGAGCGCGGCCACGACCTGATGGGCCACGGCTGGCGCTGGGTCGAGCCGTGGACGATGTCCCGCGAGCAGGAGCGCGAGCAGATCGCCCGCGCGGTCGAGACCTACGAGCGCGTGCTCGGCAGCCCGCCGGCCGGATGGAACTCGCGCTCGTGGCCGAGCGAGAACACGCGCGAGCTCCTGATCGAGCAGGGCGGGTTCGCCTACCACTCCGACGGCTACTCCGACGACGTGCCCTACTACGAGCGCGTCGCCGGGACGCCGTTCCTGGTCGTGCCGTACTCGAAGACCTACAACGACTCGCGGTTCCTGATGAACCCGGGGTTCGCCAGCCCGCGCGACTTCCTCGAGACGGCCGTCATGGGCCTCGACGAGCTCGTGCGCGAGGGCGCGGAGCGGCGCACGATGCTCACGTTCGCCGTGCATGCGCGCTGGAGCGGCCAGGCCGCCCGGGCGGCGGCGGTGCGGGAGTTCATCGCGCACGCCCAGACGCATGCGGACGTGCGCTTCATGCGCCGCGCCGACATCGCCCGCTGGTGGCTCGACCGCTACCCGCCGGCGTGAGGTGCGTCGTCTTCCACGGGGTGGGCGGCCGCGAGGTGATGGCGATCGAGGACCGGCCCGATCCGGCGCCGGGACGATTCGAGGTGGCGATCGCGCCTGCGTTCGCCGGGGTGAACCCCGCCGACGTGCTCCAGCGAGAGGGCAAGCACCCGGTGCCTGCGGGCGCACCGAAGGACGTGCCCGGGCTCGAGGTGGGCGGACGGGTCGTCGCCTGCGGCGACGGGGTGTCGGCATTCGCGGTCGGCGACCGCGCCTTCGGCCTCGTCGGCGGCGGCGGTCTGGCCGAGCTCGTGATCGCCCACGAGCGCGAGCTGGCCCGGGTGCCCGACGCGCTCGACGACGCCGCCGCGGCGGCCGCGCCCGAGGCCTTCCTGACCGCGTTCGATGCCGTGTGCCTGCAGGCCGGGCTCACCTCCGGCGAGACGCTGCTCGTGAACGGCGCGAGCGGCGGGGTGGGCACGGCCGCGGTGCAGATCGCCGCGTTCCTGGGCGCGCGCGTCGTCGCCAATGTGCGCTCGGCCGACCTACGCCCGCGCGTCGCCGCCCTCGGGGCGACCGCGCTTGCGGCCGACGAGGCGTTCGCGCACGTGCGCGGGCTCGGCGGGGCCGACGTCGTGCTCGAGCTGGTCGGCGCCGCGCACATGGCGGCGAACGTCGAGGCGCTGGCCCGCGGCGGCCGCCTGATCGTCGTCGGCGCCCGCCCGGGCGATGAGGTGACGCTCGTGCTGCGCGACCTGATGAGCCGGCGGGCGCACCTGATCGGGACGACGCTGCGAACGCGGCCCCTCGAGGAGAAGGCGCATCTCGTGCAGCAGTTCGGCCGCCGGATCGTGCCCGCCTTCGCCGACGGACGGCTGCGGCCGATCGTCGACCGCGTCTTCCCGCTCGCCGACGCGGCCGATGCGCTCGACCACGTGCGCGCGCCGGGCAAGTTCGGCAAGGTGCTCCTGGCGCTCGGCGCGGAGCCGGCGTGACGCGGCGGGCGGCGATCATCGGCGGCGGATGGATCGCGGCCCGGCACGTGCAAGCGATCGATGCCGCCGCGGGCGTCGAGCTGGTCGCGGCGTGCGACGTCGACCTGCATCGGGCCGAGGCGATCGCCCGGCCCCGCGGCGGGCGGGCGTACGTGCGCTGGGAGGAGATGCTCGAGCGCGAGCAGCTCGACCTCCTGTGGGTGTGCACGCCGCCGCTGCACCACCGCGGTCCGGCGGTGGCCGCCGTTTCCGCCGGCATCCACGTGTACCTCGAGAAGCCGATCGCGCGCACCATGGAGGACGCGCACGAGATCGTCGCGGCCGCTGCGGCGGCGGGTGGTGTGGCCTGCGCCGTCGGCTACCAGTGGCACGCGACCGAGCTGCTCGACGACGTGCGCGGCGCGCTCGCCGGCCAGCGCGTCGGCATGGTCGTCGGGCGCAACTTCGGGCCGGTCAACGGCCGGCCGTGGTTCGTCGACCGCGCCCAGGGCGGCGGCCAGCTGCTCGAGCGCGGCAGCCACCACATCGACCTGCAGCGTGCGATCGCAGGCGAGATCGCGGCCGTGCAGACGGTGGCCGGATCGGTGCGCCTGGCCCAGGCTCAGGGGCCGCGCGGCAACATCGACGACGCGATCGCGCTCGTCTTCCACTTCTCGAGCGGGGCGCTCGGCTGCGTCCACAGCGCCTGGTCGGCCGACGGCCAGCCCGAGGTCTACGCCACCGACATCCTCGCCACCGACGCGACCATCGCCCTCGCGCTCGGCCCCGAGATCTTCCGGATCTCCGGCCGCTCCGGCTCCGCCGAGCTGTCGGCCGACTACCGCGACCCGATGGCCCGCTCGATCGAGCGCTTCCTCGAGGCGGCTGCCGCCGGCGATCCCGGCCGCGTCTTCTGCTCGCCCGCAGACGCGCTGCGGACGCTCGAGGTGGCGAGCGCGTGCGAGCGCGCGCTCGAGACCGGCGCGGTGGTGTCCGTCTAGGAGGGGAGTCCGGTGCAGCTGCGCCGCATCGACCACATCGGCATCGTCGTTCGGAGGTCCGCCGACGTGCGCAGGCCGCAGCCGTGAGGGTAGCGTTCGTCGGCGCCGGCGCGATCGCCCGCACGCACATCGCGCTTCTGGGCGGCCCGGACGGCCACGAGGTGGTCGCGGTGTGCGACCCGATCGGCGACCGTGCGCAGGCCGCGGCGCCCGGCGCGCGCCCGTACGCCGAGTGGGAGGCGATGCTCGACGCCGAGCGGCCCGACGCCGTGTTCGTGTGCTCGCCGCCCGGCGGCCACGCGGCGCCGCTCCTGGGCGCGCTCGCACTCGGCATCCCCGCCTATGTCGAGAAGCCGCTCGCGCGCACGCTCGCCGACGGCCTGGCGATGGTCGCGGCCTGGGAGGCGGCGGGCTGCGTGTGCGCGGTCGGGTACCAGTGGCGCAGCCTCGACGTCGTGGCCGCCGCCCGCGCGGCGCTCGCCGGTGCGCGGCCGGGGCTGCTCGCGAGCCGCAGCTTCGGCCCCACCGAGCCGGCGCGCGCCGACCTCGGCGCCGCCGCTGCCGGGTCGTGGTTCGCCGACCCGCGCCAGAGCGGCGGCATCCTGTTCGAGCTCGCCAGCCACGACATCGACCTGCAGCTGGCGCTGGCAGGCCGGGTCGATTCGGTGCAGGCCGCCGCCGTCGCCGGCCGGCTGGCGCTGGCCGGCCGCGACGCGGGCGGGCTGAGCGACACGGTGACCATCCTCCTGCGCTTCAGCGGCGGCGGCCTCGGCACGGTCAGCGCCGGCTGGACGAGCGAGGGCTCACAGCCGCTCTACACGCTCGACGTACTCGCCGCCGACGCGACGCTGGCGCTCGACCTCGACCCGGAGTACCGCCTCCGCGGCCGGGCCGGTGGGCGCGCGGTCGACCTCTCCGAGACGGCCGACGCGCGGCAGCGCTCGCAGCAGCGCTTCTTCGCGGCCGTCGAGCAGGGGGCGCCGGACGCCGTCGCCTGCACGCCCCGCGACGCGCTGGGGACGCTCGCGGTCGCGCTCGCCTGCGAGACGGCGATCGCGACGGCGCAGGAGGTGCGCGTCCCGCGTCTCGACGCGCCCTCCGGCTAGAGCCGGCCCGGGATCAGCGGGAGGCCGCCGGTCGCGTCGGTGTCGACCCGCCAGAATGTGCCGGTGCGTTGGTCGGCGTGGATCTCGGCCACCGCGGTCGCCGTGACGTAGAGGGCCGAGCCGGCGAAGATGCAGTTGGTGGCGTGCTGGCCGAGGTGGATCTCCTCGAGCACCTCGCCGTCGGCGGAGAGCACGGTCACGCCCTCGGAGATCGTCGTGCAGACGAAGGCCCGGCCGTCGGCGGCGAAGGCCATCCCGTCGGGCACGTGGCCGTCGGAGAGCTGGCACCACGTGGTGGCCTGGCCGTCGTCGAGCCGGCACACGCGGTGCGCGGCCGACTCCGTCCAGTACATGCGCTTCCGGGAGTCAAAGGCGATCCCGTTCGGATACACCTCGGGGCGCTCCATCAGGAACTCGCCCGCACCGCCCGCGCCGAGCGCGAACAGGCGGCCGGGAGCGCGCGTGTCCGGCGCGAAGCGGTCGTCCTGCTCGGTGCCCGAGTCGGTGAACCACAGCCGGCCGTCGGGTCCGAAGGCGAGATCGTTCGGGCCGGCGAGCTCGTACCCGCCGATGCTCGACGCGAGCAGCTCGACCGAGCCATCCACGTTCACGCGCTGGATGCCCGCCACCGCGCTCTCGTCGCCGCTTCCGGGCACGTTGCCGCCCTGGGTGACGTAGATCGCGCCGTCTGCCCCGAGCACGGCGCCCCACGGCGAGCCGCCCGTGTCGGCGAAGGTGCCCATCGCGCCGTCCTTCCAGTGCAGGAGCTCGCCCGTGTTGCCGTCGCAGAGGACGATCGAGCCGTCGGGCATGACCACCGGGCCCTCGGGGAACCCGAGGTTGGAGGCGAGCAGCGTTGCGTCCACGGTGCGTCCTTTCGGCGAGGTTCGGCGGGCGCCCGCTGCGGCCTCGAGGAGGCAAGCGCACGACCTCGCCAGAGGGCAGCGAGAAGTCCGGTATGATAGCATACCAAGCTGGTTTTGGCGGGTGCTCTTGTGCTGTCCGCCACTCGTGGGGGGATCGATGTGACGCCGGTTGCAGCGTTGCCGTGGCGGACTTCAATCCGGGCCGAGGATCCGCCATACTGGCGCCGAGCTGACCGCGGCCGTGTCCGCGAACCCACCCAAGCGCCGTGACCGTACCCCATCCCCTCTGGAGGAGCCGGTGACCGACCGCCACGATCCCACGCCAGCCCGCCGGCCGGAGCTGTTCGACGAGCGCCTGTCGCGCGCAAGCCTCCTCAAGGGCGCGGCCGCCCTCGGCATCGGCATGTCGCCGCTGCTTGCCGCCGCGTGCGGCGGCGGCTCGAGCTCGAGCGCGCCCGCGTCGACGGCGGCCGGCGCGCCCCGCAAGGGCGGGACGCTGCGGCTCGGGTTCGTGGGCGGCGGCACGGCCGAGACGGTGAACCCGTACATCGGCGTCACGCCGATCGACGAGGGCCGCATCCAGAACCTGTACGACCCGCTCGTGATCGTGAACCCCGACCTGACCACCTCGCCGGGCCTCGCGCTCGAGTGGAACCCCAACGCCGACGCGACCGTGTGGGAGGTCAAGCTGCGCGACGGCGTCACGTTCCACAACGGCAAGACGTTCGGCGCCGACGACGTCATCTACTCGATCCAGCTGATGTCCAAGCCGGCCAACTTCGGCTCGTACCCGTTCGTTGCCGGGATCGACGTGGCCAACATGAAGGCGCTCTCGAAGAACCTCGTGCGGATCCCGCTGAAGACGCCGGACGCCGACCTCTCCGCGAACTTCACCTACTACAACACCTGGATCGTCCAGAACGGCGAGACCGACTTCAAGAATCCCGTCGGCACCGGCCCGTTCGAGTTCGTCTCGTTCACGCCGGGGCAGCAGAGCATCTTCAAGAAGAACCCGAACTACTGGGTGACGGGCAAGCCGTACGTCGACCAGCTCAAGATCGTCTCCATCTCCGACCCCACCGCCCGCCTGAACGCGCTGCTCTCCGGGCAGATCGACGGCATGGCGCAGCTGCCGTTCCAGGAGGCCAAGGCCCACCAGGCGACCGGCGACATCAACGTCCTCGTCGCCACCTCGCCCCAGGCCATGATGTTCTACATGGACACGCAGAAGCCGCCCTTCAACGACAACAGGGTGCGCCAGGCGTTCCGGCTGATCGCCGACCGCCCCGCCCTGATCGAGGGCGCGATCTCGGGCTTCGGCACCGTCGGCAACGACATCGCCGGCAAGGGGCTGCCGTTCTACGACTCGACGCTGCCGCAGCGCACGCAGGACATCGAGAAGGCCAAGAGCCTGCTCAAGGCCGCCGGCCACTCGAACCTCTCGGTCGAGCTGCAGACCTCGGACATCTTCCCCGGCTTCGTCGAGTCGGCCACGCTGCTCGCCCAGCAGGCGACGGCGGCGGGCGTCACGATCAACCTGAAGACCGAGCCGGCCAACTCCTACTACAACCCGAGCCTACTCTATCTGAAGATGGCGTTCGCCGAGACGCAGTGGCCGATGCTCTCGCTCAAGTACTTCTACCTGCAGTCGCTGTCCTCGAACGCGCCGTACAACGAGACGCACTTCAAGTCGGCGGCGTTCGGGAACGTGCTGCAGAAGGCGATCGGCGAGCTCGACCACACCAAGGCGCAGGACTACTGGAACCAGGTGCAGCAGATCCAGTACGACCAGGGCGGGTACCTGCAGTGGGTGAACGCCGACTGGGTCGACGCGGTCTCGAAGAAGGTCGCGGGCCTGAAGCCGCACGCTGCCGGCGCGCTCGGGAACTACCTCTTCCAGGACGCGTGGCTCCAGGCGTGATCCGGCGGAAGGCGTGACGACTGCTGCGGAGCCTCGGGCGGTCAGGCGCGAGGCACCGCCCGTGCTGGCGTTCCTCGGCCGTCGCATCCTGGGCGCGATCGTCGCGCTCATCATCGCCTCGATCGTCATCTTCGCCGCGCTGAACGTGCTGCCCGGAAACCCGGCGAGCGTGATCCTGGGCCGCAACGCGACCCCGGCCGCCGAGCGCGTGCTCACGCAGCGGATGCATCTCGACCGCCCGGCCACCACCCGCTACTTCGACTGGCTCGGCGGCTTCGTGCACGGCGACCTGGGCGACTCCGCGGTCGGGCTCGCCCAGGGCGAGCAGCACGCCCCGATCTGGCAGCAGATCTCGGGCCCGCTGAAGAACTCGGCCATCCTGGCGGCGATCGCAGCGCTCTTCATGATCCCGCTCTCGATCGGGCTCGGCGTGATCGGCCCGATCTTCCCCGGCAAGCCGGTCGACCACGCCATCTCGATCGGGTCGCTCGCCGCCATCGCCCTGCCCGAGTTCGTCACCGGGTCGCTCCTGATCGGCATCTTCTTCGTCTGGCTCGACTGGCTGCCGCCGGTCGCGCTCGTGCCGCCGGGCGGGAGCCCGCTCGACGATCCGTCGGAGCTCGTCCTGCCGGTGCTGACGCTGCTCTTCGCGTCGCTCGCTGCCGGTGTGCGCATGGTGCGCGCGGGCATGGGCGAGGTGCTGCAGACCGAGTACGTGCAGACGGCCCGCCTGAACGGCGTGGCCGAGCGGCGCGTGCTCTGGCGCTACGCGCTGCGAAACGCGCTCGCCCCCAGCGTGCAGGTGCTGGCCCAGAACCTGCAGTGGCTGATCGGCGGCATCATCATCACCGAGAGCGTGTTCGCCTACCCCGGCATCGGGACGGTGCTCGTGAACGCGGTCGGCAACCGCGACATCACCGTCGTGCAGTCGGTCGCGATGCTGATCGCGATCGTCTACGTCGTGCTGAACCTGCTCGCAGACCTGATCGTCATGCTGCTCGTGCCGAAGTTGCGGGAGCCGGCGTGAGCGCGCGGCTGCGCTTCCTGCGCACGCGGTCGGGCGCGATCGGCTTCGGCATCGTCGTCTTCGTCGTGCTGGTCGCGATCTTCGGCCCGTACTTTGCCCCGCACGACCCGCGCGCGCCGATCGGTCTGCCGCTCTCGGGCCCCTCGGGCAAGGCGCCGCTCGGCACCGACTTCCTGGGCCGCGACGTCCTCAGCCGTCTGCTCTACGGCGGCCGCTCGGTGATCGGCTTTGCCGCGGCGGCGACGATCCTCGCCTATGCGGTCGGCATGTCGATCGGCCTTGCGGCCGGCTACACCCGCTCGTTGGTCGACCCGGTGCTGATGCGCGGCGTCGACGTGATGCTCGCGTTCCCGCCGCTGCTCTTCCTGCTCGTGCTGATCGCGGGCGCCGGCACGAGCATCGCGGTGCTGATCATCGGCGTTGCCGCCATCCAGGCGCCGGGCATCAGCCGGATCGTGCGCACGGCGACGCTCGAGGTGTCGACGCGCGGCTACGTCGAGGCGGGCATCGCCCGCGGCGAGCGCGCGGTCGCCGTCATCGGCCGCGAGGTGCTGCCGAACATCCTCGCCCCGGTGCTCGTCGACGCCGGCCTGCGGTTCACGTACTCGATCCTGATCATCGCCTCGGTCAACTTCCTCGGCCTCGGCCTGCAGCCGCCGAACTCCGACTGGGCGCTCATGATCAGCGAGAACCGCACCTACATCCAGCTCAATCCGTGGGCGGTGCTCGTGCCCGCGGCCATGATCGGGCTGCTCACCATCGGCATCAACCTGACCGGAGACGCGATCGCCCGCAGCCTGGGCCGCTCGTACGTCCCGCGGACGACCCGGAGCGTGGTGGGGTGAGCGCGGCCCGGGGCGCGCCGGTGATCCGCGTCAAGGATCTGTGCATCCATCTGCAGACCGGCGAGCCGGTCGTGGCCGGGGTGTCGTTCGACGTGTGCGCGGGCGAGATCGTCGGGCTCGTCGGCGAGTCCGGCAGCGGCAAGACCACCACGGCGCTCTCACTGCTCGGCTACACGCGTCCGGGCGTCGTGATCGACGGCGGCACGGTCGAGGTGGGCGGCGAGAGCGTCCTCGGTCGCGACGGCCGCATGCTGCGCGGCCTGCGCGGCAAGACCGTGTCCTACGTGCCCCAGGACCCCGGCGGGGCGCTCAACCCGTCGCTGCGCATCGGCGATGCGATCCTCGACGTCCTGCGCGCCCACCGCGCCGGAGGCGGCGCCGACGAGTCGGTGCACTCGGCGCTCGCGCGGGTCGAGCTGGGGTCGGACCCGCGCTTCTCGCACCGCTACCCGCACCAGCTCTCCGGCGGCCAGCAGCAGCGGGTGACGATCGCGATGGCGTGCGTGTGCGACCCGCCGGTGGCGGTGCTCGACGAGCCGACGACCGGCCTGGACGTGCTCACCCAGGATCGGATCTTGGCCGAGCTGCGGCGCCTGCGCGACGAGGACGGGATGGCGATGGTCTACGTCACTCACGACCTGGCCGTGGTGGCGCAGATGGCCGACCGGATCGTGGTCATGTATGCCGGCCGGATCGTCGAGGACGGCCCCGCCGCCGAGGTGATCGAGCGGCCGCGGCATCCGTACACCCGGGCGCTCGTCGAGGCCATCCCCGACTTCCGCCATCCGCGCGCGCTGCGCGGCATCGCCGGCGTGTCGGTCGGCGTCGGCGACTGGCCGGACGGGTGCGCGTTCGCCCCGCGGTGCGTGCACAGGCAGCTGCGCTGCGAGGAGACGCTGCCCCCGCTCGAGCCGACCGTTCAGGGCCACAACGTCCGCTGCATGCGCTGGATGGAGCTCGACCTGCACGAGCGCGAGGCGGCGGTCGGGCGGGGAGCGCGTGAGGCGGCCGCGGACCCGCCGGCCCCGCTCCTGGCCGTCACGGGGCTCGAGGCGCGCTATCGCTCGAGCCGGTCGGTGCGCCCCGCGGTCGACGCGGTGTCGTTCACCGTCGCGCCGGGGCGCTGCGTGGCGCTGGTGGGCGAGTCGGGCAGCGGCAAGACGACGATCGGGCGCTGCATCGCCGGCCTGCACGTCCCCGCCGCGGGCACGATCGCGTTCGACGGCGCGCCGATCGCAGGGGCGGCGCGCCGGCGCCCGCTCGAGGTGCGGCGGCGGATCCAGATCGTGTTCCAGAACCCGTTCGAGTCGCTCAACCCGCGCCAGCGCGTGCGCTCGGCGATCGTCCGCCCGCTGCGGGTGCTGCGCCGGCTCTCGCGCGCCGAGGCCGAGCGCGAGGTGGGCGAGCTGCTCGAGCGCGTCAAGCTGCCGACGCGCCTGGGTGACCGCTTCCCGGTCGAGCTCTCCGGCGGCGAGCGCCAGCGGGTCGCGATCGCCCGGGCGCTCGCCGCCCGGCCCGATCTCCTGATCTGCGACGAGGTCACCTCGGCGCTCGACGTGTCGGTGCAGGCGGCGGTGCTCGAGCTCCTGCAGGAGCTGCAGCGCGAGCTGCACCTGAGCATGCTGTTCATCACCCACAACCTGGGCGTGGTCGCCTGCGTCGCCGACACCGTGCTCGTCATGGACCAGGGCTCGCTGTGCGAGACCGGCTCCGTGTCGTCCGTGCTCGCGAGCCCGAGCCACGACTACACCCGGCGGCTGCTCGATGCCGCGCCCTGCCTGCCCGACGGAGCGGTGTGAGCGCGCCGACGGCGGTCGTGGGCGGGACGCTCGTCGGCCCCGAGGGGTCGGCGCCCGGCGACGTGCTGATCCGCGACGGCGTGATCGCCGCGGTCGGCCGGGTCGACCGGACGGGCGCCGAGGTCGTGGACGCGAGCGGATGCCTGGTGCTCCCGGGCGGGGTCGATGTCCACACGCACATCTCCGGCGCCGTCGCCGCCGACACGCGCTCGGCGCTTCACGGCGGTACGACCACGGCGCTCGCCTTCGTCGACGCCGAGCCCGGCGAGCGCCCGGCCGAGGCGGCGCGGCGCTCGATCGCCGACGAGCTGCCCGCCGCCCACACAGACGTCGCCCTGCACGCGGTGATCTGGGAGCCGCAGGCCTACCGTGCGGGCGATCTGCGCGCGGCGGCGCAGCTCGGTGTCGGCAGCGTGAAGCTGTGGCTGGCCTACGTCGAGCTCGGGATCATGGCCGACGACGACGTCGCCTTCGCGGTCATGCAGGAGGCGGCGGCGCTCGGCATGGTCGTGCTCGCCCACTGCGAGAACGGCCGCGTCGTGGATGTGCTCACGCGCGCCCTCGTCGCGGCCGGCGAGCTCGGCCTCGGCTCGCTGCCCCGCAGCCGCCCGATCGCGCTCGAGGCCGAGTGCGTGAACCGCTTCCTCGTCATGGCCGAGATCGCGGGCGCGACGCCCTACGTGGTGCACGTCACCGGGCGGCGGCCGCTCGAGGCGATCGCGGCCGCGCGCGCCCGCGGCCAGACCGTCCACGCCGAGGCCTGCACCCACCACCTGCTCTTCGACGAGTCCCGCCACGACGGGCCCGACGCGGTGCGCTACGTGATGACGCCGCCGCTGCGGCCGCTCGCCGACCAGGCGGCGCTGCGGGCCGGCCTGGCCGGCGGCATGCTCGACACCTACGCCTCCGACCACTGCCACCTGCGCCTCGACCGTGACAAGCTGCCGGTCGTCGCGGACTTCACCCAGGTGCCCACCGGGCTGCCGGGGATCGCGGCGCGGCTGCCGCTCGGGCTTGCGCTCGCGGCGTCCGGCGACGGCCCGACCGTCGAGCGGCTCGTCGACGCCGCCTGCGCGGCGCCCGCGCGCATCTTCGGCCTCTACCCGCAGAAGGGCGTGCTCGCGCCCGGAAGCGACGGCGATGTCGTCGTGTGGGATCCGGCCGCGCCGACGCGGCTCACGCCCGACGGGATGGCCGACGGGCTCGACTGGACGCCGTACGACGGCATCGAGGTGCCGGGGCGGCTGCGGCACGTGCTCGCACGCGGAGACCGCGTGGTCGAGGACGGCCGGTTCGTCGGCGAGGAGCACCGCGGCGCCTACCTGCCGGTGCGCCGGTGAGCGGCGCGGGCGCCATCGTCACCGGGGCCGCCTCGGGCATCGGCCGCGCGATCGCGGTGCGGCTGGCAGCCGACGGCTTCGACGTGGTCCTCGCGGACGTCCGCCGCGACCCGATCACCGGCGGCGAGCCGACCGCCGCGGTGATCGCCGCCGCCGGCGGACGCGCCGTCCACGTGGACGCCGACGTCTCGCGGCCGGACGACTGTGAGCGCCTGGTCGCGCTCGCCGTCGAGCGCACGGGCCGCCTGGGCGTGCTCGTGAACAACGCCGCCATCGCCGGCCGCCACTCGAGGCCCTTGGTCGAGACCGAGGACGGCGACTTCGACACGATCATGGCGGTGAACCTGCGCGGGCCGTTCATGCTCTGCCGCGCGGCCGTCCGGCGGATGCTGGTGCAGGAGCCGATCGACGAGGTGCGCGGCCGGATCGTGAACATCACCTCGCAGCACGGCCTGGTCGGCTGTCCCGGGCACTTCTCCTACGCGGTCAGCAAGGGCGGCCTGATCCAGATGACGCGCCAGATCGCGGTCGAGCACGGTGCCGACGGCATCCTGTGCAACTGCGTGTCGCCGGGCAAGATCGTCACCGGCACCCCTGGCGACCTGAGCACCCAGGAGGCCGGCCTGGCCTACGTGCGCTCGCGAACGCCGTTCGCGCGCCTGGGCCGGGCCGACGATGTCGCCGCCGCGGTCGCCTACCTGGCGTCCGAGGCGAGCTACACGAGCGGCGCGAACATGATGGTCGACGGCGGCTGGATGGCGTACTGAGATGGTTGGTGGTCCGCGCGCGAAGCCCGCGCTCGAACCGGGGACAGTCCCCCCGCACGCCGGGCGTGGGGCTTTCGTGACACGTTTCAGGCGGGGTCTGGCCCCGGGTGCACGGGTGCCCACAGCTCGAGCAGCACCGCCGCGAGCGCCTCCGGCTCGTCGCGGAACGGCGGAGCGAAGTGGTGCAGCTGCGGGAACACGTGCTCGCGCGCATCGGGACACACCTCGGCCAGGCGCTGCGAGACGGCCTCCCAGCGCGGGTGGCTGCGGCCGCCGCGGATCGCGAGCACGGGGGCGCGAATGGCGGCCAGGTCGGCGCTCACGAACCCGGTCTCCCCGATCAGCATCCGGAAGAGCACCTCGTCGTGGGCATCCCAGCGGGGCGGGCTGTTTGCCGGCGGCGCCTGCAGACCCGGGCGCATCAGCAGCTGCCGGAACGCGGTCATCCGCTCCGCCGGGGGCAGCGCTTCCAAGTCGCGCTGGCGCGAGCGCCACTCCGCCTCGACGGGCTCCCAGTCATCGTCGCCGATGAAGGCCGGCTCGACGACGGTGACGCTGCAGGCGCGATCTCCCAGCGCCAGCGCGGTCGCGAGCGCGATGGTCGCCCCCGCCGAATACCCGGCCAGATGGCACGGCTCAGACCCGGCCGCGGCGAGCGCGGCCCGCACCTCGACGTCCATCGTGTAGCGATCGCCGGCTTCCGGCCCCCAGACCTGCAGCCCCAGCTGCTCCAGCTGCACGCGCTCGCCGAGGCTCCGGGCGACCGGCTCCATCGCCGAGCCGGCGAACGGGTTGATCCAGAGCACCCGTGTCGTCAGTACGCCATCCAGCCGCCGTCGACCAGCAGGTTCGTGCCGCTGACGTAGGAGCATTCGTCCGACGCCAGGTAGACGGCGGCGGCGGCGACATCGTCGGGCCGGCCCAGGCGCGAGAAGGGCGTGCGCGCGTGCGAGTAGGCGAGCACCTCGGGAGTGTCGGGCTCGTCGGCCGGCCGGGTCAGGATCTTGCCCGGTGCGATCGCGTTCACCATGATCCCGCGCGGGCCGAAGTCGACGGCCACCTGCCGGGTCAGGTTCACCACGCCGCCCTTGGCCGTGCAGTAGGCGACGTGTCCTGGCGCGCCGATCATGCCGTGCTGCGAGGACAGGTTGATGATGCGGCCGCGGGCCTCGGCGACCGGCGCCTGAGTCAGCATCTGCTGGACGGCCCGCTTGCAGCACAGGAACACCCCGCGCAGGCCGACCGCCATGATCGCGTCCCAGTCGTCCTCCCCGGTCTCGAGCAGACCCTTCGAGTGCGGGCCGGCGACGATGGCGTTGTTGACCATCACGTCGAGGCGCCCCGACCGGCCCACGGCCGTCTGCACGAGCCGGTCGATGTCATCCCAGCGTGAGGCGTCGGCCTGGACGAACTCGGCGCTGCCGCCGGCGGCGGTGATCACGTCGGCCGTCGGCTCGCCGCCCTCGCGCGGCTCGGTGCGGACGTCCGAGACGACGACGTGCGCACCCTCGCCCGCGAAGCGCACCGCCATCGCCCGGCCGAGCCCCGACGAGGCGCCCGTGATCGCGATCGTCTTCCCGGCGAGGCGGCCGATCACGCGTCCTCGCCGGCCAGGCGGCGGTCGAGCTCGCGGAAGAGCGGCATCCCCAGCGGGTGAGACATCTCCTCGGCCAGGTGGGCGACGACTCCGGCGGTGCGCGCGAGCAGCGCGAACCCGCGCACGATCGCCGGGTCGAAGCCGAGGTCGGCCAGCGCCGCGCCCGCCGCGCCCGCGCCGTTGATCGGCAGCGGCCGGCCTGACTGCTGCGACTGCGCCGCCTCCACCATGCGCAGCGCGCGCAGGTTCGGCCCCAGCACGCCCGCCTCCGCCGCGATCGCGTACATGCGCGGCGTGCGCGGATCCTCCACCTTGTGGATCGGATGCCCGAGCCCGGGGATGCGCCCACCGCCGGCCCGCCGGGCCGCGACCGCCGCGTCCGCAGCGCGGCGCAGGCCGTCGTCGCTCCCGCCCGGGGCGGCCGCCACGATCTCGCCCAGGAACACCGCGGCGTCCTCCACGACGCCGAGGAACACCGACCCCGCGCCGAGCAGGCCGGCGGCCACGGCGCCCTGCAGCGACTCCGGCGCGCCTGTGTACGTCAGCCGTGCGGCGAGCACGGTCGGCGTGAGGCCGTGATCGGCCAGCGAGACGAGCACGGCGTCGAGCAGGGTCGTCTCGCCCGCCGCGGGCATCCGGCCCTGCACGAGCAGGAACGCAAGCTCGGTGAACGTGACGCGTCCCATCAGCTCGCCGGCCAGGTCGCGCCCGCGGATGGTGATCGAGTCCGCCGTGGTGGCGCCGATCTCGGTGCGAAGCCAGTCGGTCATGCTCTCCTCTCGAAGTCGGTCTCGGCCGCCGAGCGCTCGCGCGGGAGCTGGTGCTTGGCGACGCGGCCGGTGGGCGTGTGCGGCAGCTCGGCCACCGCCTCCATATAGCGCGGCACCTTGAACGGCGCGAGCAGCGACGCGGCATGCGCCCGCACCGCCGCCAGGTCGGCGGGGCCGGTGAGGACGACGAACGCCTTGATCTCCTCCTCGGTCAGCTCCGACGGCACGCCGATGACCGCCGCCTCGAAGACGGCCGGATGGTCTGTGAGCGCCTCCTCGATCTCGGCCGGGGCGACGTTCTCGCCGCGGCGCCGGATCACCTCCTTGATGCGCCCGACGTAGGTGTAGATGCCCTCGGCGTCGGCCGTGACCAGATCGCCGGTGCGCAGCCAGCCGTCCGGCGCGAGCACCGCCGCCGTCTCGTCGGGCATGCCCCAGTAGCCCTGCATCACCGCCGGGTTTCGCAGCTCGAGCTCGCCCACCTCGCCGAGCGGGGCCGGCCCGCCGTCGCGCATCACCCGGCCCTCGTTGACGACGCCGAGCGTGGGGTGCTGGCGGATGCTCCCGAGCGTGCCGTACGGACGGGTGCCGCGCGCCCAGATCGTGCCGTACGGCGTCTCCGACATCGCGTAGCCGCACACGATGCGCAGGCCGAACCGCTGCTCGATCTCGAGCTGGCGCTGCTCCGTCGGCGCCGGGCCGGTGTAGCACAGGCGCAGCGGGTTCTCGGCATCGTCGGGCCGCGGCGGCTGCAGCATCAGGATCTCGAGCATCGCCCCGATCGCGTTGAACTCGGTCGCCCCGTGGCGGCGGGCCGAGTCGATGAACGTGCTCGCCGAGAAGCCCGGCAGGAGCGCCAGGCTCGCCCGCGCGCCGACCGACCCGAGCATCGAGTACGTGGGCGCGTTGATGTGGAAGAGCGGGAGCGACGTCATCAGCCGGTCGTCGGGGGTGAGCTCCATCCACCACGGGAAGCCCTCGCCGGCCATCACGTAGGCGCGGTGGGTCTGCGTCACGAGCTTGGAGCGGCCGGTCGTACCGGAGGTGGGGATGAGCACCGCCGGGTCGTCCGGCCGCGCCGGGCCGGCGCCGTCGGTGCCCGCGTCCTGCGCGAAGAGCCGGGCGACGTCGACGACCGCGTCCGCTCCCCAGCCGCACGCGCCGGCCATCACCGCGTCGAGGCCCGGGTCGGTGACGACGAGGCGCGGCCGCACCTGGCCGATCAGGCCGGCGTGCTCGGCCTCGGCGCTGCGCGGGTTCTGGGTGACCAGGATCGAGCCGGCGTAGGCCGATGCGAGCCAGGTGAACAGGTAGTCCGGCGTGCTGCGCATGGTGGCGAGCACCAGGTCGCCGCGGCCGATCCCGAGGGCTGCGAGCCCGGCCGCCGCCCGGCCCATGCGTGCACGGGCCTCGGCGTAGGTGAACGACTCGTCGCCCGCCACGAGCCAGACCTTGTCGGGGACGGCGGCCACGGCCGCGTCGAAGAGCTCGGGGATCGTCTCCGGCATGGACGCGGATCATCGCGGGTTGCCCCGGCCGGGCGCAACCGCCTGCGCATAGACTCGCGCCATGACCCCGACCCCGTTCGCCGATGCCGTCGACGCCTACCTGCGCGACATCCCCACGCCGTTCTCGACCCCGGGCCACAAGCGCAACCCGGCCCTCGTCGGCGCCGGCTCGCTGCTGCTCTCCGACGTGCCCCACCACGGCGGCGCCGACACGCTTCGCAACGAGCTCGAGGTGCTCGAGCAGGCCCAGGCGCTCGCCGCCGAGGCGTGGGGCGCCGACATGTGCCGGTTCAGCCACAACGGCTCGACCCACCCGAACCAGGCCCTGTGCCTGGCGGCGACGGAGCCCGGCGAGCCCGTGCTCGTCCACCGCACGTGCCACAAGTCGGTGTACGCCGGCCTGATCCTGGCCGGGGCGAGGCCGGTCTGGCTCGCGCCGGACGTCTCGGAAGACCTGGGCATCCCGCTGGGCACGCCCGTCGACCGGGTGGCCGCCGCGCTCGATGCCGAGCCGCGCATCCGCACCGTGATCATGACCGAGCCGTCCTACGTCGGCGTGCTGTCCGACCTGCCCGCGATCGCCGCCGTCTGCCACGAGCGCGGCGCGGCGCTCATCTGCGACCACGCCTGGGCGGCCCACTTCGGCTTCGGCAGCACGGTGCCCGAGACCGCGCTCCGGCTCGGCGCCGACGCGATCGCGCTCAGCACGCACAAGACGCTGCCCTCGCTCACGCCGGGCGCCCTGCTCCTCGCGCGCGACTCGGGCTTCATCGATCTCGGCCGGCTGGCGGCGGCGTTCGACCTGCTGCTCACGACGAGCCCCTCGGCCATGATCTACGCCACCATCGACCAGTGCCGCGCGCGCATGCAGGCCGACGGCGAGGAGCTGCTCGCCGCCGCCTGCGACACCGCCCGGCGGGCGCGGGCGGGCGTCGAGCGGATCGACGGTCTGCGCGTCCTCGGCGACGAGGTCATCGCCGGCCACCCGTCGGTGATGATGCGCGACCCGCTCAAGCTCCTGATCGACCTCTCCGGCGCGCACGCCGACGGGATCGCCGTCGACCGCGCGCTGCGGGCGCGGGGCATCGCGGTCGAGGGCGCCGACCGCCGTCTGCTCATCCCGCACATGACCGTCGGCGACGACGCCGCCCGCGTCGATGCGCTGCTGCCTGCGCTCGAGAGCGCCGTGGACGAGTGCCGTGGCACGGCTCCCGAGGTGCCGCCGGTGGCAACATCGTGGCGGTCGCAGCCCGAGCTTGCGATGACGCCCCGCGAGGCGTACTTCGCCCCCACCGAGCGTGTCGCGGCCGATGCCGCCGTCGGCCGCGTCGCGGGCGAGTTCGCGGTGCCCTACCCGCCCGGGATCCCGGCGCTCGCGCCCGGCGAGGTGATCGGCGCCGAGCTGTGGGCGCAGATCCGCTCCGAGGCCGCCCTGGGCGCGCGGATCGCCTTCGCGTCGGATCCGCAGCTCGACTCGTTCAGGGTGGTGGCGGGCTGACCTCGGCGACGCCGGTCGCCGGCTCGCCGCTCGCCTGAAGCAGCACGCCCACGACCACGATCGCGCCGCCGATCAGGATCGCGGGGGAGGGTCGCTCCGAGACGAAGATCCACACCCACAGCGGGCCGAGGACGACCTCGAGCAGCGTGATCGTCGCGATCTCGGCCGCCGGCAGCAGCCGGGCGCCGACCGAGAGCAGTGCGAGGCCCAGGCCGATCTGGCCGGCGCCGAGCAGGATCAGGAGCACGAGGTTTCGGGCATCGACGCTGCCCGGATCCGCGAACGGGACGGCGCAGACGAAGATCAGCACCTGGGCGAGGCAGGTGGCGGGCGCCATCGAGATGTGCCGGTGGCGGCGGGTGATCACGAGGCTGATCGCGAACGAGAACGGGATCACGATCGTCAGCAGGTCGATCAGGATGCCGCCGCGTCCGGGCGCACCGACCATGACCCCGACCCCCGCGAGCGCGATCAGCATCGCCCCCCACGAGCGCGCGGACACCGGCTCGCCGAGCATGACCCACGCGAGCAGCGCGGCGATCATCGGTGCGGCCGCTTGCAGGAAGAGGACGCGGGCGACCGTCGTGTAGTTGAGCGCGACGATGAACGACGCCGACGCGATCGCCGTCGACACGCTAACGCCGAGCATCGCCCAGCCGCTGCCGCGGATGTCCTCGGCCAGGCCGTGCCGCTGCGTGACGGCGACGAAGATGGCGAGCGCTGCGAACGCGAACATCGCCCGCCCGGTCACCTGCGTGCCGAGCCCGACGTTGAGCTCGCGCTGCAGGATGCCGGCCGTCGACCAGGCGACCGCCGCGAGCGCCACATACACCTGGCCGCGGCGATGCTGCGATCGCGGCATGCTGTCGATCGCAACGGAGCTCGCCACGTCTGTAGTCAACCAGACGGGCTCCGCTCAGGCGGCCAGATCGGACGCCGTGGCGTCCGCGCCGGCGACGACCGCATGCAGCGCAGCGGCGCACGCGGGGTCGAACGCCGTGCCCGTCTCGGCCGCGACGAGGCCGAGCGCACGCTCCTGCGTCCACGCCTCGCTGTATGCCCGCCGGCTCGTGAGCGCGTCGTAGACGTCGCAGACCGCGAGGATGCGCGCCTCGAGCGGGATCCGCCCGGCGGCGAGGCCGTGCGGATACCCGCCGCCGTCGATGCGCTCGTGGTGGGCGAGGACGATTGGGATCTCCTCGGCGAAGCCACCCACCGTGGCCAGGAGGTCGGCGCCCGTCTGCGGGTGCGTCTTGATCGCGCCGTACTCGGCGTCGGTGAGCGCCCCGGGCTTGTTCAGTATCCCGGGGTCGATCCGGAGCTTGCCGATGTCGTGCAGGAGCCCCGCCACCGCCAGTCGCCGCAGGACGGGCCGGGTCAGGCCGAGGTGCTCGCCGACTGCGATCGCGAGCAGCGCCACGCGGCGCGAGTGGGCGAGCGTCGAGGGGTCGTGCTCGTGCAGCGTCGCGGTCAGCGACTTCACGTAGCCGCCGAGCAGTTCCGTCTCGGAGTCGAGCAGATCCTGTGCACGCGCCCGTCGCGGCAGGGCGAGCGTGGGCGTGCGCAGGGTTAGGTCGCGCGAGACCGCCCCTGCGACCGCGAGGAAGCCGAGCGCCTCGAGGCCGTGACCGGCCCAGAACGTCCACGACCACACCGGCGAAAGCAGGTACAGCGGGATGGAGATGCCGAGCCAGACGAGGCCGACGACGATCGCGGCGTCGCTCGGCCGGCGGGTCAGCTCGTAGGTGTGCCACGTCCTGCGCGCAATCCAGGCGTACACGGCGCAGGCGGGCAGGAGGAACGCGTACGACCACCGGGTGGCCGTGACCGGCACGAGCGGCACCAGGGCGGGGTGGCCGAGGCCGACGGCGCCCGCGGCGAGCAGGGTGGCGATCGCCGCCGCCGCCGCGCGGGCGATCAGCTGCGGCGCGGCTGTGATCCGTGCGGGCATGAGCAGCGCGACCGCGAGCACGATCCCCCCTGCCGGCACGGCCAGGGCGCCGGCAAGGCCGACAGTCGCGTTGCGCCCGTACTCGCCGAGGATGAAGCCGGGTGTCGCCAGGGCGTGGATGACGAGCAGCCCCGCCATGGTCAGGAACGCGACGCCGACGAGGCCTCCGCGAGCGTCGTTCTCGCGGCGAGCGGCGCGCACCAGGAGCAGCGCGGCGAGGAGCGCGGCAAGCGCGGCGCCGCCGACGGCGGCCACGTGCGTGGGCGGCGAGACGAAGCCTCCGGATACGCGCACAACGTCTGCACGCACGAGCGCGTACGCCGCCAGAGGAGCGAACGCGATCAGGGCGAGTCCCGTCCGGAGCAGTCGGCGGCGGTTCACCGTCGGATTAATCGGGCAGATGCAGCGAAGATTGAGCCCGCGGCCTACCCGAACGCGGCTGCGCGCGTGTCGCGCGAGAGGCCGGCCGCGGCGTAGGCCGACGTGCCCGCAGTCTGGAGCTCGTGCGCCCCGGCGACCAGCGCGCCGTAGGCGGCGCTCGCAAGCAGCGAGCCCGTCGAGATGCGCCGCACGCCCAGCGCCTCCAGCTCGGCGACGCTCGGTGCACCCGGGAGCGCGAGCACGTTCACCGGCGCGTCGACGGCCGCGACGACGGCGCGGATGTCGTCCGCAGCGGTCAGTCCGGGCGCGTAGACGACGTCGGCGCCGGCGGCCCGGTAGGCGACGAGCCGGGCGATCGTGTCGGCGAGGTCGCCCGCGGCGTGGAGGTGGTTCTCGGCCCGCGCCGTCAGCACGAGCGGATCGCCCTCGTGCGCGGCCGCCGCGGCGGCCGCGACCCGTTCCGCGGCCGGCCCGATCGCGTCGATGCGGCCGGTGGCCGGGTCGTAGTCCTCGATCGAGCACCCGGCCGCGCCGGCGGCGGCCAGCAGCCGCACCGTCTCGGCGACGCCCGCCGGGTCATCGGCGAAGCAGCGCTCGCTGTCGACCGACAGCGGCAGATCCGTCGCGGCGGCCAGGCGCGCGACATGCGCGACGAGCTCATCGCGGGTCACGTGCTGATCGTTTCGGCCGAGCGTCCAGGCGAAGCCGGCGCTCGTCGTCGCAAGCGCCGGAAAGCCGCTCGCCGCGAGCAGCCGTGCCGAGCCCTCGTCCCACGGGTTCGGCATCACGAAGATGCCGTCGCGGGCGTGCAGCTGCCGGAACCGCTCCCGGCGATCGGCGGTCGATGTGGCCACCGCCGCAGCTTAGTGGGGCGTGGACTCGGCCGGCTCGGAGCTCTTGAGGTCGGCCTTGTAGCTCTCCGCCTGCTTCTGCAGACCGGCCATGAGCAGGCTGGGGGTGAGGCCGAACACCGCCGCGACGACCAGGTACTCGGCGTGGGTGGTGAGATTGAAGATCTGGTCCAGGGTCGTGAGCGACGTCGTGCCCGCCGCGCCCGCCGGCGCGAGCCGGGGCAGCAGCGCGGTCAGGATCACGCCGCCGACGGCGGCCAGGCCGCTGAAGAGCGGGCGCTGGATCAGGCGGGCGGTCGCAAGGCCGTAGTCCTCCTCCATCTGCGTGTCGCGCGCCGACGCGAGCCGCAGGTGCCGGAAGAGGCCGACGGCGGCGCCGACCAGGAAGAAGGCCGCCGCCGCGGTGACGATCTGCGTCGAGGTTCCCGCCACCATCGCCAGGCCGAGCACGAGATAGGCGATCAGGCTCGTGTAGAGCGCCGTGCCGAGCAGGTTGTTGCGGGCGCGGATCAGCCCGTCACGGCGGTCGTCGCGGAACTCGCTGATCGCGTGGCGCACCATGCGGATCACCATCCGCGCTTCGGGCTCGGCTCCGCGGCCCGATTCCGGCGCCCGCGTGCTCTGGCCGAGGTAGCGGGCCGACTCCGGGTCGATCGCGATCAGCGCCTGGCGCAGCTTGGCGAGCAGGTCTGCACGCATCGGCATGCGCGCGCCCTGCAGCCGCAGCTCGTCGTTGAGCGCCTGGGCGACGACGGCCTCGACCGGCTCGATGTTGATCAGGCACTCCTCGGCGCGGTGCAGCCGCCGCCACACCGACGTGTAGCCCGACCCGATCGTCCAGCGCGACCCGACCGACGCGCCCCGCGGCCCGTCGATGCCGAGGTCGGCGCCGACGGGGTCGAGCTGGAGCCGGGCCTCGTGCACCGCGCACTGCGCGACCACGTCGGGAGTGGCCGAGAGGGCGTCGAGCCGCGCGCGCAGGCTCAGATAGTCGCGCGCGAGCTCACCGTACACGCACGGGTTGGCGCCGTCGGCGCGGCTGAGGCGGCGCAGCATGAAGGATGCCGAGACCCAGATCACGAGCCCGAACGCCACCCCCGCGAGCACGGCGAGCACGCCGTTCGAGCGCGGGTCGGTGAAGACCGGCGGCATCAGGTAGACGACGGTCGACGCGACGGCCGCTGCGCCCGGGAACGCGATCACCATGGGCACGAAGACCGTGCGGAACTCGCGCCAGGCGGTGTCGTGCGGCGCCGGCGGCGGCGTGATGGCCGCAAAGCCGTCCGTCATCGTGGTGACGTCGTCTGCCGCGACGTGCCCGTTTGACCCGGCGCCCACCGTTGCCCGCTGCGCCGTTTCCGACCTCTCCGTGCCTGCCATGCGCCCTCCTCTGCCCAAAAGGGACATGATCGTAGCAATCCACACGACCATCTGTCAACGACGGGCGCCGGGAGCTACGCGGGGAAGAACCGGGGCAGGTGTGCGCGATGCGCCTCGAGCAGCGCGTCCAGCAGCGGCCGCGCGACGTCGTAGCTCGCGACGAGCGGGTTTGCCATCAGCGCCTGCAGGGCCGCCGCCCGGTCGCCTGTGACGGCCGCGTGTACCGTCAGGCGCTCGTACGCCTTCACCTGCTCGACGAGGCCGAGCATCTCCGGAGGCAGCGGGCGCTGCGGCTTGGGGTGCGCGCCGCTCGCGTCGATGCGGCACGGCACCTCGCAGACGGCGTCGTCGGCGAGGTTGGGGATGGCGCCGCTGTTGCGCACGTTCACGACCTGCGTGTCGCCGCGGTCGGTGGCGAGCGACTCGAGCAGCATCGCCGCCGCCTCGGAGTAGAAGGCGCCGCCGCGCTTCTCGAGCAGCGCAGGCTTCACGTCGAGCGCCGGGTCGCGGTACATCTCGAGCAGGTCGTGCTCGATCGCCATCACCTCGCGCGCACGCGGCGCGCTCTCGGCCTGCTCGCGGAGCGCGCGCTCGGTCAGGTAGAAGTAGCGCAGGTAGTACGACGGGATCGCGCGCACGAGCCGGATCAGGTCGCCGGGCAGCTCGACGTCCTCGCCGAGCTGGTCGGCGAACGTGTCGATGAGCTCCGGCAGCCGGTCGGCGCCGTCGACGTAGACGGCCCGCTCCCACGACAGGTGGTTCAGGCCGACGTGCTCGAGCTCGACTCGCTCCGGCGTCACCCCGAGGCGATCGGCCAGCTGCCGCTGGAATCCGATCGGGATGTTGCAGAGCCCGATCGCGCGGTGGTCGTGGTCGATCAGCGCCTGGGCGACCAGGCCGGCCGGGTTCGTGAAGTCGAGCAGCCACGCGCCGTCGGCGCCATGCGCGGCCGTGTCGCGGGCGATGTCGAGCACGACGGGCACGGTGCGAAGCGCTTTGGCGAACCCGCCTGCGCCGGTCGTCTCCTGGCCGATCAGGCCGAACCCGGCCGGGATGGTCTCGTCCTTCAGCCGGGCGGCGAGGCCGCCGACGCGCAGCTGCACCAGCACGAACGCCGCGCCCTCGATCGCCCGCCGGCGGTCGGTGGTGCACGCGAGCCGGCCCGCGAACCCCTGCCGGCGCAGGATCCGGGCGGCGAGCCCGCCGACGACGTCCAGCCGGCCCTGGTCGATGTCGTGCAGGGCGATCTCGGCGATGCCCAGCCGCTCGGCCCGCAGGCCGAGGCCCTCGATCAGCTCGGGGGTGTAGGTGCTGCCGCCGCCGATAACCGCGATCTTGGGGTTTTCAAGCACGCGCGGAGATTGTAATCTATGGCCCGTGCATTCGTTAGGAAACTTTCCTGACATATTCCTGGCCGAGATCGCCGGCCAGCCGCAGGCCATCCGCCGGGCCGCCGCGGCGGCGGTGGAGCAGGCCGGGACGATCGCCGCGCTTCAGGCCGAGCACACCCGCCGCACGCGGGTCGTGCTCACCGGGATGGGCAGCTCCTACGACGCCTGCTACCCGGCTGCGACCCGGCTGGCCGCGGCAGGCGTGCTGGCGACGATGGTGGACGCGGCCGAGCTCCTGCACTTCCGCCTCGACGCGCTCGGCCCGGGGACGCTGCTCGTGTGCGTGAGCCAGTCGGGCGAGAGCGCCGAGACCGTCCGCGTCGTGCGCGCGCTCATCGAGCGCGGCGACCGGCCGTTCATTGCGTCGGTCACGAACGGCGGCGGAAGCACGCTCGCGCAGCTCGCCGACATGAACCTCGACACCCGTGGCGGCGAGGAGCACGGCCCCTCGACGATGACGTTCGCGGCCACGCTCGTGATGATGGCCGCCGTGGCCCGAGCGCTGGCAGGCCACGCGCCGGCACCGGCGGCCGATGCCGAGGCCGCCGCAACGTGCGCCGAGCGCCTGCTCGAAAGCCCCGCCGCCGACGCCCACGCGCTCGAGTCGTGGCTTGGCGATCGGCCGATGCTCGCCCTGCTCGGGCGCGGCGGGTCGCGGGCGGCGGCCGAGATGGGCGCACTCACGCTCAAGGAGGCGGCCCGCTTCCCGGCCGAGTCGCTGCAGACGGCCCAGTTCCGGCACGGGCCGCTCGAGCTCGCCGGCCCCGGGCTGGCCGCGGTCGTGCACGCCTCGGAGCGGCGCACGCGCGACCTCGACCTCGGCCTCGCGGCCGAGCTCGCCGCGGCCGGCGCGGCGGTGCTCGTCATCAGCCCCGACGGCGCCGCCCCCGCGGGCGCGACCGGCGTTGCGACGGGCGAGGTGGCCGACGGGGTCTCTCCGGCGGTCGAGATCGTGCCGGTGCAGCTGCTCTCGTGGGCGCTCGCGCGCAGCCGCGGCCTGGCCCCCGGCACCTATACGATCGCGTCGAAGGTGACGACGCATGAGTAGCCCCCGGGTCGCGCTCACGTTCGACACGGAGCACTGGAGCCACCCCTCGGCGCCCGACGTGCAGGAGCGCATCCTCGACGTGCTCGCCGCGGCCGGCGTGCGGGCGACGTTCTTCGTCCAGGGCCGCTGGGCCACCGCCTACCCCGAGTGCGCGCGCCGCATCGCCGCGTCAGGCCACCTGGTCGGCAACCACTCGCACCACCACGCACCGATGAGCACGCTCACCGACTCAGGCATCGAACGCGACGTGCGCCGGGCCGAGGAGGTCATCCGCGAGATCACGGGCGCCGACCCGCGGCCGTGGTTCCGGTGCCCGTTCGGCGACGGCCACGACGACCCGCGCGTGCTCGCGGCACTTGACCGCGCCGGCTACCGCGACCACCACTGGGACGTCGAGCCGGACGACTGGCGGCCCGAGCGCACGCCCGCCGACGTCGAGCGGCTGGTCGTCTCCGGCGCCGTTGCCCACGGCGACGGCGCGGTGGTGCTGCTGCACAGCTGGCCCCCGGCGACGATCGCCGCGCTGCCGGCGATCGTGACCAGCCTGCGCGACGAGCGGCGCGCGCCTGGTCGGGCTCGACGAGGTGGTCGCATGAGCCCGCGCACGGTGATCGCCGTCGACGGCGGCAATTCGAAGACCGACGTTGCCATCCTGGACGAGGCCGGGCGCGTGCTCTCGACGTGGCGCGGCCCGGGCGCATCGTTCTCGCCGCTCGACCACGACCGCTCGATCGCCGACCTCGAGGGCTCCGTGCGCGCGGCTGCGCGCGCCGCGGGCATCACGGGCGCGCCGGTCGCCGACGTCGGGATCTTCTGCCTGGCCGGCGCCGACCTGCCTGCGGATGACCGCCGCATCCTGCGCTCGCTGCGCCGGCTCGGGCTCGTCGCCGAGCCGCTGCTGCGCAACGACACGTTCGCCGTGATGCGCGCCGGCGCTCCGCGCGGCTGGGGCGTCGCCGTCGTCTGCGGCGCCGGCTTCAACTGCACGGGCGTCGGCCCCGACGGCCGCGAGGTGCGCTTCCCGGCGCTCGGGCCGATCTCGGGCGACTCGGGCGGCGGTCAGGAGATCGGGATCGCGGCTGTCGGAGCGTGCGTGCGCGCGGGCGACGGCCGCGGCCCGCGCACGGCGCTCGAGCGGGCGGTGCCGGCGTTCTTCGGCCTGCGCACGCCGCGGCAGGTGATGGTGGGCCTGCACACCGGCAAGCTGGACGAGTCCCGGCTCTACGAGCTCGCGCCCACGGTGCTCGGCGCGGCCACCGACGGCGACGCGGTCGCGGTCGCGATCGTCGAGCGCCAGGCGAACGAGGCGGCGGTGCTCGTATGCACCGCGCTGCGACGGCTGAAGCTGCAGCACACGGACGCCGACGTCGTGCTCGGCGGCGGCGTCGCCCGCGCCCGCAGCCCCGTCTTCATGGACCGGCTGGAGCGGCTCGTGGCCGAATGCGCGCCGGGGGCGCGGATCGCGGTGGTCGACGAGCTGCCGATCGTCGGCGCCGCCCTGCTCGGGCTCGACCGGCTGGCGGTGTCAGACGGCGCGGCCGCCCGCATCCGCGGCGCGCTCGTCCCGTCCCGGTTCGACCGCAACGGCGCGGTACCCTGAGGAGGAGCCATGGCGCGGATCGTTCTCCAAGACGTGAGCAAGCGGTTCGGCAAGGACGCGCTCGCCGTCGACCGCGTGTCGATGGAGATCGCAGACGGCGAGTTCATGGTGCTGGTGGGGCCGTCGGGGTGCGGCAAGACGACGCTGCTGCGCATCATCGCCGGCCTCGAGGAGCTCACCGACGGCGAGGTGGTGATCGGCGACCGTGTCGTCACCGACCTCGCCCCGAAGCACCGCGACGTGGCGATGGTGTTCCAGAACTACGCCCTCTACCCGCACATGACGGTCGCCCAGAACATCGCCATCGGCCTCAAGCTGCGCAAGCGCCCGAAGGCCGAGGTCGCCGAGAAGGTGGCCGAGGCGGCGCGCGTGCTCGGCCTCGAGCCGCTGCTGCACCGCAAGCCCGCCGAGCTCTCGGGCGGGCAGCGCCAGCGGGTGGCGATGGGCCGGGCGATGGTGCGGGCGCCGCAGGCGTTCCTGATGGACGAGCCGCTCTCGAACCTCGACGCCAAGCTGCGCGTGCAGATGCGCGCCGAGCTCGCCCGGCTGCGCGACCAGCTCGGCACCACCACCGTCTACGTGACGCACGACCAGGTCGAGGCGATGACGCTCGGCGACCGGGTGGCGGTCATGTGCGACGGCGTCGTGCAGCAGCTGGACACGCCGCAGAACCTGTACGCGCACCCGGCGAACCTGTTCGTCGCCGCGTTCATGGGCTCGCCCTCGATGAACCTCTTCGAGGCCACGGTCGACGGCGGGTCGGTCGCCTTCGGCGGCCACCGGCTGCCCGTCGCCGCCGACCGGCTGCGCGGCCACCACGGGCCGGTCGTGGTCGGCATCAGGCCGTCCGACTTCGAGGACGCCGATGTCTGGCGCGACGACACCCGCGCGGTGCTCGAGGTGCCGGTGAGCGTCGTCGAGGAGCTCGGCGCCGACTCGAACGTCATCTTCGCGCTCGACGCGCGGCCGGCGGTCGACGTCACCGGCGGCCGCGCCCTGGACGAGGGCGGCGAGGGAGCGGACGCTCCGCTGATCGGCACCTCCGGAACGACGGTGTGCACGGCGTGCGTCGACGCGCGCACCCGCGCGCGGCCGGGCGAGACGGTGCGGCTCTCGGTCGACCCGGCCCGGCTGCACTTCTTCGACGCCGTCTCGGGCGAGGTGCTCGCGCCGCCCGAGCCGCTTGCCGCCGCGGCGGGCTGAGCCGCTGGCTCAGCCCTTGACGCCGGTGAGCGTGATCCCCTCGATGAACACGCGCTGGGCGAGGAAGAACAGCACGATCACGGGCAGCATGAAGATCAGCGCGGCCGCCATCGTCAGGTTCCAGTCGACGTGGTGCAGGCTGCGGAACGACGCCAGCGCCACCGAGAGCGTCTGCGAGTTCGGGTTGCCCGCCAGGTAGACGAGCGGCCCGTAGAAGTCGTTCCACGAGTAGATGAAGTTGAACAGGGCGACCGCGGCGATGGCGGGCTTGGCCAGCGGGATCATCACCCGGCGCAGGATCTGCCAGTGGCCGCCGCCGTCGACGCGGACGGCGTCGAGGAGCTCCTTCGGGATGGTCATGAAGAACTGCCGCAGCAGGAAGATCGAGAAGGCGTCGCCGAAGAAGTTCGGGATGATCAGCGGCTTGAGCGTGCCGATGAACTGGATCCCGGTCCAGTCGTGGTACTGCTTCGACCACAGGATGTAGAGCGGCACCGACGTCACCTGCGGCGGCAGCATGAGCGTCGAGAGCACGAGCAGGAGCACGACGTTTCGGCCGCGCCACTCGATGCGCGAGAAGGCGTATGCGACCGGCACCGACGAGATGACCACGCCCACGGTCGCGAGGCCCGCGTAGAGGAACGAGTTCCAGGTGTAGCGGGGCAGGTCGATGCTCGAGAAGACCTTCGAGAAGTTCGACCACACGAACGGGTGCGGGATCAGGCTCGACGAGAGCGCCTGCTGGTCGGTCATGAGCGCCGTCAGCAGCATGAAGACCACCGGCAGGGCGAACGCGAGCGACACCGCGATCAGCATGGCGTGGTTTGCGATCCCGAGCAGGATCCGCCGCCGCCGCACGGCGGCCGGGATCCGGCGGGTGGTGTGGGCGACGGCGGCTACGAGGTGCCTCCGCGGTAGTGCACCCAGCGGCGCGAGGTGGCGAACAGCACGGCCGTCGTCGCCATGGTCGCGAGGAAGAGCACCCACGCCATCGCCGAGGCGTAGCCCATGTGGAAGTACGTGAAGGCCTGCTCGTACAGCCACACGCCGTAGAAGAGCAGCGCCCCCTGCGGGTCACCGGGCGAGCTGCCGGCCGTGGTGGACGAGACGAAGGCCTGGTCGAAGTACTGGAAGCCGTCGATCACCCCGATCACGAGCGTGAAGAAGATCACCGGCGTGATCATCGGCAGCGTCACGTGGCGGAACCGCTGCCACGCGTTTGCGCCCTCGATCGCGATCGCCTCGTACAGGTCGCGGGGCACGTCGAGCAGGCCGGCGAGGTAGATCACGATCGCGTCGCCGATGCCCCACAGCCCCAGCACGATCAGGGCCGGCTTGGCCCAGGTCGGGTCGTAGAACCAGAGCGGCGCGCTCACGCCGGGGATCTTCGAGAGCAGCTGGTTGACCGGGCCCGTGGTCGGGTTCAGCAGGTACACGAACACGAGCGCGCTTCCGACCGTCGGCGCCAGCGAGGGCATGAAGAAGAGCGTGCGGTAGACGTTCACGCCCCGCTTGGGCCGGGTGAGCAGCATCGCCGTCAGCATGGCGAACACGATCCGCAGCGGCACCGACACCAGGATGATCCAGACCGTGTTTCGCACCGCCCGCCAGAAGTACGGGTCGGCCTCGTGCTGGCCGTGGATCGTCCCGATGCCGAACATGAACCGGTAGTTGTCGAGGCCGACCCAGCTCGGCGCGGTCAGCAGGTCGTAGTGGGTGAACGAGTAGTACAGGCTGAGCAGCATCGGCCACGCGGTGAAGAGCGTGAAGCCGATGATCCACGGCGAGAGGAAGAGCAGGACGGTGGCGTACTTGCGCACCGCCGCCGACCGCCGCGCACGCCGGCGCTCGGCCGGCGTGCGGACGGGGACGGCGCTCGCCGCGGGCAGTGACGCCACCCGGGCTACGGCGTCTGCCCCTGCTGGATCTGGTTGTCGATGTTCGTGTCGAGCTGCTGCAGGCCCGCCTGCAGGTTGGACACGCTCCCGGCCTGCCACTTGGCGTCGAAGTCGTCCGCCAATTGGGCGTATCCGGCGCCCGACGGCAGGAGCGGCGGATACAGCGACGACTTGGGGTTGTTCCAGATGCTGCACGAACGTCGGGAACTCCGGCCCCAGGTTGAGCTCGGGCGAGTTGCCCGACGCGGTGGTGGTCGGCACGTTCCCGAGCGAGTTTGCGAGCGTCGACCAGGTAGTTCGTGTCGGTCGCCAGGAACTTGACCAGATCCCAGGCCTCCTGCGGGTGCTTGGTGCCCTGCGGGATGCCGACGATCGTGCCGCCGACACGGCCCGAGCCGTACAGCTGCGACTCGTTGTCGGCGACGGGGAACGGCGCGGTGCCGTAGTCGAGCGTGGGGTGCTCGCGCTTGATGAACGCGGTGCGCCACTCGCCGTCGAACACCATCGCCACCTTGCCGGTCTCGAACGCGTTCGTGGGGTTGAACTCGGAGTTCGTGTACGTCGCGAAGAACTTCTCCAGGTTCGGATACCCGTACCAGTCGACCAGCGACTTCTGCCACTCGAACGCCGTCGTCCAGGCCGGGATCGGTGGCCAGCTGCGCCTTGCCGCTCGAGTCGAACCACGTTCGCCCCGAACGAGTGGCCGATGTCGGCGATGTCGAACTCCTCCCACAGGTTGAGCGGCACGAAGCCGGCCACCTTGATCGAGCCGTCGGGGTTCTTCACCGTGAGCTTCTTGGCGTCGGCGGTGAGCTCGGTCATCGTCTTGGGCGGCCCGCTGATCCCCGCCTTCTGGAACATCTGCTTGTTGTAGTAGAGGCCGTAGGCGTCGGTCAGCGACGGCAGCGCGCACTGCTTGCCCGCCACCTTCGTGTAGCTGAGCGTCGCCGGGGCGAACTGGCTGATCGACATGTGGTCCTTCTGCATGAACGGCGTCAGGTCTTCCCACAGGCCGCTCGAGCAGTACTGGCCGGCGTAGCTCGGCGTGAACCCGATCGCCACGTCGGGGGCGTTGCCGCCCTTGATGGCCGCGATCAGGTTGGGGTCGAACGTGTCCGTGGCCGGGTTCGGCTGCAGGGCCAGGTTCAGGTGGATCCACGGATACTGCTTGCTGAAGCCGGACAGGGCGTCCGCGAACGGCTTGGCCTCCTCCGCGGCAAACTGGTGCCAGACCGTGAGGGTGACCGGGCGTGTGCGAGCCGCCGGCCGACCGCTCGACCCACCGCCCGAGCTGCCTCCGCCGCAGCCCGCCGCCAGGGCCACCGCGAGCACCGCCGCGGCTCCGAGCAGTGTCCTCCGTCGTCTCATCGCGCCTCTCCTCCCGTGATGGCGAATGGCCGTGCGAACTCTCATCCGACGCTCTCCCGCATGCCGGTGTCGCGCACGCGGTCGAACACCGTCTCCTGGGCGGCGGCGAGCGCCGTGGCGACGGCGCCGTGCAGGACGACCTCGTCGCCGAGCGCCGAGACCGCCAGCCGGGGCCGGAACGGCGAGATCCGGTGCAGCTCGCGCTCGATCGGCTCGCGCAGCAGGTCGCCGCCGTTGCCGGCGATGCCCCCGCCGAGGACGACCAGGGCGGGATCGAGCACCGGCACGACGGCCGCGATCGCAAGCGCGATGCGGCCGGCGATCTGTTCGACGACGGCGACCGCGGCCGCATCGCCCTTGCGGGCGGCGGCGAACACGCTCTTCGGCGACGCGGGGCGCAGGCCGTGCTCGCGCGCAAGTCGCTGCGCGGCGGCGGCGGACGCCGACTCCTCGAGCTGGCCGCGGCGACGGTAGGCGGGGTCGTGCGGGTCGCCCGGGCCGACGGGCAGGTAGGCAATCTCGCCGGCCGCCCCGGCCGCGCCGCGATAGAGCTGGCCGTCGACGACGATCCCCAGGCCGATCCCGGTGCCGACCCACAGGAACACGAAGTTCGATGTGCCGTGGCCGACACCGCGGGCGCGCTCGCCGAGCGCGGCCAGGTTGACGTCGTTGTCGAAGCTGACCTTGGCTCCGAGCTCGGCCCTGATCGCCTCGACGAGCCCCTGCTTGCCGCCGGGGAGGTTGGGGCTCAGCGCCAGCCGGGTGCGGTCGGGGTCGAGCACGCCGGGCAGGCCGACGGTGGCGTGCGTGACGTCGCTCCAGTCGATCCCGCGCTCGCCGGCGAGGCCGTGCGCGAGCGCGCTGATCTGGGCGACCGTGGCGGCCGCGCTGCGGTGTGTGCGCTCGTCGCGGCGGGCGCGGACGGTGCCGGTGATGTCGGCCAGGGCGGCCCGCACCCAGTGGCTGCCGACGTCGATGCCGACCACCCAGCCCGACTCGGGGTTCAGGCTGTAGACGACGGCGCCCGGCCCCTTGGGCCCGCGGGCGCGTCCGGACTGCTGCACCAGCCCGGCGCCCTCGAGACCCGAGAGCGCCTGCGACACGGTGGGCTTCGAGAGGCCGCTGCGACGGGCGGCCTCGGCGCGCGACATCGCGCCGTCGCGCCGGATCAGCTCGAGCAGGCTACGCTCGTTGATGGCTCGCAGCAGGCTGGGCGTGCCCGCGGCGAACTCCGGCTGTGCCTCCCCAGAGTAAGGAAACTTTCCTGACAATACTCCGGGGAGGATAGGCCTCCGGGCGGCGCAAAGTCAAGGGTGGGCGCCCACCTCTCAATTGGCATCCACTGCAATTGCCAATTGGGTGGATCGGCGCGCCTGCCACGGCCGCCCACCCCCGGCCGCCGATATGCTCCGGGCCGTGCTCCGCCGTCTGGCAACGCAGGTCTTCCGCAGCGTCAGGACCGCCGACCTCTGGCTCGTGCGCGCAGGTCGCAGCTGCTGCGTGGCCCGGTCGCAGGCGGAGCTTCGCCGCACGCTCGCGGGCGAGCCACCGAACGGCGCTACGCCGCGACGCTGAAGCGGTGCTTGCCGCGGCCCTTGGCGTCGAGCAGGGCGGCGTCGGCGGCATTGATCAGCGCATCGGCCGCGCGGCCGTTCCTGGGCGACGTGGCGACGCCGATCGACACGGCGATGTGCTCGCGCTGGAACGCGGCCAGCAGGCGGGTGCAGAGCGCCGCCGCGGCAGCGGCGTCGGTTGCGCGCGCCGCCAGGGCGAGCTCGTCGCCGCCCAGGCGCCCGGCGGTGTCCGCCTCGCGGGCGTGGCGGCGCAGCAGCCGCGCGGTGGCGCGCAGGACGCGGTCGCCGTGGGCGTGGCCGTTCATGTCGTTCAGCCGCTTGAAGTCGTCGATGTCGATGACGAGGATGCTGACGTGCTCGCCGGTGCGGCCGGCGGCGCGCAGCCCGGCGGCCAGGCGGCGCCGGAACGTGCGCGGGTTGGCGAGGCCGGTCAGCGCGTCGTGGTCGGCCAGCCGGCGCACGCGCTGGTAGAGGTGGGCCTGGCGCAGCGCGCCCGCGCCCGTGGCGGCAAGCGCCTGGCAGAAGCGCACCTCGTCGCCGGAGAAGGCGGCCGCGTTCACCGGGTCGACGATCTCGACCACCCCGATCGTGCGCCCGTTCGCGATCAACGGCACCTGCAGGAGCGTGTGCCATCCCCACCGGGTCATGTAGTCGCGCTGTGCCTCGGACACGGCCGGGTCGTCGACGAGCGACTGGACGTGATCGGTCTCGCCGGCGAGCAGCGCGGCCAGCTCCGGCAGGCCCGCGACGCTGTGCACGCCCGGCGGAGGCAGCGGCACGCGCCGGTTCGTCCACGTGCGGAACTCGAGCACGTCGCGGATGACGCCGCGGCGCGGGTCCCACACGGCGATCGACACCTCTCCCACCCGGGGGATCGCCTGGCCGACGCCGCGGGCGACCTCGCTCAGGACGTCGTCGACGCTGGCCGAGCTCGTCAGGCGCGCGGTGACCGCATACAGCGCAGCGAGCCGCTGCGAGAGACGCAGGTCCTCGCCCAGGGGTCGCTCATCGCCGGCGGCGCGATCGTTCTCCATCTCCCCGGGAGATCGGCAGGAGCTGCGGCGGTTTGAGGCCGCCGGCGGTCGCCGCACGCCGTCGGTTGACAGGCGACCGGGCGATGTCGACCTGGGTGATCGTCCCGACCACCCGCAGGGAGTCGTCGACGACCGGCACCCGCCGCAGCTGATGGGCGGCCATCAGCAGCAGCGCGTGTCCGACGGGCTGCCCCGGGCGCACGTACACGAGCCCGGACGACGCGATGTCGCCCACGCTCGCGGCCTGCAGGTCGAGGCCGGCGGCCACGCCGCGCACGACGATGTCGCGGTCGGTCAGCACCCCGACGAGACGACCCTCTGCGACGACGGGAAGGGCGCTCGTGCGCTCGCGCGCCATCACTTGCACCGCGCCGATCAGCGGCGACTCCGGGGCGGTGACGATCGCGGCGGACATGACGTCACCGATGGTCGGCGCCAATTCAGGAACGCGTCCGTGCGTCGACGGCGCGCTCGAGCTCGGCCTTGGACATTCGCGAGCGCCCGGCGATGTTGCGCTGACGCGCCTCGTTCAGGAGCTGCGCCTTCGTCCGGCCGCGCGGGCCGGAGCGGTGCGAGCGCACGCCGCCGCGGTGCGACGAGGACGCGTCGTCCATCGAGCTGCGCGAGGCCGTCTGCGCCTGCCCGCTGCGGGCGCGCTCCTTGTTGATCGTGCGTGCGGCGATCTCCTTCGCGCGTGCCGGCGACGCGCCGGAATCACGCTCGCTCTCGGCGATGTGCGCGTACTTGCGCTCCTGCTTCTCGGTCCATTCGGCCGGCATCGGTCGCTCCTCTCTGCGAAACACGTCTCGTCCATGTCGTTCCCCTGCGTTTCACCCGCGAAACCTCGGGCAGGGACGGGCGCACGCGGTGCCGAAGAAGGCACGGTGGACGCGCCGGGGGAGACCGCCGAGGAGCGCAGGAACCGGCAGCTGGCCGAGCTCCTGAACGAGCTGCCGGGTGCCCTGCCGGGTGTGCAGATGCTGTTCGGGTTTCTGCTCGCGGTGCTGTTCACCCAGCGGTTCGGCCAGGTCTCGGCGAACCAGCGCGGGCTCTACTACGCGGCGTTCGCGACCGCCGCCGGGGCGTCGGTGTGCCTGATCGCGCCGACCGCCTTCCACAGGATCGTCTGGCAGCACGGCGAGAAGGCGGCGCTGCTGCGCGTCTCGAGCACGCTTGCGATCGTGGGCACGGTGTTCCTGGCCGCGGCGATCACGTTCGTGATGCTCTTCATCACGAGCTACCTGTACGGGTCGTCGCCGGCGGCGCTCGCCGGCACCGTGCTCCTGGCCGCGCTCGTCTCCCTCTGGTACGTGCTCCCGCTCGCGTACCGCCTGCGGGCACGCGCGCGCCCTATCCGGCCTTGAACTCGCCCCAGATGGCGGTGCGCTTGTTGAGGCCGGTCGGCGTCGTGTAGAGGATCTCGTAGTTGTCCAGGATCCGCTGCGGGAAGACCACGAGCGGATCCTTGGCCTCGGCGCCGACGAGCGGGTAGGACGCGGGTGTGCCGACCTCGTACTGGACGTACTCCATCTCGCGGGCGTTCACGGCCGGGTCGAGCATGTAGTTGATCCAGGCGTGCGCGGCCACCGGGTCCGGCGCGTAGGCCGAGATCGCCCAGTTGTCGATCCAGATCTCAGACCGGCCCAGCGGCGCGACGACGCGGATGTCGCCCTGCTTCTTGCGCGCGGCGCGGATGCGCAGGCCGTCGCCGGAGTACGTGATGCCGAGGTCGATCTTGCCGGCGATGAAGTCGTCGAGGTAGACCTCGTTGATCGTGTTCACGTGCGGACGCACCTTGAGCAGCAGGTCGCGCGCGGCGTTCAGCTCGGCGTCGCTCTCGCTGTTCATCGAGTAGCCGAGCGCGTTCAGGGCAACGCCGATCACCTCGGCGGGGCTCTCGATGAAGTTCACGTTCAGCCCACCCGCATGCGGCAGGAAGTCGAAGAAGTCCTTCCACGTCTGCAGGTTCGCCTTGACGTGGTCGGTGCGCAGCGTGAAGCCGGTGAGCCCGGTGTCCTTCATGACGGAGTAGACGTTGCCGGGGTCGTAGGACAGCTGGCGCCAGTGCGGCGCGAGGTTCTTCAGGTTGGGCAGCAGGCTGTGGTCGAGCTTCATCAGCAGGCCCAGGTTCTTCTCGATGCGGACGTGGTCGGCATCGGGCACGATGATGTCGTAGACCGGCTGCCCCTTCGTCGTCTGGAGCTTGGTCAAGAGCTCCTCGTTCGAGGCGTAGTTCGACTCCTTGAACGCGACGCCGTACTTCTTCGAGAACGCCTTCGCGTTGGACGGATCGTGGTACTGGGCCCAGTTGTAGAAGTTGAGCGTGCCCTCGATCTTCTTCTTGGTCAGGCTCGAGCTCGCGACCGACGGCGCGTTGCCGCCGCCGGTGGAGCCGCCGCAGGCCGCTGCCGCAAGCGCGATCGCACCCGCCCCGAGCAGCTCGCGGCGGTTGAGGCGATCGGCTCGGCGGCCGGCGGGTGTGGGCTCGACGTCGGAGATTGCGTAGAGATACATGAAAGTTGCGCCCCAGTCAACAACCTGGTATGAGCCCGTCCGTGAGCACGGCCAACGGCTCCCCGGTGCGGATCGGCGCTCGCCTGCGCCACGCGCGCGAGCAGCGCCGGCTCTCGCTCGGCGACGTGGCCGAGCGCACCGGTCTCAGCCGCGGGTTCCTGTCCCGGGTCGAGCGCGACAAGACGAGCCCGTCGGTCGCGTCGCTCGTGGCCGTGTGCGAGGCGATCTCGCTTCCCCTCGGGCGGCTGTTCGGGACGCCCGGCGTCACGGTGGTGCGCGCCGCCGACCGGCCGGCGGCGCTCCTGCCGGGCAGGGCGGTCGCCGACACGCTGATCACGCCGGCGCACGAGTCACACGTGACGGTCGTCGAGACGCTGGCCGCGCCCGGCGGCTCCGGCGGTGAGGAGTACTACACGCTGCCCAGCGAGTGCGAGGTCTGCTTCGTCCTCGACGGCACCATCGAGCTCGAAGTCGACGGCGAGGCCTTCGCGCTCGCGCGCGGCGATGCGGTCACGTTCGGCGCCAACGTCCCGCACACATGGCGCAACCCGTCGCGGAGCGCCGAGGCGCGGGTCGTGTGGGTGATCGCGCCGGCCCTGCCCGATCCCCGCGGCCAGGCCGATCTGCCCTGATCGGCGCCGGAGCGCTTCAGACCGTGGCCCCACCGGCCGATTGACTGGGTGTGGTCAACCGCCCCCGCACCCGCTAGATGAGCGAGCCGATCCACGTCCTGATCATCCGCGCTGCCGGCCTCGAGTGGGCCCTGCCGATGGGCAGCGTCGAGCAGACGTTCGCGTTCGGCGAGCGCCAGGTGCACACGGTCGCCGGCAAGGAGGTCGTCGTGTTCCGCGACGACGCGCTCGAGGTGATCCGGATCGCAGCGCGGCTGGGATTCGCCGCCGACGGGCCGCTCGGCGCGGGAGTCGTGGTCTGGGCGGGCGGGCGCCGGCGGGCCTTCGCCGTGGACGAGCTCGTCGGGCAGATGATGCTCGAGCGCGAGGACGTCCCCGCCGTCGCCTCCAGCGCCCACACAGCGGGTGTCGTCGTCCTGAGCTCGGGCGGAATCGTGCCCGTGCTCGAGCCGGGCGTGATCGCCGGCGCGTGGTCGCCCGCGGGCAAGGGCGCCTTCGGCTTCAGCGAGCTGCAGCGAAGCGCGCTGCTCGAGATCGCGAACATCGGGTCGGGCAACGCCGCGACGGCGCTCTCCCAGATGCTCGGCAAGCCGGTCGAGATCACCTACGCCGAGGCACTGCTCGCCACCCTCGCCGAGGCCGCCGACAAGATCGGCGCCGCGGCCTCCCCCTCGGCGGTCGTCGACACCCCCGTCGCCGACGACGGCGGCAAGGTGCTGCTGCTCTTCCCCGACGGCGCGGGTGAGCAGCTGTGCGAGCTCTTCGGCACGAGCATCGACGACGAGATGGGCCGATCGGCGCTGCGCGAGGTGGGCAACATCCTCGCGAGCTCGTATCTGAACGCGGTGGTGGAGATGACCGGCATGGCGCTCGCCCCGCAGCCGCCGACGATCGAGGTCGACCTGCTCGGCTCGCTCGTGTCGCGCAGCCTCGCGGGCACGCGCGCCGACGATCCCACCGTCCTGATGCGATCGGTGATGACGGTCGACACGTCCGACGCGAGCTTCGCGTTCCTCTTCGTGCCCCAGTTCGGCGCGGTCACGTCGCTGCTCGACCACCTGGGCGTCGGCTCGGCCGAGGCCGCGTAGCCCGCGGCACGAGAGCGGTGCGGCCGCGGTAGTACGCTGTCGCGTGTGAGGCCCCCCGACGAGGTTCGAGCTGCGGTCAAGGCCGCGGTTGCGGATGGGCGGATGGGCGATCGGATGTGGCTCTATGCCACGTACCACTGCAATCTCGCGTGCTCGTACTGCCTCACCGAGAGCAGCCCGCGCGTGCGCGACCGGCGCGAGCTGCCGGCCGCGGAGATGCTGGCAGCGGTGCGGGCGGCCGCGCCGCTTGGGATCACCCGCGCCGGCGTCACCGGCGGCGAGGTGTTCATGCTGCCGGGCGTCGCCGAGGTGCTCGCGCAGATGGCCGCGGTGATGCCCACCACGGCGCTCACGAACGGCACGCTCATGAGCGAGCGCGTGCTCGGGCAGCTCGCACCCCTGGCGGACACGCCCGGGTTCGCGCTCCAGATCTCGCTCGACTCCGCCGACCCCGTGCAGAACGACGGCATGCGCGGCCCGCGCAACTTCGCCCGCGTGTGCACCGGCGTGCCGCGGCTGCGCGAGCGCGGCCTGCGCGTGCGCGTCGCGACCACCGTCGACGGCCAGTCCGCCGCCGAGCTTGCACGCGTGTGCGACCTGCACCGCAGCTGGGGCATCCCCGACGAGGACCACGTCGTGCGACCCGTCGTGCGCCGCGGTCGCGCGGCGGTGCGCGGCATGGGCGTCGTCGCGGCCCCCGGCGACATCCTGCCCGAGCTGACGATCACGGCGGAGGGGGCGTTCCTCGACCCGTTCGCGCCCACGGTGCGCCGCGGCGTGACCGATCTCGACGGGCTCGTCTGCCGCGAGACCGCGCCGATGATCGCGGCCGTCGAGGCCTTCCTCGCAGCGGTCGCCGACCGGCCAGGGGCCGACGCCGAGAGGAACATCAGGTGAGCGTAGGCACGGCCTCCCGGTCGGGGGGCGCCGCGGGGCCGGGGGTGCTGATCGCCGCCAAGGCGCCGCTGCCCGGTCGGGCGAAGACGCGCCTCTCGCCGCCGCTTCCGGCGGCGCTCGCCGCCCGCCTTGCCGAGGCCTTCCTCGTCGACGTGCTGGCCGCGGCCCGGGTCGTCGACGCCGGCGCGGGCTTCCTCTGCCCGGCCCGGGATGCGGCCGACCTCTCCCGCCTGTTCGCCGGGGTGCCGCTGGTCGTCCAGGACGGCGACGGCCTCACCGGCGCGCTCGCCCGCGGCGTGCGCGGCGGCGCCGTGGTGGTCGCGGGCGACGCGCCCGGCATCCGGCCCGAGGCGATCGCCGCGGCGGCCGGCGCCCGCGCCGACGTCGTCCTCGCGCCCACCCGCGACGGCGGCTTCGGGCTGATCCGCATGCGCCGCGAGCGGCCCGAGGTCTTCGCCGGCATCCGCTGGTCGACCGGGTCGGTGCTGCGCCAGCTGGTGGCCGCCAGCCGCGCCGCCGGGCTCTCGGTGGAGCTGCTCGACCCGGTGGCCGACGTCGACACCGTCGCCGACCTCGCCGGTCTCGATCTCACGCGCGCGCGCGCGACGAGCGCCGTCCTGGCCGACCCGGCCGTGGCCCGAGCCACAGAGCAGGCGGCCCGCATCATCTAGGCTGGCGGCTCGCAGCCGCAAGCGTCGAGGAGGGTGACATGAGCGTGATCGAGCGTCCGGTCGTGGCCGATGACCTGTGGAGCACGATCGCTGCACACTCGGACTCCGTCGACCGCGAGTCGCGGTTCCCGAGCGAGGCGGTCGGGGGCCTCGCCCAGCATGGGCTGCTCGGGCTCGGCGTCCCGGCCGACCGCGGCGGCCCGGGCGGCGGGCCGGCCGAGATCGTGGCCGCCGTCGAGCGGATCGCCGGCGCCTGCTCGTCGACGGCGATGGTCTACGTGATGCACGCGATCGCAACCCAGACGCTGCTCGCCGGTGCCGCGCAGAGCGGGGCCAACGACGACGTCCTGTGCGAGATCGGCGCGGGCCGCCATCTCACCACCCTTGCCTTCTCGGAGCAGGCGACGCGCAGCCACTTCTGGGCGCAGGCGTCGCGAGCCGCGTCCGACGGCGCCGACGTGATCGTCGACGCGCGCAAGTCGTGGGTGACATCGGCGGGCCACGCCGACTCCTACGTCGCCGCCACGGGCGCGGCCGGCTCGGACGATCCGCTCGTGACCGAGCTCTACCTGATCCCTGCCGACGCGCCGGGCATCACGGTCGGCGGGCCGTTCGACGGCCTGGGGTTGTGCGGCAACGCGTCGAGCGCGATCGAGTTCGCCGCGGTGCGCGTCGACCCCGCCCGCCGGCTGGGCGCGCCCGCGTCGGGGATGGCGCTGATGATGGAGGCGACCCTGCCCTGGTTCGTGCTCGGCTGCGCCGCCTGCTGCGTCGGCCTCGCCGGCGCCGCGATCGAGATGGCGGCGGCCCACCTGCAGGGGGCGCGCATCGAGCACCTGGGCACCGCCCTTTCCGGCATCGCCGTGAACCGCGCCCGCCTCGCCGAGGCGAAGATCCGCCACCTGCAGGCGCGTGCGCTCCTGCTCCAGGTGGCGGGCCAGGTGGCCGCCGGCGATCCCGCCGCCCAGGTCGGCGTGCTTGCCCTGAAGGCGGCGGCCGCCGAGATGGCGATCGCCGTCACCGACGAGACGATGCGGGTGTGCGGCGGGGCGGCGTTCTCGCGCCAGCTCCCACTCGAGCGCCTGTTCCGCGATGCCCGGGCGGCGACGGTGATGGCCCCCACGAGCGACGTGCTGCGCGACCTGCTCGGCCGGGCGCTCACGGGGATGCCGCTCTTCGACCAGAGGGTCGCCTACCGGACAGGTGGATAGAGGCGGGCGAGCCGCTCCGGCGCGACGCCCAGCGTGTAGAGCCCCTGGATCAGCCAGTGGCGGGCGATCGTGCGGGCGTGGCCCTCGCGGCGGTGGCGGCGGCTCGAGGTCACGACGGCCAGCGGCACGACGGTGAGGCCGCCGACGCGCCGTAGCCGGGCGGCGAGGTCGCGGTCCTCCATGATCGGGATCGGCCGGAACCCGCCGGCCCGGTCGAATGCGGCCCTCGTGGCGAAGAGGGCCTGGTCGCCGTAGACGACCCCGAAGAGCCGCGAGCGCAGGTTGACGACGCGCTCGAGCAGGGGTCGTGGGCGGTCAAAGCCGATCCGGAACGCGCCCGCGCTGGAGGCGCCAAGCGCCGTGGCGATCGCCGCTGCGGCGCCCGCGGGCAGGATCGTGTCGGCGTGCAGGAAGAGCAGGACGTCGCCGGATGTAGCCGCCGCGCCCGCGTTCATCGCGGCCGCGCGGCTGCCCGGCGCGGTGACGACCGTCGCGCCGGCCGCGGCGGCCACCTGGGCGGTGCCGTCGACCGAGCCGGCGTCGACCACCACCACCTCGCACGCCCCGAGCGCGCACCGGGCGGCGGCGATCGTCGCGCCGATCCCCGCCGCCTCGTCGAGCGTGGGGATCACGACCGCGATCGTCACGCGCGCCCCTGGTAGCGGTCGAGGCTCATGTGACGGTTCGACGGGACGAGCACGAGGACGAGGCTGACCGCGATGAACAGCACGAACCCCCAGAGCCACTGGTTGGGGGCCCGCCCGGTCAGCACGGTGATCGCGATCGCCTGCAGCAGCCCGACGACCGCGCCGACGCGCGTGTGCCAGCCGAGCAGGAGCAGCACGCCCGCGACCGCCTCGACGAGGAACACCTGCCAGCCGAAGAGCGTGAAGTGGGGGATGACGACGTCGGCCATGAACCGCCGCAGCGGCGCGCCGATCGCGTAGTGCTCGGCCTGGTGGAACGAGTACATGAGCCCGCGCGGGTCGTGGCGGCCGAAGTCCGGTGGCAGCTTCCACGTGAGGTTCGAGAGCCAGAGGACACCCATGAGCACGCGCAGGGCGGCGATGCCCCAGTCCGATCGGTCGCGCTCGCGCACACGCACGCGTCCAGCCTATGCGCCGGGGGCCGAGCATGCCGTGACTCGCGCGGAGATCTAGGCGATGTCGAAGCGAAGCGGCGTGATGACGGCCCGCTCGGCGGGGCCGATCAGGGCCGGCCGGCGGGCCTCGATCTCGTACCGCCAGGACACGACGTAGCCCTCGACCGCCGCCGGCAGCTGCGGCGGCAGCGCGAAGGCGAACGGATGCCAGCGCCGATCCGGATCGCACTCGATCGCCGCGCTCGCGCTCCAGAGCGGCTCGATCTTCCAGAGCGGCGGCTGGCGCAGGCTGCGGATGCGGAAGTTGGTGCGCCAGGCCTCCTCGCAGCGTGCGATCACCTCCACCGTGCCGGCGTCGCTGCCCTCGCGCACGTGCACGCGGCCCTTGATCCAGCCGCCGCCCTCGAGCACCGCATCGGCGAGCTCGACGTGGAAGTGGCGGGCCGGGAACGACGCGATCATGCGGTCGAAGAGGTGGGTGGCCTCGTGCAGGCCGCGCTCGCCGCCCCGCATCTCGACGGGCAGCACGACCTGGGTGCGCCGCCGCCCCGAGACCGGGCTGCGCGCGCGGACGGCGAAGCCGAGCCGGCACTTGGGGCCGGCGGCCGAGGGCGGGGTCTCGGGTGAGAGCTCGAGCCTGAACGCTGCGCGCCCGTCCTGCGGCTCGACGCGGCAGGAGCCGATCGGGGTCGCGAGCCTCCCGGCCGGGCACACCTCTATCCGCAGCAGGGTCACGTCGGCGGCGGCGGCGAGCCCGCGCAACTCGCCCTCGATGCATCCGCCGGCCGTCGCCGTGCCCGTCGCCAGATCGAGCTCGAACGGGCGGCCGGTGGTGGCATCTCGGTTTCGTCGCAGCACGGGGCGACCTCCGGCGGGGACGCTCCGCACGGTAGCCGAGGTCGCCCGTGCTGGATGTTCATACACCTTGCGTTGTTGCGGCCCGTCTCGTTCGCCAGTGCAGCCCGGCGGGGTATATGCTCCGCGGCGGGCGCAGGCCGGCTCCCGGTCGACTGCAGACACGTGGGAGGAGAACACGATGAGTGGACCTACCAGGCGGCGCGTGATGTTGGGGCTTGGTGTTTTGGTGTTCGGGTTGGCGGCCGCGGCGTGCGGCTCGTCGAGTTCGGGTGGGAGCAGCGCGGCGTCGACTCCGCCGGCGTCGGTTCCGAACGTGAGCGCGAGTGCGTTTACGGTGGACTTTTCCGCGATGAAGCAGCTCAAGGGGCTGGCGTCTCAGGGCAAGGGGCTTGTTGGTGTGCTTTTGCCTGACACGACGACGTCGGCTCGTTATGTCGAGTTCGATGCGCCGTATCTGAAGCAGGCGTTCGAGGCGGCGGGCTTGAAGTCGAGCCAGTTCAAGATCGATAACGCTCAGGGCAGCGCGAGCACGATGCAGCAGCAGGCCGAGGCGGACATCACCGCCGGCGCGTCGGTGTTGCTGGTGGATCCGCTGGATCCGGGCTCGGGCGCGGCGATCGAGCAGAACGCCGAGTCCAAGGGCGTGAAGGTGATCGATTACGATCGTCTCGTCACCGGTGGCCCTTCGGATCGGTATTACGTCAGCTTCAACAATGTGCAGGTGGGTCAGCTGATCGGTCAGGGTGAGGTCAGCTGCATCTCGGCCTGGGGCGTGAAGCATCCGAACATCCTGATCATGGATGGCGATCCGACGGATAACAACGCCAAGCTGTTCGCGCAGGGGTACAACGGTGTGCTTGCGCCGCACTTCGCGGACAAGTCGTACGTGAAGGTCGGAGAGCCGGCCGGCACGTGGGATCCGCCGACGGCGGCGACGACGTTCGAGCAGCAGTTCACGGCGCACAAGAACATCAACGCGGTCGTGACGCCGAATGACGACAACGCAAACGCCGTGATCTCGGTGCTGCAGAAGGACAAGATCCCGCCGAAGACGTTCCCGACCACCGGTCAGGACGCGTCCCCGTCGGGTCTGCAGAACATCCTCAAGGGCTACCAGTGCGGCACGGTGTACAAGCCGATCTACGAGGAAGCACAGGCAGCGGCAGCGCTCGCGCTGTACCTGCGCGCGGGCGTCACGCCGCCCACCTCGCTGGTCAACTCCCAGACGAAGGACACCACGCTCGGCAAGAACATCGCGTCGGTGTACACGGTCCCCCACTGGGTGACCACGCAGAACATGGCCGCAACGGTCGTCAAGGACGGCGCCGTCAAGGTGTCCGACCTGTGCACCGGAGCAGCCCTCAAACAAGCCTGCACCGCAGCAGGCATCAGCTAGACAGCATCACCGATACCCGCGCCGGGTGCAGAACCGGCCCGGCGCGGGTATCGTGGCCAAACCCATCATGAGCACCGCCACCCAGGAGAGCCCGGCCCCGAGCGGCACCAAGTCCACGCCGCTCCTCCAGCTGCGCGGCCTGTCGAAGAACTTCGGGCCCGTGCAGGCCTTGACCGACGTCGACTTCGAGGTGCGTTCGGGCGAGGTGACCGCGCTGATCGGCGACAACGGCGCCGGGAAGTCGGTCATGATCAAGTGCATCGCGGGCATCCACGCCCCTGACCACGGCGAGATCCTGTGGGAGGGCTCGCCGGTGCGCATCCGCACGCCGCGCGACTCGGCGTCGCTCGGCATCGAGACCGTGTACCAGGATCTGGCGCTCGCCAACAACCTGGACATCGTCCAGAACATGTTCCTCGGCCGCGAGCGTATGCGCGGCATCGTCATGAACGAGGAGCTGATGGAGACCGAGGCCCGCGAGACCCTGACGAGCCTGGCCGTGACGACGGTGCGGTCGATCCGCCAACCGGTGGCCTCGCTCTCTGGCGGTCAGCGACAGGCGATTGCGATCGCGAAGGCGGTGCTCTGGAACTCGAAGCTCGTGATCATGGACGAGCCGACCGCGGCCCTGGGCGTCGCGCAGACCGCGATGGTGCTCGCGCTCGTGCGCCGGCTGGCCGACCGCGGGCTCGCGGCCATGATCGTCTCGCACAACATGAACGACGTGTTCGAGGTCGCCGACCGCATCGCCGTTCTGCGCTTGGGGCACGTCGTCGCGCAGCGGCCGGCGTCCGAGCTCGATCCCCAGATCGCAGTGGACCTGATGACCACCGGCCGGTCCGATCGCGTCGCGAACTCGTCGAAGCAACCGCCTGTGGAGGGCTGATCGTGTCCAAGGTCGACGAACCCGCACCGCCCGGACCCGAGGAGGAGCTGACCGGGGCCGCCGCCCGCGAGGCCGAGCTCGCCATGCCGGCGTCGATCGCGGCCGGGTCGGTGGGTGAGTACATGCGTGCATCGGTGGCCCGGGTCAAGGCCGGCGAGAGCGGCGTGCTGCCGGTGCTGGGCGGGCTCGTCCTGATCTCGATCCTGTTCCAGTCGCTCAACTCGAACTTCCTGACGACGCAGAACCTCGTGAACCTGCTCGTCCAGGCGGCGGTGTTCAGCCTGCTCGCCATGGCCGAGGTGTTCGTGCTGCTGCTGGGTGAGATCGACCTGTCGGTCGGGTTCGTCGCCGCGATGGGCGCGGTGGTCATGGCGGACACGGTCGGGCCGAACTACGGCTGGCCGTGGTATCTGGCGATCGCCGCGGGCGTGCTCACCTGCGCCGGCATCGGCCTCCTCCAGGGGCTCATCATCACGAGGATCGGGCTGCCGTCGTTCGTTGTCACCCTGGCGGGGTTCCTCTTCTGGGGTGGCGTGATGCTGAAGATCCTCGGAAGCGGCGGCACGTTCCCGATCAACGACACCATCATCAATGACGTCGCGAGCAACAACCTGAGCAACATCGCCGGATGGGTGGTGATGCTCGTGATCGTCGGCGTGTTCGGCCTGCTCACGTGGCGCTCGGACGCGCGCAGGCGCAGCGCCGGCCTCGTCGCCCCGCCGCCCGCGGTGACGCTGATGAAGATCGGGGTCGCGCTCCTGTGCGGGATCGGGCTCGTCCTGCTCTGCAACGCGAACCGCGGCGTGATCGTGCCGATCTCCGGCGTCCCGTGGGTGGTCCTGCTCGTGCTCGGAGTGCTCGGCGTGTGGACGTTCGTGCTCGGGCGCACGAAGCTCGGCCGCTACATCTACGCCATCGGCGGCAGCGCCGAGGCGGCCCGCCGCGCCGGTGTCAGCCTGTGGCGCATCCGCACGACGGCGTTCGTGCTCTGCTCCCTCACCGCGGGCATCGCGGGCGTCGTCTACGCCTCGCGGCTGCGCTCGATCTCGACGACCGTCGACGGCGGCACGCTCGTCCTCTACGGCATCGCCGCGGCGGTGATCGGCGGCACCAGCCTGATGGGCGGCCGCGGCAAGGCGATCCACGGCGTGCTCGGCGGGATCGTGATCGCCGCGATCGACAACGGCATGGGCCTGCTCGGGTTCACGGCGGCCTCGCAGAAGATCGTGACCGCGCTCGTGCTGCTCGTCGCGGTGACCATCGACGCGCTCTCGCATCGCGGGCGCGTTGCCGGCACGTGACCGAGCCCATGCTCGGCGTGCGGGCAATTACCGAGCGTGGATTAGGGCGCACGCCGATGGCGGCGGCGTGTGGCGTTACTACGCTCCATTCCGACATTCGGCTCGAGGGATCTGTCCGTGCTGCGGTCGCCGTTGCGTCCTACAAGCTCACGTGACGAGTCCCCGGGGACACGTGAGGAGACGGAGGAGACGATGACCGGCAGACGTGGACGAACGGCTCGGGGCGCCTTGTCAGGCCGCCTGATGTTGGGGCTTGGTGTTTTGGTGTTCGGGTTGGCGGCCGCGGCGTGCGGCTCGTCGAGTTCGGGTGGGAGCAGCGCGGCGTCGACTCCGCCGGCGTCGGTTCCGAACGTGAGCGCGAGTGCGTTTACGGTGGACTTTTCCGCGATGAAGCAGCTCAAGGGGCTGGCGTCTCAGGGCAAGGGGCTTGTTGGTGTGCTTTTGCCTGACACGACGACGTCGGCTCGTTATGTCGAGTTCGATGCGCCGTATCTGAAGCAGGCGTTCGAGGCGGCGGGCTTGAAGTCGAGCCAGTTCAAGATCGATAACGCTCAGGGCAGCGCGAGCACGATGCAGCAGCAGGCCGAGGCGGACATCACCGCCGGCGCGTCGGTGTTGCTGGTGGATCCGCTGGATCCGGGCTCGGGCGCGGCGATCGAGCAGAACGCCGAGTCCAAGGGCGTGAAGGTGATCGATTACGATCGTCTCGTCACCGGTGGCCCTTCGGATCGGTATTACGTCAGCTTCAACAATGTGCAGGTGGGTCAGCTGATCGGTCAGGGTGAGGTCAGCTGCATCTCGGCCTGGGGCGTGAAGCATCCGAACATCCTGATCATGGATGGCGATCCGACGGATAACAACGCCAAGCTGTTCGCGCAGGGGTACAACGGTGTGCTTGCGCCGCACTTCGCGGACAAGTCGTACGTGAAGGTCGGAGAGCCGGCCGGCACGTGGGATCCGCCGACGGCGGCGACGACGTTCGAGCAGCAGTTCACGGCGCACAAGAACATCAACGCGGTCGTGACGCCGAATGACGACAACGCAAACGCCGTGATCTCGGTGCTGCAGAAGGACAAGATCCCGCCGAAGACGTTCCCGACCACCGGTCAGGACGCGTCCCCGTCGGGTCTGCAGAACATCCTCAAGGGCTACCAGTGCGGCACGGTGTACAAGCCGATCTACGAGGAAGCACAGGCAGCGGCAGCGCTCGCGCTGTACCTGCGCGCGGGCGTCACGCCGCCCACCTCGCTGGTCAACTCCCAGACGAAGGACACCACGCTCGGCAAGAACATCGCGTCGGTGTACACGGTCCCCCACTGGGTGACCACGCAGAACATGGCCGCAACGGTCGTCAAGGACGGCGCCGTCAAGGTGTCCGACCTGTGCACCGGAGCAGCCCTCAAACAAGCCTGCACCGCAGCAGGCATCAGCTAGACGCTCCACACGTCGGGCCGCTCACCCTTGCGGGTGGGCGGCCCGACGCATTCGACCGCTGCGCTCAGGCGGTGGCCGGCTCGGCCGCCTCTTCCCCGACGACGGGCTCGGGAGCCACACCGCGCGGGATCATGGTCAGCGTCGCCACCAGGCCCAGGCCGGCCAGCGCCGCGCCGACCAGGAACGCCACACCGAAGCCGCTGACATCGGCGTGCAGGAGCGCGGTCTGCGACGGCGCGTGGCTCTGCAGGTAGTCGGTCACCCGGGTGAACGCGACCGTCGAGAGGATGGCCGTTCCGAGCGCGCCGCCCACCTGCTGGGAGGTGTTGATGATCCCCGAGGCGATGCCCGCCTCGGCCAGATCGACGCCGACGAGGGCCGCGATCGTGACAGGCACGAACGAGAACCCGAGGCCGACGCCGGTCAGGATGAAGCCCGGCGCCAGGTCGACGAGGTAGGAGCCCCCGACCGAGACCTGGCTGAAGTACACCAGGCCGACGGCGGTGAGCGCCATGCCGGTCGCGAGCACCGTGCGCACACCGATCCTGTTCACGAGCGCCTGGGAGGCGCCGGCCGACACGATGATCACGCTCGACACGAGCAGGTAGCCGACGCCCGTCTTCAGCGCCGAGTAGTGAAGCACCTGCTGCATGTACAGCGTCAGCAGGAAGAACATCGAGAAGATCGATGCGCCCAGCATCAGGCCGACGACGTTCGCGCCCGCGAGCGACCGGTTGCGGAAGATCCGCAGCGGCATGAGCGGCGCGGGGGAACGTGCCTCGGTGGCCACGAACCCGGCGAGCAGGGCCGCCGCACCGACGAACATCGCGATCGTGCGCGGCGACGTCCACGAGTGGTCGACGGTCTGCACGAGCGCGTACACGAGCAGCGACAGGCCGGACGTGACGAGCACGGCCCCGACCAGGTCGAACGATCGCCGGCCCGCCTGGATCCGGCTCTCGCGCAGGAAGATCGGGCCGAGCGCGATCACAAGCGCGCCCACGGGGACGTTGATGTAGAAGATCCACGACCAGTTCAGCTGGTCGGTGAGCACGCCTCCGAGCAGGACGCCGGCGGCGCCGCCGGTGCCGGCGATGGCGCCCCAGATCCCGAGCGCCTTGTTGCGCTCGGCGCCTTCCTGGAACGTGGTCATGAGGATCGAGAGCGCCGCCGGCGAGATGATGGCCGCGCCGACGCCCTGCACCGCGCGTGCGGCGATGAGCATCGTCTCGGACGTCGACAGCCCGCAGGCGAGCGACGCGCCCGAGAAGAGCGCGAGCCCGATCAGGAACATCCGCCGCCGGCCGAGCAGGTCAGCGGCACGGCCGCCCAGCAGGAGCAGGCCGCCGAACGTCAGCGTGTAGGCGTTGATCACCCACTGCAGGTCGGTCTCCTTGAAGTCCAGCGCCGTCTTGATGGTGGGCAGGGCGACGTTGACGATGGCGATGTCGAGCACCACCATGAACTGGACCGCGCACAGGAGGAGAAGCGCGATCCCCTTACGGTCTTGGGTTTGAGGCATGAGAGGGAACTCTCCAGACTGCGAGTGTTTTACGATACGGTGCTGTGGTGTATCATAATTCGGCCGACATGGCAATGACCGATCCGACACCACGCGCCCCCGGCCGGCCGCGCAACGCCGACGCCGACCGCCACATCATCGCGGCGACCCTGCAGCTGCTCAGCCGCGAGGGCTACGACCGCACGTCGATCGAGGCGGTCGCGGCCGAGGCGGGCGTGACCCGGGCGACCGTCTACCGCCGCTACCCGACCAAGGCGGACATGGTGACGGCGGCGGTGTGCACGCTCGCGGGCGCCGACGAGCCCTGCGGCTGCCCCGACGCGCGCACGACCGTCACCGAGCTCCTGCGGGCGTTCGCAGACAACGTCGGCCGCAACGACGGCATGTCGATCGTGGCCTCCCTCTACCTGCAGCGCCACGAGCATCCCGAGATGCTCGACTCGTTTCGCGAGCGCGTCATCCGCCCCTGCCGGCTGCGCATGGCCGCCGTGCTCGAGGTGGCGCGGGTGAAGGGCGACGTGCGCCCCGAGACCGACCCCGAGGCCGTCGTCGAGATGCTGATCGGCTCCTACCTGTACCGCACGTTCGCCGGGATGCCGATCCCCGCCGACTGGGCCGACCAGGCGGTGGCCGAGGCCTGGCGCGGCCTCGATCCGCTGCCGCCGGCCTGATGGCCGCGGGGACGACGAGCGCGATCTCGCTGCGGGGGGTCGTCAAGCGCTTCGGCGCGCTCACCGCGGTCGCCGGGCTCGACCTCGAGGTGCCTGCGGGCGTGTGCTTCGGCCTGCTCGGCCCCAACGGCGCCGGCAAGTCGACCACGATGCGCATGCTCACCGGCCAGGCGCTCGCCGACGAGGGCGAGATCCACGTGCTCGGCCACACCCTGCCGGCCGGCTCGAAGCAGGCCAGGACCGAGATGGGGGTCGTCCCGCAGCTCGACAACCTCGACGTCGAGCTGACGGCGCGCCAGACGCTCGGCGTCTTCGCGCGGCTCTACCGCGTGCCGGGCCGCGAGCGCCGCGCGGCCGTCGATCGCGCGCTCGCGATCGCAAACCTCGTCCCGCGCGCCGACACGCGGGTGTCCGAGCTCTCCGGCGGCATGCGCCGGCGGCTCCTGATCGCGCGCGGCCTGATCCACGAGCCCCGGCTCGTGCTGCTCGACGAGCCCACCGTCGGGCTCGACCCGCAGGTGCGGCAGGAGCTGTGGGGTCTCATCGACCGGCTGCGCACCTCCGGCGTCACGCTGCTGATGTCGACCCACTACATCGAGGAGGCCGAGCGCCTCGCCGACACGGTCGCCGTGATGTCGCACGGCCGGGTCGTCGCCCTCGGGCGGCCGGACGAGGTCGTGCGCGCCGAGGCCGGCGAGCAGGCGCTCGAGGTGTATGGGCCGCCCGAGCACCTCGAGTCGGTCACGCTGCAGGCCGAGCGCGAGGGCTGGCGCACCCGCCGCAGCGGCCCGGCGGTCGTCATCATGCACGCCGAGCGGCTGAACGGCGACGCGCCCGACGGCGTCCGCCGCCCGGCGAACCTCGAGGACGCGTTCGTGATGCTGACGGGGGAGGCGATCGAGTGACCGCCCCCGCCCACCGCGTCCGCAGGCTCGAGCCGGCCGCGCTCGCCGGGGTGATGAGCCGCGACGTCGTCCTCTTCGGCCGCTACTGGAAGGCGACCACGTTCTCGTCGGTCGTGCAGCCGACGATCTACCTGCTCGCGTTCGGGCTCGGCTTCGGCTCGCTCGTCTCGCACGTCGACAACGTGCCCTACGTCGAGTACGTCGGCACCGGCGTCGTGGCGACGGCCGTGCTCTTCTCGTCCGCGTTCCCGGGCATGTTCAACACGTTCATCCGCTGGAAGTTCCAGCGCACGTACGACGCGATGCTGGCGGCGCCGGTCGACGTCGAGGAGCTGATCACGGCCGAGATCCTGTGGATCTCGGTGCGGGCGGGTGTCTACGGCGTCGCGCCGCTCCTGGTGGCGATGCTGTTCGGCCTCTCGCCGAACGCCGGCATGCTGCTCGTGCCGTTCATCGGCTTCGTCACCGGGGTCGGCTTCGCGAGCTTCGGCGTCCTGGTCGCGGCGGTGGCGAAGACGATCGACAACTTCAACTACGTCACGAGCGCGGTCCTGACGCCGCTCTTCCTGGTCGCGGGGACGTTCTTCCCCATCTCGACCCTGCCTCCCGTACTCCACGCGCTGGCGCTGCTGAACCCGCTCTACCACTGCGTCGCGCTCGTGCGCGACGTCTCGCTCGGTCACTACGGGTGGGCCGACCTGGCGTCTGTCGGCGTGCTCGTCTCCTTCGCGCTCGTCATGTGGCGCGTTGCCGTGTGGCAGATGGAGTCGCGGCTGATCGACTGAGCCGTGGGCCAGGTCAGGCGATGCGGCGCGAGGCCGCCGCGTCGGGCTTGTCGGCGTAGGCCGCCCGATCGGCGGCGTCGATCGCGGCGGCGATGGTCGCGTGCGGCGGTGTGGCGGCGTGCCCGATCGAGGCGTCGACTCGATAGCCGTCGAGCCCCGGGTGGGAGTCGAAGTGCGCGTTCAGCCGGTCGACCGTGGTGCCCGCGTCGGCCGTGGCGAGCAGGACGCCGAACTCGTCGCCGCCGATGCGGGCCGCCAGCGCCTCCGGGGGAGCGCAGGCGCGCACAATCTGCGCCACCTCGGCGAGCAGCAGGTCGCCGAAGGTGTGCCCGCGGCTGTCGTTGGCGCCCTTCAGGTTGTTCACGTCGAGCAGCACGACCGCGGCGGGCCGGCCGGGCGGGACGGCGGCCAGCGTCTCGTCCCACGCGAGCCGGTTCGGCAGACCGGTGACGGCGTCGCGCCGGGCGCGCTCGGCGGCCTCGCTGTAGGCGTCGGTGAGGTCCTCGGTGTGTGCGAGCTGGCGGTTGCGCTCCCACGCGAGCAGGCCCAGGAAGCCGGCCAGGGCGATCCCGGAGCCGATCGCGGGCACCGTTCCCACCTGGCCGGACGCGGCGATGGTGAACCCGATCGGGGTGAGCGCGAGGTCGGCCGCGTACGTCCATGCCAGGGCGCGGGCGAGCGACTCGAGCGGAAAGCCGAGCACGACGTGGACGCGCGCGACGTTGACGGCGGCGTCGATCACGAGCTGGAGCGCGATGGCCGCGGCGAGCCGGTCCCACTCGAGCGCCGCGCCGCTCGTCGCGAGCAGCACGAGCGCGGGCCCCGCCGTGTACCAGCCGCCGATCAGGAGCACGAACGGGCGCTCGCGGGCCGGGCAGGTGGCCGCATCGGGATCCCAGCCGGATCGCGCCAGGATGCCGAGCCCGACGGCGAGCGGGATCAGTGCGGGCGGCAGCAGCACGAGCATCGGGACGAAGGCGAGCTGGGCCGGGATGGCCGAGCCCGGGCCGAGCCGGAAGTTGATCCCGTACACGAACGCGTACGCCGCGACCAGGCCCGCGAACATCCCGAGCGTGTGGGCGGTCAGGAGCGGCGTAGGGCTCCAGAACGGCAGGGCGAGCGCGAAGGCCGCGAACGCACCGCCGGCGAGATAGCCCGAGGCGGCCGGCGCGACGAGGGCCCGCTCGCGCACGCGCTCGACGCGCTCGCGGTCGCGCAGCGCCTCGGCGACGTGGTCGGAGATGTCTGCCTCGGGCGGCGCCGGGGCGAGCGTCCGCGGGCGGGCCGGGCGCTCGGCGGCCGCGGCGCCCGCCGGCTCGCCGGACGCCCTGGCGAGGCGCTCGCGGACGACGGCGCACAGGGCGGCCACGGGCGCCGGGTCGAACTGGCGGCCCGCCTCGGCGGCAAGCTCGTGAAGCGCCGCCTCGTGCGAGCGGGCGCTGCGATACGGGCGGTCGGACGTCATCGCGTCGTAGGCGTCGCAGCAGAAGACGATCCGGGCGGCGATCGGGATCTCCGCGCCCCGCAGCCCGTCGGGATAGCCCGCGCCGTCGTAGCGCTCGTGGCATGCCCGCACCATGACGCCCACGCGCGAGAGGAAGCCGCCGATCGCGGCCAGCATCCGCTCGCCCTCGATCGTGTGCGTCTCGACGAGCGACCGCTCCTCGGCGGTCAGCGGCCCCGGCTTGTTGATGATCCCCTTCGGGATCCGCAGCTTGCCGACGTCGTGCAGGAGGGCGGTGAACTCCACCTCGCGGCGAACCGCCTCGTCGACATCGAGGCGGTCGGCGACGGCGAGGCTGAGCTCGACGACGTTCTGGCTGTGCAGGCCCGTGTAGGAGTCGTCAGCCTCGATCACGTCGCCGAGGACGAGCGCGGTGCCGCGGTAGGTGCGGTTGAGATCGAGCAGCGCGTCGACGTGGGCGCGGCGGTCGCGCGCGAACCAGGCCAGCACTCCGAGCAGCGGAAGGATCGCGAGCACGGCGACCGGTCGCCGCTGGGCCATCACCGCGAACACCACGCCGACGGGCGAGAGCATCGCGTCGACCGTGTACGCCCACCGGACGGCGTCGAGCGACAGCCGCGGGCGGACGCCGAGCGCGCCCGCGTCCCCGAGCACCGTGACGAGCGTGTCGACGCCGAACTGGGCCAGGAAGGCGACGACGTAGAGCGGCCAGTGGTGCCAGGACGGCGTCACGTCGCCGCCCGCCATCAACACCAGCACGGGCCCGACCGCGAACCAGGACGAGCCGATCAGCATCGCCGGCCGCGCCATACGGGTGCGGCTGTGGAACGCACGCAGGCCCTCGCCGACCAGGTATCCCGCCGCCACGGCCGCGGGCACGGCGCCGGTGGGCAGCAGGAAGAGCATCGGCACGAAGACGAGCTGCGTCGGCACGGCCATGCCGGTGCCGACCTCGAACTCGACGAGCGACGCGGCCGCGAACGCGAGGATCAGGGCGATGGCGTAGACCGGCGAGAGCGACCGCGCCGACGGGACGGCCGCAAGCGGGATGGCGACGGCCAGGAACGCGGCGGCGATGCCGACCGACATCACGCGTTCGCGCTGCCCGGGGCGCAGCCCGCGCCTGCGGCGGGCAGAGTCGATCAGCTCAGCATCGGCGAGACGTGCCATTCTCGGGTAATCGGCGCGGCGAGGACGTGATTTCAGCGCTCAGGGAGCGGCGGCGGTGCCGCCGGGCGCCCGCGGTTTGCGAGCGCCCGGCGGTCGCGCCTCACCTGCGCTTGATCGGGTCGATGTAGACGTCGTCGACGCGCCACTGGCCTGTCGAGTCGAGCGGTGCGAAGCGGAACGCGACGTTGGTCGTGCCGGTCGGCGAGACCCGCGCGAGCAGGTTCGCCAGATAGAACACGACGGCGCCGGGTTGCCAGGTGCCGCTGCCCTTCATCGCGCCGACGAGGAGCGATGCCGGCGCCCCGTTCGGGAGGGTGAAGAGCACGGTCACACCCAGGAGCGATGTCGGCTTGCCGGTGTTGCGAACGAAGAACCGCATCGACGGCGCGTTCACGGTGACGCAGACGCTCGGACTCGTCGCCGAGCTGCCGGCAGGCAGCGACAGCGATGTCGAATCCGCCGCCGGATCGGTGCCTGCGGTGTTGTTGCCCGCGGCGGGGCCGGCGCCGTCGGCGAACGTCCAGCCCGGCGCACCGGACTCGAAGTTGCCGCCGGGGATGCCGAAGTAGGCGTTCTGGTCGCCGAAGGCCGCAAACGGCGTCGTGGTCGCAGGCGTGCACGCCGGGCTGGGGACGGCCTGATTCACGGCCGCCTGGGCGACGCCTGCGGATGCGCCGGCGACGACCAGGGAGGCGACTCCGGCGGTCAGGAGGCGGCGGGTCAGCAGCACTTGTAGACCATGGTCGTCACGCCGCCGCCGCCCGGAGACGACGAGACCGTCGCGGCGCCGGCGACGGACGAGGTGGCGGCGGAGAGGGCGAAGGCGCAGCACAACGCGAGCATCAGTCGACGCATGGCGAAACCTCACTGGTTCAGGGGGGTGGAGCGGAGGGGAGGCGATCGAGGACGTGGCAACCGTCGGGGGGTGTTGGGCGGTACGCGTCCTCGGTCACGTTCTAGCGAACGCGAGCCCGTTTGTGGCCCCCCGGCCGGGTGAGGGCGGCCTCCCGCCGAAGGATGACTCCGGCGCTAGACGGCCGGATCCAGGATCTCTGCGTGCTCGTCCTCGGGCGGCGTGCCGTAGGCATAGACGACGAGCTCGTCAGCGCCGTGGTTCGCCGCCTGCAGCGGCGTGCCGGGATCGACGTGGATCAGGCCGCCGGCGGGCACGTCGTGGCGCCGGGGCGGCTCGCCGACGTACATCGAGAGCGTCCCCGAGAGCACGACGAACGTCTCCTCCTGGGTTGGGTGCCGGTGGCGGCGCCCGCGGGCGCCCGGCTCGTAGCGCCAGACGTTCGCGCGCGTGTGGGCGAACCCGGCCAGGTGGCTCAGCTCGGCGACGTGGCGGGCCGGCTCGCCGGGCGCGTGCGGCCGGGTGATCCACTCGACGTCCGCGGGACGCACGACCCGCGCGCTCATGCGCGCGTCCCGGGCGTGGAGGCGGCAGCCGCCGCCGCGAGGGCGCCCCAGCCCGCCGCGACCGCAGCGATCGTGATCCTGGCGCGCCGCGTCGGGCAGAGGGTGCCGAACACGAGCGCATCGCCGGCGTCGAAGGCGGCCCGGGCGACGAGCGCCGTCCGCAGCGCCCGGCCCGGCGGGGCGAGCACGATCGCCGTGCCCGAGCACACGTCACGCACCCCGATCGTCGCCGAGAGCGCCCGCACCGCCGCGCCGGGCGCGGCCGGGTCGCCGAGCCCCGAGTAGCGCGCGAGCGTCCCCGGCCGCAGGATTGCGCTCACGCCGTAGGCGGCGGTGAGCAGACCGAAGGTGCGCGCGAACCGTGGTCGCAGCATGTGTGCAGGCTACCCAGCCGGCCCCCACCCTTGCTCGATCCGTGACCACGCCGGACGGCGGTCGGCTCAGACGCGCTCGTAGTGGATCGTCCACATCGGCTCGAAGGGGGCGCCGCCGCTGCTGCGCGCCCACTCCCAGTCGAGCGACGCCGCGGCGATGTTCGCGAAGGTCATCCGCGAGCGCGATCCGTCCGCCTCCGGCGCGGTCACGAGCACCAGGTCGGGGCCGGCGAAGTCGCCGGTGAGCTGGAACACCGACCCGTGGTTGTCCCACCAGGTCTGCGCCCAGCAGCCGTGCCGCGCGTCCCAGGCCGAGATGCTGTTCCCGCGCAGCTCCTCGGGCGGGTCGGCCGAGAAGGTCTCGAGCACGGCCCGCCCGCCGTGCACCGCGCGGATCACGTTGCGCCCGCTGCCGCCCTCCCACGTCAGCCGCCACTCGCCGACCCAGAAGCCGAGCCGCGCCGACTGGGCGGCCGGCGGCGGCGCGCCCGGCGCCGGGTCGATCCAGAGGCCGTTGAGTCCGTCGGTCATCAGGCGAAGAGCTCCTCGAGGTGCGGGTTCAGGAACACCCCGTCCGGGTCGAGCCGCCGGCGGATGTCGATGAACGCCTCCGCCCGCGGATAGCGCGCGTGCAGCTGCGGGCGGGTCAGGTAGTGCAGCTTGCCCCAGTGCACCCGCGCGCCGAACTCGCCCAGCAGCCGGTCGACGCTGCGCAGGTACGGCTCGTACTCCGTCCCCGGCATGCCCGACACCGAGAGCACCATCGTGTCGCGCTCGAAGCTGTGCGAGAGGTGCGCCTCGTCGCGCCCCACCGTGCGGATCTCGAGCGGGAAGACCGAGTCCGGCAGGCTCGCGAGCATCAGCTCGCGCATCGCCTGCCGCCGCCTCCCGTCCGCGCTCGTAGGGCACGAAGTACTCGAGCTCGTGGAAGTTCGGCTCGAACTGCATCGGGTAGATGCGGTAGGCGCGGTCGACGCGGCGGCCGGGCGTGCCGGAATCGGGGATCGACGCGTCGACCTCGTCGTAGATCTTGACGTAGCAGCTGCCGGCGAGCGATGGGCTGCCCGGGTCGGCGAGGCCGTAGAGCGCGGCCGACTCCTCGGCGGGGATCCAGAAGAACGAGTAGTGGCGGTGCGCCCGGGTCATCTCGTCGAACCGGTCCCAGGCGTCCTCCCAGCTCCATCGCTCGATCCGCTCGCCGATGCGGTACGCCGGCTCGGCCTCGAGCTCGAGCTCGGTGACGACGCCGAGCATCCCGATCGCGACCTGGGCCGCGTGCAGCAGGTCGGGCTCGTCGTCGCCCACCTCGATGACGTCGCCGGCCGCCGTGACGAGCCGCATGCGCCGAACGGTTGCCGAGAAGCTGCGAAACCGCAGGCCCGAGCCGTGGGTCGCGGTCGCGACGGCGCCGCCGATCTGCTGGGTGTCGATGTCGCCCTGGTTTGCGAGCGCGAGCCCCTGCGCCCAGAGCGGCTCGCCGAAGTCGCTGATGGGCGTGCCCGCCGCGACGACGACGCGACCGCGGTCGCGGTCGATCGCCCGGATGCCGCGCAGGCCGGACATGTCGAGCAGCAGCCCGTCGGTCGAGACGATGGGCGAGAACGAGTGGGCCGCGGCCACCGCCCGCACCGCCATCCCCGCGCGCGCAGCCGCGGCGACGAGTGCGGCCACCTCGGCCTCGTCGGCGGGCCTGGCGATCCGCGCCGGCCGGCACGCCTGGCTCGCGGCCCAGTTGGTCCAGGTTCCGGGCGGGCCAGACACGGGACGAGGCTACATCGGGCCGGGCGCCGCGGGCAAGCCTAGGCACGCGCGCCGGGGTTGAAATAGCGCGGGCCGTCCGGCGTCTCCTGCACCGCGAACCCGAACGCGCCGGGAGCGCCGTGGTCGTGCCTGCCGAAGTTGCGGACGAGTGCCGCCAGGTTCGCCGGCGCCCGGTCGGCGGCCTCGTCGAAGAGCGCGATCACGTCGACGCCGATCGCGCACGCGCAGTGGTGCACCGGTGCGAGCACCATCAGCAGGTCGCGCGGGTCGCCGCGAAACGAGGGCGACGACGCCATCCGCTCCAGCAGCCCCGTGCGCAGGTCATCGCCGGCGCCCGTGCGGGCCACGCGGGTCAGCCACTCCCAGTACGTCTCGGTCATCCTGCGCTCGTCCGGTGAGGCTAGATCCCGAGCGGGTCGAAGGCGCTTCGGCGCACGAACCGGCCGTGACCCGGCTTCGTGAGGATCCTGCCGTTGTCGAAGACGACCGTCCCGCGCGAGAGCGTCAGCCGCGGCGAGCCGGCGAGCTCCTGGCCCTCGTAGATGTCGTAGTCGACGTTCATGAACGAGGTGTCGACGCCGAAGACGTGCCGCCGCCTGGGATCGAAGACGACGATGTCGGCGTCGGCGCCGACCGCGATCACGCCCTTGCGCGGGTAGAGGCCGAACATCTTCGCGATCGCCGTCGACGTGATGTCGACGACGCGGTTCATCGACAGCCGGCCCTCGCGCACACCGTGCTCCCACATCATCGGCAGCCGGTGCTGGATGGCCGCAAGGCCGTTCGGGATCTTCGAGAAGTCGCCCAGCCCGAGCCGCTTCTGCTCGTCGGTGAACGGGCAGTGGTCGGTCGAGATGCTCTGCAGGTGGTCGAAGCGCAGCGCGTCCCACAGGAACGGCTGGTTGGCCGCGTCGCGCAGCGGCGGCGAGCAGACGTAGCGCGCGCCGACGAAGTCGGGGCGGCGCAGGTCGTCGATCGAGTTGAAGAGGTACTGGATGCAGGTCTCGCCGTAGGCGGCGACGCCCCGGCTGCGCGCGCGGATGATCTCCTCGGCCGCCGCCTGGCACGACACGTGCACCACGAACACCGGTGCGCCGGCGAACTCGGCCAGGCGAACTGCCCGCCCGGTCGCCTCGGCCTCCATCGTCTCGGGGCGGGTGAGGGCGTGGTGGATCGGATCGGTCTGCCCCTTCGCGAGCGCGGTGTTGACGAGGTGCTGGATGGCGAAGCCGTTCTCGCAGTGCACCATGACGAGCGTCCCCGAGGTCGCGCGAGTGCTCGAGCACGGCCAGGAACTGGTCGTCGGTCACCATGAGCACGTTCGGGTAGGCGAGAAACACCTTGAAGCTCGTGATCCCCTCGTCGACCATCGTCGCCATGTCGGCGATCGTCCCGGCGTCGGCGCTCGTGATCGCCATGTGGAACCCGTAGTCGACGTGGGCGGCGCCCTCGGCCCGGCCCATCCACTCCTCCAGCGAGCTGCGCAGGCCGTTCGGGTGCATCTGCAGGGCGAAGTCGACGATGCACGTCGTGCCGCCGGCGGCCGCCGCCTGCGTGCCGGTGTCGTAGTCGTCGGAGCTGTGCGTGCCGCCGAACGGCATCGACATGTGCGTGTGGTTGTCGATCGCGCCCGGCAGGACGAAGCAGCCGGTCGCATCGAGCACCTCCGCGTCGATGCCCTCGAACGTCCCGATGCCGGCGATGGTCTCGCCGTCGATGAGCACGTCTGCGGCGAACGACTCCGACGCGTTCACCACGGTGCCGCCACGGATGATCTTCCTCATCGCTCCCCTCCTTGCCTACCCGGCCGCGACCAGATCGATCGCATGACCCACGGTCTGCGCGTACGCCCGGATCGCGAGCTCGAGGTGCTCGATCGGCGTGTCCTCCTCCTTCGCATGGCTGATCCCGTTCGTGGACGAGGAGAACAGCATCACGGTCGGGACGTGGCGCGCCATCTCGGCGGCGTCGTGCAGCGGGCCCGACGGCAGCGCGTGGTCGGTGCCGCTCACCGACCGGCACGCTCGGCGCGCGGCGGCGATCAGGTCCGGGTCGAACGGGATCGGCTCGATCTGCCAGATCCGCTCCCACTCGACCGTGCACTTCTCTGCCGCGGCGGCCTCGTCGGCGCTCGCCTTCGCCTCGGCGAGCATGGCGGCGAGCTCGCCTGCGTCGAGGTGCCGTTGGTCGAGCAGCACCGTCGTCACGCCCGGGATGACCGTGGCGACGCCCGGCGTGCACTCCGCCGCCCCCACCGTGGCGACGCCGCCCGTGTGCCGGACGGCCCCGTCCCGGGCTGCGAGCGCGAACCTGGCCGCGGCCAGGAACGAGTCGCGCCTGACCGGCATCGGCGTCGACCCCGAGTGCGCTGCCTGGCCCGTGAAGACGACCCGGTGCCGCTCGACGCCGAAGGTGCCGAGCACCGTCCCGACCGCCAGGCCGGCCGCCTCGAGGACGGGCCCCTGCTCGATGTGCAGCTCGAGGTAGGCGCGCACGTCGGCCAGCCGGCTGCTCGCCCCGGCTGCCCGGCCGAGGTCGACGCCGTACTGCGCGACGATGTCGGCCAGCCGGTCGCCGGCGGCGTCGTGCAGGTCGCGCACGTCGTCGGCCTTGATGCTCCCGCTGACCCAGGACGACCCGAACAGGCTGCGGCCGAAGCGGGCTCCCTCCTCGTCGGCGAAGTCGACGAGCGACACCGTGCACGGCGGCGGGCCGGTCTCGGCGATCGTCCGCAGCACCTCGAGCGCACCCATCACGCCCAGCGCGCCGTCGAGCCAGCCGCCGTTCGGCACCGAGTCGATGTGCGAGCCGATGACGACGGTCTCCCGGCGCGTCCCCGCGAGCCTCGCCCACAGATTCCCGGCCTCGTCGACGTCGACGGTGACGGGCAGGTCTGCCAGCCGATCGCGCAGGAGCCCGCGGGCGTCCTCCCATTCGGACGTCCAGCACAGCCGGCGGGCGCCGCCCGGCCCGCCGGTGAGGTCGGCGAGGGCGCGCAGGTCGGCGATGGCGCGCTCGGGGCGTGCGGCGATGTCCATTCGCTAGGCCTCCCGCTTGAAGAGGGGGATGATGTGCTCGCCGTACGCGCGCAGGGTCTCCTCCTGCCCGCCGGTCATCAGGTAGATGTTGAACTGCTTCACGCCGTGCGCCTCGAGGGTGCGCAGCTTCTGGATGTGATCCTCGAGCGGGCCGAGGATGCAGAAGCGGTCGCAGGTCTCGTCGTCGACGAAATCGCCGTGCTTAGCCCCCTGGCGGCTGTGGTGCTCGTAGTCGTAGAACTCCCGCCGGTGCAGGTAGCTCGTCAGGCTCTCCGGGAGCATCGACTGGTCGTAGCGCGTGAGCAGGTCGGCGACGTGGTTTCCCACCATCGCGGGGAACCAGCGCACCGCGTCGCGCGCCGCGGCCAGGTCGTCGTTCAGGGCCACGGGGGCGCAGACGATCGGCGCGAGCGCGTCCGGCGCCCGTCCCCCGGCTTCGGCCGCGGCGCCCGCCTGGCCCATGATCCAGTCGATGATGTCGGGGTCGGCGAGCTGGATCACGACGCCGTCGCCCTGCCGGCCGGCGACACCGAGCGCCTTCGGGCCGTAGCCGGCGACCCAGACCGGGATCTCGGGCAGATCCCGCGCCCACTTGAGCACGATGTCGCGGTCGTTCCAGGTCACGGCGCGGCCGTTGGACATGTCCCGGATCAGGGCCGTCGCCGCCTCGAACTCGGCGACCTTCACCGGGTGCAGGCCGATGGTGCGCCGGGCCGAGTCGCCCCGGCCGATCATGATCACGACGCGTCCCGGGATGATCGTGTTCAGCGTGGCGTGGAAGCTGGCGGTGACCGTGGGGTCGCGGGTGCCCGGGTTCGTGACGCAGAAGCCGAGACCGATCCGCTCCGTCTGCACGGCGGCGGCGGTGACCAGGACGCACCCCTCCTGCCACAGGATGTGGGAGTCGTAGGTGTAGGCCCAGTCGAAGCCGCACTCCTCGGCCAGCCGCACCAGCTCCACGAACCGGGAGCAGGGTGGGTCGGGCAGGATCGTGACGCCGAACTCGATGGGGCACCTCCTCGGGGGTCGTTGGTTCTGGCCGCCTAGGTGTCGCAATAGTACGCCGGGCGCAGATCGGGCATGATCGTCGGCGTGGCGGCGACCCGCGGCCTCACGCACCTGCACATCCGCTCGTTCCGGGCGGCGCGCGACGTCGCGCTTGTGCCGGCCGGCGTCTGTGCGCTGGTCGGCGAGGCGAACGCCGGCAAGTCGACGCTGCTCGCGGCGATCCGTGCGCTGCTCGACGCGTCGGTGCCCGTGACGGAGGCCGACCTCACCCCCGGCCAGGCGCTGCTCGTCGAGGGCACCCTCGGCTCGGGCACGGCGCTGCGCCTGGAGGGTGCCCCGCCGCACCTGCGGCGTGCGCCGTCCGAGAACGGGCCGGAGGTCGTGTACCTGCCCGCCGAGCTGCGGGCGGCGGCGGTGGTCGCGCCCGGCGGCGGGCAGGCGGCGGCCGTCGTCGAGCGGGCGTGCTCGGAGGCGCAGCGGCGGCATCCACACGGCCCCTCGACGACGACGGGCGCGGGCAGCCTGATCGCGGCGCTCGAGGCGCTTACGGCGGCGGGTGCGCGGGGGCTCGTGGTGCTGATCGAGGAGCCCGAGCTCTACCTGCGCCCGCAGGCGCAGCGCTACCTCTACCGGCTGCTGCGATCGTTCGCGGAGGCCGGCAATCAGGTGATCTACTCGACCCACGCCCCGGCGTTTCTGAACGTCGGCCGGCTGGAGGAGGTCGTGTTCGTCAGCCTTGCGCCCGAGAGCGGGATCCGCATCCGGCAGCCGCAGCCGCTCGCGATCGCGCACGACTTCCGCTTCCTGACCGAGTTCGACGCCGAGCGCAGCGAGCTCTTCCTCTCACGCGCCGCCGTGCTCGTCGAGGGCGCGACCGAGAAGCTCGTCTTCCCGTTCATCTTCCGCGCGCTCGGCCATGACGTCGACCGCGAGGCGATCTCGATTGTCGAGTGCGGGGGCAAGTCCAACATCCCGTTGTTCGCCCAGGTGTGCGACGCGGCGGGCATCCCGTTCGTCGCCGTTCACGATCGCGACGCCGAGCCCGGCCGGCGCCCGATCGCCAGCGAACGCGCGGTCAACCGGATGATCGCCGACGTCGTCGACCCCGCCCGGATCGTCGAGCTCGCGCCCGACTTCGAGCGCGTCGCCGGGCTCGCCGGCCATCGGCACAAGCCGGAGCGGGCGTGGGAGCGCTTCGCCGGGCATGCCGCGCCGATCCCCGCCCCGCTTGCGCGCGCGGTGAGCCTCGCCGTCTCGCTCGCGCGAGACTGACGCGCCTACGATCGCACGATCAGCACCGACGCGGGCGACCGGTGGGCGACCGACTCGCTGACGCTGCCCAGGGCGCGCGGCCCGTGCAGGCCGCGGCTGCCGACCACGAGCAGGTCAGAGGACGTGACGCGTGCGGCCAGGCCGTCGGCCGGCGAGACATCCTGGCGGATCATCTCGATCGGCGCGTCGTCGTCGGGCACCCACTCGGGGACGTCCCCGCCGTCCGCCACATGCAGTACGCGCAGCGGGACACCGAGCCGGTCGGCGAGCACACGTCCGACCTCCAGGGCGCGGCGCGAGTGGTCGGACGCGTCGACCCCGACGGCGATCGACCGCGGGAAGGCCCGTTCGGGGGCGGAGCGCGCGACGAGCACGGAGCAGCTCGCGTGGTGGATCAGGCGCGTGGCGACGCTGCCGAGCAGGATGCCGGCGGTGCGCCCGTTGCCGTGGCTGCCCACCGCCACCATCTGCGCCCGTGTCCGGGCGATCTCGGCCTCGATCAGGGCCGCCGCCGGGCCGAGACGGACGATCGCGGCAACGGTCGGATGATCGCCGACGACGGCACGCGCCCGTTCCAGGTCGGCGCGAGCGGCCTTGCGGCCCGCGTCCTCGGCCGTGCTGACCGCGCCGGGAATCGCCGACGTGAGCGAGTCGACGAGCCGGGGCACGACCGCATCGACGAGGAGCAGCGTGCCGCCCGCGCGGGGCATCAGAAGCGCCGCTTCGCGCGCCGCCTCCTCGGCCTCCGCAGAGCCGTCGATCCCGCACACGACTCGACTCAGCAGTGCGGTCGTCGGATTGCGCTCAGGGGCTATGTCGGGATGGGTATTCATGCGTCCACGCTAGACCGAGGCCGCCCGGCGGGCATCGGGGTTCGCCCGCAGCCGGCGTTCGGGATTGCCGCACGCCTGCCGTCGCGCGCCTCCAGCTTCTCGAGCCGAGGAGCATCCGCCGCTCCTGATGATCGGCCAGCCCATGACCGCCGGCGGCTTCTTGACGCTGGCGTCGCTCTTTCCCGAGCGCACCGTGGTCACCTACGACCCGCGCGGGCTCGGCCGCAGCGCCCGCACCGACGGCCCCACGGACAATGACCCCGCCGTCCAGGCCGAGGACGTGCACGCCGTGATCGATGCGCTCGACTCCGGCCCGGCCGAGATGTTCGCGAGCAGCGGCGGCGCGGTGACCGCGCTTGCGCTCGTGACGGCCCATCCTGGCGACCTGAGAACGCTCGTGGCGCACGAGTCGCCGCTCATCCCGGTGCTCTCCGACGCCGCGGCGGCCGAGCGCGCTGCGCCGGCTTCCGCGACGCCTACGCGGCCGGCGGGCGGGGATACGGCATGGCGGCCTTCATCGCGATGACCTCATGGCGAGGCGAGTTCACGGACGACTACTTCGCCCAGCCTGCGGCCGACCCCGCCGCCTTCGGGATGCCGACCGCCGACGATGGCACTCGCGACGACCCGCTCCTCTCCGACCGGTCGCAGGCGATCTCGAGCTATCGCCCCGACGTCGAAGCGCTCGCGTCGGCGCGCACGCGCGTCGTGATCGCGGTGGGTGAGGAGTCCGAGGGCAGGTTCACCGGACGCGCCGCCGTGGCCACGGCCGCGCTCCTCGGCCAGCAGGCCACAGTGTTCCCCAGCCACCACGGAGGCTTCCTCGGCGGAGAGTTCGGCTACGCGGGCCAGCCGGAGGCGTTCGCGCACAGGTTGCGCAATGTCCTCGATCAGGATGGCTAAGCGTCGACGACCCTGGTCACGACCCACCGATGCTTGCCGATCCTGCGGTCGCGCGTGAAGCCGAGCTGCTCGTAGGTCGAGAGTGCGCCGTGGAAGAGGAAGCCGGCGGGCACCGAGCCGGCATCCTCAGGGTATCCCTCGACCGTTCCACCGCCCATGCCCGCGATCAGGTCGAGCGCCCCGGCCAGCCCCGCTGCCGCAACGCCCCGGCGCCGGTGCCCCTTGCCGACGAAGTTGCAGGCGATCCGCCAGTCCGGCGAGGTCGACCGGCCCTTCTCGTACTGGGCACGGTTCTTGATCCGCGGCACCTCGTCCGGCGCTCCGAACTGGCACCAGCCGACGCAGCGCTCACCGTCGAACACGAGCGCCGCGTGCGCCGTCCCCGCCCGGACGCGCTCGAGCTTGCGCCGGCGGTTCTCCGCCGCCGTGGTCTTCCTGTCGCCGCCCTCGGGATGGAAGCCGATGCACCAGCACCCGCCGAAGACGCCGTTGTTCTGATCGACCAGCGCCGCGAACGCATCCCACGTCGTCTCGTCCAGCGCCCTGATGGTGTACGTCGTCGTCTCGGCCATGTCCGCCTGCCTCGTCTGGCTCGGGGTCAGTCTATTCGTGCCCGACCCGGACTACGATCGTCGTCATCGCCGACTCAAGCAATGGCATCTGACCTGTGAGCCGCGAGCGGTGGATGGCGCTGTCGTTCGCCGTCGGGTCGGCGTGCTTCCTCGTCGGGCCGTTTCCGGGCTACGCGAGCCTGGTGGGCGCGCGCGCCGACGGCGCGACGTTCTTCGTCGGCTCGATCTTCTTCACGGTGGGCGGCGGGCTCCAGACCGCGCTTGCATTCGGGGGCCGTCACGACCGTGGTGCCGGGCGGGCCGCGTGGTGGAGCGCGACGGTGCAGTCGGCGGGCACGCTGTTCTTCAACGTCTCGACGTTCCAGGCGCTCGACACCGCGATCTCGAATCCGCACTACAACCGGCTCGTCTGGCGGCCGGACGCGCTGGGCTCGGTGTGCTTCCTCGTCTCGGGTTTGATTGCCTACCGCGCCTCCCGGCGGCGGGGGTGGCTGCCGGTGCGCGGCACGCAGGGATGGTGGGAGCCCGGCGTCAACCTCCTCGGCTGCGTCTTCTTCGGCATCTCGGCGGTCGCCGGGTACGTCGTGCCGTCGAGCGGATCGGTGCTCGACCTCGCCGCCGCCAACTGGAACACCTGCCTCGGTGCGGCATGTTTCCTGGCCTGCGCCGTCGGCACGCTTCGGAGCGACCGCACGTCGAAGTCCGCGCACGGGGCGACGACCGTGCCGTCCAGAAGCCCTCTACAGGACACGAACCGTTGACCCCTTCCACCAACGCCCGTGCGATGGCACGCGGGGGTGGAAGTATCCCGAGCCCGTGGACGTCGTGAACAATGGAGCGCGCAAAGCGTTCCAACCACACTCGGAATGATCCTCCGAGCTTCGAGAGCGAGGGAGGGTTGGCCTAGAATGCGACTCTCATCCGCCGTTCCGCGATGCCGGTTCGCGCGGCGTGCATGCATCCGGGGCACCTGGCCGGCGAGGACCCCAGCATCTGGATCGACCAAGCCCGCTCTTCGGGGGCTCCGACCATGAGGGCTTGCCCTGCCTGTCGCAAACCTGCTCCGTCGGATGCGCAGTTCTGCTCGCAGTGCGGGGCGTCGTTCGGGGCCGGTCTGGAACAGGAGGAGCGCAAGTTCGTGAGCGCGCTCTTCGCCGACGTGGTGGGCTTCACGAGCATGGGCGAGGAGCTCGACATCGAGGATCTCGGCCGGACCCTCGCCATCTACCACGGCCTGGCGCGACGGGAGCTCGAGCGCTTCGGCGGAACCGTCGAGAAGTTCATCGGCGATGCCATCGTGGGCATCTTCGGCGCGCCGGCATCCCATGAGGACGACGCCGAGCGTGCCGTTCGGGCGGCGCTCGCGATCCAGGAGGCCGCGCGCACGCGCCGGGCGGACGACCCCGGGTTCACCGTCCACGTCCGCGTCGGGGTGAACACGGGCGAGGCGCTGGTGGTGCTTCACGCCAACGCGCAGGCAGGCGAAGCCCTTGCAGCGGGAGATGCGGTGAATACCGCCGCGCGGCTGCAGGCCGTGGCGCCCGTCGACGGCGTCCTGGTGGGAGAGGTCACCTACCGGGCGACCAGCCGCGTGATCCGCTACCGCGAAGCGCCGCCGGTGCAGCTCAAGGGGAAGCGCGAGGCGGTGCGGGTCTGGATCGCGGAGGCGGCCGAGGCGATCGGCGCAGAGGAGCTGGAACCCACTGTGCCGCTCGTCGGTCGCCAGACGCAGATGGACGAGCTCCGGCGGACCCTGACCACGGTGCGGGATACACGCTCGCCCCGCCTGATCACCGTGGTCGGAGCTCCGGGGATCGGCAAGAGCAGGCTCGTGGCCGAGCTCCTCGCGCGGATCGGCGCCGACCCGGAGCCGATGACCTGCCGCAGAGGCCGCTCGCTCCCGTACGGCGAAGGTGTCACCTTCTGGGCCCTTGCAGACATCGTGAAGGCGGAGGCTGGGATCCTGCACTCCGACGATTCGAACGTCGCCGGCGCAAAGCTGCGCAGCACCGTCGTCGGCCTGGCCGACGATGCCGCGACGGCGGAGTGGATGCTCGGCGAGCTGCGTCCGCTGGTCGGGCTCGAACACGTCCCGGAGCTCGGCAGCGACCGGCAGGTCGAAGCCTTCGCGGCATGGAGGCGATTCATCGAAGCGATCGCTCGCAGGGCACCGCTCGTGCTTGTGTTCGAGGATCTGCACTGGGCCGACGAGGCGCTCCTCGACTTCATCGAGCAGCTGCTGCGGTGGACGAGGGACACGCCGCTGCTCGTGCTCTGCACCGCTCGGCCGGAGCTCATGGAGCGGCGGCCGGCGTGGGCAGGCACCACCACGCTGTCGCTGCCGCCGCTCTCGGAGGGCGAGACGGCGGCGCTGGTCACGGCGCTCTTGAACGAGATCCCGCTTCCCGCCGCAGCCCAGGAGGCGCTCGTGGAGCGTGCCCAGGGCAACCCCCTCTACGCCCAGGAGTACGCGCGGATGCTGATCGACCGCGGCCTGATCGTCAGGCGGGACGATCGCTGGGCGCTCACGGCGGATGGGGACCTGCCCCTTCCAGAGACCGTGCACGGCATCATCGCCGCCCGCCTCGATGCGCTGACCGCCGACGAGAAGGCCGTGATCCAGGACGCGTCGGTGGTCGGCAAGGTCGTGTGGCTGGGAGCCGCGGCGCACGTCGAGCGACGCGACCCGGCGTTCGTGCGCGAGCAGCTCGAGGCCCTCCGGCGCAAGCAGCTCCTGCGCCTCGACCGGGAGACGTCGGTTGCCGCCGAGCCACAATACGCATTCACTCATGCGATCGTCCGCGACGTGGCCTATTCGCAGATCGTCAGATCCGCGCGGGCGGACAAGCACGTGCGCACCGCGGAATGGATCGAGTCAGTCGGCGGCGACCGCGGCGACCGGGTCGAGCTGCTCGCTCACCACTACGTGACCGCCCTCGAGCTGGGGGGCGCCTCCGGCGTGGCCGATCGCCTGCCGGACCGGGCACGCGCGGTGCTCGTGGAGGCGGCCGACCGAGCCTTCGGGATGAGCGCGTACGCCGCGGCCACCCGGTTCTACGGTTCGGCGTTTGCGCTCTACGACACGGACATCCCGCCGATCCTCCAGTACCGCCACGCCAGGGCACGCATGTACAGCGAGGAGGTGCTCCCAGACGATCTCGAGCCGATCGCCCGCCAACTGGCCGAGAGCGGCGACGTCGAGACCGCGTCCGAGATCGAGAGCGAGATCGGGCTCTGGCTCGACCAGCAGGGACACAAGGACGAGGCGCTCGTCCACCTGCGAGGGGCGGTCGAGCTGCTCGAAGCGGCGCCGGCCTCGGCCGCAATGGCGATCGCTCTGGTGTCGCTGGCGAGCGTGCTCGTCCTGCGTGGACGGCTCGCCGAGGCGATCGACGCCGCGACGCAATCCGGCTCGCTTGCGACATCGCTGGCACTGGACGACCTGGCGGCCTGGAGCCATCAGACGCTCGCGCTCGCCTTCCTGCAGCGCGGTGACGTGCGCGGTATCGCCGAGTTCCGGAAGGCGCACGCGATCGCGCGTGATCTCGAGTCGTACGACGGGGCCATGATCGAGCAGAACTTCGGCATCGCGCTGCTCGCCCTCGGCGACCTGCAGGGGGCCCGCGGCGTCCAGGTGCACGTGAAGGAACGCGCCCAGCGGCTGGGACTCGCCTACACGAGCCGCCTCGTCGACGGCGCGCTGGCGTGCCTGATGTACCACTCGGGAGAGTGGGACGAGGCGCGCGCGATCGCCGAGCGCGTCATCGCAGAGGAGGCAGGGAGCACCCGCGGCGCCGCGGTCGAGGCACACGTGGTCTGCGGCCGGATGGATCTGGCGCGTGGCCACCCGGAGCATGCATCGCACCACGCGACGGCGGCGCTCGCGCTGGCCCGCGAGATCGGCGAGCCCCAGTACCTCATCTCCCCGCTCGGACTGCAGGCGCAGCTCGACGTTGTCCACGGCCGCACCGGCGAGGCCGCGGAGCTCATCCGTGAGCTGCTCGACCGGTGGTGGTTGGGCGTTGCGATCTCGGCCGAGGCGCTGACGTGCGCGGCCGTGGCCGTCGGCTCACTTGCCGAGATGCGCGACGCGTTTGTCGCTGCGACATCCGACTATCCGTTGCCGAGCACGTGGGTCGCCGCCGCGAGCGCGCTGGCCGCGGCGGACTACGCAACCGCGGCGTCGCTCTACGCCGAGATCGGCTCGCTGCCGGACGAGGCGATCGCCTGTTTCGAGCGTGGGAAGCGTCTCCTGGATTGTGGCGATCGACCCGCCGGTGCCGCCGAGCTCCGGCGCAGCATCGTCCTCTGGAGAGCTGTCGGGGCATCGAGCTACGTCGCAGCGGCCGAGGACATCCTCTCGGCATGGCCGACGTCGATGTGAGACGATCCGTTGTTGTGTCAATTCGGACAAGGAGGGTGACATGGGCGCCGGATCGCGGTTTGACCAGCCGCTGACGCTGATTTCAAACGGGCGCCGGGTGGTTGCCTGCGGCCCGCTCAACTTCTCGACGCACGACGTCTGCGCGCACGTGACCATCGACCTCGAGCAGCAGGCCAATCCGGAGGAGTCCCAACCGAGCCGCGGAAGAGCCACGGCCAGCGGCGACTTCCCCAATCACCACCACGACAAGGATCACGACAACGAGGAAGTCGATGACGAGGGTCTTGAGTGGATGCTCACCGCCACCGTCCACCCGTATCCGGTGACCTCGTCGATTCCGGCCTCTGCATGGGGGAACGCGGCGTTCGTGGCGGCTCCGAATCCCGGGCCGATGATCGTGGGTCACGGTTCGATCGTGTACACCGACCACAACGGAGACACTCACGGCTTCACCTGGACGGGCACCGGCCCGCCGAGCAACGACCCCCTCGAAGCTCGCTGACCACCGAGATCGGGCCGGGGCGTTTTCGTCCGCAGCGGATGATGCCGCGGGGATGCACTTGAGCAACTCTTTGGCATCCTGACGCAAAGGGGGTGCGGTGGCCGCTGAGCGACAGCCGAAGCGTGGAGAGCCCGCGAGCGACGAGTTGCTGACAGCGCTGCCGCGGGTGGTCGCGGTCGACGTCGGGAAGAGGCGGCCACGTGGGTGACCCGGCTCAGCCGGACGCCTCGACCGTCGAGGTCATGACGGTGTTGCGCCGCGACTGCGTGCGCGCGTACACGGAGGCTCTGGCGGCGTACAAGGCGATCGAGGGGCTGCTTGGCGACATCCGCGAACATCACCGGAGCCGGAATCCGCTCTTGCCACCTCAGCGCGAGCTGGTCGCGACCCTGCCGGAACGTGGCCTGCACCATGGGATCACGCTCACGCGGATGGCTGGAGCGCTGGACGGTCTGGCGGACGATCCAGCGCTCGAGAGCGAGCCGGCCGGCGAGCTCGGAGGGATCAAGGCGGAGCTCCTGCTGATGCGGCGACCGGTCCGCCTGCTGGCTGATATGTATGTGCTGATGATCGTGGTGAGGTCGGCCGAGGACGTCTTCGGCCTGCCGTACATCGACTCCCAGCTGCTGCCGGACTACGCCTGAGCGCCCCTGCGCCGACCGCCAGCATGAAAGCACGACACCGAAACCACCGAAAGCCCTCTAACGGACTCGAAC
>CAVXEE010000009.1:0-141182 GCA_963760755.1 uncultured Actinomycetes bacterium | reverse complement strand
CTCCGCAGTCGGTGCTCTCGCTCCTGCGCTAGCACTACCAAGCATCACTCGCACGACACGAGGGGCCACCCCACCGGGTGGCCCTCGCAATTCCAGGGCGCTCGGCCGAACGGCCGGGCGCCCAATCGCGTTAACGAGGGCCTGGCCCCGCTTCTCGTCCACCGCCACCGGGGGACAGTCCCCTGAACAACCCGCCCCGTGCGCTTCGATACGCGCCGGGCTTCACTGGGTTGTTCCGGGGACTGTCCCTGAATTGCTCCATCTCGACCACCGTGGTAGGTAGCCGCAACGCTTGCTGCCACGCCGCGGCTGGAGATGGAGCAGTGTCGGGGACAGTCCCCTCACAAACCATGTGCCCCTGGGCCGCTCCACGCGGTGGGGCGGATTTGTGAAGGGACAGTCCCCCGGCTGGTGGTGGACTTGGGGGGCTAGCCGAGCTGGACGTAGCCGGTGGCCTCCGAGGGCCACCGCGTCTCCTGGTGCACGCCGTCGGAGGCGTTGCCCTCGACGGTCGTGAGCGAGCCGTCGGGGTTGACCGACTTGACGATGCCGACGTGCTCGGTGCCGAAGAGGATCAGCTCGCCGGGGGCCGGCGTCTGCGTCAGGCGGCCCGTCGAGCGCGCCCAGTCGGTGATCTCGGCGACGGAGCCGAGGCCCTGGCCGTGGTCGCCGATCGGCGCGCCGGCCTCGGCCGCGCACCACGAGACGAAGTAGGCGCACCAGGGAGCGCCGGCGTAGGCGCCCTGGGTGGCGGTGCGGTACTGGGCGATCTGGGGGCCGTCGTTCGATCCGGGCGGCTGCTCGGTCACGCCCACCTGCGTCTCTGCGACCTGTAGCGCCGTCTGGCCGGCGCTCGTGCCCGATGTGCCGACCGGGGCGGTCTGGGCCGCGGTGGCGGCGCTCAGGGCCTGCTGGAAGGCGGTGGCCGACGACGGCGAGACGGCGGGCGCGCCGGCCGACGACGACGTCACCGCCGCCGGGTTCGAGAGCTGGCTCACCATCGCCTCGAGCTGCTGCATGCGGCTGAGCGCGTCGGTGAAGCTGGCGGGGATCACGGCGTCGGCAGGGGTGCTCATGCGTCTCCCCCTACATCGCCAGTGGGCGCTGGAACTTGAGCCCGGAATGCGTCAGGGGCCGCCCGCACGACTCGGTGTGCGGACGGCCCCCGGTGGACGCGCGTGGAATGGATCAGGACTAGCCGCGCAGCAGCGAGAGGACGGACTGCGAGGACTGGTTGGCCTGAGCGAGGACGCTCATGCCGGCCTGCTGCAGCACCTGGAGCTTGGTGAAGTTGACCATCTCCGACGCCATGTCGACGTCCTTGATGCTCGACTCGGCGGCCGACAGGTTCTCCTGGTAGTTGCCCAGGTTGTTCAGGGTGTGCTGGAGCCGGTTCTGGACGGCGCCGAAGGTCGCGCGGTCGTTCGACACGTTCTCGATCGCCGTGTCGAGGGCCGACAGGCTGATCGTCGAGCCGCTGAAGTTGAAGAGGGCGGAATCGACCGCGAAGCCGGAGCCCGCGCCGAACAGCTTGACCGCTGAGGTGGCGATCGTCTCGCCGTCGTTGGAGCCCACCTGGAACGTGATGGTGGCATTGCCGGTCAGGAGGGCGATGCCGTTGAAGCTCGTCTCGGTGCCGATGCTCGAGACCTCGGCGCAGAGCTGGGCGACCTCGGCCGTGATCGCGGCCTGGTCGGAGCTGGACAGCGTGCCGTTGTTGTACTCGACCGCGAGGTCGCGGACGCGGGCCAGGATGGCCTGCACCTCGCCCATCGCACCGTCGGCCGTCTGGACGAGGTTGACGGCGTCCTGCGCGTTCTGCTGCGCCTGGGTCAGGCCGCTGACCTGCGCGGACAGCTTCTCGGAGATCGCGAGACCGGCGGCATCGTCGGCCGCCTTGTTGATCCGGTAGCCCGAGGACAGCTTCTGCATCGAGTTCGAGAGCTGGTTCGCGGTGTTGACCAGGTTTCGATGCGCGTCGAACGCCTCGATGTTGGTCTGGACGGAAAGGGACATGACGGTTTCTCCTTGGGGGGTATTGACGAGCTACTTGGGGGGAATGTCTGCTGGGACGCTGCCCACCGGCGCGAGCGCGGCGGCCGCGTTCTCTTCCTTGATCGCGAGCCAGATCTCGTGCCGGTACACCGGCACCTCGCTGGGCGCGTCGATGCCGAGGCGAACGCTCGACCCGGAGACCTCGAGCACCGTGACGGTGATCTGGTCTCCGAGGCAGATGCGCTCGCCCGACCTGCGGGTGATGACGAGCACGTCAGACCCCCGTGGCCGCGACAGGGGCGGCCGGGGTCGCAGGACGCACTTCCGACAGGGGGACGCGCGAGAACAGCGGCTCGCGGACGCCGAACTCGCCGACCTCGTTGATCACCTGGCGGCCAAGCCGGCGCTGGCTGTTGATCACGATCGGGCCACGGAGATTGATCGTGAAGTCGCCGAGCTGATCGGTGGCGCGAACCACGCAGAAGATCTCGGCCTGGTCGGGCGACTCGAGCTCGAGCGTCGAGGCGTCGTCGTCGGAGAGCTTGACGTCGTAGTCGGCGAAGAACGGCCACGGCACGGTGACCGGAAGGGCGAGCGACGGGTCGTCGATCGAATGCAGCCAGTAGAAGACGGCCTTGTCGTCGCGGGCGACCAGCGCGTAGCGGGTGCCGCCGAGCCCGATGAGCCCGTCGGGGAAGACGATGATGGTCTCCTCGCGGATCTCGAGCTTGCCGAAGCGTGTGCTTTGGATGTCCATGGTTGGGGGCCTCCTTGGGGGGAGTCGTTAGCCGCTGAGGAAGTTCATCAGCGACGGCTGGATGATCTGCGCGCCGGCGCGAAGCGCCGCCTGGTACGCCGCCTGTTGTGTCGAGAAGCTGACCATGACCTGGGTCATGTCGGCATCCTGGACGTTGGACAAGAGCTGAGTCGTCGACTGCTCGGTCTGCTGGAGCCGGTTGGTCGCGGTCGTGAGCCGGTCCGAGAGCGCTCCCACCTGGGCGCGCGCGTTCAGCAGCGAGTCGTTGGCCGAGTCGAGCGCCGTCAGATCGGTGGTCGAGAGGGCGCCCGTGTTGCCCGAGTTCAGGTCGTTGACGATGCCGCGGAGCGTGGCCAGAAGGCCGCTCGAGGCGTCGCCGATGATCGCCGAGCCGGGCTGGTTGATCGACACCTGCACGCCCGCGCCGATCTCACGCGTGATGCTCGCGGTGTTGCCGGAGTAGCTGTCCACGGCGCCCTGCTGATACGGCTGGGTGTTCGTGGCCGTCCCCGAGAAGATGTAGCGGCCCGCGTACTGCGTGTTCGCGTCGGTCTTGATCGAGTCGATCAGCTGGCTCAGCTCGGTCACGATGGCCGCGCGGTCGGAAGCGCCGTTCGTGCCGTTCGCGCCCTGGATGACGAGGTCGCGCGCGCGCTGGACGGAGTCGCCGATGTCGCCGAGCGCGGTGTCGGCGACGCTCTGCCAGGCGTTCGCGTCGGAGACGTTGCCCTGGTACTGCTTGTTCGAGGCCAGATCGGCGCGCAGCTTCAGCGCCTGGCTGGCCGCGTACGGGTCGTCGGAGGGCTGGTTCAGCTTGTAGCCCGACGAGAGCTCCTGCTCGGACGTCTGCAGCTGCGACGTGACGTTTCCGAGGTCGTAGAGCAGCGTCTGGTTCAGCATGCCCTGAGTGATCCTGGTGGTCACAGGCCCACCCTCCCCGTGCGGTTGATGAGCTGGTCGAGCATGGAGTCGATCGCGTTCAGCGCGCGGGCCGAGGCCTGGTAGCCGCGCTGGTACGTGATCAGGTTGGTCATCTCCTCGTCGAGGTTCACGCCCGAGACCGACTGGCGGGAGCTCTGGAGCGCGTTCACGAGGGCGGTCGTCGTCGACACCTGGTTGGTCGCCTGCTGGACGTCGGATCCGACCTGCGTCACGAGCTGCGTGTAGGCGGTGTCGATCGTGGACGACCCGATGACGGCCTTATTCTGCATGTCGGCGATCGCGAGCGCGTTCTGGGAGTCGCCGACGGCGCCGGTGGACGATGCCGCGATCAGCGCCGGATTGGAGATGAGCGCCGGGTTCACGCTGATGTTCGAAGCGTCCGTGCCCGAGAAGAAGGGGCCGCCGGGATTGCCGTTCAGGTCGAAGCCGAGCCCGCTCTGCGCGTTCGTCTTCGTGATCAGCGCCGAGGCGATCGTGTTCAGCTGGCCCTGGTAGCCGGGGATCGTCGTGTCGCGCAGCGTGATCAGGCCCTGCAGCTTCCCGGACGTGAGGCCGGTGAGGTCGGTCTCGGCGAGCGTGCTCGAGGTGCCGCCGGTGACCAGGGAGGCGCCGCCGAACGTGACGTTGAGGGAGCCGTTCGCGCCGGCCGAGGTCGAGACGTTGCCGAGCGCGGACAGCTTGTCGAGCAGCACGTCACGCTGGTCGAGGAGGTCGTTCGGCGTGTCGCCGGAGACCTCGAGCTTGGAGATCGTCAGGTTGAGCTGCGAGATCTGGGCGCCGAACGAGTTGGCCTGCGTGATCGTGTCCGAGACGTTCTGGCTCGTCTGCGACTGCAGCGTCGAGAGCTGCCCGGAGAGACTCGTGAAGCCGTCGGCGAGGCTGGCCGCGGACTGCGCGAGCGCCTGGCGCGTGCCCATGTCCTCGGGGTTGTTGGAGAGGTTCTGCCACGCCGACCAGTAGTTGGCGAGCAGGCCCGAGAGGCCGGTCGAGGTGGGCTGCTCGTTGAACGCGAGCTGCACCTGCTGGAGGCCGTCCTGGTTGGCCTGCGCCTGACCCTGGAGCATCGATTGGGCGCGGTACTGCACGTCGAGGAAGGCGTCGCGGATGCGCTGGTAGGCGGCGACGTCGACGCCGGTGCCGAGCTGCCCCGCCCCGGCCGGCGCCGTCGAGACACCCGGCATCGCGTACGCGGGCGAGGCCACGAGCACCGCGGTCTGGCGCGAGTACCCGGCGGTGCTCGCGTTTGCGATGTTGTGGCTCGTGACGTCGAGCGCCTGCTGCTGTGCAAGCAGTCCGCGCAGGTTGGTCTCGAGCCCCATGAACGTCGAGATGCCCACGCTATCCCCTCAGATCCACGAGGTTGGCGGGCTGGGTCGGCGCCGTGTGGCCAACGGCCGTGTATCCGGCCTGGGGCGCGCCCGACATGACCCGCATCAGGTGGTCCAGGAACAGGAGCTCCTGCCGGATCAGGACGCGGTTCTGGCGGTGGATGCGCGCGACCTCGGCCAGGAGGCCCTTGAGTTCTGCGGAGAGCGCACGCACGCGCGTGGCGGTGGGCTCGGGAGTCAGCGTCAGGAGCATGTCGAGGGTCACCTGATCGGCAGGCACGCGCAGAACTTGAGCGGCCGTGCGCAGCAGCCCATCGCGCTCGCGCTCGATCTGCGCGCGCTTGGCCATCTCGTGCTGGACGTCGGCCAAACGAGCCAAAACTGCCTGCACATCCTGCACTTTGATGGCCTCGGCCTGGGCGAGCACGATCTGGAGCAGGCGGCGGTTGGACTCGAGCTGCCGCTCGAGGTGCTCGACGAGGCCGGTCACTGCCCGCTCCCCGCCGTTCCGCCGGAGGCCGCGCTCGGGGCGACGGCCGCGCCGGTCGCGCCGCCGGCCGAGCCGGTGGCGGCCGTGAGGCCGGTCTGCTGGGCGAGCAGGAGGTACAGCTGGTGGGCGATGCCGAGGCCGCCGGCCTGGGTGATGCCGTCGGACAGCGCCTGCGGCAGCATCTGGCCGACCATCGACGACGAGCTCGAGTCGGTCGGGAAGATCGACTGGCTCGACGGGTCGTCCGGGTTGTTCGAGCTCGGGTCGCCGGATCCGTCCGTGCCCTGCATCGTCTGGGCGAGCTGGTCGGTGAGCTGCTGGGTCAGCATCTGCTCGAACCCGAGCGCCGCCTGGTAGAGCTGCTCGCCCTTGGCGCCCGCCTTGCGGACGTCCGGAGGCAGGACGGTCGGCATGACGGTCGAGCCGAGGGCGGTGAGCTGCTGTGCGGAGAGGTCGCTCATCGTTACTGCCGGATCTGGTTTGCGACCTGCATCATCTGGTCTTGGTTCTGGATGGCGCGGCTGTCCATCTCGTAGCTTCGCTGCGCGTCGATCATCGACACCATGCTCGTGGCGAGATCGACGTTGGACGCCTCGAGGTAGCCCTGCTGCAACTGCGAGCCCGCGATCGCCGTCGGCGTGCCGCTGTTCGACGTCGGCGCGAACTGGTTGTCGCCGAGCGCCTCGAGGCCGGCGGTGTTCGTGACGTCGACCAGCGTGATCTTGCCGATCGGCGTCTGGCCGGAGGCCACCGTGCCGTCGGACGAGATCGAGAGCTTGTCGAGATCGGTGCCCGGCGGGATCCGCAGCGGCGGGACGAGCCGGTCACCGGACTGGTTGACGACGTCGCCGTTCGCGTCGGTGCGGAAGTCGCCGTCGCGGGTCAGGGCGATGCTGCCGTCGGCGCGCCGCACCTGGAAGAAGCCCGGGCCGTCGATCGCGAGGGACAGCGGCTCGCCGGTCTGCATCAGCGCGCCCTCGGCGTCGTTGCGGCCGGCGTCGACGACGGCCGCGCCGGCGCCGATCGGCATGCCCTGCTCCTTGTTGTAGAGCAGATCGCGGAAGCCGATACGCGCCTGCTTGTAGCCGGTGGTGTTCAGGTTCGCCAGGTCGTTGGCGAGCATGTCCATCCGCGTCTGCTGTGCCAGCATTCCACTGGCGGCCGAATAGAGTCCGTTCAGCATTGCTGCCTTCCCGAGGGAATCTCGGGGCTGGGAGCCCGCGTCGGTGCGTCTCCCTGTCGGCCTCTGCGGTGCAGTCCAGCCGTTGCAATCCCCGATATGTTCGGCCCTGTTATCGGCGCGGTCCCGGGGTTCTTGAGGGCGCCCTGCGCGCCGGCGCCGCTACTGGCCGGTGGCGGTGCCGACGGAGTTGGCGGCGCGGCCGAGCTCGGTGTCGATCGACTGGATCGCGCGCTGCGCCGTCTCGTACGACCGGAACGACACGATCATGTCGACCATCGCCTCGGCCGGCTGCACGCCGGAGCCCTCGAGGAAGCCCTGCTGGACGTTCGTGCCGGCCGGGCGCACGCCGGGCGTGCCCGTGAACAGCGTGTCGCCCTGCTTGGTGGCGCCCGTCAGCGACATCACGGCGAGCGTGCCGACGGTGCGGCTGCCCACCTTGACGGTGCCGCGGGCGTCGATGGAAATCTTGGTGGGGTCGCTGACCTGGCCGACCGTGATCGGCTTGCCGCTCGTGCCGAGCACGAGCTCGCCGGTGGCGGTCGTCAGCCGGCCCTTGCCGTCGACGACGAGCTGGCCGTCGCGCGTGTAGCGCACGCCCGAGCCGGTCTGCACGGCGAGGAAGCCGGGGCCGTCGAGGGCGACGTCGAGCGGGTTGCCGGTGTTCTGCAGCGGACCCTGGGTGAGGTCGGTCACGACCTTGGTGATGCGCGAGCCCATGCTCAGCGATCCCACGGGGGCGCCGGTGGTCGAGTTCCACAGCAGCAGATCGGAGAAGCTCGCCTGCTCGGCGTGGTCGCCCTTGTAGCCGGGAGTCGAGGCGTTGGCGAGGTCGTTCGCGAGCTGGTCCTGGCGCACCTGCTCGGCCAGCATCCCCGATGCCGCGATGTAGAGACCTCGTTCCATCTCGAATTCACTCCCAAACGGTCGATGACAGGAGTCCGGAGCATCCGGTTCCTGAGCCGATAGTCGTCCGGGCAGAGCGAGCCTTTACATGAACCTCGAGCAGATCACCCTGAAGGGGGCCACCTCCGACCCGGCATCGGGAGCGCGCCCGCTCGCGCTCGCTGCCGGCAAGGATCTGGTCGCCCGCGTGGTCTCGGCGCCGCCCGGAGGCGGGCGCGGCCTGATCTCGCTCGCGGGCGTGATCCTCGAGGCGCGCGTGCCGGCGGGCCTCGCCGCCGGCCAGAGCCTGCACCTGCGCGTGGCCCGCGCCGACGCCGAGGAGCTCGTGGTGCGGATCGTGCGCGACGACGGCGGCCGTCCCGACCAGGGGGCGTCGGCGCGCCTCGCCGGCGAGCTCGCGCTGCGCGGCGACGGCGACCTCCTGCGCGTCGCGCTCGGCCTGGCCGACGGGCCGCTGTGGCTGCCCGGCGGCGCCGCGGCGACGATCACGATCGAGCCCGACGACGAGGGCGAGGGCGACAGCGGTACCGGCGAGGGCGGCGGCGAGGCCGCGTTCACGCTGCACTGCCCCGACATGGGCGCGATCGAGGTGCGGCTGCTGATCGGCTCGGGCGGCGTCCGTGCGGGCGTCGTCACACCGCCCGGCGGGCTCACGCAGCGCGCCGAGGCCGCCCTGCCCGATCTGATCGCCGCGCTCGAGCGGGCCACCGGCCGCCCGGCCGCGGCCGCCGTGCTCGCCCGTCCCGGCTCGGCGCCGTCCCCCGCACCGCCCGGAGGCGCGTTCGATGGCTACGCCTGAGCAGCGGCCGGCCCGCCGCGCCGCGGCCGTGCGCTATCGCAAGGGCGACGACGCGCCCGAGCTCGTGGCCCGCGGCGCCGGCCACGTCGCCGACGCGATCCTGCAGGCCGCGGCCGAGGCCGGCATCCCGGTGCGCGAGGACGCCGTGCTCGTGCAGGCGCTCGAGACGCTCGAGCTCGGGCAGCACGTGCCGCCGGAGCTGTATGCGGCCGTGGCGGAGGCGCTCGTGTGGGCGTACCGCCTGACCGGCCGGAAGGCGCCGGCATGAACGACTCGCGCAGCGGCGGGGGTCGCGGCTACAATTGGCCCATGGTCAACCTCACAGAGATCGCCGCAGAGCGGGTGAAGGCGCTGGCGTCCGAGGATCCCGAGGCGCAGGTGCTGCGCCTGGCCGTCGAGGGCGGCGGCTGCTCGGGGTTCCAGTACGCGATCGGGTTCGACACCGAGCGCGAGGCCGACGACGTCGAGATCGACTCGCACGGGGTGCGCGTCGTGATCGACCCGATCAGCCTGCCGTACCTGCAGGGATCGACCATCGACTACCACGACGGCCTGATGGGTGCCGGGTTCAGCTTCGAGAACCCGAACGTGGCCTCGACCTGCGGCTGCAACGCCTCGTTCCAGGCGAAGCCGGGGATCGAAGGCCCGTACTCCCCCAAGGCCGACGGCTGCGGCTGACCTTCCCCAGCGACGCCTCCGCGCCGCGGCTCAGGGGCCGTGCACGATCGCGGCCGGGTCGGGCTTGCCCGTGCTCGTGACCGGCACGAAGTCGAACCCGTCCGGGATGTGCAGGTAGCCTGGCGCCGTCCCGCCGACCGCGGTGTGCCCGTACTGCCACACGATCCGCTTGGTGTGCGGGTCGATCACGACGATGCGGTCGTTGAAGTCGTCGCCGACGATGACGTCGCCGTTGGGAAGCATCGCCGCGAGGCTGGGATGGTCGAGCATGCCCGGCCCCGACGCCGGCCGGTAGCTCCAGAGCACCGCCCCGGTGCTTCGCGAGAGGATCACGACCCCGCCGGGGCGCGAGTAGTCGGCCAGGATGATGTTGCCGTTGCGGGTGAGCTGCGGGTCTGACGGATAGCTCACCGGTGCGTGGTAGGTGCGCACGAGCCGGCCGCCGAGCGTGAACTCGTCGATGTAGGAGCCGTTGATCTCGCTGACCAGGATGTGCCCGCCGGGCAGCGGCGTGTCGCCGTTCACGGCGCCGAGGCTCGTGGGCGGGTTGTGGGCACACACGCCGTTGCCGATGCTGCGCACCACCCGGTGGCCGCGGATCTCGAGCACGCGGCAGTTGTACGCGTCGGCGACGATCACGAGCCCGTTGCGCAGCAGGTAGGCGTCATCGGGGGTGTTCAGGTAGCCGGGCGCCGACCCGCGCACGCCGGGATGCCCGTACTGCCACACGACCCGGCCGGATGGATAGGCGATCTCGACGATGGAGTGGTTGTCCTCCTGGTTCGAGATGATCTTGTGGCCGTGGTCGCCGAAGAAGGTGTCGTCGTCGAAGAACAGGCGGCGCTGGCCCGGCCGGCTGGGATAGCGCCACAGGATCCGGCCCGTGGGGTCGACCATCAGAATGCGGTTGTTGCCCCGGTCGGCGATCAGGAGATCGCCCGGGAGCGCCCCGTGGAAGAGCTTCGGCGAGCCGCCCGCGGCCGGGTGCCGGTGCTTGGGCCGGGGAGCCGGCGCCGCCCCGGCCGCGGCCCGGCGGCGAAGCGTGATGCTGAGGATCGAGGCGACCGGCGCGGTGCCGTCCGTTCCGCCCAGCACGAGCAGCCGGCCGGGCTGGGTGACGACGCCGGCGTCGGAGAGCGGCTGCGGCAGGCGCGCCGCCACCCGGGCGTGGCCGGTGGCGGTGACCGCGACCACGGCGCTGGTCGTGCCGGCGGCGCCGATGCCGCCGACCACGTACATCGTGCCGCCCAGCACCCCCGCCGAGGCGTGCATGACCGCCGCGGGCAGGCGTCCGATCTGTGTCACCGCGCCCGTGGCGGGATCGAACCGGTACACGGCCGCCGAGGGCCCGCTCGCGGTGCGCCCGCCGGCGATCACGACCCTGCCGCCGAGCGCGGCCACCGCCGCGTAGCGCAGCCCCACCGGCAGCCGCCCGACGGTGCGCGCGTGCCCGCCCGAGAAGGCGACGATGCGATCGGAGAAGACCGCGCCGGTGTACCCGCCGACGATGTAGGCCGTCCGGCCGATCGTGGCCACGGCCAGGTCGGAGAGCGGCGTTGGCAGCGAGCCGACCAGGCGGGTGCGACCGCTGACCGGATCGAACCGGCCGATGCCGGCGTAGCTCTGCAGCTGGCCGCCACCGAAGACGTACAGGCGCCCGCCCACCGCCGCCGCGGCCGCGTCGTGGATCGCGACGGGAAGCTGGGCGCCGGTGTGGGCGCCGGCCGATGCGAAGGTGGTCACCGACGCCACGGACGCCTGGGTGCCGTCGAGGCCGCCGAAGGCGTAGACGCGGTCGCCGAGCGCGGCCACCGCCGGGTCCTGCACCGGCGCCGGCAGCGTGCCGACGCGGGCCACCACCGGCACGAGCACGCCCGGCTTCCTGGGGCCTGTCGCCGAGCTCGCCGGCGTCGAGGCCCCGGAGGCAGGCTGCTCGGCCGCGGTCGGCGTGGCCGTACCCGGCGAGCGCAGGAGCTCGTGGGCGAGGACTCCCGCGGGAAGCGCAAGCACGATCGCCAGCAGGGCTCCTCGACGCATCGCCCGGGAGCTTAGAGAAGCCGGTCGGCCGAAGCGGCCGCAGGGTTGGCGGTTGGTTGACGGACTTGACGCGATACCGTGGTGGCGGTGTACTCGATGCAGGCTCGCCGACGGCGCGGGCGACGACAGCGACGTCCGCAGGGGGCGACCTTCGGTGCAGGGTGATGAGCGCGCGAGCGCGAACGGCGGGCGGCCGCCGCAGAAGCCGATCCTCGTGACCGGGGCGATCCGCTCCGGCACGGGCTGGATCGGCCAGATCCTGGCGGCCGCGCCGACCCCGATCGGCTACATCTGGGAGCCGTTCAGCCCGATCCACCGGCCGGGCACGCTGGCGGTGCGCTGGCCGCACTGGTTCGAGTACGTCTGCGCCGAGAACTGCGCGCCGTATACGGCCGCGATCGAACGCTCGCTCGCCTTCCGGTACGACATCGGGGCCGAGCTGCGGTCGCTGCGAAGCGCCAAGGATGCCGGCCGGATGGCGCGCGACATCGGCCGGTGGCGCCGCTACCGCGCCCAGGCCGCCGCCCCGCTCTACAAGGATCCGATCGCGGTGTACTCGGCCGAGTGGCTCGCCGACCGCTTCGACATGGACGTCGTCATGATCACTCGCCACCCGTGTGCGTTTGCGGCCAGCATCAAGCGGCTGCACTGGCCCCACACCGAGCGCTTCGGCGACCTGCTCGCCCAGCCGCTCGTGATGCGCGACTTCCTCGGCGGCTACGAGGAGCAGCTGCGGGCGTATGCGGCGCGCGAGCACGACATCGTCGACCAGGCCATCCTGCTCTGGAACATCCAGACCGAGGCGATCGCGCGGGTGCGCGAGCGCCGCGCCGGCGAGTGGGCGTTCACCCGGCTCGAGGACTACTCACGCGCGCCGGTGGAGCGGTTCCGCGACCTCTACGCGCACATGCGCCTGCCGTGGGACGACGGCGTCGAGGCACTCGCGCGCGCGACCTCTGATCCGTCGAACCCGGCCGAGGCGAGCCGGCCCGACTCGGTGCGGCGCGACAGCGCCACCCACATCACCAACTGGAAGCGGCGCCTGACGGCCGAGGAGATCACGCGGGTACGGGCCGGGACGGAACGGCTGTGGACGCAGTTCTACGACGAGAGCGACTGGTGAGCGCCGGTCACGCCGCGCCGGCCGGCGGAGCCCCCCGGGCCCGGTAGGCGTCGGTGCGGTAGCGCAGGTCGAGGTCGGTGACGCGCGCGCTTCCGAGCAGCTCGTCGACGTCGGCGAGCACCGCCGCTCGGCCGGCGGGCGGCAGGACGGCAACGACGCTCCACGACGCCACCCGGGCGAGGAACTGCGGGCGAGTGACGCGGTGCACGTGGCGAAACTCGCACATGCGCACGGGCCCGAAGAGCGCCGAGCGCTCGAGCGTGGCCCGCCACTCCCCGGCCGTGTAGCGGTTGGGGGGACGGCCCTGGCTCGCGCGGGCGCGATCGAGCACCTGCGCGAACGCCGGGTACCACGGCTCGCCCTCCCACTCCGGCCGGTTCCAGAGCAGGCCCAGGCCGCCTCCGGGGCGCAGCACGCGATGGATCTCGGCAAGCGCCGCCTCGGCGCTGAACCAGTGAAACGCGGCGGCGACGACGACCGCGTCCACCGCGGCGTCGGCGAGTGGGATCGCCTCGGCGGTGCCGGCGAGCACGCGCGCCCACGGTTGCCCCGCCGCCAGCACGGCCCGCATGGCACCCACCGGCTCGACGGCGATCACGTGGCCGACCAGCGGCCGCAGGCCGGCCGTCAGCTTCCCGGTGCCGGCGGCGAGATCGAGCACCGTCGCCTCGCGCCCGACCCCGAGTTCGTCGGCGAGCCACTCCAGGGCCTGCGGCGGATACGGCGGACGGCCGCGCTCGTAGTCCTCTGCGACGCGTCCGAACGAGGCCGCAAGGGGATCAAGCGGCGGGTCCGGCATGTGCGAATTTCTACCCGTTGATGGTTGATTCCACGCCCCCGTGATGTTCTGGGCGGCTGCGAACCGAGCAGCGCAAGGACGCAGGGAGCGTTCATAGTGAGCGAACTATGGGCGCGACCGAGAAGCGTTCAAGGGCGATTGCCCTTGAACGCGGTCTGAGGCGTCTGCGATCACGCAGACGCCGAAGTGCGATGCGACGGTTCAAGTGGTCAAGGGCGTGCGCCCTTGACCACGCTCCGAGGCGTCTGCGATAACGCAGACGCCGAGGCGCAGCGCCACCAACACCCCATACCAGCCCACCACCCTCCGCGGGGCCAGGCGCGCGGGGGCGTGGAATCAATCATCTAGGCGGCGTGCGCGCGGCGGTGCTGCGTGCCCGGCAGGACGATCCGCACGCGCGTCCCCCGGCCCGGCTCGGAGTCGATCGTCGCGTCGCCGCCGACGGCGCGGACGCGCTCGACGAGGGAGCCGATCCCGAGGTGAAAGATCGCCTGGGGCCGGGCCCGGGCGGCGTCGACGTCGAACCCGCGGCCGTCGTCTGCGACGACGCAGCGCAGCTCGCCCCGCCGCTCCTGCAGCGTGACGTCGATCCGCACCGCCTGCGCGTGCTTGCGCACGTTCGCGAGCGCCTCCTGCACCGACCGGTACAGGAGCTCCTCGAGCGCACGGTCGTAACGGCCGACGCGGCCGCGCACAGTCGCCGTCGCGCCGACCTCACGCGCCACCTGGTCGGCCAGGACGCCGATCGCCGCCAACAGGCCATGCTCGGCGAGGATCGCGGGCCGCAGCTCGAACATGAGCCGGCGCGTACGGTCGGTCGCCTCCTCCAGCGTCGCGCGCGTGAGGGCGACGGCCTCTTCGAGCTCGCGCTCGCCCCTGCGACGGGCAACGAGGGCGAGACGATCCATCGCGACGAGCGAGGCGGTCATCACCTGCACCGTGTCGTCGTGCAGCTCGGTGGCGATCCGGCTGCGCTCGGCCTCTTCGGCCTGCAGCATCGTGACCAGGATCCGGCGCCGGTGGCGCTCGCTCTCGACGAGCGCGCGCTCGGCGGCGACCCGGTCGGTGACGTCCGAGTACAGGCAGCCCGCGAGCACGACCGCGCCGGCCTCGTCCCGGATCGGGAAGAGCGTGATCAGGTAGCTCTGCCCGCTCTCGGCGTCGACCTGGCGGTTGACCACCGACTCGCCCGCGCGGAACACCCGCTCAATGCCGTGGACGACGTCGACGGGGGCGTCGGGCGCGACGTCGGTGAGGCGCATGCCGATGTGCATCGGCCCGATCCGGCCGGCCCGCTCGACCTCGCGGTTGACGCGGACGATCCGCAAGCCGCGGTCGTAGACGACGATCCCGAGCGGCGCCGCGTCGACCACCGCGCCGAGCACGCCGATGTCGGTCGTCATCGCCGGCTCGACGTCGCGCAGCGTCGCGAACACGAGCACCTCGCCGGCCGCCGAGACGGTGTGCAGGTCGACCTCGAACATGCGCGGCCCCTCGGGCGTGTCGAAGCTGCGGTGGAAGCGGTACCCCTTCCCGGCGCCGGCAGCCGGTCGAGCAGCCAGCGCAGCCGCTCGCGTGCGGTCAGCCCGACCGCGGCCGGATCGGCGCCCACGGCCGCGTCGGCGCTCACGCCCGTGAGCCGGGTGAAGGCGTCGTTCACGTGCAGGATCACCCCGTCCGGGCGACCCACGATCACGGCGTGCCGGGTCTCGGCGATGTCGGCGGGGGCGCGGCGCGTCATGGACTCGATAATCGTCCCTGCCCCTGGTGTCTTGACCGCTTTCGGGCCGCCTGCCGCGCCGGTAGACTGCGGCCGATGCGGCGCCTGCTCGTGCTGACCGGATTCGTCGCGCTTGCGGCCGTCGCCGCAGGCGTGGTCGTCGCCGCGACACGCACCTCGGGCGACCCGGCCGCGACGGCGGCGACGCACAGGCCGGCGCGGCGGACGCTCGTCGTCTATCGCCACCACCGCGGCCACCCGGCCAAGACGGTGCGCGCGCACGGCAACCCGCGCATGCGCTTTCACCTGGTGAGCGACGGGGCGCACGGGCCGAGCGTGCTGCGGCTGCAACAGCTACTCGCCAGACGCGGATACCTGCCCGTGTCGTTCCAATCCGTCGGGCCGCAGCCGGTGTTCGAGCTCGCCGCCCGGCACGGACGCTTCCAGTGGCGGTTCGACGCCCCCCAGGAGCTGCGCTCGCAGTGGCAGCCCCGGGTGTTCTCGACCATCACCCGCGGCGCCGTGATGTCGTACGAGGCCGATCACGGCATGCCGATCGACGGCATCGCGGGCCGGCGCGTGTGGCAGTCGCTCGTGCGCCCGCGGCCCGCGGTCCTCGCCAGGTACACCTACGCGCTCGTGCGCGAGGGCTCGCCCGAGACGATCACGGTCTACCAGACCGGACGGGCGCCGTTCACGTCGCCCGCGAACACCGGCATCCCGCAGGCGCCGACGGCGCTCGGGACGTATCCCGTGTACCTACGCTACACGTCGACGACGATGCAGGGCACGAACCCCGACGGGACGCACTACAACGATCCCGGCGTGCCGTGGGTGAGCTACTTCAACGGCGGCGACGCCGTGCACGGATTCCTGCGCGGCTCGTACGGGTCGCCGCAGAGCCTGGGATGCGTCGAGCTGCCGTATGCCGCCGCGGCGACCGCCTATCAGCTGATGAATTACGGCACGCTCGTGACCGTCACGACCTGACGGCCGGCCGGCGAGCCGCCCGCGCCCGCCGACCGGCCGTCGTCGCGGCATCGGCTCAGCCGAGCAGCTCGCGCAGGCGCTGGTCGCGCTCCTGCACCTGGCGCACGAGCTGGGCGACGAGGTCGCTGATCTGGTTCGCGAGGGCGCCGATGTCACCGTCGCCCGCGGTCGCCGGCCGGCGCGCGGCCGTGGCCGTCGCGGTCGCGGCGCTGCGCGGCGCCGAGGCGCGGCGGGTGCGCGTGGTCCGTCGGCGGCCGCCGCCCGCCGACGGCTGGGCGCGCGCGGTGCGGTAGTAGTTCGCGGCGATCGTGCCGGGCCGGCTCGAGCGCTCCTGTGCGATCTGCGTGAATGCTTCGGTGCGGGTCTTGCCCTCCGTGACGAGCTGATTCACGCGCTCGTAGACGGCTGGGCCGATGGTCGCTTTGCGGGGCATGCGGCGTGTTCCTCCTGTCGGTGTCGTGTCACCTTACAGGATTGTGTAACAACCCGTTACGGTGGTTGTGTCAGCCAGCGGTGTTGTGCGTGCCAGCGCTGTAGCGTCCGCAGGCTGGGCGTGTGCACCGGGCAGTCCTCCAGGTCGGTGCGCACCTGCCGCGCAAGCCGGGCCGGCGTTGCGCCACCCGCGTAGCGCGATTCCAGCCTGCGGCGCAGCTCGGGCCACGCGTAGCTTCCCGGGCGCGGACGCGCCGGCCGCCCGCGCAGACGCTCCAGGTGCGCCGTGAGCGCACGATCCCGCGCGACCGTCAGGCACCCGTTCGCACGCCACACACCGGCCAGCGTGCTCACGAAGTCACGACCGCTGCGTTGCGTCTGGAACTCCGGCCGTGCGTGCCCCTCACACAGCCATACGCTCACACGGTTCGAGAGCCTCACCTCCTCCGTGCGACCACGTGTACGATCGACGCAGATCGCGCACACGGGTCGCTTCAGCGGGACGCCGCGGTTCTTGTACCACGTGGGCATGAAGGGCGAGGGCATACGTTCGAGTGTGCCGCATCACGTGTCGCGTGTGGGTCACGAGGTGTTCTGTGATTGGCGTGAAACTGCAAATGACACATGTCCGTTCATGCCAAATGTCATCACAAGCACGCACCTCAGCCACACCACGAATGAGACCGGTGCCGACCCGCAGGCTGCAACGAGACAGTGCTTGGCGCCGAGCCTGTCGCGGGTACTGCCAACGAGCGGCATCGCTGGCCGTGTTTCGCCGCGTTGGCGAGCCGGCTCTGGTCGCGGCCGCCGCCAGCGACGCGAGCAGCGACGCTAGCCGTCGAGCGAGACGGCGGTCGACGCGCGGCCGCGGGCGGTGCGCTCGAAGCCGCTCACGGGGACGGTGAAGCGGACGCAGGTGCCCTTGCCGGGCGAGGAGATGATCTCGACGGTGCCGCCGACCGCGCCGATGCGCTCGTGCAGCGCATCGAGGCCGAGGTGCAGGGCCGACTGCGGCCGTGACCGGGCGTCGACGATGTCGAAGCCAAGCCCGTCGTCGCAGACCTCGGCCTGGATCGAGCCGCGGCGCTCGGTGATCTCGACCGAGATCGCGGCGGGGCGGGCGTGCTTGCGCACGTTCGCGAGCGCCTCCTGCACCGAGCGGTACACGAGTTCCTCGACAGAATGGTCGTACCGCGTCACCGCCCCCTCCACCCGCGTGGTCGCGCCGGTCTCGCGCCCGACCTGCTGGGCGAGCACGCGGACGGCGGCGACCAGCCCGTCGCGCAGGAGCACCGCCGGCCGCAGCTCGAACATCAGCCGCCGTGTACGGTCGGTGGCCTCCTCGAGGGTGGCCCGCGCGACCGAGACGGCCGACTCGAGCTGGCTCGACCCGCTGCGCTTGGCCACGAGCGCAACCCGGTCCATGGCCATCAGCGAGGCGATCATCACCTGCACGGTGTCGTCGTGCAGCTCGGTCGCAATCCGGCTGCGCTCGACCTCCTCGGCGTGCAGCATGCTCGCGAGCACCTGACGGCGGCGGCGCTCGCTCTCGCGCAGCGCCCGCTCAGTGCGGCGCTCGCTCTTTCGCCGCCCGGTGACATCGCGACCGATCTCGGCCACGCCGATCGTGCGCCCGTGGCTGTCGAGCACCGGCGTGGCCGTGACCCACACCTCGATGCGCACGCCATCCTTGCGCGACCTCACCGTCTCTCGCCGCTGGCCCGCAACGCTCACGCCCGAGCAGATCCGCCGGATCATGTCCGTGGAGCGCACGCGCGCAGCGGCGGGCTCGACCAGCGTGATCGGCCGCCCGATCGCCTCGGCGGCCGTGTACCCGTACAGCCGCTCGGCGCCGGGGTTCCAGCCGCGGATGACGCCCTGCATGTCCATGGAGACGATCGCGTCGCCGGCCGATCGCACCACGGCGGCCGCCTCGCTCCCCTCGCCTGCAGCGGCCACAGCGCTCACGAAGACGCAGGCGAGCTCGGCCGGGCCCGCGCCCGGCAGCGGCATCAGGCTGACCAGATGCCGGCCGGTGGCGGCGGCGACCTCGATGCCGGTCTGCGCCTCGCCGGTCGCAACCACCCGCGCGGCCGCGGCCGCAATCGCGGCATGGACGTCGGGGTCAACCGTGGCGAGCAGTGCGCCGGCATCGCCCGGCCCGATCCGGCCGAGCGGCGGCGCCGCCTGCGCCGAGACGATGCACAGGTCGCCGTCGAGGACGACCATCCCTGGAGGCGCGGTGGCGACGGACAGGCTCGCCCGCCTGCCCCGTGCGACCGTCCGGCCGGACCGGAGGGTCGTCATCGCACACCCCCCTTACGGGGGGGTCGAAGAGCCCGTTTTCCACCCCACACAGCGATCGCATCCTACGTAGTCCGAGGGTGGGTTCCATCCCCAATTCGGGGTATATGCGACGTCACACAAACAGGGCGGTGCAATTCCGGGCTAGATCGCGCGCATGCGGTTGTTGCGCGGTTGATGCTCGACCTCGGCGCGGCCCAGGGCCTCCATCACCGGCGGCACGTAGTTGGCGAAGCGGCCGCGCAGCCCCTTCTTGAGCCCGTACCAGCCGCCGACCGGGTTGCCCTCCGACCGCGCCCACGCCTCGACCGTCCCGTCCGCCGCCGGCTTCTGCTCGTCCGCGCTGCCGAGCGGCATCCAGTCGCCGTGCGCAACGAGCATCGCGTGCAGGTCGTCGAGGCAGCGCAGGTGATAGCGCAGCTCGGTCTTGCCCACCTGCACGACGAGCGCCGGCGGATCGAGCGACTCGTCGCGGAACGCCTGATACTCGGACTGCCCCGGCGGGGTGCGCAGCACCCACGGATCCTCACGCGTCCCGCTGCCATCGTGCTCCGCCACGTCTCCTCCTTCGTTAGCGAATTCTTACACTCGTCCGCCAGTCTACCCGGCCGGGCGCTTGTAGCATCCCCCGCCGTGGAACCGCCGCCTGCGCCGCACGAGATCATCACGCTCGGTGTGCAGGACGCCGGTGAGCTGCTCACGCTGCAGCGGGCCGCGTACGTGGTCGAGGCGCAGGCGCACGACGACCCGCGGCTGCCGCCGCTCACCGAGACGCTCGCCGAGATCCGCACCGCGCTCGCGGCGGCCGACGTGACGGTGCTCGGCATCCGCGATCGCGGCCGCCTGATCGCGACCGTGCGCCTGCGGCACGACCCGGCCGACCCGGGTACGGCAAGCGTTGCGCGGCTGGCCGTCGCCCCCGACCGCCAGGGCGAGGGACTGGGATCGCGGCTGCTGGCCGAGGTCGAGCGGCACGTGCGGCCGGGGGTACGGGCGCTCGTGCTCTTCACCGGCGAGCACAGCCACCGGAACCTGGGCCTCTACGCGCGCCAGGGCTACGCCGAGACGCACCGCACCGACGCGGGCAACCACGCGCTCGTGCACATGCGCAAGCCGGTCGGCTAGCGGCCTAGCCCCACACCTCGGCGGCGGTCTCGACGACCAGACGCAGCTTGGCAACCTCCTCGTCGATCGTGAGCCGGTTGCCCTCGACCGTGGACGAGAACCCGCACTGCGGCGACAGGCACAGCTGGTCGATGTCGACGAAGCGGGCGGCCTCCTCGATGCGGCGCTTGAGCGCGTCCTTTGACTCGAGCAGCGGCCGCTTGGTCGTGACCAGGCCGAGCACGACGCACTTGCCCGGCGGCACGAACCGCAGCGGCTCGAAGCCGCCCGAGCGGGCGTCGTCGTACTCGAGGAAGAACCCGTCCACCTCGAGATCCGAGAAGAGCGCCTCGGCGACGAAGTCGTACGAGCCCTCGGCCGCCCACATCGACTGGGCGTTCCCGCGGCACATGTGCGTCGTCACGCTGAGGCCGGCGGGCCGGTCGCGCAGAGCACGATTGATGTTGGCGATGTAGGTCTCGTGCAGGTGCTCGGGGTCGCCGCCGATCGAGACGATGTGCTCGCGCTGGGCGGGGTCGTTCACGTAGGCGAGGCTCGTGTCGTCGAGCTGGAGGTAGGTGCAGCCGAGCCCGCCGAGCCGCGCCACCTCGTCGGCGTAGGCGGCCGTGAGGTCGGCCCAGAAGCCGTCGAGCTCGGGATAGACGCCCCGGTCGATGGCGGAGTTGCCGCCGCGATAGTGCACCATGCTCGGCGACGGGATCGTCAGCTTCGGGGTGGCGGCGCCGGCGGCGTCGCGCAGGAACGCGAACGCGTCCCCGAAGATCGTGCGCTCGATGCGCACCCGGCCGTCGACGCGCATCGCCGGCGGCGCGAAGTCGTACTCGCCCTCCTCGTCGCGGAACTGGACGTGGATGCGCTCGCCCTCGACCTGGGAGACGCCGCCGAGCTGGTAGATGAAATCCATGTGCCACGACGCTCTCCGGAATTCGCCGTCGGTGACGCTTCGCAGGCCGACGTCGCGCTGCATGGCCACGGCCTCGCGGACGGCGTCGTCCTCGACCGCGCGCAGGTCGTCGGCCGTGAGCCTGCCCGCGGCGTGATCGGCCCGCGCCTGCATCAGACGCGGCGGCCGCAGCAGGCTGCCGACGTGGTCGGCGCGGAACGGTGGGCGCGTGCGGGGGGTCATGGCTCCTCCTGATCGCTTCGCGGCCGATCGTAGCGCTCGCCGTTTGGCGGCCCTCACACGACCGCCCTGGACAGGTAACATTGGCCACGCGCTGCGCCAGAAGCGCGTACACATTCGTGAAACTCGCCCTCCTCATCGCCGCGGGCTACCTCCTCGGGAGCATTCCGTGGGGCTACTGGCTGCCCCGGTGGGCGAAGGGCGTGGACATCCGCCAGCACGGCAGCGGCAACATGGGCGCCGCGAACGTCGCCCGCGCCGTCGGCACCAAGTGGGCGATCGCGGTCGCGCTGCTCGACATCGGCAAGGGCGCCGCGGCGGCGCTGGTCGGCCTGTCCGTGGCGGGATCGCTCGGCGCCGTCGTGGCCGGTGCGGCCGCGATGGTCGGCCACTACCGGCCGCTGTTCCTCGGCTTCGCCCAGGGCGGCAAGGCGGTCGCCACCGGCCTCGGCGCCGCGCTCGCGGTCGCCCCGCAGGCCGCGCTGTGCGTCGCCGGCATCTGGGGCATGTTGTTCGTCGCCACCCGCTACTCCAGCATCGCCTCGCTCGCAAGCTGCGTGGCCATGCCGCTGCTCGCGTTCGTGTTCGGCGCGCCCACGCCCGTGCTGATCTTCCTCACGCTGGCCTGCGCCGCCGTGGTCGTGTTCCACCGCAAGAACGTGGGCCGGCTCCTCCACGGCACCGAGAACCGGTTCGGCTTCTCGCGCCGGCCGTGGGACTGGCGCGGCTCGCGGGCGCCCCAGGCGCCGCCGCCGGGCTGACGGCCCGCCTCGCCCCCGCACTGCTGCTCGTGCTGCTCGCGGCCGCGTGCGCGTCGTCGTCGGGGGTGGGTCGACCCACGCCCGGCCGGTGCGCTCCGAGCAGGCGCGCGTCGCGCGCATGGTGCTCGCAGACGGCGACCTCGCGGGGTATGTCGTCCGCGGCACCGGCTCGGAGGTGCTGCAGGAGCAGATGCCGCCGCCCCGCGCCCCCGGGGCCGCGCTCGTGCGCCGGCTCGTGCGGGCGAGCTGGATCGCGAGCGCGAACTCGACCCTCGTCGCGCGTGCCGGCGGCGGGCCGCCGATCTTCAGCGATGCGAACCTGTTCGCCGGCGTGCCCGCGGCGCGGCGCATCTTCGCGCTCGAGCTCGCCCCCGTGCCCGGGATCGAGTCCCGCACCTTGCCGCTGCCGCCCGGCGCACCCGCCGGGGCGGCCTACACCAGCCTGACCAAGAACAGCCGCACCGAGTTCGAGCTGAGCTGGCGCGAGGGGCGGGTGATCGGCCTTCTGATCGCGCAGGTGCGGGCAGCCACCGCGCGCACGGCCGATCCCCCTGCCATCGCGACCACCCTCGTGCGCGCCGCCGCGGTGCAGTCCCGCCGGATTGCGGACGCCCTCGGCGCGGCGCTGTCCGTCTAGAACGGCAAGCTCAGCTGAGGCCGTAGGCCCGGTGCAGCAGCTCGAGCGGATGCACGGCCGGGAGCCCGGTGGCCTTGGCGATGTGCCAGCGGCAGGTCTCGGAGTCGCAGGCGGTGCAGTCGGCCCGGGCCGTGGCGATGTCGGCGAAGAGCGGGGCGCCGACCTGCATCGCGATGCGGTACTTCTCGACCTTGAGCCCGTACGTGCCGGCGACGCCACAGCACTCGCGCTCGGTCTCGATCACCTCGAGCTCCGGGATCAGCTCGAGCAGGTCGAGCGCGGGCTTCCCGAACCCGTGCCCGCGGCCCTGGCAGGGCTGGTGGTAGGGAACGCGCATGGGCAGCGGGCGCATGTCGGTGCGCAGCTCGCCCTCGTCGAGCAGGTCGCGCAGCAGCTCGCAGATGTCGAACATGCGCGACCCGACGAGCGCCAGGTCGTCGTCGTCGATGCCGAGGATGTCACGTGCCTCGCGCTTCAGCATCAGGCCGCAGCTGGTCGAGTTGGCGACGATCATGTGCCCCTGGCGCGCGTACGGCGCCAGCCGCGCGACCAGCGCCCGGACGTACTCGCGGGCCGGCTCGAAGGCGCCGTTTGACTGCAGCGGCAGGCCGCAGCAGCCCTGCGGCGGGACGATGACGCGAAAGCCGTTGTGCTCGAGCACCTCGACCGCCATCCGGGCGACGCTCGGCTCGTTGTAGTTGGCCGCGCAGCCGTGGAAGTAGACCACCTCGCGGGTGGTACCGGCCGGGGCGCGGTGCTTGCGCGCCCACGACTGGAACGTCGTGCGCGCGAAGTCGGGCACCGCCGCGTCGCGGTGGATGCCGATGGCGGCCTCGACCGCGCGGCGGCCGACGCGCGTGCGCGCGACCGCGTTTGCGACCGGCGCCACCGGCTGGGCCAGCCGGCCGAGCACCGTGGGGCGGGCGATCATCCGGTCGCGCAGCGGCATCCCCCGCTCGGCCCTCATCTCGGCCCGGGCACGGGCATTGATCTCCGCGATGTCGACGCCCTGCGGGCACACCTGGGTGCAGATGCCGCAGCCGGAGCAGTAGTCGAGCGATGCGTCGACGGTCTCGCCGGGGCGGCGGTAGCGCTCGCTCTGCGGGCCGGCGTACTTGGGCCCGGGGAAGAGCGGAGTCGCCGCCATCACCGGACAGAACGTCTCGCACACCGTGCACTTGACGCAGTTGTCCAGCGAACCGCGGATGTCAACGGTCATGCGCCACGCTCGGAGAGTATCGCCTCGGCCGCCGCGATCCCGGTCGCGAGCGCGAGGCCGTTGCCGGAGAGCTCGCGCCAGGGCACGGCGCCGCGCAGGACGCCGCCGGCGGCGTGCACGTTCGGATGCGCCACGTTGCCGTCGATGTCGACCGGGCGCATCGCCGCGTTGACGCGCACGCCGGCGCGATCGACCGGGTTCTCGCGGAACGCGCCGTCGCCGTAGCGCACGTCGCCCGGGTCGTCTGCGACCGCGAGACCGAGCACCGGCTCGCGCAGGCCGTCACGGCCGACCTCGATGCCGCCGGTCGAGATGCCGCCGGTGGCGAGCACGACCGCCTCGGCGGGGAAGGTGCGGACGCGGCCCGCGACCTGCACCGCGAGGCCGGTCACGCGGGCGCCGTCGCGCTCCGCACCCACCGCCGTCGATCCGATGATGATGCGCGCGCGGCGAGCTCGCAGCGCCGCGTGAAGCGCGCGGTAGAGGCGGACGCCGGGCACCGACGGGGGCGCGGTCGGCACCTCGAACACCTCACCCCCGAGCGCGTCTGCGACCGCGGCGGCCACCTCGGCGTGGCGGTCGACGCCGAGCACCGCCGGCAGGCCGATGCGCGCCCCGCCGGCGGAGCCGATCGCCGACCGCAGCGCCGCGGTGATGCGCGCGCGCTCGTCGGTCTGCTCGAGCGCCCGCGCGAGCCCGAGCGGCGAGACGTCCGCCTCGCCGCGAACGTCGACGTTGGCCTCGGCGGCGCGTGTCTCTGTGCCGATGCCGTCGGCGGCGGCCACGTTCGCGGCGACGAGCGCGGGGACGAAGTCCTTCAGCGCGCGCACGCCGGCGAACACGACCGGCCCGTCGCGGCGCAGGTCGCCCGCGGCGATCGCTGCCGGCGCGATCGCCGTCGGCCGCACCGCGCCGAGCGCGCTTGCAAGCAGCAGGTTCTCGGCGGCCGTTCCACGCAGATCGAGCGCGGGCAGCCGCTCGCAGAGCCAGCCCGTCGCGGCGGTCACCCGATCGCGGCCGAGCAGGGCGTAGGGGTGGTCGCCGGGCAGCGACGGGAACGCGTCGAGCGGGTGGGTGACGCGGCCGGGCACGTAGCCGAGCACATCGATCGTCGCCCCGCCGAGCTGCAGCGAGCCGGCGCCGGTCGCGATCAGGGTCACCGGCACGTCGTCGTCGGCGAGCCGCAGCGCACAGGCCAGGCCGGCCAGGCCGGCGCCGACGACCAGGACGCGGCTCATGCCGGGAGGTGGTCGATGTCGAGGGTGCCGTGGAAGAGCCAATCGTCCAGGCGGCTCTGGCGGGCCTGGCGTTCGGCCAGCACCGGCCACACGCCCCGCCACCGCTCCTCGACGAACGCGCGCACCGCCGCGTTCGCCTCGGCCGCGTCCATGTGGCACTCGGCCACGAGGACGCCGGCCGCCCGCGGGATGCAGAACCCGCCCTGGCACGGCCCCATGCCGAGCCGCACCGCCCGGCGGATGTCGTCCAGGTTCCGGGTCGGACGCGCCGCCGCCGCCGCGAGCAGCATGCTGCGGGTGACGAGCTCGCACTCGCAGATCAGCTGCTCGTCGTGCAGGTTGCCCTCGCGCGCCGCCAGGCGGTCGCCGACGCGATGGGTGCGGCCGTGATCGGCCCCGGGGAGGGGATCGTCCGCCGTGCGGCAGGCGGCCTCGACGCCGAGGTGCTCGCACACCGCGTCGACCGTCACCTCGGCCATGCGCCGAAACGTCGTCAGCTTGCCGCCCGTGATCGTGAGGAAACCGGCGACGCCCTCGCGCTCGCCGTGGTCGAGCAGCGTGAACGCGCGCGAGAGCCCGCGGGTGCCCGATCCGGTCAGGTGCTCGGTGTACAGCGGCCGCAGGCCGGCCCACGCGCGCAGCGCCCGGGCCTCGCGGATGCGCGGGACGAGGTCGGCCCCCTCGTCGAGCAGCTTCTGCACGTCGGCGGCCGGCACGGTGCGGTCGTCGGGGTTCTCGACCGGGTTGTCCGTCGTCCCGATCACCGAGACGGTGTGCGCCGGCACCAGGATGTCGGAGTCGCCGGGCAGCCGGCAGCGGTTGATCACCGCGTGGGTGAGGCGGTGGTTGAGCGCGATCATCACCCCGCGGCCGCCGCGCACGTGCACCGTGCAGCCGGCCATCTCGGCGAGCTGCCCCGCCCATGCGCCGGTCGCGCTGACCATGATCTGCGCGCGCACCTCGATCTCCTCCCCCGAGCGCGTGTCGCGCACCCGCGCGCCGCACACGCGGTCGCCCTCGACGATCACCGAGACGACGTCGTGATAGGTGAGCACGGTGCCGCCGTGGCGGACGACGTCGGCCGCACATGCGCCGACGAGCTGCCACGTGTCGATCGCCCCGTCGGGCACCACGAAGGCGCGCGTGATGCCCGGGTGCAGCAGCGGCTCGCGCCGCAGCGCCTCGGCCGGGTCGATCTCCTCGACGGGGATGCCGGCGTCGACGCAGCCGGTGCGGAACGTGTCGCCGTAGGCGACGTCGTCGGCCGGCGTGCACACGAACAGGCCGCCGGTGTCCTCGATGCAGTGCGGCGCGATCCGGCGCAGGATGCGGTTCTCGTCCATGCACTCGCGTCCGGAGTGCGGATCCTTGACCGCGTAGCGCCCACCCGAGTGCAGCAGGCCGTGAAAGCGGCCGGTCGTGCCCTCGGCCAGGTCGCGCCGCTCGACCAGCACCACGGAGAGGCCCCGCAACGCGGCGTCGCGGGCGACCCCGACGCCCGTCGCACCACCGCCGACGACCAGCACCTGCGTCTCGATCACGTCCGCACCCTAGATGATTGATTCCACGCCGCCGTGATGTCCTGGGTGGCTGCGAACCGAGCAGCGCAAGGACGCAGGGAGCGTTCATAGCGGAGTTCTATGGGCGCGCCCGAGGACGCAGAGATGCGACGGTTCGCAGCCACAGCCCGCCACGAACCGCACCCACCACCACAACCTGACGTCCAGGCGCGCGGAGGCGTGGGATCACTCATCTGAGTGTTCGAGGGGCCGGCGTGAACCGCCGGCCCCTCATCCCCAGCGGCTCCTCCAAGCGGCCTACCCGTCTTCCTCCTGGCCCTCGGCGAAGCTGCCCTTGTGCTCGTCCTCTTCCTCTGGATGCTCTTCCTGACCCTCGGCGAAGCTGCCCTCGCGACGGTGGTCGGGATGCTCGCCCTCCTGGCCCTCGGCGAAGTCGCCCTCGTGCTCGTCCGGCGAGAGCTTCTCCTCGCCTTCTGCGAAGTCGCCTTCCTGCTCCGGGTGCTCTCGATCGGGACGTTCAGGCATGCGCGGGCTCCTCTGCCTCGACCCAGTCGAACGTGCGCGTCACGGCCTTCTTCCACATGTGGTACTCGCGATCGCGGCGGGCGCTGTCCATGGACGGCGTCCACTCGTGGTCCTTGCCCCAGTTGGCACGCAGGTCCTCGATCTCGCCCCAGAACCCGACCGCCAGGCCGGCGGCGTACGCGGCTCCCAGGGAGGTGGTCTCGGCCACGACCGGACGCACCACGGGCACGTCCAGGATGTCGGCCTGGAACTGCATCAGCAGGTTGTTCTGCACCATGCCGCCGTCGACCTTGAGCGCCGTGAGCGGGACGCCCGAGTCGGCGTTCATCGCGTCCACGACCTCCTTGGTCTGGAACGCGGTCGCCTCGAGCACGGCCCGGGCGATGTGGCCCTTGTTGACGTAGCGCGTGAGCCCGACGATCGCGCCGCGGGCATCGCTCTTCCAGTACGGGGCGAACAGGCCCGAGAACGCCGGCACGAAGTACGTGCCGCCGTTGTCGTCGACCGTGCGCGCCAGCGCCTCGATCTCGGGAGCGCTGTTGAAGAGGCCGATGTTGTCCCGCAGCCACTGCACCAGCGAGCCGGTGACCGCGATCGCCCCTTCGAGGCAGTACACGGCGGCCTGGTCGCCGATCTTGTAGCCCACCGTGGTCAGCAGGCCGTTCTCGGACTGCACGGCCTCGGTGCCGGTGTTGAGCAGCAGGAAGTTGCCCGTGCCGTACGTGTTCTTCGCCTCACCCGGCGAGAAGCACGTCTGGCCGAACACCGCCGCCTGCTGGTCGCCCAGGATCCCGGCCACGGGGATGCCGTCCAGCACGCCCTTGGCCTTCCCGTACTCCACGCTCGACGACTTGATCTCGGGCAGCATCGCCCGCGGGATCCCCATCGTGTCGAGGATGGCGTCGTCCCAGTCGAGCGTGTTCAGGTCCATCAGCATCGTGCGCGACGCGTTCGTCGGGTCGGTGACGTGGACGCCGCCGTCGGGCCCGCCCGTCAGGTTCCACACGACCCAGCTGTCGATGTTGCCGAACACGATGTCCCCGCTCTGCGCCTGCTCCTTGACGCCGGGGACGTTGTCGATGATCCACTTCACCTTCGGGCCGGAGAAGTAGGTCGCAAGCGGCAGACCGACCTGCTTGCGGAACCGGTCCTGCCCACCGTCGCGCGCGAGCTCGTCGCAGATGCGATCCGTGCGCGTGTCCTGCCACACGATCGCGTTGTGCACCGGGGTGCCGGTCTTCTTGTTCCAGACGACCGTCGTCTCGCGCTGGTTCGTGACGCCGACCGCAGCCAGGTCGGCGGTCGTCAGGCTGCCCTTGCTCAGGGCGCCCTTGACGACCTGCTGCGTACGCTCCCAGATCTCCGTCGGCGAGTGCTCGACCCAGCCGGGCTGCGGGAAGATCTGCTCGTGCTCCTTCTGATCGACCGAGACGACCCGGCCGGAGTGGTCGAAGACCATGCACCGTGTGCTGGTCGTTCCCTGGTCGATCGCTGCAACGTACTTCGCCATGGGTGGTGCCTCCTAGACTGGGTAGAACGCGTGGAAGAGGATGCCGCCCAGGAGGCCGCCGATCAGTGGCCCCACGACCGGGACCCACGAGTATGCCCAGTCCGACGGCCCCTTCCCGGGGATCGGCAGGATCGCGTGGATGATCCGCGGCCCCAGGTCACGCGCCGGGTTGATCGCGTACCCCGTGGGCCCGCCGAGTGAGAGGCCGATGCCGACGACGATCAGGGCGACGAAGAGGATGCCCGTGCCGCTGCGGGCGATGCCGGAGTTCCCTGTCACGGCGAAGATGCCGAACACCAGCACGAACGTGCCGATGATCTCGGTGACGAGGTTCCACCAGTAGTTGCGCACGGCCGGGCCGGTCGAGAACACGGCCAGCTTGAGGCCGGGATCTTCCGTGTCCTTCCAGTGCAGGTAGTAGGCGAGATAGACGAGGGTGGCGCCGATGAACGCGCCGCAGAACTCGCCGGCGAAGTAGATCGGGATCTTGTCGCCGAAGGTGGAGTGGAACCCGCCGGCCGCCCAGATGCCCAGCGTCACCGCCGGGTTCAGGCTCGCGCCGCCGTAGTCGGCCACGGACGCCGCGCCGATCATGACGCCGAGCCCCCACCCGAACGTGATCACGATCCAGCCGGAGTTCTGTGCCTTCGAATGTGCCAGCAGCACGCCGGCGACGACGCCGCAGCCCATCAGGATCAGCAGGGCCGTGCCGACGGTCTCGGACAGGAAGACGGTACCGCTGTTGAACGTCAGGACGGTCACGTCGACGCTCCTTCACGGTCAGCCATCGGGTCGAGAACGTACATGTGCTCCTCCTCCCATCTTCGGGAAGGGGCCTACCACACGTTGGCAGTCCCCCTAGACATGAACGTGATTCGGCATCACCGAACTCTGGCCGACCGTCACGCTAGTCGACGGCACCGGCTTTGTCAACTTCGTCACAGGGAGCGCGCAAACCCGCTTGTACAGCCGAAATTCGGCCCATGCGGGCACGCCCGCAGCCCGGCCTCCCGCGCCCTCGCCCTGATGCGCACCAGGGCCCGACGCGGGACGCGGCCTGGGTTATGGTTCGCGGCGTGCCCCCAACCGCCGACCACCGTCGGGACCGCTGCCATGGGCAGCCCCCGCGCTCAGGGGGGAAGTGATCCGGCGCTCGGAGGGCATGCTCACCGCCCTCTCGTCGGTGCGGGTCGTGGCCGTGCCGGTGGTGATGGCGCTCGTGCTCGCAAACGCCGGCCGGGGCACCGACGACGCCGCCGCGGTGCTCTTCGCGATCGCCGCGGTCACCGACACCCTCGACGGCTACCTGGCCCGGCGCTGGGGGCTGACCAGCACGCTCGGGTCGTTCATCGACACGACCGCCGACAAGCTGCTCACCTCGGGCACGCTGGTCGCGCTCGTGTCGGTCGGCCGCGCATCGGCGTGGATCGCGACGATCATCATCGGCCGCGAGCTGGTGATCATGGGCCTGCGCGGCCTGATCGCCGCCGACGGCACGGTCATGAAGCCGTCCATCTGGGGCAAGCTGAAGACGAACACGCAGTTCCTGGCGATCCTGCTCGCGATCCTGCACCCCGCCGTCGACATCGGCCCGCTGCGCCTGGACGAGGTGGCGATGCTCGCCGCGGCCGCGATCACCGTCGCCTCGGCCGTCGAGTACCTCGTCCGCTTCTCGGGCTCGCTGACCGGCGCGGCCTCGGGCACCGATCCGTGACCGCCGTCCTCGTCACGGGCGCGACCGGCTTCGTCGGCGGCGGGATCGCCCGGCGCCTGCTGGCCGACGGCCGCGCGGTGCGGGTGCTGTCGCGCCGACCCGACGCGGCCGCCGGCCTGCGGGCGCTCGGGGCAGAGGTGGTCGCCGGCGACGTGCTCGACCCGGCGTCGGTCGAGCGCGCCGCCCACGGCTGCGAGGTGACCTATCACGTGGCCGGGATGAACGGCTTCTGCATGCGCGACCCGGCGCCGATGCTGGCCGCGAACGTGACCGGCACCGCGAACGTCGTCGCCGCGTGCGGCCGCGCCGGCGTCCGCCGGATCGTCTACACGTCGTCCGCGGCGGCGATCGGCGAGGCCCGGGGCGTGACGGCGACCGAGGACACGCCCCACCGCGGCTCGTTCCTGTCGGCGTACGAGCGCTCGAAGTACGAGGCCGAGCTGGCGGCGGTGCGGGAGGCCGGGCTGCACGCGGTCGAGCTCGTCTGCGTCAACCCGGCGTCGGTGCAGGGGCCGGGACGCACGGGCGGCACCGCGCGGCTGATCCTCGACTACGCCAACGGCCGGCTGCGGACGCTCGTGCGGTCGCGCTTCAGCCTGGTCGACGTGGACGACTGCACCGAGGGGCACATCCTGGCCGAGGCCCACGGCGTCCCCGGGCGCCGCTACCTGCTCTCGGGCGTGTGCGTGACGACCGACGAGGCGATCGCCACGCTGGCCCGGATCACCGGCATCGAGCGGCGCACGCTCACGCTGCCGCGGCCGGTGGCGCTCGGCGCCGCCGATGCCGCCGCGGTGATCGCGCGCCTGCGCGGCCGCCGCCCGCGGCTGTGCCGCGAGATGGTGGCGACGCTCCTGCACGGCCACGCCTACGACGGGTCGCGGGCCACGGCCGAGCTGGGCCTGGAGTACCGCTCGTTCGACGACATGGTGCGGCGGACGCTGGCGTGGTACGTCGACCAGGGCATGGTGGCCGGATCGCGTGCCGGCGGCTCGCGCGACCGCTGACGCGCCGCAAACCGCGCCGGATCGACCGGCTTGACACGGATCTCGGCGGTGCGCTATTGTCCTGAATGTTGTTCGGCATTGTCGAACTCTGGCCAAAGAGTGCTTCGATACGCCGGACGGCAAACGTGCGCAGCGAGGGGAGATCCGGATCGACCAGCGACGACCCAGCGACACCCGCTTCGGGGGCGCCGGGACGGCCGCTGCGCCGGATCCGCCTCGCCCGCGCCGCGCCCGGGCGCGCCCGTGCCCGCCCCGGCCACGGCCCCACGATCAGGAGGAGCAGCGCGACCATGAGCACCCAAGCCGCAGTCGTGAAGAAGTTCATCAACGACCCCGAGACGGTCGTGCCCGATGCACTCGCCGGCATCGCCACGGCGCATGCCGGGCTCGTCCGGGTCGACCTCGCAAACCAGCTCGTCATCCGCGCCGACGCGCCCGTCTCGGGCAAGGTCGGGCTCGTCTCCGGCGGCGGCTCGGGCCACGAACCGCTGCACGGCGGCTTCGTCGGCTCCGGCATGCTCGACGCCGCGTGCGCGGGCGCCGTGTTCACCTCGCCCGTGCCCGATCAGATGGCCGAGGCGACCAAGGCCGTGAACGGCGGCGCCGGCGTGCTGCACATCGTCAAGAACTACACCGGCGACGTGCTCAACTTCAAGCTGGCGGCAGAGCTGGCCGAGGACGACGGCATCGAGGTGCAGTCGGTCGTGCTCGACGACGACGTCGCGGTGCAGGACAGCCTCTACACCGCCGGCCGCCGCGGCACCGGCGCGACGGTGCTGGCCGAGAAGATCGCGGGCGCCAAGGCCGAGGCGGGCGGATCGCTCGCAGACGTCGCCGGCATCTGCCGCAAGGTGAACGAGCACGGGCGCTCGTTCGGCGTCGCGCTGACGTCGTGCGCCACCCCGAGCTCGGGCACGCCCATCTTCGACCTGCCGGCGGACGAGATCGAGGTCGGCGTCGGCATCCACGGCGAGCCGGGCCGGCGGCGCGAGAAGATGAAGCCCGCCTCCGACATCGTCGAGGAGATGCTCGAGCCGATCACGAGCGACCTGAAGCTGGCGAAGGGCGCGAACGTGCTCGCGTTCGTGAACGGCCTCGGCGGCACGCCGCTGCTCGAGCTCTACCTGCTCTTCAACGAGGTGACGAAGAACCTCGGCGCCCGCGGCGTCAACGTCACGCGCAGCCTGGTCGGCAACTACATCACGAGCCTGGAGATGGCGGGCTGCTCGATCACCCTGCTCCAGCTCGATGACGAGCTGACCGCTCTGTGGGATGCTCCCGTGAAGACGGCTGCGCTGCGCTGGGGCGCGTAGCTCATCGAGCGAGAGGGAGGGCGACGTGAACACCGAGACCGTGACCCGTTGGATGCGTGCCTGCGCTGCATCGATCTCCGAGCAGCGTGACTACCTCACCCAGCTCGACGCGGCCATCGGTGACGCCGATCACGGCGCCAACATGACCCGGGGGTTCAACGATGTCGAGGCCAAGCTGGACGGCCTCGACAGCGACACCCCGCCGGGCCGGGCGCTGATGCAGGCGGGGTCGACGCTCGTCTCGACGGTCGGCGGCGCCAGCGGCCCGCTGTGGGGCTCGGCGCTGCGCCGGGCGGGCAAGGCGCTCGGCGACGGCGAGACGTTCGAGGCGGCCGACCTCGTCTCTGCCCTCGACGCGGCGCTCAACGGCATCGTCGAGCTCGGCGCCGCCGAGCCCGGCGACAAGACGATCGTGGATGCGCTCGGGCCTGCCGTCTCGACGCTGCGTGCAGGCGTCGAGGCCGGCCGCCCGCTCGCGGACGCCGTCTCCGACGCCCGCGCGGCGGCCGAGGAAGGCATGCGGGCGACGATCCCCATGCAGGCGCGCAAGGGGCGGGCGTCTTACCTGGGTGAGCGCTCCGTCGGCCACCAGGACCCCGGTGCGACGTCCACCGCACTCATCATGGCTGCACTCGAACGCACGGTGGCGGAGGAATCGTGACTCCGCAGGTCATGCGCGGTACCCCGGCCTCGCCGGGTGCCGCGATCGGCCCGGCATGGACCAGATCCGAGACGGTCGCCGCGGCCGGGACAGGACCGCCCGAGGCCGAAGCCGAGCGCGCCCGGCGCGGGCTCGCGCTCGCGGCCGACGAGCTGGGCGAGCTGGCGCGGACGCTGACGCGCGAGGGCCATGCCGGCGACGCCGAGATCGTCGAGGCAAACCAGCTCATGGCGCAGGACCCGACGCTGCTCGAGGCGGCCGCGAACGAGGCGCTGGCCGGGGCGAGCGCGCCGGAGGCGATCGCACGCGCGATCGAGCCGCACGCCCAGGCCCTGGCGGCGCTCGACGACCCGCTGCTGGCCGCCCGGGCGGCCGATCTGCACGCGATCGCGCGCCGCGCGGGCGAGCTCAGCACGGGCATGTCCAGCGAGCCCCCGGCCGGATCGGTGGTGATCGCCGACGACCTCGGCCCCGGCGAGGTGGCGGCCTGGAGCGCCAACCTGGCCGCGATCGTGCTCGCGGGAGGCGGCACGACGGCCCACGCCGCCATCGTCGCCCGCTCGCTCGGCATCCCGCTCGTCACCGGCGCCGGCCCCGGCGTGCTCGGGGTGGACATGGGCGACGAGGTGGGCGTCGACGCCGACCGCGGGATGGTGTGGCTCCTGCCCGACACCTCGACGCGCACACGCCTGCGCGACCGGGCCGAGCGCCTGGCCGAGCAGGCCGAGCGCGACCGCCGCGAGCGCCGCCGGCCGGCCCGCACCGGTGACGGCCGCACCATCCGCCTGCTCGCGAACGCCGGCACGGCCGCCGAGGTGATGGCCGCGCTCGACGCGGGCGCCGAGGGCATCGGCCTCCTGCGCAGCGAGCTGTCGTTCCTCGAGGCGCAGGCGTGGCCGACCGAGGAGGAGCACGCGCGCGTGCTCCGGCCGATGCTCGAGCCGCTCGGCCACCGCATCGCGACCGTGCGCACCCTGGACTTCGGCGGCGACAAGACGCCGCCGTTCCTGGCCGAGCAGGCCGCCGGCGGGCCGCTCGGGCCGCGCGGGATCCGCCTCGCCCTGCCGCCGACGCCGGCGTCTCCCCCCAGCTGCGGGCGCTCTTCCGCGTCTGCGGCGACGCGGTCGTGCGTGTGCTGGTGCCGATGGTGACCGACGCGGGCGAGATCGACGCGGTGCGCGCGATCGCCCTCGCCGCCCGCGACGCCGTCGCCCCGGCCGCGCCCGACCCGCTGGTCGGGGCGATGATCGAGGTGCCCGCCGCGGCGCTGATGGCGAAGACCATCGCCGCCCACTGCGACTTCCTCTCGATCGGCACGAACGACCTCACCCAGTACACGCTCGCCGCCGACCGCCAGAACCCCGGCATCGCCGGGACGGTCGCCCACCACCCCGCGGTGGTGCGCCTGATCGCGCGCACGATCTCCGCCGCCCACTCTGCCGGGATCCTCGTCGACGTCTGCGGCGAGGCGGCCGGCGACCCCGAGCTCCTGCCGCTCCTGGTGGCGCTGGGCGTCGACGAGATCAGCGTCTCGCCGGCCCGGATCGCGCAGACGCGCCGCTACGTGCGCAGCCTGTCCACCCAGCGTGCGAAGGCCGCGCTCGTGGACGCGCTCGCGGCGCGGACGCCCGCCGGCGTCGCGGAGGCCGCGCGCGGAGCGCTGGACGGCGCGCTACTCGAGCGTCTCGAGGAGTCCGGCGATGACGTCAAGCGCGCCTGAGGCCCCCGGGCCCGTCGTCACGACCTCCACGCACGACCCACCCTCGGCCCCGAGCGCCAGCACCTGCAGGATGCTGCTCGCGTTCGCCGTGCGGCCGTTCGCGTTCAGGACGACGGTCGCGTCGAGCGCGGCCGCCGCTCGGACGAGGTTGCCGGCCGGGCGCGCATGCAGCGGGACGCCCGCCGGCAGCTGCACCTCGCGCCGGTGCTCAGAGCTTTCCGACAACACGGGCCTCCTCCGCGGCCGCGGCGGCCGCCTCGAGGTCGGCGCCGGTGGCCGCCAGCACCGACGCGGCCACGGCGCCCTCCACGAGCGGTGCGTCCACCAGCCGCACGTCGATCCCGTCGACGTCGCCGCCGGCCAGGATCGCGCGCACGGCGAGAACCGCGCTGCCAATGTCTACCAGCACGAGCACGCCCTCGCCCGAGTCGGCGTCACGGATCGCGGCGGCGATCCGGTCGGGATCGGTGCCGAGGCCTCCGTCGGCGGTGCCACCGGCAGGCCGGATGCGCACCTCGTCGCCGCTGACCTGTCCGACGAGCTCTGCAAGCCCTTCCGCGAGCGCCGCCGAGTGGGAGACCAATACAATCCCGATCACCGCTCGTCTCCATTCATACAACGAACGATCCTACATTGTCGAACCGGGTTCGACAAGAGCGGCGGATAGACCATCATGGGAATCCAGTCCATCGAGCGAGCATCGGCGATCCTCCGCGCGCTGGCGAGCGGCCCGCGCAGGCTGGGCGTGTCCGACCTGTCCGACCGCCTGGGACTGGCGAAGGGGACGACGCACGGCCTGCTGCGCACGCTCCAGGCCGAGGGGTTGGTCGAGCAGGATCCCGAGACCGGCAAGTACCAGCTCGGCGCGGCGCTGCTGCAGCTCGCAAACAGCTACCTGGACGTGAACGAGCTGCGCGCGCGGTCGATCGCCTGGTCCGACCGGCTGGCCTCGGGCAGCGGCGAGGCGGTGCGGGTCGGCGCCCTGCACGGCGACGGCGTCATCGTCGTCCACCATGTCTTCCGGATGGACAACAGCCTCCAGATCCCCGAGGTGGGCGCCCACCTGCCGCTGCACGCGACGGCGCTCGGAAAGGCGCTGCTCGCCCACCACCCGCACGTGGCCGACGACCTGCTCGCCGGCGGCGTCCCCCGCCTCACCCATGCCACCGTCGTCAGCCCGGCGGCCGTGCGCAAGATGCTCGAGGAGGTGCGCGAGAAGGGCTGGGCGGCCGAGCGCGAGGAGGCGATCATCGGCGAGGCGTCGATCGCAAGCCCCGTGTTCGACCGCGCCGGCGCGGCCGCGGGCGCGATCGGGATCGTCGGCCCGGTCGAGCGGCTCTACGCCAGGCGCCAGCCCCGCCCCGCCCTGATCGGCAACGTGCGCGAGGCCGCGCGGTCGATCTCGCGCGAGCTCGGCGGCGGGCCCTGGTAGGCGTGGAGGCGCGCGCTCAGCCGACGGGCTCGTCGGCGACGTAGGCGACGAGCGCCGCCCAGGCGACGAAGAGCAGGCCGATCGGCACCAGGTAGGCCGGCCCGCCCACCGACACGGCCGGGAACGCCACCCAGAACGCCAGAAACCCGGTCAGCCAGCGGAGCGCCATACGTCGAGAGTACGCCCCGGGCCGGGGCTCGGCAATCGCGGCCACGCGGTTCAGAAGCCGAGCGTCTCGGGCAGCAGGATGATGCGGATGCGGCCGCTCGGCTCCTGATGGATCGTGAGCACCTTGGCGAGCAGCGAGCCCGCGTAGCCTGCGTCCTGCATCCTGCTCCACTCGCGCGGGAGCGAGTACTCGCGCACCCGGCGCATGGCCTCGGCCTCGTCGCGCACGAGCTTGTGGTGGCCGACGACCAGGATCACGCTCCCGGCCGCGTACGCGTAGGCGCCGAGCTGGCTGCCCGAGCCCGATCCGACGACCACGGTGCCGTCGTCGGTGATCGCGTGCGCGCTCCCGAGCATGTGGTCGGGCGCCGCCCCGAGCTTGCGCCGCTCGCGGGCCTGCGTCTCGCGGTCGAGCGCGTTCAGCTTCGCGCGCACCGAGTCGTAGCGGCCGGACTCGTCGATCTCGGCGGTCAGCCCGAGCGCGCGCATGGTCTCCGAGAGCGCGATGTGCACCTCGGCGCCCTCCGGGATCGCGTCGAGTACGCGGCGGCGCGCGTCGGCGCCGTCGTCCGCGATCTCGGCGCGGAAGCCGCGCCCCTGGAGCGCGGCGACGACCCGCTCGAGCCGCGCGCGGTCGGACGGACGCTCGAACTCGGCGTTGGGCGGGCCGGGATCGGCCAGGACGAGGCTCACGCCGTCGCGCCGATCGCAACCGGACGCCCGCTCGGCGCGGCCGCGGCGATGATCTCGCGCAGGCGGCCGGCCCGCTCGGGCGCGGCCCACACCGCGTCGTCGCCGAGCCCGATCCGCTCGGCCCTGCCGTCGAAGACGAGCTCGAGCATCGCCGCCTCGGCGGCGGCCCGGTCGGGTGCGTCGTTGCCGCGCGCGATCAGCTCGGCGATCTCCTGCGTCACCAGGCCGCCGGGATAGGCCTCGAGCAGGTCGGCGGGATCGCCCGGTACGGCCCGGCGCCGCAGCGAGGGGTCGAGGTTGGCGAGCAGGACGTCGTAGGCGGCGACCGGCTGGTAGCCGCCGGCGACGAGCCGCAGCCCCTCGCGCGCGAACGTGACCGACGACGCGGTGAAGCGCACCGGGCCGTCGGTCGCGGCCGTCTTTCCCTGCAGCTCGGCGGCGCTGCCGGCCGCCTGCCGCGCCTCGGCGCGGTCGCGCTCGTAGGCCGCGGTGGTGTCGTCGGCGTCGAGCTGCGCCCGCACGGCCTCGGGGTCGAGGCCGGTGGCCGCGCCCACCACACGCGCGACGGCGGCGTCGTCGTCCAGCACGAGGGCGGTCGTGAACTGGGTGAGCTGCAGCGCGCGCAGCGCCGCCCATTCGCTTCCCGGCGCCAGCAGCCGCGCGGCCACGATGGCGCGGCACGCCCGCGCGGTGGCGGCGACGCGCGCCTTGGGCGTGGGTGAGAACGGCATCCCGTAGCGGCGGAAGCCGGCGTGGCCGCGGGCGGCGTTGAGCGGCGTGTAGCCGCGGTCGATGTACTGCTGGGCGCTCTCGGTGAGCCCGATCATGACGAGCCGCCAGTCGAGCTGGTCGCCGTAGCGCCAGTCGATCACCCGCAGCGCCGGGACCTCGGAGTAGGCCCACGGGCACGCGGGATCGGTGTAGAGCGTGGTCTCGATCTGACCCGGCATAGCGGCCCCCTTCTGGTGATGCGGACAACCTTCAGCGCGCAGATACGCTTGCGTGCTCAAGCTTACCACCGCAGGTCCCGGGCCGGCCGCCTACCCCCCGGCCAGGCGGGCGATGTGGCGGCGCTGGTCGGGATCGAGCCACGGCCCGCGCCCGGCGCGGCCGTTCGCCGCCGCATGCGCGGGGCTCGACGTCGCCGGGATCGCCACCGTGATACGGGGATCCGACAGGCACCAGGCGATCAGCGCCTCGGCCCACGTCCCGGCCGTCACCCCGGCCAGGTCGGGCGCGCGGCGCACGAGCGCCCCCTCGCCGAGCGGGCGCATCGCCAGCACGCCCAGCCCGAGCTCCTCGGCCAGCGGCAGGATGCGCGCCTCGACGTCGCGCTCGAGCGGGTTGTAGGGCACCTGGATGCAGTCGATGCGCCCGGAGCGCATGACGACCTCGAGCTCGGCGAACGCCGAGGGGCTGTAGTGGGTGGCGCCGAGCAGGCGGATGCGGCCGGCGTCGCGCTCGCGCTCCATCCAGTCGAGGTGACCGCGCCACTCGACCAGGTTGTGCACCTGCTCGAGGTCGATCACGCCGCCGTAGAGCGCGAGCTGCTCCGCGTACTGGGCGCGCCCCGTCTCGAGCGACGGCGTCCAGATCTTGGTCGCGACGAAGGCGTCGCCCCGGCGCGGGCCGAGCGCCTGGGCCAGCACGCCCTGCGACCGGCCGTACATCGGCGACGAGTCGACCACGCGTGCGCCCGATGCGAAGACGGCGTCGACGACCGCCCGGGCCACACCGACACCGGACGCCGCCACATCGAACACCTGCCACGTGCCGAGGCCGACGACGGGCAGCTCGGGGCCGCCGATTCCGAGTCGTCGCGCCTCCATCGCGCCGACGGTATCCAGCGCGGCGGCCCGCGTCAATCCGCCGGCGGCCGCGGCGGCCGCGTTTGCGGCATCCGTTGCATGGGTGTAGCCTGGCTGCCAGATGCCAGCTGTCACCCGGGCACTGACGCGGCGGAAGCGTCGGCGTGCAGCGGAGGTCGCCGTTGGCATGGCGGCCCTCTCACTGGCGGCGCTCGCCACGATCGCGATCGGCGCCTCGCAGGACGTCACCCGCTTCTACTGGATCGAGGCCACCCTGTGGTGCGCGGCCGTAATCGTGGCGCTCGGCATCGCCGCCGCCGCCGGCATGCGCATGCTCGACCAGCGCGAGCGGGCGCAGACGCTCGTGCGGCTGCAGTCCGACGTCGCCCACGCGCTGGCCGAGGCGGCCACGCTCGAGGAGACGACGCGGTCGATGCTGCGCGCGCTCGGCGAGGCGCTCGACGTCGACCTCGCGGTGGCCTGGCGGGCCGACGATCACGACCAGCGGCTGCGGTTCGTCGACCTGTGGGCGGCGCCGCAGGTCGACGCCGAGGCGTTCCGCACCGACTCGGAGCGGATCGAGTTCGAGCGCGGACAGGGCGTGCTCGGCGACGTGTGGGCCCGCGGCACGCCCCGCGCCGCCGCCTTCGCACGCGGCGGCTTCCGCCGCCAGACCCTGCTCGAGAGCATGGGCTTCGAGGGCGCCGTGTTCGTGCCGATCCGGCAGGGCGGGCACGTGAGCGGCATCGTCGAGTGCTTCACGAGCGACCTCGCCCACGTCGACCAGCCGCTGCTCGACATGATCGCCGAGATCGGCGGCCTGATCGGCGTCGCCTACGACCGCGCCGAGCGCACGCGCCAGGTCGAGGAGGGCGAGGAGCGCCGCCGCTACGTGCTGGGCGCGCTGCTGCGCGCCGAGGAGGATGCCAAGGCGAAGCTCGCGAGCGATCTGCACGACGACACGATCCAGGTGATGGTGGCGGCGCAGCTCGCGCTCGAGCGGCTCGAGCGGGCGATGGCCGGCGGCGACACCGGCCGCACCGAACTGGCCGTCGTCTCGGCCAAGGAGACGATCCAGGAGGCCACCGAGCGCGCCCGCCATCTCATGTTTCAGCTGCGCCCGCAGGTGCTCACCGAGCGCGGTCTGGGAGCGGCCGCCCAGGCGCTGCTCGAGGACGCGGCCGCCGACTCGGGCTTCGAGTTCGAGCTGACGGCCCACGTCGCCCGCTACCCGCGCCCGCTCGAGAACCTGTGCTATCGGGTGCTGCAGGAGGCGATCGCAAACGTCCGCAAGCACGCCCGCGCGCGCACGGTCACCGTTCACCTGAGCCAGGACGGGCCCGACATCGTGTGCCGGATCTCCGACGACGGCGTCGGCTTCGACCTCGAGCGCGCCCTCGACCGCGACCGCATGCGCCTGCACCTGGGCCTCGAGTCGATGCGCGAGCGCGTCGACGTCGCCGGCGGGACGCTCGAGATCCGCTCCTCGCCCGGCGAGGGCGCGACGTTCACCTTCAGGTTCCCGATCTCGGCCGCCGCGGACGTGTCCGATCGGGAGGCCGGCGGCGACGACGTCGGGACCGCCGTCGGCGCCGAGAGCTCGCGCCTCTAGCGTCTACCCGGCCAGGAGCTCGCGGGCGACGCGCTCGCCGCTTCGCACCGCGCCGTCGATGTAGCCCTGCTGGCCGGTGTCGGTGTGCTCGCCGGCGAAGTGCACGCCGCCCTCGCGACCGGCGCGCACATGCCCGGGGAAGCGCGTGTACTGGCCGACCAAGAACGCGGCGTAGGAGCCGTGTGACCACGGGTTGTGCACCCAGGCGTCGAGGTGGGCGCGGCCGGTGAAGTCGCGCGCGAGGTGCGGATAGACGGCCGCCAGCCGGTCGACCGTCTCGCGGGCGACGGCCGCCGGAGCCGGCCCATGGGCGTGCGTCGTCGGATAGGTCGCGCCCCGCCGCCCGCCCGAGTAGACGACCAGGATGCCCTCGCGGCCGGGCTGGTTCACGGTGGTGTCCCAGGTATCGCCGGGGATGCGGTCGGTCTCGATGTAGCCGTCGTAGCCGTCCAGGCGCCACGTCCGGCGCGCGAACTGCAGCGTGAGCTTGGCGTTCGTCGCCATCCCCAGCCGCTGGATGGCCGCATCCTTCCCGGCCGAGAACCCGGCCCGGCGGTAGTCGACGTCGCGCAGGGTCGTGAACGGCAGCGCAAGCACGACGCGGTCGGCGCGCACCTCGGCGCCCCGGCCGCCGGTGCGGGTGAACGAGCACGTGTACGAGCCGTCGGCGTTCCGGCACAGGCCGGCCAGGGGCGTCTCGAGCGCGATCGTCCCCGGCGCGAGCCGGCCCGCCAGGCGGTGGGCGATCTGGTCGGCGCCGCCGTGCACCTTGAAGCGCTCGTCCGAGGCGCCGTAGAGCGCGAGCGGCCGCCGCGGGGAGTCGCCGAGCTGCGTGATCATCGCGAGCGCGCTCCCGCGAGTGATGTCGACCCCGTCCTCGGCGCAGTAGGCCTCGCCGATCAGCCGCCCGAGCTGCGAGTCGCGGCCGCCGGGCACGCGCGCGTCGAGCCAGTCGGCGACCGACATCTCGTCGAGCTCGCGGGCGGCGCGCGGCGAGCGCGCGAACGCGCGCAGGTCGCGCTGGAGCGCCGGGTAGACGACGGCGAAGTCGCGGCTGGCCCGGCTGTAGGGATAGCGCCGGCCCGCGAACTGGAACCGGTTGGAGCGCAGGCCGCCGGGCGTCTCGGCGAAGGTGTCGTCGAGCCGGAGGCCGAGCTCTGCCGCTAACCGGCGCACGGCGTGCTGGTCGGTGTCGATGGCCTCGCCGCCCTGCTCGACGATCTGGCCCTCGGCGAAGAAGCCGCGCAGGGTCTTCGTGCGGCCGCCGACCCGGTCAGATGCCTCGTAGACCGTGCACGTGACGCCGTGCTGTGCCAGCCGGTGGGCGCAGGTCAGGCCGGCCACTCCGGCGCCGACGACCACCACCCTACCCGCCCGGCCGCCGGCGGCCGCGGCGCCGCTCGCAGGCCGCAGGCCGGTCGCGACCAGGCCGGCCGCCACGCCCGCGGCAGCCCGGACCACCACCTGACGGCGGGTCGTGCGGCTCGCTGCGGCAGGCTCGCTCACTGCCTCGATGATACGGGCCTCGCGGCGCGCGCGGTTGACAGCCGCCGCCCGGGGCTGTTATAGGACCCGGGATGCCGAACGCGCCCAAGCGTGCCTCTGCCGCCGCCGCGCCGCCCGCGGCCGCCGCACAGCCGGAGGTCCGCCCGACCGGCGACTACTGGCTGTTCGCGTTCGGGTTTGCGGCCATCGGCGCCATCGTGGGCATGCTCTTCCTGCACTACCGCAACCCACCCCCGTTCGCCGCGGGCGTCGGCATCAGCACGTTCGCACCGCTTTACGTGCTCGCCCAGGCGATCGAGCGCATCCTCGAGCCGGTGAACCACTTCCTCGAGCTTGGCGGCGACACCCACGGCGCCACGCGGACGCGCAACGCCGCGGTCGCCGAGGCGCTCGCCGCGCCGAAGCCGGAGCACGTCGCCGCCGCCACGGCCGCGCAGCACAAGCTCGACCACCTGCGGGCAAACCGGGTGGCGATCTGCTGGGGCCTGGCATCGGCCCTGGCGATGGTCGGCTGCGGGTACTTCGGGTTCGGCGTCCTGCACGCGATCGGCGACAACGGCGTCCCCCGCTACATGGACATCGTCGTCACCGGCCTTGCGATCGGCGGCGGCACGAAGCCCCTGCACGACTTCATCTCCAGCCTGCAGAGCTCGGCGCAGGCGAAGAAGGCGCCCGCCGCGATCAGGTGACCGCGGCGGGCGGCCACGCGGCTACGCTGTCGTCGGCGCCTTCACGGGCACGTGCTTGTGCACCCGGGCGAAGCGCGACGTGAATGCTCCCATCCGGTCACCGGCGCGGGGCGCGATCTGGCTCTCCGCGAACTGACCGAACTCCTCTTCGGAGCCCCACACGTCGACCACGACGAGGCCGGTCTCCGAGGCGCCGGCGACGTGCGAGACGGCCGGATGGCCGCCGCCGTCGTCGAAGTGCGCCGTCATGTCGGCGACCATGTGGTCGTAGTCGTCCGTCGTCATCCCGTCGATCTCGACGATGACGATCACGCCGGCCTCCTCGCCGACGCCGTGCAGGTGGTTGTGGACGGGGACGATCTGCGGCTGCGCCTCGGGCACCCCCACCTCGGCCAGCGCCGGCCCGAGCTGGGTCTCGAACGCCCGCTGCATCGCCTCCGGCGACTCCCACACGTCGGCGACGAAGATGCCGGTGTCGGTCACGCCCGCCGTGTGGCTGATCAGCCCCGGGGGCGCGTGCTCCGGCGTCGTGCCGCCGAGCAGGCGGTCGACCTGGTCGTACTGGTCCACCGTGCCGCCCTCGATGTCCATGATGATCAGCACCGGCATCTGCGTCTCCTTGTCTGCGGGCCCGCCATGTCGCGGTGACGCTACCACCCGGGCGTCGCGCGGTAGGCTGGCGACACGCATCGCCACCCGATGAAAGGCGCGAAATGGACCCACGCCCACCCGTGCCTCCCTTCACGGAGGAGACGGCCCGCAAGAAGGTGCAGGCCGCCGAGGACGCCTGGAACAGCTGCGACCCCCAGCGGGTCGCGCTCGCCTACTCACCCGACTCCGCCTGGCGCAACCGCGACGAGTTCTTCCAGGGCCGTGACGCGATCGTCGAGTTCCTGACGCGCAAGTGGCAGCGGGAGATCTCCTACCGCCTGCGAAAGGAGCTCTGGTGCTTCACCGGCAACCGCATCTCGGTGCGGTTCGAGTACGAGAGCCACGACCCGTCCGGCCAGTGGTGGCGCAGCCACGGCAACGAGCACTGGGAGTTCGACGAGCTCGGCTACATGCGCCGCCGTGACGCCAGCATCAACGACTACCGCATCACCGAGGACGAGCGCCGCATCTGGGTCGACCGGCCATCGCCGTACCGGCCCTGATCGAGGTCCCGGACGAGCTGCGCCTGGCCGTCGGCTACGACCTGGGCGCCGCCGCGGCGCGGCGCTTCATCGACCGGCTGCCGGGGGTGGTCGAGGCCCACGCCGCGCGGTGGCAGCTCGAGCCCGGTGCGGTGCTGCCCGGCGGGCGGCTGTCGGCGTGCATCGCCGGCCGCGACGCCGACGGCCGCGCCGTGGTGCTGAAGGTGCCCACGTCGGCCCGCACCGGCCGGCGCGAGATCGCCGCGCTGCGCGCGTGGGCCGCCTGCCCGTCCCGCAGGTGTACCGCAGCGACGCGCGCACGGGCGTCTTTGCGATGCAGCGCATCGACCCGGGATCGCCGCTGCGGCATGACGATGCGGATGCGGTCGCACCGGTCCTCGCGTCGCTGCACGCGGCCGGGAGCGCGGCGGCCCGCTCGGGCCGGTTCCCGCCGCTGCACGACGGCCTGCGCGACCGCCTGCGGCGGGCCGCCCAGCGCTGCGCGCTGCCGGCAAACGACGTCGGCCGGGCGCTGCATGCGCGCGCGGCCGCGCAGCTCGAGCGGCCCGCCGAGCCGCTGCGGCCGCCGGTGCTCCTGCACGGCGACTTCCAGACCAAGAACCTGCTCGAGGCGGCGGGCGGCGCCGTGGCGGCCATCGACCCGCTGCCGTGCGTCGGCGACCCCGCCTTCGACGCGGCCACCTGGAGCGTCCTTTCCCCCACCCCCGCGCCGATCGCAGCCCGCGTCGAGGCCATCGCCCGCGCGCTCGGCTGCGACCCGGCGCCGATCGCCCGCTGGGCGGCGCTCCTGTGCGCGCTCGAGTACCGGCCGTACCGCCCGGAACAGGCCGAGCGGATGCGCGCCTACGCCGGCGGCTGACCCGGCGGCCGCCACGGCTCGCCGGTCGTCCGCGCGGGCGGCGTCCACCCCTTCGCGGTCATCCCCAGCCGCTGCATGGCCGTCTGCTTGACCGACCACGGTACGCGCACGTAGACGGGCACGAAGACGTGGCGCCAGAACGCGCCGCCGCGGGCGCGGTAGGGCGCCGTCGTCCCCGCCGGATGCGCGCGCCGGGTCTGCTCGAGCGCGGCCAGGCGCAGGTACTCCTCGGAGCGCTCGCGCAGGCGCTGCTTCATGTGCGCCGTCCGCGTCATGCCGGCGCCGCCTGCGCCCGCGCCGCCTCGGCCGCCTTGCGCTGCTTGCGCAGGTTCGCAAGGCCGTTCTGGGCGGCGATCGCAATCGGCTCGAACAGCGCGCCGATCGGCGGGGAGTAGATGTTCTCCATCCACGCGAGGTCCTCGAGCGTCGCGCCGCGCTTGGCCACGAACGCGAGGAAGTCGCAGCGCTCCTTGACGCCCTCGCCGCCGTGCAGCTGGCCGCCGATCAGCCGCAGCGTGTCGGGCTCGGCCAGCAGCTTGACGTGCGTCCGCGTCGCGCCCGGGAAGTAGCGCGCGCGCGAGACGCCGACGCCCTTGGCCACGACGTACGGCACGCCCATCGCCGTCGGCGAGCGTCTCGCCGAGCGAGAAGCCGCCGATCGTGTAGTCGCCCGCGACCATGCCCCACGGCACCCACACCGGGTCGTACGTGCGCGGTCGCCCGCGGCGTTCGCGCCGGCCGTGCGGCCCTGCGCGTACGCGTGCGAGCCGGTGAGGCCGCGGATCGGGAGCATCGTCAGGCCGTGCGGCACCTCGACCACGTCGCCCGCCGCCCAGACGCCGGCGCACGAGCGTGCGCATGTGGTCGTCGACGACGAGGCCGCCGGTCGTGCCGAGCGTCGAGCCCGGTCGCCTCGGCGAGCGTCGTGTTCGGGAGCTTGTGCAGGCAGACGATGACCACGTCGCACGGGATCTCGCCGGCCGACGTCGCCACCGCCGCGCACGCTGGCCCGTCGCCGCCGAGAACGCCTCGACCCGGGTGCCGAAGTGCAGCGTGACGCCGCGCTTCTCGAGCGACTCGTGCACGGGCTCGGCGACGTCGGGGTCGAGCACCTCGAGAGCGCCCACGGGCCGTCGTCGACGAAGTGCACCTCGAGGCCGCGGCGCCCGAGGTTGCCCGCCATCTCGACGCCGAGCGGCGTCGCGCCGATGACGACGGCGCGTCTTCACGAGTCTCGAGCACCTTGTCGAACTCCATCGCCTTGCGGATGTTCTTGACGTAGTGCAGGCCGTCGAGGTTCGCGCCCGGCACGTCGGGCTTCTCCCACACGAAGCCGGTGCAGATGATCAGCTTGTCGAAGCCCTCGTGCTGGTTGCGCGCGGTGATCGTCGCGCCGATCGAGGTCGATGTCGGTGACCGCGGTCTCCATGCGCATGTCGAGGCCGTCCTCGACGTAGCGCTGCGACCGTCGAGAGGAACAGGTCCTCGAACTTCGGGATCTCGCGGCCGTGGACGAACGGGATCCCGCACGGCGAGTAGGCGATGTCCTCGAACTCGGTGAACAGGGTGACCTGCAGCTCCGGGTCGAGCCGCTTGGCGATGGTGGCCGCGGCGATCCCCGCGCCGCCGCCGCCGATCACGATCAGTCGCTCGCTCATCGAACCTCCTTGACGTCAGAGACGGCACCGGCGACGAGGTCGGCGACCGTCTCGCGCCGCACGGCCGGCCGCCATCGCCGCCGTCACGGGCGACGACGGCCGGGCGCAGGTCGCCGAACTGCGTGGACTGCGTCTGCTGGTAGGCGCCGACGCGCGCACCGCCAGCAGGTCGCCCGGGGCGACCGGCGGCAGCGCGGCGGCGGGATGGATGACGTCGATGTTCAGGCACAGCGGGCCGGTGACCAGGGTCGGCTCGCCGGGCCGGCCGGCTGCAGCGCCTCGACCGCCGGCCACTGCCAGAGCGCGCCCGGCACGAGGTTCGTCCCGGCGTCGACGACGATGCAGCGCTGCCCGTCGGCCAGAGGCTTCACGGCCACGACCGAGACGATGAGGTCGACGGCGTCGGCGACGAGCGCCCGGCCCGGCTCGAGGATCAGCCGGCCCTCGAACCCGCCGGCGTCGAGCGCCGCCGCGACGGCCCCGGCGCAGCGGGCGAGCGCCGTCCCGGTGGGAAGCCGCCGCCGAGGTCGATCGCCTCGATCGCGACGCCGTCGCGGCGCAGCCGCCCCGCCAGGCCCGCGAGCAGCGTCGCCGCCTCGCACGTGCGGCCCTCGGGCCGCGGCCACTGGACGACGACCTCACGGGCCAGCCCGGCGTCCGGGTGCAGCGGCCCGGCGAAGCCGATCGAGACCCGGTGGGCGCCGAGCGCCGACACGCGCAGCCCCAGCCGCGCGGCCGCGGCGACGGCCGCGGGCACCTCGTCCGGCGCGATGCCGAAGCGGGTCGACTCCGCGCCGATGCCGTCCATCGCCACGCGCAGGCCGATCCGCGTGACGCCGGCAGCCGCCGGCGCGCGAGCTCGGCGGCCGAGTCGGCCAGCACGAGCGCGTCGAGGGCCGCCGCCCGCGCGAGCAGCGCCGGGGTCTTGGCCGGCCCGTTCACGACGGCCGCGGCGGAGCCGGTGCGCGAGGCGCGCACGCCAGGCCGAACTCGGCCTCGCAGACGACCTCGGGCGCGAACCCCTCGTCGGCGACGGCGCGCAGGATCGCGGGCGTGCGGTTGGTCTTGTACGAGTAGGCGAAGGCGACGTCGGGCCACGCCGTCTGCCACGTGCGCCGGAACCGGCGGGCGTTACCGCGCACGCGGTCGAGGTCGGCCAGCCACAGCGGCGAGCCATGCTCGGCGACGAGGTCGAGGGCGCTCACGCGCCGCTCCGCACCCGCACGGCGAGGCGGGCGGCGCGCTCGGTGCCCTTGCGGTCGAGCAGCGCGACGACCGGCGCGCGCCAGCGGCCCGCGACCGCCTCGGCAAGCGCCGCAGGCAGCACGGCGCGCAGGTGCTCCATCGCCCACGGGTCCGGCCGCGAGAGGTTGAGCCGCATGGTCGTGGCGGCGCTGGACTCGCCCAGGCCGTCACCGGGGTAGACGGCGACCCGGCGAGCGAACAGCGCGACCATCAGCTCCTGCGCGGTCGCCCCGGTCGCCGAGACGTCGACCGCGCACGCGAGGCCGCGCTGCGGCGTGACCACGAGGCGCGCGCCCGGCACGTCGCGGAGCGTCTGCTGGAGGTGGGCGAGGTTGCGGCGCACGACGGCGGCCGCCGTGTCCAGATAGGCCTCGTCGCGCAGCGCCGCGAGCGCGCCGTGCTGGGAGATCAGGTTCGTGTTCAGCCGCGTCAGCGCCGCCTTCAGCTGCAGGCAGCCGCGCATCAGCCGGCGCGGCCCCGCCAGGAACCCGAGCCGGGCGCCGGCCATGCCGAAGCAGTGCGAGACCGAGAAGGCCGCCACGCTGCGATCCGACGGCCGCAGCGCCGGCAGCGACGTGAACTCCGGCGCGGCGGGGTCGATCGCGAGCGGGCCGTGCGTGATGTCGTGCACGAGCAGGATGCCGTGGCGCTCGGCGAGGTCGGCGAGCGCCTCGAGCTCGGCGGCGGTCTGGCACACGCCGTAGGGGTTGATCGGGTCGACGATGCAGATCGCCCGCGTCCGCGGCGTGATCGCCGCGGCGACCATGTCGGGGTCGAGCCGGTGGCCCGTCTCGCGGCCGATCGGCACCGGCACGGGCACGCCGCCCGCGGCGAGCACGGCCGACGGGATGTGGAAGTAGCCCGGGTCGGACAGGATCACCTCGTCGCCGGGGTCGACGCAGGCCAGCAGCGTGAGCGCGATCGCGGCCTGGGCGCCCTCGGCTCCGATCACCTCGAAGTCCTCGTCGCGCGCCCGCCCGACCACCGCCGCCGCCGCGTCGCGCAGCGGCTCGATCAGGTCGGGGGTGTACTGGTTGAGCGCCTCCGCGCTGACCGCCGCGCGCATCGCCTCGACGGCCGCCGTGGGCGGTCCGCAGAAGCACGTCAGCCAGCCCAGGTCGGCCCAGACGGCCGGATCGAGCCGGGTGCTTCCGCCGGGGTAGACGGCGTCGGCGTCGAGGCCGAGGATCGCGATCGCGTCGCGATACGTGACGTAGTTCCACATCGCGTGATGGCTCGCCTGCAGCGCCTGCAGCCGCGCGGAGCGGTGCCCGGCCGCGGCCGGCGCGTCCGTCCAGGTGAGCACGCTCGCCATCAGGCCGCCGCCTCTGCGCGCGCCAGCCGCACGACGCGGTAGATGCCGTAGCGGTCGGCCTCGACCGTCTGCGGCTCGTACCCGGCGGCGCGGGCGTAGTCGAGGATCTGGGTGACCGGGCGCAGCCGCCACACGCAGCGCTCGCCGTGGCGGTTGCGCCAGACCCGGGCGATGTGCTCGATGTCGGGATTGCTGCACCTGCACGTTGAACACGATCTGCTGCGGCGCCACGAGCTCGGCGAGATCCTGGAAGTGGCGCTCGATCAGGCGTCGTCGTGGTAGATGCCGTACAGGCCGAGCTCGAGCACGACGTCGGGGCGCGGATCGAGCGCCGCGAGCGCGGCGCGGTCGAACGCGTTCGGCGGGAGTGCAGCGCACCCGCTCCGCCACGCCGAGCTCGTTCGCGGCCGTCCGGGCGCGCGCGAGCGCATCGGCGTCGACGTCGCAGACGAGCGCCCGCGCCGCCGGCCGCTGGGCGATCGCCTCGAGCAGGTACGGTGCCGGGCCGGCGGCGAGGTCGGCGACGAGCGGCGCCCCGCCGGGGTCGGCCGTCGATCGCCTGAAGCACCGCCCGCTGCGCCAGCACGCGGATATCGCGGAAGGCCTCGCAGGTCGGCTGCTCGAGCAGGCGCCGGTCGATCGCGCGGCCGAGGGCGGTGCGCCGCGGGGCCGGTTCGCGTACACGTGGGCCATGAACGGGCCGGAGTCGAACCCCTGCGCGTAGCCGATCGCGCAGCCCGTCGCTGAGACCAGCGCGCCGGCGCGCGACGCCGCGCCGCGCGCGCGAACCGCCAGGCGCGCGGCGACGTGCGCGGCAGGCTCGCGCTGGAGCTCTTGAACGTGGGAGCGAGACTCAGCCGACATAGAGCGGCGTCTCGGCGAGCTCGCGCACCCGGTAGAGCTCGTGCGCCTCGTCCAGCCGCGCCCGCGCGGCGCGCCGACGTCGCGAGCGGGCGCAGCGTCTGGCGCTGCGGTCGACGTCCGCGCGGACGCGCGTCGATCGCCGCCGCGTCCTCGCCGTCGGCCGCGGCCCGGTAGACCGCCAGGAGCTGCTCGAAGTGGTCGAGCGAGCCGAGCGCGTAGCCGACCGCCTCGTCGAGGGTCTCCATCTCGGCGATGCGCTCGTAGATCACCTCGCCCTCCGGCGGGCACACGTAGGCGTCGGGATCGACGCCGTGGGCACGCGCCCTCGTGCGGAACAGGATCATGTGGCGCGCGTTGTCGGCGACGAGCCCGGCGACGAGCTCCTTGTGCTCGGGGTCGTCGGCGGGGATGCGGGCGGCGAAGAGGTCGACCCAGCGGCGCATGCCGTAGGCGTGGCGGGCGAACACGAGGCCGAGGCGGGAGCGCTCCTCGAGCACCTGGGCCAGCTCGCGGTCGTTTTCGAGGTCACGCGGGATTTACTCCGGTGGATGCTCGTCTACGGAAGTGCATGAACGATACTCCACGTCGTCCCGGCCGCGAGCGTGTTCGAGACCCAGCAGACCGGCGCGGCCCGCTCGATCAGCGGCTCGAGCTCCGCCGGATCGACGTCCGCCACGGTCGTCGACCTCGAAGCGGTCGTAGCGCAGCTCGCGGCCGGCGCGCTCGGCCGCGGCACGTCGACCTGCAGGCCGGGCAGCTCGATCGCCGCTTGCGGGCGACGTGCGCCGAGCGCGAGGCAGAAGCAGCTCGCGAGCGCCGCGCAGAACAGCTCGGTCGGCATCGACGCCGGTGTCGCTGCCGCCGACGTCCGCGGCTCGTCGACCGCGAGCGTGTGCCCGCGCGACTGCGACCGTCGGTGCGCGTAGCCGCCGCCGCCACGTCGCGGCTGACCTCGAGCGCCATCAGGCTCGCGCCACGGTCGCGGCGGCGCCGTCGCACGAGCGCCGCGTACGCGCGCTCGTGCGCCTCGCCGACCGAGCCCACGACGTACCGCGGCCGCGGTCAGCGGCGCCGGCGGCCGCAGGCGGGCCGCGAGCGTCGCGGCGCGACGGCGATCCGCCGCAGCGCCGCGGCGAGCGCGGCGGCGTCGCCGACCGGGACGCAGCAGCGCGTTCTCGCCGTCGGCCAGGAACTCGCGCAGCGACGTCGAGGTCCGACGCCACCACCGGCAGGCCGGCGGCGAGCGCCTCGAGCGGCGACGAGGCCGAAGCCCTCCGTGGTCGACGGGAAGGCGAAGCACGTCGGCGGCGCGGTAGAGCCGCTCGAGCTCGTCTCGGCTCGAGCGGCGCCGAGCAGCGCGCACGTCGTCCGTCGAGGCCGAGCTCCGCGACACGCGCGTCGAAGCGGTCGACCTCGTGGCGGTAGTCGAACAGCGTCGCGCCGCCCGCGATCAGCAGCAGCGGATCGCGCTCGGGCAGCGCTCGCGCAGCCGCGCGAAGGCCTCGAGCAGCGTCGAGCGAGCCCTTGCGCGGCTCGATCCCGCCGACGGTCGAGCACGGTCAGCCGGTCGCCCGCCCAGCGCGGCGGCGCCCGTCGCGCGCCCGCTCGGCCGCGTCGCGCGGCGGGCGGAACCGGCGCGTGGTCGACGCCGTTGCGCACGAGGCGGCGCTCGACGCCGAACTCGCTCGCGCAGCCGCTCGACCCACGGCTGCGAGACGCACAGCACGCGGTCGGGATCGAGGATCGAGCGGTCCTGGCACTCGATCAGCGACGGCGAGCGTGAAGTCGTCGACGTGGTGCACGGTGCGCACGCACGTGCGGGACGACGCCCTCGTCGCGCAGCGTCGAGCGCCGCGTTCGCCGACAGGCAGTCCTGGGCGTGGACGACGTCGAAGCGCGCCGTCGCGCCAGCAGCGGCCGCAGGCCGTCGCGGTAGGCCTCGAGCATCGCCTGGATGCGCTCGTCGAACGGCGCGTCGGGCGGCGTCGTAGCGGACGATCCGGACCGGGACGGCCGGCGTCGCGGAAGAACTGCTCGCCCGGGCGGCCGAGCGCCATCAGCTCGACGTCGTGGCCGCGTCGCGCGAGCGCCTCGGACGACCTCGAGCGCGTGCACGACGCCGCCGCGGGGCCTCAGCGAGTAGGTCAGCATCGCGATCCGCAGCGCCGCCACGCGCCCGCACCGCGGGGCGCCAGCCGCGCGGCGCGGCGTTGGATGGGCGCGACGAGCGCGCCCGCCGCGCGCAGGGTGCTGCGCCTGGCGGCTCGCGTCCTGCGGGTCGTCGGGCGGTGCCGCAGACGTGCGCGATCACGAGCGCGCGCGCTCGGCGAGCGGCCGCGACGCGGCTCGGCCAGCCCGCCGGCCGGATCGGGGTGCGCGCCGTGGCCGAGCACGACGTCGAGCAGCACGCAGCCGAGCCCGCTCGTCCGCGGCCGCCTCGGCCAGCATCGCGATGCGGACGTCGAGATCGACCATCGGGTGCGGGCGGCCCTGCGTGTACTCCTCCTCGCCGAGGTCGAACACGCGTGGCCGTCCCCGCCCTCGCCGCCGTGGCCGACGTTGCCCGCCGATCGGGCCGAGCTCCGGCTCGAGGATCGTCACCGCCTCGTGCGCGAGCGAGCCGCCCGAGTAGAGGCCGAGCAGCGTCCGCCCGCGGCCTGGCCGCGCCCGCGTCGACGCCTCGCGCAGCGCGGCGACGTCGGGCGCGCCGCGACGCCGGCGGCGGCGAGCGCCCCGGCCTCGAGCGTCGGATGCACCTCGAACGGCGCGTCGCCGCCGTCCCAGCCGACGAACGCGGCGACGACGCGCTTCGCCGCGGGGACGGCCTCGGCCGAGCGCGGCCACCACCGTCGGGCGCGGGCGGCTTGGAGACGAGCAGCAGCGTGTCGGTCTCGTCGTCGTCCGCGAGCAGCCGCATGCCCTGCCGGAACATGATGCCGCCGACCTCGCCGGAAAGTCGCGGCCGCCGACGCCGACGATGTGGGAGACGCCGACGCCCGCGGCGTCGAGCAGGCACGCCGCTCTCCTGCGCGCCGGTGCCGGCTGCGGCGACGATGCCGACCGGCCCGGGACGGACGACGTTGGCGAAGCCGAGGCCGACGCCGCCGAGCATCGCCGTGCCGCATTCGGGGCCCATCACCAGCAGGCCGAGCTCGCCGCCGCGCGCGCTTGAGCGCGAGCTCGTCCGCCTCGGCGAGACGTGGTCGGAGAACAGGAACACGTGCATGCCGGCCGACAGCGCCCGGTGGGCCTCGAGCGCCGCGTACTCGCCCGGCACCGAGATCAGTGCGACGTTGGCGCCGTCGAGCTCGCGGGCGGCGAGCGCGGCGAGCGTGGCGCGGCGGCGGTCGCTCGGCGCCGCCGCCGCGCGCCGAGACCGCCGCGGCGAGCGCCGCCTCGGCGCTCGCGAGCGCCGGCGGCCGCAGCGTCGGCGGCGGCATCGACGGCGATGACGACATCGGCCGGCGCCGCGTCGTCGGCCGGCGCCGAGCGCGCGCAGCGCCTCGAGGTTCGCCGGCGTGCCCATCGCCACCTCGCAGCGGCCACCTGCGGCCGGCGCGCAGGTCCTGCGCGATGCCATCAGCCGGACGCTGTCCGCGTAGCGGTTGCGGACGACGCGGACGTGCCAGCTCATCGCGGCCGCGGCGGGGGTGCACGGCGTGCGGTCGAGCTGGCGGCCGCCTCGGCGTCGGGGACGATCCGCGTGCCGGCGCCGGCGTCAGGCGGCAGACAGCTGCTCGGCGCGGTCACGATCACGGCAGCGCGGCCGCCCTCGTCGACGAAGCTGACGCCGGACTCGATCTTCGGGCCCATGCTGCCCGGCGGGAACTCGCCCGACTCCAGGCGGCGCCGGGCGTCGGAGACCGTCAGCCGGGCCATGTCGCGCTGCCAGCGGGTGCCGAAGTCGAGCGCGACGCGCTCGACGCCGGTGAGCATCACCAGCAGATCGGCGCCCGATGGACGCGGCCAGCACGGCGAGCCGCGATCCTTGTCGATCACCGCCGTCGACGCCCTCGAGCCGCCCGTCCCGCGCACACCGGGATCCCGCCGCCGCCGGCGGCGATCACGAGCACGCCGCGCTCGAGCGAGCGCCTGATCGTGCTCGAACTCGACGATCTCGTGCGGCGTCGGGCTCGCGACACGCGTCCGCCAGCCGCGTCCGGCGTCCGCGGCCACCTCCCAGCCGCGCTCGTCGGCCGCGGCTGCGGCGCGCGGCTCGTCGTAGAACCGGCCGATCGGCTTGGTCGGGTGCGCGAACGCCGGGTCGCCCGGCGTCGACGACGACCCGCGTGAGCACCGTGGCCGTGCGAAGCTCCGGGTCGAGCCTCCTCGATCGCGGTCTGGAGCAGGTAGCCGAGCTGCCCCTGGGTCATCGCGCACGAGCGCGTCGAGCGGCAGCGCCGGGACCTCGGTCGGCAGCCGCAGGTGCTGCAGGGCAGCGCGCCGACCTGGGGACCGTTGCCGTGGGTGACAAGCACGCTCGTGGCCGGCCGCCCGCAGCCGAGCCGGCGCGCGCGCGATCGCGCGGCGTTGGCGCGCTGCTCAGCCCAGGTGCCGCGCTCGTCGCTCGGCGATGATCGCGTTCCCGCCGATGGCGACGACGATCCGCCGCGTGCGCCCTCGCCGCTCACGAGCCGCGGATCGCCAGCCAGACGGCGCGCGCCGGGCGGTCGTCGGGGTTCGCCCACGAGTGCGGGCGCACGGTGCGGAAGTGGATCGAATCGCCGGTCGCCAGGGTCGTACGGCTCGCCGTCGATCGTGAACGTCATCCGCCCGTCGAGCAGCAGCACCAACTCCTCGCCGGGGTGGCTCATCGGCTCGGGCCCGCTGTCCGCGCCGGGGCTCGACGTGCGCCTCGGCGCCGGCGACCCAGAACGGGCCGTACCGGCCGGAGATGTTCTGCAGCTCGAGCCCCTGCTTGGAGGTGTACAGCCGCGAGCGTTCGTCGCGCGGATCACGGTCACGGGCCGCAGTGGCCTCGACCTCCTCGACGAAGTAGCCGACGCTCTTGCCGAGCGCGGCGGCGACCTTCATCAGGCTCGCGATCGTCGGCGTCATGCCGCTCTTCTCGATCTTGTGCACCGCCGCCGGTCGACAGCCCGGCCCGCTCGGCGAGGCTGCGCAGCGACCAGCCGCGCTCGGCGCGCGCCTTTGCGACCTTCGCGCCGATCTCGGAGACCGTGCGCTCGATCTCCGGTGTGAGCTGTCGGCGAGGGCCGGATTCGACCGTCGGTTCGGCGTGTGCCGCTATGACGACACGCCTTCGTCAAGCCTCTGCGACCGTGACCGGCTCGGAGCGTTCACCATAGTACATGCGCGCAACGTCCACCGACATTGAGTGCCAGCCGCATAATCTGGCGCCATTTGACGGTCCGCTTGCAATCGCCCGGCCCAGTGGCGTATGAATGCAACGTCTACGATCCGATACGGGTCCGATCGGCGCCCACCGCAGTGCGCGGACGCGCGAGCCGCTCACGTCTTCCCCAAGGAGGAACGAGTGGCGAAAATCGAGCATGCGGATCGCCAAGACGGCGGGCACCGAGCTCTTCGACACCTCGGAGAAGGTGTTCGAGGACATCAAGGCCAAGCCCGGCGAGAAGGCCTTCACGTTCATGCACACCGTCCCGTACGAGGGGTCGGTCGGGCTCGTCAACCTGCTGACGACGACCCGCGTGCAGCGCAAGGGCTTCGAGACCTACGCTCGTGCTCTACGGGCCGGGCGTGCTGATGGCGTCGGGCACGCGCGGCTTCCCGAAGGTCGGCGACGAGGCGTTCCCGGGCCACATGGCGATCAACAACCAGATCGGGACGTTCCTCGACGAGGGCGGCACGGTCTACGCGTGCCGGTTCGCCTGCGGTGCGCTGTACGGCTTCCCGGAGGACTTCGCTGATGGAGGGCGTCAAGCCCGTTCCATCCGCTCGACGTGCTCGACGCCGCGCTGACAGCGTGGCGCGACAAGGCGTTCCAGCTCAACACCTGGACCGTCTGACGCGGTGATCACGCTCGACCGCGACGCGGACGATCGCCGCGTGGCGGCGCGCCGAGGCGGTCGTCTACCCGTCGGTGATGGTCAACGCGGCGCTCTACCGAGCAGTACATCCCGCTCGTGCGCGCGTCGCCGACGAGCTCGCGCGACGTCCACAGCGAGGACGACCTCGTGACCGCCTGGCACGAGCGGCGCGAGGCTCGGCGCGGAGACCGTCGCGCCGGCTCGCCGTCGATGGCGCCGCTGATGGACCTCGAGGCCGTGCGCGACGCCGCGTTCTGCCAGCGCCACCGCGAGATGACGCGTGAGCACGGCAAGGAGATCGCCCGCGAGCGCCTGCTCGAGGCTCGCCGCACCGGCGCCGACTGGGTGGTGCTGTTCGACGACGTCACGCCGTTCGGGTCGCACCGGCTCGAGATGCACGTGCGTCCGGGCCGGGCGATCCACGCCTCGGCGAGCTGACCTCGACGCCGCCTGCGCCGAAGTACGAGCTCGAGGTCGTGCAGCTCGACCCCGAGGACGGAGCGTGGCTGCTCGACACGGCCCCGCTCATGCCGCCGGTGCAGTACGCCACCCACGAGGAGTGGGAGGCCCGCATCGGGCAGGCCGCGAGACCTTCGGAAAGAGGATGACGTGACCACCCACCCCAAGAACATCATCGACGCCCACTGCCACATCGGCGAGATCCCGCCGTGGAAGTTCTACGACCTCGAGCACCCGGTCAAGCCGACCGTCTACGACTACCCGACGACGGCCGCGTTCATGAAGAACCACATGGACCAGTTCAAGGTCGAGCGGGCGCTCGCGATGTCGAACTACGGCGTCCCGGTGCACGAGCTCTCGTTCGACCTGAACGACGTCGTCATGGACGCCGCGACCACCAACGACCGCATCCTGGCGGCGATCTGGGTCTCGTTCCTGCCGCGCAACGCCGAGCTGACCCGCAAGGCGCTCAAGCTCGCGTCCGAGTCGCGCGTCGTGGCGCTCAAGACGACGTTCCTGCTCGGCGGCAACCCCGATCCCGAGACGTGGGACGAGGAGACGCGGGCGCTGGCCGACGAGTGCTTCGACGTGTGCGAGAAGCACGACCTCATCTTCCATTTCCACACGAGCCCGGGCGGCAAGTCCGACATCAACAACTTCATCCCGATGGTGGAGCACTACGGCAAGCGCTGCAAGATCTACCTCGTCCACTTCGGCGGCGGCGTGTCGGGCCACATCAAGCTGGTGCCGAAGTTCCTGCAGTGGGTCGAGGAGGGCTACAAGGTGTACACGGACACGTCGTGGGCGGTCGGCTTCGGCGCGCGCTGGCTGCTGACCGAGATCGAGAAGACCGGAGTCGGCGGCGACCGCGTGTTCTTCGGCTCCGACGAGCCGTGGTCGGACTTCGACAGCGAGTACTGGAAGCTCAACGGCATCCGCAACATCTCTCAGGAGCTCAAGGAGCGCGTGTTCTGGCGCAACTACGACGAGCTGTATCGGGCCGTGGGTAGCGGCACGATCACAATCGACGACCGCCGGCTGCTCGTCGAGCTGCAGTCGCTCGGCGTGCGGGTCGAGGACGACGGATCGCCCCACCTCGACGGCCGCCGCGGCGGCGCCGGGCCGTCGGACGCCGGCTTCATCTGGGTGCGCGGCTTCCCGCTGACCGTGCCGATGCACGCGGCCTACGCGTCCGCCTCGCCCTACACCCTGCGCATCGCCGACGGCAGCGCCCACCTCTACCACGGCGGCGAGAGCGTCGCGCCCGTCCTGATCCCGCCGCGGCCGCGCATCTACGACATGCAGACGGCCGACGGCGTGCCCTACTGGAAGATCGCGCTCCTGCACCTCGACTCGATCGCCTCGACCGTGGTGCAGAAGTGCATCTACTGGGGCACGGCCGAGCAGTGCGGCTTCTGCGGCATCGAGCTCACGCGCGGCGAGCAGACGATCCCGGTCAAGACGCCGGAGCAGCTCGCCGAGGTGTGCACGGCGGCCCGCGATCTCGACGGCGCCGTCGACGTGACGCTGACGACCGGGTCGATCAACCGGCGCGACCGCGGGGCGCTCTATATCAGCCGCTGCGCCGCGGCGATCAAGGAGGCCAGCGGGCTGCCGATCCAGGTGCAGTTCGAGCCGCCGGACGACCTGGCCGTGCTCGGCTCGGTGCATGCGGCCGGCGTCGACGCGGTCGGCATCCACATCGAGACGTTCGACCCGGACGTGCTTGCGCGGGTGGCGCCGGGCAAGGCCCAGTGCGGCGTCGAGGGCTACTTCCGCACGTGGGAGCGCGCGGTCGAGGTGTTCGGCCGCGGCCGCGTCACGACCTACGTCATCCTCGGCATGGGCGAGCGCCGCGAGCTGATCGAGGAGGGCTGCCGGCGGGCGATCGCGATGGGCGTCTACCCGTTCGTCGTCCCCCTGCGCCCCGTCGCCGGGTCGCTGATGCAGGCCGAGACTCCGCCCGAGCCCGACTACGTGGCGGCCGTGTACCGCTCGGTCTCGGCGATGCTGGCAGAGGCAGGGCTGAGCCACGACGACGCGATGGCCGGGTGCGCGCGCTGCCAGGCCTGCTCCGGGCTCTCGGCGTGGGAGCGGGTATTCCGACGGGAGGAGCTGCGTGACCGAGCAGATCCACGCGCCGCGGCGGGCTGAGCCGGCGACCCGGCGCCGGTGCCGGGTGGCGGTCTCGGCGGCCGACCTCGAGCGCCACTTCGAGGTGCGCCGGGCGGTGTTCGTGCGCGAGCAGGCGATCTTCGCCGGCACCGACCGCGACGAGCACGACGACGATCCCGCCACCCTTGCGGTGATCGGCCTCGTCGACGGCCGCGTCGGCGGCGCGGTCAGGCTGTATCGCGTGGATGACAACGGCCTGTGGAAGGGCGACCGGCTGGCGGTCATGCCCGCGCACCGGCGGGGGCTCCTGGGCGCGTCACTCGTACGCTTCGCGGTGCGGACGGCCGGCGAGCTCGGCGGCACGCGCATGGTGGCGATGGTGCAGGCGCCCAACCTGCACTTCTTCGAGTGGCTGGGCTGGTCGGCCGACGGCCCCGCGCGCGACTACCGGGGCGTGCCCCACGTGCCGGTCACGATCGGGCTCACGGGCCCGCGAGGCCGGTGAGCGGCTCCGCCGCGAGATCCCACACGGTCGCCTCGGCGCCGCCCGACGAAAGCCGCAGGCGGCGCGAGTCGTCGAAGCTCCCGCACGCGGCGCACGCAAGGCCGCGGCGCGTGAACGCCGCGCACGCCGCCGCCGCCGTCGCGGAGGTCGCGGCGAGCACGAAGCCGAAGCTCGGGAACGTCTCCAGCCAGCGCTCGATCGGCACGCCCTGCGGCCGCGGCAGCCGGTCGAGATCGAGCACGGCGCCGCAGCCGGCCAGCTCGAGCAGCTGCAGCAGCGACCCGGCCACGCCCGGCATCGACACGTCCCGGGCGGCATGGGCGAGCCCCGCCTCGGCCACCTCGACGAGCGCCTCGCCGTCGTCGCGCAGCCGCTCCGGCGCCCGGTCGCGCAGCGACGTGAACACGGGCAGGTCGCCGCGATATGCGCCCTCGAGGCAGAACGCCGCCAGGAGCACGTCGCCGGGCCGGGCGCTCGCCGCCCGCAGCGGCCGCGTGGCGGTGCCGGTGCAGGCCGCCGAGAGCGCGGGCGGGTGGCCGAGCGTGAGGTGGCCGCCGACCACGGGGACGTCGAACAGGCGTGCCGCCCAGGCCAGGCCTTCGAGGACGCGGGCGGCGTGCTCCTCGTCCGGGCTCACGAGCGTGTCGACGAGCGCGAGCGGCCTGCCGCCCATCGCCCGCACGTCCGAGACGTTGGTGACGAGCGCGGCGACACCGGCAGCGAACGGGTCGGCCTCGAGCAGCGCGGGGCTGATCGCCTCGGCGCAGACGACGAGGAAGCCGTCGCCGTGCGGGATCAGCGCCGCGTCGTCGCCGCCGTCGAGCCCCGGCAGGCCGTGCACGAGCCGCAGGCCGCGCTTGCCGCGCAGCCCCTCGAACGCGCGCAGGCGCGCCGCGACGGCATCCAGGTCGACCACGCCGGTATTTCATCACGGGGGCGGGGGCGGCCGTGGCTGAGGGCGTGCCCGGGCAGATCGCGGCCGTCAATGTCGGGCTGACCGCGTTCGGCGAGGCCGTGCGGGCGCAGGGCGCGCAGGCGATCGACGTCGACTGGCGCCCGCCGGCGGGCGGCGATCCGGCGGCGGTGGCGCTGCTCGTGCGCCTGTTCGGGGCTCAGGGCGAGCGCATCGACGCCGCCAACCGCACCGCCGTCGAGCGCTTCGAGGCCACGCAGCCGCGTGCGGTGACCGTCGCCCGGGCTGGCGAGGTCGTCCCCGGCCTCACCGGCCACACGCTGCTGCATTCGGGGCCGCCGATCGCCTGGGAGCGCGTCTGCGACCCGCAGCGGCGGGCGATCGAGGCGGCGTGCCTGTTCGAGGGCTGGGCCGGCGACCGGGCGGGCGCGCGGCGCCTGCTCGAGGCAGGCGACGTCGACCTGCAGCCGGGGAACGACCATCGCCACGTCGGCCCGATGACCGGCATCTGCTCGCCGTCGATGCCCGTGTGGGTGGTCGAGGACGCCGCGGCGGGCGTGCAGGCCTTCTCGACGCTGAACGAGGGGCCGGGCAACACGCTCTGGTTCGGGGTCGGCGACGACGAGTCCGTCGACCGGCTGCGCTTCTTCCGCGACACCGCCGCGCCGCTGCTGGCCCGGCTGCTCGAGCGCGAGGGCCCGATCGACGTCTTCGGCCTGGCGGCGCAGGGGCTGCAGATGGGCGACGAGCTGCACATGCGCAGCCAGGCGACGGGGAACCTGCTCGTGCGCAAGCTGGTCGGCGGGTTCGCGGCGCTCGGCGGCGAGGACGTGGCCCGGTTCGTGGCCGGCAACCACCACTTCTTCCTCAACCTGACGATGGCCGCGGCGCGGTGCGCGTCCCTGGCCGCGGCGGATGTCGAGGCCTCGACCGTGATCACGCTGATCTCGCGCAACGGCACCGACATGGCCATCCAGGTGGCCGGCATGCCGGGTCGCTGGTTCACCGCGCCGGCCGCGCCCGTGCAGGATGCGCTGCTGCGCGAGGGCTTCACCGCCGCCGACGCAGCGCTCGACATCGGCGACTCGGCGGTGATCGAGTGCATCGGCCTGGGCGGGATGGCCGTCGCCGCCGCCCCCGCCGTCGCTGCGTTCTTCGGCGGCGACGCCTCCGAGGCCGCCTGCCGCACCGAGGAGATGGGCGCGATCTGCGTCGCCCGCTCGCAGCGCTTCCGCGTGCCCGGGCTCGACTTCGCGGGGACGCCGGTGGGGATCGACGCCCGCCGCGTGCTCGAGCTCGAGCGGGCGCCGCAGATCACCACGGGCGTGCTGCACGCACATGCCGGAGCGGGTCAGATCGGCGCGGGGGTTGCGCACCAGCCGATCGCCCCGTTCCGGGCCGCGCTCGAGGCGCTCGCCGAGGGTCTCGGCGGCGGGCAGTGACCACCGCCCGCGCCGTGTGGCTCGGGCCGGGCGCCGCGCGGGCGCTGCAGCCGGGGCGGCACGGCCGGGTCGAGGTGGCGCAGCCGACCGGGGCCTACGTGCAGCTCGCCTCGGACTACCTGCACGTGTGCGGGGCGCGCGCTCCGCGCGGACCGCTCTCGGTCGCCGTCTCCGGGCTCCCCGTCGGGCTCTCGCCGGGCTGGCCGGCGCAGGTCGCCGATGCGGAGCTGGTCGTGGGCCCCGTGCGGATCGCGTTCGCGGAGGCCGAGCGCGCGACCGTCGCCGCTCCCCCCGCGCAGGGCCCTGCCGACGCCGTCGGGGCCGCGATCGCGGCGGCCCGCGGCGAGGTGCCCCCTCCGCCGCCGGCGCTCGTGCCCGGCCTGGCCCTGCTCGCCGCGGGCGACGTGGCCGCGGCGGCACGCGCCCTGGCCGGCCTGGGCGACGGCCTCACCCCGGCCGGCGACGACGTGCTCGCGGGGTATGCGGGCGCCTGCGCCGCGGACGGCCGGCCGGTGCAGTTGGGTGAAGCGGCCGCTGAGCGCTCCTCGCCGATCGGGCTCGCCTACCTGCGCTGCGCAGAGCGGGGCGAGCTGCCCGAGGCGGCCGCGGCGCTCCTGCGCGCCGTGTGGGCCGGCGACGCGCCCGCCGCCGCGCGGCGCGCGCGCGTGCTCGCCGGGGGCTGGGGCGCATCGTCGGGCGCCTGCCTGTTCTGGGGTCTGCACGCCGCCTGGTCGGCGGCCGCGGTCAGCCGAACGTGAACGAGTAGAGCGTCGTCCCCGCGGGCACCGAGAGGTCGAGCAGGTGCGGCCCGGCCGTGGGCATGTGGGCGAGCTGGTACAGGTCGTCGGCGGGGACGCGCACCGGCGCGAGGCGCTTGCCGTCCACGGTGACGCCGAGCGAGACCGCGCCGGACGCAGGCGGCGCGGCGACCAGGTAGATGCGCGGGGCGATGTAGTCGAAGAGCAGGCGCGCGCCCGCGCCCGCCACGATCTGGTGGCTCTCGACGTCCCAGTGCCCGGCGAGCGCGACGGTGTTCGTGGCCGTCGTCGTCGCCGCGCCGTAGTCCGAGTCGGCCCCCGGGTGCAGGTGCTGCGTGTAGGCGGCGGCGCGGTAGGTGCCGAGGTAGGTCTCGGCCGTCTGGACGCTGGTCGACGGCGTCACGACGTCGTGGGCGTGCGCCATCGGGCCCGTGCCGTGCTCGCCCAGCAAGAGGCGGATGTCGGTCTGGGTCTGGGCGTAGGCGCCCTCGCCGAAGTGGGCGTCGCGCACGTCGCCGTTTCGGTCGATCAGGTAGTCGGCCGGCCAGTACTGGTTGCCCCACGCGTTCCACGTCCCGTAGCGGTCGTCGACCGCGACCGGGTAGTCGATCCCGTGCTCCTGGACGGCCCGCTGGACGTTCGAGACGACGTGCTCGAACGCGAACTCGGGCGTGTGCACGCCCACGATCACGAGGCCGTCGCGGTGGTAGCGGGCGTACCAGGCCTTCAGGTAGGGCAGCGTGCGGATGCAGTTCACGCACGAGTACGTCCAGAAGTCGACCAGCACGACCTTGCCGCGCAGGCTCTGCAGCGAGAGCGGCCGCGACCCGGGCGTGTTGATCCACTTCGTGATCCCGGTGAAGTCTGGCGCAGGCCCGAAGTTCTTGAGCGTGTCGGGCGAGCCGCCGGCCGCGACCGCGGCCGGGGAGTTGGCGGCTGATGCGGTCAGGTGGCGCAGGTCGCCGCCCACCGAGTGGGCGCGCTCGACCTGCTGGATCGCGGACACGTAGCCGGGCGCGCTGACCGCGAGCTGGGTGGGGATGTCGGTGGTGAAGAGGAACGCCGCCACGACGAGCACGGCGCCCGAGACCCGCCGCACCATGGCGCCCCCACTACGCACGCGTGCGAGCTTGTCCGCGGCGCGGTGGCCGAGCAGCGCGAGGGCGAAGAGCGGCAGCGTCGCGCCGGCCGCGTAGGCGAGCGTGATCGCGACCAGCTCGACCGAGATTCGGCGTTCGGCGCTGAGCGCGCTCACCGCCGCCAGGATCGGCCCGGCGCACGGAGTCCACACGAGCGCGAGGCCGGCGCCGAGCGCGGTGCCCGACCAGAACCCGTCGCCGCGCGCGAGCCGGCCGCCGGCGCGCGCCGCGAGCGGCTGGAACGCGCGGCCGAGCCACTCGCCGATCGCGGGGACGAGCAGGGCCACGCCCGCCACGGCGAGGAGCGCGATCGCGAGGTTGCGCAGCAGGTCCTGCGGCAGCCCCAGCGCCTGCAGCACGCGGGAAGCGAGCAGCGTGAAGACGACGAACGCGGCCGCGAGGCCGACCGCGATGCCCAGGGGACGGCGGCGGCCGCCGGTCGTCGACGCGGCCGCGACCACGGGCAGCACCGGCAGCACACACGGCGAGAGGAAGGTCGCGAGGCCGGCGACCGCGGCGACGGCGATCAGCGTCACGTCCACGTGCGATGTATACGTCACGGGCAGGCGGCTGGTTCGGCGCGGCGGTCGCGGCCGGCCGGACCGCAACAATTCTGCAAGGAATCAGGCGGCCGGGTGCGGCTTCAGGGCGGCGCGGGCGCGGGCCGCGCGCACCGTCTTCGACAGCGTGTCGATGTCGTAGGCGCCGTAGTGGCGGCGGCCGTTGACGAAGAATGTCGGCGTGCCGGAGACGCCGGAGAGGTCGGCGCCGTCGACGTCCTCGGCGATCCGCGCCCGACCGGTGTGCTTGCGCGTGTCCTCCGCAAACCGATCCAGGTCGAGACCGAGCTCACCCGCGTAGCCGACGAGGTCGGGCAGCCGCAGCGCATCCTGGTGGCGCATGCAGCAGGTCGTGCATCTCCCAGAACGCGCCCTGCTCGGCCGCCGCCTCGGCCGCCTCGGCCGCCTGCTGCGCCAGAGGGTGCACGTCGTTCAGCGGCAGGTGCCGCCACACGTAGCGGACGTCGCCGAAGTCGGCCAGGAGCTCGCGGATGACGGGCTCGGCCTGCCCGCAGTACGGGCACTCGAGGTCGCCGTACTCGACGAGCGTGACCGGAGCGGCGAGCGGCCCGCGGATGTGGTCGCGGTCAGGGTCGACCGGCACCGTGAGGTCGATGATCGGCTTCGCCGTCCCGATCAGCGCGCGCAGCCGCCACGGCTTGGGCATCAGCTCGGTGGCACGGAAGAGCGTCCAGGTGGCGACCGACGCGACGAGCGCTGCGGAGAGCACCCCGAGCTTGGCCTCCTCGAGCCGGGCGCCGTGGAAGGCGAGCGTCGCGATCAGGATCGAGACGGTGAAGCCGATGCCCGCGATCGCGCCGCCGCCGGCGACGGCCGCCCAGCCGACCGGCGGGCGCAGCCGGCCGCGCGAGAGGCGGGTGACGAGCCACGCGCTTCCGATCACGCCGACGGGCTTGCCGGCGACGTAGCCGACCAGGATCCCGAGCGTGATCGGCGAGGTGAACGCGTGGCGGAGGAACCCGCCCGAGAGCGGGATGCCGGCGTTGGCGAGCGCGAAGAGCGGCACGATCACGTAGCTCGTCCACGGATGGAACAGCTGCAAGCAGCCGCTCGTTGGGCGAGATCGCCGCCTGCAGCCCCACCTGGGCCGAGCGGGCGAGCTCGGGTGTCGGCTGCTCGCGGAACAGGCGGAAGAGGTCGCTGGCCCGCTCGAGATCGGTGCGCGACGCCGGATAGGCGTAGGTCAGAAGGCCCATCGCGAGGCCGGCGAGCACCGGGTCGATGCCCGACTTCAGGAGCGCCACCCAGAGCGCCACCCCGAGCAGGGCGAGCAGGAGGCCGATCTGGATCCCGGCGGCGCGCAGCGCGAGCACGATCGCGAACACGAGCACTGCCGCCGCCAGCGCGCGCAGCCACACGTGGCCGGTGTAGACGGTCGCGATCACGACGAGGGCGGCGACGTCGTCGACGACGACCACGGTGAGCATGAACGAGCGCAGGCGGACGGGGAAGCGCGGCCCGACCAGCGCCAGCATGCCGAGGGCGAACGCGGTGTCCGTGGACATCGCCGTGCCCCACCCGCCGGCCGAGCCGTGGCCGGCGTTGAACGCGAGATAGATCAGGACCGGGACGACCATCCCGCCCAGGCCGGCGATCAGCGGGAGCGTCACACGCCGCCGCTCGCGCAGCTCGCCGATGTCGAACTCGCGCCGCGCCTCGAGCCCGACGACGAAGAAGAAGAACGCCATCAGGCCGCTGTTCACCCACTCGCGCAGGTCGAGCGCGACGCCGTGGCCGCCGACGCTGATCACGAGCATCGTCCCCCACAGCGAGTCGTACGAGCCGCTGTCGGCGTTCACCCACACGAGCGCAACGATGGTGGCCGCGAGCAGCACGGCCGCGCTGCCCGTCTCGGTGGCCAGGAACTCCCGCATCGGCCGCTCGAGATGCCGCGCCCATGCGGTACGGCCCGAGAAGGGCTGGGTGGTCGTCGGCTCGGCGTCGCTCATGGCGGCCCGAGCGTAGTTGAAGCGTGGGTCGCGATCGCGTCGTGGAGGTTGGTGGCCAGAGGGCGGCCGCATCCCAATTGGCATTTCGAGCGGATGCCAATTGGATCGTCGGGCACCACCTACGAGGGCGCCGCACCCCTCCGCTCCCGCCACGCATCGAGCGCCCGCTCGCAGAGGCGCAGCACGACCACCGCTCCGGCCCCGACGGCCCCGCCGAGAACGGCGCCCACGATCACGTCGCTGGGGTAGTGCACGCCGAGGTAGACGCGCGAGACCGCGATCCCGGTCGCGAGCGCGAAGAACCACCACCGAAAGCGCGGCACCACCGCCGCCAGGAACACCGCCCCGGTGAACGCCATCATCGCGTGCCCACTCGGCATCGACGGGTCGTGCGGCACCGGGATCAGCGCGTGGACGTGCGGATCGGCGACGGGCGGCCGCTGCCGCCCGATCGCGTCCTTGAGGATGCCGTCGAGCACCGCCGAGACGCGCTCGGCGATGACGAGCACCACGAGGACGAGCGGCCGCCGCTGCCGCACCGCCACGACCAGGGCGAGCGCGATCCAAATGAACGCAGCGCCACCGGCGTAGGTGAGGCCCTTCATCAGCGGCGTGACGACGGGCCAGTCCAGGCCGGACAGCCACTCGACGGCGCGGCGATCGAGATCCTGCATCGCGGACATTCTCCACTTCTGGGGTTGGACGGTGGCTAGCGCAGGATGCCGCGCAGCGCCGCCCGGGCCGCGTGGTGGCCGCACATGCCGTGCACGCCGCCGCCGGGCGGGGTCGACGACGAGCACAGGAAGATGCGCGGGTTCGGCGTGGCGTGCGGCGAGACGCGCGGCACGGGGCGGGCGAGCACCTGGCGCAGGTCGGCGGCGCCGCCGTTGATGTCGCCGCCGACGTAGTTGGGGTTCTCGGCCTCGAGCGCTGCCGGACCGCGCACCGACCGCGCCAGCACGACGTCGCGGAAGCCGGGCGCGAAGCGCTCGATCTGGCGCTCGATCGCGCCCGTCATGTCGGCGCGCGAGCCGTTGGGGACGTGGCAGTAGGCCCACAGCGTGTGACCCCCGGCGGGCGCCCGCGCCGGATCGACCAGGCTTTGCTGGGCACAGAGCACGTACGGCCGCGCGGGATGCCCACCGCGCGCCACCGTCGCCTCGGACGCGGCGATCTCGGCCAGCGCGCCGCCCACGTGCACCGTGCCGGCCCGGCGGGCGGCCTCGGCGGTCCACGGCACCGGCGCCGAGAGCGCGTAGTCGACCTTGAACACGCCCGGACCGTAGCGATAGCGGCGCAGCGCCGCGACGTAGCGCGGAGGCAGCTCCGACCCGGCGATCGCGACCAGCTGCCGCGGGGTGACATCGCAGAGGACGGCCTTCGCCGACGGCAGATCTGCCAGCGAGCGCACCTCGGCCGCGGTGCGGATCTCGCCCCCGAGCGCGCGCAGGTGCGCGGCCATCGCGTCGGCGATCGCCTGCGAGCCTCCCCGCGCGACCGGCCAGCCGACCGCGTGGCCGAGCGCGAGCAGCACGAGCGCGAATCCGGCGGTCGGCGCGCGGTCGAGCGGCCGCATCGAGTGCGCCCCCATCCCCGCGAGCAGCGCGCGGCCGGCGTCGGAGCGGAAGCGGGACGTGGCCAGACCGGCCGCGCCGCGCATGCCGGCCCGCGCGAACCGGGCGGCCAGGAGCGGGTGGCGGGGCGGGCGCGGCGCGCCGAGCACGATCCCCGCCAGGTCGTCCCAGCCGTCTGCGAACGGGCGCATCAGCTGCGCGTAGGCCTGGCCGTCGCGGCCGCCGAGGCCGGCCGCCGTCGCCTCGATCGAGCGCTCGAGGACCGCCACGCGGCCACCGTCGAGCGGATGCGCCGCCTGCACCTCGGGCTCGATCAGCTCGAGGCCGTGGTCGGCCAGCGGCAGCGTGCGCAGGAACGGCGAGCCGAGGGCGAGCGGGTGGATCGCCGAGCACACGTCATGCCGGTACCCGGGCAGCGTCAGCTCGGCCGTCCGCGTGCCGCCGCCGACCGTGCCGGCCCGTTCGAGCACGAGCACGGAGCGGCCGGCGCGGGCCAGCTCGATCGCGGCCGCGAGGCCGTTCGGGCCCGCGCCGACGACGACCGCGTCGGGCAACCCCTCAGCCGCCCCGCCGGAAGGGCCGGGCGATCATGCGGATGGGTGCGGCGGTCATGTAGATGCCGGAGCGTATCCCGGCGTTGTGCCAGATGTTCGTCGCCTTCGACCACTGGCGGCCGCGGTCGACGCACACGCTCTGCACAGTGACGTCGCCGGTGGCGCCGAGGTGGGCCTGGAGCGCGCGCAGCGTGTGCGACCAGTGCTCGTCCTCCTTGCCGTGCCCACCGAACGTCATCCCGAGCTCGTACATGGGATCGCTCGCGCGCATCAGCACCTGGGCCTGGGCGAACGTCAGCCCGTCCTCGGCGAACGCGCTGAACGTGATCCAGCCGGCGAACATGTGCCCCTGCGGCGTCATCAGCGTGAACGACTCGTCGTCGACGTAGAGCACGAGCACGCCCGTCGAGAGCTTGAGGCCGCCCGGCATCTGCAGGTCGAGTGCGGCCACCTCACCCGGCGCGATCCCGGCGAGCGGGGCGAAGAAGCTGTTGCCCTTCGGCCAGAACTCGGGGAAGTGGCGCTTCCATACGTCGATCACCTGCGCCGGCGTGACCTCGATGCCCTCGAGCGGCGCGCGGTAGGTCTTCTGCCACATGCGCCCGAACCCCTGGATCGGCGAGGTCTGCCGCCGGCCGGCCACGTTGATGTTGCGCCCGCCCGGCTCCACGTCGGAGATCTGCAGGCGATCGATCGGCTGCGCCCATGCGGCGGCGTCCCGGTTGTCGGGTTGGCTGGTCATGTTGCGTCCCTTCTGAGGTCAGGCGGCCGCGGTCAGCGCCGCGTCCTCGGTCTCGTGGATCGCGATCGCCTCGTCGAGGCGAGTCAGCTCGAAGATCTGGCGGTAGTGCTCGGAGAGCCCGTAGGCGAGCATGCGCTGGTGGTTGCGGTTGGCCCGCACGAGCAGCGTGACCAGCAGGCCGATGCCGCTCGAGTTCATGTACTCGAGCCCGCTGAAGTCGAGCACCACCGCGCGGGTGCCGTCGACGGCGGCGCGGTCGTAGGCGTCCGAGAGGGCGGCCTCGCTCGCGCCGGTCACCTCCCCGGTCAGCTCGATCACGCTGCAGCCCGGCCTGGGGGTGCGCACCTCCAGCCGCCGGATGGTCGTATCCGTCATCGTGTGCCTCCGTGGTCGGCGGCGGGCACGGGCCCGTCCGCGAGGATGGTCATGAAGTCCGACAGGCGCGTGATCTCGAAGATCTCGCGGTAGTGGGGCGTGAGTCCGCTGGCGCTGACCGGCCGCGACTGCGCGCGGGCGCGGGCCAGCAGCCCGACGATCAGGGCGATGCCGGTCGAGTTGATGTACTCGACGTTCGCGAAGTCGAGCAGCAGCGCCTCATCGTCCCCGAGCCCGGTGTAGGCGGTGTCGAGCGCATCGCGTGCGGAGCCGTCGATGTCGCCGGTGAGCACGATCGTGGCGCCGGCCTCGGTGTGCCGCGTGGATGTCGCGAGCGGAGCCTGGGTCATTGCTCCTCCCCCTCTCCCTTCAGGTGCATCACGAGCTCGAGCGTGTGCCGGTGCTCGTCGCTCTCGGTGCGCACCTCGTCGACCATGTTCTCGATCAGGTACAGGCCCCAGCCGCGGGGCGGCTGGCGGCCCTCGAGCTTCGCCTCCAGGTCGGGCGTCTCGGCGTGCGGAATCTCGCGGCCGCCGCCGTGGTCGGTGATCCGCACCGCGATCGCGGAGCCGGAGCGGGCGACGGCGATGTCGACGGGCCGGTCGGCGTGGAAGCCGTTGCCGTGCTCCATCGCGTTCATGGTCGCCTCGGCGACCGCCGTCTTCAGTCGCTCCAGGCGCGTCGCCTCGAGGCCGCAGGCGGCGGCGGCGTCGCCCACCCGCCGCATCGCCTCGCGCTCGTTGCCCTCGGCGCTCGGCAGCGAGAACTCGAGCACGGGCACCATCTCGTCGCCCTCGCCGGCGCGGTGCAGCGCGACGAGCGTGATGTCGTCCTCCTGCTCGGCGTCGGAGCCGGTGAAGCGGTCGAGCTGCGCGAGCAGGTCGGAGATCAGCTCGTCGGCCACCTGCCCGGTCGCCAGGCGGTCGCGCACGCGGCCCGTGCCGAACATCTCCCGGCCCGGGTCGTGGGCCTCGGTGAGGCCGTCGCTGTAGAGCAGCACGCTCGCGCCGGGGGCGAGGATCGCCTCTTTCTCCTCGTAGCTCATCCCCGGCATCAGGCCGAGCGGCATGCCGGTCGCGCGCAGCTCCGAGACTCCTCCGCCGCTCTGCACGATCGGCAGGTTGTGCCCGGCGTTGGCGTAGCGGAGCAGGCCGGTGGCGGGGTCGAGCACGCCGTAGAGGCAGGTGACGAACATGTTGGGCGGGATCTCCGAGCACAGCGTCTCGTTGATCCGCTGCAGCACCGTGCCGGGCTCGAGCAGGCGCTGGGCGGCCGCGCGCAGGACGCTGCGGGTCGCGGCCATCACCATCGCGGCGGGGACGCCCTTGTCGGTGACGTCGCCGACGACGAGGCCGATCAGGCCGCCGGGCAGCTCGATGAAGTCGTAGAAGTCACCGCCGACGGTGCGGGCCGGCCGGTAGTAGGCGGCGACGCGCCAGCCGGGCAGCTGGGGCAGCTCCTTGGGCAGGAAGTTCTGCTGGATCAGCCGGGCGACCTCGAGCTCCTGCTCGAGCCGCTCGCGCGCACGCACCTCGGCCTCCTGCTCGCGTACGAGCTGGCCGACCTTGACCGCCGGGGCGACCTGCGCGGCCAGGCTCTCGAGCAGGCGCCGGTCGTCCGGCGAGTACTCCTGGTCGGACAGGCGTGGGCCGAGGTTGAGAAGACCGATCAGCTCGCCCTGGGTCACGAGCGGAACGACCATGGTGATGCCCTGGGCGCGCATCTGCTCGAGCGCCGGGGAGTCGAGCTCGAGCTGCTTCAGCTCGACGGCGCCGGGCGCGCTCTGGAAGTACGGCACGATCGGATCGGTCGGCGAGATGTCGAGGACCGGCTCGGCGGGCGCCGCGGCCGGCGCCGCCGCGGGTGCCTCGACGGGCAGCGCCTGCACCTCGCCGGCCTGGGGCCGGCGCAGCATCACCCGCCGGATCGTGTGGTGCAGCATCGTCATGCCTCCGTTGTACCGGACGCCCGTCCCGGGATCGTTACGGATGCGAGCCAGACGCTCGCCGACCGCGGCCGCACGGTCTCGGCGACAGTTGCGAGCAGGCGTTCCGAGAGCACGTCCAGGTCGATCTGCTGGCGCAGCTCGCCCGCGAACGCCTCGACCGCCGCCTGCGCGTCGTACGCCGCCCGCGAGAAGCGGCGGTCGACGATGCGCTGGATGCGCCGGCGCAGCGGCTGGAACACGGCCGCGACGGCGAGCGTCGACAGGGTGACCGCGAACGAGCTCGAGAAGCCGGTCACCGACCGGAACGTCGCCCCGAGCAGCGCGACGCCGCTCAGGTAGACCGCGGCGAGCACGGCGACGAGGGCCGCGTAGGTGAGCGTGCGCCGGATGACGACGTCGACGTCGTAGAGCCGGTAGCGCAGCATCGCCAGCCCGACGGCGGTGGGGATCAGCGCGTAGACGACGGTGTACAGCGTCGAGTTGCCTCCGAGCACGGAGTTCACGACGAACCCGGCGAAGGTCGCGCAGGCGGCGAACACGACCTCCCGCAGCTGCAGCCGCTCGATCCCGTCGGCACGGCGGTAGCGCACGACCGCCGAGGCGAGGTTCGCCGGGATCAGGATGAGCACGATCGCGGCCACCGCCGCGATCACCGGCGTGCTGTCGGAGGCGCCGATCCCGATCGGGTTCGTGACGCCGCTGAACATCCTGCCGGGCTGGGTCGTGAGCACGGCGGCGATCAGGCCGAGCCCGACGAAGTCGATGCGCAGCAGGTGCCGCCACCGTCCAGCCGGCGGGCGGCCGTCGGGGAAGAGCAGCGGCAGGAGCACGATGAACCCGACGAGCCCGATCGGCCACGCCCACAGGCTGAACCAGCCCGGGATGACCGCCCCGGGGAGGTCCTTGTGGTCGGGGCCCGCCCAGACGGCGATCGCCCCGCCCCCGACCGAGACCGCGACCAGAGCGGGGTGATGCAGAACATCCAGCCGATGGCGTTTCGGGGCTCGCGCCGCACGATCAGGATCCCGATCGCTCCGATCCCCGTCATCAGCACGGCGTAGGAGGCGGCGTCCGCCGTCGCCCGTCCGTTGAACCGGAGATAGACCAACGCGATGATCCCGGCGAGCAGGAACAGGGCGCCCGTGACGGCGAGCGCCGCGACCGCCGCCCGCGTCTCCCGGCCGCGCATCACCGCTCGTCCTCGGTCGGCCGCAGCCACAGCGCGGCGTGCGCCGGATGCAGCGCCTCGCCGACCACGGCGAGCACGTCGCTCGAGAGCGTGTCCAGGTCGATCTGATCGCGCAGCCGGGCGCTGAACGCGTCGAGCGTACGTCCGGCGTCGTAGCCGGCGCGGTAGAAGCGCCGGTCGACGGCCCGCTGGATGCGATGCCGCAGCGGCTGGAACGCCAGCGCCACGGCGAGCGTCGAGAGCGTGACGGCGAGCGTGCCCGAACTGCCCGAGACGCTGCGCACGACGGCCTCAATCGCGTAGACGCCGGCCAGGTAGATCGCGGCTAGGCAGGCCACGAGCACGGCGTACACGAGCGTGCGCCGCACGATCAGGTCGATGTCGAACAGACGGTGGCGCAGGATCGCGATCCCGATCGCGGCCGGGATCAGGCCAAAGCTCACGAGCGCGACGCCCTGCGACAGGAGCAGCCACCCGGGGGCGTGCTGCGACGACGGGTACACAAGGACGGAGATCAGCTCGACGACCGCGTAGGTAACAGCCACGACGGCGGCCGCGGCGGCGAGCCACTTGATCTGCCGCCGGTCGTCGCCGCGGGCGCGGCGGAAGCGCACGATCAGGGCCGCGGCCGATGCCACCATCAGGAACGGCACGAGGATCAGCCCGAGCTTGGCCTCGTCGGCGACCGTCCCCAGGGCCGACACCCCGAAGGGGTTCCTCGTGCCGGGGTAGCCCGCCTGGGTCATGTCGCCCGGCGTCAGCACCTCCGACAGCACGCCGACGACGATCGCGGCCCCACTCAGCCACGCGACCGGCCGCCAGCGCGGCCCCGGCAGGCGACCGTCGGGGAAGAGCAGCAGCAGGAATGTCCCTGTGAGCACGATCGGGACGACCCAGAACGACGAGCCGAGCGCGGCGACCGCCGTCGCCCCCGGGACGCGATGGTGCAGCCGGAGCCCGTAGTCGGAGTACGACGTCGCGTTCGACACCCCCCAGCCAAGGCCGATCGCGAGCAGGATCCAGCCGATCCTGTTCCCCGGCCGGCGCGTCGCGATCAGGAGGCCGGCCACGGGGTAGGTGAACACGGCCACGACGAACAGGGCGGTGGCGAGGACGCCGCCGCCCGACCAGCTCACGTCGCCGCCGGCGAGGGTGCGGCTGAGCCACCCGAAGCCGACCGAGACGCCGAAGAGCGCCACGCAGACCGCGAATGCCGCCCACGCGGCGGCACGGGACAGGCGCGCACGCGTGTCGGGATGCTCCGGCATGGGCGCAAGTGTCACGGCGACACCGTCCCGGAATCGTTACGGGAGCAGGCCAGGAGTGGAATCCCGTTGCGACTTCGTGTCATGCTTGACACGTGCACCCGCTCAGGATCTCACTTCTCGGCACGCCGCTGATCGAAGTCGACGGCCGCCCCCTCGAAGTCGACACCCGCAAGGCGACGGCGATGCTCGCCCACCTGGCCGTGACCGGGCATGCGCAGAGCCGCGAGGTGGTGGCGGCTCTGCTGTGGCCCGAGTTCGACATCGACCGGTCGCGGGCGGCGCTGCGGCGCACGCTCTCGACGTTGCGCACGGCCCTGGGCGGGCGGTGGCTCGACGCCGACCGCAGCTCGATCGCGCTCGCGCTCGACGGCGCCTGGTTCGACCTGGCCGAGTTCCGGCGCACCGCCGCCGACCCCGCGGCCGGGGCGGGCGCGCTCGCCGCCGCGGTCGACCTGCACCGCGGCGACCTGCTCGCCGGCTTCTTCATCCGCTCGAGCGCCGCGTTCGACGACTGGCTCGAGCTGGCCGCCGAGGGCATCCGCCGCGAGCGGGCGGCCGCGCTCGATCGCCTGGTCGATGCGCTGACGGCGTCGGGCCGAGGCGACGAGGCCGTCGCCCGGGCCGAGCAGCGGCTCGCGCTCGACCGGCTGCACGAGCCCTCTCACCGCCGGCTGATCTCGTGCTACGCGGCCAGCGGCCGCCGCGGCGACGCGCTGCGCCAGTATCGCGAGTGCGTGCGTGTCCTCGACCGCGAGCTCGGCGTGCGCCCGCTGTCGGAGACCACCGAGCTCTACAACGCCGTCAACGAGGGCCGCAGCCCGACGGTGTCGGAGACGCCCCCCGCGATGCCGTCGCCCGCGCAGCCGCTGGTCGGCCGGGACGGCCCTTGGCGGCTCCTGACCGAGCTCCACGCGAGCATCGCGGCCGACGGCCGGATGGCGGTGATCGAGGGCGAGTCGGGCGTCGGCAAGACGCGCCTGGCCGAGGAGCTCGTGGCGGCGCTCGGCGAGCGCGGCGCGCCGGCGATCGCGGCCCGGCCGTCGGCGGGCGAGCGAGCGCTCGCCTATGGCGTGGTGGCGCAGCTCCTGCGCTCGGCGATCGAGCGCATCGGCCCGGCGCTGCCGCCGCACTGTGCCGACGAGGCCGCGCGGCTGCTGCCCGAGCTCGGCCCGGCGCCGGCGACGAGCCTCGACGACCCCGGGGCGCGGCTGCGGTTCCTCGAGGCGGTGTGCCAGCTGCTCGCCCTGGCGAGCGACGCGCCCGCCGCGGGCGTCGTCCTGGTCGACGACCTGCACTGGTGCGACCCCGCGTCGCTCGATGCGCTCGGCTACCTGGCGCGACGGCTCGAGGGGCGGCGCCTGTTCCTGCTCGCCACCCGCCGCACCGACGAGCCCGACCCGGACCACGCCTGCGCCCGCCTCGCCCGGGCCGGCGAGCGGGTCGTGCTGGCGCGCCTGACGCGGGCCGATGTGGCCGAGCTGGCGCGCTCGCAGGGCCTGAGCGCGGGCGAGGCGGACGCGCTCTACAGCGAGAGCGAGGGGCTGCCGCTCTTCCTGGCCGAGCTGCTCGCCGCCGGCCGCCCGGCCGACACGACGCCCGCCGGCGTCCACGAGGTGGTGCAGACGCGCCTGGACGCCGTCTCCGAGACCGCCGCCCAGGTGCTGTCGGCGGCGGCGGTGATCGGCCGCACGTTCGACTCCGACACCGTCCGCTCCGCCAGCGGCCGCTCCGACGACGAGGTCGTCGCCGCCCTCGACGAGCTGTGTGCGCGGGGCCTGATCGTCGAGCGCGACGCGGCCTACGACTTCGGCCACGAGCGGGTGCGCGCGGCGGTCGACGAGCGCGCTGGCTTGGCCCGCAGGCGACTGCTGCACGGCCGCGTCGCCGAGGCGCTCACGCTGCGCCACGGCGATGCGGCGCTGATCGCCCGCCATCTCGAGCGCGCCGGGCGCGAGGACGAGGCCGCCCCCGCCTACGCAACCGCGGGTGACCGCGCCCGAGCGCTGTCGGCCGGCGCCGAGGCGATCTCGCACTACCGCTCGGCGCTCGCGCTCGGCCATCCCGACCCGGCGCACCTGCACGAGGCGATCGGCGACGTGCACACGCTGCGCGGCGACTACGCCGCGGCCTTGCACGCGTACGACGCGGCCGCCGCCCACGCCGACCCGGCCCGGCTGGCGCGGATCGAGCACAAGCTCGCAACCGTGCACGAGCGCCGCGGCGAGTGGGAGCCGGCCGAGCGCCACCTGCAGGAGGCCCTCGCGCTCGGCGCACCGCCCGCGCGCGTCCAGGCCGACCGTGGCCTGGTGGCCTGGCGGCGCGGCGACCCCGACGCGCTGGGCCTCTGCCACGAGGCGCTGCGCCTGGCCGAGCGCGAGGGCGACGACGAGGCCGCCGCGCGGGCGCACAACATCCTCGGCCTGCTCGGCGAGGGCTCGGACCACCTCGAGCGCAGCCTGGCCCTGTCCGAGCGGCTGGCCGACCCCAGCATCCGCATCGCCGCGCTCAACAACCTCGCCCGCGCCCGCTTCGCCGCGGGCGAGCTCGAGCCGGCCTCGGCGCTCGTGCGCGAGGCGCTCGCGCTCGTCGCCGCCCAGGGCGACCGCCACCGCGAGGCGGCGCTGCGAAACAACCTGGCCGACACCCTGCACCGCGCCGGTCGCGACGACGAGGCGATGGAGGAGCTCAAGCGCGCGGTCGCGATCTTCGCCGAGGTCGGCGGGCACGAGGACGAGCCCCAGCCGGGCGTGTGGCAGCTCGTCGAGTGGTGATCGTCCCGAGGACGTCCGTTCGCCGTGTCTCTGCGGAGTCGCATACGACGGCCAGTTGACATCCGCGACAGATGCCGATCGGTGGAGCGCGCACCCGAATGACATCCTCGATGCCCGCCAAATGGCAGCGAGAGCGCACGCCTCAAAGTGGCCGTTGCGGGGCCCTCGCCGTTCACGCCGGGCGGCGACAATGAGCTCCGACCGCGGGGCGGCCCGCCCCGAATACCCAATTGGCATCCGCGGTGGATGCCAATTGAGCGGTACCGCCGGGCTGCCTACCCGCCCGCCCCCGCCACGAACTCCATGAACGCGCTCACCGCCGGCCGCGCCGGCCCGACCGCCGAGCGCATCGCGTACCACTGCCGCGTCGCCGGGGGCTGATCGACGGCGATCACGCCCAGGAGACCGGCGTCGAGCTCGGTCACGACGGCGTCGCGCGAGACGAACGAGACGCCGAGGCCGGCGCGCGCGGCCTGGCGGATGGCGCCGTTCGATCCCAGCGTCAGCGTCTCGGCAGCAACGCCCGCGTCGGCCAGGAACGCCTCGTTGGCCAGGCGTGTGCCCGAGCCCGGCTCGCGCAGGAGCCACGTGCGCGCGCCCAGCGCATCGGCGGCCACAGGCGCTCCGCCGGCCAGCGGGTCGTCGGCGGCCGTGATCAGCACAAGCTCGTTCGGGCGGATCGCATGCGCCTCGATGCGCCCGTCCCGGGGCGGGTTGCCGCCCACCGCGACGTCGGCGTCGTGGCCGAGCACCATCGCGAGCACCCGGTCGCGGTTTCCCACCTCGAGCCGCAGGCCGATCTCGGGACGCGCCCGGGCGAACGCCCGCATGAGCGGCGGCACGAACGACTCGGCCGCGGTGGTGACGGCGGCGATGCGCAGCTCGCGCGCGGCGCGGCCCGCGGCCTCGGCGGCGGCCAGGCGGCCCTGCTCGAGCAGGCCGACGACATCGGCCGCGTAGGCCGCGAACTCGAGGCCCGCGGGCGTCGGCCGCACGCCGCGGCCGTCGCGCTCGAGCAGCGCCACACCCACCTCTCGCGAGAGCGCGCCCACCGCGGCCGACACGGACGGCTGCGTGACGACGAGCGCGTCGGCCGCCGCGGTCACCGATCCGCCCCGGACGACGGCCAGGAAGCTGCGCAGCTGCGTGAGCGTGATCGACACGCCGCCAAGTATAGATATTTCTCTAATGGTTCGGCCGAAAGTTCACCTGGACGTCTCATGGTTACGGCCCTACCCTGACCGCATGAGCACAACTCCGATCCCCACCTCCGCCGGTGCCCGCGACCGCTGGACCGCCGGCGTCACCCCCTACGCCGAGATGGGCTACTGGGACCCCGACTACCGGCCGAAGGACACCGACATCCTGTGCGCGTTCCGGATCACGCCGCAGGACGGCGTCGACCCGATCGAGGCCGCCGCCGCGGTGGCCGGCGAGTCGTCCACCGCGACCTGGACGGTCGTCTGGACGGATCGACTGACGCCCTACGAGCACTACCAGGCCAAGGCCTACCGTGTCGACGCCGTGCCCGGGACGCCTGGCCAGTACATCGCCTACATCGCCTACGACCTCGACCTCTTCGAGGAGGGTTCGATCGCCAACCTGACCTCGTCGATCATCGGCAACGTGTTCGGGTTCAAGGCCCTGCGCGCGCTCCGGCTCGAGGACATGCGCATCCCGCCCCACTACGTGAAGACCTTCCAGGGCCCGGCGCACGGCATCGTGATGGAGCGCGAGTACCTGGACAAGTTCGGCCGCCCGCTGCTCGGCGCGACCACGAAGCCGAAGCTCGGCCTCTCGGCCAAGAACTACAGCCGCGTCGTCTACGAGGCGCTGCGCGGCGGCCTCGACTTCACCAAGGACGACGAGAACATCAACTCGCAGCCGTTCATGCGCTGGCGCGACCGCTTTCTGTACGCGATCGAGGCCGTCAACCGGGCCTCGGCCCGCACGGGCGAGGTCAAGGGCCACTACATGAACGTCACCGCCGCCACGATGGAGGACATGTACGAGCGGGCCGACTTCGCCCGCCAGATCGGCAGCGTGATCGTCATGGTCGACCTCACGGTCGGGTTCACCGCCCTGCAGTCGATGGCGAAGTGGGCGCGCCGAAACGGCGTCATCCTGCACCTGCATCGCGCCGGCCACGGCACCTACACGCGCCAGAAGACCCACGGCGTCTCGTTCCGGGTGCTGGCCAAGTGGTGCCGCCTGATCGGCGTCGACCACATTCACGCGGGCACCGTGGTGGGCAAGCTCGAGGGCGACCCGCGCATGATCCGCGGCTACTACAACGTGTGCCGGCAGCGGTTCAACCACGCCGACCCCGAGACGGGCCTCTACTTCGACCAGGACTGGGCGTCGCTGCCGGGGATGATGCCGGTCGCCTCCGGCGGCATCCACGCCGGCCAGATGCACCAGCTCCTGCACTACCTGGGCGAGGACGTCGTGATGCAGTTCGGCGGCGGCACGATCGGCCACCCGATGGGGATCGCCGCCGGCGCGACGGCCAACCGGGTCGCGGTCGAGGCGATGATCCAGGCCCGCAACGAGGGCCACGACTTCCACGCCGAGGGGCCCGACATCCTGGCCAGGGCGGCCCGCGGCTGCCCCGAGCTGGATGCGGCGCTCGAGATCTGGAAGGACATCACCTTCAACTACGAGTCGACGGACACGCCCGACCTGGTCGTCACGCCGACCCCCGCCTAGGAGGCCCGATGCGCATCACCCAGGGAACCTTCTCCTACCTGCCCGACCTGACCGACGACCAGATCGAGGCCCAGCTGCGCTACGCGCTGCGGAACGGCTGGGCGGTCTCGGTCGAGCACACCGACGACCCGCACCCGCGCAACTCGCTGTGGGAGATGTGGGCCGCGCCGCGCTTCGACCTGCCCGAGCGCGACGTCATGGTCGCCATGGGCGACGTCCGCGCCGCCCGCGCCGCCCATCCCGATGCCTACGTCAAGGTGGTCTGCTACGACCGCTTGCTCGGCCGGCAGACGACGGCGCTTGCGTTCATCGCCGGCCGGCCGCCGCGCGAGCCGGAGCTGCGGCTGGAGCGCACCGAGCGGGCCGACCGCCAGATCGGCTACACGTTGCACGTCGGGGGATGAGCGCGACCGCCGCACCGGCCGCCGGGGTGCACGAGGTGCTCGCCGAGCTCGGCCGCGATCTCGTCGCGCTCGCGCCGGTGAAACAGCGCATCCGCGAGATCGCGGCGCTGCTCGTGATCGACCGTCTGCGCGACTCGATGGGCCTCGCGTCGGAGCGGCCCTCGCTGCACATGTGCTTCACGGGCAATCCGGGCACGGGCAAGACCACCGTCGCGCTGCGCGTGGCCGAGATCCTGCACCGGCTCGGCTACACCGACCACGCCCGGGTCGTGTCGGTGACGCGCGACGACCTGGTCGGCCAGTACGTCGGCCACACAGCGCCCAAAACGCGCGAAGTGCTGCAGCGGGCCGCGGGCGGCGTGCTCTTCATCGACGAGGCCTACTACCTGTACCGGCCCGAGAACGAGCGCGACTACGGCCAGGAGGCGATCGAGATGCTCCTGCAGATCATGGAGGCGCAGCGCGACCGGCTGGTCGTGGTGCTGGCCGGCTACCGCGACCGGATGGAGGCCTTCTTCCGCTCGAACCCCGGCATGGGATCGCGCATCGCCCACCACATCGATTTCCCCGACTACACCGTGGAGGAGCTGCTCGAGATCGGCCGCATCATGGTGGAGCGGCGCTCCTACTGCCTGAGCCCCGAGGCCGAGGCCGCCTTCTCCGAATACGTCGAGCGGCGGATCGAGCGGCCGCGCTTCGCCAACGCGCGCAGCATCCGAAACGCGGTCGACCGGGCCCGCCTGCGCCAGGCCGGGCGGCTGTTCGAGCTCGAGCGGCCGCTGACGCGCGACGATCTGATCACGATCGAGGAGACGGACATCCGGCGCAGCTCGGTCTTCGCTGAATAAACGGGGTCAGACCCCGTCTATTCACGCTTCACCCCGCCACCTTCGCCCGCTCGCGCTCGACGAGCACGCGGCGCAGGAGCTTGCCCGAGGCCGATTTCGGGATCTCGTCGATCAGCTCGACGGCGCGGATGCGCTCGTGCGGAGCGACGCGCTCGGCCACGAACGTCATCAGCTCGTCGCCGGTGACGGGGGCGCGGGCGACGACGAACGCCTTCGGGATCTCGCCCGCGTCCTCGTCTGCGACCGGGATCACACACGCATCGCCGACCGCCGGGTGCGTGAGCAGGAGCGCCTCGAGCATCGCCGGCGCGACCTGGTAGCCCTTGTACTTGATCAGCTCCTTGAGCCGGTCGACGATCCGCCAGCCGCCGGCCCGGAACGTGGCGATGTCGCCGGTGCGCAGCCAGCCGTCGGCGGTGAGCGTCCGCGCGGTGGCGGCCGCATCGTCGAGGTAGCCGCGCATCACCTGCGGGCCGCGCACCCACAGCTCGCCCGGCTCGCCCGACTCCGCGTCCTCGCGCGTGCCGACCTTGACGAGGCGGGCCTCGGTGTTGGGGACGAGCTGCCCGATCGTGCCCGGCCGGTGCGCCTCGGCGAGCGGCGTGATGTGGGTCACCGGGCTGGCCTCGGTCAGCCCGTAGCCCTGCTGCAGCCGCACGTCCACGCGCGCGCGGCAGGCCGCCTCGAGGTCGTCGCCGAGCGGCGCCGCCCCCGAGTTGACCACGCGCAGGCTGGACAGGTCGTATCGCTCGACCGCCGGATGCTTCGAGAGGGCGACGATCACCGGCGGTGCGACGAAGGCGCGCGTCACCCGGTGCTCGGCGATCATGCCCAGGAAGACCTCGAAGTCGAACCGCGGCAGCGCGACGATCGTGTCGCCGCCCCGCAGCGCGCAGTTCAGCACCGCGGTCTGGCCGTAGATGTGGAAGAACGGCAGGATGCCGGCGACGACCTCGTCGCCCCCGGGCAGCACGGCCAGCGTCTGGACGACGTTGGCGACCAGGTTGCGGTGGGTCAGCATGACCCCCTTGGGCAGGCCGGTCGTGCCGCTGGAATACGGCAGCGCGGCGAGCGCCGTGGCGGGATCGAGCGCCGGCACGCGCAGATCGGCGGGCGCGCCCAGCATGTCGGCAAGCGCGGTTGTACCCTCGCCGCCGTCGAGCGAGAACACCGTCTCGATGCCCGCCGTGGCCGCGGCCGGGAGGGCCCGGTCGAGCAGGGCCGAGACGGTGAAGAGGAACCGCGCCCGCGAGCTCTGCAGCTGATGGGCGATCTCGCCCTCGGTGTAGAGGCCGTTGATCGTCGTCGCGACGCCGCCCGCAAGCGCGACGCCGAAGTAGGCGGCCGCGTACTCGGGCACGTTGGGAGCCAGGATCCCCACCACCTGTCCGGGAGCGAGGCCGCGACCCTGCAGGCCGCTTGCGACGCCGCGCGCGAGCGCGTCCAGGCCGGCGTAGGTGAGCGTGCGGCCGGTGACCGCGTCGACCAGCGCCGGCCGGTCGCCGCGCGCGGGGGCGTCGGCGAGCACGTACTCCGCAAGCGAGACGTCGGGGATGTCGACGGGCGGGTGAGGGCTTTCGTGGATCACGCGTGCGGTCCTTTCTCGGGCGTCAGAACGCGTCGGCGCCGATCGCGGTGATGGCGGTCTTGCCGGAGCGGATCGCCTGGGCGAGCGCACCGGTCTCGGGCAGGATGCGGTCGCAGAAGAAACGGGCGGTCGCGAGCTTCGTCTCGGCGAACGCGGCGCCCGCGAGGCCGGGCTCGAGGCAGGCCGCGGCCATCCGCAGCCACAGGTCGCCGAACGCGGTCAGCGCGAACAGGCGCAGGTAGTCGGTCGCCGCGGCGGCGGCCTGCTCGCGGTCGCGGCCGTTCGCGCCCAGCCAGAGCGTCGTCTCCTGCAGGTGGGCGAGCGCCTCGGCCACCTGCCCGGCGATGCCGGCGAGCTCGGCGGGCGGCGGTGCGGCCACGCGCGCCGCGGCCGGGTGGAAGAAGCGGCGCAGCAGCCGGCCGTGGTGCATCGGCAGCTTCCGCCCGACCAGGTCGAGCGCCTGGACGCCGTTCGTGCCCTCGTAGATCTGGCTGATGCGCGCGTCGCGCGCGAGCTGCTCGACGCCCGACTCGGTGATGTAGCCGGCGCCGCCGTGGACGCCGATCGCCAGGTTGGCCGCCTCGAACCCGTGGTCGGTGCACGCCGCTTTGACGACGGGCGTCAGCAGGGCGACGAGGTCGTCGGCCGCCTCGCGCCGAGCGGGGTCGGGATGGTGGTGGGCGACGTCGAGCTCGACCGCGAGCCAGATCGCCAGGGCGCGGCCCGCCTCGGTGAGCGCGCGCATGCGCAGGAGCGCCCGGCGCACGTCGGGGTGGGCGATGATCGGGTCGGCGCCGCCGCCCGCATGCGCCCCGCCCGGCGCGCGGCCCTGCAGGCGCTCGCGCGCATAGGCGACGGCGGACTGGTAGGCGACCTCGCCGATGCCGACGCCCTGGATACCGACGCCCAGGCGGGCGCGGTTCATCATCGTGAACATCTGCGCCATGCCGGCGTTGGGGGCGCCGACGAGCTCGCCGGCGGCGTCCTCGAAGTGGAGCACGCATGTCGCCGAGCCGCGGATGCCCATCTTGTGCTCGATCGATCCGCACGTGACGCCGTTGCGGCCGCCGTCCGGGCGCAGCTTCGGCACGACGAAGAGCGAGATCCCGGCAGTGCCCGGCGGCGCGTCGGGCAGCCGCGCCAGCACGAGGTGCACGATCTGCTCGGTGAGGTCGTGCTCGCCGCCGGTGATGAACACCTTCGTGCCGGTGATCCGGTGGGTGCCGTCGGCGGCGGGCTCTGCCCGTGTGCGCAGCAGGCCAAGGTCGGTGCCCGCCTGGGGCTCGGTCAGGCACATCGTGCCGCTCCACTCGCCGGTCGCCAGCGGCGGCACGTATCGGTCGACCTGGTCGGGCGAGGCATGCGCCACGAGCGCCGCGGCCGCACCCGCGCTCAGCAGCGGATAGGTCGCAAACGCCAGGTTGGCCGCGCAGGCCATCTCCTCGAACGCCACCTGGACGACCGCCGGCAGGCCGGTGCCGCCGTGGTCGGGCGAGACGCCGATCCCGCTCCACCCGCCGGCGGCGAACGCGGCGTAGGCGTCGCGGAAGCCGGCGGGCGTGTGCACGGCGCCGCCGGCGTAGGTGCATCCCTCGGCATCGCCGGTGCGGTTGAGCGGCAGGAGCACCCCCTCGCTGAACGCCGCCGCCTCGTCGAGCACCGCCAGCACGGTCTCGAGCGGGGCGTCCGTGTACGGCGGGAGCGTCGCGACGGCGCCGTCGTGGTCGAACACGTCCCGCAGCAGGAACGCAAAGTCGGCCAGTGGGGCGCGGTAGGTCAGCATGGGTCAGTTGCGCAGCGGCCGGCGCGTCTCGAGCAGGTGACCCATGCGGGCGAGCGAGCGCTCCTCGCGGAAGAGGCCGCCGACGGCCGTCGCCTCGAGGGCCGTGATCGCCGCCTCGGGCACGGATTCGCCCTGGTCGGCGTCGCCGCCCGTGAGCACGCCTGCGAGCACGCCCGCCAGGTGCAGGTCGTACTCGGTGATCGTGCCGGCGCGCAGCGCAAGCTGGCGCGCGCCGAGCGCGAGCGTGTCCCGCCCCGAGCGGCCCGCGACCACGATCGTGGCCGGCTCGGGCGGCACGTAGCCCGAGGCCAGCTCGAGCGCGAAGGCACTCGCGTCGGCGAGCAGGCGGTCGCGGTTGGGGGTGATGCGGTCGTGCGGACGCAGGAACCCCAGCTCGCGCGCCTCCTGGGCCGACGTCGAGATGCGGGCGGTGGCGATCACCTCGAACGCGTGCCGCGCGGGCGGCATCGGCCCGTTCGCCGGTGCGGTGGCGGCCGCCCGCAGCAGCAGCTCGCGGCAGCCGCCCCATCCTGGCACCAGGCCCGCACCGAGCTCGACGAGGCCCATGTACGTGTCGGTGTGGGCCTGCACCGCGGCGCAGTGCATCAGGAGCTCGCAGCCGCCGCCCAGGGCGCGGCCGGCCACGGCGCCGACCACGGGCACCGGCGCGAACTTGATCGCCGCGAAGGCGGCCCGGCCGGCCTCGCCGAACCCGGCCAGCCGCTCCCAGGCGGCGACGTTGGCGAGGCCGAGCACGTAGGCCAGGTTCGCGCCGACGCTGAAGTGCGGGCCCTCGTTCGTGATCACGAGACCCCGGTACCCACTCGCGGCGATCTCGGCCGCGCGCGCGATCATCGCCAGCATGTCGAGATCGATCGCGCTCGCCGGCGAATGCAGCTCCAGGCAGGCGACGCCGACGCCCGTATCCCACACCGAGGCCGAGTCGTTGCCGGCCAGCCGCTGCCGGTGGGGCGCTGCCCGCTCGCGCCGTACGCGGTCGCGCTTCCCCCCGCCGGCCTCCAGCTCGTCCATCAGCTGGAACGGGCCCCGCTCCCACCCGTATCCGCGCTGCATCGCGAGGTCGATCAGCTCGGGCCGGTCGGTCACCGCCGGCACCATCGCCGCCGCGTAGGCCAGCGTGCGGCCGAGCACCGCCGCGGCGTACTCGCCGAGCGGGCCGCCCATCTCGACCAGCTCGCGCGGCGTCCGGGGCAGCCGCGGCGGCCGCGCGGCCGGCCGGTAGTCGAGCGTCTCCAGGTCGATCGCAAGCCGTGTGTCGCCGTCGCGGGCGTAGAAGCCGCGGCCCGCGCCCCGGCCCGTGGCCCCCATCGCCACCATCCGCCCGAGCAGGTCGGCATGCGCCGGCACTTCATGCCATGCGTCGCCGGGCGGCAGCAGCCGGTCGAACGACGCGGTCACCGACTCGTGCAGCCCCAGGCCGACGATGTCCATCAGGCCGAATACGCCCGTGCGGGGGATGCCGAGCGGCGCGCCCATCACGGCGTCGGCCTCCTCGACCGTCAGGCCGCGGGCGAGCGCCTCGCCGATTGCCGTGCCGATCCAGTAGACGCCCGAGCCGGTTGGCGATGAACCCCGGCGTGTCGTTGCAGCGCACGACGGTCTTCCCCAGCCGCAGATCGCAGAACTCCTGAAGCACATCGACGGCGGCGGCGCGCGTCGCCGGGCCGGGCACGATCTCGAGCAGGCGCATGTACCGCGGCGGGTTGAAGAAGTGGGTGATCGCGAAGTCGCGCGCAAGGCCGTCGGGCGCTCCGTCGAGCAGGGTCGAAAGCGGGATCGTGGACGTGTTCGACGAGACGATCGAGCCCGGCTTGCGCACCGAGTCGAGCCGGGCGTAGAGCGCGCGCTTGGCGTCGGCATCCTCGACAATCGCCTCGACGATCCAGTCGGCATCGGCCACCAGCGCGAGGTCGGACTCGAGGCTCCCGGGCCGGATCAGACGGCCGGCGGCGGCAGATACGAGCGGCGGCGGCGAGCGCTTGGGCAGGGCCGCGAGCGCGGCACGGGCCGCGTCGCCAAGGTCGAGCATGACGACCCGCAGGCCGGCGTTCGCGAGGTGCGCGGCGATGCCCGCGCCCATTGTGCCCGAGCCGATCACGGCCGCGCGCTCGATCGCGCTCACGCGACCGCCTCGAGCACCGTGGCGATGCCCTGGCCGCCGCCGATGCACTGGGTCGCCAGGGCGTAGCGGACGCCGTCGCGCTGGAGCACCTGCGCCGCCTTGCCGGTGATGCGGGCGCCGGTCGCACCCAGCGGATGGCCGAGCGCGATCGCGCCGCCGTCGACGTTGCACCGGGCGGGATCGAGGCCGAGCTCGCGGATGCAGGCGACGGCCTGCGACGCGAACGCCTCGTTCAGCTCGACCACGTCGAGGTCGGCCACGCCGATCCCGGCGCGATCGAGCGCCTTGCGCGTCGGCCTGCACGGGCCCGATCCCCATCACCTCCGGGTCGCAGCCGGAGACGGCGAACGAGCGCACGCGCGCGAGCGCGGCCAGGCCGTGCGCGCGGGCGAACGCCTCCGACGTGACCAGCACCGCCGCCGCGCCGTCGGTGAGCGGCGAGGACGTGCCGGCCGTCACGGTGCCCCCGCGTACGAAGGCCGGATCGAGGCCCGCCAGCGCCTCGAGCGACGTGTCCGGCCGCGGGCAGCCGTCCTCGCTCACTCGGCCACCGGCACGATCTCGCCGGCGAGCCTCCCGGCGGCGATGGCCGCGGCAGCCTTGCGCTGGCTCTCGAGAGCGAACTCCTCCTGCGCGCCGCGCGTGACGCCGAACCGCTCGGCCACGTTCTCGGCCGTCTCCCCCATGCTCACGTACACCTCGGGCATGCGCTCGACGAGGGCAGGGTTCAGAAGCGGGTTCCAGCCGCCCATCGGCACGCGGCTCATCGACTCGACGCCGGCGCACACGTAGGCGTCGCCGGCGCCCATCGCGATCGCACCCGCGGCGATGTGCACCGCCTGCATCGACGAGCCGCACAGCCGGTTCACCGTCGCACCCGCCACCGAACGCGGGAGGCCGGCGATCACGCCCGCGATCCGGCCGAGGTTCATGCCCTGCTCCGCCTCGGGGAAGGCGCAGCCGAGCACGACGTCCTCGAGCGCGGCCGGGTCGACGCCGGTCCGCTCCACGAGCGCCGCGATCACGGCCCCCGCGAGGTCATCCGGGCGCACGCCCGCCAGGCCGCCGCGACGGGCGGGATGAAACGGCGAGCGGGCATAGCCCGCGATGACGACGGTCACGCGCGTCCTCCTTGTGTGCGCCAGTATGGCCCTTTTGCCCGGGTGATAGGTTGCGAAACAGCAAGCTCCGCATCCCGCGCGCAAGGAGGATTCCCATGGCTGTCGAGACGCGACCCACGACGCGGCAGGGCTCGGAGACGGTGTTCGTCGACCGGTTCACCGACGGGATCATCGGCCCGAGCTGCGAGATGCTCGGCCCGGTGCGCGACGGCGGCCACATCGTCGCCAACACGGCGCCCGGGTGCTGGGGGCCGATGATCACGCCGGCGATCCGCGGCGGTCACGAGGTGACGCAGCCCGTCGCGGTGGCGGGCGCCGAGGTCGGCGACGCGATCGCGATCTGCATCCGCGACATCGCGGTGACCTCGCGCGCGACCTCGTCCGGGAACGACCGCATGATCGAGGGCCGCTTCAACGGCGACCCGTTCTGCGCGCAAGGTGTGCGCGAAGTGCGGCGCCGAGGACGAGGCCACGGTCGTCGAGGGCATCGGCCCCGACAGCGTGCGCTGCGCCAGCTGCGGCGAGCCCGCCGCGCCGTTTGCGTTCACGAACGGCTACACGATCGCCTTCGACGACGAGTGGCGGGTCGGCGTGACCGTCGGCCGCGACCGCGCCGAGGAGTTCGCCCACGACGCGCACGGCTACGGCGCGATCCCCGAGCACTCCATCCAGAACCCGATCCTGCTCTTCGCGCCGCACGACCTGGTCGGCGTCGCCACGCGGCTGCGGCCGTTCATGGGCCAGATCGGCACCACGCCGGCGATCGACCTGCCCGACTCGCACAACGCCGGCGACTTCGGCGCCTTCCTGATCGGCGCGCCGCACAAGCACGCGGTGACGGCCGGAGCAGCTCGAGGCCCGCACCGACGGCCACCTGGACATCGACGCGGTCCGCGCCGGGGCGATGCTGATCGCGCCGGTCAAGGTGCCCGGCGGCGGCATCTACCTCGGCGACATGCACGCCATGCAGGGCGACGGCGAGATCGCCGGCCACACCTGCGACGTGTCCGGGCACGGTCACGCTGCAGGTGCACGTGCTCAAGGGCCTTGCGATCGACGGCCCGATCCTCTTCCCGTGCCCGACGATCTGCCGTTCCTGGCCCGGCCGCTCTCGGCCGCCGAGCGCGCACGGGCGACCGCGATCGCGCGCAGCAACGGCGTCGGCGAGCTCGAGGAGTCGCTGCCGATCTCGGTGATCGGCACCGGCCCCGACCTGAACACCGCCGTCGACAACGGCCTGCGCCGCGCGGCCGATCTGCTCTCGATGTCGGTGCCGGAGGTGAAGAACCGGGCGACGATCACGGGCGCGATCGAGATCGGCCGCGCGCCGGGCGTCGTCCAGGTGACGTTCCTCGCCCCGCTGCGCGCGCTCGCCGCGTGCGGGCTGGAGGGGCTCGTGCGGACGCACTACGGGGCGGAGGCCTGACGCGCCCGCGGAGCGCGGCCGGAAGATCAGGGAAATTGCCAATAGCCGTAGGGGTCGCCACCGATGCGCGCGGGCGATCTCCGAGTGATGCTCCATCGTGGCAGGCCTCTCACGAGAAGGGGGTTGGAGATGGCAACTGCAACGATGGGCCATGCGCCCCGGGCGGAGCGCGCGAAGCTGGTGCTGACCGGCTGGAGCGTGTTCGCCGGCGTCGTGCTGCTGGTGGTCGGTGGATTCAATCTCATCAACGGCTTCACAGCGATCAACCACGCGGGCTATTTCACCAGTCAGATCGTGTACTCGAACCTGACCGCGTGGGGCTGGGTGTTCGTGGTGTGGGGCATCCTCCAACTGCTTGCAGGCGCGCTGACGCTGGCCCGCAACACGGCCGGCAGCTACCTCGGTGTGTTCCTCGCCGGGACCGCGTCGATCCTGTGGTTCTTCATGATCTTCGCGGCGCCATGGGCCGCACTGGTCGGCGTGACCACGAGCCTGCTCGTGATCTACGGACTGACCGCCGGCGCGCACCCTGACGACTTCTAGCGCTGGGTCAAGGGGGACGACCGCCGCCCCCCGCGCCGACGCCCCGGCGTCCGGCGAGGGGGGCGGCCCCGTCTCGCGGGCCGATCAGCCGCCCGCGACGGGCACCACGCACGTCGTAGCTCCTCGCCGTCGCGCACCGCGCGGGTGCGAGCGACGAAGCTGCCCTCGGCGACCACCGCCAGGCCGCGCATCGCGCGGCGTCGAACCCGGCGTCGCGGGCGAGCGCGGCGACCAGGTCGTCGACAGTCGCGCCGGGCTCGAGGTCGATCGCGCGCCGCGCACCCAGGCGCTGCGCCAGCGGTCCCGACAGGCGCACGTGCACGCGCAGCGCGGGCATCGGCGCGCCGCCCTCCACCTAGGAGGCGACGACTTCGCGAAAGGTCATCTCGCATGGACGATAGATCACACCCTGGGGCCCACGCCAGGGCGTGACCGACACCGGCGGACGGCTATCGTCCGGGGCAGTCCAACGGGGAGGGATCACGATGGCGGATTCGCGAGCACATGCGGTCTGGGAAGGCGATCTGGAGGGTGGCAGCGGGAGCGTCAGCGTCGCCAGCGGCGCATTCCCGGAGCAGGCCGTCACCTGGGCGGCACGCACGAACCGCCCCGACCCGAAGACGAGCCCCGAGGAGCTGATCGCCGCCGCGCACGCGGCCTGCTACGCGATGGCGCTCTCGCACACCCTCGCCGAGGCCGGCCATGCGCCCGAGCGGCTGACGGTCGATGCGGTCTGCCACTTCACGCCCGGCACCGGCATCACGCGCAGCGACCTGTCCGTGAGCGGCCGCGTGGCCGGGCTCGACCAGGCGGGGTTCGAGCGCCTCGCCAGGGAGGGCGAGCAGGGCTGCCCGGTCTCGAACGCCCTGCGCGGCAACGTCGACATCGGACTCGCTGTAACGCTCGAGGCGTAGGCGAGACCGTATGGGTGACACGATGAAAGGATTCCTCAGCATGTTTCTGCGCAAGCCACGCGCCGTCCCCCCGGCCGATCAGGCCCTGCCCGGACGCGACCATCTGACCTTCGACGTCCCCGAGCGCCACGCGGTGCTCGGCACGCCGCTCCTGCCCCCGTACCCGGAGGGGATCGACTACCTCTATGTCGGCATGGGCTGCTTCTGGGGCGCCGAGCGCATCTTCTGGCAGACCCCCGGCGTCTACACGACCGCGGTCGGCTACGCCGGCGGCTCGACCCCGAACCCGACCTACCGCGAGGTGTGCTCGGGCATGACCGGCCACACCGAGGCCGTGCTCGTCGCCTACGACCCGGCCAGGATCTCGACCGAGCAGATCCTGCGCATCTTCTGGGAGGGGCACGACCCGACCCAGGGCATGCGCCAGGGCAACGACCACGGCACCCAGTACCGCTCGGCGATCTACTGGCGCACGCCCGAGCAGCGCGACGCCGCGATCGCGACCCGCGACGCGTACGCCGGCGCCCTGAAGGCCTCCGGCCGCGGCGAGATCACGACCGAGATCGCCGAGGCGGGCACGTTCTACCCGGCCGAGGACTACCACCAGCAGTACCTCGAGAAGAACCCGGGCGGCTACTGCGGCATCGGCGGCACCGGCGTCTCCTGCCCGATCGGCGTCGGGGTCAGCGCCTCGAGCTGACGAGACAATGGCGATCGCCCGCTCCGAGCAGTCCGCAGACGACGACCGCGTCCGGGTCACGACGCTGACGTTCGCCGACGGCGACGAGACGGGCGACCACCGCCACGAGCACGACTACATCGTGGTGCCGGTCACCGGCGGCACGTTCGAGGTCACCGATCGCGACGGCACCGTCCGCCGGCTCGAGCAGACGGCCGGCTCGCCCTATCAGGGTCGCGAGGGCACCGAGCACAACGTGGTCAACCGCACCGGCCGCACGGCGATCTTCGTCGAGATCGAGCTGAAGCGCTGACCGGAGGGTGTGGGGACTGTCCCCGCATGGCGGGGACAGTCCCCGCTCTTCTCACGCGTCGTCGCCGTACAGGTCGATGCCGTGCGGCTCCTGGATGGTGTTGCCGCCGTCCACCACGAACACCTGCCCGGTGACGTAGCCCGCCGCCTCGGACGCGAGGAACACCGCCACGGCGGCGGCCTCCTCGGCCGTACCGGCGCGGCCGACGGGGGTCGAGCGCGCCGCGACCAGCTCGTCGTCGAGCGATGACGCCGTGTCGATCCACCCGGGGGCGACCGAGTTGGCCGTCACGCCGCGACGGCCGTAGTCGAGCGCGATCGAGCGCATGACGCCGTCCATCGCCCCCTTCGACGCCCCGTAGCCGGCCTGGCGCGGCGCCATCACGATCGGCCCGGTCACCGACGAGATCATCACGATCCGGCCGTAGCCGCGAGCCGCCATGCCCGGCAGCGTGGCCTGCGACGTGTAGACGGCGGTCATCAGGTTGACGTCGAGCTCGCGCTGCCACTGGGCCGCGGTCAGGTCGGCGAACGCCGCGTCGGGTGCGGGGATGCCGGTCTGCGCGATCCCGGCCGCGTTCACGAGCACGTCGATGCGGCCGTGCTCGCGCTCGACCGCGGCCACGAGATCGAACGCCTGCTCGCGCACCGTCAGGTCGGCCACGTGGGCCGTGGCCGCCGCCCCGCCGGCGCGCAGCTCGGCCGCGCGCTCCGCCACCCGGTCGGTCGTCGCGGTCACCGCCACGGCGGCGCCGAGGCGGGCGAGCAGGCGGGCGCAGGCGTGGCCGATGCCCGACTCGCTGCCGCAGCCGGTGACCAGGGCGACGCGGCCGCTGAAATCGAAAGGGTGCTCGCGCACGGTGCGCGTGATTCTACGGCCCCTCCGGGAACGTGAGATAACCCCGCCGACGGAAACCACGAACCCGTGGAGGATCGATGCCCTACTTCGACGCGCCCCTCGAGGAGCTGCGTACGTACCGCTCGGCGGTGGTCGCGCCCGACGACCTGGACGCCTACTGGGACGAGGCCCTCGCCGACGCGCGCGCGAAGGCGCGGCCGGCCGTGTTCGCGCCCTACCGGCCCGACGTGTACCGCCGCCTCGACGTCTCGGACGTCACGTTCAGCGGCGCCGGCGGCGACCCCGTGCGCGCGTGGTTTCTGTGCCCCCAGGGCGCCGAGGGCCCGCTGCCGTGCCGGGTGACCTTCATCGGCTACGGCGGCGGCCGCGGCGAGGCGGCCGAGCACACCCTCTACGCCGCCGCGGGCTATGCCGAGCTCGTCGTCGACAGCCGCGGCCAGGGCGGGAGCTGGACGTCGGGCGACACGGGCGATCCCGGCGCCGGCACGGCGGCCGGCCCCGAGGCCCCCGGCGTGATGACCCGCGGCATCCTCGACCCGCGCGGTTACTACTACCGCCGCCTGTACGTCGACGCCGTGCGCGGTGTCGAGACGGCGGCCGCCCACGAGCGGGTCGACCCCGACCGGATCGCCGTCGCCGGGTTCAGCCAGGGCGGTGCGCTCGCGCTCGCAACGTCGGCGCTCGTCCCCGACCGCATCCGCCTGTGCCAGGCGCACATGCCCTACCTGTGCGACATCCCCCACGCGATCGCGATCGCCGCCGAGCCGCCCTACACCGAGCTCGTCGACTTCCTCTCACACCACCAGGCGCACATCCCGCGCGTGCTCGACACCCTGCGCTACATCGACAACGCCGTGCTGGCGCCGCGCATCAAGGCATCGACCACCGTCAGCGTCGGCCTGATGGACGCGTGCTGCCCGCCCTCGACGGTATACGCGGCCTACAACGCGATCACGGCCGAGAAGCGGATCGTCGAATACCACTACTGCGAGCACGAGCTGCCCGGCGACCACATCGAGCGCGAGCTGGAGGAGTTCGTGACGGCGCTCGGCTGAGGGTCAGCCGTAGTACTCGACGCTGACCGTGTTCACCGTGGCAGTGCCGTGCACTCTGACGGTGACGCGCAGCGACGTCCCCGACATCGCGACGGGGCCCGCCACGTACGCCCAGCCGGACGCGCTGATCGCGCCGGTGGGGATGCCCATGGCGCGATGTTGTGTGAAGAACACGTAGGTGAGCGTGGCCGACCGGTGCCGCGGGCAGCTCACGACGAGCTCACCCGTCGGCGAGCTCGCGTCGAATCTGCAGCCGTCGCCGTCGCGGGACGCCGTCGCCGCACCGTTCTTCACTTGTGAGTTCCAGTGGGGCGGCGACCCGAGTGCTGGAGGCGCCGCCACCGCCAGGCCGGCCAGAGCCAGCGCAATCGTCCGTCGAAGCAAGGGAACCGCACCTCGATTACCGATAGGGGTCGTCACTCACCATGGCAGGTGGCAGGCGATCCGCGTACCCCCGTTTTGGGGAACAGGGTGTCCCCCTCACACGGTGCCGTCGAAGCCGTCCTCCAGGTAGGCACGGCGGGCGTGGCCGGCGCGGTCGGAGCGCAGGTAGCGGCTCCACGCCCGCGCCTCGTGGCACACCACCCCGAGCTCCCAGACGCAGAACGCCGGCCGGTGCGCGCCGGCCGTCCGCCACGGCCGAAACGCCGCGTCGGCATCGCCGTCCTTGGCCCAGACCGTCTCCCAGACCTCGTTCTGGTTGCGCCAGGTGCAGATCAGCAGGAAGTAGAAGTCCCGCCCGCACCGGTGCAGGATCACGAAGCCGAGCTCGTCGCCGAGCTCGAGCTCCCATGCGGCGGAGGGCCCCTCGAGCGCACCGCGGGCGAGGGTGCGGATCGCCTCGGGGACAGGACTGCCGGCCGGGGCCACCTCGTACCACTTGAGGATGGCCGCACCGATCCGCACCGGCTCGCCGGGGACGGCGAGCTTCGCCGCGTGCCGGTAGGCGGCCGGGATCTGACCCTCCGTGTCGACGGCGCTCATCGCGCGTCCTCGATGCGCGTGAAGTCGCTCACGAAGTTCGTCTCCCACGTGCGGCCGCCGTCGTCGGAGAGGGCCTGCTCCCACCGCGGCGCGGGCGTCGTCACACGCGACCAGGTGTAGCGCACGACGATCGGCCGGCCGGCGAACGTGTCCGGCCCCTCGAACACGCCGACGTCGCCCGCGAAGCCGCCCACCACCGGCGGCTCGAGCAGGCCCGTGGTGCGCGAGTCGGCCCAGTAGATCGACCACGCGCACGCGACGGGGTCGAAGAACCGGATCGACATGCCGACGTACCCGCCGGCGTAGTCGGTGCGGAACTCGTCGACGTTGCCCATCCCGTCCAGGATCGGCCGGGCGACGCTCGTCGCCTCGAACTCGTCCCAGTCGTCGCATCCGGCGAGCCGCTCGCGCAACCGCCTGTTGTGCGACGTCCAGCTGCCCATCCAGAAGTCGAAGTCCCGCGCCGTGCCCTGTATCCGTCCCGTCTCGCTCATCGCATCCTCCCGTCGCGTGCCTGGGCTGCACGGTAACGATCAAATAGGGCAGATTCCGCCCGCTATCTGTGCTTCACTGCGCGGGTGAGCACGCCCACCGCCCGCCTGCTCGAGCTGCTCGAGCTTCTGCAGGCCCAGCCGGTCGCAACCGGCCGCGAGATCGCCGGCCGGCTGGCGATCGACGCCCGCACGGTGCGCCGCGACATCGAGGCGCTGCGCGGGCTCGGCATCCCGGTCGAGGGCCAGCGCGGCGTCGGCGGCGGCTATGCCATGCGGCCGGGGTTCCGCCTGCCGCCGCTGATGCTGAACGACGCGGAGGCGGTGGCGGTCGCGCTCGGCGTCGTCTCGGCGCGCCGGCTGGGCTTGGCCGGCTCGCCCGAGGCGGCCGAGGCCGCGCTCAGAAAGATCCACCGGGCGCTGCCCGACCCACTGCGGCGGCGCGTGCAGGCGCTCGAGGACGCGCTCGACTTCACCGCGGCCGCCCGGTCGGCGGCGCCGGTGCCCGGCGAGAGCGCGCTCGCGCTCGCCGAGGCGATCCGGCGCCGGCGCCGGGTGCGCACCCGCTACCGCTCGTTCTCGGGCGAGCGCACCCGCCGCGAGCTCAGCCCGCACGGGCTGGTCGTGCACGCCGGGCGCTGGTACCTGGCCGCGCACGACCACACACGCGACGATCTGCGCACGTTCCGCGTCGACCGCATGCGGGGCATCACCGTGACCGACCTGCCGGCGCTCGCGCCGCCGGACGGGTTCGACGCGGTGGCGCACGTGAGCACGTCGCTGGCGCGGGTGCCGTGGCCGTGGGAGGTCGAGGTGCTGCTCGACATGCCGTTCGACCGCGCCGCCCAGCGCCTGCCCGGGACGATGGCCGAGCTGGCCGAGGCCGACGGCGGGACGCTGCTGCGCATGCGCGTGAGCTCGCTCGACTGGATGGCGTCGGTGCTCGCCGGCCTCGGCTGCGCTTTCACGATCCGCCGGCCGGACGAGCTGCGCGCGAGCGTGCGCGCTCTGGCCGAGCGGCTACACGCATGGACGTAACTCACGCGCGGCCCGCAGGGCGTGCTACGGTGCCGGGGTCAAGAACGCTCAGTTCGGTTGCGCATCCGCACTTCCTTACTCGTTCGTTACCACGTAAGGGAGGTGCACATGTCAACTGGAACCGTGAAGTGGTTCAACGACGCGAAGGGCTACGGCTTCATCTCGCCGGACGAAGGGTCGAAGGATCTGTTCGTCCACCACTCCTCGATCACCGGCGACGGCTTCAAGTCGCTCGTCGAGGGCTCGAAGGTGAGCTACGAGAGCCGTGAGGGCTCGAAGGGCCCCGAGGCGACCAACGTCTCGCCCGTCGCCTAGATCGTGAACGTCCGCGGCGTGCGGCCGTGCCCATGAGGCGCGCCGCACGCCGCGTTCGCGTTTACGCCCCCTCGGGCGCGGCGGCGCCCATCTGCTTGAGCCAACGCGTGTGCGACCGCAGCGCAGCGCGCATCGTCGGGTGGGCGTTGTAGGTCACGCCGCACTCGAGCGCCGTCGTGCGCACGATGCCCGCGAGCTTCGGGTGCAGGGTGTGCGGCACCCGCGGGAACAGGTGGTGCTCGATCTGGTGGTTCAGGCCGCCGACGTACCAGCGGATCACGGCGTTTCGCTGTGCGAAGTCGGCGGTCGCCTCGACCTGGTGGACGTGCCATTCGGCGCCCGCGCCGTCGGCGGGGGCGATCATGATCGCCTCCTCGAGGCAGTGCGAGAGCTGGAACGTGACCGTCAGCGAGAGCGACGCCACGGCCGACGCGAGCAGGAACACCTCGGCGACGTGAAGCGGCGTGTGGAGCGCGAGCGGGATCGCGATCGCCCACACGACGAAGAAGACCTTGCCGCCGACCAGGCCGGCGAGGTTCCACCCGCGCGGCCGCCGGAAGGCAGACTGGCCGACCGACCCGCGCGCCAGGAACGTGAAGTCGGTGACCGCCTGCCAGCGCACCGTCACGAAGGCGTACAGCAGCCACATGTACACGTGCTGGTAGCGGTGCCAGCGGCGGCGCGCCTGAGTGGGCTCGAACCGGGCGAACGGCAGCGCGTCGATGTCGGGGTCGTGGTCGGCGACGTTCGTGTAGGTGTGATGGGCGAGGTGCTTGGCCGACCACACGTAGGACGACCCGCCGATCAGGTCGAGCGAGTGCGCCGCGAGCCGGTTCACGACCCGGCGGCGCGAGTAGCCGCCGTGGTTTGCGTCGTGCATGATGCAGAAGCCGATCGCGGCGGCGGCGAGGCCGAGCGAGACGGCGCCGGGGATGGCCGCCGCCGGTGACGACGCGACCAGCAGCAGGAAGAGGTACGACCCGAGCGTCCACACGAGGACGAGGGCGGACTTGGCCCAGATGATGCGGTAGGCGCGCCGCATGGCGGCGGCGTCTCCGAGCACGACCTCGGCCCGCTCGTTGAGCAGGCGCGAGAAGTCACCGGCTCCGCGGAACCGGATCCGCTCGGCGGCGGATGAGGGCGCCGAGGGGCTGTTCACTCCGGGTGGGGGACGGCGTGCAGCGTCGCGCGGGTCTCGGTCGTGTCGCCCCCACCGGCGACGACGACCAGCAGCGGGTGCGGCGGGTCGGCGGGATCGTCGAGCGGCGGTGCGCTCGGCGCGTCCCCCGGCGCGATGCCGGCTGGGATGACGGGAATCTCCATTGGTGGCTCCCTGGAGTCAGACGGGCCTTGCCGTCGGCGACGAGTCAGCGAGCTACCTGGGAGCCTCTGGCGAGCAGGACCACCATGTGGCGGGCGTTCTCCGAACGGCCAGTCTAGCAGTGCCTCGGCGGCCTCCGGGGGTCTCGCGGGCCGCCGCGCTGCTAAGGTGCAGGCTAAGGGGCTCCCCCCAGAGGCACGTGCGAAGCCGGCTGGCTGGGATCTGACCGGCCCGACGCAGACGAGGGGAGCGCAGTGCGTAAAACGCCCGACGACGGTGGTAGCCCCCAGGTGGAGAAGGCAGCGCCGCAGAGAGCCGCCGCGAGCGGGGTTCGCACCGAGCACGACCTGCGCGTCCAGCTCCGCGATGCGCTCGAGCGCAACACGAAGTTCGAGCGGGCGCTGCGGGAGTCCGTCGCGTTCGCCTACGGCCGGCGCGAGCTCGCCGACCTGCGCCGGCTGAAGGCCGTGCTGTGGGCGGCCGGGTTCCCTGACCCGAGCCCGAAGAGCCAGAACGGCGACGAGGGTGAGGCCGAGCCGCCCCCGGCGGCCGGCCGCTAGCCGGACCGTCACCGCGGGCCGATCCGCCCGGCCCGCACACCCATCCACCCAGAGGAGCGCCACATGGAGTTCACCGTCGAACTGCGCTATCAGAGCGGCTCGTCAACCGTCCTCTCGACCGAGGCCGAGACGGCAGACGAGGCGCTCCAGAGCGTGCGCGACCCGCGCCGGCCTCTGATCGGGATCCACATCACGGCGCCCTCCGAGGAGATCGTCGAGGCTCCGCGCGAGCCGCGGCCGGCGATGGCGTTCAACGGCCGCCGCATCCCTGCGCAGCACCGGCCCTCGCGCCGCCACCGCTGACGCCCGGCGCGCCGGCGGGGCGCACGGCACGGTGCGCCCGCCTCACGCTACTCCGCCCACGGCGGCACGAACCGCACGCCGTCCACGACCGCTCCCGCCCCCGCGGGCAGCACGACGACGGCCTCGAACTCCGCGGTCCCCGGATTGGCGATCAGGAACTCGCGCCCGGCGGGGACGACCAGCGCGCCGCCGGCCTCGACGCGCTCGGTCGTGTCGGCGAACCGGGCCTCGGCGGCCCCGGCGAGCGCGACGAAGATCTCCTCGCGATCGAGCGTGTGCGGCGGCGATGCGTGGCCCGCATCGAGGCGCAGGCGCCAGACGCTCGTCTCGGCCGCGCCACGGCTGGGCGAGGCGAGGCCGACCACATGGGTGCCCTCGACGTCGAAGCGAGGGGCGGCGGTATCGGTGATCACTGGCACAGGAGGCTCCTTGCTCGGGGTTGTCCGGCGCAGATAGTACACTACGGTGAATGATTCACCGAGATGAACCTTCTCTACCGGGCGCCGACTTCGCGATCCTGATCGTCGCGGCCACCCGGGCGGTCGCCGACCGCCTCGAGCGCGCGGTGGGCGCGGCGGGCTATCCGCACATGCGCCCTCCGTTCGGCTTCGTCATCAGGGCGCTCGCCAACGGGGGCCTGACGCTGACCGAGCTCGCCGAGCGGCTCGGCGTCACGAAGCAGGCGGCGATCAAGGTCGTGGACGAGATGGAGGCGCGCGGGTTCGTCGAGCGCCGGCCCGCCCCGGCCGACCGGCGGGCGAAGATCCTGACGCTGACCGAGCGCGGGCGGGGGGTGCGCCGGGCCGCGCTCGCCGAGAGCCACGCGATGGAGACCGAGCTGCGGCGCGACCTGGGCGACGCCGACGTCGACGCCGCCCGGCGCATGCTGCTGCGCGTCGCCGAGCGCGGCGGCAGCCTGGCCGACGTGCACGCCGGCCGCGCCCGGCCGGTCTGGTGAGCGCCTGGCCTACATCGCCGGAGCGGGTGCGCCCGGGTAGGCGGACTCGCCGTGCATCGCCTCGTCGAGGCCGAGCTCGGCCTCCTCGCCGACGCGCACGGGCGTGACCCTGTCGATCGCCTTCAGCATCACCCACGTGAAGATGAACGCGTAGAGCGAGCAGCCGAGACCCGCGGCGACCTGCTTGCCGAAGAACGCGCCGCTGCCGTGGATCAGGCCCACGCCGCCGGCCGGGTTCACGCTCGTGCTGGCGAAGACGCCGAGCAGGATGATGCCCAGCGTGCCGCCCACCCCGTGCACGCCCCACACGTCGAGGGCGTCGTCCCAGCGCAGGCGGTTCTTGAGCTGGACGGCGTAGTAGCAGACGAGGCCGGAGACGATGCCGATGATCACCGCGCCGTAGATCGGGATGAAGCCGGCCGCCGGCGTGATCGTCGCGAGGCCCGCCACGGCGCCGGTGAGGAGGCCGACGAAGTGCGGCTTGCGGGCATGCCGCCACTCGACGAAGAGCCACGTCGTGGCCGCGAACGACGCCGCGATGTCGGTGTTGAGAAACGCGATGCTCGTGATGTCGTCCACCTTGAGCTCGCTCCCTGCGTTGAAGCCGTACCAGCCGAACCAGAGCAGGCCGGTGCCGAGGGCGATGAACGGGATGTTGTGCGGCGCGTCGACGATCCGGCGCTTGCCGATGTACAGCACCGAGGCCAGCGCCGCCCAGCCGGCGGACGCGTGCACGACGATGCCGCCGGCGAAGTCGCGCACGCCCCACTGCGCGAGCAGGCCGTTGCCCCAGATCATGTGCACGAACGGGTAGTAGACGAACAGCTGCCAGACGACCAGGAAGATCAGGTAGCTCTTGAACGTGACCCGGTTCGTGAAGGCCCCGGTTATCAGCGCCGGCGTGATGATCGCGAACATCATCTGGTAGGCGATCAGCACGACGAGCGGGATGTGCGACGGCGTGTACATCGACGACGGCGTCACGCCGCGCAGGAACGCCAGGTGGAAGTTGCCGTAGATCCCGTCCGACCCGCCGCTGAAGCACAGCGAGTACCCGACGAGCCACCACATGACGGTCGTGATGCCCATGGACGCGAAGCTCTGGATCATGATCGTGAGCGTGTTGGAGCGGCCCACGAGCCCGCCGTAGAAGAAGGCGAGCCCCGGGGTCATCAGCATCACGAGGCTTGCGGCGAGCAGCATGAACCCGGTGTTGGCCTGGTTGATCATCGGTGATCCTTTCGCGCCGGCGGTGGACTGCGGCGGGGTTCGACGCGGCGGGCGATTCGCCTGCTCAGGCGAGGTCGCAGACCGCGCGGTCGAGGCCCGCGAGCGCCTCGCGGCGCAGCGGCCCCATCCCCATCGCGTGCCCGTACTCGGCCAGCGCGCCCCAGAGGAAGATTGCAAGCACGCGCGCCCGCAGCAGCTGCTCGGGCGCGACCGGCCCGTACGCGTCATGGAACGCCGCCCGCGCCGCGGGCGTGAGGTAGGCCCAGTACAGCGGCAGGTCGATCGCGGGATCCGCGCGGCAGACGTCGATCCAGTCGATCACCCCGGCGAGCTCGCCCCCGGCATCGACCAGCAGGTGGCGCAGGTGCAGGTCGCCGTGGGCGAGCGCGAGCCCCTCCGCCGGGCCCAGCCGGCGGGCGCGGCGCAGCACCTCGGCGAGCGCGGCCGGCGCCCGCCACAGGCCGAGCGCTGCGAGCGCTCCCAGCTGCTCCTCGGCAAGCCCGACGCGGTAGGGCATGTCGCTGCGTCGCACCGGGTCGACCGGCAGCGGCTCGCCGGCGACGGTGACCGATGCCGGGTCGATGTCGTGCAGCGCCCGCAGGAACCGGCCCAGGTCGCGGCCGTGGCGGACGCGGTCGGCGGCGGCCGGAGCCGCCTCGGCCAGCTCGCGCCCCGGCAGGTAGCGCGCGCCGGCCCACGGCCAGCCGAACGCGTCGTCCGCCTCGCCGCGGTGCGTGGCCACCGGCACGGGCAGCGGCAGGTGCGGCGCGAGCGCGGGCAGGGCGGCCAGCTCGCGACGGAAGCCGGGGACGACCACCTCGCGGCGTGGAAAGCGGAACACCCACTCGCCGCCGACGAGCCAGGCGGTGCTGTCCCACCCCTCACCGAGCAGCCGCAGCGGCGCCTCCCGCAGGTCGGGGAACCGGTCGCCGATCAGGCGCCGCGCGAGCGCCTCGTCGACGACGCGCTCGGGACTCCAGCGCGGCATCGGCGCGCATTCTCGCCCCGATCTACGATTGCCGGCAACGCCGATGCGCCAGATCGTCCTCCTCCGCGGGATCAACATCGGCCCGCACAACCGGATCGCGATGCCCGCGCTGCGCGAGCGGCTCGCGGGCGCCGGGTTCGGCGACGTCCGCACCTACGTCCAGAGCGGCAACGTCGTGCTCTCGAGCGACGCGTCGCCCGACCGGCTGGCCGCCGAGTGCCAGGCCCTGATCGCCGAGGCGTTCGGGCTCGACATCGCCGTCGTCGTGCGCACCCGCGCCGATCTGGCCGACGTGGTGCGGCGTGATCCGCTGGGCGCCGTCGCGCAGACGCCGAAGCGCTACCAGGTGACGTTTCTGGCGAAGGCGCTCGACGCCCACGCCGTCGGCAAGCTGGCCGCGCTCGCCGTCGACGGCGAGCGGTTCGAGGCGATCGGCCGCGAGCTCTACGCCTGGCACCCGGAGGGCGTCGCGCGCTCGCGCCTGGCCACCGCGCTCTCGGGCAAGGGGCTCGGCGTCGCGGCGACGGCCCGCAACTGGACGACCGTGACCACCCTGCTCGACATGGCCGACGAGTAGAAACCCCGATGCCGCCGCACGGCGCAGCCTCTAGCCTGGATGTGGAAGGAGGTGCGACGCCTTGGAGGCGCAAGCGGCGGTCTCGGAGCGGGCGCTCGGCCTGCTCCTGCGCGCAGGCCGGGAGCCGCGGCTCGTCGACGTGCCCGAGCTGGCCTTCCTGGCGCTCGACGGCCACGGCGACCCCAACGTGTCCGAGTCCTACCGCGACGCGCTGCAGGCGCTCTTCACCGTGTCCTACACGCTGCGATCCGAGATCAAGCGCACCGGCGGCCCCGTGTTCCGGGTCGGGCCGCTCGAAGGCCTGTGGTCGGTGCCGGACATGGCCGAGTTCGCCACCGCGAGCAAGGCCGACTGGGACTGGACGATGATGATCCGCCAGCCTCCGGTCGTGACCGCCGAGCTCGTGCAGCAGGCCGCGGCACAGGCCGCAGAGCGGCGCGCGCTTCCACTCGCACGCGCGCTGCGCCTGGAGCGGTTCGCCGAGGGACGGGCGGCCCAGATCCTGCACGTCGGCCCGTACGCGGCCGAGGCGCCCACGATCGAGCAGCTGCACGCGTTCATCGCCGCGCAGGGGCTCGTGCGCCGCGGCCGCCACCACGAGATCTACCTGGGCGATCCCCGCCGGGCGGCGCCCGAGCGCCTGCGCACGATCATCCGCCAGCCGGTGGCGCCGGCGTAGCCGGGCCGGTGCGAGACTGCGGGCCGATGCACGCGAAGGAAGGACCCACCATGAGCCGGCACACGATCGTCAACCTGAAGCAGCTCGAGCCGTCCGGCGGCGCGGGCGTCGACGCCCGTTTCGGCCGCGGCCCCCTGGGCTCGGAACACCTCGGCGTGAGCTACTTCCGCTACGACCCGAACGTCCAGCTGGGCATCGGCCACAGCCACCGCGAGCAGGAGGAGGCCTACCTGGTCGTCGCCGGATCCGGTCAGGTGCGGCTCGACGACGAGGTGTTCGACATCGGGGAGTGGGACGTCGTCCGCGTCGCGCCCGACGTCATGCGCGGCTTCCGCTCCGGCCCGGACGGGCTCGAGGTGATCGCGATCGGATCCGACCGGCCCGAGGGCGGCGACGGCTCGATGGTCAGGGACTGGTGGACGGACTGACCGCCGGCCGCTCGGCGACGTAGACGACGTCGTCGGGGCCGCGCGGCACGCCGATCGCGACGGCCCGCACGGCGCCGAAGCGCGTGCGCAGGCGGGCCGCAAAGGCCTCGTCGGCGGCCGCCGCCCAGACGGCCAGGCGGCCGCCGGGCGCGAGCAGACGCCCGAGCCGGTGCAGGCCGGCGTCGGCGTAGACGGCGGCGTTGCCGGGGTGCACGAGCCATCCCGGACCGTTGTCGATGTCGAGGCAGATCGCGTCGAACGCCCCCTCGATCGCCGCCGGCGCGTCGCACAGGTCGGCGACGACCACGCGGACGCGCGGATCGTCGACGCCGTGCTCGCACACCGTGCGCAGGTGCGAGCGCGCCCATTCGACGACCGCCGGCTCGATCTCGCAGACGACCACCTCGGCCACCTGCGGTTGCCGCAGGGCCTCGTCGAGCGAGAAGCCGACACCGAGCCCGCCGAGCAGGACGCGCAGCCCGTCGCGGCCCGGCAGCGCCTCGCGCACGAGCGCCCGCTCGGAGCGGCCGTCGCGCGTGTCCATGAGGAACGTCCCGTTCGCGATCACCTCGAAATGCGCCCCCGCGCGGCGCAGCACGAGCTCCCCCCGCTCGGTGCGGCGGCGCTCGACGACGACCGGCCGGTCGTCGTCTCGGAACGTGTCAGGCCGGGGCATGCCGGGCAGCGTATCCGCCCTGCAATTCCCTCCCTTGGCGCGGGCGCGCGGGTGGGGTAGAGTCTGCCGAGGCCGAGAGGGGAGGTGGGCCGAGGGGTACGACAGGCGGGTATGCAGCGATGGACCGTGCGCGGCCACCGAGGAGGCGCGCGCGGAGGCATGTTCTCTGCGTCCACGGAGGGATGATGAAACGATTAGTCGCACTGGCCGTCGTGGCCGTCTCGGCGCTTGCCGCCGGGCCCGCGGCGGTGGCTCACGCCGACACCTACAGCGAGAGCCTGTGCCAGGCACGGCCGTTCCTGTGCGTCGACCCGTACAAGTCGATCGGGACAAACGGTCAGTACACGGGTCATGATGAGCCGTCGGTGCTCTTCTACTCGCACCGGCCCGGGACCGGCAACGACCTGACGTACACCATGAAGCTGCCGAAGAACCCGCCGGTGCAGCCGAACCAGGCCGGCACAGGCGGGACGTTCGACTTCCAGCTGCGGGCCACGTTCTGGCTCGGCCTCACGATGTGCGACACGCAGTCGGCGCCGAATTACCGCAAGACGTGTCCGGCCGACAGCGACCGCAATGCGCGCTTCACGAGCACGAACCCGAGCTCGCCGCGCTACCTCGGCAGGGCGCCGGGGCAGGCCTACATGGAGCTCCAGTTCTACGAGCCGAGCTATATCCCGCAGTTCGACGGATTCGGGTGCAGCCCCACGAAGTGGTGCGCCAACCTGACCATCGACAGCCTGTCCGACCAGACGAACACGGGCGTCTCCCAGAACGCCGACTGTCTCAGCAACCCGAGCAACTTCCTCGTCGGCGAGGAGCCCATCAACTGGGCGTACGTCACCAAGAGCGGCAAGTCACAGGCTCCGGCCAACCCGCTCGCGCTGTCGCACGATCCGAACGAGACCGGGCTCAAGCCGAACCTGAAGCAGGATCTGCTCATGAGCTCGGGCGACACGATCCGCGTGCACATGCACGACACGCCGGCCGGATTCCGGGTCGAGATCCACGACCTCACCACCGGCAAGAGCGGCTCCATGACCGCAAGCAAGGCCAACGGCTTCGGCCAGGTCATGTTCCAGCCCAACGCGAAGACGTGCCACGTCCGGCCGTACGCGTTCCACCCGATGTACTCCTCGGCCGTGCGCCGCGGAACCATCTGGGGCGCGCACACCTACAACGTGGCCGCCTCCGACGAGATCGGACACTTCGAGTACTGCAACGCCATCGACCCGAACACCGGTGCATGCACCAGCCCGGGGGCCGGCGACACCAGCCTCGACGCCGACGACCAGTTCTGCCTCGACGGGGCGAACTACTTCGGCGCAGTCCCGATCAAGGGGTGTTTCCTCGACGACGGCGACTTCGACGGGCCGTCCTACAAGCTCGACTGGCCGGGCACGTTCACAAACCCGGTCGCCGACCGCAAGGTGCACCCGACCCCGATGCGCTTCACCGTTCCGACGTCCGACGGACGGCCGCTCGACAAGGTCGCCTTCGAGACCGACATGGCCCGCATCGAGCGCGGGGAGCCGGGCAACCCGACCACCCAGTGCGACGGTCTGACCGGCGCCAACTGCGTCAACCCGCCTCCGGGCGCCCAGTTCTATCCCTTCTACTCGCTGACCAAGCACGACGGCCGGTGCATGTTCCAGCAGGGCGGCGCGCACATCCCCGGCACGACGAACCTCTTCGGAGGCTCCTCGAAGGCCGAGTATGGCAAGCTGCTGTTCGTCACCTATCCGGACGTCGGATTCACGACGATCCGGCTGGCCGAGGACTTCCACAGGGACCTCGGCGGCAACCCCTGCTCGAGCTGACGCAGGCGATCGACTCCCGGGGCGGCCTTCGGGCCGCCCCGGGAGTGCTCTAGGCCCGCAGGCGGATGTGGGCGACGCGCCCGGCGACCACGCGCACACGCAGCGCCTTTGCCCCGCCGGAGCGCACCGAGTAGCGCCCCGGGGCAAGCGCGATGCGGAAGCGGCCGGCAGCGTTCGCAGTGACCTGGCGAGTGCCCGCCGGGCCGGTGACGACGAGCACGGCGTGCGGCCGCGGCGATGGGTGGCATAGGGTTCCGTTCAGCGTCGGGGCCGGGCAGATCGGCCGCCCGGTGAGGGCGATCCCGGCCACCCACCCGCGGGCCGGCGGATGATCGGCGCTGCCCGAGCCACACCCGGCCAGGAGCAGGAGGCCTGCGACGAGTGCTGCGGCAGCACGCATACCGCTGAGACGGGCGCGGCGGCCGTTCGGTTCCCGATCGGCGGGAGCGCGGTGCACGCCGTGTAGTCTCGCTCACACATGCGTATCCTCGGCCTGGTCTTCGCGGGAAGCTCGACCGACCGCCGCCCCGAGATGGTGCGCTTCGCGACCACCGTCCTCGGCCTCGAGCGCGTCGCGGTCGCGGGCGCCGAGGCGGACATGTTCGCCCTCCCCGACGGCTCGCTGTTCGCCGTCTCGGGCCCGCAGGGGATGGGTGACACCACGCGCTCGATCGGGTTCCTGGTCGCCGACCTCGACGAGGCGATCGCCGACCTGAGGGCCGCGGGCGTCGCGGTCGACGCGCGGGCGGTGAACGACCACCAGCGCTACGTGCACTTCCGCGCCCCCGATGGGCAGCTGTACGAGCTCGTCGAGGAGCGAGCCGTCTAGACCACCTGGGCGAGCCCCATCCCGGGGCCGCGGGGCACGATCGGCCAGATGTCGACGACGACCCCCTCGGACACCACGTGGTAGACGTCGTACATGTTCACCGTCGTTGCGGCGTACCCGGGCAGGAGCTCGACGCGATCGCCGAGGTGAAGCGGCGGCTCCCCGGGGAAGTCGAAGAGGGCGTGCTCCTCGGCGAAGTAGCGCGCCTCGAGGTCGTATCCCACCATGCGCGGCTGGATGAAGTCGATGCCGATGCTCTTGCGGCCGGCGTCGAGCACCACCGTCGATCCATGCCGGATGACGACGGTCGACGCGACGGTCAGCGAGTGCTCGAACCCCTGCACGAGCGTGCCGTGGAAGAGATCCATGAACACGAACGTGCCCGCCTGCAGCTCGGTCACGATCGGGTTCGCGCTCGTGATGTCGTACGTGCCCGTGCCGCCGCCGGAGACGTCGTGGACCTCGTGGCCGGCGGCGCGCAGCTCGCCGATGTGCTGCTTCACGAGGTCCATCGCCGCGTGCGCGCCGGCGATGCGCACGTCGCGGTCTGGCTCGAGCATGCAGTGGCCCTCGTAGGCCTGCACTCCGCGCAGCTGCACGCCCGGGGCGGCCGCGATGGCGGCGGCCACCGTGAGCGTCTCGGCGATGCTGCGCGTGCCGCCGCGGCCCATGCCGACGTCGACCTCGATCAACATCTCCATCGTCACCCCGCCCGCGATCGCGGCGGCGGCGAGGTCGGCGACGTTGCGCGGGTCGTCGACCGTGACCGTCAGCCGGCAGTGGCGGGCCGCCTCGACGAGCGCCTCGACCTTCGCCGGGCCGACCACCTCGTTTGCCACCAGCACGTCAGCGATGCCCGCGCGGGCCATGACGAGCGCCTCCCACGCGGTCGCGGTGGCGATGCCGACCGCGCCGTACTCGACGTGCAGGCGGGCCAGGTCGGGGCACTTCTCGATCTTGATGTGCGGGCGCAGGCGCGCCGGCCGGCCCTCGAGCCGGCCGCGCATGGCCTCCAGGTTCCTGCGGGCGACGTCGAGGTCGAGGATCAGCGCCGGGGTCGGCATCGCGTCGCGGGGACGGCCGATCGCGCGCCGGTAGCCATCGTAGAGGCGGGCGGGATCGAGCGCAGCCGGGTCGGGGCTCATGTCACCTCGCTGGTGGATGGGGTGTCGGGCGTGAGCGTGAGGGTCGCGCCGGGTGCGAGCGGAAGCCGGCCGGAGAGGACGCCGGCGACCGTCTCGGCCACGGCTGCGAGCGCGCCTCCCGCGATCGTATACGCGGCGCCCGAGGCGGTCGCGGTGGCGACCACCCGGCCGTCGCTCTCGGCGACGACGGCGTCGATCCCGCCCAGCTCGGCCGCGCCCGCAGCGTCGCCGACGATGACCGCGCCGCGTGCCGCGAGCAGCTCGGCAAGCCCTGCCGGCGCCCATGCGGCGTCGATCGTGAGCGCGTGCAGCTCGAGGCGCGCCGGTGCCGTCGAGAGCTTGTAGAGCTCCATCGGCCAGTAGTCGAAGTCGAAGATGTCAGTCTCGGTGAGCCACTCCACCTCGCCGAAGGTGTCGAGCACGGCGGCGGTGACCGAATGGCTGCGGTAGGCGATCTCGGTCACGGTCCTCGCCGTGCGGAGGTCGGGTCCGGCGCCGACGCACCCGAGCCCGGGCACGAGCGCGACGCGCGGCAGCGGGCTCAGCATCCCCAGGCCGGCCGGGACGCGGTCGGCGTGGCGGGCGTAGTAGGCCTCGTAGCCGGCGACGAATGCGTCGACCGCCTCGTCGACCTGCGCTGCATCGCGGACAACGAGGCTGCGCGCGCCGATGCGCAGCACGTGGTCGGGGGTGCCGCGCGCCGCGGTCGCGACCCGATCGACGTCGGCCCGGTCGGCGAGACCGCGCTGCAAGCGGTCGACGTGCAGCACCTGGCGGCCGCGCTCGCACAGGCGCTCGCGCAGCCGGCGCAGGAGCGCCGCGGCCGCTCCCTCGCCGAGCGGCTCGACGCCTGCCTCAGGCGCCGGCCGGCGGCGCTCGCCGATGTAGGCCGCCGCCCGCCGCACCAGGTCGAGGGTGGCGTCATAGCTCTCCTCATGCGTCGCGCCCCATGTCACGAGGCCGTGCTTGTCGAGCACCACGGCGCGCGCATCGGCGTGCTCGGCGGTGCGCTTCGAGAGCTCGAAGCCCGGTCGCAGGTAGGGGACGACGGCGACGTCGGCCCCGAGCGCCGCGGCCACGGCGTCGCGCGAGCCGGGGTGGTTCGTGAGGATGCAGATCGCGTCGGCATGGGTGTGGTCGACGTGCCGGTGCGGCAGGAACCCGTGGAGCAGCGTCTCGATCGACGGCCGCCGCGCGGCCGGGTCGGTCATGCAGCGGGCGAGGTGGGCGACCATCTCGTCGTCGGTCATCGCGGCCCGCGATCGCAGCGGCAGGAGATCGTCCAGATACAGGCCCGGGAACCCGTCGGCGGCGATCGTCGCAAGGTCGGTGCCGCTGCCCTTGATCCGCAGCACCTCGCGCGGTCGGCCGAGGTGGTCGTGCTCGCGGATCTTGGACGACGTGTTGCCGCCGCCGTGCACCACGAGCGTCGGGTCGGCGCCGAGCGCGCGCGAGCGGTTGACCAGCCGCTCGAGGTCGGTCTGGCCCGCGATCACGTGCCCGCCGCCCTCCACAGCGGCCGCACGAGCCCTTCCTCGGAGAGCTCGAGCATGCGCCGGTTCACCTCGATGAACCGGCCGAAGAGCTCGTCGTAGGCCGCGTGCGCGGCCGCATCGGGCTCGTGCGTGCGCGGGAAGCGCACGACGCGCGCCGCCGCCTCCTCCACGCTCGTCTCGAGGCCGGCGCCGACGCGCGCATAGAGCGCGGCGCCCAGGGCGGTCGACTCGGTCACGGCCGGCACCCGCACCTGCGCTCCGAGCACGTCGGCCAGGATCTGCGGCCACAGCAGGCCGTTCGCGGCGCCGCCGGTGAAGACCACGGTCTCGGGCCGGACTCCGGTCACCTCGGCGACGATGTCGAGGTGCGCGCGCGAGACGTAGGCCGCGTTCTCCTCGATGGCGCGGATGCACTCGCCGCGCCCGGCCCGGGCCGGATCGCCGATGTCGAAGCCGAGCAGCGACGGGGCCGCGTGCACCCACCGGTTCGCCTGCATCACGTTCGAGAACACGCCGACGACGCCGTGTGCGCCCTGCGGCACCGCGGCGGCGAGCTCGTCCATCAGCCGGTAGGCGTCCATGCCGCTCCCGGCGGCGCGCTCGACCTCGGCGTCGCAGAACGCGTCGCGGAACCAGCGCATGACGAGGCCGCTGTAGAAGCCGATGCCCTCCATCATCCAGCGGCCGTCGGCCGCGTGGCACAGCGTGCGCAGGCGCGCCTGCGGGTCGATCGCCGGTGTGTCGAGCACGACGGTCTGCTGCCAGAACGTCCCGCCGACGACGGTAACGCTGCCCGGCTCGGTCACACCGATCCCGACCAGCCCGAGCTGGGTGTCGGCGCCGCCCGCGACGACCGGCGTCCCCGGTGCCAGGCCCGTCTCGGCCGCCGCCCGCTCGGTGACGGAGCCGATCACCGTGCCGGGGCTTCGCACCGGCGGGAAGATCGCCGGGTCGAGGCCGCAGATCGCGATCACCTCGTCCGACCAGGTGCGCGCGGCCAGGTCGAACATCCCCGAGCTCGAGCCGAGCGAGGCGTCGGTGACGAACTCGCCCGAGAGCCGCGTCAGGATCCAGTCCCCCAGCATGCCGACGTGCGCGGCGGCGGCGAGCACCTCGGGCCGGTGCGCGGCGATCCACAGGAAGCGGGCGGGGGCGGTGATCGCCACCCAGTCGCCCGCGCGCCGGTAGATGCGCTCGGCGGCGCCCGACTCGACCAGCCGCCGGGCCTCGTCCGCGGCGCGCGAGTCGACGTTCGGGCACGCCCACAGCTCGCGTCCGGCGGCGTCCCACACCACCATGCCCTCGCGCATGCTGGTCGCGCTCACCGCGGCGATGTCGGCCCCGCGCAGGCCGGAGCGCTGCAGGGCCTCGCGCACACACTCGCAGATGAGGGCCCAGTTCGGCCGGGCCGTGAACTCCTGCGACCCGGGCACGCCGGGCTCCTCGCGGTGCACCCATTCGCGCTGGCCCGAGCCGGCGACAGCTCCGCCCGCGTCGACGATCACCGCGCGGCAGCTGCCGGTGCCGGCGTCGATGGCAAGCGTGTGGCCGCCGCCGCTCACAGGCCGAACCGCAGCGGCTCGCCGCGCGCGAAGCGGTCGATGTCGTCCGCGAGCATCCGCACGCCGCGCTCGACCGTCTCGGCGGTCGCGCCGCCGATGTGCGGCGTCACGACCACGTTGCGCATGTCGAGCAGCGGATTGCGCCCCGGCGAGGGCCGCACGACGTCGAGCGCCGCGCCGCCGAGGTGCCCCGTGCGCAGGGCGGCGGCGAGCGCCGCCTCGTCGACCAGCGACTCGCGGGCGGTGTTGACGAAGCACGCGCCGTGGCGCATCGCCGCGAACTGCGGCGCCGCCATCATGTCCTCGTTCTCGGGGGTCGACCGCGCGTGCAGCGAGACGAACTCGGGCTCGGCGATCACACGGTCGAGGGCCGCGGGCTCGACGCCGTCGGCGTAGTCGCCGGCCGCGACGACCGGGTCGTGGGCGAGCACCCGCATCCCGAACAACGTGGCGGCGTGGCCGACGCGCCGGCCCACCTGGCCGTAGCCGACGAGCCCGAGCGTGCGCCCGGCCAGCTCGACGCCGAAGAACTCCGCCCCCTCGAACGCCGACTCGCCCAGCGAGCCGCCGTCGAGCAGGTAGGTCTGCGACCGGTACACGCCGCGCGCGAGCATGATCAGGAAGCCGATCGTGAGCTCGACCACCGCCTGCGCGTTCTTGCCGGGCGTGTTGGTGACCGGGATCCCGCGCGCGGCCGCGGCCGCGACATCGACGTTCACCGGGCCGCCGCGGGCGCAGCACACCAGGCGCAGGCCGGGGACGGCGAGCACCTCGTCGCTGACGGCCGCGCCGTGCACCACCAGCACGTCGTGCCCCGGCAGCAGCGCGACCAGCTCGTCCGGGCTGCCGGCGTACTCGCGCAGCCGCCGCTCCGACTCGGTGCGCGGCGACGGCGTGCTCGCGTCGGAGACCTGCACGGCCGTGATCTCGTGCTCCTCGCCGAGCCGGGCCTCGAGGCCGGCCCGGAACGCCTCGGCGGTCACGTACGGGTCGCCGACCGCGAGGATGCGCAGCCGCTGCGTCATGGATACTGGCGCACCGGCACGAGGTCGATCGCGTGGCCGCTGCCAGACTCGACGATCATCTTCAGCATCGGCTCCGTGTCCAGGTAGTAGAACTCGATGGTCTCGCCGATCCGCCCGCCCATGAGCGGCGCCGCCCCGAGCTCGGCGTAGTAGGCCTTGAGCGCGTCCGACTCCTCCGGCGTGTGGCGCATGACGGCCAGGTGGTGCAGGCCCTCGCCGTGCTCGTCGAGCCAGTCCTTGTAGATGCTCGGCCCGTCGAGCGGCTGTATGAGCTCGAACACGATGCTGCCGGTGTCGACCTCAGCGCCGATCATCGAGTACTCGACGTCCTGCCCCTTGTAGTGCGTGTGGTGCAGCGACGGCGGCACGTGCTCGTAGACGTTCCACGGCCCCCAGCCGAGCGCGCGGTGGTAGCGCTCCATCGCCTGGTCGATGTCGCGCACGACGCATGCGACCTGGCTGATCGGCAGCCCGCCCTTGGGTATCGCCTCGGTCATCCCGTCACCTCCGGTCTCGCGGGTCTCCTGGGTGCAATCATGGTGCGCCGCCCGGCAGGTCGACGTCGTCGGCCTCGAGCGCGATCCCGAGCGTCTGGCCGCCGTCGAGGACGACCGTCTGGCCGGTCAGGTAGGCGGCCTCGTCAGACGCCAGGAAGCGTGCCAGCGAGGCGACGTCCTGCGGCTCTGCGAAGCGGCCGAGCGGGATGGTGCGCAGGTACTGCGGGCCGAGCACGGGATCCTCGATCACGAACTTCGCGATGCGCGTGTTGACGACGCCCGGCGCGACCGCGTTCACGCGGATGCCGAGCGGGCCGAGGTCCATGGCCGCCGAGCGCACGAACGCGTCCACGCCGCCCTTCGAGGTGTTGTAGACGCTCATCCCCCGCTCGACGTGGAAGCCGTTGATCGACGACGTGATCACGATCGCGCCGCTTCCGCGGGCGACCATCTCCCGCGCCGCCTCCTGGGTGCACAGGAACGCGCCGGTGAGGTTCACGTCGAGCACGTGCTGCCAGGAGCGGTCGTCGAGCTCGAGCAGCGGCTTCACGGCGGCGATGCCGGCATGGGCGATGCAGACGTCGATCCGGCCGGCGGCGGCCAGGCATGCGTCCACTCCGCGGCGCACGTCGGCGCGGCGGCTGACGTCACCCGCGACCGCCGCCGCGCGCGGGCCGAGCGCGTCCGCGGCCGCCGCCACCTCGTCCGCGTCGAGGTCGAAGAGCACGACGGTCGCGCCGTCGGCGACAAAGCGGCTCGCGATCGCGAGGCCGATGCCGCGTGCCGCCCCGGTCACCATCACGCCCTTGCCGGCGAACTCGGTCATTCGCGGTCGAGCACCTGCCCGCCGTCGACCGGGATCGTGGCCCCGGTGACCCAGCTCGAGCCGGGGCCGATCAGCCACACGATCCACCCGGCCAGCTCCTCGGAGGTCGCGATCCGGCCGAGCGGCACCTGGCCCGCGAGCCACCGGTAGGCCTCGTCCAGATCCTCGGCCCAGGTCTCGTGGATCGGCGTGTCCACCGGGCCGGGGGCGATCGAGTTCACGCGGATGCGGTCGGGCGCGAGCTCGGCCGCGAACGCCTTCGTCAGGTACTCGAGCGCCGCCTTGGTCATGCCGTACACCGACTGCCCGGCCCGCACCATCGAGCCGGACGACGAGCTGATGTTGACGACCGCGGCGCGGTCGGAGGCGCGCAGGAGCGGCAGCGCCGCCTGGACGAGCAGAAACGGCGCGCGGATGTTCACCATCAGGTGCTGGTCGAGGTCGGCCACCTGCCAGTCGGCGAGCGGCATCACCCGGATCACCGCCGCGTTGTTCACGACCGCGTCGAGGCGGCCGAAGGTGTCGGCCACCGCCGCCACGATCAGCCCTGGGACGGCGGCCTCGGCGAGGTCGGCGGCGATCACGAGCGCGCTGCCGCCGGCGGCGCGCACGTCCTCCGCCACCTGCTCGAGCAGCTCCTGCCGCCGGCCGACGAGCGCCAGGTCCCACCCGCCCGCCGCCAGCAGGCGGGCGGTGGCGGCACCGATCCCGGTACCGCCACCCGTGACGATCCCAACCGGCCTCGTCTCCGCCTGCGGGATCACAGCAGGTGGTGGCGGTGCTCGTGGGCCGCGGCGCTCTCGGGCACCTCGGCGATCGCGTCACCGGCTCGCGCGAGCCAGGCCGACCGCCCGGACGAGAGCATCCCAACCAGGACGAGCACGCCGATGCCGAGCCACACGACGACGATCGGCGCGGCCAGCTTGACCGGCCAGGCCGGCAGCGGGTTCAGCGACTCGTAGCCGACGATGATGAGCGCGATCGACGACACGACCGGGAACACGAGGTGGTAGAGCGGGTTGAAGTCGGCCTTGTGGACGCCGCGGTAGAGGACGAACACGCCGATGTTGGCCATGATGTAGACGGGGATCAGGGCGAACGTGAACATCGTGCCGGTGACGTTGTACACGTTCGCGACGCCGATCAGGATCGGCAGCACGATGCCGAGCGCGATGTTGATCACCGTCTGCAGGCCGACCGCGTTCACCGGGGTCTTGAACTTCGGGTGCACCTTGGTCAGCGCCGACGGCAGCGCGCCGGTGCGGGCCATGCCGAAGAAGATGCGCGTCGAGGCGTTCATGCACGCGATCGAGACCGCGATCGCCGAGTTGAACAGCGCCAGCAGCACGAGGATCCACAGGCTGCCCCAGTAGTGGTGGCCGAGCACGAACGCCGGCAGCTCGGACGAGCTCGTGAACCCGGAGATGTCGTTCGTGCCCCAGCCGGACAGCTGCCCCCACGAGACGAGCACGAGGAAGACGCCGAGGATCAGGATCGACCCGAGCACGCCCCGGGGGATGTTGCGGTGCGGGTCCTCGCTCTCCTCCGCGAGCGGCGCCGCTGCGTCCCAGCCGGTGATGGCGAAGATGGCGAACACGATCGCGAGGAAGAAGTCGTGCGAGCTGGGCGCGTTCCCCGGGTTGAGCCAGGAGAGGCTCGTCCCGCCGTGGCCGGGATCGAACAGCCCGAACAGCGCGAGCCCCAGGCAGACGACGATCTCGAAGATGCCGAGCACGATGATCACGCCGGTCGAGAGCTCGATGCCGCGGAATGCGGTGAAGGCGACCACGGCGATCAGGAAGACCATGAACACCCACCAGGGGAAGTTCCAGCCGTACTCGGCCTTGAGCGTGCCGTGCAGCGTGTCGCCCATGAACGACCCGACCTGGGCGACGACGACCGGGTAGAAGAGCAGGTACACCCAGGCGACCAGGAACCCGGCCTGTCCGCCGAGCGTGCGGCTGACGTAGGTGTAGTAGGTGCCGGCGGAGGTCATGTGCTTCGCGAGCTGCGAGAGCACGGTGCCCAGCATCAGGGCGATGATGAACGCCGCGAAGTAGGCCAGCGGCGCGGCGGTGCCGGCCAGGCTGGCGATGAACGGGATCGTGAAGAGGCCTGCGATCGCCGGTGCGATCGAGGTGACGCCCTGCATCAGGACACCCGGCAGGCCGATTGCGCCCGCCTTCAGATCGGTCTGGGCGACCGTGTGCTGCGTCGCCTCGGACCCACCGCCACTCAGAGTGTCTGCCATTACTCCTCTTCCCCTCGACGTTTGCCTCGTTCGAGATCGCCCGCGGCAGCCGGCATCCGGGCGGATGTCGACACCTGCACCTCGACGCGCATGCGGTCGGTGCGCAGCCACGAGCGGTAGCAGTGGAAGGGACGCATCTCGGCGTCCCACGACACGGACTCGATGAACGCGAGCGGCGCCCCCGGGTCCACCTCGAGCATCCGGGCGACCTTGTCGTGCGCCCGCACGGCCTCGAGGAAGCGGCGGCCGCCCGCGACCTCCAGGCGATGCTCGTCCTTCAGCCGCTGGTACAGCGAGTCGCGCCCGTCCATGCGCAGCACCGTCTCGGCGAGCGCCTCGGGCAGGAAGTCCGAGACGACGAGCGCCAGGCGGCCGTCGACCGAGCGCAGGCGCTCCATGACGACGCCCCGCGATCCCTCCGGCAGCGCGAGCGCGGCGGCCGCCCAGCTGGGCAGCTGGGTCACCTCACGGCGCAGGATCTCCGACGTGACCGCCCGGCCGAGGCGGACCACCTCGTCCTGGAAGAAGCCCTCTTGCGACTGCACGAGCCACATCCGCGGCGACGCCGAGGCGACAAAGGTGCCGAAGCCCTTGCGCCGGATCACCATGCCCTCCTGCTCGAGCCGGGCGAGCGCCTGGCGCACGGTCGTGCGCGAGATCTCGAAGTGGCCGCAGAGCTCGGACTCCGACGGCAGCCGCTCCCCCGGCCGCCAGCGCCCGGTCGAGATCGCGTGCTCGAGCATCCCCGCAAGCTGGAACCAGTACGGGACGGGCGAATCTCGATCGATGCGGCTGAGCGGAAGGGACGTCATCCTGTAGCGACAGGCGACGTTAGGGCATCGTGGCGATGGTGTCAAGGCGGTCGCCGGGGACTGGTCCCGCGTGCTCGCGCCGCTGCCTACGCCCGCCGGTCGCGGCGCAGCGCCTCGATCCGGCGGCGGTCGAGCTTGGTCGGGCGCGGCCCGCCGGGCCCGGCTCCCGCAGGCCGCGACAGGCGCCGCTCGGCTGCGGCGGCCGCCCGCGCGGCCACCGACTCGACGGTCTCCTCGTACAGGGTCGCCGCGACCCTGGCAGAGCCACGCCTCTCGGCCAGCCCCTGCACGACGACCGTGAAGCGCGTCTCGCCCACCCGCACATCCACGACGTCGCCGGCGCGGACGTCCTTCGCCGGCTTCACCCGCTCGGAGTTCACGCGCACGTGCCCGCCCGCGACCGCGTCGGTCGCAAGGCCGCGGGTCTTGAAGAACCGTGCCGCCCAGAGCCACCTGTCGATGCGCATCGCCACGGCCAGAAACCGTACACGTCGCATCATGGCGCGATGGACATCGTCTGCGTAGCATCCGGGCGGTGGCGCTCGACGACATGCGGGCCGCGTTCGCGGCAGCGGCCGCGCAGGACGGCATCGTGCTCGGGCGCGGGTCGTTCGACTGGCTCAGCGAGCAGGGCCACGTCGGCCTCGAGCGCGTCGCCAAGGCGCGGCGCGACCCGGCCATCGTCGCGCCGGTCGTCGCGGCGCTGGCCGTGCTCGAGCGGATCTGCGCCCGCCTGCGCGGCGACGTCTCGGTGCTCGCCGCCGCCCGCGAGAACCTGCTCCTGCCCGTCGATCTCGTGCACGCACCGACGGGCACCGTGATCGAGGTGGACGGCCCCGAGCACTTCACGTCGGCGCGGCTCGCCGCGCTTCACCTCTACCCGGACGATGCCTGCGTCGGCTTCGATGTCGCGGAGCACATGCAGCTCTGCCGCGATCTCTGCGGGGGCACCGACACGCTGTCGCGTGGGCTGGCGGCCAAGGCGTTCGGCTTCGGCGGGGTGCTGCGCGAGCGGGCCTACCACGACGCCCTGCGCGACCTGGCGACGCCGGCGATGGGCCATCCCCCGCTCGTTCGCATCGCCGCCGCCGACGGCGACGGTGCAGCCGCCTACGGCCGCCACAGGGCGACGCTGCGTGCGCTCTCAGCCGCCTGAGCGGCGGCGGCCGGGATCGTGCTCGTCGGTCGCCGAGACGTTGATCGTGCGGCAGCGGCCGCAGCGGACGCGCACGCGATAGGTCATGTACTCGCCGTCCATCGCCTCGGCGAGCAGGTTCCCGCACGTGCCGCAGACGTAGTCGTCGGCGCCGTTGCCGTGGAACACCGGCCGGCCGGGATCGTCCTGGACGGCGGTGCCGCCGTCCTTGGGCACCTCGCCCGGCCGCACGGCGCGCATCGCGATCCTCGCCACGCCGCCGCCCGTCAGAGCTTTCCGAGCTTCCCCGCGAAGTCGGTGACGAGCGCGTCGAGCACGCCGCTCACGACCCCCTCGCCCATCGACGCAGCCTTGCCCGTGATCTGGGCGTTCGTGTGGATCGTGCCGCCGCCGTCGGTGCACTGGAACGTGATCGTCGCGTTCGCGTACCCCTGGCCGCCCGCCTCGCGCGACTTGACGGTCAGCACCGCGCGGTGCGCGGCGGCGTCCTGCTCGGTGATCTCGAGCGTGCCCGCGAACGTGAGCGACATGGCCCCCATCTTCACCTTGATCTGGGCCTTGACGGCGTCGGGCCCGGTGTGCTCGAGCACCGTCGCCCCCTCGACGCACGGGATCACGCGATCGAGGTCGAGGAGCGTCGCGTAGCTGTCATCGAGCGCCCGCGCCGTCGTGAAGGGATGATCCAGCACCACTGCCATTCGCGACGTCCTCCTCGGGGATTCGGGTCACACCGGACCGGCCAAGATTATAGGCTTCGGGCCGTGGAGATCCCGGCAGGCACATACCGCTTCGGCCCCGAGTCCGCGACCCTCGCGCTCAACACCGGGCGCATCGGCAAGGTCGCGCGGGCCGGGCACGATCTGCTGATCCACGTGACGGCCTGGGAGGCCACGCTCGCGGTCGGCGACGACCCGGCCGGCTCGCGCATCGAGGTGGCCGCCGACAGCGGGTCGATGCGGGTGATCGAGGGCACGGGTGGCATGAAGGCGCTCGACGACGACGACAAGGCGAACATCGCCCAAACGATCGACGAGGAGGTGCTCATGAAGCAGCCGGTCACCTTCCGCTCGACGCGTGTCGAACCGGCGGGCGAGGGCCTGCACGCCGCGGGCGACCTCACGCTGCTCGGCCACACCCACCCGCTCGCGTTCGATGTCGACCTCGCGGGCGACGGGACGCTGTCCGCGGTCGCCGTGATCACCCAGACCGACTTCGGGATGAAGCCCTACTCGGCCCTCTTCGGCGCGCTCAAGGTCGCCGACGAGGTGCGCGTCACGCTCTCGGCCAAGCTGCCTCAGTCCTTGTAGACGGCCTGGGCGTCGAGGCCGCCCTCGACCCCGGGCGGGAGCGCGCCGGTGCCGTGGGCGTAGAGGGCCAGGTCGGCGATCGTCCCCACCTTGGTCGGGTCGCTGCCGTCGCCCTCCACCCACGCGCCGTTCGACCACGTGAGCGTCTCCGGCGCGGCGCCGAGCTGCATGCCGGCCAGGAGCCGGGCCTTGTCACGGATCCGGCTCGTCGCGGTCGCGATCGCCGCCCGCGTCCCCGCGGACGGGCTCGTGTTGTAGCCGTGGCCGGTGCCGAACCGGTCGGTGTCGGCCGGCACGACCTTGACGTCGAGCGGCGGGACGCCGAGGTCGTCGGCCACTTGCTGGGCGTAGGCGGGCTCGTTGCCGTCGGCGGCTGTGGTGAGGCTCAGCACCATCTTGCCGGTCGGGTGCACGCGGATGAAGACTGCACGGTAGGCCTCGTTCGCCACTAGGGACGCTCCTCACGATCGGGGGTGTTCGACATCGCCTCCAGGCGCCGGCGCTCCTGGTGGGCGCGCAGCGCGTTGTGCTCCTCGAGGTCGCAGAACGCCGGCTGCGGCCCGCCCTGCGGGTGCGCCGGCACGGCCGGGCGCTCGCATCCGGGGTAGATGCAGGTCTTCCCGCGGGGTTCGGGACGGTCACTCATCCGTCACCCAGCCGGGCGTGGTGTTGCCCTTGCTTGGCCCGTGCCCGCTCGGCATCGCAACCGAGCTGCCCGCGACCGGGGTGGCGCTCGCCCACGGCTCCGGCTCGTCGTCGCCGCCCGATGGAGCGGCCGTCGCGGGCGGATCCCACTCGGACGCGCCGATGGCGCGCACGACCTCGCGCAGGGCGGCGTAGCTGTGCCCGCTCACGAGCGCGTCGCAGTGCGGCAGCGCCGCTACCATGCCGCCGGCGCGCACCGAGAAGGCGGTCGCGCTCAGGCGCGGGTTCACCCACACGATGCGGTGGGCCAGGCGCCCCAGCCGCTCCATCTCGCGCCCGACCAGCGCCGGGTCGCCCCGCTCCCAGCCGTCGGAGAGGATGACCACCACCGCCCCGCGGGCCATGCCGCGGCGGCCGTGACGGTCGTTGAACGCCTTGAGCGCATCGGCGATCCGCGTCCCGCTCGACCAGTCCGGCGCCGCCGCGGCCGCCCGCTGGATCGCCCGCTCCGGGTGCCGCGAGGCCAGCGCCCGGGTGAGCCGGGTGAGCCGGGTCGCGAACACGAACGCCTCGGCATTCGGGCCGCTGCCCGCCGCGCACGTGAGGAACTGCAGGTAGGCGCGGGCGTAGGGCTCCATTGAGCCGGAGATGTCGCAGAGCATCACCAGCCGGCGCGGAGCGACCCGGCGGTGGCGGCGGGCGAGCCGGATCGGATCGCCGCCGGTGCGCAGGCTCGAGCGCAGCGTCCGCCGCATGTCGACATGCTGGCCGTGACGGCCGCGCTCGTAGCGGCGGGTGCGCCGAAGCGGCGTCGCCAGGCGCAGGCGCGACATCAGCTCGTAGAGCCGGGCGAGCTCGTCGGGGGCGAGGGTGTCGAAGCTGCGCTCCCCCAGCCGCTCGGCGTCGCTCGCAGCCGCCACGGGCACGTCGGTCGCCTCGTCCTCGTCCTCGCGCTCTCGCCCGGAGCCCGTGGAGACGCCGGACAGCGGCCGCTCGCCGCCGCCGTCGACACTGCGCCCGGGCGTCGCACGGCGCTCGTCGCCGGACTCGGGGACGGCGTGCACGTCGTCGGGCGCGAAGGGCGCATCCTGCCGGAGCCCCCCGAACACCTGCGCGAAGACCGCGTCGAACACGGGCACGTGCATCGGGTCGGTCACGAGCACCGCGCGGGCGGTGACGTAGAGCCGCCGGCGGCTGACGGGCCGCACGAGCACGAGCGCCCGGGCGAGATCGGCGGCCCGGGCCGGCGTGACCGGCAGGCCGGCGGCGTGCAGACGGCGGCAGAACGCGCCGGAGAGCTCGGGCAGGTCGAGCTCGACCGTCTGCACCCGGAAGGCACGGTCGGCGCTCGTCACCCGCCGCTCACCAGCCGATCGAGGCCGGCCGCGCGCACGACCTCCTGATCCTCGCCGTACTTCAGCACCGAGCCGAGCGTGCGCCCGGCGACGGCGGCGTCGAGCCGCTCGATGCCGAGCAGGTCGAGCGCACGCAGCCAGTCGATCGCCTCGGCGATCCCCGGCGGCTTCTGCACGTCGGAGTCGCGCAGCCGCGAGACGGCGTCGGCCACCTGCACCGCCAGCGTCTGCGCCGATCCGGGCACGCGCCGGCGCACGATCTCGACCACCCGCTCCGCGCTCGGATACTCGATCCAGTGGTAGAGGCAGCGCCGCTTGACGGCGTCGTGCAGGTCGCGCGTGCGGTTCGAGGTGAGCACGATGATCGGTGGATGGGTGGCCCGGATCGTGCCGATCTCGGGGATGGTCACCGCAGCCTCGGCCAGCAGCTCGAGCAGGAACGCCTCGAAGTCGTCGTCGGCCCGATCGATCTCGTCGACGAGCAGGACGGCCGGACGCGGTCCGGGGTGCTCGAGCGCCTGCAGGAGCGGCCGCCGGATCAGGTAGTCGGCCCCGAACAGGTCCTCCTCTCGCAGCTCGGAGCCGCGCGAGTCGGCCAGGCGGATGCTGAGCAGCTGGCGGGGGTAGTTCCACTCGTAGAGCGCCTCGGCCGCGTCGATGCCCTCGTAGCATTGCAGACGCACGAGCGGCGTCTGCAGCACGGCCGCGAGCGCCTTGGCCGCCTCGGTCTTGCCCACCCCGGCCTCGCCTTCCAGGAGCAGCGGCTGCGGCAGGCGCACGCCCAGGAAGAGCGAGGTCGCAAGCGCCTCGTCGACCAGGTAGTCGACCTCGCCCAGCCGCACGGCCAGGGTCTCGATGTCGGGCGCGAGCACGCGCACCTCGTCTGCGGCCGCGCCCGTGACCCGGGGCCCGCTCATGCGGCGCTCGCGGCCGCGAGCACGGCCCGGTAGTCGTCCTCGGTGTCGACGTCGGGCGGGATCGGCCCGGCGATCGCCACCTCGGCGGCCGCGCGAGCGTGGCGGTCGAGCAGCCGCCACACGCCCCGGTCGCCGTGCAGCCCGGCGAGCTCGCCGAAGACGCCGCGCGCGAAGGCGATCGGGTGGCCACGGCCGTCGTCGTAGCGGCAGATCGCGATCGGCGCCTCGCCGCGGCCGGCGAGCAGCGCACGCACGGTGGCCGCGGTCACGCCCGGCTGGTCGCCGAGCATCAAGACGAGCACGTCGCAGCGCGGGTCAAGCGCCGAGAGCGCTGCCGCGATCGACGACGAGCAGCCCTCGCCGTAGGCGTCGTTTCGCACCACCTCGGCGGCGGACAGGTCGACGCCTGCGCGGACCTCGTCCGCCGCCCCGCCGACGGCCACGATCGAGCTGGTCGAAGCGGCACTCCCGCGCCACCGAGACGACGTGGCCGAGCAGCGTCCCGCCGGCGTAGGGCAGCAGCTGCTTCGGCCGGCCCAGGCGCGACGAGCCGCCGGCACCGAGCACGAGCCCTGTCACGAAGCGGTCAGTCCGGAGACGCCGGCATGCGGGTTCGCCGCCTCGTACTTCGCCTTGCAGCCCTCGCAGCAGAAGTAGATGGTGTCGCCGCCCTGGGCCACCGACGGCGTCCCGGCGGCGGCCGCCACCGTCATGCCGCAGATCGGGTCGACGTGAAGCGCCGCCGCGTCGGCCTGCGGGGGCGGAGCCTGGACGGGTGCGGGCGCCGCGTCGCCCCTGCCGTTGCGGACGGCGACGATCGTGGCCAGGATCGAAAGCGCGATCTCCTCGGGCGTGCGCGCGCCGATGTCCATCCCGGCGGGGACGTCGATGCGGCCGACGTGCGCCTCGGAGACGCCGTCGCCGCGCAGCTCGGCGAGCACGCCGTCGCCGCGCTTGCGGCTCGCCACCAGGCCGACGTAGGCGACGCCCGCGTCGAGTCCCTGCCGCAGCGTGTGCAGCTCGTCGCGGCCGTGCGCCGCGACCACGAGCGCGAGGTCGCCCGGCCGCGGCTCGATCTCAGCGCCGTCCACGTGCGCGGCGCGCAGACCGATGGCGGCGCCGAGGCGCAGGAGCGCCTGAGCCACCGGCGTGTCGCCGGCCACCAGGAGCCGCGGCGCCGGCAGCACGGGCTCGAGGAAGACCTCGATCGCCCCGCCGGAGAGGCACGGGTTCTGAACGGTGACCGCGCCGTCGGCGTCGCGCACGTCATCCGGCGGCTGCTCGTCGTCGCTGAACGGCAGGATGCGCAGCAGCACGGCCTGGCCGGTCTGGATCGCCTGCAGCGAGTACGCGCGCACGCTGTGCTCGGTGCAGACGCCGCCGACGAAGCCCTCGATGGTGCCGTCGGCGAGCACCAGCGCGACGTTGCCGGCCTGCACGCTCGTCGGCCGCTGCGCGCGCACGACCGTCGCGGTCACGAACGACGCGCCCTCGGCGGCGAGCTGCTCGGCCCGCCGCGACATGGCGGCGGTGATCATTGCGGCGGCTCTGGCCTTCCCTGCATGGCCGCCCACACCCGCGCCGGGGTGCACGGCATGTCGATGTGGTCGACGCCGTGGGTCTCGTGCAGCGCGTCGATGACGGCGTTCACGATCGCGGGCGGCGAGCCGACGTTGGGCGACTCGCCGACGCCCTTGGCGCCGAGCGGGTGGTGCGGGCACGGCGTGACCGTCTCGCCGAGCTCGAAGTCGGGGCACTCGAGCGCCGTCGGGATCAGGTAGTCCATGAACGAGGAGTTCAGGCAGTTGCCCTCCTCGTCGAAGCTGATCAGCTCCATCAGCGCGATGCCGATGCCCTCGGCCAGGCCGCCGTGGATCTGGCCGTCGACGATCATCGGGTTGATGCGCACGCCGCAGTCGTCCACGGCGATGAACCGGCGCACCGTGACCTGGGCCGTGTCGGGATCGATGTCGACGACCGCGATGTAGGCGCCGTACGGGTAGGTCAGGTTGGGCGGGTCGTAGATCACCTGCGCGTCCAGGCCGCCCTCCAAGCCCTCGGGCATCGTCTCGCCGCTGTAGGCGTGCACGGCGATGTCCTCGATCATCGCGCCCTTCTCCGGGTCGCCCTTGACGTACCAGCGGCCCTTCTCCCAGGCCAGGTCCTCGGGGCGCGTCTCGAGCATCGTCGCGGCGATCAGGCGGGCCTTGTCGCGCACCTTGCGCGAGACGACCGCCACGGCGGCGCCCGAGACCGGCGTCGAGCGGCTGCCGTAGGTGCCGAGGCCGTAGGGCGACTTGTCGGTGTCGCCGTGGCGCACCTCGACGTCCTCCGGCGGGATGCCGAGCTCCTCGGCGACGATCTGGGCGAAGGTGGTCTCGTGGCCCTGTCCCTGCGTCTGGGCGCTGATCGAGACGACCGCCTTGCCGGACGGGTGCACGCGCAGGTCGGCGCCGTCGTTCATCGCCAGGCCGAGGATGTCCATGTGCTTGCGCGGGCCGGCGCCGACGCCCTCGGTGAAGAAGGCCACGCCGATGCCCATCAGCTCGCCGCGGGCGCGCTTCTCGGCCTGCTCGCGCCGCAGATCCGCGTAGCCGGCGATGTCCATCGCCACCTTCATCGTGGTCGCGTAATTGCCCGAGTCGTACGTCCAGCCGGTGGTGGTCTCGTACGGGAACTGCTCCGGGCCGATGAAGCTCTGCATGCGCAGGTCGATCGGGTCGACCTGCATCTCGAGCGCGAGCGCGTCCACCATGCGCTCGACGAGGTAGACCGCCTCGGTGATGCGGAACGAGCACCGGTAGGCGACGCCGCCCGGGGCCTTGTTCGTGTACACGGCCTTGACCTTGACGTGCGCCGCCTGCAGGTCGTAGGAGCCGCACACGATGTGGAAGAAGCCGGCCGGGAACTTTGTCGGCTGCGCCGTCGAGTCGAACGCGCCGTGGTCGGCGATCACGTCGACGCGCAGGCCGGTGATCTTGCCGCCCTTCGAGCACATCTCGGCGTGCATGACGTAGTCGCGGGCAAAGCCCGTGGACACCAGGTTCTCGGTGCGGTTCTCGACCCACTTCACCGGGACGCCGGCGACGATCGAGCCGGCGATCGCGCACACGTAGCCCGGGTAGACCGGCACCTTGTTGCCGAAGCCGCCGCCGATGTCGGAGCAGCGGATGCGGATCATGTGCTCCGCCAGGCCGGCGACGTGCGCATAGACGGTGCGGTGCGCGTGCGGCGCCTGGTTGCCGTTGTAGATGTCGAGCTGGCCGGTCTTGGGGTTGAAGTCGGCGATCATCCCGCACGTCTCAAGCGGGGCCGGGTGGCAGCGCGGGTAGATGATGTCGCGCGTCACGACGGTGTCGGCCTCGGCGAACGCCTTGTCGGTCGCCTCCTCGTCGCCGGCCTCCCACGTCGGGCTCGCCAGGTTGTCACGCTGGCCGGACTTGTCGTCGCGGATCAGCGGAGCGTCGGCGTCGAGCGCCTTGCGCGCGTTCACGACCGCCGGCAGCGGCTCGTACTCGACGTCGATCAGCTGCAGGGCGTCGTTGGCGGAGTACTCGTCGGTCGCGATCACGAACGCGACCTCCTGGCCCTGGAAGCGCACCTTGTCGCCGGCGAGCACGGCCTGCGTGTCGTAGGAGATCGTCGGCATCCACGCGAGGCCGAGCGTCTCGAGATCCTTGGCCGTCACGACCGCGGCCACGTTGGGGTGCGCCAGCGCGCGCGAGGTGTCGATCGAGACGATGCGCGCGTGCGCGTAGGGGCTGCGCAGCAGCGCCCCGTAGACCATGCCGGGCAGCTTGATGTCGTCCAGGTAGGTGCCCTGGCCGCGGATGAAGCGCGCATCCTCCTTGCGCTTCAGCCGGCCGAAGCCGATCGGGCGCTCGGTGGACGGGCTGGGAAGGTTCTCGACGGTCGCCATGCCTATGCCTCCTGCTTTGCAGCGGCTTCGTGGTCGGCGGCCCAGCGCACGGCGCCGACGATGTTCTTGTAGCCGGTGCAGCGGCAGATCGAGCCCGAGATCGCGACCCGGATCTCGTGGTCGGTCGGGTCGGGATTCTCGTCGAGCAGGGCGCGGGTCGTCATCAGCATCCCGGGCGTGCAGAACCCGCACTGGAGTGCATGCAGCTCGTGGAAGCCCTGCTGGATCGGGTCGAGCCGCCCGTCCACCTCGAGCGACTCGACGGTGCGCACCTCGTGCCCGGCGCACATCGCCGCCAGGGTGGTGCACGACTTCACCGGGCTGGCCGTCGACGTGCACGACGCACGCGCCGCAGTTGGACGTGTCGCAGCCCCAGTGGGTGCCGGTGAGGCCGAGCGTCTCGCGGATGAAGTGCACGAGCAGCATGCGCGGCTCGACGTCGTGGGACACGTGCTCGCCGTTGACGGTCATCGAGACGTCCATGGTCATGCCTCCTGGTGCATCGCCCGCGCGGTGGCGCGACGGAGTGCTCGTTGGGTGAGGACGCCGGCGAGGTGGCGCTTGTAGTCGACCGGGCCGCGGCCGTCGGCCATCGGCGCGCAGTCGGCCGAGGCGATCTCGCCCGCCTGCGCGAACAGCTCCTCGCTCGGGGCCTGGCCGCGCAGGAGCTCCTCGGCGCGGGTGAGGTGGATCGTGGTGAGGCCGACGGCCGAGAGCGCGATGCCGGCGTCGGCGATCGTGCCGCCCTGCATCCAGACGGCCGCCGAGGCGGCCGCGATCGCCCAGTCGCCGGCCCGCCGCTCGACCTTCTCGTGCGCGCTGCCGGCGCCGGGGCGCACCGCGAGGCGCACCTCGGTCAGGAGCTCGCCGGCCGAGACGGCGGTCATAAAGGGCCCGACGTGGAAGCCCTCCATCCCGATCACGCGCTCGCCCTCGGCGCCGCGGATCACCACCTGGGCCTTGGCCGCGCTGCACACCGACGAGAGGTCCTCGGCCGCGTCGGCCTGGCACAGCGAGCCGCCGATGGTGCCGCGGTTGCGCACCACCGGGTCGGCGATCACTTCCTCGGCGTCGCGGAAGAGCGGGTAGTGCCGCGGCGAGCATGTCCGACTTCAGCAGGTCGACGTGCCGCGTGAGCGCGCCGATGCGGATCTCGCCGTCGGTCCTCGCTGATGTAGGCGAGCTCGGACAGGTCATTGATGTCGATGAGGTGCTCGGGGTTCGCCAGCCGCAGCTTCATCATCGGCAGCAGGCTGTGGCCGCCCGCGATGACGCGCGCCTCCGGGCCGAGCCGGTTCAGGGACGCGATCGCGCCCTCCACGCTCGTCGCGCGCTCATACTCGAAGGCCGCGGGTGTCTGCAACGCGTGCTCCTTTCACCTGTTCCGCGCCGGCAGGCGCTTGCGGGGCTGGCCGATGTCGTCGCGCTGCTCGTACTGCACCGGAGCGTCGGTGCCGATCACCGGCGACCGGGGCAGGTTCGGGGGCGCGGACTGGCGCAGGTTCGGGTAGAGCAGGCGGGCCGCGAGGCTGCCGCCCTCGACGTTGCGCAGCACCGGCCCGGCCGGGTTCGCCATCGCGATCGGCGCCTCGCGGCCGAGCCGCGCGAGCGTGAGCGTTCCCCTCGTATAGACCTCCGAGATGCGGGGCGCGTCGATGGTGGTGCTCTCGGGGAAGTTGCGGAAGCCGGCAGCTGCCGCACCCGGGTAGAGGCCGTCGACCAATCCGACGGCGTCGACCATGCCGGCCTTCTTCACGAGCAGGGCCTCGAGCATGTCGACCCCGGCATCGAGGTCCTTGTTGATCGCGTTCACGATCTCGTTCACCGGGCCGCTCTTCTCGACGATCTCGGTGACGCTTCCGATCACCTCGTCGAGCCCCGAGGTGATCTTGCGGAGGGCGAAGATCGTCGAGACCAGGTAGTAGACGAGCGCCAGCACGATCAGGAGCACGATGATGATCAGGGCGATGCCGGCTGTGGGAATGGCGTAGACGGGCATCGTCTTACACCTCCGCGTCGTCGAGGATCACGTCGAGGGAGCCGCCGTAGCCAGCGACGCCCGCGACCGTCTGGGACACCTGCTCCTGCGTCGTCAGCAGGAGTGCGGCGGCGTCGAGGTCCTTCGAGCCCGCGGCCGCCGTGACGGCGATCGCGCCCACGCTCGGGACGATGCTGCGGGCCGCCTGCAGCGTTCCGTTCAGCAGGTAGAGCGCGATGGGCACGACGACGAGGAGCAGGATGGCATCGCCGATCCAGAGCAGGGTCATCGCGGCCTCCTCTCGGCGACGATCGCCGCTTTGCGGCCGATGCCGGGCAGGGCGCTCAGGATGATGTCGAACTGCGCGTTGATGGCCTTGACGGCGGGCTCGAGCGGGCGCAGGTGCTCGGCCTCGACGCCCTCGAGGGCGCCCGCGAGCGTGGCCAGGCCGGTCGAGATCCGCTCCAGGCCGCGGCACACGACGGTGAGCGCGGCGACGAGGACCGCCACCACGACCACGATCAGGAGCACGGTGAGCACGACGAGCACGGTCATGACTCACCGAACCCGTCGGTGAGCGCGTTCATGTAGCCGTCCTGCACGACCGCCTCGGTCACGATCAGGCCGAGCACGGGCGCGGTCGCCTCGAGCTTCGGGATGTTGGCGGTGTTGCCGGCGACCGCGGTTGCGACCACGAGCAGGCCGTCGACCGAGCGCTCGATGCTCATAACCGAGCGCACGAGCGCGGCCAGCAGCGCGGCCACGACGAGGGCCGCCACGAGGCCGATCACCAGGGCGATCACCCAGTACGTATGCGCGGAGATCGCGAGCACGGTCATTTGCCCACCGCCACCTTTCGCAACGCGCGGGCCGCGTGCAGGATGCGCACGCCGGAGTCGTTGATCCGGTCGACGCCGCCGTCGAGCGCGGCCGTCTGCTGGCGCACCACCTCGACCGCTCCCTCGGCCGTCTTGGCCTGGCGGGCGATCCGGCTTGCGAGGGCGACGATCGTGATCACGATGGCCGCCGCGACGGCGATCACGACGACCCCGAGCACGATGCCCGTAAGCCACTTCCCGGACTCCGACAACAGCATCACCATGCGACTCCCTCCGCTCCCTCAGCTCGGGCTGCAGCGATCGATTGCAATCGTAGCGCTTGCGTAGGCAACCGATTGTGTGCGATCGGCGGGCGGTTGTCCAGCCCGGACTAGGGCGAGAGCGGCACAGCGGCCTCCGGCGTGACCACCCGGAAGCTGAAGCTTTCTTCCAGATACAGGTGCACGGCGTCGGCGTCATGACTCGCGTAGCCGATCGAGATGTCCTCGCCCGACTCGAAGAGGAAGTCGCCGCCGCGCAGGCTGACGACGACCGCGCCGGCGACGCCCGGCGCCCACACGAGCGGCCCGCCCGCGATCTGGCGCAGGTGCTCGAGCAGCGGGTAGCCGCCGTGCTCGCTCGTCTCGAGGACGCGCGTGTAAGCCTCCGGCCCGAGCGCGAGGCCGTACGGCCCCTCAATGCCGGCCGCGAGCAGGGCCTCGACGGCCTTCGCCACGTGGCGGGGGTAGCGCTCACAGTCGGCGCCGAGCGCGACGGCGTCGTGCGCCGAAGCCTCGGCGATGCCGGCGATCCCGGCCGCCTTCCAGCCGTGGAAGACCGCCGTGTTCTCGGCGACCGCGAGCGCGCGGGCGGCCGCGTCGAGCGCGGCGAAGTCGATGTCCTCGGCTCCGCGGTCGGCATCCGCGAGCTCCGCCCGCGAGACCGCGAACGCCGCGCGCAGCTCGACGAGCGGCAGCACCCGCCGGCGGCGGGCCGCGAGTCCCTCGGGCGCGCCCTTCACGGGCTCGGTGCGGCCCAGGTCGGTCGCCGAGTGCTGCCACCCGTGCGGCCCCGAGAAGTCGACCAGCCTGCGCGCCGCGAGCGCGGGCTTGCACCGCTCGCGCGCCTCCTCGTCGATCCGGCTCCACCCCTCCGCCGTGATCGGCGCGTGCTCGCGCAGCAGATGGCTCACGACGCCTCCGCCCGCAGCGCGCCGATCCCGAGCGAGTCCGAGCCGGCCACCGGCGCGCCGCGGTCGGCGGCGCCCTCGACCGCCGCCTCCTCGGCCTCCTCGCCGTGCGCGACGATGTCGCCCTCCTGGAACAGGATCCCGCGCGCGATCTCGCGCCAGAGCGGCGTGCGCCGCAGCAGGAACTCGAGATCCATGCAGAAGTGCTTGAACTCCTCGCCCTGCGCGTCGCGCATGATCGCCGCGGCGGCGCGGTCGGACTCGAGCGCGAGCCGCTGCTGGTACCAGCCGATCGCCTCGGCCTCCTCGGTCAGCGACGCGCACAGGCGGGCGAACGTGCGGATCTCGTCGGGCAGCTCGCCGGCCGGCTCGTGGTACTGCTCGGTTCCCACGGCCGGTATCTTGCCACGCCGCCCGCTTCCCTAAACGTCGGTGGGCGCGGGCGGTGGCGCTGGGGGCCCGGAACTGCCCAATTGGCATTTGCAGTGGATGCCAATTGGGCGCGCCCCGCACCCGCCACCCACCCCTCAATCCGTCGTCCCGCCGAGGTGCTTCGCCCGCGTCTAGCGCGACAGGAACAGCGGCACGAGGTCGGGCTCGGCCCAGGCGTCGAAGCCGGCGATCCGGTCGCCCTCGACCGCGAGCACGAGGATGCCGTGCGGCCGCAGCGTCCGATCCGCCGCGCGCCGATGCATGATGACGGCCGGCCGCCCGTTTGCCCGCGTCGGGGCGAGGCTGATCCCGCGCAGGTCGCCGTTGGTCGCTGTGGTGCGGAAGAAGGCGGCGATCGCAGCGGCGCCGCGCACCGCCGGCTGCGGCGGCATCCGCAGGACGGCGTCCTCGCGCGGGAGCGACACGAGGCCCTCGACGTCGTCGCGCTCCCACACGTCGATGTAGCGGCGCAGGAGGTCGCGCTCGGTGGCGGCGGGCGCTCGCGGCACGGGCCGGGGCAGGTGCAGGTCGATCGTCGCCCGCGCCCGCTGGAGGGCGCTGTTCACCGCGGCCGTGGTCGTGTCCAGCAGCTGGGCCACCTCGGGCGCCGTCCAGCCGAGGACGTCGCGCAGGATCAGGACGGCGCGCTGGCGGCCCGGCAGCTGCTGGATCGCGGCCATCAGGGCGAGCTCCATGCCCTCGCGCTGCGCGTAGCGGGCGGCCGGCTCGTACACCGGCGCGGCCGCCTGCTCGACGATCGCGTCGGGGAACGGGCGCACGGGCTCGGCCCGGCGCGGCCGCCGGCGTAGCTCGTCGAGGCACGCGTTGGTCGCGATCCGGTAGAGCCACGTGTGCACCGAGCCGCGGCGGTCGAACCGGGAGAGGCCGCGCCAGGCGCGCAGCAGCGTCCCCTGGACGACGTCCTCGGCGTCGTGGGCCGAGCCGAGCATCCGGTAGCAGTGGATGTCGAGCGCGCGCCGGTACGGCTCGACGAGCCGCCCGAACGCGGCCTCGTCGCCGGCCTCTGCGGCCGTGAGGAGCGCGTCCTCCGCGGTGGTGTCGACGAGCGTCTGTGGCATTCCGTCTCGGGCGGTTAGACGTTCACGCGTGCGGAAAGTCATCGCGCCCGTCGAGGTGGTCGAGGCAGGCCCGTGTCGCGATCCGGTAGAGCCAGATCCGGGCGCAGCCGCCGCCGGCCCGCTCGCGCCCCCGCCACGCCACGAGCGCCGTCGTCCGCACGACCCGCGCGGCCGCGTGCGGGCAGCCGAGCATCAGGAAGCAGTACGTCTCGAGGTCGCAGCGGTGGCGCTCGATGAGGCAGGCGAACGCGCGCTCGTCGCCGGCGCGCGCGGCGGTCAGGAGCGCGCGGTCGTCGCCGGTGTCCGTGCGGGCTCGCGTCATCAGTCGTTCCACATGGTCAGACGACGGCGGCCGCGTCACCTCATCGATGAGGTCGGCGTCCGGCGGACGTCAAACCGGCCATGAACACGGCAATCGCCCAGGAGGGAACACGATGAGGTACGTCATGGTGCGCTACCGGATCACGCCCGACCGCGTGGAGGAGAACGAGGCGCTCGTCCGCGACGTCTACGCCGAGCTGCGCGAGACGGCGCCGGAAGGGTTCCGCTACGCCACCCTCAAGCTGCCCGACGGCGTCAGCTTCGTCCACATCGCCGAGGTCGAGGACGGCAGGAACCCGCTGGGGCAGCTGCCGGCGTTCCAGCGCTTCCAGGCCGGCATGGCCGAGCGCTGCGACGAGCCGCCCGTGGTCAGCGACCTCACCCCGGTTGGGTCGTACGGCCTGCTGGCGTGAGCCGTGCGGCGGCGGCCTGCGCCGCCGCACGGGCGTCAGCGGCGAGCGTCGCGACGATGCGGCCGGCGGGCTCCGCCCGCGCCAGCGCGTGCGCCTGGCCGGCCCAGAGGTTGAACCCGTCGCCGTCGCCGCGCTCGCGGGCGGCCGCGCGCAGCGGCGCCGTCAGGTGGTGCACCTCGGGGTAGGCCGCCGGCGCGCCGGCGCTGTGGTCGGCCAGGAAGCGGTTGACGATGCCGCGCGCCCTCCTGCCCGTGAACGCGCGCGTGAGCGCGGTCTCCGCGTTGGACGCCAGCGCGGCCCGGTGCGCGGGATGGGTGCCCGCCTCGTCGGCGGCGAGGAAGGCCGTGCCGAGCTGCGCCGCGGCAGCGCCCGCCGCGAGCACGGCTGCGACCGCCGCCCCGTCGCCGATCCCGCCCGCCGCCACCATCGGCAGCGCCGACCCCGCCCGGACGAGCCGCAGGAGGGCGAGGAGGCCGAGCGGCTCGGAGTCGGAGTCGGCGAAGCCGCCGCGGTGACCGCCCGCCTCGCCGCCCTGCACGACGAGCGCGTCGGCGCCGGCGATCTCCGCGCTACGCGCTTCGGCGAGGGTCGTCACGGTCACCCACACCTCGATCCCGGCCTCCCTCAGGCCGGCGATCAGACCGCTCGGCGGGCACCCGAACACGAACGACGCGACCGCCGGCCGCTCGGCCAGAAGCACTCCCACCTTTCCGTCCCACTCGTCGTCGTCCTGCCGCGGCTCGCCGAGCGCGACGCCGTAGCGATCGGCCTCGGCCGCGAGCCCACGCGCGAACGCCGAGACGACGCCGTCGTCCGCAGGTGCACCTGCGGGCACGAACACGTTCACGCCGAACGGCGCATCGGTGCGGGCGCGGGCGGCGTGGATCTCGCCGCGCACGGCCGCGGCCGTCCGGTAGCCGGCGGCGAGGAAGCCGAGCCCGCCGGCCTCGCTCACGGCGACGGCCAGATCCACCGTCGAGGGCCCACCGGCCAGGGGCGCCTGCACGATCGGGTGCTCCAGGCGGTCGCAGATCACCGCGGCGAGGCGGGCGTGACGGCCGCGGTCTCGGCGATCACCGGGTCGCCCACCCGCACCCGGCCCGGGGTGGCCACCGCGCCGTAGACGCCGATGGGCAGCGGCTCGAACCGGCCCTCGCGGCGGTAACCGGCCAGCGCGCCGAGTGTGTCGAGATCGCGAGTACCGCGGTCGGGATCGAGCGTCGTGATCGCGCAGCGGCCGACGTCGCCGACGACGTCGATCTCGGCCTCGCCGACCGCGATCCGCGACCCGATCCAGTCGTCCTCGGCATGGGCGGGCACGCCGTCGATCTCGAGCAGCATCCGGAAGCGGCGGCCGTCGACCGGCGCCGCGGCGCCGAGCTCGGCCCGCAGCCGCTCGAGCGATCCGCGTGAGATCACCGAGACGCCGCCACCGCGCGCCCCGCGGTCGGCCGCGCCCGACTCCGACCACAGCAGCTGCAGCGGCTCCCCGGCAAAGTCCGAGAGCGCGTCCTCCCAGGGGCCGAGCACGCGGCGCGAAGGGTGGTCGTCGTGGTGCAGCTCGACCGCGACCGCCTCGCCCAGGCCGACCACGCCGGCGACGATTCGACCGCCGGGGAATGCGAGCTCGAGGCGGCGCGTGTCCTCGTCCCAGACGGGGCGCACCTGCATCAGCCGCCCGTGCCGGCGGTTGTTCACCAACCGCCCGGAGGCGTCGACGAGCCAGAAGCGGCGGTCGCCGGCCACACCCCCCGGGCCGAGCTCGACCGACTCGGGGTGCACCAGGCCAAGTGCCTTGACCGGCGCGATCGAGATGCGGACGACGCTGCCTCTCACCCGGTCAGGATACCGGCGCCGTGCCCGGCCCAGCTGATCCCACTGGTGGGGGAGGGCGGGGAGCCTCATACGGGTGAAGTTGCCCGGGCGGACTCAAGTGGACGCCGCCGCCGTCCGACCACCGGGCAGGGGCTCTGCGCGCCGCGCCGGGGCCATTCGCTCGCTCAAGGAGGAGTCGCGCATGACGGACACGCCTGCAGGTCGCCCGTTTGGCCGCCAGAACGGTCGCCTCGGCCTGTCCACGTCATCGCTCTCGGCCGCCCTCGCGGGCGCCGGATCAGCGCCGCCGACCGTCTTCGTCGCCCGCGAGGCGATCGTCGACCGAAACGGCGAGGTGTTCGCGTACGAGCTGCACCTGCATCCCGGCTTCGGCGGCGACGCCGCCGGGCACGACGGGCACGCGAGCGCGCCCGCGCTCCTGGCCGCCGTGATCGAGCTCGGCGTCGAGCGGCTCGGCAACCGCCGGCCTGTGCTGCTCGGCGTGACGCCCGGCATCCTGCGCGATGTCGACCTGCTCGAGCTGACCGGCGACCAGGTCGGCTTCGTGCTCGAGCACTGCTCTGCCGAGCCCGAGGTCGTCGAGCAGGTCGCGGCGCTCGCGGCGGCCGGCCGCACGATCGTCATCGCCGACTACCGGCCCTCGCCCGAGACCGACGCGCTCCTGCCCCACGCCACCCTCGTCAAGATCGCGGTGACCGACGGCTCCGCCGAGGAGCTCGCGGCGCGCCGCGCGGCCGCCCGTGCATGCCGCGCGAAGCTCGTCGCCGACGGGATCGACGGCCCCGAGACGTCGCAGGCATGCCGCGACGCCGGCTACGAGCTCTTCCAGGGCGACACGCACGCGCGCCCGGCGATGGTGTCCGGCCGCGGGTCGCGCGCCGACCAGGCGGCGACGCTGACGCTGCTCGTCCAGCTGTCGGCCGCAGCCACGTCGGTCGACGATCTCGAGCGGATCGTCTCGTCCGACCTCGGCCTCACCCTCAGCGTGCTCCACGCGGTCAACTCGGCTGCGATCGCCCTCCCGAACCGCATCACGTCGATCCGCCAGGCGATCGTCCTGCTCGGCGCCCGCGCGGTGCACTCGCTCGCCGCCCTGCTGGCGATGACCGAGCTCTCCGACAGCCCGGTCGAGCTCTCCCGCCGCGCCCTGATCCGGGCGTCGATGTGCGAGGCCCTCGCCCGCGGCACCGTCGCCCAGCACCCCGACCGCTACTTCACGGCCGGGATGCTGTCGATGGCCGGTGCGCTGCTCGACCTCCCGCTCGAGCGGATCGTCGCCGAGCTGCCGCTGTCCGACGACATCGCCGGCGCCCTGATCGAGGGCACCGAGCCGATCGGCCCGATCCTGAACTCGGTCATCAGCTACGAGCAGGCCCAGTTCGGCGGCGTCTCGACGATCCACGCGAGCATCCACCAGAACATCGCCCACGCGTACATGGACGCGGCCGTCTTCGCCGACGACCTGACGTCCGCGATCGACACCCGCCGCGCCGCCTAGGTCACCTCCTCACCGTCGCCCTCGAGGCGCTGGTGGATCAGCTGGACGACGGTTGCGCCCTCGCCCATCGCGGTCGTCACCCGCTTGACCGAGGCGTGGCGCACATCGCCCGCGGCAAACACGCCGGGAACGCTCGTCTCGAGCAGCATGGGCGGCCGCTCGAGCGGCCAGCCGGGTGCACCCGCGCGGACGAGGTCGTTCCCGGTCAGGATGTACCCGCGCTCGTCGCGGGCGACCGCGCCGGCGAGCCAATCCGTATGCGGCTCGGCGCCGATCATCACGAAGAGGGCGGCGGTCGGGATCCGCTGCGTCGTGCCGTCCGCGCGGTCGCGGACGAGGATCGCCTCGAGGCCCGCCTCGCCCTCGCCGTCGATCACCTCGGCGCCCAGACGCACGTCGATGTTCTGCGTCCGCGTGACCTCGGCCAGCAGGTACTCCGACATGCTCTTGGCGAGCGAGTCGCCGCGCACGAGCAACGTCACCCGGTCGGCGTGCTTGGCGAGGTGCACCGCCGCCTGGCCGGCGGCGTTGCCGCCGCCGACCACGCAGGCGTGCTTGCCGCGCATCGCCCGCGCCTCGCTGGCCGCGGCGCCGTAGAAGACGCCCGCGCCGATCAGCGCCTCGAGGCGTGGGACCCCGAGCCGCCGCCACGACACGCCCATTGCCAGGACGACGGCGCGGGCCGTGACCTCCTGACCGTCCTCCACGGTCACCACGACATTGCGCCCCGAGGTGCGCAGCGACGTCGCCTCCTGGGCGAAGACCATGTTCGCCCCGAACAGCCACGCCTGCTCGCACGCCCGGTAAGCGAGATCGTGGCCGCCGATGCCCCACGTGAACCCGGGCACGTTGCGGATGCGCGAGCTCGAGCCCGCCTGCCCGCCGGTGATCTGGCGCTCGAGGACGATCGTGTCGAGCCCCTCCGACGCCGCGTACACCGCCGCCGAGAGGCCGGCCGGCCCGGCGCCGACGATCGCGACATCGTAGGTGCCGGCGCCGAGCCGGATGCCACCGCCGACGGCCTCGATGATGTCGCCGTCGGTCGGGTCGAGCAGCAGCCGGCCGTCGTGGCGAACGATGGTCGGCAGGCGTGAGCCGGCCTGGCCGACCTCGCGCAGCAGTGCCTGGCCCTCCTCGGAGTCCGTCGGGTCGCAGGTGAACGGCGTGTTGAAGCGCGTGAGCAGGTCGCGGATCGCGTGCGCCCGGGGGCTGTTCTCGGGGGCCGCGATCCGGAACAGCGTGAACCGCTCGCGCTGGGTGCGCGCCCAGCTCGCGAGGAACTCGCTCACGGCCGGGTACAGGCCGTGGTCGGGGAACCAGGGCCGCACGAGGTGGTAGTCGATCTGCCCGAGCATCATCGCGGGCACGGTCGGGTTCGCGGCCGTGTAGTCCCGCTCGACGAGCAGGATCCGCTTGGCCGCTGGGTGCAGGGCGTGTGCCCGGGCGAGGAACTCGATCCCGGTCAGCTGCGGCATGCGCTGGTCGGCGATCAGGAGCGCCACCGGCTCGCCGCGCTCGGCGAGCGCGGCGAGCTGTGCGAGGCCGTCGCCGGGCTCGGCCGCGGCGAGGATGCGGGTGTCGTTTCCGAAGCGCCGGCCGAGGTCGGCCTGCAGCGCGTGCAGGACCGACCTCTCGGCCGACACCAGGAACAGGATCGGCGCCGCGGTGCCACCGGTCGGCGCCAGGCGTTCGGGAACGCCGCGTTGGAGGAGCGTCGAGGGCATCTCAGGCACGCACCCCGACCGATTCGAGATAGGCCGCCGGCACGGCGATCGGCCCGGGCCGCTCGAGCCGGCTCCACTGGAGCGCCAGGTCCTCGAGGTCGCGAGCGAGCGCATCGCCCGAGGCCTCGATCGCCTTGAGCGTCGGACCGTAGTAGGTGCCGAAGCGCTCGACGAACTCGGCCGCCGACGCGAAGCGGAACGTGAACGTCCGGGCGCGGTGCGTCCACTCGACGCCGGGGCCGAAGAGCTCGGCGAGGTGCGACTCGGTGCCCCAGAGCATCGGCGAGGCCACGCCCGCCGGCGGGGGAACGTGGGCCGCGACCGCCCGGAACATGGCGCCGATGAACCCTTCCGGCGTCCAGCTCGCGAGACCGATCGTGCCGCCGGGACGGGTCACGCGCAGGATCTCGTCGGCCGTGCGCTCGTGATCGGGCGCGAACATCGAGCCGAACACCGAGAGCGTGGCGTCGAACGATCCGGCGGCGAACGGGAGCGCCTCGGCGTCGCCGTGGCGCAGGTCGATCGCCAGCCGCTCGGCCGCGACGCGCTCGCGCCCGCGCTCGAGCAGGGACGGGACGTAGTCGACGCCGGTGACGATCGCGCCGAGACGCGCGGCGGCGATCGCGGCGTTGCCCGTGCCGGAGGCGACGTCGAGCACGGCTGAGCCGGCACGCAGGTCGGCCGCGTCGGCGAGGCGCTCGGCGACCGGGACGATCAGGGTGGCGATCTCGCCGTAGTCGCCGCTCGCCCAGGTGGTCTGCTGGCGGGCCTTGACGACCTGAAGGTCGATGGATGCTGCAGTGGACATGGGATCTCCTCGAAGTAGTTAGCACGATCGGTCGTGCCTGGATTGGCTGGCACTATACGACCGATCGTGCTATCTTGCAACCATGAACCGACCACCGGTCGCAGAGGCCCCCCACGAGCGCCGCCAGCGGGCCGACGGCCGCCGCAGCCGGGATGCGATCCTCGACGCCGCCGCCCGCCTCGCCACCGTCGACGGGCTCGACGGCCTCTCGATCGGCAACCTCGCCGAGCACACCGGCATGAGCAAGAGCGGGCTCTACGCCCACTTCAAGTCGAAGGAGGAGCTGCAGATCGCGACGATCGAGCGCGCGACGGAGATCTTCGCGGCCGAGGTGCTCCGGCCGGCACATGCCCGGGGCGAGGGCCTGCGCCTGCTGTGGGCGCTCTGCGACGAGTTCCTGTCGCACCTCGAGCGCGACGTCTTCCCGGGCGGATGCTTCTTCGCGGCGGTCGGCGCCGAGTTCAGCGGCCACCCCGGCCGCGTGAAGGAGCGCGTCGTCGGCTTCACGATGGAGTGGCTGGGCGAGCTCGAGGCGGCCGCGACCCACGCGCAGGCCGCGGGCGAGCTTCCCGCGAGCCCCGAGGCGCAGCAGCTCGTCTACGAGGTCGACGCGCTGCTGCTGATGGCGCACGCCGCGTATACGACGTTCGGCGACCCCGCGTTCCTCGGCCGGTCGCGCCGCGGGATCGAGCGGCTGCTCGGGCCACGGCCCGTCTGAATCCGCAGGGTCGGGGCTATACTTGGCGCCCTCGCGGGGCTATAGCTCAGTTGGGAGAGCGCCTGGATCGCACCCAGGAGGTCAGGGGTTCGAATCCCCTTAGCTCCATGGCGTTGTGGCGGGGGCTGAATGGCCCGCCACAACGGCATTCAGCCGGGTTTGGCCTGACCTCCTGGGTGCGAGCCAGGCGAAGCCTGGATCAAGGCGTCTGCTATCCAAGCAGACGCCGCCACGAGGCGGTCAAGGGAGCGCAGCGACCTTGACCGCCGAGTCCAGGAGGTCAGGGGTTCGAATCCCCTTAGCTCCATGGCGTTGTGGCGGGCCTGAATGGCCCGCCAGAACGGCATTCAGCCGGGTTCTTGGCCTGACCTCTTGGGGGCGATCCAGGCAAGCCTGGATCAAGGCGTCTGCTATCCAAGCAGACGCCGCCTCGTCCAGGAGGTCAGGAGTTCACGGCATCGATCTCACGAACGGGAGGCACTGGCGGGGACCCTTCTTCCAGGACTGGGTGGGTCCGCGCTGATTAGTCGAGCTTGGATTCGATGTGGTCGAGTCGTCGGCCAAGCTCGTCAATGGCGGCTCTGGTATCGGTCAGGGCGGCGACGATCGCCTCTGTGTTCTGCTGCGTGCGGATGCGGTCGTCTTGCTCGGTTTGTGCGTCGGCGCGTTGGATGACGGTGCTTGTGACGCCCGCGGTCAAGAACGCAATGAAGGAGACCCCGAGCACCATCTCGACGGCGCCGACCAGTCGACCGGCGACTGTGGTGGGTACGTGGTCGCCGTAGCCGACTGTGGTGATCGTCTGTACCGCCCACCAGAACGCGAGACCGATGGATGGGAAGTTGTAGGGGTCGGCGAGGCGCATGACGATCGCTCCAGCCAGTCCCAGGGTGACGAACGCCAGCGCCAGGCCGATCGTCACGGAGCGCGCGTCGGCGATCCTTGCGACCTGCCGGTCGATGAACGAGGGCCGCATTGGGCTCGCTGTCGAATCGATGATGGGGGCGCCTTCAGCCTCTCCGGGCCCCGGCTTCTCGGCCACGTCCTCTTCCTTCCCTGTTAGCTGTTAGGTGGCGACCGCAGCGTCGCCGGCCGTGGCTCTCCCGCCTGGTGAGGCACCGGCGGCCTGTGCGCCTGGTTGGACGGTGGGGATGCCTCGAGTGAATAGTTGTGCGATGAGCGCGATCAGCGCGAGGATCGAGAGCGCAGCGCGAAGGCCGTCGATCCTGCTCTGCTCATCCGTCTTGACCACCGCGTCGGCGGTTGCCTGGGGAACGTGAGCGTCCGCCAACGCGGCCTTGAGGTCGCTGTTTGACATGAACGGGATGCCTCCGGCGAGGTTTGTCTGTGCCTTGGAGACGACGCTCTTGGGGACGTCCGGATTGTTCTCGATGCCGGTCAGGAAGGACGCGGTCAGCGCGGAGATGAGGATCGCGCCGGCAAGTGCGGTGCCGATCGAGGCGCCCAGCTGGGTGCCGGTGTTCTGGAGGCCGCCCACCTCGCCGCTCTGCTCATCGGGGACCACCGACACGGTGACGCTGCCGAGCTGTGACGCCATTGCGCCGAGGCCGGAGCCGGCGATCAGCAGGGGCCACGTCACGATCTGCGGGCCGGCGCCGACGTCCAGCAGCGCGACCAGCAGCACCAGGCCGGCGAACAGCGCCACAAACCCGAGCCGGACGACCCGTCGCGGCGAGGCGTTGGGTCGCAGCTTGGGGATGCCGATGGCGAACAGCAGCAGCGTCAGCGACAGTGGCAGCAACCTGACGCCGGTCTGGATCGCCGAAAGGCCAAGCGCGACCGACAGGAACAGCGGCACAACGAAGAACGTTCCCCCCTGAACCAGGAACATGAAGAAGAACGAGACCACGCCGTCGCGCAACTGGATATTGCGCAACATTGTGGGGTCGACCAGCGCGCTCTTGCCGCGCTTGATCCGCTCGCTCTCCCACATCACAAACAGGGCCATCACCACACAGCCGCCGAGGATGAGCCAGATCACGGGTGAGAGACCCAGCCAGTGGGGAGCCTCGGGCTTGGGTTGGACAAGGCCCCACGACCCGGACTTGAGGACGCCGATCACGATCAGGCCAAGGCCCAGCGCGGACAGTGCCGTGCCCACCAGGTCGAGCTTGACTCCCGGCTGGGCCGGGCTGTCGTTCACGCGCCGCGCCAGGCCCAGGATCACGAGCACCATCAGCACCTCGCCGACGAACACCCACCGCCATGAGGCATACGTGGTGAACGCGCCGCCGATCACCGGGCCGAGCGCCGCCGCGATTGCAGCCGCGGCCGCGACCAGTCCGTATGCGCGCGGCCGCTGCGCTTTGCCGAAGTTCGTGGCCACCAGCGCCACGATCGCGGGCATGATCAACACCGCACCAAAGCCTTCCAGGAATGACCAGCCGATGATCAACACGGTGAGACTGTGGGCGAGCGCGGTCGTCAACGAGCCGCACGCATAGACCACGCACCCGATCGAAAACGCGCGTTTACGGCCGAGGATCTCACCGACCTTACCGCCGGTGATCATCAACGACGCCATCACCAGGGTGTAGAGCGTGATCGCCGTCTGAATCCCCGTCACGTCCGTCCCGACGTCCTTGGCGACGGTCGCGATCGCCGTGTTCATGACGGTCGTGTCCAGGGCCATCACGAACTCGCCGCCGCCAGCGTCAACAACACCAGACCGGCGCCCGCAACCACGCCTTTCTGCCCTACAGCCGCCACCGCGTCCCCTTCGCTCGAAAGTTGGTCGCCGTCCCGCGTTCAGCCGGCTGCTCCCACCTACGGGAACGAGCAGCGCATACGTGGTTCAGAGTCATACCATCGGCTTCGCCGTCCCGCACGCCGGCTCGGGGCGAGGGACGGCGAAGCGGGGTGCGTGATTACTCCTGGCCGGCCTGTGCTCCAGTTCGGCGATCTCGATCTCGATGCCGATCGCCTGCATGATGTTGCCGGCCGCTGCAACGACGCGGGCGGTGCCGACGATTGGGGCGACGGCGGCGAGAATGCCTGCGACCTCGTCGGCGCCGATGTCGAGGTCGCGCGCCACGCCGAGGTTCATCAGGTAGGACGCCACAGGCGCATCGACCGCCACCAGCGCGGCGATCCGCACCTGCAGCAGCGTCTCGGCGTCGAGGTTGGATGCCTCGACCGAGTCCGCGGTCATACCCGCGAGAAGATCGAGCACTGGGGTGTCACTTGTCTGGTCTGCCATTTCGGATCTCCGTTCTGTCGGGCCCCCCGAAGGCGGCGCTTGGTGGTTAGGTGGTCGCCCCGGCCGTGGCGTCCTTGGCCTGCTCGACGCCGTGCTTGTCGACCTGGTGCTTCGAGACATAGTCGGCGCCCTTAAGGGCCTGGTCGACCGCAGTCGTCCACTGCTCCTCGAACAACGCCACGATGCCGGAGCTGTCGGCGGAAGATCATCGGCCACCTCGGCCTTGATCTCCTTCTTCTCCTTATGCGAGATGAGCCCGCCGACGCCGGCACCAATACCGGCCCCAACGACCCCCGACGCGAGGAACGCCGGCGGGAAGATCAAGCCCACCAGCAGGCCGCCGGCCGCGCCCAACGCCGCGGCGCCGCCCACGGCATGGAAATCGTCCTTGACGTCGATCTTGCCGTCACCGTCGCGACTGACAAGCACCAAGCCGTCAACCACGATCGCCTTGTCACTGGCGAGCTGCTTGATCGCATCCCAGTCAGTCTGGGCAGCGCTCGCGTCGGAATACGCAGCGATGTACAGGTCAACAGGATTGTCATCATTCGATGCCATCACGTCCCTTCCATCCGTCTGCGAGGCCACCACGGCTTCGCCGTTGCACCGTACGCCGCGACCCCTCACTGATGTCCGAGCACGGCAAGGTTCACCTAGGTGATTCGCCGGTACCGCCGTGGAAGAGCTCGCCCACCGACGCGGCTGTGGAATCGCCTAGGTGGTACGTGGATCCGCGCCCTCGTCGCTCGTCGATCCCGAGATACTGCCAGCAAGATTCAGGTGATTCGGGGCGGTTGTGCCCGTC
>CAVXEE010000008.1:0-224188 GCA_963760755.1 uncultured Actinomycetes bacterium | reverse complement strand
GTCGAGCACGAAGTGGCGCAGGATGTCGGTGCCGCGCGGCGTGTGTGCGACCTCGGGGTGGAACTGCACGGCATAGAGCCCGCGCTCGCGGTCCTCGATCGCCGCGACCGGCGTCGTGTCGGTGGTGGCCGTGCCGATGAAGCCCTCCGGCGGGCGCACCACGCTGTCGCGGTGGCTCATCCAGGCGGTCTGGTCGGCGGGCAGGTCGGCGAAGAGCAGGCTCTCGCCGCCGAGGCGCACGGGCGTCTTTCCGAACTCGCCGATGCCGGTGTTGGCGACGTCGCCGCCCAGGGCGGCCGCCATCGCCTGCATGCCGTAGCAGATGCCGAGCACCGGCACGCCGAGGTCGAACAGGCCCGGATCGACCGCCGGAGCGCCGGGCTCGTAGATCGACGCGGGCCCGCCGGAGAGGATGATCCCCACCGGATGGCGGTGCCGCCACCTCGGCCGCGGGCATGTCGTGCGGCACGATCTCGGAGTAGACGCGGCACTCGCGCACGCGGCGCGCGATCAGCTGCGCGTACTGGGCGCCGAAGTCGACCACGAGCACCGGCCGGTGCTCGACGGCCGCCTCGTGGACGGTCGCGGCCCCGGCGTGCGCCCGCGGCGCCTCGCTCAACGGCTCATCCCGATCGCCTGCTCCCGCTGGAGCTTCTTGCCCTCGGTCTGCAGTGCCGGCGCGAACATGATCTCGGCCTTCTGGAAGGCCTGGATCGAGTCGTAGCCCGTGGTCGCCATCGACGTGCGCAGCGCGCCCATCAGGTTGAGCGTGCCGTCGTTCTCGGTCGCCGGCCCGGCGACGATCGCCTCGAGCGAGGCGACCTGCTGCGTCTGCACGCGGGCGCCGCGGGGCAGGCTGGCGTGGAAGGTGGCCATGCCCCAGTGGTACCCGTGGCCCGGCGCCTCGTAGGCGCGGGCGAGCGGCGAGCCGACCATCACGGCGTCGGCGCCGCACGCGATCGCCTTGGAGATGTCGCCGCCGGTGCGCATGCCGCCGTCGGCGATCACGTTCACGTACTGGCCGGTCTCGAGCAGGTGCTGGGTGCGCGCGGCCGACGCATCGGCGATCGCGGTCGCCTGCGGCACGCCCACCCCGAGCACGCCGCGTGTGGTGCACGCGGCGCCGGGGCCGACGCCGACGAGGACGCCCGCCGCACCCGTGCGCATCAGGTGCAGCGCCGCCTGGTAGGAGGCGCAGCCGCCGACGATCACAGGCACCGGCAGCTCGGCGATGAACTGCTTCAGGTTCAGAGGCTCGACCACCGTTGAGACGTGCTCGGCCGAGACGACGGTGCCCTGGATCACGAGCACGTCGAGGCCGGCGTCGAGCGCGATCTGCCAGTGCTCGCGCACGCGCTGGGGCGTGAGCGAGGCGGCCGCGAGCACACCCTCGGCCTTGATCTCGGCGATGCGGCGGGCGATCAGCTCCGGCTTGACCGGCTCGGAGTAGATCTTCTGCATCTCGTGCGTGGCCTCGGCCTTCTCGAAGGTCGCGATCCGCTCGAGCTGCTCGTCGGCGTCCTCGTAGCGCGTCCAGATGCCCTCGAGGTTCAGCACGCCGAGGCCGCCCAGGCGGCCGAGGATCACGGCCGTCTCGGGCGAGACGACGCCGTCCATGGCCGAGGCCAGCAGCGGCAGCTCCAGCAGGTGCGGGCCGAGCCGCCAGGCGATATCGACGTCCTCGGCATCGCGCGTGCGCCGGCTGGGCACGATCGCGATGTCGTCGAACCCGTACGCACGGCGCGCCTTCTTGCCGCGCCCGATCTCAATCTCCACGGTTGACCGCCTCTCCGGTGATGCCGCATCGCCCCGAACGCAGACGACCCAGGCGGCGGAGTGCCGGCCCGGGTCGTGAGGAGGATCGCTGAGCGCCGCAACGAGCTTTCAAAGTTGGGGGCAGTCTACCAGCGGGTCAGGACGCCGCCCGGGTACCCGCCGGCAGGATCTCCTGCACCTCCACCATCGCCGCAAAGCGGGGCACGTCGCGCGGGTCGAACACGCCGGCGCCGACCGTCTGCGAGTTCGCGGCGCCGCATGCGAGCGCCCTGCGCAGACACTCCTCGGCCGGGTGCTCGGCCGCGTGGGCGGCCACAAAGCCGGCCAGCAGCGACTCGCCCGAGCCGACCGACGAGACCGCCTCGACCTGCGGGATCCACGCCCGGTACATGTGCGCCCGGCCGCGTCCGGAGCGCAGGAGGGCATAGCAGCCGGTGCGCAGCGTGATCAGGACGCCGGCAGCACCCATCGACGCGATCTCGGTGAGCGCGTCCTGGAAGTCCTCGTCGGTCTGGAACTCGTGCCCGACGAGCGCCTCCGCCTCGCGCTGCTCGGCCGAGACAAGACCCGGCTGGGCCTGGAGCGCCTTGCGCAGCGGCTCGCCGTCGCAGTCGATCACCGTGCGCACCTTGCGCTTGGTCATGTCGGAGATCATGCCTGCGTAGAGGTCGGTCGGCACCTTGCGCGGGAGGCTGCCTGCGAGCACGACGGTCGAGACCGCGCCCGACAGGTACTGCAGCTTCTCGCGCAGCATCGCCAGCTCGTCGTCGCCCACCTCGGGGCCGTACTCGTAGATCTCGGTCTGGACGCCGCTCGTGGGGTCGACGACGACGGTCGAGGTGCGCGACTCGCCGCGGATGCGGACGAAGTCGTTCAGGATCCCCTCCTCGGTCATCCCGTCGAGGATGTGGCTACCGGTGCGGCCGCCCGCAAGGCCGGTCGCGATCACGGGCTCGCCGAGCCGTTTGAGCGCACGGGCGACGTTCACCCCCTTCCCCCCGGGAATCACGATGCCCTGCTGCGCGCGGTGCCGGTGACCGAGCTGGAGGTTGGGAACGGTGAGGGTCTTGTCGACCGCAGCATTGGCGGTCACAGTGAGGATCATCTGTGTGCCACCCCCATCGGCGTGGGTGATTCTATACACGCCGAGGCGCAAGAAACGGTAAAGTGCAGGCATGTTCACATCCCGCAGACGCTCGATCGTCACCGTCGCGGCCGTCCTCGAGGGCGGGATCGCGGGCTGGGCGCTCGGTGCGGGATGGCTCGGGCTGCTGGTGATGGTGGCCGTGGTGACGCTCGCGGACACGGCCTGGGGCATCGCCCGCCGTCGCGTCATCGCCGACATCGCCGGGCTCGAGGTGGCGCTTGCGCTCGGGGTCATGCTTGCCGTGGGCGCGCCGATCACGCTGACGGCGCTCACCGCGGCGGCGTGCGCCGCGTGGCTCATCCGCGACGGCCGCACCGCCCCGCGCCCGCGGCCGTCCGCGCTCGTGCACCTGCGCGAGGACTAGCGCGGCCCCTAGAATCGGGCGCGTGCCGCTCGGCGAGCGATTCGTCCGCCCCGCAGGGGGGAGTGCGTCGTTCGCCGCGCTGCCCGGCACGGTCGAGCACGCGCTCACCGGCACGGGCCGGCCGATCCCGGCGCTCGCGACGCGGCACGACCGGGTGGTGCTCGTGCTGGTCGACGCCTTCGGATGGCGGTTCTTCGAGCGGCACGCAGCCCATCCGCTGCTGCGCCGGTTCGCCGAGGACGGCGTGGTGGTGCGGCTCTCGTCGCAGTTCCCCTCGACCACGGCCGCGCATCTGACGACGCTCTACACCGGCGCGCCGGTGGGGGTCACGGGGATCTACGAGTGGTTCATGTACGAGCCCGGCCTCGAGCGGATCGTCGCACCGCTGCTCTTCTCCTACGCCGGCGACGGCACGCGCGGGACGCTGCTCGCAGACGGCGTCTCGCCCGACGCGCTCTTCCCCTTCGAGACCGTCGCGCAGCGGCTCGCGGCCGCCGGCGTTGCGAGCTTCGCGTTCCTGGACGCGGCGTTCACGCCCTCGCCGTACTCGGCGGCGATGTTCCGGGGCGCGACCCTCCAGGGCGAGGGCTCGCTCGCCGCGATGCTGGCAGGGGTCGCGGCCGCGGTCGGCACGAGCACGCCGAGCTACGGCCTCGTCTACGACGGCTCGGTGGACATGGCCGGGCACGTCCACGGGCCGTCGTCGGCGCAGTTCGACGCCCGCATCGAGGCCGTGCTCACGGCGATCGGCGAGCAGCTCCTGCCCCGCCTCGCCCGGCTGGGCGGATCGACCCTGCTTCTGCTCACCGCCGACCACGGCCAGGTCGACATCGACCCGGCGGCCACGATCCGGGTGAACCGCGCATGGCCCGGGGTCTCGCGGCACCTGCGAGTGGGCCGCGACGGCCGGCCCCTCGCGCCGGCCGGGTCGACGCGCGACCTGTTCCTGCACGTCCACGACGAGTCGGTGGAGACGGTGTGCGACCACCTCGGGCGCGTGCTCGCCGGCCGTGCCGAGGTCCACCCCGCCGCCGATCTGGTCGCCGCCGACCTGTTCGGCGATGCCACCCCGCGCCTGCTCGAACGGCTGGGGAACATCGTCGTGCTCCCGTACGTGGGCGAGACGACCTGGTGGGACGACCCCCGGTTCGAAGTGGGGTGGCGCGGCGGCCACGGCGGCCTCTCGCCCGACGAGGTGGACACCTACGTGGCGGCGCTCTCGCTCTAGACGGTTCGGCTGCGGGCGGCCATCGCCAGCACTTCGGCGTGCAGCGCCGGCCCGCAGGTCGTGAGGCATGAGCCGTCGTCGGCGATCGGCGAGCCGTCGAGCTGCGAGATCGACCCGCCGGCCTCGCGCACGATCACGTCGACCGCCGTGTAGTCCCACGTGCGCAGGGTGGGGTCGATCATCACTTGGGCCGCACCGCGCGCGACCAGCATGTGGCCCCAGAAGTCGCCCAGGCCGCGCACCCGCCACGCGGCCGCCGACAGGTCGCTGTAGAACTGCTCGAGGCCGTGCTCCTGCATCGCGCGCAGGCCGGCCGAGACGACCATCGCCTCGGCCAGGGGCGTCTCCCGGACCGCGATCGGCTCGCCGTTCATGCGCGCACCGCCGCCGGCCGACGCCTCGTAGGTCTCGCCGAGTCCGGGCGCGTGGCACACGCCGACGACCACCTCGCCGTCGACCACGAGGCCGACCAGGGTGGCCCAGAGCGGGATGCCGATCATGTAGCTGTGGGTGCCGTCGATCGGGTCGACCACCCACGTCGGCTGCCCCGGCACCGCCTCGCCGCCGGCCGCCGCCCGCAGGCCGTCCTCCTCACCGAGCACGTTGTGGCCGGGCCGGGCCGCGGCCAGCCGCGCACGGATCGCCTCCTCGGCGGCGAGGTCGGCTTCGGTCACCCACGAGCCGTCGCCCTTGCGGGTCGCCGGCGGATGGTTGCGGTAGCCCTCGATGGCGATGCCGCCGCCGAGGAGCGCGAGCTCGCGGGCCAGCTCGAGATCGGCGGCGTGGCCGGTCACACCGGCAGCACGGATCGGCGCAGCTCCGACGCAGCGGCGCGCACGCCCTGGCGCCAGTCGCCGCCGCGGTCGCGCCACGCGTAGATCACCGAGCGCGACGGCGCGATCAGGCCGCCCGCGGGATGGGCGGCCGTGGCCGCGTGCAGCACGTCGGCCTTGCCGCCCTGCGCGCCGACGCCGGGCAGCAGCAGAATCGCGTGCGGCATCAGCTCGCGCGCCCGCACGACCGCCTCGGGCTGGGTCGCGCCGACCACGGCGCCGACCGCCGAGAGGCCGCTCTCGCCGACCAGCCCCTCGCCCCAGGCCGCGACCAGCGTCGCGATCCGCTCCCACACCGGCCCGCCCCCCGCGAGCTCGGCCTCCTGCACGTCGGCCCCGCCCGGGTTCGAGGTGCGCGTGAGCACGAAGATGCCGGAGCCGTCGCCGCAGGCGGTCAGGAACGGCCGCAGCGAGTCCTCGCCCAGGTACGGGTTGACGGTGAGGGCGTCGCCGGCCGCGGCCGCGCCGTCGCGGCGGTGCAGCCATGCCTCGGCGTACGCCTCGGCGGTCGATGCGATGTCGCCGCGCTTGCCGTCGACGACGACGATCAGGCCGGCGTCGCGCGCATGTGCGCACACGCGCTCGAGCGCCGAGATGCCGACGCCGCCGAGCGCCTCGAAGAAGGCCACCTGCGGCTTGACGGCGACCGCGTCTTCGGCGACCGCATCGATCACCCCGGCGCAGAAGCGCTCGTACGCGCGCGCCCGCCCGGACGCGCCGGGATGCAGGCCGGTGATCACCTCGGGCGGCAGGAGGTCGATGCGCGGGTCGAGGCCGACGCAGAGACAGCTGCGCTTGCGCTCCACCGCCTCGGCGACGCGATCTCCGAAATTCATCCTCGCAAGGGTACCGTCCGCCGCAGCCGGACGAGCCGCGGCGTCACGTCGCCGATCGTGCCCGCGTCGACCGCCAGCGCGCGCACGCCCGCCGCCGGCCGCGCGAGCGCCGCTCCGACGATGCGGGCCTGATCGGCCTGGGCAGGCGAGAACGGCTGCGGCGGACGGCGCAGGCCGTGCGCGAGCGCCGCGACGAGCTGGTCGGCCTCGAGGCGGCCGTCGCCCGCGCGCGGCAGGCGCCGGCGGGCGACCACGCGCCCGCCCGCGCAGGCGAACGCCTGCACGAAGCGCTCGTCGAGGTCGGGGGCGAGCACGACGCCGCTGCGCCCGGCCGCCCGGCGCAGCCGCGCGAGCGCGCGCGCGCCGCGATCGAGGGCGCCGAGCTGGTCGCGTGCGGCCGCGGCCTGCTCGTAGCGGCGCTCGCCGCTCAGACGATCCATGCGCGCGCGCAGGCGCTCGTGGGGGGCGTCCGGCGCGACGGCGCCCTCGAGCCAGGCGCGGGCCGACCGCACCGCCGCCGCGTGCGCATCGGCACGGTCGCCGCCGCGGCAGGGCGCGCAGCAGGTGCCGATCACACCCGCCAGGCACGACCCGTCGTCGACCGGCAGCCGCGGCCGGCACACCCGTAGGCCGAAGGTGTCGCGCACCGCCGCGGCGATCGCCTCGGCCTGGCGGCGCGACCGCAGCGGCCCGGCCGTGACCGCCGGCGGGTCGGCCGGGCGGGCGGCGACGCGCAGGCGCGGCACCTCCTCGTCGAGCGTGAGCACCAGGTAGCAGGCGCCGTCGGGGTTCGCGCCGCGGGTGTTCGCGGGCGGCCGCAGCCGCTCGATCAGCTCGAGCTCGAGCAGCGCCGCCTCGAACTCCGACCCGAGCGGCCGCGTCTCGACCCGGGCCGCCGCCTCGACCGCGCGCTCGACCTGGGCGCGCAGCGCCCGGCCCGAGAAGTACGAGCGCACGCGGGCGCGCAGGTCGGTCGCCTTGCCGACGTAGAGCACCCGCTCGGACGCGTCGCGGAACAGGTAGACGCCCGGACCCGGCGGCACCGAGGCGGCCAGGCCGCGGCGGCCCGCCGCCCGCCGCTTCGCCGGGGCGCACAGGCCGATCACCTCGCCGACCGTCGCCGCCCCGCGCTCCTGCGCCATCCCCAGCAGCCGCACGAGCACCTCGGCCGTCGCCTCGGCGTCGGGCAGGGCGCGGTGGCACGGGCGCACGTCGGTGTCGAAGCGCTCGGACAGCGCCTGAAGGCTCATGCTGCGCAGCCGGTCGCGCAGCAGGCGGCGGCCGAGCAGCACGGTGTCGATCACCGGCGCGGCCAGCCGCCCGCCGCGCAGCCGGCGCAGCTCGGCATCGACGAACCCGACGTCGAAGCGCGCATTGTGGGCGACGAGGACGGCACCCGCGCTGAAGCGCAGGAACTCCTCGAGCACGCGGTCGATGCGCGGCCGCCCCCGCACGTGCAGCGACGAGATGCCGGTGATCGCCGTGATCACCGGCGGGATGGGGACGCACGGGTCGACCAGCCGCTCGAACCGCGCGACCGGCGCGAGCGCCGACACGCGCACCGCCCCCACCTCGACGATGCGCGACGCTCCCGGGCGCGTGCCCGTCGTCTCGAGGTCGAACACGACGTAGTCGGCCCGCTCGAGCGGCGCGTCGAGCAGCGATCCCGCGTCCTCCCACTCGGCCAGGGCGATCTCGGTGCCGGACCGCCACGCGAAGCGGGCATCGCTGCGCACGACCTCGTCGACGAGCTGGCGCGTGAGCGCCGCAGGGGCGCTGCGGAGCGCGAACAGGCAGGTGGCGGCGTCGGCGACGGTCAGCGGCCGCCCGGCCTCGACCAGACGCGCGTATAGACGGTCGCCGCCGTCGAGGGTGAGCTGTGCGCCCGACGCGGCCATGCCGAACACATGTTCGCACAGGGTGCGGACGGCGGTGCCGCACAGCTACCAAAACGGGCGCCCGCCGCAGCGGCGGCCGCGGCGGGCGCCCGTCGGCAGGTTCCTACTGCTTGACGGCTGCCTTCAGCTGGCTACCTGCGGAGAACTTCGGCACCTTGCTCGCCGGGATGGTGACTTTCTGGCCCGGGTTGCGCGGGTTCACACCCATGCGCGCCTTGCGCGCCTGCACGCTGAACTTGCCAAAACCCGTGAAGGTGACCTCGTCGCCCTTCTTGAGGGCGTCCTTCACGGAGTCGAGCACCGCGTCGAGCGCCGCGCCGGCATCCTTCTTGGACAGGCCCGACCTGGTCGCTACGGCGTCGATGAAATCGCTCTTGGTCACGTGTCCTCCTGGGTCGTTGTCCGGGAACCTGTGAAGCGGCACCACCCTATCACCGCGGTCGGACGGCTACAATCGCCCTCCCCGAGCCGGATTCAGGCCGTTTGCGGCGACGGTCGCAGACCGAGCGACTCCACGGTGAAGAGCGCGGCATAGGCCACTCCTGTCTCGGCGATCGCCGCGGCGCCGCCCTCCTGGCGGTCGACCACCGAAATTGCAGCACAAACGTCGAGCTGCGCGGCCCGCAGCGCCTCGATCGCAGAGATCAGCGCACCCCCCGAAGTGACCACATCCTCGACCACGCACACGCGCGCGCCGGGGGCGTGCACGCCCTCCAGACGGTTGCTCGTGCCGTACTCCTTGGCCTCCTTGCGTACGATCACGTAGGGCAGGCCGGTCTCGATCGACGTCACCGCCGCGAGCGGAACGGCACCGAGCTCGGGTCCGGCCAGGAGCTCGGTCTGCGGCGCATGCGCGCGCACGAGCGCGGCCAGCTCGCGCCCGATGCCGGCGAGCAGGGCCGGATCGGTCTCGAAGCGGTACTTGTCGAGGTAGTAGCGGCTGCGCCTGCCCGAGCGCAGCACGAAGTCGCCCTCGAGGTACGCCCGCTCCACCAGCCTGCGGCCGAGCTCGGCCGGGCCGGAGCCGCTCACCCAGCCTCCGCCAGCAGGTCGCGGGCGATCGGGAGCAGGCGGTCGGCGTCGGGCGAGCCCGTCGCCAGCGAGAGCATCGAGCCGTCGTCGAAGTACAGGTCGATGCGCGTGCGGTTGCGGGCGCTGCGGCGGCGGTAGAAGATCGTGCCGGCGAACGAGCCCGCGCCGAGCAGCGCTCCCAGCCAGATGCGGCGCTTAGGCATCGCCGGCCTCCTCCGTCGGCGCCTCGGCCGGCGCCGGGTCGGCGGCGGGGGCGGGGGCGGCCGCGGCGTCGTCGTCGCCCGCGGCAAGCTGGCGCAGCAGCGTCTTCAGGTCGTAGAACACGAGCCCGACCGTCGGGTCGGCCCCGGTCGTCGCCACCGCCATCCGGTCGCCGTCGAGCACGACGAACACGCTGCCGTCGGGCGTCGCCGCCTGGAGCTGTGAGAGCGCGTCGCGGCCGAGATCGCCGCGCACGGAGTCGGCGCCCGCCACCAGATCGCGCGCGAGGCCGCCCAGGCGCTCTGCCTGTGCCCCCTCGACCGTGGCCGCCTGCACGGCGCCGTCGCGGCCGCCCACCAGGATCACCTCGATCTGGGTGGAAAGGCCCTTCAGCTCGTCGATCGCGGCCGCTGCATCCATCACGTTGAACCTAGCACATGCCGATATCCTCACCCGCCATGGCAGCGAACACCCCCCGGCTCGTCCTGCACCCGCTGCGGACGGTGGCCGAGTTCGGGCATCCAGTGATCTCCAAGTATCTGCGCGACCGCGGGCCGCACCTGGCGGCGATGGTGGCGTACTACGCGCTGCTCTCGCTCGTGCCCTTCCTGTTCCTGACCGCGTCGCTGCTCGGCTTCGCCGGGCACGTGTCGCCCAACTCCTACCTGATCCGCGAGCTCGCCCACATCCTGCCGGGCCAGTCCGCGCGCGACCTGCTGAACACGGTGCACGCGATCCAGCGCGACGCCGGCACGCTGGGGGTGCTCGGCTTCCTCGGCCTCGTCTGGGGCACGCTCGGCTTCTACTCGTCGCTCGAATCCGCCCTGAACATCGTGTTCGGCGTTCAGAACCGCGCGTTCCTGCACCAGAAGTGGGTCACGTTCGTGCTGGTCACGCTGTCGCTGCTCGTCCTCTTCACGTCGCTGATCGTGACGACGGCCGCCACCGGCTGGTACCACCGCCACGTCCCGCACCTGATCGACCTGAAGCTGATCCCGTTCGTCGCCACCCTGGCGGCCACGAGCGCCGGCATCTTCCTGTTCCTGATCGCCGTCTACCGCGTGCTCACGAACGTCGAGCTGCACCTGGCCGACGTGTGGCCGGGCGCCCTCGTCGGCACGATCCTCTACCAGGGGCTGTTCTCGGCGCTCTCGCTCTACCTGCGCTTCTCCGACCAGCTGCTCGCGCTGCGCGCGTTCGGCGGCCTCGTGCTGCTGCTCGTCTGGCTCTACCTGATGACGAACATCCTCATCCTCGGCGCCGAGATCAACTGGTCGCACTGGTCGCGGCGACAGCCGGCGGAGCCGGAGCTGGGAGGGCTGGCGTGAGCGGGCCGTGCCGGGTCGACGCCCGGGTGACGGCACACGCCGAGTCTCCAAGAGGCCCCGGATGAACACCGCTCCTCGGTACTGCACCTAGCGGGTCAGGGCGCCGGGACGCTCAATTGGCATAGCGCGTGGATGCCAATTGGATGGTGGGCGCAAACCATCCAATTGGCCGTTTGCAGCAATTGCCAATTGGCCGCCCGTCACGCCCGCGTCCACAGCGCGCCCGAGCTGTAGCGGCGCAGGCCCAGGCCGAACGTCGTCACGGCGATCGCGGCGAAGACGGCCGCCGCGCCGGCGGCGGCCGCCGCGACCGGCCAGCTGAAGCTCGCGACGAGGCTCGTCGGCAGGCCACTGACGAACGCGGCCGGAACCGCGGTGAAGAGGAACAGCTTGGTCAGGCCGCCGAAAACGTCGATCGGGTAGGACGCGAAGATCAGGATCGCCTGGAAGCCGAGGTCGGCCTGCTCGCCGTTTCCGCCCGCGAAGAGCGTCACCGACCCGAGCGCCACCAGGAAGCCGACCAGCACGACCGACCCGCAGATCGCGCCGAACACGAACACGGCCGCCCGCTCCGGCGTGGGATGGCCCGCGACGACGAACAGCACCGGGCCGAACGCGAGGTCACCAAGGAGGGCGGTGTCGACGCGGCGCGTGAGCAGGTAGGTGAGCGGGTTCGTCGGGAGGGCGAGCGCAGCGTCCAGGCCGCCGCCCGCCACCAGCTCACCCAGCCGGCGCGCGTTCGCGAGCAGGCCGAGGCTCGTGCCCGAGACCGTCGTCAGGATCGCGAACAGCAGCAGCACCCGGTGCGTGTCCCAGCCGCGCAGCGTGCCGACCTCGCGGAAGAAGAGCACCCAGAAGATCACCCAGGCGACGTCGTTCGCCATCATGATCGCCACCTGGAACCAGAACCCGCGCCGGTTCGACCAGGCCTCGGCAAACGCGGTGCGAAGCGTGGCGAGCGCGACCGTCATCCCCCCACCACCTCCAGCCGCCGCTCGCCGGCGGTGAACACCGCCGTCGCGCAGCCGAGCAGCACGACGAGCCAGCCCGCCTGCACGGCCAAGAGCCACGGCTCGAAGTGCCCGGACGCCAGCCGCGCCGGCGCGTACGCCATCGCCGCGAACGGCAGCACCCGCGCGACGTCCGCGAGGGCGCGCGGCAGGAACTCGAGCGGCAGCAGCATCCCGCCCACCAGGAACACGAGCTTCTGGTACAGGAACCACATCGAGCGCGCGTCGCGCAGCCAGAACGCGACTCCGCCGAAAGCGTGCTGCGCGGCCAGGTTGCAGCACAGGGCCAGGAGCGACGCCGGCACCGCCAGGGCGATCGCCGCGGCGCTCGGCGGCGCGCCCACGTAGAGCCACACCACGGTCGCGCCGACCACCCACGCGCACGCGAGGCGCACGACCGCCTCCCCCACCTCGGCCGCCAGGCGCAGCCCCACCACCGAGACCGGCCGCAGCATCTCGATCACGATCGCGCCCGAGGAGATGTCCCAGCCGATGGTCTCGATCATGCGCGGCTTGGTCGCGATCACCGAGCCCTCGGCCACGGCCACGTACCACAGGAGGGCGCGGGTGTCGTAGCCGGCGATCGACCCGCCGTTCGCGCGCGTCGCCGCCGACCACAGCGCCGCGAACACGACCAGGATGGCCGCGTAGAAGAGGACGCGCACAGCCAGCTCGCCCGGCTGATGCAGCGCGCGCCGGGCCGACAGGTGGGCCTGGGCGAGCGCCGCGGTCACGTCCGGCCTCCGTAGATCTCCGAGATGACCTGCTCGAGCGGCGGGTCGACAACCGAGATGTCGGCGATCGCATAGCCGTCGAGCAGCCCGTCGAGCACCGCTCGCACCGACAGGCGGCGCGTGTCGACGACGAGTCCGTACACCGTGTCCGACTCGGCCGTCACCTGGACGCCGTCCATGACCAGGTCGCCGGGCGCGTCCTCGAAGCGCACTTCGATCAGCTTGGTCTGCAGCAGCGTCGTGCGCATGCGCTGCACCTGGTCGTCATAGATGATCGTGCCGTGGCTGATCACGACCACGCGGTCGGCGACGTGCTCGATGTCGGCCACGTCGTGCGAGGTCAGAAACACCGTCGTGCCCTGCTCCTCGTTCAGCCGCACGACCATCTCGCGGAAGCGCTGCTTGGCCAGCAGATCAAGGCCGATGGTGGGCTCGTCGAGGAAGAGCACCTCGGGCCGGTGCAGCACGGTCGCGGCCAGCTCGCAGCGCATCCGCTGCCCGAGCGAGAGCGACCGCACCGGCTGGTCGAACAGATCAGCCGCCTCGAGCAGCTCGGCGAGCTCGCCGGTGCGCCGGCGCGCGTCGGCTTCGTCGAGGCGGTAGATGCGCGCCAGCAGGTGCAGCGTCTGGCGGGTGGTGAGCTCGAACCAGAGCTGCGAGCGCTGGCCGAACAGGGTGCCGATGCGGCGGGCGAGGTCGCGCCGCTGCGTCCACGGCACGAGCCCGAGCACGGTCGCCCGCCCGCTCGTGGGGTGCAGGATCCCGGTCAGCATCTTGATCGAGGTCGACTTGCCGGCCCCGTTCGGACCGATGTAGGCCAGCCGCTCGCCCCGCTCGACCTGAAATGTGATGTCGTGCACGGCCTCCACCGTCCGGCGGGCGCGGCCGCGCCCGGCGGTGAACGCCTTGGTCAGCTCGTGTGCCTCGATTGCTAGCATGGTCGGTTCGGTCCAACAAAAAGCCCCGGAGGTGTCCGGGGCTGACGGCGGTGCAGATGATGCGAGATCGATCTAACGCGCGCGACACCCCGGCCCGGCGTGATACGCCGGCGTCATGACCTTCGAGAAGAGGTGGCACGTCATCGAAAAGCACCATAGCCGCGGGCAGGCAGTACCCGCAACGTGAATACACGGGGTCTGACCCCGTCTATTCAGGCAGCTGGGGCAGCAGCGCGGCGGCGGCGCGGGCGCGGTGCGACATCGCGTCCTTCTCCTCCGGCGCCATCTCGGCCACCGTGCGCGTCTCGCCGTCGGGGACGAACGCCGGGTCGTAGCCGAACCCGCCGCTGCCGCGCGGCTCGAGCGCGAGCGTGCCGCGCAGCTCGCCGCGGCCGTGCAGCTCGCGCCCGCCGGGCGCGATCGCGACCAGCTCGGCCACGTAGCGCACCCGGCGATCGGCCCCGTCGCGCAGCGCCGCGAGCAGCTTGGCCAGGTTCTCGGCGTCGGTGGCGTCCTCGCCGGCGTAGCGGGCCGAGCGCACGCCGGGCAGGCCGCCCAGCGCGGCCGCCTCGATGCCGGAGTCGTCGGCGAGCACCCAGTCGCCGCCGCCCGTGGCCGCGAACACGTGCCGCGCCTTGATGAGCGCGTTTGCGACGAACGTGTCGCCGGTCTCCTCGGGCAGCTCGCCGGCGAACGGCTCGACCGCCCACCCCGGGAGCACCCGCCCGAGCTCGACCGCCTTGTGGGCATTGCCCGACGCCAGCACCATCCGCCGTGCGCTCACACCTGCTCGAGCACCCGGTCCTGCTCGCGGCCGATGGTCTCGATGCCGCCCGCGGCGAGCTCGAGCAGGCGATCAAGCGACGCCCGCCCGAACGGCGTTCGCTCGGCCGTCGCCTGCACCTCGATCAGCTCACCGCTGCCGGTCATGACGACGTTCATGTCCACCTCGGCGCGGCTGTCCTCGGCATACGGCAGGTCGAGGAGCGGCTCGGAGTCGACGATGCCGACCGAGACCGCCGCCACTGAGTCGCGCAGGGGCACCCGTGGCAGCCCGCCGCGGGCGACCAGCCGCTGGAGGGCCATGTGCAGGGCAACGTAGCCGCCGCAGATAGCCGCGCAGCGCGTGCCGCCGTCGGCCTGGATCACGTCGCAGTCGATCCACACGGTGCGCTCGCCGAGCGCCTTGAAGTCGACCACCGAGCGCAGCGACCGGCCCACCAGGCGCTGAATCTCGACGGTGCGGCCGTCGACCCGGCCGCGGCTCGCGTCGCGCGACTTCCGCTCCGAGGTCGACCCGGGCAGCATGCCGTACTCCGACGTCACCCAGCCCGTGCCCCGCCCGCGCATCCACGGCGGCACCGACTCCTCGACCATCGCGGTGCAGATCAGCCGCGTCTGGCCGATGCGGAAGAGCGCCGATCCCGACGCCGACGGGATGAAGTCGGGCTCGATCTCGATCGGGCGCAGCTCGTCGGGGCCGCGTCCGTCGGCGCGGCTCATGCCGCCACCCGCAGGTTGGCCGGGTCGACCCGCTCGACCCCGGCCAGCGGCAGCTGCAGGAAGCGGCCGGCGACGTCCATGAACGCGGCCGGGTCGCCCGTACAGAGGAAGCGGTAGTCGCCCTCGCGATCGGGGTCGTTGCCGACGCCGCGCCGGGCCAGCGTCTCGGCCACCTCGCGTGCGATCTCCTCGGCCGAGGTGATCAGCGTGACGTCGCGGCCGTAGATGCGCTGCAGCATCTGGCGGATCAGCGGGTAGTGCGTGCAGCCGAGGATGACCGTGTCGGCGCCCGCGCGCTTGAGCGGCGCGGCATAGGTCTTGGCGGCCTCGTGCAGGGCGTGGCCGTGCGTGTCGCCGCTCTGGATCAGCGGCACGAGGTCGGGGCAGGCGACCTGGGTCACCTCGATCCCCGCGTCCAGCAGGTGTACCGCGGCCGGGTAGCGGCCGCTCGCGACCGTCGCCTGCGTCGCCATCACGCCGACGCGGCGGTTGCGGGTCACCTGCACCGCCGCGCGCGCCTCGGGCGTGATCACGCCGATCAGCGGCACCGCGAACTCGCGCTGGAGCTCCGGCAGCGCCGCCGACGTGGCGGCGTTGCAGGCGACGACGACGAGCTTGGTGTCGATGCCGGCCAGGTACGTCGCGATCTCGTGGGCGAAGCGACGGATCGTGGCCGCGGGCTTGGGCCCGTAGGGGAAGCGGTCGGGCGAGGAGTCGCCGAAGTAGACGAAGTCCTCGTGCGGCAGGCTGACCAGGCACTCGTGCAGCACGGTCAGACCACCGACGCCGGAGTCGAACATCCCGATCGGCCGCGAATCCATGCGCGGGAGTGTACGGCGGTGGTCCGACGGCGGCGCCTGGATACAATCGCCGCGCGATGGTCGATCTCATCCCCCGCGACGTCCTGTTCGGAAACCCTGAGCGGCTCGCACCCGCCGTGTCGCCCGACGGCCGCCGGCTGGCGCACATCGCCCCGGTCGACGGCGTGCTGAACGTGTGGGTGGGGACGCTCGGCGGCGACGACGCGCAGCCCGTCTCGAGCGACCGCGAGCGCGGCGTGCGCAGCTTCCTGTGGTGCGAGGACAACCGCCACATCGTCTACCCGCAGGACTCGGGCGGCGACGAGAACTGGCACCTGCGGGCGGTCGACCTCGAGGACGGCGGCGACGTCGACCTGACCCCGTTTCCCAAGGTACAGGCGCGCGTGCTCGGCCACGACCGTCGCCGGCCGCACCACCTCCTGGTCGGCCTGAACCGCGAGAACCCGCAGCTGCACGACGCGTACCTGCTCGACGTGCGCGACGGCAGCCTCGAGCTCGTGGCCAAGAACCCCGGCTTCGTCGGCTGGCTGGTCGACTCCGAGCTCCACGTGCGCGGCGGCATCGTCTTCAACGCCGACGGCAGCGCCGAGATCCGCGTCGGCGACCCCGCGGCCGGCGAGTACCGCACCCTGCTCGAGGTCGCCGCCGAGGACGCGCTCGTGCTCGACGTCGCCGGGTTCACCGCCGACGGCACCGGCCTCTACCTGGTCACGTCGAAGGACGCGAACGCCGCCCGGCTGCTGCGCATGGACGTCGCGACGGGCGCGAGCGAGGTGCTGGCGCGGGACGAGGTGTACGACGTCGACGACGTCGAGATCGACCCGGCGACGCAGGCGGTGCAGGTCGTGAGCTTCATGCGCGACCGCATCGAGCACGTCGTCCTCGACCCGGCGCTGCGCGCGGACGTCGACGCCATGCGCGCCCTGCACCCGGGCGACCTGCACTTCCACGGGCGCGACCACGCCGACCGCACCTGGGTGCTGGGGTTCACGGCCGACGACGGCCCGGTGGCCTACTACGCCTTCGACCGCGTCACCAAGCAGCCGACGTTCCTGTTCGCGCACAAGCCCGACCTGGCCGGCTACACGCTCGCGGCGATGGAGCCGTTCGCGTTCACGTCGCGCGACGGGCTCGACGTGCACGGCTACCTGACGTTCCCGCCCGGCTCCGACCGGCGCGGCGTCCCGACCGTGCTCTTCGTCCACGGCGGCCCGTGGGCGCGCGACACGTGGGGCTTCTCACCCGACCCGCAGTGGCTCGCCAACCGCGGGTACCTGTGCGTCCAGGTCAACTACCGCGGCTCGACCGGCTACGGCAAGCGGTTCCTGAACGCCGGCGACCGCGAGTGGGGCGCGCGCATGCACGACGACCTCCTGGACGCCGTCGCGTGGGTGGTCGGGCAGGGCTACGCCGACCCCGCCAAGGTGGCGATCTACGGCGGCTCCTACGGCGGCTACGCCGCGCTCGTCGGCGCCACGTTCTCGCCCGACGCCTTCACCTGCGCCATCGATGTCGTCGGCCCGTCCGACCTGCGCACGCTGATCCGCAGCATCCCGCCGTACTGGGCGCCGCTCGTCGCCCAGTTCCACAAGCGCGTCGGCAACCCGGAGACCGAGCCGGACTTCCTGTGGTCGCGCTCCCCGCTCTCGCGCGTGGACGCGATCCGGATCCCGATGCTGATCGCCCAGGGCGCGAACGACCCGCGGGTGAAGCAGGACGAGTCCGACCAGATCGTCGCGGCGATGACCGAGCGCGGCATCCCGCACCGCTACATGGTGTTCCCCGACGAGGGGCACGGCTTCCGCAAGCCCGAGAACAACCTGGCGTTCCACGCCGCCGCCGAGGCGTTCCTGGCCGAGCATCTCGGCGGTCGCCTCGAGCCGGCCCACGCCGACGAAGGGACGGTCGCGACGTGACCGAGGACTGGTACGACCCCGAGCACTTCCCCGAGCTGCGCCAGGCGCGGCCGTGGGTGATGCAGGACATGATCGAGTCAGAGCCCGCGCTCGCCGAGCGGATCGTCTCGGCCGCGGACGCGGGCAGCGACCCGGCCGCGCTCGCGCTGCTCGCCCGCGGTGACGGCCCGCTCGCGGTCGTCGGCTGCGGCACGAGCGAGCACGGCTCGCTCGGCGTCGCCGAGATGCTGAGCGAGGCCGGCATCGACGCGGTCTCGCGCGACGCATTCGAGGCCTACTGCGAGCCCCAGCGCGGCGGCGCCGTGATCGGCGTCTCGCACGAGGGCGGCACCTGGGCGACGGTGCAGGCGCTGCAGGCGGCGCGCGCAGCCGGCTCGGCGACCGGCCTCATCACCGCCCGGCCCGAGTCGGAGTCGACACGGCACGCCGACGCCGTGCTGGCGACGCCGGCCGTGGATCGCTCGTGGTGCCACACGGTGGGCTACCTGTCGCCGCTCTGCGCCGGCCTGGCGCTCGCCGGAGCCGCGTCGGGCGCGCCCGCCGACGCCGCCGCGGTCGGACGCACGGTGGCCGCCGGGCTCGCCTCGTGGGACGCCGCGGTCAGCGCCGCGCAGAGCCTGCACGGGTGCGCGCAGCTCCTGATCGTCGGCGGCGGGGCCGACCGCACGAGCGCACGGGAGCTGACGCTCAAGATCGAGGAGGCCTGCCACCTGCCGACGGCGATGCGCAGCCTGGAGACGTTCCTGCACGGCCACCTGCCCGCGACCGGCCCGGACACCGGCGTCGTGCTCGTCCTCTGCGACCGCCGCGCCACGGCCAAGCGCACCGCGCGGGCACGCGTGCTCCTGCGGGCGTGCGCGCGGGTGGGCATCCGCTGCGCCGCGATCACCACCGACCCCGGCCTCGCCGAGCTCGCGCCGGCCGGCGTCGTGCCCGTGCCGTCCGCCGACGGCCTGCCCGCCGCCGCCGCAGCGCTGCTCGGCGCCGCCGTGCCGCTGCAGCTCTTCACGCTCGAGCTCGCGCACGCGCGCGACACGAACCCCGACCTGATCCGGCGCGAGCAGGCTCCCTACCGCGAGGCTGCCCGGGTCGTCGAGGGCGGCGCGTGAGCCTGCGCGCGCTCCACGTCGTCAACGAGCCCAGCGGGCCCGGCGGCCTCTTCCTGGCGCCGCTGCGCCTGCACGGCTTCGTGATCGACTCGGTCGACGTCGCCCAGCACGAGCTGCCGAAGAGCCTCTCAGGCTACGACGCGGTGATCTCGTGCGGCGGCACGGCGAACACGCACGAGAGCGACAAGTACCCCTGGATCGACGACGAGATCGGGCTCTTGCGCGAGGCGCTCGCAGACGGCGTGCCCGTGATCGGCCTGTGCCTCGGCGCGCAGCTCCTGACGCGGGCCGCGGGCGGCACGGTGCACAAGAGCGACCCGTCCGAGGTCGGCTGGGTGGGCGTCTCGACCGTGCCCGCCGCGGCCGCCGACGCGGTGCTCGGAGGCGTGCCGGAGTCGTTCATGGCGATGCAGTGGCACCACTACGCGTGCGACTTACCCCCCGGGGCGGTCGAGCTGGCCCGCAACGACACGTGCCTGCAGGCGTTCCGGCTGGGCGACGCCGCCTGGGGGACGCAGTTCCACATCGAGGTCACGCGCGACATCCTGCTCGCGTGGATGCGCTGGGGCGGCGAGGAGCTCGAGCAGGCCGGGTACACGAAGGAGCGGTACCTGGCCGAGCTCGAGAGCCACCTCGACGCGCACGAGGCGATCGGGCGCGGCATGGCCGAGCGGTTCGCCGAGCTCGCCGCCCGGCGGGCCCGCAGCGCCGCCTGAGAGACGCCGCGGAACCGGTCTAGACCGGTTGGCCGGCGGGTCTTTACTCCGACCGGCCGAGGGGCTAGTGTCGGACGCGACAACGACCCCGAAGGAGGGCGTATGAGCACGGATCCGGGAGCCGGAGGGGGGCCTCCCAGCGAAGTCCATCACCTGTCTGAAGACGAGCAGATGCTGCACAAGCTCGGCTACGCACAGGAGCTTCTGCGCGGCTGGGGCGGGTTCTCGAACTTCGCCATCTCGTTCACCATCATCTCGATCCTCGCCGGCTGCCTGACGTCGTACTACATCGCCATCGTCTGGGGCGGCCCGGTGGCCGTCACGTGGGGATGGCTGCTCGTCGGCGGCTTCTGCATCCTGGTCGCGCTCGCAATGGGCGAGATCGCGTCCACGTACCCGACCGCGGGCGGCCTGTACTACTGGTCGTCGCGGCTCGGCAGTCCGGGCTGGGGCTGGTTCACCGGCTGGTTCAACTTCCTCGGCCAGGTCGCCGTCACGGCGGCCATCGACTTCGGGGCGGCGACGTTCATCTCGTCGCTGCTCAACCTGTGGTTCAGCTTCTCACTCACCAAGACGCACGTGTTCCTCGTCTACTCGGTGATCATCGTCCTGCACGGCCTGATCAACACGTTCGGGGTGCGCCTGCTGGCGATGATCAACAACATCTCGGCCTGGTGGCACATGGCCGGCGTGCTCGTGATCGTGCTCGTCCTGATCTTCATCCCCGACCACCACAAGTCGGTCAGCTTCGTCTTCACCGACACCGAGAACTTCTCGGGCTTCAAGGGTCAGAGCTTCGCCAATCCCATGTGGTACTGGGTGGTGTTCGGAATCGGGCTGCTGATGTCCCAGTACACGATCACCGGCTACGACGCGTCGGCGCACATGAGCGAGGAGACGCGCAACGCGTCGCGATCGGCCGCGATCGGCATGGTGATGTCGGTGGTCGTGTCGGTGATCTTCGGGTTCATCCTGCTCGTGGCCGTCACGTTCGCGATCCCCGGCCCGGTGGCCAACACCGCCGCGCAGTACGGGTTCGCGGTGCAGTACATCTGGCAGAACGCGATGAGCAACAAGTGGGCCGAGTTCCTGCTCGTGATCGCCTGCGTGGCGCAGTTCTTCTGCGGCCTCGCGTCGGTGACGTCGGCATCGCGGATGATGTTCGCCTTCAGCCGTGACCGGGCGATCCCCGGACACCAGCTGTGGCGCAAGGTCTCGCCCCGCGAGCGGGTGCCGGTGAACTCGGTCTGGGCGATCTGCGTGCTGGCGTGGGCGCTCATGCTGCCCACGCTCAAGAATCCGGTGATCGGCTACGCGGTGGGGACGTCGATCGCGGTGATCGGCCTCTACATCGCCTTCGTGCTCCCGATCTACCTGCGCTACCGCGCCAAGGAGAACTTCGAGCGCGGCGCGTGGCACCTCGGCAAGCACTACAAGTGGATCGATCCGCTCGCGATCCTCTGGATCGTCGTGATCTGCGTCCTGTTCCTGCTGCCGCTGTTCCCGGACGGCATTCCCGGGAACTCGGCCGTCGCCGGAACGAACCACTTCCTCGTGAACGTCAACTGGGCCGACGTGAACTACGCCCCGCTGACCGTGGGCGGCGCCTTCATCCTCTTCGGCGGATGGTGGATCCTGTCCGCGAAGAACTGGTTCAAGGGCCCGGTGCGGATGGGCTCGGAGGAGGAGCTCGAAAAGATCGAGGCCGGCCTGGCCTCGGGCGACTAGCTGCCCTGGCTGGGGTCGGGCGCCAGGTCGGCGCCCGACCCCAGCAGCGCCTCGCGCACGGTGTGGAAGTCGTCGAACGGGGTGTAGTCGATCCCCAGCCGGTCGAGGTCATCGGCCAGGAACCGGCGCGCGAACCGGCGGTCGGCGACAAGGGCGGCGCACCGGTCCGAGTAGCCGTCGCCGATGTAGACGACCTCGTCGCCGTTGCGAAGGCCGGCGACGATCGAGCGCTTGCACTCCTCTCCGCAGGCGTCGCAGTCGTCCCAGTGGCGGAACTCGACGGTCGTACCGTGCGACGTGAACCGGGCCTCGTGGGCGAACACGGGCAGGTGGCCGGCGGCCTCGCGGTCGAGCACCCGGCGGATGATCGACTCGAACCCGCCGGAGACGACCACCACCCGATGCCCGGCCGCCTCGGCGCCGCGCACGAACCTCGCGAAGCCGGGGCGGACGACGGCCGCGTCAACCGCCTCGGCGATGATCGTCTCGGAGTCGCCGCGGACCGGCGCGAACTCCTGCTCCATGCACTCCCGCAGCGTCAGCTCGCCGGCGGCCAGACCCGCCTCGGCCCGCTCGTAGGCGTCAGGGGCGTAGCGCTCAAGCACGTCGTCGAGGGTGTCGCGCTCGGTGATCGTGCCGTCGAAGTCGACGACGATCAGCAGGCTCAACGAGCTATCCGCGCCGCGCCCAGCGGGCGACGGTGTCGGCGTCGTGGCCGTGTGCGATCAGCTGCAGGAGCGGCTTGGGGCTCTTCAGGGTCTGCATCGTCTCCATCTTGCCGACCGAGATGCCCTGGCGCTGGCAGAACCGCAGGAGCGCCTGGCGGTCGCTCGAGAGCAGCCGCCACACCGTCTCCTGGCGGTGCCGGTCGAAGTCGCGGTAGAAGCCCACCTCGCCGGCGATCGCCCGGCGCACGGCCTCGTTGTACTCAGCCCGGTAGTCATGTTCCTCCGACACGTTGCGGCAGTCTAGTTGCGTTGATGATCTAGGCTTGCCGCATGGCACGGACAGCTGCACCACACACGCGCCGCTTCGGCGCCCAGAGCATGACCGCCCCCCTCCGCGAGGTGCTCGTGAAGCGCCCCGGCGAGGCCTTCGGGCGCGCGCACGACGACCCCGCGCACGGGTTCCTGCACCCGGTCGACCTGGCCGCGGCGCAGCGACAGCACGACGCCTTCTGCACGATCCTGGCCGATCTCGGCGTGGCCGTGCACCAGCTCGACGGCGAGACGGCGAGCCCCGACCTGGTCTACACCTTCGACCCTGCGCTCGTCACCGACCGCGGGGTGATCGCCCTGCGCTCCGGCAAGCCGTCGCGCCAGGGCGAGGCGGCCGCCGTCGAGGCGTGGGCAAAGGCCCACGACCTGCCCATGCTCGGCCGGCTCGAGGCGCCCGAGACGGCCGACGGCGGCGACACGTTCTGGCTGCGGCCCGACGTGTTCTGCATCGGCCGCTCCCTGCGCACGAACGCAGCCGGTGCGACCCGCCTGACCGCGCTCGTCGGCGGCGAGGTGCACGTATTCGACGTGCCCTACGGGAACGGGCCGGCCGAGTGCCTGCACCTGCTCTCGGTGATCTCGCCGATCGCGGACGACCTGGCCGTCGTCTTCTTCCCCCAGCTCCCCGCCGGCCTGTACGAGCTGCTCGGCGAGCACGCGGTCGACCTCGTCGCCGTCCCCGAGGAGGAGATGGCGACCCAGGGCTGCAACATCCTGGCGGTGCGGCCCGGCGTCGTCGTTATGGTCGAGGGCAACCCGGTCACGCAGCGTGCGCTCCAGGACCGCGGCTGCGAGGTGCACACCTTCCCGGCGACCGAGGTCTGCATCAACGGCTCGGGCGGCCCGACCTGCATCACCCGCCCGCTCCTGCGCGGATGAAGAACCTGACCCCGGCCGAGCTCGCCGTCGTCGCCAACGTCGATCGCGACCGCCTGGCCGACGACCTGGCGGCGCTCGTCGACATCCCCAGCCTGACGGGCGACGAGAGCGCGGTGCAGACCGAGGTCGCGCTGCGGATGACGACGGCCGGGCTCGACGTCGAGCGGGTCGACACCCCCGCGATCGACCTCTCGGCCGACCCCGACTTCCCCGGCGTCGAGGTGGCGCGCGACAGCCACCCTGTCGTGACCGGCCGCCTGACGGGCGATGCGGCCGGGCGGCGGGTGCTGATCGCCGGCCACGTCGACGTCGTCGGCAGCGGCGAGGAGCTGGCCTGGACGTCGCCGCCGTTTCGGGCCCGCATCGAGGACGGCGCGCTCTACGGCCGGGGCGCGTGCGACATGAAGGGCGGCGTCGTCGCCGGCCTGGGCGCGCTGCGGGCGATCGCGGAGGCCGGCGTCGACCTCGGCGGCGAGGCCATGCTCGTCACCGTGCCGGGCGAGGAGGACGGCGGCGCCGGGATGCTGGCCGCGATCCGGGCCGGCTGCACCGGCGACTGGGCCGTGATCACCGAGCCGACGCGGCTCGAGCTCGTCACCGCCCAGGCGGGCGCGATCACGTTCACACTCACGGTGACGGGGAAGAGCGCCCACGCCGCCTTCCGCCGCCGCGGCGTGTCGGCCGTCGAGAAGCTCGTGCCGGTGATGGACGCGCTCGCGCGCAACGAGGAGGAGCGAAACGCCGCCGAGACGCTGCAGTCGATGCGCGACCTGGGTCTGCCCTACCCCACCGTCATCGGCCGCGTCCACGCCGGCGACTGGTCGTCCACCGTGCCCGAGCGACTGGTGGCCGAGGGCCGCTACGGCGTACGCGTCGACCAGACCGTGGCCGAGGCCGAGGTCGAGCTGCGCGCGGTCGTCGCCGCCGCCTGCGAGGGCGACGAGTGGCTGCGCGAGCACCCGGTCGAGGTGCAGGTGACCGGTGGGCGGTTCGCCTCGGCGTCCGTGCCGTCGGATCACCCCCTGCCCTGGGCCGTCGGCGAGGCGGCCCGCGACGTCAACGGGCGGCTGCCGCCCTTCGTCGGCGTGCCGTACGGCTCCGACGCGCGCCTGCTGATCGACCACGGTGCGACGCCGACCGTGCTCTACGGCCCCGGCGACCCCGAGCTGGCCCACACCGTCGACGAGCATGTCGTGCTCGAGGACGTCGCCCGCTGCGCGCGGGTGCTGGCGGTGTGGGTGATGCGTGCCCTCCCGTCCGCCTGAGGGCGCCTAGGGCGTGAGCAGCAACTTCCCGGTCGTGCGCCGCGACTCGAGGTCCTCGTGCGCGCGGCGGGCATCCTCGAGCGGGTAGCGGCCGCCGATCAGCACGCGCAGCCGGCCGGTGGCCACCCACTCGAACACCTGCTCGGCGCGGGCGAGCAGGTCGTCGCGCGTGGCGGTGTAGTCGGGCAGGATCGGCCGGGTGACGTAGAGCGACCCGGCGGCGAGCCGGCCGACCGCGAGCGGCTCGGGCTGGCCGCTCGCCGCCCCGTAGAGCGCCATCAGGCCGCGCGGCCGCAGGATCGTGCAGGCCGTCTGCGAACGTGTCGCGGCCGATGCCGTCGTAGACCACGTGGACGCCGGCACCGCCGGTGAGCTCGCGCACGGCCTCGGCGAAGCCCTCGTAGCCGATCACCTCGTCGGCGCCGTGCTCGCGCGCGAGCGCGCGCTTCTCCGCCGGTCGATGCGGTGGCGATGACGCGCGCGCCGCGCAGCTTCGCGATCTGCGTCAGCAGCAGCCCGACGCCGCCGGCCGCGGCGTGCACGAGCACGTCGTCGCGCGGGCGGATCGGATACGTCGAGGTGGCCAGGTAGTGGGCCGTCATCCCCTGCAGGAGCACGGCCGCCGCGACGCTCCGCGCCGACCGCCTCCGGCACCTCGACCGCGCGCTCGGCCGAGACCAGCACGCGCTCGGCGTAGCTGCCGGTCGCGCTCGTCCAGGCGACGCGGTCGCCGGGCACGAACTCGGTCACGCCCGCGCCGACGGCGACGACCGTCCCGGCGCCCTCGGCGCCGCCGACGAGCGGCGGCGGCGTGCCGTAGCCGCCGCGGCGCTCGTACACGTCGCGGAAGTTCACCCCGGCCGCCTCGAGGGCGACGAGCAGCTGGCCCTCGCCGGGCTCGGGCTCCGGCAACTCGCGCGGCTCGAGCACCTCGGGGCCGCCGTTTGCGCCGATCACGACCGCGCGCACAGCGCCTCCTCAGCCCGCCGCGGGGGGCACGGGCGTGCCGTTGTCCCACCCGTGCAGGTCGAAGCCCTGGTCGCGCAGCGTCGCGCGCAGCCCGTCGGCGGCGGCGGCCGCGCACACGACGAGCACTCCGCCCTCGGCGCCGTCGTCGCGGCGAAGCGCCGCCGCGACCCGCTCGGGCGGCTGCAGGTGGTGGCCGCTGCGGCCGAGCTCCCGGTAGGTGTCGCGCACGATCACCAGCGCGCCCCGCGACCGCGCACGAGCGCGGCGAGCTCGACGAAATGGCCGACATCCCAGTCGGACGGCGGCGGCTCGGGGCTGCCGCCGTCCAGGTGCTCGACGACCGCGGCGGGGTCGGGATGCGATCCCCAGAACGGGCCGGTGCGCACGTTCGCGATCAGGAGCGCACCCGCGGCGGCCGTGTCGAGCAGCGTGCACACGTGGCCGGCCGTCCACGGGCCGGCCACCTCGATCGCGGCCAGCCGGCCGTCCGAGAGGCGCTCGATCGCCGCGCGCAGCGGCGGCGCGGCGGTGCCCGCCGTCTCCGGCACCGCAGCCAGCGGCAGCTCGACCCGGTAGTCGCAGCGCGGCGTCGCCCCCGGGGCGACGTGGGTCTGCGGGTCGCCGCCGGGCAGGATCGACCGCGCCTCGAGCGCGACCGCCTCCTGGTCGGCCTCGATGCCGGCCGCGCGCAGGGCGAGGCTGGCCCAGAAGCAGCCGCACAGGTTGTCCATCTGCTGGCCCTCGGCGGCGTAGGCGACGGCGAACGCGCGCCGGTCGGGCACGGTGCTCACGGCTGGGGCGGCCACGCCTGGAGCATATTGCGCTTCGGCGCCCATCGCCGCGCGAACAGGCCGTCGGCCACCGCGAGGTCGAGGTCGGCGCACGCCACGCCGACCTGCCCGTACGGAAGGCTCGTGACGAGCTCCCCGTCGGGCGAGATGATGCCGGTGACCGATCCCTGGTCGCGGCCGGCGATGTTGGCCGCGGCGACGTAGACGCGGTTTTCGAGCGCGCGGCACAGGAGCGCCTTCTCGTTGTACGGGGTGGGCGCGTCGCACCAGCGCTCGGGCAGCGAGCCGTCGTCGGTGTGGACGAAGTGCGGCGCGAACACGATCTGGGCACCGGCGAGCGTCAGCGCGCGGGCGATCTCGGGATAGCGGAACCCCTCGTGGCAGATCGCGATCCCGAACGTGACGCCCGCCGCCGCGAACGTGCGCCGGCCGCTGCCGGGCACGTAGTGCGGCTCCTCGCTGGGGTCGATCTGCGTCTTTGCCTGCTCGCCGAGACGGGATCCGTCGGCACCGATAACGACCGCGACGATCTCGCGCCCGGCCGGCGTCGGCCGCTCGGCGCCGACGATCGTGGCGACCCCGGCGGTGCGGGCCGCTGCGGCGACCTGCGCCAGCGCCGCGTCGATCGCCCCGGCGCTCACGTCCTCCACCGCGCGCGCCTGGACGCGGTGCCCGGGCAGGCCCGTCTCGGGCAGGCACACGATGGCGGCCCCCCGGCGGCCGGCCTCCTCCACGGCCGCAACGGCCGCCGGCACCGCCTCGGCGAGCGTCGCCGTGAGCGGCGTGGAGGCGACCGCGATCCGCACCGTCGGCATGCGCGCGAGTCTAGTGCCGCCCGCCGCTTTGGGGACTACGCCCTGGCTGCCCGGAACTCGGCCCAGCCGCGCGCCCGCGTCTTGCAGGCCGGGCACTCGCCGCAGCCGTGGCCCCAATCGTGCAGCTCCCCGCGCACGCCCTCGTAGCAGCTGTGCGTCTGCGTGCGCACGAGCTCGAGCACGCCCAGCTCGTCGGCGAGCGCCCACGTCTGCGCCTTGGTGCGGTGGAGCAGCGGCGCGTCGATCGCGAAGTCCGGGCAGTCCATCCCGATCCGGATCGTCTCGGCGAGCGACTCCACGAAGTCGACGCGGCAGTCCGGATAGCCGGCCTCGTCGGTCGAGCACACGCCGGCGACGAGCGTGTCGTAGCCGCGCGGCACGCCGAACGCTGCCGCAAGGCCGAGGAAGATGATGTTGCGGCCCGGCACGAACGACGACGGCAGGCCGCGCAGCTCGGCATAGGCGTTTCCCGTGCCGGTGGCGTCGAGCCGGCTCGCGATGGCCGGGTTCGTCAGGCTGCCGTCGCCGAGCTGCGAGAACGCGCCGACCGGCAGGACGACCTGCTCGACGCCGGCGGCGGCCGCAAGCGCGGCGGCGCACTCGAGCTCGACCCGGTGGCGCTGGCCATAGTCGAACGAGACCGCGTGAACGCGGTCGTAGCGGCGCAGCGCGTCGTAGAGGCACGTGGTCGAGTCCTGCCCGCCCGAGAGGCAGACGACGGCCGCTCCGGCGCTCACGCCGGGTAGGAGCTCGAGGCGGTGACCGCGATGCCGCCGCGCGAGTTGAAGCGCACAGTGACCGTGAGCGCGACCGGGTCGAGCGCCGCCACCAGGTCGTCGCGCATGACCGTGGCCAGGTGCTCGTGGAAGATGCCCTGCTCGCGGAAGGTCTCGAGGTAGAGCTTGAGGCTCTTCGTCTCGACGGCGAGCTTGCCGGGGCGGTACTCGATCGCGATCGTGGCCCAGTCGGGCTGGCCCGTGATCGGGCAGCGGCAGGTGAACTCCGCGCAGTCGAGCGTGATCACCTGGGTCGTGTCGGCGATCGGGAAGGCCTCGATCGTGCGATCGGACTTGGCGTCAGGGTTTCCGAGCTTGGTCAGTTCCACGTTTCGCCTCGCGGTCAGTGGCCTCGTTTGTGTCCCCATGCGAGGACGTGCAGCTGGGGCAGGATGCGCGCGCCGTCCATCGCCGGGTCGCGGGCGGCGCGCTCACACAGCCACCGGTAACGGTGCGAGACGCCGGCGAGCGCCTCGGTGTGCGACGTTCCCGCAGGCGGGTCGGTGCCGCACGACAGGTGGAAGGGTAGCCGCGGGTGGCGCGCGCGCAGGGCGCTCGCCCACTCGTAGTCGGTCTCGTCGAAGACGACGATCTTGAGCACGACGTTCGCTCCGGACGCCGCCGCGCACTCCAGGAACCGGTGCGACTCCGACTCGTTCCCCGGCGTCGCCATGCCGCTCGAGGGCGGCTTGGGGCTCACGGTCAGGAGGTCGACGCCGGCGAGCCAGTCCCGCCACACGCTGCCCTGCGTCTCGACGGTCACGCGCCGGCCGGAGGCCTGCAGGCGGGTGACGAGGTCGCCGAGCTCGAGCAGCGCCGGGTTCCCGCCCGAGAGCGTCACCCACTCGGGCGCGCCCGGGAGGGCGTGAAGCGCCGCGACGATCTCCTCCGTGTCGAGCCGCGGCGCCCGCCGCACGTCCTCGGGCAGCACGGCGAAGAGCGAGTCGCACCACGTGCAGCGGTAGTCGCAGCCGCCGAAGCGCACGAACGCCGTCGGGACGCCGGCGAGCTCGCCCTCGCCCTGGATCGTCGGCCCGAACACCTCGACGACCGGGACGGCCGTCATCGGCGCACGGTGGCCGATGCCGTGTCGGTCTCCCACACCGTCACCTCGCAGGCCGGCAGGTCGGCGGCGACGAGCAGGTCGAGCACCCACGCGGCGATGTGCTCGGCCGTGGTCGGCAGGAACCGCGCGGGCATCGTCTCGTTCAGGAAGCGGTGGTCGACGAGCGGCTCGACCTCGCGCCTCCACCAGTCCGACACCGCGAGGAAGTCGACCACCATGCCGTCGTCGGACTCGCCCCGCGCCGGCTGGATCTCGCCCTCGAAGCAGAGCTCGATGCGGTAGGAGTGGCCGTGCAGGCCACGGCACTTGCCGGCATGGTCGGGCAGCGAGTGGGCCGCCTCGAAGCGGAAGGTCTTTCGGATCTGGGCGCGCATTGCGAGTGCGAAGCCTAGATGTAGCCTTGGTGGGCGTGGATCTGGTCTACGGCTATCCGGCGATCCTGATCGGCCTCGGCGTCGGACTCGTGGCCGCGTGGCGACGGTGGCCGATCAGCCCGATCCTGGCCGTCGGAGCAATTGTCTTCACCGCCCTCGTTCTGCACGAGTCCACCGTGCCCCTGCTCCCGAGCCCCGAGGGCAACGGGAGCTACACGGCCGGCATCTGGGCAATGTTCGCGCTCGTGAACGTGGGCTCGTGGGCGCTCGGGATCGCGATGGGCGTCGCGGTCGCCGGACTGCGCCGGGACGCATACCCGCGATAGGCCCCTCAGGACGGCTCTGCCGGGATCTCCAGCTCGATCTCGAGCTCCGGATCGTGCCGCCGCGCCTGCCACATCCGCCCGAGCGCGACGCCGCCGACGATGAACACGCCGCCGACGATCTGGATGCCGCCGATCGCCTCGCTCAGCAGCAGCGCGGCGAAGAGCGCGCCCAGGAACGGCTGCAGGTACATGAAGAGCGTCGCCCGCGCCGCGCCGACCCGGCGCAGGGCGGCGAAGTAGAGCACGTTCGTGACCACGAGCGGGAACACCGTCGAGTACGCGAGCGCGCCCCAGCGCAGCGCCCCGATGTCGGCGAAGTTCTGGTTTGCGAGCTGCACGGCGGCGAACGGCGCCATCAGGACGGCGCCGACCAGGATCATCAGCGTCGAGAGCCGCATCGCGCTGTAGCGGCCGAAGAGCGGCCGCAGCATCACCGAGTAGGCCGCCCAGCTGAGCGCCGCGCCGATGGCGAGCAGGTCGCCCTTCAGGCTGAATCCCTGCAGGCCCGACCCGCCCTGCACGACGAGCGCGACGCCCGCGAGCGACACGCCGAGAGCCAGCCAGTGCACGGGGCGCACGCGCTCGTGGCCGAGCGCGACCGCGAACGCCGCGGTGAACGCCGGCGCCGCCCCCAGGATCAGGGCCACGTTGGCCGCGGCCGTGTAGTCGAGCGCGTAGTTGAACGTGAGCTGGTTCAGGAAGATGCCGGTCGCCCCGGCCAGCACCACCCGCGGCACGTCGCGAGCGCGCCACCCTGAGGCTGCCCTCGAGCCGCAGCACGATCGCCGCCATCGCGAGCCCCGCGGCCGTGAAGCGCAGGCCCGAGAAGGCCAGCGGGTTCCAGCGCTCGAACGCGTACTTCGTGGTGGCGTAGTTCAGGCTCCACAGCACGTTGGCGAGCACCAGCATGCCGTCGGCCCGGTCGGGGCGTCGCACGCGGGCAGACTACGAGATCGGCCGACGGGGTAGAGTGACAACCGATGCGGGCGGGAGCAAACGCGGTGTTCCGGTGGCTGGCGGTGCTGATCCTCGCAGCGATCGTGCTGCAGTTCTTCCTCGCCGGCTACGGCGTCTTCGGCGGCCGCACCTCGGACACGTCGTCGGGCAAGTTCCCCGAGGTGTCGACGCTCGACGCGCACCGCGCCCTCGGCGACCTCATCATCCTGCTCGCGCTGATCCTCGTGCTCGTGGCCCTCGCCGCGGGCAAGCGCGGCAGCGCGATGGGCGAGCCGGGCGGCCTGCTCATCCTCACCCTGCTGCAGTCGGTGCTCGCGCACCTCGGCACCGACACCGGCGCGCTCTTCGGCGGCCTGCACGTGCTGAACGCGCTCGCGATCCTCGCCGTCGCCGGCCGGATCGTGGCGACATCGCGGCGCGGTCCGCCCGCCGCGACGACCTGATCAGCCGGCGCGCATGCCCACGAAAACGATCGCGATCACGATGACGGCGATCACGGCTGCGACCACCCAGGCCCCGATCCGGCCCCGGCGGTCGAGCAGCGGCACGCGCACCATCTGCCGCGGGGCCACCACGACCACGTCGGCGGCCATGTCCGGGCGGGTGTTCAGCTCGGCGACGAGCTCCTGCGGGTCGAGCCCGAGCTGCTCGGCGTACCCGCGCACGAAGGCGCGCACGTAGGCCGGGCCGGGCAGCATGTCGTAGCGCCCCTCCTCGATCGCAAGCAGGAACTTCGCGCGGATGCGCGTCTCGGCCTCGATCTCGTCGATCCCGATCCCGCGCCGCTCGCGCTCGTCGCGCAGCCGTGTGCCGACATCAGCCACTCCGCGCGGATTGTGCCTGCGCCGCCGCCCGGCGGCAACGGCGGTCTATCCGTTGCGCAGCGTCGAGGTGTCGACGACCTCGAGATCCTGGCCCGTGATCTTGTTCAGCTCGTGGAGGGCCGAGTCGTTGAAGAGCGGGTTCGAGAAGCCCGAGATGTAGCCGGAGGAGCCGTTGTCGGCCAGGATCATCCCGTAGCGCTGGAGAGCGATCGCGATCACCCGCGCCGGGCGCGGGAGCGAGTTCACGTTGAACGACGCCTTGAGGCGGATGCGCAGCCCCATCGGCGGCAGGGTCGCGCAGCTGCCGGAGCCGGCGTCGTGGCGGGCGGGATAGATGTGGCCGTTACAGGTGGCCGGGGCGGTGAAGCGCAGGGCGTGGTCGATCACCCCGGCCTTCACCTCGGAGTGGCGCACGAGGCCGGGCAGGATCGGCAGGCCGGCCGCGTCGGCGCTCGTCCAGGTGTTCGGGCGCAGGTGATTGGACGTGAGCGACCAGATCGCGCCCGAGCCGGCGTGCCAGCCGGTCGCCGTGTGCCGCGCGGCGAAGAGCTCGTAGAGCTTGCAGTTGCCGCGGTCGACGATCAGGAGGTGACGATCGGAGCCGCGCTCGATCAGCGGCCTGGCCGGGATCGGGTATGGCCCCCTGTCGGACTCGCTCGCATACTGGAAGCGGACGCGATGCGTCACCTCCTTCTTGCCGACAACGTTCACGGGGATGCCGTAGCCCGCGAACGAGCCGAAGTCGGGGTGCAGGCCCGCGCTGAAGTCGATCGCGTGCAGCATCGTCGCCGAGTTGGCGGCGACGGGCAGGCTGTCGACGCGCTTGTTCCACACGTTCGTCGCCGGGAAGATCGGGCAGTTGGGCGCGCTCGGTAGCGGCATCGCGGCGGCGTGCACCGTCCCGAAGGCGAGCGCAGCGGCAGCAACGGCCGTGGCCACGGCGAGAACGCGGAGACCCCTCATGCGCGCATGATGGGAGAGCGGGCGCCGGGGTGCAACCCACGGATGGGTGAGCTTACGGAACGCTTACGCGCGGCGCGGTCTTATCCTTACGAGCGATGGCGGCCACGGGCACGAGCGACTACGCGGTCGAGGTGGAGGGCCTGCAGAAGCGCTATCCGAAGGCGCAGGCAAACGCCGTCGACGGCGTCTCGTTCACGGTGCAGCGGGGCGAGGTGTTCGGCCTGCTCGGACCCAACGGCGCCGGGAAGACGACCACGATCGGCATCCTCACGACGCGCGTGCGCCTGACGGCGGGTGTGGCCCGGGTCGTCGGCGTCGACGTCACGACGGACCCCGTGCGCGCGCGGCGCATGCTCGCGGTGGTGCCCCAGCGCAACAACCTCGACCGCTCGCTCTCGATCCGCCAGAACCTGACCTTCCACGCCGCGTATCACCGCGTCCCGGCGGCCGCGCGCAAACGCCGCGCCGACGAGCTGCTTGCGCTCTTCGGCCTCACCGACCGGGCCGGCGACAAGGTCGACTTCGTGTCGGGCGGCCAGGCCCAGCGGATCATGATCGCGCGGGCGATGATGCACACCCCGCAGGTGCTCTTCCTCGACGAGCCGAGCACCGGCCTGGACCCGGCGGCGCGCCTGTTCGTATGGGATCGGATCCGCGACCTGCGCGACCAGGGCGTGACGATCGTGATCACCACACACGACATGGACGAGGCCGCCACCCTGGCCGAGCGGGTCGGGATCATGGATCACGGCCGCCTGCTCGCGCTCGACCGGCCCGAGGTGCTCACCCGCAGCCTGCCGGGCCGAACGACGCTCGAGATCGCGATGGCCGGCGCCGACGGCAACCTCGGCCGGGCGGTCGAGGCGCTCGAGCGGCTCGACGGCGTCGAGCGGGTCGAGCAGCTCGAGGCGAGCGACGGCCACGTGCGCCTCTACGTGGCCGGCGACGCGCCGCTCATGGTCGCCCCGGTCGCGACCGCGCTTGCGGCGTTCGGGATCACGCTCTCCGACGTGAAGATCGGCGAGCCGAGCCTCGAGGACGTGTTCATCGGCCTCACCGGAAGGGCGCTGCGATGAGCGCGCCGGCAGCACCGGCGTCGCGCACGACCGCGCCCGCGGTGTTCCTGGCCGTGCTCTGGCGCGACCTCTTCGTGACCGGCCGCGAGCTGCCCGTGTTCCTGGCCCAGGTCGTGCTGCAGCCGCTCTTCATGCTGTTCGTGTTCGGCAAGGTGCTCTCGAGCCTCGGCTACACCCGCCCGGGCTACACCCAGCTGCTCTTCCCCGGGATCGTCGCGCTCACGGCGCTCCTGACGGCGCTGCAGTCGACCGCGCTGCCGCTGGTGATCGAGTTCTCGTTCACGAAGGAGATCGAGGACCGCCTGCTCGCCCCGATCCCGGTCGCGCTGGTCGCGGTCGAGAAGATGGTGTTCGCGGCCATGCGGGCGCTGGTCGCGGCCCTCTTCATGTTCCCCATCGGCGTCCTGATCCTGGGCTCGGTGCCGTGGCGGGCCGCCGGCGCGCCGCTGTTCGTGGTCATCCTGCTGCTCGGCACCTTGGTCGGGGCGGCGATGGGCCTGACGATGGGCACGCTCGTGCCGCCCAACCGGATCACGGTCATGTTCACGCTCGTCCTGACGCCGCTGCTCTTCACCGGCTGCAGCCAGTACCCGTGGCCGTCGCTCTCAACGCTCCCATGGTTCCAGGTCGTGACGGCGTTCAACCCCCTCACCTACGTCAGCGAGGGCATGCGCGGCGCGCTCGTGCCCGCCGTCCCTCACATCCGGCCGCCGCTCTGCATCGGGGCGCTGCTGCTCTCGCTCGCGATCTTCTCCGCGGTCGGGATCCGCGGGTTCCTGCGCCAGGCCGTGGACTAGGCTCGACCGGCGAGGATCCCTTCGGGCAGGAACATGCCGACGACCCAGTTGGGCTGGTCGACCACCTCGTGCACGCGCAGGTCGCAGGCCACCGAGCACAGCGCGTAGGCCTCGTGGCGGTCGAGCCCGTAGCGGTGGCCGAGGTGGCTGATCATCGCCCGGGTGGCCGCGCGCGTCGCCTCGAACAGGTCGGGCCCGACGCCGGTGGTGACGTGGAACGCGTCCGCCTCGGTGCGGGCGAGCTCGCCCGCCGGCACGGAGAACTGCGGGGCCGGCACCGAGAAGTCGCGGCGCACGCTCAGGCGCAGGACGATGTCCATCGCTGCCTCGACGGCCGTGCCGCACACCTCGCCGTCTCCCATCGCGGCGTGCGTATCGCCGACCGAGAAGAGCGCGCCCTCGACGCCGACCGGCAGGTACAGGGTCGTGCCGGCGCGCAGGTGCTTGATGTCGAGGTTGCCGCCCCAGGTGGACGGCGGCACGATCGAGTGCTCGCCCGGCTCGGGCAGCGCAACCCCGATCGTGCCCGGGAACGGCTCGAACGGGAGCGTGATCCCCTCGGCGAAGCGCACGCGGCGCGTCTCGGCGTCGACCGCAGAGATGCGCAGCCACGGTTCGGGGTACTCGTCGGCCAGGAGGCCGAAGCCGGGGATGATGGCCGTCCAGCCCCAGTCGCCCGGGCGCAGCTCGAGGATCTCGACCGCGAGCACGTCGCCCGGCTTCGCCCCTTTGACCGCGACCGGTCCGCTCACCGGGTTCACGTGCGAGAAGTCGAGGTTCGTGACGGCGTCGACCGTCGAGTCCTTGCCGATCTGCTCGTCGCCCGCGTCGCGCACGTGGAACTCGACCTCGGCGCCGGAGTCGACCTCGAGCACGGGCTCGATCGCGTTGTCCCAGACGTAGTTGAACGCGTCCGGCCTGACCTCGTGCAGTGAGTGGCGATGCATGCGATGACCTCCCGCGGTGAGCGAGCGCGAGTCTACCTCGACGGCCGCGCTAGGCGTGCGCGGGCAGCGGGCGCAGGTCGGGCGCGACCGAGCCCTCGCGGGCGGCGGGCGCGGCGAGCAGCTCACGGCTGTAGTGGTGCTTCAGGAGGCCGCTGTCGAGCAGGCCCGGGAACCGGTCGACGAACTCGTCGAACCCGAGCGCCGGTGCCTCCTCGAGGTGGTGGTGCACGAGCGTCACCCACGCCTCGGTGATCGTGCGGTGGTACTTGTCGGGCGCGCCGTGCGCGGCGGCGACGTGGCGGATCGTCTCCTCCACCCGCCGCACGGCCACGTCGCGGTCGTGCTCGCGCAGCTCGCGCCAGGCCAGGCGGATGTGCTCACGGTGCCCGAACTCGCCCGATGGGCCGAGGATGTCTGCCGGGACGTTGTGCATCGATCGGAGTGTAGGCCGGGGGCGGCGGGACGCCAGTTGGCGCTGTCGGCATGTGTCACGTCCGGCGGAGGCGGGCTCCTCCGCCGCAGCGCAGCGCTCCTCCGGAGAGCGGGCGGAGCTGCGGCGGGCGGCGCGGAGCGCCGCGGGGAGTTGTCGAGTGACGCCGCGGCCCTGCGGGCCGCCCGAGGCCTGCCGGCCTGCGCTTCACGAGGGCGCGCCGGCCGGCCTCGGAGGGGTGAGCGAGCTCTCTGCACGAGATGCCAGTTGACGTGGGTGGCATGTGTCAGTTGGAGTTCCATGACGCTCCTGGCACACGCCGACACCCACGCGTGACATGAGTCTTGCCACACTCGAACGCACGATGTCCGGTGTCCCGACGCTGTACAAGGCACGCAGTCTCCCGCTCAAGCGGCCGGTGTGTGCGATCTGCGTCGACCGTACCCGCGGCCACACCGAAGAGGTACGGCTCGGCTCCCGGGTCACCGTCTGGCTCTGCCCCGCCCACGCTTCACACGCGTTCCAGACGCGGCGTGGAGGCAGGGACTTCGTCCGCACCCTGATGGGTGTCTGGCAAGCCAACGGGTGCCTCACCGCAGCGCGACACCGCGCGCTCGACGCCCACCTGGCACAGCTGCGCGAGCGGCCCCAGCGAGCACGACCCGGGAGCTACGCCTGGCCCGAGCTTCGCCGCCGCATCGAAGCCCGCTACGCCACCGGCACCCCACCGCTCCACCCTCACCACGTCGGCGATCCGACCTGCACGACCTGCACCGCCCACGCACCCAGCCGACGCACGCTCCAACGCTGGCACGCCCAACGCCGCTGGCTCACGCAACCGCCGTAGCCCGCCGGCGGCTACACTCTCGCGCCGGATGGCCCAGCCGACGAAACGCGATATCGACGCCCTGTGGGGCCCGGCGACGCCGCAGTTCGCCTACCAGATCGCCGACCGGATCACGCACCTGATCGCTGACCTGCCGGCGGGAGACCCGGTGCGCGCCCACGCCGAACTGCGGCTGGCCGAGCTGGACGAGCTCGGGCATGGCACCACCAAGGGCCCGACGGCCGGCCACTGACCCCGGCTTGACCCTGACGTAACGTCAGGGTCTATCGTCGGTGCATGGACGCAGACGAGCGGACGCGCACCTGGCGGATCGGCGAGCTGGCAGCGCTGGCGCACGTGTCGGTGCGGACGCTGCGCCACTACGGCGCGATCGGCCTGCTCGAGCCGGCCGGCCGCACCGAGGCCGGCTACCGGCTCTACACGGCCGCCGACGTGACCCGGCTCTACGGCATTCTCGCCCTGCGGTCGCTCGGCCTGCCGCTGGACGAGATCGGCCGGCTCCTGGACGAGCAGGTCGCGCTGCCCGACGTGCTGGTCCGCCAGCTGGAGGCGGTCGACCGGAGGATGGCCGACGACACCGCGCTGCCCACGCGGCTGCAGGCGCTGATCGAGACATGCACAGCCGCCGCGGAGCCGACGGTGGCACAGCTCACCGGACACGATGGAGGCGATGGCGATGGCGGAGCGGTACTACAGCCCGGAGCAGCAGCAGACCCTCAAACAGCGGCGCGACGCGCTCGGCCCCGAGGGCTTGCGCGCCGCCGAGGCGGCCTGGGCCGATCTGATCGCCGACGCGGAGGCCGAGCGCGCCGCCGGCACCGACCCGGCCGACCCGCGCATGCAGGCGATCGCGGGGCGCTGGCGCGAACTGATCGGGCAGTTCACCGGCGGCGACCCCGGCATGCGCGAGTCGCTCGGGCGCATGTACCGCGAGCAGGGTGCGGAGACCGCGTCGCGCGGCGCGGTGTCGGGCGAGCTGATGGAGTACGTCGGGAAGGCGCTCGCGGCACGCAGCGGCTAGTGCGATCGCCCAGGCCGCACGAGCGCACCGAGCACCGCCCCGAACACCGCGTGCCCGAGCACCTCCTGCGAGAAGGCGTTCGGGTTGCGCGCCATCGGCGGCCATGCACCGGAGCGCACGTCGGGGTGCAGCCGGTCGAGCACGGCGGTGAGCGGCCACAGCACGGCGTTCTCAGCCTCGGCCGCGAGCACCCCCTGCGCGACGCCGCCCAGGCCGAGCCACGCGAACGCGACGCCGAACATCGCGCCGTTGGCGAGATGCACGCCGAGGCCGATCGACCGCCAGTCGCCGTCGGGCGACGCCAGCCCGCCGATCAGCCGCGCCTGGCTGTGGTGCCCACCCACGGCCTCGCGCAGCGCCGGCTCGACCGCCGCCCACGCCCCCGCCGCGGCCGCGCCCGCGAGCGCGGCCCACACCGTCCGGCGCATGCTCACCGCAGCCCCGGCACGATCGTGCGCACGACGTCGCGGGCCACGTACCCCGCGATGCTCGGGTTCTCCTTCAGCCGCCTGGCCGCGTACGCGTACCAGGCCCGCCCGTACGGGACGTACACGCGCAAGCGGTGGCCGCCCGCGGTCAGCCGCCGGCCGACGTCGGCCGCGACGCCGAGCAGCATCTGGAACTCGTAGCGGTCACGCCCGAGGCCGCGCCGCTCGATCAGCTCGAGCGCCGCGGCGACCAGCTCCCGGTCGTGGGTGGCGATGCCGACGTAGCTGCCCTGGTCGATCAGCTGCTCGAGCAGGCGCACGAAGCTCGCGTTGATCTCGGGCATGCCCTGGTAGGCGACGTCCGGCGGCTCGAGGTAGATGCCCTTGACCAGGCGCACGCTCGGCTGCAGCTCGGCGAGCGCGGCCAGATCGGCTGCAGCCCGGCGCATGTAGGCCTGGATGACGATGCCGACATCGTCGTGCCCGGCCGCCCGCAGGCGGCGGTAGACGTCGAGCGTCTGGTCGGTCAGCCCGCTGTGCTCCATGTCGATGCGCACGAAGATGCCGTGGCGCTCCGCCGTCGCCAGCACGCGCCCGAACGTGCGCTCGACCAGGTCGTGCTCGATCTCGAGGCCGAGCGCCGAGAGCTTCACCGAGACGTTCGCGCCGAGCTGCCCGGCGGCGATGGCGTCGAGGGCGTGCTCGTACTCGGTGGCCGTCGCCTCGGCCTCGTCGGGGACGCGGATGGACTCGCCCAGCACGTCGACGGTGGCGAGCGCGCCGTCCCGGTTCAGGTCGCGAACGGTGCGGACGGCGTCCTCGAGCGACTCGCCCGCGATGTAGCGGTCGGCGATCCGCCGCACGACGACGCGCGGCACGACCGGCAGGGAGGCGACGATGACGCGGTCGAAGGCCTTCACGCGTCGTCCAGGTCGCCCCGGTAGTGGTCGAGCACGTCGGCGACGAGCGCTTCCACGGCGCCCGACGCGGCCGTCATCGCCGACGCGAAGTTGGCCGGATCGCCGGCCTGGGCCGCGGCCGTGAGCGCCGTCCCAGCGGCCGCCGTCGGCTCGGGCGCCGGCGGCTGCGCCCCGGCCAGCCGCTCGTAGTGGGGCACGAAGGCGTCGAGCGTCCCCGCGAGCTCGGACGCGAGCGCCGCCATCCGGTCGAGATAGACGGGCGTCGCCGGCCGCGGTCCGGCGGCCTCCTGGCCCAGATGCCCGGCCGTCACCGTCACCGCGCGTGCGGCCGCGGCCGCCTCGGCGTCGCCGGCTGCGGTCAGCACCGCGGCCGCCTCGCCGAAGCGCTCGACCAGCTCGTCGGCTGCGGTCGCGCCCGCCACCTCCTCGGCCCGCTCGGCCAGGGCCGCCAGCGAAACCGCGTCCTTCACCAGCCGGCGGTCGGCGACGGGCGCCCCGGCCACGTCCAGCACCACGTAGGCGAGCTCATCGCCGGCGGCGAACGCGACGACGTAGACCCGCGTGCCGGACTGCGGCTCGGCCGCCATCACGGCCACCGCCTGCTCGCCGTCGCGGGCGTGGCGGCCGGCGGCGGCGAGGGTGGCTTCGAGCTCCTGCTCGAGCGTCATGCTGCGGGGGTGCCGGCAGGGGCGACCGCGATCCGCATCTCGAGCGCGATCAGCGCGACCGCCGCGAGCAGGGTGAGCGCGAACGGCGGCTCGAGCAGCGCCGCCGCGCACAGCGCCGACGCGATGCCCGCGAAGATGATCACGGTCTCGTTCGCGGTCACCGAGGCGACATCGTTGGGGTGGCAGCGGACGTGCGCTACCAGGCCGACCGCGTACCCGGCGACGAGCGGCAACAGCCGCGGCTGGACGGCGGACCCGGCGATCGCCGCGGCCAGCGCGACCACGCACCAGCCGATGGCATAGCGGCGCCCGCGCTCGAGCCCGAGGTACACGATCGAGGTCACCTTGGGCGGGCTGGCGCCGGCGTCGGCGTCGCGGTCGAGATAGTGGTGCACCATGAGCATCGAGACGGCGTACGCGGCCACGGCGACCGCGGCGGCGACCGTGGCGAAGTCGATCGAGGGGCCCTGGAGCAGGTGCGCGCCGAGCACGCACACGGCCAGGCACACGAACGCGATCGCCTCGCCGGCGAACGGCCGGTAGGCGGCCCGCACCGGCGGCAGCGTGTAGAGGATCGCGCCGGCGACGCCCACGAGCCCGAACGGCAGCAGGTCGATGCCGCCCGCCGCCACCAGCGAGAGGCCGATCACCGTCGTCGCGGTGAACGCGCCCGCGAACACCCACCACAGCGCCCGCGGCGAGAGCAGCCCGGCCACGATCACCTTGCTCCCGCCGGAGATGACCCGCGGCGACGCGTGCTGGTCGGTACCCGAGCGCCAGTCCTCGACCTCGTTCACCGAGTGGGCGAGCAGACCCTGGATCAGCACGCCCAGCGCCACCGCGCCGAGGTAGAACCACACGTCCAGATCGCGGCCGTGCGCGGCCAGCGCCGTGCCCAGCGTGAGGGCCGAGAAGCTCCACAGGAGCACGGGGATCACCCGCACCTCGAGCCACAGGCCGCGCAGGGTCTCGGACATACCGCCTGACCATACCAGCGCCACCCGGATCCGTCCGAGCGCGCTCATACCATGCCTTCGCATGACCACGGCGAACGTCCTCGAGGAGGGCACGGACGCGGCTTCGCAAGTGGAGGCGTGGCGGCTGCACGTGCTGTTGCAGGCGGGCTACCCGTTGCGGGTCGCCGAGCGCCTGGCCAAGAGCTCGGCCGACCTGCACAGGGCGGTCCAGATCCTGGAGCACGGCTGCACCCCCCACACGGCCGCCCGGATCCTCACCTGACGGCACCTAGAATCCCCGCGTGAGCGCGAAGCCGACGCCGACGACCTACGGCGACCGGACGGTGTACTCCGTGGCCGGGTTCAACCAGGGCGTCGCCGACTGGCTCGGCCGGCTGGGCAACGTCTGGGTCGAGGGCGAGCTGTCGGAGGTCAAGCGCACCGACCGCTGGGGGCTCGTCTACTTCTGTCTGAAGGACGACGGCGCGATCCTGCAGGGATCGATGCAGCGCGAGCGCTTCGACAAGATCCAGCCGCCGCCCGCTGTCGGCGACCGCGTGCACGCGTTCGGCCGCGGCGAGCTGTGGCAGAAGAAGGGCGAGTTCCGGTTCCGGGCGTACGCGATCGAGCAGTTCGGGCTCGGCCGGCTGCTGCGCCGGATCGAAGAGGTGCGTGTGCGCCTGGCCGCGGAGGGCCTGTTCGCGGCCGAGCGCAAGCGGCCGCTGCCGTTCCTGCCCCGCGTCGTCGGCCTCGTGTGCGGAAGCGACGCCGCCGCCAAGCGCGACGTGGTCGAGACGGCGCAGGCGCGGCACCCGGCCGTGCGGTTCCGGATCGTCGAGGCGGCCGTGCAGGGTGCGGGCGCCGCGGCCGGCGTGACCGCCGCCCTGCGGGAGCTCGACGCCGACCCGGCGGTCGACGTGATCGTGCTCGCCCGCGGCGGCGGCAGCGTCGAGGATCTGCTGCCCTTCTCGGACGAGGCGCTCTGCCGCGCCGTCGCCGAGTGTGCAACGCCCGTGGTCTCGGCCATCGGCCACGAGCAGGACACGCCGCTCGTCGACCTCGTCGCCGACGTCCGCGCCGGCACGCCGAGCCTGGCGGCCAAGCTGATCGTGCCCGACCACGCGGCGGTCGCCGCCGAGCTCGACGCGCTGTTGGCCCGGGCCGGACGCGCGCTCGAGGGCAGGGCGACCCACGCCCGCCGCCACCTGCAGCTGCTGGTCGCCCGGCCGGCGTTCGCCGACCCGCGCAGCTGGATCACGATGCGGCGCACCGCCCTCGACGGCGCGGCGGCCTCGCTGCGCCGCCTGCCGGCCTTGCGGCTCGAGCGCGAGACGGGGCGGCTGCGAAGCGCGCACGACCGCCTGCGCCTGCTCGGCCCCGGCGCGACGCTCGAGCGCGGCTATGCCATCGTCCAGGACGACGCGGGCGCGGTGGTGCGCGACGCGGCGGCGGTCGCCGTCGGTGCGCACGTCGGCGTGCGCCTGGCCGCCGGCCGCCTGGGCGCGCGCGTCGAGGAGGTGGGCGAGTGAGCGCCGAGCCGACCTTCGAGCAGGCCCGGGACGAGCTCGAGCAGATCGTGCGCAAGCTCGAGGACGGCAGCACCTCGCTCGACGAGGCGCTCGCGCTGTGGGAGCGCGGCGAGCACCTGCACGCGCTCTGCCGCGCCCGCCTGGACGCCGCCGAGGAGCGCGTCGCCGACCTGCTCGAGCGGCTCGGCCGCACCCCGGCCGCAGGCGCGGGCGACGGCTCGGCTGGCTGACCGCCGCACCCACGTCCGATCTGGTGGGTGCGGGCAGGACTGCGAGCGCGCGCGGTGAACTGGAAGGTTCTGCCTCAAACACAGGCCGAGACATCATGCGCCGAAGAACCGCCGCTCTCGCAGCCACCGCGCTCGCCCTCGCCGCAGCCCCCACCGCGGCCGCCCGAACGCACTACGTCGTCCGCTACGGCGACACGCTCACCGCCATCGCGCGGGCCCACGGGACGACCCTCCAGCGCCTGGCGCGGATGAACCATCGCCGCGCCTACGCCGTGCTCCCGGCCGGCACCGTCCTCGTCGTCCCCGGCCACGCCCGCGCGCACGCCCGCGGTCCCCGCACCTACCGGGTGCGCTGGGGCGACACCCTTACCGGCATCGGCGCCCGCTTCGGCGTCGGCGTCGACCGCCTGGCCCGCGCGAACGGCCTCTCGCCGCACGGCGTGCTCCTCGCCGGATCGACGCTGCGCCTGCCCACGGGCCGCGCGACCCACGCCACCCACACGACAGGCTTCCGCGGCCGCTACCGCGTGCGGCCGGGCGACACGCTCTCGGGCATCGCCGCCCGCTTCGGGGTCGGCCTCCACCACCTGGCACGCGCGAACGGCCTGCGCCTGCACGGGATCCTGCTCGCCGGGATCACGCTGCGCGTGCCCCGCGGGGCCGAAGCGGCGCCGGCTGCAGTCGCCACCGGCCCGTGGTCGGTGGTCGCGTCGATTGACGCCTGGTCGGCGCACTACGGCGTCGACGCGAGCCTGGCCCGCGCGGTCGCCTGGCAGGAGTCGGGCTTCCACATCGACATCCTCTCGTCGGCCGGCGCCTGGGGGCCGATGCAGGTGCTCCCGGGGACATGGCGCTACGTCGAGGACGTGCTGATCGGGCACCCGGTCGCGCACACGGCCGACGGTGACGTCCGCGTCGGCGTGGCGCTCCTGCACCACCTGGTCGGCGCGTTCGGAGGCGACGAGCGCCGGGCGGTCGCCGCCTACTACCAGGGCGAGCGCTCCGTGCGCACGCGCGGCATGCTGCCGGAGACGCGCTGGTACGTCGCCGACGTGATGGCGCTGCGCGGCCGCGTGTAGCTACTCGGGCGCGATCGGCCGGCCGACGGTGAGCGCGTCGCGCAGGCCCGGCTCGAGCGCACCGAACGCGGCGTCGGGCTCGGCTCCGAGCGCGTCGAGCACGGTGCTGAAGAAGCAGCGGGCGGCCGCGGCCGCGACGACGTCGAAGATGTCGGCATCCGACAGGCCCAGGTCGCGCAGCCGGTCGATGTCGGCCCGGGTGACCGAGGTGCCGTCGGTCGCCACCTTGTCGGCCACCTCCATCACCGCGACGTCGACGGGATCGAGCGCATCGCTCTCGCCGCCGGTGACGACCGTCCGCAGCGCCTCGGCGTCCATGAATCGGTTCGCGAGGATGCGGCCGTGGGCGAGCATGCAGTAGCTCGACCGCAGCCGGCGGGCCGCGGCGATGGTGGCGAGCTCGTAGCGGCGCTCGTCCATGCCCGCCTTGATCGCGCCGTTCAGCTGCCGCCAGGCCGCGTACACGGTCGGCCGGTGCGAGAACGCCCGCGTGAAGTTGGGCAGGTAGCCGAGCATGGCCCGGTCGGTGTCGTACATCGCGGCGACGGGCGCGTCGGCGCCGTCCTCGGGGATCGTCTCGATGAATGCCATATCGGCCACCCTCCGGTGTCGAGATTCAGGCGGGCTCGCGGAGCGCCGCCGCACGCGCGTCCGCGTGCCGGCGAAGCGTCTCACAGACCTGACCACAGAGGGCGAACACGGCCGGGTCGGCGACGCCGTAGTACGTGCGCAGCCCGTCCCGGCGGCGGGTGACGAGGCCGGCGTCGGCGAGCAGCGCGAGGTGCTTGGAGACGTTGGCCTGCGTGCAGCCGAGATCATCGGCGAGGCTGCCGACGCTGCGGTCGCCGTCGGCCATCAGGTCGAGCAGGCGCAGCCGCGTCGGCTCCGACAGCAGGCGGAACCGCTCTGCGATCGCGATCGCCATCGCCGGGGTAAGAGGACGGGGGAGCGCCACTTGCGCAAGTGTACCGCATGTGCAACTATATAGCTACTGAGTTGAATACTTTTGGCCGAAGGAGCCTCTGTTGTCCAGCATCGAGATCACCAAGACCAACTTCCAGACCGAGGTCGTGGAGTCGGACGTGCCCGTCCTGCTCGACCTGTGGGCGGCCTGGTGCGGCCCCTGCCGCATGGTCTCCCCCATCGTCGACGAGCTTGCCGGCGACTACGCCGGCCGGATCAAGGTCGGGAAGGTCGACGTCGACGCCGAGCCCGAGCTGGCCGGCGCCTTCGGCGTCTCCAGCATCCCCACCCTGCTCCTCCTGAAGGACGGCCAGGTCGTCGAGCGCGCCGTGGGCGCCCGCCCCAAGGCCCAGCTCGCCGAGGCGCTGCGCCTCGACACGCACGTGACCGCTGCGGCATAACACGTAGCGACGAGCCCTCCGAAGCGGGGAGGGCGATTCATCTGGAGCGGTGGTGCGGCCGCGGGCCGCGGCGCCGATCATGTAGCCACGCGGGCCGAACACCAGCCGCCGGTTTCGGCCCGCGAGTCCCCCCAATGCTTCAGGCGCGCAGCTCCCGCTCGTACGGCACCGCCCGCCAGGCGATCCGCATCCCGGCCCGCTCGTAGAGCCTGACCGCGGCCGGGTTGTCGGCGTCGACGCTGAGCCCGACGCTGCGCTCGCCGGCCCGCCACAGGCGCGCGAACGCCTCGCCGAGCAGCGCCGCGCCCACGCCGCGGCGCCGCCAGGGGGCGCGCACGGCCAGGGAGTCGACGAACCCCATGCCGAACGTCTGCGGCATGCAGAGGGCGGCGCCGCACACGTCGGCGCCCTCCCGGGCGACGACCCAGAGCGCCGGGTCGAAGCGCGGGTCCTCCATCTTCGCCCGCCGGAACTCCGCCTGGTGCGTCCACGCGCCGTCGAACGCCTCCACGACGCAGGCATCCACCGCGCCGTCGTCGCGGCCCGGCCGGAAGCTCGCGAGCACGACCCCCGCCGGCGGCGGCGGCGCCGGCGGCGGCGCCTCCAGGTCCGCGCGCATGCGCACATTGTGCGGCCCGGGGGCGTACCCGCGCGACTCGAGCAACCGGCACGCGCCGGCATCGGACAGAAGGACGGAGTTGCGGACGACGACGTCCCCGGCCCGCTCGATCGCCCGCCGCTCGGCGAGCTCGGCGAGCAGCGTTCCGACGCCGTGGCCCGTGTGCGCCGGATGGGTGCAGCCGAGGGCGTGCAGCGAGCCGTGCCCGGTGGGGCGAAGCGTCGCGCACCCGGCCAGCTCGCCGTCACGCTCCACGAGCCAGACGTCCGGCGCCACCGCCGCCGACGCGCGCCGCCACTCGTCCGCCATGTCGACGCCGGTCCAGCCGCCGTCGCCGCCGAACGCGGCGTCGTAGGAGTTCATCAGCGCGGCGGCCGCCCCCACGTCGGCAGGTCGCGGCGGACGCACCACGAGGCTCACCGCCCGGCCGGCGCTCCCAACGCGGCGTCGACCGCGTCGGGATCGGCGGGGATCGCGATCGTCTCCACCGCTCCCGCCACCGCCTCGACCGTCTTCAGGCCGTCGCCGGTGATGAACGCCACCACGGTCTCGCCCGCACTGATCTCGCCCCGCTCCGCCAGGCCGCGAAGAACGGCCGTCGTCACCCCGCCGGCGGTCTCGGTGAAGATCCCGGTCGTGCGGGCCAGGAGCTGCATGCCGGCGACGATCTCGGCGTCGCTGACCGACTCGATGCTGCCGCCCGTGCGCCGGGCGACGCCGAGCGCGTAGACGCCGTCGGCCGGGTTCCCGATCGCAAGCGACTTGGCGATCCCGGTCGGGCGCACGGGCACGACCGTGTCGGCGCCCACGGCGTAGGCCGAGGCCACCGGCGCGCACCCCTCGCCCTGGGCGCCGTGCATCACCGGCGCCGGGCCGGGAGCGACCAGGCCGGCCGCCCGGCCCTGCTCGAAGCCCTGCAGGATCTTCGTGTAGAGCGACCCGGATGCGATCGGGGCGACGACGCGGTCGGGCGCGCGCCAGCCGAGCTGCTCGGCCGTCTCGAGCGCGATCGTCTTCGACCCCTCCGCGTAATAGGCGCGCATGTTCACGTTCACGAACGCCCACGGGCGGTCGTAGGTCAGCTCCGAGCACAGCCGGTTCACGTCGTCGTAGGAGCCGTCCACCGCGAACACGGTGGCCCCGTAGGCGGCGGCCGCGATGATCTTCTCGCGCTCGAGGTCGGACGGGACGAAGATGTAGGTCGGCAGGCCGAGAGCGGCACCGGCCGCGGCGGTCGCGCCCGCCAGGTTGCCGGTCGAGGCGCACGCCAGGGCCTCGTAGCCGAGCTCGACCGCCTTCGCGGCGGCGACGGCGACCACCCGGTCCTTGAACGAGTGCGTCGGGTTCGACGTCTCGGTCTTGATGTAGAGCTCGCAGTCGAGGCCCAGCTCGGCCGCGAGGCGGTCGGCCCGGATCAGCGGCGAGCACCCCACGGGTAGGCCGTGCTCCGGCGGCGCCACCGGCAGGAAGTCGGCGAAGCGCCAGAGCGTGCGCGGCCCGGCCTCGACCCGCGCCCGCGCCACCGGCTCGGACTCGTCCCAGCCCACCTCGAGCGGGCCGAAGCAGCGGTCACACGCGAACAGCGCCTCGAGCGGGTAGGTGGCCCCGCATCCCTTGCAGGCGAGATGGCTTGCCTTCATGGTCGATCCCCTACGTTCGGGCCGGCGCCGTGCGACGCGGCCGGTTCACATCGTCCGGGATCTCCCGATCCCGCCGGATTTGGCACCTTTCCCGGGCCGCTTGGCCGGGATGGTTGCCGAGGCTTCACAGGGCCGGTCCCTCCGCCTCTCTGGATGCGACGCCGGGGATCGCCCCGGCGGGTACGCAAACTGCTGCGCTCATGGTAGACGCCGCCCGCGCCCGACGGCAACCGCGAACCGGATGGAAGATCGCGGCCGCGGCCGCCGTCTGGTGGACATGATTCCGAACTCCCACATCCACCGGGACATGGCGCAGATCCGCGAGAACGAGCTCCTGGCGCAGGCGCGGCATGCCGACCTCATCCGGCGCGCACGCACCGGGCAGCTGCAGCCCGACCTCGAGAGCGGTCGCAGGCACGAGCGCCGCACACGTCTGGCCATGCTCCTGCATGGCCGTCCGGCGACGATCTGATCGCCGCCGCCGCCGGCCTGGCGGCCGTTTGAGCCCTACCCCTCGCTCAGGCGGCCGCCTCGGCCGGCTCGCGGGCCACCGCGACGCCGGCGAGCGCGGTCAGGCGCGCGTCGGGCTGGAGGGCCGCCCAGGCCGCGAACGTGCCGTCGGCGGGCCGCTCCGCCGCGTAGGCGCGCACCAGCCGCTCGACCGAGTAGCGGGCGTCGTCCGCCGGGATCGGCTTGGATGAGACGCGCCGGCCGAAGCCGGCGTCCGCGCCCAGCCGGCCGCCGATGTGGAGGATGAAGCCCTGTACGCGGCGGCCGTCGGGCAGCCGGGCGATCCCGCCCTGCAGGCCGATGTCGGCCACCTGATACTGGGCGCAGGCGTTCGGGCAGCCGTTCAGGTTGATCCGCAGCGTCCCGGCCAGGTCGCCGACACGCCGCTCCAGGTGCTCGATCAGCTCGGCCGCCCGCTGCTTCGTCTCGACGATCGCGAGCTTGCAAAACTCCATCCCGGTGCACGAGATGATCCCGCGCCGGAACGTCGACGCCGCCGTCGGCAGGCCCACGTCGGCGAGCGACGCGGCCGCCTCCTCGACGGTCGCGTCGGGCACGCCCAGCACGATCACGTTCTGGCGGTTCGTGCACCGCAGCTCTCCCGACCCGAACCGGTCGGCGATGTCTGCCACCGCGATCATCTGCTCGCCGCTGAAGCGCCCGCGCAGCGTCGTCGCGCCCAGGTAGTAGAGGCCGGGCTGGATCTGCGGATGCACGCCGAGGTGGTCGCGGTGCGGGTCGACCGGGTCGGCGGGCACGACCGACGTGGGCAGGCTGCGGCCGATCTTGCGCTCGACCTCGGCCCGCAGGCGCTCGACGCCCCACTCGTCGACAAGGAACTTGATCCGCGCCCGTGTCCGCTTGGTGCGCTTGCCCTCGTCGCGGAAGATCTCGGTGATCGCGGCGCACACCTCGGCCGCCTCCTCGGGCCGGACGAACGCGTCCAGCCGGCGGCCCATGCGGGCCGAGGCGCCCAGGCCGCCGCCCACCCAGACGTCGTAGCCGACGACGCCCTCGCGCTCGACCGCCACGAGGCCGATGTCGTTGATCTCGTGCTGGGCGCAGCGGTGCAGGCAGCCCGACACCGACACCTTGAACTTGCGCGGCAGGTTCGAGAAGCGCCGGTCGCCGACGAACGTGCGCTCGAGCTCTGCGATCAGCGGGCGCGAGTCGAGCAGCTCGTGGCCGTCGACGCCCGCGAGCGGGCAGCCGACCACGTTTCGCCACACGTCGCCGCACGCCTGCGTGAACGAGAGCCCCACCGCGTTCAGCTCGTCGAGCACGACGGGCATGTCCTCGATCCGGAGCCAGTGCAGCTGGATGTTCTGACGGGTGGTGATGTCGCCCGTACCGCGGCCGTAGCGCACCGAGAGCCGGCCGATCGTGCGCAGCTGGTCGGCCGTCACGATGCCGTTCGGGAACTTGATCCGCAGCATGAACAGGCCATCGGTCTGCTCGGAAGGGCCAGGGTCGCCGGTCGCTGCCGACTCGGCCGCACGCTGGGTGTAGACGCCGTACCACCGGAACAGCGCGAGATCGTCGGGCTCGATCGCGTCGAACCCGAGCTCGGCGTAGCGGTAGATATCGGCCAGCACGTCGAGGCCGTCCTTGCGAGCCTTGATGTGCTCGATCTCGGGCAGCTTCGCGGCGGCATCGGTTGGCATATTCGGCACTCCTTCAGTTGATGGCGCGCACCCTATCCCCTTTGGATCCAAACTGCAACCCATGGGATACATATATGCGGAATCCGACCCGCTGCGGTGTTAACATGGATACGTGACGCCGCCCACAACCCCCGTCCTCTCGCGCGCCGACGACCTCGCCCACCAGCTCCAGGTCGAGATCGTGACGGGCCGCATCCCGCTCGGAGCGCGGCTGCGCCAGGAGGATCTGGCCGCCCGCTTCGGCGTCAGCCGCACGCCGGTGCGCGAGGCGCTGCGACAGCTGCAGGCGCTCGGGCTCGTCGACCAGCTCGGCCATCGCGGCGCGGTCGTGCGCCGGTTCAGCCCGGACGAGTGCCGCAACGTCTACCTGGTGCGGGCGGAGCTCGAGGGGCTCGCCGCCGAGCGCTCGGCCGGGCGGCTCACCGGCTACGACAAGGCCGACCTCGACGTCGCCCAGGCGCTCCTGCGCACCGGATACGAGCGCCATCGGCGCCTCGATCCCGGCGACGAGTCCGGCCTCGCGATCCTGTGCGAGCAGTGGTCACAGGCCAACGAGCTCTTCCACAACGTCATCCTCGCCGCCGCGGCCTGCCCGCCGCTGCGAGACACCGTGCAGTCGCTCCAGAACAGCGTGCCGCGCTCGATCGCGTGGCGCACATTCGCCGACGACCCGGACATCATCCCGCGCAGCGTCGCCGACCACGACCGCATCGTCGAGGCGCTGACAAAGCCCGACGCCCGCCGCGCCCGCCGCCTGCTGCACGCCCACGTCGTCGAGACCGGTGCGACCGCGGCGCGCTGGCTCGAGCGCCAGTCGCAGTAGGTCATTGGTGAATAGACGGGGTCTGACCCCGTGTATTCAGCCGGGGACGCGGGCGGCGCCCGCGAACGAGCCGCCGCCCGAGAGCGACGAGAACTGGACCACCGTGCCGGTGTGCGGGGCGTGGATGATCTCGCCGCCGCCGACGTAGATGCCGACGTGCCCGAGCCCGTCGAAGAAGACCAGGTCGCCGGGCTGCAGGTCGCTCTCGGACACGTGCGGGAGCGCGAAGTACTGGGCGGCGGCGTTGTGCGGGAGCGAGACGCCGAGCTGCCCGTAGACGTACATGACGAGGCCCGAGCAGTCGAAGCCGGACGGGCTCGCGCCGCCCCACACGTAGGGCACACCCAGGTAGCGCTCGGCGATCGCGACCGCCTGGCCGCCGAGCGTGCTCGCCGGCGGGTTGGGCATGTTCGTCGGCTGGCCGGTGGTGACGCCCGCCGCGCCGGCCGCGGCCGCGGCAGCGGCCGCCTGGGCCCGCTGCTGGGCCTGGATCATGTTCTGGATCGACGCCTTGAGGTTGTTGAAGTACGACTGCTCGCGGTTCACGCTGGCCTGCGCCGCGTGGGCCTGGGCCGCCTTCTCCGCCTTGTACCGCGCGAGGTGCGCCTTCTGCTTCACGAGCAGCGCGTGCCGGTGCTCGACGATCGCCTGATAGCGGGTGATGTCGCGCACGAGCGTCTTGCTGACGCCGGTCGATCGCTGCAGCACCTGCACCTGGTCGACCAGGTCACCGATCGAGCGGGCCGCGAGCACGTAGGTGAGCGCATCCTGGTTGCCGTTCTTGTAGTCGGCGAGCAGGGTGCTCGCGAGCTGCTGCTGCGCGGCGCGCAGGTTCTGGCGCGCGAGCGCGAGGGTCTGCTCGTTGCGGCGCAGCGCCGAGAGCGTGTTCTGGTACTTCTGGCGGGCGGCGTCGTAGGCCTCGACCTTCTTCTCGGCCGCGTTCTGCAGGGCGGTCAGCTGCTTCTCCGCCGCCGCCGCCTGCGCCCGCTTCTGGCTGAGCGACGTGGCCGATGCCGTTCCCGCGGTCGCTCCCGCCACCAGCATCGCAGTGACCACTCCGGTCGCGATACTCGCTCGGGTTACGCGCGCGCGTCCGCGCGCCTGGCCTCGGGCGTGTGGCATGGGGAGGGAGGCTACCAAACCCCGCGGCCGGACGCTCCGGGCCTGCGCCGCCCTAACGAATCCGTCACAAACCGGCCGCGGCCGCGGCTCACGCGGCCGCCTGCGCCAGGATCCAGGCGACGGCGGTGAGGCTGCACGCCACCGGCCAGCGCCACCACACCTCGCCCGGGACGCGCAGCGACCAAGCGCTCCCGGCGGCGTAGGCGCCCGCTGTCGCCAGGACGACCACGGGCGACCAGGACACGTTTCCGTCGTGGAGCGCGGCCCCGGCGACGGCGGCGTCGAGCGCGGCGGCCCAGGCGATCACCGCGGTCACCATCACCCGTTCGACGGCCGCACCGCGGTCGACGCCCGGCCACGCCGCCGGCCCCAGCCAGGCCGCCAGCCCGGCCAGGGCGGCGCCGCCCCCGGCGAGGATGAAGACGGTCGCCGAGCCCGGGCCGACGGCGGCCACGCCCAGCGGCGCGACGGGGAGCGCGAGCGCGAGCACGCCGGCCGCCGCCCAGCGCGCGCCGCCAAGGGCGCGCACCTCAGCCACAGCGGCTCACGCGGCCCCGAGCATGTCGAGGCCGATCGGCCGTGCGAGCAGGTCGGGCACGCCGGCGCCGGCGAGCCGCCACACGTTGCGATGGCCGAAGCGGCGCAGCGCGCTTGCGGCGGCGGCGGCGCGGCGCCCGTCGCTGCACGCCGTCACGGTCGGCACCGCCGGGAGCAGGTGCGCGGCCCCGCGCAGGCTTGCGAGCGGCAGGTGCACCGAGCCTGGCACACGCCCCTGGCAGGCTTCCCAGTCGTCGCGGACGTCGACCAGGAGCACCGCGCCCGTCGCGAGCTCATCCGCGAGGCGGTCGACGCCGACGGCGCCGCCGCGATGATGGCGGTGGCGGCCGAGCGCGCCCCGGGCGCCGTCCTCGGCCACGGCTCCGAGCACGTGCCGGAAGCCGGCCCGCTCGAGCTGCTCGGCGAGGAGGCGCGCGTGCTCGATCACGTCGCCGCATGCGAGCACCGGCGCGTCATGCGCGACGAGCTGCGCGGCGACGGCGCCGGCGTCGCCGCCGGCGGGGATGTTCACGGATCCGGCCACGTGGCCGCGATCGAACGCGTCCGGCGCGCGCCCGTCGATCACGGCCGCGCCCGCCGCGAGCGCGGCGGCGACGGCCATCGGGCCGAGCGGTTGAGGTGCGAGCAGGGTCGGCATGTCTTTCAGACTAGATCGGTAGACATTATGGGGAAAGCGTAGCCCGGCCTCCCCGCGGCGGTCAAGCGACCACCCGTCACCCGAGCGCGCGCCGGCCGCCCACCCCATCCCACGCGGCCGGCTCCGGATCGTCGGACGCGTCGCTCAGCGCGCGCACCGGGGCGCGTTCGAACACGCCTGCGGCCGCGCGCACGCAGCTGCCGGTGTCGGCGAAGAGGGAGTCCATGGTGATGCCGAACGCCGCCGCGATCCCCTGCGCCGTGCGCGAGCGCGGCTCCGACCGGCCGTGCAGGATGTTCCACAGGCCCTGCGGGGACAGGCCGAGGTAGCGGGCGAGCCGCTGCTGGCTGACGTTGTGCATGCCGAGCAGATGGCGGAGGTTTGTTCCCAAGCTTGCTGGTGCAGCCACAGGCGATGCCTCTCTGAGTCTCTGGGTGATGGCCCGTCCGGGTGCGCCGGAACGGTTGTCGCTTGACAGCGAACCAATCCCATCCTACCCTAATCTCAAGTATGTCGATAGACAAAGGAGAGAAGTTGAAGCGAGTTCAAGTACGGATCGCGGCCGCCGGGGCCATCGTCGTCGCCGTCGCGGCACTGGCTGCGGCCTGCGGCGGCAGCAGCGGAAGCACGGCCGGAGCGGCCACCGGGGGCAAGATCAACCTGGTCGCCTACTCCACCCCCGAGGCGTCCTACGCGAAGCTGATTCCGGCATTCAACAAGACGGCCGCCGGCAAGGGCGTCACCTTCACCCAGTCCTACGGCGCGTCGGGCGACCAGAGCCGGGCGGTGGCCGCGGGACAGCCCGCCGACGTCGTCCACTTCGCCCTCGAGCCCGACATCCAGCGCCTGGTCGACGCCAAGCTCGTGAGCACCAACTGGGATCAGGGCCAGTACAAGGGCTTCGTCGCGAACACGATGGTCGTGTTCGTCGTGCGCAAGGGCAATCCCAAGCACATCACCACCTGGGACGACCTGGTCAAGCCGGGCATCCAGGTGATCACGCCCAACCCGTTCACCTCCGGCGGCGCCCGCTGGAACATCATGGCGGCCTACGGCGCACAGCTGAAGGAAGGCAAGACGCCGGCCCAGGCGCAGCAGTACCTGAGCACGCTCTTCCACCACGTCCCGGTGCAGGACGACAAGGCGTCGGCGGCGCTGCAGACGTTCACCGGCGGCAAGGGTGACGTGCTGCTCGCCTACGAGCAGGACGCGCTGCTGGCACAGCAGAGCGGCGCACCGATCCAGATCGTGTATCCGCCGCAGACGATCGAGATCCAGACGCCGATCGCGACCACGGTCAAGGCATCCGCCGCGGCCAAGTCGTTCGTCAAGTGGATGTACACGCCCGCGGCCCAGACGATCCTGGCCCAGACCGGCTACCGGCCGGTCGTCTCGAGCGTCGAGTCCGCATTCACCACGGCGTTCCCGAACGCGCAGAACCCGACCGAGTTCACGATCACCGACGTCGACCCGGGCGGCTGGGACAACGTGATGACGAAGTTCTTCGATCCCACGAAGAGCATCATGCAGCAGATCGAGTCCAGCATCGGAGTGTCGACGAGCTCGTGACGAGCATCGCACTCCCGCGCAGGCGGGCCTCCGGGGCGACGCTTCCGAGCGTCGCCCCGGGGGTGGCGATCACCTACCTGTCGGTGGTCGTCCTCCTGCCCCTCTCCGCCCTTCTGTGGACCACGAAGCAGGGCGGCTTTCACGCCTTCTGGCAGGCCGTCACCGCTCCCGACGCCGTCGCAGCGCTCAAGCTCACCCTCGGAGCGTCCGTGCTCGTCGCGCTCATCAACGCCGTGTTCGGCACCCTGATCGCGTGGGTGCTCGTGCGCGACTCGTTCCTGGGCAAGGGCGTGATCAACTCGCTCATCGACCTGCCGTTCGCGCTGCCGACGATCGTCGCCGGCCTCACCCTGCTCACCCTGTACGGGCCGAACTCGCCGATCGGCCTGAACATCACCTACACGCGCAAGGCGGTCGTCCTTGCGCTCCTCTTCGAGACGCTGCCCTTCGTGATCCGAAGCGTCCAGCCCGTCCTGCTCGAGCTCGACCGCGACATGGAGGACGCGGCCGCGTCGCTCGGCGCGCGCGGGCACACCATCTTCCGCCGGGTCGTGCTGCCGAACCTGCTGCCGGCGATCCTCTCGGGGATGGCGCTCGCCTTCGCCCGGGCGGTGGGCGAGTACGGGTCGGTCGTGCTGCTCTCGGGCAACGTGCCCTTCTCGACCGAGGTCGCCTCGGTGCACATCTACTCCCAGATCCAGAGCGACTACGTCACCGGCGCGGCCGCGATGTCGGTCGTCCTGCTGGCGATCTCGCTGGCGGTGCTGCTCTCGATCTCCGGCCTGCAGCGATGGAGCGCGAAACATGATCGTTAGGCTCGGACTCCGGTTCATCGCCCTGGCCTACCTGGCCTTCCTGCTGATCGTTCCGGTGACGATCATCGTCCTGCACACGTTCTCGGGCGGTCTCGCCCCGGTGTGGAACTCGCTCACGTCCCCCGACGCCGTGGCAGCGCTCGTGCTGACGCTCAAGATCACACTGATCACGGTGCCGCTCAACACGATCTTCGGCATCACGATGGCGCTCCTGATCGTGCGCCGCGACTTCCGCGGGAAGGCGCTGCTCTCGGCGCTCATCGACCTGCCCTTCGCCGTTTCGCCGGTGATCGTCGGGTTCACGCTGATCCTCGTCTACGGCATGAACGGCTGGTTCGGCCAGTTCTTCATCGACCAGGGCTATCCGATCATCTTCTCGACCCCGGGCATGGTGCTCGCGACGATGTTCGCGTCGCTCCCGTTCGTCGCCCGCGAGGTGATCCCGGTGCTGCGCGAGATCGGCACCGAGCAGGAGCAGGCGGCTGCGACGCTGGGGGCCAAGGGATGGGCGACGTTCCGCCGGGTCACCCTGCCCGCCATCCGCTGGGGCATCGTGTACGGCGTCGTGCTGACGACGGCCCGCTCGATCGGCGAGTTCGGCGCGGTCGCCGTCGTCTCGGGCAACGTGATCGGGCAGACCCAGACGCTGACCCTGCGCGTCTCGCAGGAGTACCAGAACTTCGACCACATCGCCGCCTACACGGCCGCGCTCGAGCTCGCCGTCATCGCGCTCGTGACCCTCTTCCTGATGAACCTGTTCCACCCCCGAAAGGACCACTGAGCGCATGGCCATCACCGTCCGCAACGTCAACAAGCGATTCGGCGACTTCGTCGCCCTCGACGACGTCAGCCTGGCGGTGCCCTCGGGCTCGCTGACGGCGCTGCTCGGCCCGAGCGGCAGCGGCAAGTCGACGCTCCTGCGCGTGATCGCAGGCCTCGAGAAGGCCGACACCGGCGAGGTGTTCATCGGCGGGAGCGAGGCGACCAAGCTGCCGCCGCACCGGCGCGACGTCGGCTTCGTGTTCCAGCACTATGCCGCGTTCAAGCACATGACCGTGGCCAAGAACGTCGCGTTCGGCCTCGAGATCCGCAAGCGGCCGAAGGATGAGGTGCGCCGCCGCGTGGCTGAGCTGCTCGACCTCGTACAGCTGGACGGGTTCGGCGACCGCTATCCGTCGCAGCTCTCGGGCGGCCAGCGCCAGCGCATGGCGCTCGCGCGGGCGCTCGCCGTCGAGCCGGAGGTGCTGCTGCTCGACGAGCCGTTCGGCGCCCTCGACGCGCGCGTCCGCAGCGAGCTGCGGGCGTGGCTGCGCCGGCTGCACGACGAGATGCACGTGACCACCGTGTTCGTCACGCACGACCAGGATGAGGCCATGGAGGTGTCGGACACCATCGTGCTCATGGATCACGGCGCGATCGTCCAGGAGGGCCACCCGCAGGACCTCTACGACCACCCCGGGAGCGAGTTCGTCATGCGGTTCATGGGCCAGGTGAACCGGATCGGCGACGTCTACGTGCGACCGCACGACGTCGAGATCCGCCTCGAGCCGAACGGGACGACCGAGGCCGCGGTGGTCGAGCGCATCCTGCACATGGGCCACCACATCCGCGTCGAGCTTGCGGTCGAAGGCGGCGAGCCCGTGGCGGCGCAGCTCACCCGCGCCGAGGCGGATCGCCTCCGCCTCGAGCCGGGCCGGTCCGTGTTCGTGCGCCCGAGCCGGGCGAACACGTTCGAGACGGGCGGTGAGCAGTCGGCCGCCGAGGCCACCGCGGGCTGAGCCCGGGGCGTATGCTCGCGCCGTTCGGTCACCGAGGAAAGGGAGGACGGATGGCGCGCAAGAAGACACTCGTGGGGGTGGGGATCGCGGCGCTGCTCGCGCTCGCAGCCGTGCCGGTCGTGGCCGGGGCGAGCACCGGCGGGAAGGCGCATTCGGCGCACGGCCGGGTGATCCACGTGGTCGAGCACGCGGTCACCGACACCGTGCAGCAGTTCCACCCGCCGGCGAACAGCCTGGGCGACGACCTCGGGTTCCACAACCCGGTGTTCAACACGGCCGACACGCACCAGATCGCGACCGACAACGGCTATTGCGTGCGCACGGTCGCCACCGGCAAGACCGAGTGGGAGTGCACGTGGACGACCGTGCTCGCGGGCGGCCACATCACGGTCGAGGGGCCGTACTACGACGACGGCACGAACACGACGCTCGCGATCACGGGCGGCACCGGCCGCTACACGGGCGCGTCGGGCTGGATGCTGCTGCATGCGCGCGGCAATCCGCTCGGGTCGGAGTACGACTTCATCTTCCACCTGACCCGCTGAGCACACGGGCCCGGTCCTGGCTCAGCGGGTCGTGATACCGCCGGTATCGCGCATCAGCCGCTGGGCCAGGAACACCGGGATCGCCGTCAGCGCGATCACGAACACCGCCACGGCGTTGGCCTCGGGGGCGGTGTTCGGCAGCTTGAACTGGTTGTAGATCCACAGCGGCAGCGTCTGCTGGCTGCCGGCCGTGAAGAGCGTGACGACGACCTCGTCGAACGAGAGCGCGAACGCCAGCAGGCCGCCGGCGACGAGGGCGGTCGCGATGCTCGGCAGCGTCACGTGGCGGAACGTCTGCCAGCCGTCGGCGCCGAGGTCCATCGACGCCTCCTCGAGCGAGGTCGAGGTGCGTCGCAGCCGGGCGACGACGTTGTTGAAGACGACCACGATGCAGAAGGTGGCGTGGCCGGCCACGACCGTCCAGAGCGACGGGTGGATGCCGAGGTAGTCGATGGTCGAGAGCAGCGCGAGGCCGGTGACGATGCCCGGCAGGGCGATCGGCAGCACGAAGAGCAGCGAGACGGTGTTCTGGCCGAAGAACTTGAAGCGCGAGAGCGCGAAGGCCACGCACGAGCCCAGGATGAGCGCGAGCCCCGCCGCCCGCAGCCCGACCGAGATCGAGTTCTCGAACGCCGAGCGCGCGAACTGGTCGTGGTAGGCCAGGTGGAACCAGCGCGTCGAGTAGTTGGCGATCGGCCAGCCAGGGATGCGCGACGCGCTGAAGGCGGAGAGCACGATCACGACCAGCGGCAGGTACAGGAAGAGCATGACGAGCAGGGCGGCGATGCGAAGCGCGATGCGGACGGGGCGCGGCTCCACTAGGCGTCCACCTCGGCGACTGCGTGACCCTGTGGGGGAACCATGGGTTCCCCCACGTTAAAGCGCCTCGAACGCGCCGATGCGCTTCATGACGATGAGGTAGGCGATCACGATCACGACCGGGACGCAGGCGAAGGCGGCGGCGAACGGCACGTTCTGGGCGACGCCCTGGAACGCGAAGATGACGTTGCCGATGAACTCGTGGTTGTTGCCGCCGACCAGGTCGGGCAGGACGTAGTCGCCCAGGGTGAGCGAGAAGGTGAAGATCGACCCGGCCGCGATCCCCGGCAGCGCGAGCGGCCAGATCACCTTGCGGAACGTGATCCAGGCCCGCCCGCCCAGGTCGCTCGACGCCTCGAGGAACGAGGCCGGCACCCGCTCGAGCGCGGCGTAGACGGGGATCACCATGTAGGGCAGCCACATGTAGCTGAACGCGAGCCACATCGCCGTGTAGCTGAACGCCAGGTGGTACGGGCCCAGGCCGACCTTGGCCAGCGCCCAGTTGATCGGCCCGTTCTGGGCGGTGATCAGCCGCCACGTGTAGGCCTTGATCAGGTAGCTCGACCACAGCGGCATCAGCACTCCGACGAACAGCAGCGCGCGCATCTTGGGCGAGGCCATGCGCACCATGTAGTAGGCGAGCGGGAACGCCATCGCCGCGTCCGCGATCGTCACGAGCACCGCCATCACCACCGTGTTGCGCGTGATGATGCGGTAGGTGGGGTCGTCCCACAGCTGGCGGAAGTTGTCCAGCGTGAACGTGTGCAGGATGCGGCCGGAGAGCTCGTCCTCGACCCACAGCGAGGTCAGGAGCAGCACCCCGAGCGCCGCCAGGTACACGATCAGGATCCAGCCGAGCGGCGGCACCAGCAGCAGGGCGAGCTTGAGCGACCGCCGCCGGTACAGGAACGCCGACAGCCGCCGGCGCACGCCCGCCGCCCCCGCCGGTGTGGCGGGGGCGGTCACGGCGCGTGCCGGCCGGCGGCCGGGGTCAGGAGTTCTTGATGTCTGTCCAGGCCGTCGTCCACTCGGAGTACGGGACACACGTGTTCCCGCGGCTGTCGCCACATGCGGTGAGCGGCGTCTTCCAGTACGAGATCCGCTTGAAGTAGTTCTGGTCGGTCACGTGGTACTGCGCGCAGTATCCGGGCGACATCTTGTCGAGGATGGTGCACGCCTTCGGGTTGGCCGGGGCCGACCCGAACGTGTAGGCGGTGTGTGCCTGCACGAACGGCGTCGTCGCCCACTTCATCCACAGCAGCATGCAGTTCGGGTCCTTGGCCTGCGACGAGAGCATCCAGGTGTCGGCCCAGCCGGTCGCGCCCTCCTTGGGCAGCACCGAGGCCACGGGCACATGGTCAGCCTTGAGGGTGTTGTACTGGTAGGGCCACGTCGGGCCGATCACGATCGAGCCGTTCTTGAAGTCGGAGATCTGCGACGTGTAGCTGCCCCAGTAGTTGCCGATCTGCTTGCGCTGCGTCTTCAGCAGGGCGACCGCGGCGTTGAACTGATCCTGGGTGAGCTCGTACGGATCGGTGATCTTCAGGCTCGGATTGGTGGCCTTCAGATAGACGGCCGCGTCGGCGATGTAGATCGGGCTGTCGTACGCGTCGACCTTGCCGGCGTAGCTCTTGCCGTCGAAGATGACACCCCAGCTCGTCGGGGCCGTCTTGACGACGCTCGTGTTGTACATGAGCACGTCCGCGCCCCACTCGTAGGAGACGCCGTAGTGCAGGCCGCCCACGGTGTTGTGCGGAGGCGACTGCAGGGCCGGCGAGATGTCCTTCCAGTCCGGGACCAGCTTCTGGACGTCGATCGCCTTCACGTCGCCCGCGGCGATGAGGCGGTTCGTGGCGTCGCCCGAGGCGCTGACGCCGTCGTAGTTGCCCGAGCGCATGAGCTGCACCATCTCGTCGGACGTCTGCCCGTACGTGACGTGCACGGAGCAGCCGGTCTGCTGCTCGAACGGCTTCACCACGTCCGGCTCGGTGTAGCCCTGCCAGGCGATCAGGTTCAGCTGCTTCTCGGCGGGTCCGACCTTGGAGACGACGCTGGTGCTCCCGCCACCGCCGCCACCGCCGCCCGCGCCGCCGCCACCGCTCGAGCCTCCGCAGCCGGCGGCGACCGCCAGGCTGACCGTCGCCGCCGCCAGGGCGATCCATCGCTTGCTCATGCCGGGATCTCCTCTTCCTCGGTTTCGCGATCGGCGCCGTCCACCGGCCGGTTGTGCTGCCGATCCCAGACAAGGCGGACCTGCCGCCCGCGTGCGGCCAGCGCCTGCATCGACGACGTGGCCTGGTTCTGCTGCACCACCACGAGCTCGCCGCCCGCCTGCAGCGAGACGATGTAGCGCGTGTTCACTCCCAGATAGACGACCTCCGAGACGACCCCGTCGGCCGTGCACTGCCCCGGCCCGGGCTGCTCGCCCGGCTCCGCCAGGTGGATCTTCTCCGGGCGCACGGTGAACGTGCCCTCCCTGCCCGTGATCGCCCGGGCGACGGTGCCCGAGATCAGGTTCGACGTGCCGACGAAGCCCGCCACGAACGCCGTCGCCGGGTTCTCGTACACCTCGGCCGGCGACCCCACCTGGTCGATGCGGCCGTCGGCGAACACGGCCAGCCGGTCGCTCATCGTCAGCGCCTCGTCCTGGTCGTGGGTGACGAACAGAAACGTGATGCCGACGTCCTTCTGGATCGCCTTCAGCTCGATCTGCATCTGCTCGCGCAGCTTCAGGTCGAGCGCGCCGAGCGGCTCGTCCAGCAGCAGCACGCGCGGCCGGTTCACGAGCGCCCGCGCGAGCGCGATGCGCTGGCGCTGGCCGCCGGAGAGCTGGCCCGGCTTGCGCTTCTCGAACCCGGCCAGGCGCACCATCTCGAGCGCCTCGGAGACGCGCGCCGAGCGCTCCTTCTTCGCCACCCGCTTCACCATGAGGCCGTAGCCGACGTTGTCGCCGACCGACATGTGCGGGAAGAGCGCGTAGTCCTGGAATACGGTGTTCACGTCGCGCTGGTAGGGCGCAAGGCGGGACACGTCGACGCCGTCGAGCGACACCGTCCCGGCGGTCGGCAGCTCGAAGCCCGCGATCAGGCGCAGCGTGGTCGTCTTGCCGGAACCCGACGGCCCGAGCAGCGTGAAGAACTCGCCCGCGACCACCTCGAGGTCGACATGGTCCACCGCGACGACGTCGCCGTAGGTCTTGCGCACACCCCGGAGACTGACCGCCGGGCTACCCGACGGCTGCGCCAAGCGACTCCTCGAGCCGGTCGAGGCCGGCGTCGACGTCCTCGTCGGGGGCGGTGATCGGCACCAGGATCCGGATCACGTTGTCGTGGATGCCGGTCTTGAGCAGGATCAGCCCTCGCTCGAGCGCGCCCGAGACGGTGGCCGCGGCGACGTCGGATGCGGGCTCCTTCGTCGTCTTGTCCTTGACGAGCTCGATCGCGGCCATCGGCCCGAGACCGCGCACCTCGCCGATCACGGAGTGGCGGGTGGCGAGGTCGTGCAGCCGCGCCTGGATGCGCTCGCCGACCGCCACCGACCGGGCCAGGAACTCGTCGCTCGCGATGGCGCGCAGGCTCTCGATCGCCGCTGCGCACGCCACGGGATTGCCCCCGTAGGTCGAGCCGAGGCCGCCGGGATGCACCGAGTCCATGACGTCGGCGCGGCCGATCACGCCGGCGAGCGGCATGCCCGAGGCAAGCGACTTGCCGACCGTGAGCAGGTCGGGGACGACGCCGGCGCGCTCGATCCCCCACAGCGTGCCGGTGCGGCCCATGCCGGCCTGCACCTCGTCGTCGATGTAGAGGATGCCGTGCTGCTCGCAGCGCGCCTTCAGGCCCTGGATGAACTCGGGCGGCATCACCGTGAAGCCGCCCTCGCCCTGCACCGGCTCGAGGATGACGCACGCGACCTCGTTCGGGTCGACCGTGGCCTTGAACATCCAGTCGAGGGCATCCAGGGCGTCGGCGCTCGTGATCCCGCGGTACGGGTAGGGCGCCGTGGCGCGGTACACCTCGGGCGCGTACGGCCCCATCCCGCGCTTGTAGACGAGCTTCGAGGTGAGCGTCATCGTCAAGAGCGTGCGGCCGTGGAAGCCGCGGTCGAACGTGATGACCGCGTTTCGGCCGGTGTGGTAGCGGGCGATCTTGACCGCGTTCTCGACCGCCTCGGCGCCGGAGTTGATCAGAAGCGCTTTCTTGTCGTGCGTGCCCGGAGCGAGCTCGCACAGCATCCGGCACACCTCGAGGTAGGGGTCGTAGGCGGCCACCGGGAAGCAGGCGTGCATGAGCTGCTCGGCCTGCTCGCGGATCGCGGCCACGACCGCATCGGGCGTGTGGCCGAGGTTGAGCACGCCGATGCCGCCGGCGAAGTCGATGTACTCCTTGCCGTCGACGTCGGTCAGGTGCGCGCCGTGCGCGTGCGAGGCGAAGATCGGCGCGATGGAGACGCCACGGGCGACGTAGCGGTCGCGCTTCGCCCGAAGCGCATCGGTCTGAGTGCCTTGGTGAACTGCCATGTATGACCCCCGCGGGAGGAGCGAACCTTGCGCCGCCGAGTATAAGCGCCGGGGCCCTGTGACGGGAGGTCATTCCGGTAGCATTGGACACAGTGTCCAACGGCCGGGCCCGGGCGCGGGCCTCGAAAGGACTGACGCGATGACCGACCACGCCACCCTCCAGGAGCTCGCAAAGCGGCATCTGATGATGCATTTCACGAGCCAGGGCCGCTACTCCAGCGAGGAGGTGCCGGTGATCAGCCGCGGCGAGGGCTGCTGGCTGTGGGACACGAACGGCAAGCGGTACTTCGACGGCATGTCCGGGCTCTTCTGCACCCAGATCGGGCACAGCTTCGGCGCCGAGCTGGGCGAGGCGGCCGCGAAGCAGATGGCCGAGCTGCCGTTTTTCATCAACTGGAGCTACGCCCACCCGCGGGTGATCGAGCTTTCCGCGAAGATCGCGGAGCTCGCCCCGGGCGACCTCAACCGCACCTTCTTCTGCTCCGGCGGCTCCGAGGCGAACGACTCGATCATCAAGCTCGTGCGCCAGTACCACCAGATCGGCGGCGAGCACCACCGCTACAAGATGATCGCCCGCCGCACGGCCTACCACGGCACGACGCTCGGCGCGCTCTCGCTCACCGGGATCGCGTCGATCAAGGCGCCCTTCGAGCCGCTCCTGCCGGGCGTGCGCCACGTCTCGAACACGAACGCCTACCACCGCCCCGAGGGCGAGACATCGGCCGAGTTCACCGCGTTCCTGCTCGACGAGCTGCGCGGCGTGATCGAGCAGGAAGGCCCGCACTCGATCGCGGCCGTCTTCATGGAGCCCGTGCAGAACTCGGGCGGCACCTTCACTCCCCCGGAGGGCTACTTCCAGGGCGTGCGCGCGCTCTGCGACGAGTACGGCATCCTGCTCGTGGCCGACGAGGTCATCTGCGGATTCGGCCGGCTCGGGTACTGGTTCGGGTCGGAGCGCTACGACATCCGCCCGGACATCATCACCTTCGCCAAGGGCATCGGCTCGGCGCACGTGCCGCTCGGCGGCGTGCTCATGTCCGACCGGGTCGCCGACCCGTTCGTCACCGGCTCGAACATGTTCACGCACGGGATCACCTATGGCGGCCACCCGGTGTCGACCGCGGTCGCGCTCAAGAACCTCGAGGTGATGGAGCGGGAGGACGTGCTTGGCAACGTGCGCCGCAACGAGGACTACTTCCGCGGACTGCTCGAGAAGCTGGGCGAGAAGCCGATCGTCGGCGACGTGCGCGGCGCGGGCTACTTCATGTCGCTCGAGCTCGTGCGCGACAAGGAGACGAAGGAGACGTTCTCAGACGAGGAGTGCGATCGGCTGCTGCGCGGGTTCCTCTCGCCGCGCCTGTACGAGGCCGGGCTGATCTGCCGCGCCGACGACCGCGGCGACCCGGTGATCCAGCTCTCACCGCCGCTGATCGCGACGCGCGCCGACCTCGACTTCGTCCACGACGTGCTCGACACCGTGCTCGACGACGCGTGGATCGAGATGACGCGATCCCGCGGCCGTGCGGCCGTGACCTCCTGACCGCTGCGCACGTGCTCACCGTCGCGGACATCGCCGGCATCGACGCGCTGCAGGTGACGCTGCGCGGCGGCCGCGCGGGCGCCGCGAGGCCCGTGCGCTGGGTGCACATTTCCGAGCTCTCGGACCCCACGCCGTGGCTGCGCGGCGGCGAGCTCCTGCTTACGACCGGCCTGCCGCTCGCCGCCGGGCCGGAGGTGTACGTCGAGCGGCTCGCGGCGGCCGGCCTGACGGGGATGGGGCTCGGCCTCGGGTTCGGCTACGACGAGGCGCCGCCCGCGGCCGTCGCCGCGGCCGACCGGCTGGGCTTCCCCCTGTTCGAGGTGCCCTACGACGTGCCGTTCATCGCGATCACCGAGGCGGTCTTCACCCGCCTGTCCGACGCCCGCGTGGCCGAGGCGGTGCGGCGCCTGGCCGGCGACCTGGTCGAGGCGGTGCTCGGCGGCGACGCCGGGGCGCGCGAGCTGCGCCGGCGGGCGCGGGCGTTCGGGATGCGCGGCACGCTGCCGATGTCGTTCGTCGCCCTGCGCCCGGCGACGGCCGACGCCGCCCAGCTCGCGCGCCTGGTCGAGGCGGCCGGGCGGTTCGGTCCCGCGAGCATCCGCGACGGCATCGTGGCGGTGCTGATCGAGGCCCGAGACGACGGCGAGGCCGAGACGATCGCGGCAGACGTGCTGCGCGACACGGGCGCCGGCGCGGCCGGGGTGGGCCGGGTGCGCAGCGAGCCGGCCGAGCTCGCGCGCACCTACGACGAGGCCCTCTACGCGGTCGAGGCCCGGCGTGTGAACGGCACGCCGGCGGTGGCCACGTTCCGCGACCTGGGATCGATCCAGCTCCTGCTCTCGCTCGGCGACGAGCGCGGCGTCGAGCTCTACTGCGAGTCGATGCTCGGGCCGCTGCGGGCGCACGACCGCCGCCACGGCTCGGCGCTGATCGAGTCGCTGCAGGCCTACATCGAGGCGAACGGACGCTGGGCCGAGGCGGCCGCGGCGCTCGGCGTGCATCGCCACACCCTGCGCTACCGCATCCGCAAGATCGAGCAGCTGACCGGCCGCAGCCCCGCCGACGCGCGCGACCGGCTCGAGCTGTGGCTGGCATTGCGCGCACACGAGGTGCAGGAGCGCCGCGAGCTGGAGCCGGTGTCGTGAGCCGGGTCGCCGTGGTGGGCGCGGGCGGGATCATCGGCCCGGCGATCGTGGCCACGCTGGCCCGCGAGGACGCCGTCTCGGAGATCGCCTGCCTGGACGTGAACGGGGCGCGCGCGGACGAGGTCGCCCGGGCGCACGGCGGCGGCAAGGCAACGGGCGCCGCGCTCGACATCCTCGACGCCGAGGCGTCCGGCCGGGCGCTCGCCGGTGCGGCCGTGCTCGTGAACACGGCCTCCTATCGCATCAACCTGGCGGCGATGCGGGCGGCGCTTGCGGCCGGCTGCCACTACGTCGACCTCGGCGGCCTCTTCCACACCACCCTCGAGCAGCTCGAGCTCGACGGGCAGTTCCGCGAGGCGGGCCTGCTGGCGGTGCTCGGCATGGGCTCGGCGCCGGGCAAGACGAGCGTGATGGCGGCGCGGGCGGTCGAGCTGCTGGGCGGCCGCGTCGAGCGGATCGTGATCGGCGCCTCGGGGCGCGACCCCGACCCGCCGTCGGGGCCGCTCGTGGCCCCCTACGCCGTCGAGACGATCCTCGATGAGCTGACGATGCCCGCCCCGGTCGTGCGCGGCGGCCGGGTGCAGATGCTGCCGCCGATCACCTCGTCGGGCGTGGTCGAATTCGGCGACCCGGTCGGCCCCGCCGACACGGTCTACACGATCCACTCCGAGCAGGCCACGTTCGCCGAGAGCTTCGGCGCGAGCGAGGTCTCGTTCCAGCTCTCGCTCGATCCCCGCTTCCTGGCCAGGGTGCACCTGCTGGCCGAGCTCGGCCTCGCGTCAACCGAGGCGGTGGAGGTCGACGGCCGGCCGGTCGTGCCGCGGCGCGTGCTGCTCGCGCTGCTCGCGCGGCTGCCGCGCGCGGAGCCGTCGCAGCACACCGTCGGCGTGCACCGCGTCGAGGCCTCCGGCCCGGCGGGCACGGCGGTGGTCGAGTGCGTCACCCGCGCCGTGCCCGGCCTCGGGTTCGGCGGCGGCATCGCGTCGACGGGCTGCCCGCCGGCCGTCGTGGCCGACATGATCTGCCGCGGCGAGCTCGATGCGCGCGGCGTGCTCCCCAGCGAGCGCTCTGTGCCGTACGGCCTGCTCTTCGAGCGCCTGCAGCGCTACGGCGTCGAGGTGCGCGAGCAGCCGCCTGCATAGAGGTGCCTGGTCACGGAACACGGTGAATAGACGGGGTCTGACCCCGTTTATGCACGTTCCCGTTTGACGGATCAACCTTGCCGCCCCTATGCTGTGACCCGATGTCCGGCTACGCCTGCACAGAGAGGACCCTCGCCCGCTCCCCGTTGAGCGGGCGTCCTGTCGGGCGCTCCACCGGCACACTCAACCTGCTCGGCCTTCTCCTCCTCGCCCGTTAGGGCGAACGACTTGGCCTACGCGCCGCCTGCCGGCGCACACGCACTCAAGTCACCACGGGAGAGCTGCGCTCTCCCCCGGCCGAGGAGGATCACCCTGATGGCTTCACCCACGGACACCGTCCGCATCTTCGACACCACGCTGCGGGACGGCGAGCAGTCGCCCGGCATCGCCCTGTCGGCGCCCGAGAAGATCGAGATCGCCCGCCAGCTCGACCGCCTCGGAGTGGACGTGATCGAGGCCGGGTTCGCGATCTCGTCCCCGGGCGAGCGCGAGGGCATCCGCGCTGTCGCCCAGGCCGTCGACTGCGTCGTCGCGTCGCTCGCGCGCACGAACGACGAGGACGTCGACGCCGCCATCGAGTCGCTGCAGGGCGCGCGCAACCCGCGCATCCACGTCTTCATCGCCACGTCCGACATCCACATGCAGCACAAGCTGCGCATGACCCGCCCGCAGGTGCTCGAGTCGGCAGCGCGCGCCGTGCGCAAGGCGAAGGGGTTCTGCAGCGACGTCGAGTTCTCGTGCGAGGACGCGACCCGCACCGACGCCGACTTCATGGCCGAGGTCGTGCGCGCGGCGATCGCCGCAGGCGCCACCACGATCAACATCCCCGACACGGTCGGCTACACCGTGCCCGAGGAGTACACCGAGATCCTGAACGGCCTGCGCGAGCGCGTGCCCGAGGTGGACGGCGTCGTCCTCTCGGTGCACTGCCACAACGACCTGGGCCTGGCCGTCGCCAACTCGCTGGCCGGCGTCGTCGCGGGCGCGCGCCAGGTGGAGTGCACGATCAACGGCATCGGCGAGCGGGCGGGGAACGCCTCGCTCGAGGAGATCGTGATGCTGCTGAAGACGCGGGCGCCGCGCTACGAGCTGCAGACGAACATCCGCACCGAGGAGATCACCCGCAGCTCGCGCCTGGTCTCGCGGCTGACCGGCTATGCGGTGCAGCCGAACAAGGCGATCGTGGGCCGGAACGCCTTCGCCCACGAGGCCGGCATCCACCAGCACGGCGTGCTCGCCCACCGGCGCACCTACGAGATCATGGACGCCGAGTCGGTCGGCCTGCACGGCTCCGACATCGTGCTCGGCAAGCACTCTGGCCGCCACGCGCTGCGGCAGGCGTTCGCCGACCTGGGCTTCACCATCGAGGGCGACGACCTGAAGCGGGCCTTCACGCTTTTCAAGGAGCTGGCCGATCGCAAGGGCAAGATCAGCTCGCTCGACCTCGAGGCGATCGCGTCGGACTCGCTGCGTGAGCGCGAGGATCCCTACCGGCTCGTGCGCCTGGCCATCGCCACGGCGACTGGCGAGGCGGCCCGCGCCGAGGTGACGATCGCAAGCGGGGACGGCGAGGAGCGCACCGCCGAGGGCACCGGCGACGGCCCCGTGGACGCCGCGTTCAGCGCCGTCAACACGCTGCTCGACGTGCCGGTCAAGCTGGCCGAGTACGCCATCGGCGCCGTCACCGGCGGCGCGGACGCGCTGGGCGAGGTGCGGGTCGTGGTCGAGGTCGCAGGCAGGACGTTCTCCGGCCAGGCCGTATCGACAGACATCACCGAGGCCTCGGCCGAGGCATACCTGCGGGCGTGCGCACACGCCCGGATCGCGATCGAGCCGGACCAGGACAAGGAGCTGATCGGAGTCTGATGACCGAAACCCGCCCAAACCCCATCGTCGCCTGCCTCGCCGGCGACGGCATCGGCCCCGAGGTGATGGCCGAGGCAGGCCGCGTCATCGACGCCGTCTCGGAGCTCTTCGGCGTGCGCCTGCGCCAGGTGCACCTGCCGTTTGGCGGTGAGGCGATCGACCGCCACCGCGACCCGTTCCCGGCGCACGTGCGCGCGGCGGTGAAGGCCTCCGACGCGGTGCTCCTTGGCGCCGTCGGCGGGCCGCGCTGGAACGCCGCGCCGCGCCGGCCCGAGCAGGGCCTGCTCGACCTGCGCAAGGAGCTCGACGCGTTCGCCAACCTGCGCCCCGTGCGCCATCGCGACATCGACCTGATCGTGGTCCGGGAGCTGACGGGCGGGCTCTACTTCGGCGCCAAGCAGCTCGGCGACGACTTCGCCTCGGATACGTGCACCTACGACCGCGCCCAGATCGAGCGGGTCGCGCGGTGGGCGTTCCGGCTGGCGCGGCGGCGGTCGGGCCGGGTCGTGTCGGTCGACAAGCAGAACGTGCTCGCGACGTCGAAGCTGTGGCGCCGGATCGTGAGCGAGCTGCACGCGGCCGAGTTCGCCGAGATCGAGCTCACGCACGAGCTGGTCGACTCGTTCGCGATGAACCTGGCCACGCGGCCGCAGAGCTACGACGTGATCCTGACCGAGAACCTGTTCGGCGACATCCTCTCCGACCTCGCGGCGGCGGTCGGAGGCGGCCTCGGCATCGCGCCGTCGGCCTCGCTGGGCCCGGAGGCGCCCGGGATCTTCGAGCCGGTGCACGGCTCGGCGCCCGACATCGCGGGCCAGAGCGAGGCCAACCCGATCGCGATGATCATGTCGGTGGGGATGATGTTCACCTACGGCCTCAACCGGCGCGACATCGGCCGGGCGATCACGGCCGCGGTGGACTCGGTGCTCGCCGACGGCATCGCCACCTCGGACGTCGTGTCGGGCGGGCGCGCGTACGCGACGTGGGAGGTCGGCCAGGCGGTATGCGACGCGCTCGGCCACCACGCGACCGCGAGCGCCGAGTTCCAGGAGCACCCTTTTGACGAGCGGCTGGTGGCCCGTGGATAGCCGCCGCATGACCGGCGCCGAGGCGATCATCCGCTGCCTCGAGGCCGAGGGCGTGACCGACGTGTTCGGCCTGCCGGGCGGGGCGATCCTGCCGCTCTACGACGCCTGGGCCGAGCACGACCACTCGATCCGCCACTTCCTCGTGCGCCACGAGCAGGGCGCCGGCCACATGGCGCAGGGCTACGCCCGCGCGACCGGCAAGGTGGGCGTCGCCATCGCCACCTCCGGGCCGGGCGCGACCAACCTCGTGACGCCGATCGCCGACGCCTACCTCGACTCGACGCCGATCGTGTGCATCACCGGCCAGGTGCCGACGCACCTGATCGGCACCGACGCCTTCCAGGAGGCCGACATTCAGGGCATCACGATGCCGATCGTGAAGCACTCCTGGCTCGTCAAGGACGTGGCCGACCTGCCGCAGGTGTTCAAGGAGGCGTTCCACGTCGCCCGCTCGGGCCGGCCCGGCCCGGTGCTGATCGACGTGCCCAAGGACGTGCAGCTTGCGAGCTTCGACTTCGTCTACCCGCGCCAGACCGACATCCCCGGCTACAAGCCGTCACGGCACGGCCACCCCAAGCAGATCATCACCGCCGCCGAGGCGATGCTCGCCGCCGAGCGGCCGGTGTTCTACGTCGGCGGCGGCGCGGTCACCTCGGGCGTCGATCCCGCGCACCTGATCCGGATCGCCGAGACGCTGCAGATGCCGGTCGTGACGACGCTGATGGCCAAGGGCGTCTTCCCCGACTCGCACCCGCTGTGCCTGGGGCTGCCCGGCATGCACGGCTCCAAGGCCGCCAACTGGGCGATGCACAAGGCCGACCTGCTGATCGCCTGCGGGTCGCGCTTCGACGACCGCGTCACCGGCAAGCTCGACTCGTTCGCGCCCGGCGCGAAGGTGATCCACATCGACGTCGACCCGGCCGAGATCGACAAGAACCGCGCCGCCCAGGTGCCCATCGTAGGCTCGATCGAGCTCGTGATCCCCAAGCTCGCCGAGGCGCTCGCATCGCGCCAGAACGGCGGCCCGTCGCGCGCGGCGGAGTGGCTCGAGACCGTGCGCGGCTGGCAGCGGGAGTTCCCGTTCCGCTACTACCGCGGCGGCAAGCTCAAGCCGGAGTTCGTGATCGAGCGGCTGCGCGACCTGACCGCCGGCGAGGACGTGATCTGGACCACCGGCGTCGGCCAGCACCAGATGTGGGCGGCGCAGTACCTCGAGATCGACCGGCCGCGGCGGTGGCTGACCTCCGGCGGGGCCGGCACGATGGGCTTCGGCGTCCCCGCCGCGATCGGCGCCAAGGTGGCGTGCCCCGACGCGATCGTGATCAACATCGACGGCGACGGCTGCTTCCAGATGACGATGCAGGAGCTCGCCACCGCGCGCATGTACGGTATCGCGGCGATCCACGTCGTCATCAACAACGGCTGGCTGGGGATGGTGCGCCAGTGGCAGGAGCTGTTCCACTCGGAGCGCTTCTCCGAGACCAACCTGACGGTCGACCTGCCCGACTACGTGAAGCTCGCCGAGGCGTTCGGCGTGGCCGCCTTCCGCTGCGAGACGGCCGAGGAGGTCGACGACGCCATCCGCGGCGCGCTCGCCTGCGGCGGCCCGGCGGTGATCGACGCCCGCGTCGATCGCGAGGAGAAGGTGTACCCGATGGTGCCCGCGGGCGGCTCTGCCACCGACATCATCGACGTCGAATGGGCCGAGGAGGACAACGCGTGGGTGGAGGAGGGCGTATGAGCGGCGACATGCACACGCTGAGCGTGCTGGTGCAGAACCGCCCGGGCGTGCTCACGCGCTGCGCCGGGCTGTTCGCCCGCCGCGGCTTCAACATCGAGTCGCTCGCCGTCGGCCCCACCGAGGAGCCGAGCCGCAGCCGCATCACGATCCGGGTCGACTGCTCGCAGCACTCCGTCGACCAGGTCACCAAGCAGCTCTACAAGCTCGTGGATGTGCTGAAGGTGTCCGAGCTCGGCTCGACCGCGGTCGAGCTCGAGCTCCTGATGATCAAGGTCACCTCGTCGCCGGAGCGGCGGCCCGAGATCATCAGCCTCGCGGAGGTGTTCGAGTCGCGAGTGGTGGACGTGGGCCCGGAGGCGGTCAGCTTCGCCTGCGTCGGCCCGCCGGATAGGCTTCATGCGCTGGAGGAGCTCCTGCGGCCCTACGGCATCCGCGAGCTGGTGCGCACAGGCCGGATCGCGCTCGACCGCGACGGCGAGCTAGGTCAACGACGACGGATAAGGGTGGTTGCATGAGCACGACGATCTACTACGAGTCCGACTGCGATCCCGCCGCGCTCAGCGGCAAGACGATCGCGGTCATCGGGTATGGCAGCCAGGGCCACGCTCACGCGCTGAACAACCACGAGAGCGGCAACGCCGTCGTGGTCGGCGCCCGGCCCGATTCGCGGGCCTGGAAGGCCGCCACCGCCGACGGCCTGCCCGTCGCGACGGTCGCCGAGGCAACCGCCCAGGCCGACATCGTCATGGTGCTCGTGCCCGACCACATCCAGGCCGCGCTCTACCGCTCGGAGATCGCCCCCAACCTGCGCCCGGGCGCGATGCTGATGTTCGCCCACGGCTTCACGATCCACTTCGGCCAGATCGCGCCGGCGGCCGACATCGACGTCGCGATGATCGCCCCCAAGGGCCCCGGCCATCTCGTCCGCCGCCAGTACAGCCAGGGCATCGGCGTCCCCGGCCTGATCGCGGTGCACCAGGACGCGAGCGGCCAGGCGCATGCGCTTGCGCTCGCCTACGGCCACGGCATCGGCTGCGCCCGCGGCGGCCTGATCGAGACGACCTTCGCCGAGGAGACCGAGACCGACCTCTTCGGCGAGCAGGCCGTGCTCTGCGGCGGCGTCACCCGCCTGATCCAGACCGGGTTCGAGACGCTCGTCGAGGCCGGCTACCAGCCCGAGATCGCCTACTTCGAGTGCCTGCACGAGCTGAAGCTGATCGTCGACCTGATCTGGGAGGGCGGCCTCGCCGGGATGCGCTACTCGATCTCGGACACGGCCGAGTACGGCGACCTCACCCGCGGCCCCGTCGTGATCGACGAGCACGTCCGCGAGACGATGCGCGCCCTGCTGCGCGACATCCAGGAGGGCCGCTTCGCCCGCGACATCATCGCCGAGGAGGCCGCCGGCCGGCCCCAGTTCCAGGCCCTGCGGCGGCGCGCGGCCGAGCACCAGATCGAGCAGGTCGGCGCCGAGCTGCGGGCGATGATGCCCTGGATCGGCCAGTCCGACACGGCGAAGGCCGGCACCTGACGACGCCCGCGAAATGACATCCGCCGGAGCGCCGCTCGCGCTCTACTGCTTCGACGGCTCCCCCGACGCCCGGGAGGCCATCGCGCGGGGAGCGGCGCTCCTGGCCGGCCACGACGCCGTGGTGATGTGCATCTTCGAGTCGATCCTGCAGATGCCGTCCGGCGGTGATTTCCCCTACCCCGACATGATGCCCGCGGCCGACGCCGAGGAGGTCGACGACGCGGCCCGGGAACGGGCTGCCAAGATGGCCGAGGAGGGCTGCGCGCTCCTGCGCGCGGCCGGCGTGCAGGCGACCCCGGCCGCGGTCGAGGGCGTCGGCGCCGTGTGGCGCACCATCCTGGCGGAGGCGGACGACCGGGACGCCGCCATCGTCGTGCTGGGCTCGCGCGGCATCACCGGCGTGCGCTCACTCGTGCTCGGCAGCGTCTCCCACGGCGTGGCCAATCACTGCCGCCGGCCGGTGCTGATCATCCCTGCAGCCGCGGACTGAACGCCTGCGGCCGCGCCCGCCCGGGGGCGGTGCGAAGCGGTGTCGGGTGCAGCCTGCCGGCGCCGCTCACACCCGGCCACGATGCGCGGGCGTGTGCCTGGACGGCGGGGCTGCCGGAGAACGCCGGCGCGCGGCGATCCTTGAGCCAGCCGGCGGTCGCGAGATCGCGGTGGCGGCCGACGTGGGTGAGCGGGGCCGGGCGGCGCGGCCGCTCCTCGGCGCTGCGCTGCGCCGGGACGGGCATCGGCCACGAGCTGTCGGCCGCCTGCGGCTCCGGCTCCGGCTCCGGCTCGGCCTCTGCGACCGGCTCGGCCTGTGCGACCGGCTCGGGCTCCACGACGGCCTCGGGCTGCTGCGCGGCGAACGGGGGCGGCGGGACCGGCTCCTCGCGCGGTGACACCGGCTCGGCCGGCGCCGCCGCACGACCGGCATCTCCTTGAGTCTGCGACCGGCGCCAGACCACATAGAGCACCACGCCCACGACCGCTCCCGCCAGAATGCCCTTTCGCAACACGATGCTGCCCTCCCGATTCGGGAAGGAGATCGTACCCCCGCCGCGCCCGCCCCGCCATCCCCCGTCCGGGCGATGCCGGCGATTGGGGTGATCCGATCGGCCGCCCAGGGCGAATGCCTCACATGCGTTCCCCGCCGACCGGTAGCATCGCCGCTGCCTTGCCGGACCGAAGACCGTCACTCGTCACCGTCGCGCCGCACGGCGAGGCGCGCGGCGTCGTGCTGCTCGCCCACGGCGGCAAGTCGCACAGCGCCGCCCCGGACTCGAATCTGCGCTCCCCTGCGCTGCGCATGTTCCCGTTCCTCGCCGACCTCGTCCGCAGCGGGCACCGTGGCGGCCTCGCCGTCGCCCAGCTGCGCTACCGGGTCAAGGGCTACAACGACGGCGACCCCGTGCGCGACGTCGAGTGGGCGATCGAGGCGCTCTCGGAGCGCTTCGCCGCGCCCGTGTGCCTGGTCGGCCACTCGATGGGCGCGCGGGCGGCGCTGCGGGCCGCGGGGCACGAGCGGGTGACCGCCGTGGCCGGCCTCGCGGCCTGGTGCCCGCCCGACGAGCCGGTGCGGCAGCTGGCCGGCCGCACCGTCATGCTCGTCCACGGCACCCAGGACCGCGTGACCGACCCGGCCCGGTCGCTCGAGTTCGGCCGCCGCGCCCGCGAGACGGCGGCGCGCCTGGCCCGGTTCGAGCTCGCCCACGCCGGGCACACGATGCTCCGGCGGCTGCCGTTGTGGCAGTCGCTCACCCGCCGGTTCGCGCTCGGCGCGCTCGGATTCGAGCCGATGGACGAGGGCATCGCCGCGGCATTCGCATTGCCACCCGACCGCGCCCTGCGGGTGCCGCTGTGAGCGCGCTTCGGGTCGCGGTCGTCGGCAGCGGCGTGGCGGGGCTCACGGCCGCGCACATCCTCGCCCGCACCCACGACGTGACCCTCTTCGAGCGCGACGAGCGCCTTGGCGGCCATGCCAACACGGTGGCGGTGCGCGCCGCCGACGGGCGCGAGGTCGCCCTCGACACCGGCTTCATCGTGCACAACCAGCGCACCTACCCCACCCTCCTGCGGCTCTTCGCCGAGCTCGGCATCGGCACACAGGCGAGCGACATGTCCTTCGGCGTGCGCTGCGAGGGCTGCGGCCTGGAGTACGCCGGCGCGCGCGGCATGCACGGCGTCCTGCCCCGGGCGGGGGTGCTCGCGCGGCCCAGCTACCTGCGCATGCTGCTCGAGGTCAAGCGCTTCCACCGCCAGGCCCGCGCCGTGCTCGGCGATCCCGCCGCGGACGCGCTCACGCTGGACGAGTTCCTGCGCCAGGGCCGGTACTCGCGCTACTTCACCGACCACTTCATGCTGCCCCTGACGGGCGCGGTATGGTCGTCCTCCCCGTCCACGATCCGCGACTTCCCCGCTCGCTATCTGATCCGCTTCTTCGCCAACCACGGCATGCTCACGGTCAAGAACTCGCCCCAGTGGCGCACCGTGACGGGCGGCAGCCGCGAGTACGTGGCCCGCATCGCAGAGCGCCTGGCCAACCGCGTCCACACCCACACGCCGGTCGTGCAGATCGAGCGCGACGACCGCGGCGTCACGGTGAACGGCGACCAGCGCTTCGACCGCATCGTGATCGCCGCGCACCCCGACCAGGCGCTCGCGATGCTGGCCGACCCGTCGGCCGACGAGCGGGCGGCGCTCGGCGGGTTCGCCTACTCCCGAAACCAGACCGTGCTGCACACCGACATGTCGCTCCTGCCCCGCGCCGCCGGCGCCCGCGCCTCGTGGAACTACCTGCTCGACGCCTGCTCCACCAGCCAGCCGCACGTGCACGTGACCTACCACCTGAACCGGCTGCAGGCCCTGCACGAACCCGTCGACTACTGCGTCACCCTGAACGGGACCGCCCGCATCGGCGCGGGCCACGAGCTGCGCCGGATGACGTACGAGCATCCGATCTACACGCACGCGAGCCTGGCGGCGCAGGCGCTCCTGCCGCGGCTCCAGGGCGCGCGCAACACCTACTACTGCGGCGCCTACCACGGCTGGGGGTTCCACGAGGACGGCTGCGTGTCGGGCCTGCGCGCGGCGCTCGCGCTGGGGTGCGCCTGGTGAGGTCGGCGCTGTACGAGGGCCATGTGGTGCACGACCGCCGCACCGAGCACCGCAACCGCTTCCGCTACTCGGTGTACATGTGGCTCGTCGACCTGGACGAGCTCGCCGAGCTCGACCGGCGCCTGTGGGCGTTCGGGCACGACCGCCGCGGCCTCACCACGATTCGCTCGCGCGACCACCTCGGCGACCCGGGCCGCACGATCAAGGAGAACCTGCTCGCGTACCTCGCCGCCGGCGGCATCGACCTCGACGGCGGGCGCGTGTCGCTCTTGACCAACGCGCGCGTGCTCGGCTACGTGTTCAACCCGCTCTCGGTGTACTACTGCCACGGGCACGACGGCGGCCTGCGCTGCGTCGTCGCCGAGGTGCACAACACCTACGGGCAGCGGCACTGCTACCTGCTCGAGCCGGGCGAGCGGGGACAGGTCGAGACGGGCAAGGAGTTCTACGTGTCGCCGTTTCTGACCGTCGACGGCAGCTACCGCATGACGCTCGCCGCGCCGGGCGAGCGGCTGTCGGTTCAGATGGCGCTGCACCAGGGCGGGCAGCGCGTCTTCGCGGCGTCGCTTACGGGGCGCCGGCGGCCGCTCACGAACGCGGCCGTCGCGCGGATGCTCGTGCGTCATCCGTTGATGACCGCGCGGGTCACCTCGCTCATCCACGTACAGGGGATCAAGCTCGCGCTGCGCGGCGTCGCCCGCGTGCCCCGCCCGGCGCACCCGCCCCAGGAGCACGTCGGATGACCGTCGTCTCGCAGCAGGCCGGCTCCGACCACCCGATCTGGCGCACCCCACACGCCCCCCGGGTCGCCGCCCGGGCGACGATCGCGCGCGCCCTCTTCCTGCGCACCGCCCGCCACCTGCCGCTGCGGGTCGTCCTGCCCGACGGCACGGTCACCGGCTGCGGCGACCCCGACGGCCCGGTGATGACGATCTCGCGCGACGCGTTCTTCCATCGCCTGGCCGCGGCGGGCAAGATCGGCTTCGGCGAGGCGTACATGGCCGGCGACTGGACCGCCGAGGACCTGGCCGAGGCGCTGGGGGCGTTCGCCGCCCGCGTCGACCGGCTGCTGCCGCAGCCGCTCCAGCGCCTGCGCGGCCTCTACGAGCCGCGCATCCCGACCGAGCAGCGCAACACGCCGACCGGCGCGGCACGCAACATCTCGCGCCACTACGACCTCTCGAACGACCTGTTCGCGACCTTCCTCGACCCCACCATGACGTACTCGGCCGCCGTGTTCGAGCCGGGCGACACCCTCGAGGCCGCCCAGGTGCGCAAGTACGAGACCCTGTGCCGCATGGTCGACCTGCGCCCCTCCGACCACCTCCTCGAGATCGGCACCGGCTGGGGCGGCTTCGCGATGCACGCCGCTTCCACCCGCGGCTGCCGCGTCACGACCGCGACGATCTCGGCCGAGCAGGCGGCGCTCGCGCGGGAGCGGATTGCCGCGGCCGGCCTGGCCGACCGCATCGACGTCATCCTGCGCGACTACCGCGCGATCGACGGCCGCTACTCCAAGATCGTCTCGATCGAGATGCTCGAAGCGGTCGGCGAGGAGTACTGGCCCGTGTTCTTCGCCACCTGCGACCGGCTGCTCGAGCCGGGCGGGGCGATGGGCCTGCAGACGATCACCATGCCGCACCGCCGCTACCTGGCGTCGCGGCACGCCTACAGCTGGATCCACAAGTACATCTTCCCGGGGGGGCTGATCCCGTCACGCGAGGCCATCGACCGCGCGTTGCGCGACACCTCGGCGCTCGGCGTCACGCATGCCGCCGAGATCGGCCACCACTACGCGACGACGCTGCGGCACTGGCGCACGCGCTTCATCGAGCAGCGCGAGCGGGTGCATGCGCTCGGCTTCGACCACACGTTCGTGCGCATGTGGGAGTTCTATCTCGCCTACTGCGAGGCCGGGTTCGCCACCGGCGCGATCGGCGACGCCCAGCTGCGCCTGGCCCGGTCGTGAGCGGGATGCAGCAGCCGCTGCCGGCGATGGAAGGTTTGGGGTCTGTCCCCCTGGGGACAGACACCGCTTCTCGCCTGGTGGACAGCCTATGAAGCTGGGCGACGGTACGACCGTCTGGGTGACCGGCGCGTCGAGCGGCATCGGCGCGGCGCTCGTGCGCGAGCTGGCCGGGCGCGGCTGCCGGGTCGCGGCCAGCGCCCGCCGGGCCGACCGCCTCGAGGAGCTCGCCGCGGGTGCCCCCGGCGAGGTGATCGCGGTGCCCGCCGACGTCACCGACCGCGACGCGATGATGGCGGCCGCCGAGTCGGTGCGCGAGCGCTTCGGCGCCATCGACCTCGCCGTCCTGAACGCGGCGTACTGGGGCCAGTTCTCGGTCGAGGCGTGGGACACAGACGTCATCCGCCGCCACTTCGACACGAACGTCATCGGCATGGTGCACGGGGTCGAGGCGGTGCTCGCCGACATGCGCCGGCGCCGCAGCGGCGCGATCGCGGGGATGGCGAGCGTCGCCGGATATCGCGGCCTGCCCCGCTCCGAGGCCTACGGCGCGACCAAGGCCGCCGAGATCAACATGCTCGAGTCGCTGCGCATCGACCTACGCCCGCTCGGCATCGCGGTGCACACGATCTGCCCCGGATTCGTGCGCACCGACCTGACGGCGAAGAACACCTTCCCGATGCCGTTCATGCTCGAGCCCGACGACGCCGCCCGCCGGATCGTGCGCGGCCTCGAGAAGGGCAAGGCCGAGGTCGTCTTCCCCCTTCCGATGCTGGCAATGATGAAGGTCGCGAAGGTGGTGCCGGTCAGGCTGTGGGCAGAGGCGTTCCGGCTGGTGCCGCAGAAGCGGGGCGGGGTCTAGGAGGTCGCTGAGGCGACAGGCGCAGGCACCGCGGCGGCGCGGTCGATCCACGGCCTTGCCCCGAGGCTCTCGAACGTCTCGCGCGCAGCGTCGGCGAGGCCGCGGATGTCGCCGTCGCCGCCGTGGGCGACCAGCGCCTCGGCGTGCTCGAGCTCGGCGACCGCGAGCCAAAACGTGAGGCCGAGGTCGCGGAGGATCCGCTCGGCCTCGGCGAAGTGCGCGCCGGCGGCCTCGGCCGAGCCCGCCATCCGTCCGCGGAACCGGTGCGCGTGCGCGGCGATGAGGGGCGTTCGCAGCCCCACGGGCTCGGACTCGGGGGCCGCGAGCAGCTCGTTCACGCGGTCACGAAGGCCGAGCGCGAGCGCCGCCTCGACGGCCGAGATGAGTCCAAGCTTCGCGTTCTGCGACCAGGCACCGACCAGACCCTGCGTCGCGATCGCATCGCCGGCCACGGCGAGGGCGTCGTCGTAGCGGCCCTCCGACAGCGCGAGCGCCGCGTGCCCCGCCGCGTAGCACGAGCGCTCCTGCACATCGATCGAGCTGGCCAGGGGCGCGTAGATGTCGCACAGCTCCCGCGCCCGCTCGATCTCGCCCCGGTGCAGGTAGATCGGGAGGATCGCGGTCAGCGGGCTGATCAGCGTGTGGCCGCTCGGCAGGAGCTCGACGGGCAGCTCGGCGAATGCCTCCATCGCCTCGTCCCAGCGGCCGAGCTGGTAGAGCGCGTACGTCGACTCGCTGATCGCGAACCATTCGTTGGGGCGGTCGCCGGTGCGGCGGGCGAGGTCGAGCTCGCGGTCGAGATAGCCGAGCGCGTCCCGATAGCGGTCATGGCCGAAGGCGAGGTCGGACAGGTTCCCGAGCACCGTGGCGGCCCGCTCGGTGAGGTTGTACTCGAGCGCCAGGTCGGCCGCGGCGCGCATGAGCATCTCGGCCTCCCGCCGCCGCGACGGAGCGACCAGGATCGCCTTCGCGGTCCATCCGCGGACGACGATCTCGGGCAGCCCGAGCGCCTCGCCCATCTCCAGCGCACGCTCGATCAGCGCCGCGGCCCGTTCGCGCTCGCCCACGAAGAGCGCCGCGTTTCCCAGCCGGACGGTGAGGAGGGCGACGTCCGCGTCGGGCTCGTCGTCGCCGGTCACCGCCAGGGCGTCCTCCATCCGCTTGATCGCGAGCTCGTGCCGGCCGCTGCGCTCGTCCAGGTACGCCAGGCGGCTCGTGACGCGCGCAGCCGCGTGCGTGTCGCCGAGGGCGCCGTAGAGCGCGATCGCCTCCTCGAGGCAGCGCTGCGCGCTGTCGGTCACGCCGGCGCGCGTGCCCATCTGGCCGGACCGGTCGAGCAGGCCGGCGCGGCTATGGTCGTCGCCCGCGAGCGCGGCCGCCTGGACGAAATAGCGCTGCGCCTCGCCGGGAGCACCCAGCGACTCCGCCCGTTCGCCGGCGCGGACGAAGAGCACCTGGGCGCGATCGCGCACGCGGTCGGCGTCGTCGGCGTCCGGCGCCGCCTCGTAGGCATCCAGGTAGTGCGCCGCGAGCACCTCGACCAGCTCGTCGTCGTCGCCGGCCGTCGCCTCGAGGTGCGCGGCCGCCGCCAGGTGGCGCAGGCGCCGGTCGCGGCGCGAGAGCGTCTCGTAGGCGACCCGGCGCATCAGGTCCTGCAGGAAGCCGTACTGGCCGTGTTCCGGCGAGCGGGGGTCGGCCTGGATCGAGAGCACCTCCTTGCGCACGAGTCCGGCCAGGATCGCGTCGTACGCCGACGCGTCGGTGTCGGCGAGCGCCGCGAGCGCGTGCTTGGTGAACGTCTTGCCGAGCACCGCGCCGTTCTGCACCACCAGCCGCTCGTCGGCCGAGAGGCCGTCCAGGCGCGCGGCGATGAGCGCGTGCAGCGTCTCGGGCACCTCGAGCGTCTCCACCGGGCCGGTCGCCCGGTACACGCTGCCCTGCTGCACCACGTGGCCGCGGTCGAGCAGCATCCGCACCGTCTCGACCGCGTAGAGCGGCACACCCTCGGACCGCGCCAGGATCTGCGCCGCCAGGGCGTCCGGGAGGCCGGCCACGAGGCCGTCGAGCAGCGCACGCATCGCGCCGTCGCCGAGCGGCTCGAGGTAGAGCGACGTGAAGTTGCGCTTGCCGGCGCCCCACGTCGGCCGCTTGTCGACCAGCTCGGGCCGCGCGGCGGTGATCACGTACAGCGGCGAGTTGCGCGACCACTCGAGCAGGTGCTCGATGAAGTCGAGCAGCGACGCGTCGGCCCACTGCATGTCCTCGAACGCAAGCACGGTCGGATACACGTCGGCCAGCCGCTCGAAGAAGAGCCGCCACGCCGAGAAGAGATCCTCGCGCTCGAACCGGCCGCCGCCCTCCACCCCCAGCAGATGGGCGACCCGCGGCTCGACGAACGCGCGCTCGTCGGGGTCGGTCACGTGGGCGTCGAGCACGCCCGCGAGCTTGGCCAGGACAGCCTCGGACGGCTCGTCCTCGCTGATCCGGCAGCGCATCCGCACCATGTCGGCCAGCGCCCAGTAGGTCACGCCCTCGCCGTAGGAGGGACAGCGGCCGCGGTGCCAGTAGATCACCTGGGCGAGGCCGTCGAAATACTTGTAGAACTCCCACACGAGGCGCGACTTGCCGATCCCGGCGATCCCGGTCACCGACACCAGGTGGGCGCGCCGCTCCTCGGCCGAGGCGTGGAAGAGGTCCTTGATCTGGCGCAGCTCGCGGTCACGGCCGACGAACGGCGCCTCCAGGCCCTCCGACTTCAGCGACCCGCGCGCGCCCGACACGATGCGCACCGCGCGCCACAGCCGGTGCAGGCCGATCTTGCCCTTCAGCTCGTGCTCGCCCGCGTCCTCGTACACGACCGTCGGCTCGGTGGCGCGCCGGGTCGTGTCGCCGACGAGCACCTGGCCCGCCTCGGCCAGCGCCTGCACCCGCGAGGCGGTGTTGACGACGTCGCCCGCGACCATGCCCTCGCCGACGGCGCCGATGGTGACCGTCGCCTCGCCGGTGAGCACACCCGCCCGCACACGCAGGTCGGGCACGCCGACCTCGTCGCCGAGCGCGGTCACCGCCGCGACCAGGTCGAGCGCCGCCCGCACGGCCCGCTCGGGATCGTCCTCGGTGGCGCTGTGCGCGCCCCAGACCGACATCACGGCGTCGCCGATGAACTTCTCGACCACCCCACCGTAGAGCTCGATCAGCCGCCGGCAGACGTCGAAGTAGCGCGAGAGCAGCGTCCGCACCTGCTCGGAGTCGCGTGTCTCCGAGAGCGTCGTGAACCCGACCAGGTCGGCGAACAGCACGGTGACCAGCCGCCGTTCGGTGGCCGCCTCCGTGTGCGCCGCCGGCACGGCGACGGTCGCGGCCGGAGCGGCCGGCTGGGCGGCCGCGGCAGCGCCGAGCGGAGTCCCGCACTCGCCGCAGAAGCGGTCGTCGGGGGTGACCGCGGAACCGCATGTGGGACAGGCCGCGGCGAGCGACGTGCCACAGCTCCGGCAGAAGCGCTTGCCGGGAGCATTTTCCATTCCACAAGCGGCGCAGATCACGTCGCCGAGTGTACGGCAACGGCAGGTTGGCGGCCAGACCATCGGTACACTTTCGACCCATGCAGGAGGCTCCGCGCACCCTCTTCGAGAAGGTCTGGGACGACCATGTGATCGGCGACGACCTGCTCTACGTCGACCTGCACCTGGTGCACGAGGTGACGAGCCCGCAGGCGTTCGAAGGCCTGCGCGCGGCCGGGCGGCGGGTGCGCCGGCCCGACCGCACGGTCGCGACGGCCGACCACAACGTCGCCACCGGCCCCGGCGAGCCCGACGAGCTCAGCCAGGCCCAGCTGGCGGCGCTCGAGCGCAACTGCGCCGAGTTCGGGGTGCGCCTGTATCCGCTCGGCCATCGCCGCAACGGCATCGTGCACGTCATCGGCCCCGAGCTCGGGCTGACGCAGCCCGGGATGACGATCGTGTGCGGCGACTCGCACACCTCCACGCACGGCGCCCTGGGCGCGCTCGCGTTCGGGATCGGCACGAGCGAGGTCGAGCATGTGCTCGCCACCCAGACCCTGCCGCAGCGGCGGCCGCAGACGATGCGGATCGACTACGAGGGCGCGCTCGGCCCGGGCTGCACCGCCAAGGACATGATCCTCGGCACGATCGCCCAGATCGGCACCGACGGCGCCGCCGGCCACGTCGTCGAGTACACCGGCGCCGCGATCCGCGAGCTGTCGATGGAGGGTCGCCTCACGGTCGCGAACATGTCGATCGAGGCCGGCGCCCGCGCCGGCATGATCGCGCCCGACGACGTCACGTTCGCCCACCTCGAGGGCCGGCCCGGCGCACCTGAGGACTTCGCCGCGGCCGTCGAGCGCTGGCGCGGATACCGCACCGACGAGGGTGCGGCGTTCGACAGCACCGTCACCGTCGATCTGCACGGCATCGCCCCCCAGGTCTCCTGGGGCACGAACCCGGCCCAGGTCGCGCCGATCACGGGCGTCGTGCCCGAGCCGGCCGACGAGTCCGACGAGCGCGCGCTGCGCTACATGGACCTGCGCCCGGGCACGCCGCTGGCCGAGATCGCCGTCGACCGCGTGTTCCTAGGGTCGTGCACGAACTCGCGGATCGAGGATCTGCGCGCCGCCGCCACCGTCATCGACGGCCGCCGTGTCGCGGCCTCGGTGCGGGCGATGGTCGTGCCCGGATCGTTCCAGGTTAAAGCTCAAGCTGAACGTGAGGGTCTGGACAAGGTCTTCCGCGACGCGGGCTTCGAGTGGCGCGGCGCGGGGTGCTCGATGTGCCTGGGCATGAACCCCGACATCCTCGCCCCCGGAGAGCGCTGCGCGTCGACCTCGAACCGCAACTTCGAAGGCCGTCAGGGCCGGGGCGGGCGCACCCATCTGATGAGCCCGGCGATGGCGGCCGCGGCGGCGGTGACCGGGCGGCTCACGGACGTGCGAGAGCTGGTGGCGTCGTGAAGCCGGTGCGCGTGATCTCGGGGCCGGTGGCGCCGCTCGACCGCGCGTCGGTGGACACCGACCAGATCGTGCCGAAGCAGTTCCTGAAGCGAATCGAGCGCAGCGGGTTCGGCGAGTTCCTGTTCTACGACTGGATGAACCAGGCCGACTTCCCGCTCATGTGGCCCGAGTTCCACGGCGCTCCGATCCTCGTCACCGGCCGCAACTTCGGCTGCGGCTCCTCGCGCGAGCACGCCGCCTGGGCCCTGCAGGACTTCGGCTATCAGGCGATCGTCGCCGAGAGCTTCGGCGACATCTTCGCGATCAACTGCTCCAAGAACGGCCTCCTGACCGTCGTCCTGCCGCCGGACGCCGTGCGCGAGCTGCTCGACGCGGCGCCGGCCGAGGCCTCGATCGATCTCGAGGCGCAGACCGTGACGCTGCCGTCGGGACGCGAGGTGCGCTTCGAGATCGACGCCGACGTGCGCGAGCGGCTGCTGAACGGCTGGGACGACATCGCCATGACCGAGCGGCGCGAGGACGAGATCGCCCGCTACGAGGCCGAGCGTGAGCGCGACGGCCCAAACGCGCTCACGATCTGAGCCCGGGGCCGGCTAGCGGGGAGCGTCGGTCGCGGCCGGGCTGCGCAGCCCGGCGGTGACGACCGCGAGCAGCCGGCGACCGGACTCGGCGTCGCGATCCGGCCGCCCCGCGACCATGCACGCCGCTCCGATCAGCGCGAGCAGGTCGGTCGGCCGCACCTCGGGCCGCACGACCCCCGCCTCCTGCGCCCGCTCCAGCAGCCGCCCGAGCGCGGCGGTCATCTGCGGCTCGAGATCGGGCGCGGCCGATTTCAGGTCGTAGCCGGCCTCGCTGAACGCGCCGGCGAGGGCAGAGCAGGCAGTGCCCTCGCTGAGGAGGGCCGCCAGGTACTCCTCGAGCGCCCCGCCGGGGTCGTCGGCCTCGGCCGCGAGGCGATCAGCGTCGGCGATCAGCGCCTCCACCTTGGTGGTGAGGATCGCCGCGCCGAGCGCCTCCTTGGTCGGGAAGTGCCGGTAGACGGTGCCGACGCCGACCCCCGCGCGCGCCGCGATGACGTCGACGGGCACGCCCAGGCCTTCGGCGGCGAACGCCTCGTTCGCGGCCTCGAGGATGCGGGCCCGGTTGCGGACGGCGTCTGCGCGCAGGGGCCGTGCCGCGGCCGCGGTCTCGCCGCTAGACATTTGACAAACGGAACCATCGTTCCGTATAGTGTTCCGGAACCATCGTTCCGATTATACCTCGGCCGGAGGAGGCCGCATGACCGACGCCGTTCTCGCCGCTTCTCTCGCTCCATCCACCCGCGAGCGCAACCCGCTGGCTCGTGCTCGCGATCGTCTGCCTGGCGCAGTTCATGGTCGTGCTCGACGCGACGATCGTGAACGTCGCGCTGCCCACCGTGCAGCGCGACCTGCACTTCTCGACCTCGTCGCTGCAGTGGGTCGTGAACGCCTACACCCTGCTCTTCGGCGGATTCCTGCTCCTCGGCGGCCGCGCCGCCGACCTGTTCGGCCGCCGCCGCCTCTTTCTCGCCGGCGTGGTCGTGTTCACGGCGGCATCGGTGCTCGACGGCCTGGCGCCGTCCGCGAACGTCCTCATCGCCGCCCGCGCTCTGCAGGGCCTCGGCGCGGCGCTCGTCTCGCCGGCCGCGCTCTCGATCGTGACGACCACGTTCGCCGAGGGCCGGGAGCGCACCCGTGCCATGGGTGTATGGGCGACGATCGCCGTCGGCGGCGGCGCCGTGGGCATGCTGCTCGGCGGGATCCTGACCGAGTATGTCTCCTGGCGCTGGATCTTCTTCGTGAACGTCCCGGTCGGGATCGCGACCGCGCTGCTCGCGGTGCGCATGGTGCCCGAATCGCGCGTCCACGGGCGGCGCGGGTTCGACCTCGCCGGCGCCGTCACCATCACCGGCGGCCTGGTGGTGCTCGTGTACGGGATCGTGAAGGCGCAGGAGTACGGCTGGGCATCGGCCCGCACGATCGGCCTGCTCGCGGTCGCCGCCGCGCTGATCGCGGCCTTCGTCGCCGTCGAGCTGCGAAGCGCCCAGCCGCTCGTGCGGCTCGGCATCCTGCGCACGCGCTCGCTCGCGGCCGGCGAACGCGATCATGGGCGTGGTCGCGGGCGGGATGTTCGCGATCTTCTTCTTCGCCACCCTGTACGTGCAGGGCGTCCTGCACCTCTCGCCCGTCCAGGCGGGCGCCGGCTTCCTGCCGATGACCGCGGCGATCATCGCCGCGTCGGCCGTCTCGCAGCCCCTGATCGCGCGCGTCGGCGTGCGCGCCGTCGCGCTCGTCGGCATGCCGATGGCGGCCGCCGGCCTCGTGCTCCTGTCGCGCGCGCCGGTGGACGGCACCTATCTCGCGAACGTGCTGCCCGGAGTCCTGGTGGTCGGGATCGGTCTCGGGTTCACGTTCGTCCCGATGACGCTGATCGCGACGACCAACGTCGCCGCCGGCGACGCCGGGCTGGCCTCGGGCCTCCTGAACACATCCCAGCAGGTCGGCGGCGCGCTCGGGCTCGCCATCCTCTCGACGATCGCGGCGAACCGGACGACGTCGCGCCTCGCGACCGCGCCCGGCGACGCTGCCCACGCGCTCGTCTCGGGCTACGACATCGGCTTCCTGGCCGGCGCCGGGCTGATCGCGCTCGGCGCGGTGGTCGCGATCGGACTGCTCCGCAACCGCGATCTGACCGCGATCGACGCGCAGCACGCGCCCGCCCTCCAGATCGAGGAGGCGTGAGCCCGCTTGGCCCTCCGCTAGCCTCCGGCCATGGCACAGAAGAGGGCAGCAGCCGAACGCTTCACCGCCGAGGAACGCGCCGCGATGCGCGCGCGGGCCAAGGAGACGAAGCGCGAGCAGTCCAGGGCCGAGGGCGAGGCCGACCTGCTCGCGAGCATCGCCAAGATGCCGGAGGCCGACCGCGTCAAGGCCGAGCGCATCCACCAGCTCGTCACCGCCGCCGCGCCACAGCTCGCGCCCAGGACCTGGTACGGGATGCCGGCGTACCGCGACGAGGACGACAAGGTCGTGTGCTTCTTCCGGAACGCGTCGAAGTTCAAGTCGCGCTACGCGACGTTCGGCTTCAGCGACAGGGCCAACCTGGACGACGGCTCCATGTGGGCCACCGACTACGCCATCGCCGACCTGACCAAGGCGGACGAGAGGCGGATCACCGAGCTCGTGAAGAAGGCGGTCAGCTCGCCGGGTTCATGAGCGGCCTCCGTGAATAGCCGGGGCCTGGCACCGGTCGTTCATGGCTAGCGCCCGCGCGCACCCGCACCGCCGAGCCGCAGCACCGCCGGGATGCTCTCGAGCCGCCCGTCGTGCACCAGCCGCACCGCGACCCACGCGGCCGTGAGCGCGCCGATCGCGCCCGAGACGAGGAAGGCCAGCTCGGTGCCGCCGCGAGCGGCCAGCCATCCGGCCAGGATCCCGGCCGCCGGCCCCGTGCCGTTGAAGGCGAAGTAGTAGAGCCCCGCGACGCGGCCGCGCAGGTGGTCGGGCGCACCCAGCTGCAGCACCGAGTTGGCGCTCGACGTCCAGAGCGTGAAGGCGAGCCCGGTCGCGAACAGGAGCGCGCAGGCCGGAAGCAGCGACTGCTGCGGCCCGAGCAGGAGCTGCGCCGCGCTGAATCCGAGCATGCCCGCGAGCAGCCAGCGCAGGCTGGCCCGCCCCATCGAGGCGGCCAGCAGGGCACCGAGGAGCGCGCCGCCGCCGAAGGCGGCCGTGATCGCCCCGAGCACGTTCGGGCCTGAATGCAAGGTCGTGCGGGCGAGCACCGGCAAGAGGACGTTGAAGTTGAACGAGAACGTGCTCAGGAGGAGCACGGCCACGAGCGCCGTCAGCGCGAGCGGCGTCGAGCGCACGTAGCGCAGGGCGTCGGCGGTGCCGCCGAGCAGGCTCGCGGGGCGGCGGCTCGTGTCGACCGGGAAGAACTCGTCGACGCGCATCAGCAGCAGGCCGGCGAGGACCGCCAGGAACGACAGGCCGTTGATCGCAAAGCAGGCGCCCGGGCCGGCGGCGGCGACGACCAGCCCACCGACGGCGGGGCCGACCACGCGGGCGGCGTTGAACAGGCTCGAGTTGAGGGCGACCGCGTTCGGCAGCTCCTCGCGCCCGACCATCTGGTACGTGAGCGCCTGCCGGGCCGGGGCGTCGAGCACGAGCACCGTGCCGCGCAGACCGGTCAGGAGGTACACCTCCCACACGCTGACGACGCCCGCGAGCGTCAGAGCGGCGAGCGCGAACGCGAAGACCATCGACGCCACCTGCGTGCCGATGATCGTTCGGCGCACGTCGAGCCGGTCGACCAGCACGCCGGCGAAGAGGCCGAACACGGTGTAGGGCAGGAACTGGAACGCGGCCAGCACGCCGACGGCCACCGGCGAGTGCGTCAGATCGAGCACGAGCCAGGCGGTGGCGATGTTCTGCATCCACGTGCCGCTGACGGACACGACCTGGCCGCTGAAGAAGAGGCGGTAGTTGCGGTGCTTGCGCAGGCTCGCGAACGTGCGCGCGTGTGCTCGCAGGAGCGTCCCGGTCACCCGCCGTCCTCGGCCAGGAGCAGGGCGAGCGGCTCCAGCGCGGCGGCGATCGCCGCCCGCTCGGCGTCGCCCAGGCGCTTGAGGCGCTGCGCGAGCCAGGCGGTGCGGCGCGAGCGGGCCGACCGCAGCGCGCGGGCGCCCGCCTCGGTGACCGTGAGGCCGACGCGGCGCCGGTCCTGCTCGGAGCGGACGCGCCCGACGAGACCGGCCGCCTCGAGGCGGTCGATGTAGCCCGACATCGCCGGGGTCGAGATGCCCTCGTGCGCGGCCAGGGCGCGCACGCCGACGCCGGGGGTCGTGCGGATCACGTGCAGCAGCGCCGCCTGGCCGGCGGTGATGCCGAGCGGGGCGAGCTCGCGGCGCAGGTGGCGGTTGAGCTGGAGCAGCACCGGCCGTAGCCGGTTTGCGAGCTCCACCGAGTCAATATTCGTTAACATCGTTAATCATTGTATCGCACACCACCCCGCTTTGCCGCGGTTGCCGAGGCGAAAACGCGCTCCGCTCGTTACGATCCCCCCGCCATGAATGTCGCCGTCCCTCGTGAGCACGCAGCCGGCGAGCGCCGCGTTGCGCTCACGCCCGACGCGGTGGCACGGCTGGAGCCCCTCGGCCTCAAGGTCGTCGTAGAGTCGGGCGCCGGCGACGCCGCGTCGCTGCCCGACGACGCCTACCGCGAGGCGGGCGCGACCGTGGTCGCCGCGGCGGCGGATCTGTACGCCCAGGGCGACATCGTCGTCCGCGTCGGCCGCGTCGAGACCGGCGACGTGGCCGCGCTGCGGCCCGGATCGACGCTGATCGGGTGGCTGTGGCCGCTGAGCAACCCCGAGCTCGTGCAGGCGCTCGTCGAGGCGCGCATCACGGCGTTCGGGATGGAGTCGATCCCGCGCGTCACCCGCGCCCAGAGGATGGACGCGCTCTCGTCCCAGGCGACGGTGTCCGGCTACCGGTCGGTGCTGCTCGCGGCCGAGGCGCTGCCGAAGTTCTTCCCGATGCTGATGACGGCCGCAGGGACCGTCGCCCCCGCGCGCGTGCTCGTGCTGGGCGCCGGCGTCGCCGGCCTGCAGGCGATCGCGACGTCGCGCCGGCTGGGCGCCGTCGTCTCGGCGTTCGACACCCGCCCGGTCGTGAAGGAGCAGGTGCTGAGCCTCGGCGCCACGTTCGTCGAGCTCGAGCTCGAGGTGTCCGGCGCGCAGGACGAGCGCGGCTACGCCACCCAGCTCACCCCCGAGCAGCAGGCGCAGCAGCAGCAGCTGCTCGAGCGCCACATCGCCGACTCCGACGTCGTCATCACGACCGCGCTCGTCCCCGGCCGGCCGGCGCCGCGCCTGATCCCCGCGGCGGCCGTGGAGGCCATGCGGCCCGGATCGGTCATCGTCGACCTGGCGGCCGAGACGGGCGGCAACTGCGAGCTGACCGAGGCCGGGCAGACCGTGGTGCGCGAAGGGGTCACCATAATCGGGACGCTGAACCTGCCGGCGGGCATGCCGCTGCACGCGAGCCAGATGTACGCGCGCAACCTCACCGCCGTGCTCGACCACCTCGTCTCGGACGGGGCGCTCACGGTCAATCCGGAGGACGAGATCGACGCCGACGCGATCATCACCCACGATGGGCGGGTCACCTCGCGGCTGCTCGGGACGGCTGTCGCGTGAACGAGCCGCTCCTGCTCGAGCTGACGGTGCTCGTCCTGGCGGCGTTCGTCGGCGTCGAGGTCATCTCGAAGGTGCCGACGATGCTGCACACGCCGCTCATGAGCGGCACGAACGCCATCCACGGCATCGTCATCGTCGGCGCGATCCTCGTCGCCGGATCCCACCACGGCGCGCTGACGACGGTCCTCGGCACGATCGCCGTCGCCTTCGGCGCCTCGAACGTGGTCGGCGGGTTCCTGGTCACCGACCGCATGCTGGAGATGTTCCGCAAGCGGCCCGCGGTGCAGGAGGAGCCGGGCGACGGCGACGGGGGCGCGAAGGCGTGAACCGCACCGACGTGATCGGCGCGGCGTACCTGATCTGCGCGATCCTCTTCATCCTCGGCCTGCGGCGGCTCTCGTCGCCGGCCACGGCCCGCTCCGGCAACCAGCTGGCCGCGGTCGGGATGGCGTTTGCGATCGTGGCGACGCTGTTCGACGAGCGCGTGCTGAGCTACCAGTGGATCGCGCTCGGAGCGGTGATCGGCGGCGTCGGCGGGGCGATCGGCGCCCGCAAGGTGAAGATGACCGCGATGCCCCAGATGGTGGCGCTCTTCAACGGCTTCGGCGGCGGGGCGGCGGCGCTGGTCGCGCTCGCCGACTACCACGACACGGTGAGCCTGCCCGGCCACGTGCCGGCCAAGATCATCGTCTCGATCCTGTTCTCGTCGGTCGTCGGCTCGGTCAGCTTCGCCGGCTCGATGATCGCGTTCGGCAAGTTGCAGGAGGCGATCACCGGATCGCCCGTGGTGCTGCCCGGGCAGCGCGTCATCACGGCGGGGCTCGCGGGCGTCGTGCTCGTGCTCTGCGTCATCCTCGGAACGGGCCATGAGAGCCAGGCGCTGCTCGTCGTCGCCATGGTGATCTCGCTCATCCTGGGCGTGCAGATGGTGATGGCGATCGGCGGCGCCGACATGCCGGTCGTGATCTCGCTCCTGAACGCGTTCACGGGGCTCGCGACGGCGTCGACCGGCTTCGTGCTCTCGAACAACGTGCTGATCATCGCCGGCATGCTGGTCGGCGCCTCGGGCACGCTGCTCACGATGATGATGGGCAAGGCGATGAACCGGTCGATCGGGAACGTCGTGTTCGGAGCGTTCGGCACCGGCTCGGGCACCGCCGTCGTCGGCCCAGGGGCCGTCGACGGGCAGGTGCGGGCGACGACCGCCGAGGACGTGGCGGTCATGCTCGCCTACGCTCGCCGGGTGGTGATCGTGCCCGGCTACGGCCTCGCGGTTGCCCAGGCCCAGCACAACGTGCGCGAGCTGGGCGACCAGCTCGAGAAGCGCGGCGTCGACGTGCGCTACGCCATCCACCCGGTCGCGGGGCGGATGCCGGGGCATATGAACGTGCTCCTGGCCGAGGCCGACGTGCCCTACACGCAGCTTTACGAGATGGACGACATCAACCCGGAGTTCCCGCGCACGGACGTGGCGCTCGTGATCGGCGCAAACGACGTCGTGAACCCGGCCGCGCACACCAATCCCGGCAGCCCGATCTACGGCATGCCGATCCTTGACGTCGACCAGTCGGCGGCGGTCGTCGTCCTCAAGCGGAGCATGAACACGGGCTTTGCCGGTATCGAGAACGAGCTCTTCTTCGAGCCGAAGACGTCGATGCTCTTCGGCGACGCGAAGGCGTCGGTGACGAGCCTCGTGGCGGCCGTCAAGGCGATGTAGCGGCCGGCGACGGACCGCGAGGTCCGCCGCCGACCGGTCAGAGCGCTACGAGGACGAGTTGGTGCGCGACGGCATCGCGAAGCGGCCGCCCATCGCGTAGGCGCCGTAGGCCGCGACGAGCGAGGCGATCAGCGTCAGCCACAGGCCGATGGCGGTGTGGCTGTGGTGGTCGATGAACTCGAAGACGACCATGAGTGCGGTGAACGCGCTTGCCACCAGCATCCCCATCGGGATCGACACCGGCAACTCCGGCGCGTTCGGGAGGAACATCAGCACCGCGAAGACGAGCATCACGAGCGAACCGAGGACGGCCAGCTTGCCGATTGAGTTCGCGTCCCAGGCGCCGACGCTCGCGCTTGCGCTCCCGAGCGGCCCCAGGTTCACCGTGATCGAGTACCAGTCGAGAAACAGCGTGCCGATCAGCGTCAGCACCGTCCCGCCGACCACCATCCACTGGCTGCGCGAAACCTGCGACCAGTCCATAGTCACACTCCTTGCGAAGACGACGAAAGGAAACCTGCCCCACGTTCGTCGCACCTGCGACGAATCCTCTCTAGCCTACAGCCGGGAAAGCAGCGCCGCCAGCAGCGCCGTGCGCTCGCGGACGGACTCGAGCGAGACGCGCTCGTCGATCGCATGGGCGCCGCTCCCGGTGGGCCCGAGGCCGTCGATGACCGGGGTGCCGACCGCCGCCGCGAAGTTGCCGTCCGAGCCTCCCGGCGAGGCGTTCTCGCCCAGCGCGATCCCGGAGTCGGCGGCGATCGCGATCGCGGCCCGCGCGAGCTCGGCGCCTGCCGGCGACTGCACCATCGGCGGCCGGGTGACGCCGCCCGAGACGGCCAGCACCGCGCCGTCCAGGTGCGGCCGCAGGCCGTGCATCGCCCGCTCGAGCGAACGCTGCTCATCGGCCGTCCACGCGCGGGCGTCGATGCGCGCCCACGCCTCTCCGGCGACGACGTTGTCGCCCGTGCCGCCGCCGACCTGGCCGACGTTCGTGCGGATGCCCCGCGTCGGGTCGCTCAGCCGGTGGACGGCCGTGATCTGGTGCGCCAGCTCCTCGATCGCCGACACCCCCGCCCGCGAGCCGTTGCCGGCGTGGGCGGCGCGGCCGCGGATGTGCAGCTGGTAGCGGGCGAGCCCGGAACGGCTCGTGGTGATGGTGCCGTCCTTCACCGGCGGCTCGAGCACGAGCACCGCCCGCGCGCCGGTCGCGACCTCCTCGACCACCGGGCGGCCGGTGGGGCTGCCGATCTCCTCGTCGGCGGTGATCAGCACCCGCACGGGCCGGGGCAGGTCGTCCGTCGCGCGCAGCGCCTCGAGCGCGATCACGATGCCCGCCTTCATGTCGAGCGCGCCGGGCCCCCAGGCGAAGCCGTCCTCGACCCGGAAGGGCATCGACGGCAGCGTCCCGGCCGGCCAGACGGTGTCCATGTGGGCGACGAGCACGAGCGGCGGCCCGTCGCCGGGCCCGAGCTGCGCGGTCAGGTGCTGGCCGTGCAGCGCAACCCGGGCGCCGAGCGCCTCGAGCTCGGCGGCCAGGAAGCGCCCGATGTGACCGATCCGCTCGGCGTCGCCGGTGGGGCTTTCCAGCTCCACCAGGCGGCGCAGAAGCTCGACCGCGTCCATCATCGGCCGGAAACATATCCGGCGCGGGTGGCGGCCGCAGCGGCCACCCGCGCCGGGCGGGCTACTGGACGATCCGGGCGGTGCCGCCCGCGATGTCCGCCGCGATCTGCTGGAAGATGCCCGTCAGCGAGGTCGGGTTCGGCAGGTCGTAGAAGTAGTTGGCGCCGGGGCTCGCGATCTCCTGGAGCGCCGTCTCGGCGGCGAGCGCCGGAGTCTCGGGCGTGCCCCAGTTGCTGCTGCCGTACCACTGCACGGTCGTGCCGCCGATCTTGGCGCCGATCGCCGCGTCGCACTCGTCGCCGTTGGCCGTGTAGGCGATCGAGTACACGAGCACCTTGGCCGCCTTCGCGACGCCCGCGCTCGTCACGCCCTGCCCGCACGGGTTGGTGCGGTACGGCGAGGTGCTGGCCATGAACGTCGGCGCGTCGTTGGCCGCGCCGTCGGAGAGGAACACGATCACCTTCTGCGTGCCCGGACGGCCGTCCTTCTGCAGCTCGGCGTAGGCGGCGTCGATCGCCTCCGCGTACGCGGTACCGCCGCCGGCCTGGACGCAGTTGATCGTCGACATGAGCGGCGAGGCGTTGTTCAGGTTACCGACGCTCGTGGCGTAGTCGTTCGACAGCGGCACGAGCACGTAGGCGGCGTTCACCTGGCTGTAGGTGCCGCCGTTGCCGTTGTACTGCTGGCTGCCGTCCGGGTACTTCTTCGTCCCGTTGAACGACGACGTCACGTCGGTGCAGGCCTGGCCCACGCTCGGCGCGGGCGGCAGCACCGCCAGGCCGACGTAGTCGAGGGTCGGGTCCATGGTCTTCATGAAGGCGTTGATGCCCGCCTTCGCCTGCGTGAGCTTGTTGTTCTGGCTCATCGATCCGGTGCGGTCGAGCACGATCATCACGTCGAGCGGGACGCCGCCGCAGGGCGAGCACGCCTGTGCGTGCGCCTTGAGGGTGATCGTGGGGAACCCGAGCAGCTTCAGCAGGTACGTGGGCACGTTGGCCGTCTCGTCGACGGTCACCGTGTTCGGATACCCGTTGGTGCAGTTGTAGCCCACCTGCGCGGCGCAGGTGATGGCGACGTTCTGGGTGACGTTGCCGGACGGGACGCCGCCGATCGGGTTCACGCCGCCCGACTGCGAGCCGTACTTCGTGGCCGCCGTCATGGCGTTCGCGGTGACCGGCGGATAGGTCAGGGTGAGCTGGCCCGCACCGGCGGCGGCCGAGGCGTCGGCCGACGCCTGCAACGCCTTCTGGACGCGGTAGGCGTTGCCGAAGTCGATCACGAGGCCGGCGAACACGAGGATCGAGAACATGAAGACGACCACCAGCGGCAGGGTCTGGCCGGCGGCGGATGCAAGGGTTCGACCTCGGGTCTCGCTGGGGGTGGGCGCCATCGTGACTGCCTCCCTGGGGGGAATGATTTTTCGCGCGGTGCCGGGTCCACAGACAGGGCCCGGGGACGCGCTTGGTACGTCTCAACATCGGCAGGGCCCCGATCCGGCTCCATCACCCGGAATGGGGGAACCTGCCAGCCGCGGTGTCCGGGCCGACAAGCGGGGACTGTCCCCATGGGGACAGTCCCCATCGCGTCGCAGAGGTGCCTGGCACCGCCACGCCGTGCCAGGCACCTGTCACCGGTTCACTCGGCCAGCGCGACCAGCTCGGCGAGCTCGTCGTCGCCGAGATCCGACAGCGCCGACTCGACGCCGCGATCGACGATCCGGGTCGCCAGGTCGCGCTTGCCGGCGATCAGCGCGTCGATGCGCTCCTCGATCGTGCCGGCGCACACCAGCCGGTGCACCTGCACGACCCGTGTCTGGCCGATGCGGTGGGCGCGGTCGGACGCCTGGTCCTCGACGGCCGGGTTCCACCAGCGGTCGAAGTGGAACACGTGGCTCGCGTTCGTCAGGTTCAGGCCCAGGCCGCCGGCGCGCAGCGACATCACCAGCACGCGTGGATCGCCGCCGGGCTCCTGGAAGCGGTCGACGATGCGCTCGCGGGCCGGACGCGGCGTCGACCCGTCGAGGTGCAGCAGGCCGCCGGCGAGCTCGCGCTCGAGGTGCTCCTGGAGCAGCTTTCCCATCACCGCGTACTGGGTGAAGACCAGGGCGCTGTCGCCCTCGGCCACGACCTCGGCCAGCATCTCGGTGAGCCGGTCGAGCTTGCCCGAGCGGCCGGCCAGCGTGCCGTGGCGGCCGAGCGCGTGCACCGGGTGGTTGCACACCTGCTTCAGGCGGGTGATCAGGGCGAGCACGTTGCCGCGCCGCTCGATCCCGGAGAGCCCGCGCACGCGGCCGAGCATCGCGTCGATCGTGGCCTGGTAGAGCGCCGCCTGCTCGACGGTGAGGGTGCAGAACTCGGTCGAGTCCTGCCGCGGAGGCAGGTCGGGCAGCACGCTCGGGTCGGTCTTTCGCCGCCGCAGCAGGAACGGCCCGGTCATGCGTCGCAGCGCGTCCTCGGCGCGGCTGTCGGCGCGGCGCTCGATCGCCGAGGCGAACAGGCGCCGGAACCCGGTGCGCGTGCCAAGAAGGCCCGGGTTCAGGATGTGCATGATCGACCACAGGTCGTCGAGGCGGTTCTCGACCGGCGTGCCCGTGAGCGCGACGCGGTGGGCGGCATCGATCGCCCGGGCCGTCTGGGCGGCGCGTGTGAGCGGGTTCTTGACCGCCTGGGCCTCGTCCAGCGCGAAGGTGCGCCACTTGACGGCCGAGAGCATCCGGCGGTCGCGCGGCAGGAGCGCATAGGACGTGAGCACGACGTCCCAGCCCTCGAGCTCGGCGGCCTTGGCGGTGCGGTCGGGGCCGTGGTGGATGAGCGTCTTGAGCTCCGGCGCGAAGCGGTGCAGCTCGCGCTGCCAGTTGCCGAGCACCGAGGTCGGGCAGACGATCAGCGCAGGCCGGGTGTCGTCGTCGCGGCGGTCGAGCAGGTACGCGATCAGCTGCACGGTCTTGCCGAGGCCCATATCGTCGGCGAGGAGCGTCCCCAGGCCGAGCGCGCGCATGCGTACCAGCCAGCCGAGGCCGGCCTTCTGGTATGGCCGCAGCTCCCCCTCGAAGCTCTCCGTCGGCTCGAGCGGGCGGCGCAGCGCCGGGTCGCGCAGCTGCCCGGCCAGCGCGGCCAGGTCGCCGTCTGACTCCACCACCCCCATCACCACCCCGCGCACGTCGGTCGACCCGGCCAGCGCGGCGCCGAGCGCGGTCATCGCCGGCATGCCGGGGCTGTGCAGCGCCGAGGCGGCGAGTGCCCGGGCGCGGGCGAGCGCCTTGGGGTTGAGCGCCCGCCACTCACCGCCCAGGCGCACGAGCGGCTGCGTGGCGGCCGCGAGCGCGCGCAGCTCCTCGATGCTGATCTCGCGCCCGCCGAGCGACGCCTTCAGGTCGTAGCGGACGACGCCGTCGAGCTGGAGGGCGCCGCCGGCCAGCTCGAGGCGAGCGTCGTCGAAGTCGAGGTCGCGCTCCTCCGACACCTCGGGCGGCAGCTCCACGCGCGCACCGGCGAACTCGAGCGCCGAGGTCGCCAGGCGCAGCTCGACGACGCCGTCGTCGTCCAGCGTGACGACGCCGTCGACCGCCCGGCCGAGCGGCGCGAACACGTGTGCCGCCCGGCGCAGGAGGGCGGGGTCGTCCGGCGTGGCCCGCAGCGGCCAGCCGTCGTCGTCCGCGCCGGGCAGCTCCAGCCGCAGCTGCAGCGGCGCGAGCGAGTCGCGCAGGCGCACGACGGGGGCGGCCATGCCCAGGTCGGGCGCGACGGCGCGCAGAAGCGGCTGCAGCACGGCCAGATCGATGCCGGAGAGCTGCACCTCGCCGGATCGCAGCAGCTTGGGATCGCGCACCGCGGCGGCGAGCGCGCGCATGCTCGCGTCGACGAACCCCTCCACGGCGGCCTCTGGCGCGAGCGAGACCGGCTCCTCGGCCTCGCCCTCCTCGACCACGGCGTAGCCCGCCTCGGGGAACGCCGCCGCGAAGCGGCTCAGGTCGGGCACGGTGCCGCCGCCGAGCACGGCGCCCTCGACCACGCGCGCAGCCAGGCGCCACGCCCGTACCGACGCGCTCGACGGTCCGTCCCGGTCGGTGAGCAGGTAGGCCAGGCCCGGGAGCGCCGCCAGGCAGCGCATCTCGACCGATCGCACCCGTCCGCCGATCGCGACGGTCTGGCTCAGGCGCCGCAGCGTCGCCGGCAGCCCGAGGTCGGACAGCAGGTCGACCCATCCCCCCGGCGTCAGCGGCGAGAACGAGTAAAGGCCGAGCACCGGCTCCTCCACCCCGCGCGGGACGAAGACGAGCTCAAGCGGCGCCCGGCGCGCGGTGGATGTCGAGGGAAGGGACGAAATTGGTACCGTAGCCGGAGATGCAACTGCGGCTGACCATCAACGACCGGCCACACGAGCTGGACGTGGAGCCGCACCGGCCCCTGGCCGACGTCATCCGCACGGACGCCGCGCTCACGGGCACCAAGGTGGCGTGCGGCGAAGGCACGTGCGGCAGCTGCACCGTGCTCGTCGACGGGCGGGCGGTGCTGTCGTGCCTCACGCTCGCGGTGGCCTGCGACGGCGCCGACGTGCGTACGGTCGAGGGCGACGGCGAGCTGCTCGACCGCCTGCGCGCGACCTTCACGGCCGAAGATGCCTTCCAGTGCGGGTTCTGCACGCCGGGGCAGCTGCTCGCCGCCGTCGCGCTCCTGCGCCGGACGCCGCACCCGAGCGCCGCCGAGATCCGCGCGGGCATGAGCGGCAACCTGTGCCGCTGCGGCGCCTACCCGGCCATCGAGCGCGCCGTGGCGCGGGCGGCGGAGAGCGCCTGACATGGCCCGCCTCGTGCGCTCGCAGGTCGAGATGGAGGGCCGCTACGAGGAGCGCTGGACGCTCGTCGAGGACGACGCCACCCCGGAGTACGCCGACGGCGAGCCGCTCGCGGTCGTGGGCCACCCGCATCCGCGCGTCTCGGCGGCCGCCCGCCTGTCGGGGGCGGCGCGCTTCATCTCGGACATCAGCCTGCAGGGGATGACGCACGCCGCCGTCCTGCGCAGCCCGCACGCGAACGCCCGCGTGAGCGCGCTCGACCTCGCCGCCGCGGCGGCGCTGCCCGGCGTCCGCGCCGTGATCGGCCCCGGCGGCACCCCCGACCGCGACGGGCGGCCGGTGCTGACCGACACGCCGGCGTACGCGGGCGCCGCCGTCGCGGCCGTGGCCGCCGACACGCCCGAGGCCGCCGCGCGGGCGCTCGCGGCGCTCGCCCCCGTCTGGGAGCCGCTCGCGTTCGTCGTCGACCTGGACGAGGGGCTCGCGCGCCAGGAGTTCACGGAGGATCCGTCCGAGACGTCGCGCGGCGACGTCGACGCCGCGCTCGGAAAGGCAGCCGCGATCGTCGACGCCGAGTACCGCACGCCGGCCCAGGTGCAGAATCCGCTCGAGACGCACTGCGCGGTCGCGGTGTGGGAGGCGGGCGCGCTCACGGTGTGGTCGTCGACGCAGGGCATCTTCGCCGCCCGCGACGAGCTGGCCCGGGCGTACGACCTCGAGCCCGACGACGTGCGGGTCGTGTGCGAGTACATGGGCGGCGGCTTCGGCGGCAAGCAGGGCGCCGGGCCGGAGGGGTTCGTGGCGGCCGAGCTCGCCCGCCGCAGCGGCCGCCCGGTGCGGCTCGTCTACTCCCGCGCCGAGGAGACGATCGCCTCGGGCCACCGCGCCCCCACCGTGCAGACGTACCGCATCGGCGCCGACGCCGACGGGAAGCTGCTCGGCATCGAGGGTTCGGCCGTGGTCGGCGTGGGCCTGCACGGCTGGGTGTTCCCGGTGCTGACCCCGGCCGAGACGCTGTACGCCTGCGAGAACGTGCGCTCGATGGTGCTGCCGGTCAAGCTCAACCTCGGCTTCTCGAACGCGTTCCGCGCCCCCGGCGTGATGGAGGGCACCTTCGGCTTCGAGCAGGCGATCGACGAGCTCGCCGACCTGCTCGGGATCGACCCGCTCGAGATCCGGCTGCGAAACGGGGCCGACCACGAGCAGTCGAGCGGCAACCCGTACACGTCCAAGCACCTCGAGACCTGCCAGCGCCGCGCGGCCGCGATCGCCGGCTGGTCGCGGCGCGACGAGCTGCGCTCCCAGGGCCGCATCCGCCGCGGCCTGGGCATGGCGAGCCAGATCTGGTGGGGCGGCGGCGGCCCGCCCGCGGACGCGACCGTGCGCCTGGGCAAGAGCGCCCGGCCGACGCTCGTGTGCGGGTTCCAGGACATCGGCACCGGCACGATGACCGCCTCGGCGGTGATCGTCGCCGAGTCGCTCGGCGTGCCCGTCGACACCGTGCGGGTGCAGGCGGGCGACACCGCCCGGTCGGGCTACGGCCCCACGTCGGGCGGCTCGATGACGCTCGCGTCGGTCGCGCCGGCGGTGCGCTCGGCCGCCCACGACGTCCGCACCCAGCTGCTCGAGCTCGCCTCCGACCTGTACGAGATCGCCGCGTCCGACCTCGTCCTCGCCGACGGCGCCGTCAGCTCGCGCGACGGCACGCTGCGGCACGAGATCACCGAGATCACCTCCAAGCTCGGCAACTCCTCGCTCGTCGGGCACGGCTCGCGCGGCCCGAACCCCGACGGGATGCGCATCCACACGTTCGGCTGCCAGGTGGCGCAGATCGCGGTCGACACCCTCACCGGCGCGGTGACGGTCGAGCGGGTGTGGGCCGTGCACGACGTCGGCCGCATCATCAACCCGATGGGCGCGATCAGCCAGGTCACCGGCGGCGTGCTGCAGGCGATCGGCTTCGCCCTGACCGAGGAGCGCGTCGTCGACCCGACGACGGGCACCGTCGTCAACGCGGGGCTCGAGGACTACAAGGTGCCGACGATGGCCGACACCCCCGACATCGTGTGCGAGTTCGTCGACTCGCCCGACCCGCACCTCGGGCTGGGCATCAAGGGCCTCGGCGAGCCGCCCATCATCCCCACGGCCGCGGCGATCGCAAACGCCTTCGCCCACGCCACGGGCGTGCGCATGCGCGAGGCGCCCTTCACGCCGCGGCGGGTGCTGGAGGCGCTCGCATGATCCCGCCGTTCACCTACGCGCGCCCCGACTCCGTGGACGAGGCGGCCCGGCGGCTGGGCGCTCCCGGGGCGCGGGCGATGGGCGGCGGCACCGACCTCCTGCCCCAGCTGCAGCGCGGCATCCGGACGACCACCACGGTGGTCGACCTGCGCGCCGCCGTGCCCGCCGGCATCGAGCGCGAGGGCGACGGCCTGCGCATCGGCGCCGCGACCAGCGTCGCCGACGTCGCTCGCGACCCGGACGTCGCCGAGCGCTTCGCCGTGCTCGCCCAGGCGGCCGCCGCGGTGGCCTCGCCGCAGCTGCGCGAGATGGGCACCGTGGCCGGGAACCTGTGCCAGGCGGTGCGCTGCTGGTACTTCCGCCATCCCGACCTGACCTGCTGGCTGCGCGGCGGCGACACGTGCTACGCCCAGATCGGCGACCACCGCAAGCACGGCCTCGAGCCGGGCGACTGCATCTCCGCGGCCCCGTCCGATCTGGCAGCGGCCCTGCTCGCGCTGGACGCCGTCGTCACAACGAACCGCCGCGAGCGCTTCCCGCTGGCCGATCTCTACCGCAGGGCGAGCGCCGAAGACCGCTCGACCGTGGCGCTCGCGCAGGGCGAGGTGATCACCGCGGTCACGGTGCCCGCGCCCCCGCGCGCGAGCGCCTACGCCCGCGCCGGCGAGCGCGCGGCCTGGAGCTTCGCCCTGTGCGGCGTCGCCGCCGCGCGGTTCGAGGGCGGCACGCGCCTGGCCGCGATCGGCGTCTCCAACCTGCCCCGGCTGCTCGACCCGGCCGATCCGCTGGCCGGCCTGCCCGGCCTCGAGATGACCGGATGGAAGCGGCGGTTGCTGCAGGCGCTGGCCGACGACGCCCTGGCCGCGGTGGCGTGAGCCGGCTTGCCGCAGCTCTGACGGTGCTCGCGGCGGTGCTGCTCTGGCCGGCGGCCGCGGCGGCGGCCCCTCCGCTCACAGTAACCGCCGTCAAGGCCAAGCCGCCGCCGGTAAACGAGGAGTCGCCGTCGGCGGCGGCGGGCGAGCTCGCCTGGGTGCAGAACACGAGATCGCATCCGCACCTGTACAACGTCTACGCCCAGAACGGGGGCGGCGCGCGCTTCCGCGTGAACCCGGCCGGCACGCAGGGCGGGCTCGGCACGGGCATCGACGGCCACACGCTCGTCTACACGCAGGTGCACGGGGCGAGGTCGAGCATCCGCATGTTCGACCTGCAGACACGCACCGGCTCCGCGCCGCCGGCCGGAGTGAACACGCCGGCGGTCGAGGACGAGCCCAGCATCTCGGGCGGCTGGCTGCTCTTCCACCGCCTCGAGCAGGGCCGGTCGTCCGGACAGCAGGTGCTGCTTCGCAACCTGACGACGGGCGCGACCCGAACGCTCGCATCGGTACCGGGCGCGAGCGGCTTCCTCGAGGCGGGGCAGGTGAACGGGAACTACGCGGTCTTCACCCAGTCCCGCGACGGCCGCCGGTTCAACGTGTGGGTGTACGACATCGTCACGAGGACGCTCACGGTCGTCCCCAACCCGCAGAACAAGGTGCACTCGGCCGCCGCCGTGAACCCGGGCGGGACGGTCTACTTCGAGCAGAGCGGTTCGGCCTGCGGCTCCGGCGTCACGATCGAGCAGTTCCCGGTCGGCGGGCCGGTGACGGCCGACGGCACGCTGCCGACCGGGATCGACCTGTTCCACCCGTTCCTCTACGCGCACAGCCCTTCGGACGACTTCCTGTTTGCGCGCCTGCACTGCACCGGCGGCGCGACCGACGTGTACCGGGCGACGTTCGCGTAGCCCGGCGACCTACCGCTGTGCGAAGAGCGTCGCAGACGGCAGGTAGAAGGCGGCCAGCACGAGGGTCAGGACCACGGCGGTGAGCGGGCTGAAGAACGCGAGCACAAAGACGACTGTGTAGAGCGGCAGACCCGGTGCGAATCCGCGGTCGATCGCCCGGAGCTCGCCCTCGGTCACGGCCGGCGCGATCAGTCTGCGGCCGGCGCGCGCGTAGCGCCACCAGACCGTGAAGAGCACGGCCATCAGAAGCAGCGTCCCCGCGTAGGCAATCACCGCGGGACGCTCGCCGTCGTGGCGCAGGTACTCGGCAACGAGCTTCGTCGGAAAGGGGATGAACGCGACGTCGAGGAGCAGGAGCAGGTTGATGAACATGAACGGCCGGTCGAGTCGCTCGATCGCCCGCATGTTGTGGTGGTGGTTGATCCAGATGATCCCGATCGTGATGAAGCTGGTGACGTAGGCGAGGTACGACGGCCAGATCTGTATGAGCTCGTGCCGGAGCTGCGAGCCGTCTGCGGAATTGACGCCGATCTCGAGCACCAGCAGGGTCGCGGCGATCGCGAAGACGCCGTCGCTGAAGGCCTCGAGTCGTGTCGTCCCGATGTCCTCCATTGGAGGCGATGTTCGGGCGGCCGCTGAGGTCTCCTGCGAGCGACCCGCGCGGCCGCAACGATCTAGATCGAGGCGCGGGTGACGGCGCCCTCGCTCGCCGACGACACGAGCGCCGCGTACTTGGCGAACACCCCGCGCGTGTACTTCGGCGGGGGCGGCGTCCAGTCGCGCAGGCGGGCGGCGATCTCGTCGTCGGAGAGCGCGACGCGCAGCTCGCGCGCCGCGACGTCGAACTCGATCGTGTCGCCGTCGCGGACGATCGCGATCGGCCCGCCGTGCGCCGCCTCGGGGGTGATGTGCCCGGCCATCAGGCCGTGCGTCGCGCCCGAGAAGCGGCCGTCGGTGATGAGCGCCACCTGGTCGCCCAGGCCCTCACCGACGAGCGCCGCGGTCACGTGCAGCATCTCGCGCATGCCGGGGCCGCCGGCCGGGCCCTCGTAGCGGATCACGACCACGTCGCCCGCCGAGATCGCGCCCGCCTTGACCGCGGCGAAGCAGTCCTCCTCGCAGTCGAACACGCGCGCCGGGCCGCTGTGCGCGAGGCGTTCGTGGCCGGCCAGCTTGACCACGCAGCCGTCCGGAGAGAGGTTGCCGTGCAGGATGGCCAGGCCGCCCGTCGGCTTGAGCGGCGTCTCGATCGGCACCACGACCGGCTGGCCCGGCGTCTCGACCACCTGGTCGGCGATCTCGCCGAGCGTGCGGCCGTCGACGTTACGGGCGCCGGCGTGGACGAGGTCGCGCTTGCGCAGCTCGCGGGCGACGAGCGCGACGCCGCCGGCGTCGAACATGTCGGTGGCGACGAACTCGCCCCCCGGCTTCAGGCTGGCGACGATCGGCGTACGCGTGGCGATCTCGTCGAACTCGTCGATCGAGAACGGGATGTCGAGCTCGCGGGCGATCGCGAGCAGATGCAGGACACCGTTGGTCGAGCCGCCGGTGGCCGCCACCGACGCGGCCGCATTCTCGATCGCCTCGCGCGTGATGATCTGCGACGGGCGCACGTCGTCGCGCACGAGCTGCATGACGAGGCGGCCGCACTCCTCGGCCGCGTCGCCCTTGCCACGGTTGAGCGCCGGGATGCCGTTCAGCCCCGCCGGGCTGATGCCGAGGAAGTCGAGCGCGGTCGCCATCGTGTTGGCGGTGAACATGCCGCCGCAGGCGCCGGCGCCCGGGCAGGCGGCCGACTCGACCGCGTGCAGCTCGGCGGCGTCGATCGTGCCCGCGGCGTAGGCGCCGACGGCCTCGAACACGTCCTGGATCGTGATGTCCCGGCCGCGGATCGTTCCCGGCGCGATCGTGCCGTTGTAGAACACGAGTCCGGGCAGGTCCAGGCGGCAGAGCGCCATCGCGCCCGCCGGGATCGTCTTGTCGCAGCCGACGATGCAGACGAGGCCGTCCATCAGGTGGCCGCGCACGACGAGCTCGATCGAGTCGGTGATCACCTCGCGGCTGACCAGCGGCGCCTTCATGCCCTCGGTCCCCATCGACACGCCGTCTGAGACCGAGATCGTGTTGAACTCCATCGGCGTGCCGCCGGCCGCGCGGATGCCCGCTTTCACTCGCTGGGCGAGCTCGCGCTGGTTGAAGTTGCACGGCATCGTCTCGATCCAGCTGGTGGCGACGCCGACGAGCGGCTTGGCGAGGTCGTCGTCGGTGAACCCGATCGCCTTCAGCATCGCCCGCGCCGGCGCGCGGTCGGGGCCGTCGGTCAGGGCGGCGCTGTGGCGCTTGGCCGGGTCGGACGGGCGGTCGTACGGGTTGTTCGTCATCGGACGAGCAAGACTAACGACTCAGCCGGACTCGACGGCGACATAGAGCCCCCAGGCGCGGCCGGAGGCGAAGAGCTCGTCGGGATCGACCTCGCCGACCTCGCCGAGCACGTGCGGCGCGGGCTCGTCGGCCGTGCTGCCCCACACCATCTTGCGCGGCGGCGCCACGTCGGGCTGAGCGAGATGGTCGCCGCGCTCCTGGGCGGCCAGGAGCTCCTCGCCCGCCGGGCCGTCTGCGTATCCCTTCCCCATCGGCCAAGTGTAGGCTTTCGCGCGACGTGGCCGACGATGTTGCCGGAATCACGGGCGCCGCGGAGGGCGGACGCACGTCCGCCGGCTCCTTCCTGCGCCTGCTGGCCGCATCTGCCGCCGTCGCCTTCGCGATCACCGTCGTCGGCGGGTACGAGCTCGGGTGGACATGGACCGGGTTCGCCGACAACAACACCGTGTGGGACTGGCTGCACCTGCTCGTGCTGCCGGTCGTCCTGACCGCGGCTCCCGTCTGGTACCGCACCCGCCACGAGCTGCGGGTGGAGTGGCGCCTGCTCGTGGCCGCCGTGCTGGCCGTGTTCGCGGTCTTGCTCGTGGGCGGGTACTGGCTGGGCTGGACGTGGACCGGCTTCGACGGCCGCACGCTGTGGGACTGGCTCGAGCTGCTCGTGCTGCCGCTCACGGTCACGGTGCTGCCGATCTGGCTCGCGCTCGGGCGCAGCCTGCACCCGCGTGTGCGCCAGGCGGGAGTCGGGCTGCTGATCGCGTTCGCGGTGCTCGTCACCGCCGGCTACGGCTTTGACTGGCGCTGGACCGGCTTCCCGGGAAACACGCTGTGGGACTGGCTGCACCTGCTGCTCGTGCCGTTCGTGCTGCCGATCGCGCTCGCGTGGTTCTCGGCCACCCGGCTCGAGCACGCCGGGGAGCAGGAGCCCGAGCCGGCGCTCGCGGTCAGCCCCGATACGCCTGCTGGAGCAGGCTGAGCAGCTCGTCGCGGCCGGGTGGCGGCGTCATGGCGCGCAGCTCGGAGCGGCCGAGGGCGGCATCCGCCACGGCGGCAAGCGCGTCCGGGTCGACGCCGAGCGCCTCGAGCGAGGGCACGCCGCCCAGCTCGGCCACCTTCCCGGCGACGGCGGCGACCGGCACGCCGAGGGCGTCGGCGAACGCCGCGATCGCCTCGGGGTCGCGCCCGCGCATCGCCGCGAGCACGTGCGGCAGCATGGCCGCGTTCGTCGCCGCGTGCGGCGTCCCGCACAGCCGCACGATGGTCTGGCAGAGCACGTGGTGCAGCGAGTAGCCGGCGGAGTCCATCGCGTAGGCGGCCAGGAGCGAGCCCAGAGCAAGCCGCTCCGCAGCGTCGGCGCCCTCGCCGAGCCCCTCGGCGATCAGGGTGGAGGCGGCCGCCGCCGTCATGCTCGCAACAGGGTTCCGGCCAGGGCCGTACAGGGCCTCGGCCGCGTGGGCGAGCGCGTTCATGGCGCTGCGGCGGCGCTCGGCGGCCGGCTGGCCGGTCATGAGCTTCGGATCGGCGAGCACCAGCACGGGACGGTGGCGCCCGCGATCCTCGTAGCCGGGCACCTGACGGTGGCCGCCGGTCATCTCGGCGCCCGAGAGGGTCGTCGGCACGGCGCACACCCGGCCGCCGCGGGCCGCCGCGAGCGCCTTGGCCGTGTCGATCACCCGTCCCCCGCCCCAGGCCACGATCGGGCCGTCGCCGGCGGCGCCGACCAGGGCGGCGGCGACGTCCACGACCTGGCCCGGCGGCACGTCGTGCACCGCGGCCCACCCGGCGCGCAGCGCGGGCGGGATCGACTCGCGTGCCCGCGGCGTCGAGAGCAGCACCGCACCGGGCCAGGCGCGTGCACCCGCACCGGGGCCGAAGTGGATCGTGCGGTCGCCGTCGGCCCAGGTGAACGGCCGCGGCGCGATCGGCATCACTGCGCCATCGCCACCCCGGCCACGACGAGGGCCGCGCCGGCGCCGAGCCACACGGTCACCGGCTCGCCCAGCGTCACCGCCCCGATCACGATCGCCACCACCGGGACACCGTACAGGTAGGCGGACGCCCGGGACGCGTCCAGGTGGCGCAGGCCGAACGTCCAGCCCAGGTATCCGCCCAGCGTGGCCACGAGACCCAGGTAGACGAGGAGCACGATGCCCCCGGCATGCAGATCCGACGCGCGCGTCGCCGCCCCGCCGCTCGCAAACGGCAGCAGGGCGACGGTGCCGATGAGCGCCGCCGCCGCCGTCACCGGGACGGCGCCGTGGCGGCCGAGCAGCGGCTTCACGATCACGTTGTAGGCGGCGAACGCGATCGGCGCCGCGAGCACGAGCAGCGGCCCGCGCGCTTCGTGGAACGAGATCCGCTGCCCGGAGCCGAGCAGGACGACCTCGACGACGCCGGCGAACGAGATCGCGAGGCCGGCCGCGCGCCGGCGCGAGAACCGCTCCTGGCCGATCAGAAGCGCCATCGCGAGCGTCATCCCCGGGGCCGAGGCGACCACCACGCTCGCCGTGCCGGCCGTCGTCAGCCTTTCGCCGGCGTTCAGGGACAGGTGATAGACGACCACCACCAGCAGCCCCGCCGCCACGAGCCGGACGAGGTCGCGCCGGTGCAGGCCGGGCAGGCCGCGGTGTGCGAGCAGCGCGGCCGCGAACCCCGGCGCGGCGATCAGGTAGCGGCCGAGCGCGATGTCGGGCGCGGCGAGCCCGTCGTTCAGCAGCTGCTTGATGGCGGCGAACGCGCCCGCCCAGACGACGACCACCAGGGCGAGCACCAGATGCGGACTACGTGCGCTGCGTGGGAGACTGATGCGTATGCCCGTTAAACGCATCGAGATCCGGTGGCGTGATTTGGACGGATTCGGCCACGTTAACAACTCGACCTACCTGACGTACCTGGAGGAGGCCCGCGACCAGTTCCTGACCGACCTCCTGGGCGAGACGGTGCACCGGATCGTGATCCGCCGGATCGAGATCGACTTCGTCTCGGGGCTGACCCAGGATGACGACCACGTCGACGTCGACGTGCGTCTGACGGGCGTCGGCACCTCGAGCCTGACGCTGGCAGAGCAGATCGTCTCGGTCGCCGACGGCCGCATGGCCGCCACGGCGCAGACGGTCATGGTGCACACGGACGACTCCCGCACCGCCTCGGCGCCCTGGCCCGCCGAGGCGCGGGCCGTGCTCTCGGAGCCGAGCTGACCCGACAATCGGGGCCTGGCCCCATGCGGGGCCAGGCCCCGATTGGTCAGTAGAGCGCCGACGCCAGCCGGCGGCGGTAGCGCGACGCGAGCGGATCGTCCTGGCCGAGCTCGGCGAAGACTCCGATCATGAGCTGGCGGATCCGTTCTCGCAGGTCCGCGCTCGCGCCCTGCAGCGCGCCCAGCAGCAGCTCGAGGCCGCGCTCGGTCTCGCCCTGGGCGAGCGCGGTGAGCGCCGGCCCGAGCACGGGGTCGTTCGCGGACTCGAGGCGCACGAGCGCTGCCCGCGCCGCCGGGTGGTTCGGCTGCAGCTCGAGCGCGCGGCGCAACGATGCCTCGTCGCCGAGGGCGGCGAGGCGATCGGCCTCGGACGGCAGCAGGCCGCGCAGGAACGAGTCGACGGCCGCCCGCGGCAGGGCGCCGGTGAACTCGTCCACGAGCCGGCCGTCCTTGAACGCCTTCACGGCCGGGATGCCCTGCACGCGGTAGCGCAGGGCGACGCGCTGGTTGGCATCGACGTCGACCTTGACGAGCTCCACGGCGCCGTCGGTCGCCGCCACCGCCTCCTCGAGCACCGGCCCGAGCTGGCGGCAGGGCCCGCACCACTCGGCCCAGAAGTCGACGACCACGGGCACCTCGCGCGAGCGCTCGATGACGTCGGCGTCGAAGGTCGCGTCGGTGGAGTCGCCCACCTCAGCCCTCGCCGTCGTCGGTCTGCTCGCGCAGGTAGCGCTCGAAGTCGGCCGCCAGCTCCTCCCCCGTCGGCGGGTCGTCGCGGTCGGCCGCCGCCTCGAGCTGCTCCACATAGCCGGCCACGTCGGGGTCGTCGGCGATCGCGGACGCCACCCGCAGCTGGTACTCGCTGGCCGCGCGCTCGAGCTCGGCGCTGCCGGGCGGGGTGCCGGCGATCCCGGCCAGCCGTTCGAGCAGGGCGAGCGCGGCCTGCGGGTTCGGGGCGGCCGAGATGTAGTGCGGCGTGGCCGCCCACAGGCTGGCCGACACGAGCCCGGCCCGCGAGCACGAGTCATGCAGGACGCCGACGATCCCGGTCGGCCCCTCGTAGGTCGAGCGGGCGAGCCCGTGCCGGGTCATGAGCGCCGGGTCGGACGCGCTCGCCGAGACGGGCACGGGCCGCGTGTGGGGCGTGTCTGCGAGCAGCGCCCCCATCGTGATCACGAGCTGGGAGCGGTACTTGCGCGCGATGCCGACGATCGCGTCCGAGAACGAGCGCCAGCGCATGTTCGGCTCGGTGCCGAGGACGATCAGCAGGTCGTGCTCGGCCGACGCGAAGAGCTCGGTGACGGGCCACTCCACCTGGCGCACGTCGCCGTCCACCATGTGCACGGTCGGCCGCGTCTGCTGGTAGTCGATGAAGGGCTCGGAGTCGATCACGGCGAACCGCTCGGCGTCGGTGACCGAGCGCAGGTAGCCCGCGGCCAGGCTGGCGGCGCCGCCCGCGTCGTTCCAGCCCTTGAAGGCGGCCACCACGCGCGGGCTTCGCAGATCGGGGTCGCCCTCGAGTTGCACGAAGTCCATGCCTGCAGTCTGGCACATCGCCCGCGGGACCCGGGATGCTCGCGAGCGGTATAACGTGAGCAGTGGGCGCCGTCGACCTCATCGTGATCGCATGGATCCTGGTCTCGGCGGTGCTCGGTGCCCGCCGCGGCCTGGTCGCGAACGTGCTCGGCCTGGCCGGCTTCGCGGTCGGCGCGCTCGTCGGCGCGCGGATCGCGCCGCACCTCCTGAGCGGCGGGTCGAAGTCGACCTGGCTCCCGTTCGCGAGCATGGTGGGGGCGCTGGTCGGCGGCACCGCCGCCCAGGCGGTCACCGGCTCGGCCGCGGCGATGCTGCGCGGGAAGCTCGTGCACGGGCCGCTGCGGATGATGGACACGGCCGGCGGCCTCGTCGCCGGCGCCGGTCTCGGGCTCGCCGTGGCGTGGCTGGCCGCGGTGGTCGCCCTCGCCCAGCCCTCGCTCGGCCTGCGCAGCGACGTCCAGGGCTCGGACGTGCTCCCCGCCCTCCTGCGTGCGGTGCCCGCGGACGAGGTGCTGAACGCGCTCGCCCGCTTCGACCCGCTGCCGGTCCTGCCGTCGATCGCCGACCGGGCGCTGCCGCCGCCCGACCCCAGCGTCCTGCGAAGCCCCGCCGCGCGGCGCGACGGCGCGAGCGTCGTCCGCATCGAGGGGTCGGCGTGCGGCCTCGACATCCAGGGGTCGGGATGGGTGCTGCGCCCGGGCATCGTCGCGACGAACGCCCACGTCATCGCCGGCGAGCAGGACGCCCAGGTCGAGGTGCCGAACGGCCCCACCCTGACGGGAGTCCCGATCGCGGTCGATGCCGGCAACGACGTCGCGCTCCTGCGCGTCCACGGCCTCCGACCGCCGCCGCTGCGGCTGTCGCCGCGCTCGCCCTCGGGCGCCGGCGCGATCCTGATCGGCTATCCCGAGAACGGCCCGCTCACGGCCGTCGCCGGCCGCGCCGGGGCCCCGGTCACCGCGCTCGCACCGGACGCGTACGGGCGCCACATCCATGCTCGCACCGTCGTGCCGCTGCGGGGCGTGCTGCGCCACGGCGACAGCGGCGGCCCGGTCGTCAACCGCGCCGGCCAGGTCGTGGCGATGATGTTCGCCGCCGACGAGGGCGGCGGGATCGCGGGCGGCTTCGGGGTGCCGCTCGACGCGATCCGCCACGCGCTGCAGCTGGTGCACGCGCACGCCGACACCGGGCCCTGCCTCGGGTAGCGGCGGTCACCGCGAGCGACGTTCGGCGAAGGCGCGGTGCTCTTCGTGCTGGCCGAGCCGGTGCGCCTCGGTGAAGATGAAGCGGGCCCAGTTGCCCTGCTGATGGACGTCCATTGCGCCGAACTCGATACCCCAGCGGGTGCGGTTCTGGCCGTCCTCGGCGTATTCGAGGAAGCGGCGCACATGCGCCGGCACGGGGCCGACGCCGCCCGGCAGGGCCAGGGTCAGCTCCTTGTCGACCCACAGGTTCGCGTTCACGGCCGCCTCGAGCATGATCCCGCTCATCGAGATGTTCAGCGCCCTGCCCTCGAACTCCGTCACGGCGCCCGTGTGCTCGACCGCGCTCACCGTGATCACCCACTCCCCCTCGACCCGGAAGTGGCGCCGTCGCTCGCCTGGAAGCCGGTGCGGGTCCGGGCTCATCGCCGCGACCGAGTCTAGCGGCTGGCGTCGGCGGCGCGGCGTCGGCGGCGGGCGCCTGCCAATTGGCATTTGCCGCGGATGCCAATTGGCGCAGCCCGCGCCTCCCGACCGCGCCCCGCCTACCCCACCGCCCGGGCCAGATCCCGCTCCGCGAGCACGTCGGCGAGCGCCTCGAGGGCGACCAGGTTGTGCCCCTCGACGAACGCGTCGGCGTGGCGCAGCGCGATGCGCATGCCGCCCGCGAGCGGCGCGAACCCCTCGTGGCCCTTGAGCGGGTTCACCCACACCAGCCTGTGGGCCTGGCGGGCGATGCGGCCGAGCTCGGTGTCGAGCAGGCCCAGGTCGCCGCGCTCCCACCCGTCCGAGACGATCACGACGACCGCCCCGCGCGTCAGCCCGCGCCGGCCCCACGTCTCGTTGTAGCTGCGCAGCGACTCGCCGATGCGGGTGCCGCCGCCCCAGTCGGGCATCAGCGCGCCGGCCCGGGCGAGCGAGCGGACCGGGTCGAGCGTGCGCAGGTGCGGCGTGAGTCGCGTGATCCGGGTGCCGAACGCGAACGCCTCGACCTGGCGGCCGGCGACGGTCACCGCCTGCATGAACATGACCATCGCCCGCGCGTACGGCTCCATCGAGCCGGACACGTCGCACAGGAAGACGAGCTTGCGCGGCACCTGCTTGCGCTCGCGGAACGCCTGGTCGAAGGGCAGGCCCTGCGTGCGCATCGCCCGCCGCAGCGTCCGCCGGGCGTCGAACACGTCGCCGCTCGACCCCGCCCGCAGCCGGCGCGACCGCCGCGTCGGGGCGACCGCAGGCAGCCGCTCCATCAGCCGCCGCAGCCGCCGCAGCTCGAACACCGTCATGTCGGCGAAGTCGCGCCGGCGCAGGCGCTCGTCGGGCGAGGAGGCGAGCAGCATCATCGTCTCGTCGCGGTCGTCGCCGCCGCCGTCGGCCTCGCGCCCGGTCGCGGCCGGCGCGACGCTCGGATCGAGCCGCTGCACCTCGAGCCCGATCTCGGGCGCCGGCGTGCGCGGCACGCGCTCCCAGTAGTCCGTGAACGCCGCGTCGAAGGCGTCGATCTCCTCGCGCCGCGCGACCAGCGTGCAGCGCAGCGTGTGGTAGACGTCCTCGCGCCGGGTGAGCCCGACGACGTCGAGCCCGCGCAGGGCGTCCTGGATCCGCCCCGGGCCGACCTCCATCCCCGCTTCGCGCAGGACGCGCCCGAAGCCGACCATCTTCTCGAGCACGGCGTCTCCCGGCGCCGGCACTACGCTTCGCGAGCCTGGGCGACGAGCCGCTCGAGATGCGCGTCGCGGACGAGCTCGATGTCCTCGTGGTGCTTCAGCACGGATCCGAGGGTCGACTCGACGACGCCGGCATCGAGCTCGGATTGCCCGAGCGCGACGAGCGCCTGGATCCAATCGATCGTCTCGGCGACGCCGGGCACCTTGGCCAGGTCGAGCGCCCGCAGCGACTCGACGAACGTCGCCGCCTCGACCGCCAGCCGCTCCGGCACGCCGGGGACGCGGGCGCGCACGATCGCGACCTCGCGGTCGATTTCGGGATGGCCGATCCAGTGGTACAGGCAGCGGCGCTTGAGCGCGTCGTGCAGGTCGCGGGTGCGGTTCGAGGTGAGCACGACGAGCGGCCGCCGGGCCGCCCGGATCGTCCCGATCTCGGGGATCGTGACCTGGAAGTCGGACAGGAGCTCGAGCAGGAACGCCTCGAACTCGTCGTCGGCGCGGTCGATCTCGTCGATCAGAAGCACCGGCGCGATCGCATCGGCGTGCTCGATCGCGTCGAGCAGCGGCCGCCGCTCGAGGAACTCGCGCCCGAACAGGTCGTGCAGCGTCCGGGCCGGATCGAGCGCATCGGAGGCCTCGAGCGTTCGGATGTAGAGCAGCTGGCGGGCGTGGTTCCAGTCGTAGAGCGCGTGGCCGACATCGATGCCCTCGTAGCACTGGAGGCGGATCAGCCGTCCGCCGGTGACCGCTGCGAGTGCCTTTGCGGCCTCGGTCTTGCCGACGCCGGCCTCGCCCTCGAGCAGCACCGGCTTCTCGAGCGCCAGGGCGAGCGAGAGCACGGTCGCAAGACCGCGGTCGGCAAGATAGGCGTGGTCGGCGAGCGCGCCCGTGAGCGCGTCGATCGAGACGGTCTCGGCCATCCGATCAGCTTACCGCGGCTGTGGCGGCGCCCAGCCGCTGCTGGTCAGATCCATCCCGCCGTCGATCGCGATCGTCTGTCCGGTGATGTAGGCCGCGGCGGGCGATGCCAGATAGGCGATCAGCTCGCCGACCTCGTCCGCGCCGCCGATCCGCTGCATCGGGATTGCGGCCGCGATCTCGTCCAGGTCGAGGCCGTATCCGCGCACGCCCTCGGTGTCGATCCAGCCCGGTGCGACGCAGTTCAGGGCGATGCCGTAGCGGCCCCATTCCATCGCCAGCGTGCGGGTGAGCGCGCCCATGCCCGCGCGGGCGGCCGACGAGTGCGCCATGCCGGCGATGCCGCGCTCCGGGCACAGCACGACCGAGATCACCCGGCCGCCGTTCGCGATCATCCACCGCGTCGCCACCCGCTGGGTGAGGAACCACGGCGCGTCCAGGTTCAGCCGCCGCACCGCCCGCCAGCCGCCGGGCGTGATGTCCTGCGCGGCGGCCGTGAACTGGCCGCCGGCGTTGTTCACCAGGCAGTCGATGCGGCCGTACCGGGCCAGGCACTCCTCGACCAGGCCCTCGCTCACGTCCGGCTCGCGGATGTCGCCCGGATAGACGGCGCAGCCGTCGCCCAGCAGCGCTTGCGTCTCTTCGAGCGGCTCGGGCCGGCGGCCGGCGACGACGACGCGGAAGCCGTCGCGGTGCAGCGCGACCGCCGCCGCCCGGCCGATGCCGGTGCCGCCCCCCGTCACGATCGCCGCACGCTCCACCGGCTGAACCTACCAGACGCCGCCGACCCTCCCCGACGGCGGCGCGCCCCCGTACACTTCGGGGAGAACCAGGGAGGTACGCGAGTGCGCTGTCTGCTGCTCGACGCAACCATGCGGCCAACAAGCCTCGTCACCCGCGAGCGCGCGGTGTCGCTGGTCGTCTGCGGCCAGGCGCAGGTGATCGCGGACGACCCGGCGGTCGTGTACCGGTCGCAGCATCTGCGCGTCGCCCTGCCGGTGATCCTGCAGGTACCCGCCTACGTCGAGCTGCGGCCGCTGGTCAAGCGCAACGTCGTGCGCCGGGTGCTGTTCTGCCGCGACAACTGGCGCTGCGCATACTGCGGCCGCGACGGCGGCCCGCGCGATCTGACGATGGATCACGTGAAGCCGCTCTCGCGCGGCGGCGGCCACACCTGGGACAACGTCGTCTCGGCCTGTCGCCGCTGCAACCACCGCAAGGGCAACCGGCTGCCGTGGGAGGCGGGCATGTACCCGCGCCACGTCCCCAAGGCGCCGGACATGGTGCAGGTGGCCTGGGCGGGCCGGCTGACGCATCCGCTCCAGCGCGAGTACGTCGCCGCCTGGCACAAGGTGCCCGAAGCCGTCCTTTAGGAGACGCCCGCCGCGGCGCGCAGCGCCGCCTGCATCCGGGCGGCGACGGGGCCCGGCCGGCCGTCGCCGATGGCGGCGCCGTCCATGCGCACGACCGGCATCACCTCGCGGACGCTCGACGACGTGAACACCTCGCCGGCCGCCGCCAGCTGCTCGCGCGGGTAGGCGCCCTCGGCGACGGCGAGCCCGGACGCGGCGGCCGCGGCGAGCAGGGTCTCGCGGGTCACGCCGGCGAGGATGCCGAGATCGAGCGCCGGCGTGTGCAGCGTGCCGCCGTCCACGAACCAGATGTTCGAGGTCGGGCACTCGAGCGCCGTCCCCTCGAGCGAGAGGAAGAGCGCGTCGTCGGCGCCGCGCTTGCGCGCCTCGTGCTGGGCGGCCATGTTGACGGCGTAGCTCGTCGACTTCACTCCCGCCAGGAGCCACGGCGACGCCTGCCGCGCCGTCGCGCCCGTCGCCAGCTGGAGGGTGGCGAGCGCGATCCCGGCGGCCCGCATCTCGTCGAGGCCGTCGGGCAGCGGCGTCACGAGCGCGAACCCGGTCGGCGGACCGCCGGCGGCGCCGGGCGTCCACACCAGCCGCAGAACCGCGTCGGCGGCGCCGACGTGGCCGAGTGCCGCCCCGACGAGGCCGGCCAGGCCGGCGGCGTCCGGCTCCTCGAGCTCGAGCACCGCGGCCGAGCGGGCCAGCCGCTCGAGGTGCTCCTCGAGCCGGAAGGGGCGCCCGGCGTAGACGCGCAGCGTCTCGAACGCGGCCCGTCCGCGCAGCACCGCCTCGTCGTCGGCGCGCAGCCACGGCCGCGCCGGATCGACGAGCCCGTGGCCGAGGACCGCGAGTGCGAGGGGGTCGCCCGCCATGCGTGTGCGATGCTACCGCCGTGTCCGCCGTCTCGGAGCGCAAGCGTCACGCCCGCAGCCTGTTCGCCGGCATCGCCGCCGACTACGACCGCTGGGCGCAGCTGCTCTCGTTCGGCCAGGACCGGCGCTGGCACGACGTGATGGTCGAGACGGTGGCGCCGGCCGCCGATCGTCCGGGGGCCGTGGTCGCCGACGTCGCGACCGGCACGGGCGCCGTCGCGATCGCCCTCGCCCGGCGCTACCCCTGCCGCGTCATCGGGATCGACCAGAGCCCCGACATGCTCGCCGGCGCCCGCGACCGGATCGACATCGCCGGCCTGGGAGCGCGGATCGACCTGGTCGAGGCCGACGCCGAGGGCCTTCCGCTCGCCCCGGGATCGGTCGACGCGCTCACGCACACCTATCTGCTGCGCTACGTCGACGACCCCGCGGCCGTGCTGCGCACCCTGGCCGCGGCGGTGCGCTCCGGCGGGATGATGGCCTCGCTCGACTTCGGCGTGCCGCGCGGCGCCGCGCTGCACGCCTGGCGGGCCTACACCCGCATCGGCCTGCCGGCCGCCGGAGCGCTCGCGGGGCCGGGCTGGGTGCACACCGGGCGCTTCCTCGGTCCGAGCATCGAGGGGTTCTGGGAACGGCATCCGCTCGAGTCGGTGCTGCGCATGTGGGCCGACGCCGGCATGGAGCGGATCCGGTCGCGCCGGCTCTCGGTCGGCGGCGGAGTCGTCATCTGGGGCGTGCGCGGCGGCGGGTGATGCGCCCGGCAGCCTCGAGGTAGTCCCCCGCCTGCTCGGCGTTTCGCGCCACCCACACGCAGATCACCGCAAGCGGCAGCTCGATCAGCATGCCCGACGCGGCGGCCATCACCTGCTCGGCTCCGCGCGAGGCGGTGACGACGTCGAACCAGGCGTCGCACACGAGCATCGTGGCCGCGGCGGCGGCGGTGCTCTGGATCCACACCGCGCGGCGCAGGGCGGCGTAGGCGGTCGCGAGCAGCAGACACGCCATGGCGATGTCGAAGCCGGCCCAGGCGACGTCCCAGTGCCTGGCGATGTGACGCTGGGGGAGGTCGTAGGCGACCCAGAGCGTCCACGGGACGAGCCCGACGCCGACGAGCGCGAACAACGGCGCCACCCACCGCGGGATCGGCGTGCGCCGCGGCGTGTCGGCCGGGCCGGAGGTCGCGCTCATGCTCCCATGGTAGAGCGCCTCCGCCCGATCGCGATAGCACCGCCGCAGCTAGGAGTCGGCGTCGGCCGGCTCGAGCGCGATCCCGGCGGCGGCCGCGACCATGTCCACCGCCGCGAGCGCGTCGGAGACGGTCATCCGCACGCCCCGCAGCCGTTCGGGATTGACCAGCCCGGCGAGGCGGCAGCGGCGGATCGCGCTGTCCGTGAACGTCGCGTCGGCGAGCCGTGCGCCGGACAGGTCGCAGTCGCTGAACACGACCGACTCGAGCGCGGCGTCCTGCAGGTCGACCTCGGCCATCACGCAGCTCTCGAAGCGCACGCGCACGAGCTGTCCGAAGCGCACGTTGGCGAGGTCGAGGCGGCAGCCGGCGAAGGTGACGTCCGTGAGCGCGCAGCCCGCGAGCGTCGTGCCCGTGAGGCGCACGTCGCGCACCTCGACCCGGCGCATGTCCGCCGAGCCCGCGTCGGCGTTCGCCCAGCTCCCGCCGGCCACGTAGGCGTCGCGCAGGCGCATGCCGCGCACCTGGGCGCCGGCGAGGTCGGCGTCGTCGAGCCGGCACTCCACGACCTGCAGGTCGTGGGCCGTGCTGCCGGCGAGCGCCAGCCCGCGCAGGCTGCAGGCCCGCAACTCGGCGCCCCGCAGATCGGCCGGGGCGTGCGCGAGCACCTCGAGCGCGTCCGGGAGGTCCGGCGAGACGGGATCGCTCGGTCCAGTCGCGCCGGCGCGGGGTGCCATGCCAGGAGCTTAGGCGCGCGCTACGAGGCCTGGAGCTCCTCGAGGTAGCTGGCCGATCGTCGTGCCAGACGGCCGTCCTCGCCCGGCTCGTAGAAGCCCATCCGCCAGATCGGCGGCGAGTAGACGTGCAGCGAGACGGCGGGCTCGGTGCCGGTGTGACGGACGTCGTGGATCCGCGACCCGTCGAAGCAGAAGCCTTCGCCCGCGGTGTAGACCACCTCGTCCATGTCGGGCCGGCCGAGCACGAGCCGCAGCTCGGCCAGCCTGCCGTCCGTCACCTGCACGGCCCCGCTCGAGAGGTCGTGATCGTGCAGCCCGGTCTCTTGCGCCGCCACCCAGCACAGCAGCCACGCGTCGATGTGGTGATCGCGGTGCAGGCGGACGTAGACGCGCTCGTGCTCGTCGTGGCGGACGAGGCCGCGCCACAGATCGGGCCGTTCGGCCAGCTCGCGGACGACGGCGCGGAGCTCATCGGGGGCGAGGTCGCGATCCTCGCTACACCGCTCCAGGAGCCAGGTGGAGACCGGAGCCGGCACACTTCTCATGGGACACCTCCCTCAAGGTTGAGCACCCGGCCCGGGTTGCGCTCGGCGACGGCCTCGACCACGGGTGGGCCGAGCGTCTCGAGCGACCGCAAGAGCGGGTCGGGTGCGATGACGGGAATGTCGGTGCCGAGCACCACCTGCTCGGCGCCGTAGGTGGCGAGGGCGAGCTCGAGGTCGAGCCGCTGGCAGGATGCCGTGTCGAGGAAGACGTTCGGGTCGATCTCGCCCGCGAGGCCGGTGAACGTGCGCCACCGCCCCTCGAGGAACGGTGCGCCGCCGGCCATGATCGCGAACACCACCCGCAGCGCCGGGTAGGCCGTGGCGCCGAGCGCGCGCCAGGTCGCGAAGGCCCGCAGCGACCAGCCGGGGTACTGGGCGAGCGACGTCCACCACGCCGGCAGGCGGGGATCGGCGGGTTCGGGCCGCGTCCAGGGCGCCGGGCCGGGATGCACCAACAGCGGCCGCCCCGCCCGCTCCAGCATGTCGAGCAGGGGCGCGCAGCGGTCCAGGCCGGCCGGCGAGGCGATGGCCTCGCTCGGGAGCGAGAGGCCGACGAAGCCCGCCGCGAGCCGATCGGCCACGTCGGCGGCCCCGGCATCGGGTGCGTCCAGACAGGCGGCCGCGAACGCCCGCAGCCGCCCTCCCGACCCCGCCACGACCTCTGAGATGCCCTGGTGGTAGGCCTCGAGCAGCGGGCGGCCCTCGTCGGCGGGCAGCGCCTCGACCCCACACGGACTCGAGATCGAGATCACCGCAACATCGATCCCGCACGCGTCGAGCAGCGCCAGCCTGGCCTCGGGGTCGTGGGCGGCCGCCGAGATCGAACAGCTCGGCTCGTAGGCGAGCTCGAGCCACAGATCCTTCCCGTGGCCGCGGATGGACGGAGGCGCGTCACGCGCGGCCAGGGCCGCCAGGTACGCCTCCGGCCACAGGTGCTGGTGCAGATCGACGCGCGTTTGCGGACTCCCGGGTCTTGTGAAACGATTCACCAACATTGTGACCGATCCACAGCCCGTACGCAAGCGCGTCACGCTGCGCGATGTCGCCGACCTGACCGGGCTCTCGCCCGCAGGCGTCTCGTACGCCCTGCGCGGCCAGCGCGTTTCGGCGGCGACGGCCGAGCGCGTCCGGGATGCCGCCGACCAGATCGGATTCCGCTCCGACCCGATCGCGCGCGCCCTCCGCGGAGGGTCATCCGGTGTGATCGGCGTGATCGGCGGCAGCCTGGCCGACTACTGGCATCAGGAGTTCGCCTCGGAGCTCCAGCGGCACCTGCGCAGGCGCGGCCGGCACATGCTGCTCGCCGATGCCGACGGGGATGCCGCCACCGAGCTCGCCCGGGCCCGCGGCCTCGTCGACCAGCGCGTGGACGGGCTGATCGCCCTGCCGGTGGCACACGATTCGGCGGCGTGGAGCGAGATCGTGGCCGAGCTGCCGGTCGTGGCGGTCGGCACGCCGCTGCCCCGTCCGGCGGGCGCGGTGCGGTTCCAGGCCGATGAGGGCTCCGACCTGGTGCTCGACCATCTGCGCGATCTCGGCCACAAGCGCATCACCGTGCTCGCGTCGGGCATGCACCGGCCGCGCCGGCGCCGCGGTGTGCATACGCGCGTGTGCGGCTTCGCGACTGCCGACGGGCGCGCCGCCGCCCTCGCGGCCCTCCGCGCCGCTCACCCGCCGACGGCCCTGTTCGCGCTCTCCGACGCCCTCGCCTACGGCGCCTACATGGCGTGCGCCGAGCTCGGCCTGCGTGTCCCCGGCGACATCTCGGTGGCCGGGTTCGACGACCACCCCATCTCGCGCCTCGTCAGCCCCGCGCTGACCACGGTCAGCTGGGACACGGCCCGTGCCGCCGCCGCCGCCGCGGCCATGCTGCTCGACGCCATCGAGGGCCGCCGCCGGATCGGCCACGAGCTCGTGATCCGCCCCCGCCTCGTCGTCCGCAGCTCGACTGCCCGGCGTGCATAAACGGGGTCTGACCCCGTTTATGCACGCCACTGAAGTGCCTGGCACCGGTTCCCGGTGCCAGGCACCAGCCGTTTCACCCAGAGGCGAACATCAGGTAGGTGCGGTCGCGGGCCATGCCGACGCGCTCGTACAGGCGCACCGCACCCGTCGGGTTGTCGGCGTCGACCTTGAGCCCGACCGTGGTCAGGCCGCGGTCGTGGAACACCGTCAGCGCGTGGCGCAGGAGCGCCTCGCCCACGCCGTGGCCACGGAATGACGGCCCCACGGCGAGATCCTTCACCCAGCCCTCCCGCCAGCACAGGCAGACGCCTGCGAGCAGCTCGCCCGCCTCGGCCAGGAACCACACGGCCGGGTCGAAGCTCGGATCGTTCGTCATCCACGGGTGCCAGCGCGCGAACGGCGGCACCTCCTCGGCGTTGCCCTCGAACGCCGCCTCGAGCAGCGCGTGGACTTCGCGAGCGTCGTCGTCGTGGTAGGTGCGCACCCTCACGGCGGGCGGCCACGCAGCCGCCTGCGGTCGATCGGAGACATCGATCTCCATCCGCAGCACCTCGCGCGTCTGCACCCAGCCCCGGCCGCGGTAGAGCGCAACCAGCGCCTCGGCCGCCGCCGGCACGATCGTCTCGAGCGCACCGCCGCGGCGTGAGACCGCGTCGAGCAGAGCATCCGCGACCTCGGCGCCTGCCGCGGGGTGTGGCCACACCTCGACGTAGCCGTCCTCGAGCGTGGCGTACCCGACCACGCGGTCTCCGGCATCGAGCGCCACCCAGGCATGGCCGTAGTCCCAGGCCAGGCGCAGGTGCTCGACCGTCGTGTCCGCGCGGCCGTGCAGCGCCACGGCAACCGCCTGGGAGACCGCGAAGGCCGCCGCGACGTCCGACATCCCCGCCGGCCGGACGACGACGCCCGTGCTCACGAGCCGAACTGGAGCAGCACCTTGCCGAACTTGCCCGGCGCGGCCAGGTGCGCGAACGCCGCGACGGCGTCGGCCGCGGGGAACACGCGGTCGACCAGCGGCCGCACGCGGCCGCTCGCAAGCAGCGGCACCACCTGATGCGCGAACGCCTGCACGGCCGCGGCCTTCTCCTCGAGCGGGCGCGCGCGCAGCACCGTGCCCATCAGGCTCGCGCGCTTGCCCATCAGCACGCGCAGCGACACGTCGGTCTCGGCGCCGGCTCCCGTGCCGACGATGATCACCCGGCCGCGCGGGGCGAGCGCCGCCAGGCTGCCGGCCAGGTTCTGCGCGCCGACGAGCTCGAGCACGACGTCCACCCCGGCCGCGTCCGCGAGCGCGACCGGCTCTGCGCCGAGCGCCCCCAGCCGGTCGTGATGGACGCGCGCGTTGGCTAGCACGCGGGCGCCGATCGCGGCCCCCAGCTGGACCGCGGCCGTGCCGACGCCGCCGTTGGCGCCGTTCACGAGCAGCGTCTCGCCCATGAGCAGGCCGGCGCGGGTGAAGACCGCGTCGTGGGCGGTCACGAACGCCTCGGGCGCCGCCGCCGCGTCTGGGTCGGAGAGCGCGTCGGGCACGCGCGCCACGTGGCGCGCGTGCGCGACGACCGTGTCGGCGAGGCCGCCGCCGCCGACGATGCCGAAGACGCGGTCGCCCTCGTGCCAGGTCGTGACCGCGGCGCCGAGCGCGACGACCGTGCCCGCGACCTCGAGGCCGGGGATGTCCTGCGGCGAGCCGGCGGGTGCCGGATAGCGGCCGGCCATCTGGGCCAGGTCGGCCGGATTCAGGCCCGCATGCGTGACGCGGACGACCACCTCGTGGCTGCCCGGCACCGGATCGGGCCGCTCCTCGACGCGCACGACCTCCACCCCGCCTGCGCCTGTGAACGTGACCGCGATCATCGCGCGGATCCTACTCGCGCCCCCGCGGGCCTGAATCCACGCCGCGCCCGGCGAGCTCGGCGTCGAGGATCACGATCGTGCGGGCACCCTCGCCGCGGCGCAGGCGCTGCAGCGCCTCCTCGACGCCGTGCAGGTCGGTGACGTGCGAGACGACCCCGGCGAGGTCGATCTCGCCCGAGGTCGCGAGCCGCACCAGGCCCGGCAGCTCGGCCGCCACATCGGCCGAGCCGTAGTAGCAGCCGCGCAGCGTCTTCTCGTTCAGCAGATCGAGCGCCGGCAGCGACACCTCGACGCCCGCCGGGGCGATGCCGACGACCGTCGCCTGGCCGCCCGGCCGCAGAAGGTCCCACGCCAGCCGGATCGTGTCGCCGCGGCCGACGGCCTCGATCGCGTGGTCGAACCCGCCCGGCACGAGCTCGGCGGCGGCCGCCCGCACGTCGCCGCCCGCCTCGAGCGTGTCGGTCGCTCCGCGGGCACGGGCGAGGGCGAGCTTGCCCGGGTCGCGGTCGACGGCGACGATCCGGCCCGCGCCGGCGAGCTTGGCCCCCGAGACGACCTGCAGGCCGACGCCGCCGCATCCGATCACGCACACCGACTCCCCGGGCGCGACCCGGGCCGCGTTTCGCACCGCCCCGACGCCGGTGACGACGCCGCAGCCGACGAGCGCGGCCTGCCACAGGGGCAGACCCGCGCCGATCGGCACCGCCGTCGCGGCCGGGACGACGCAGCGCTCGGCGAAACACGACACGTGCAGGAAGTGCTTGATGGGTGTGCCGTCCGGGCGCTCGAGCCGCGAGCTGCCGTCCATCAGCACGCCCGCCACCGAGTGCTCGGCCGCCGGCTCGCACAGGTTGGGCCGGCCGGCAACGCACATGCGACACGCCCCGCACGGCGGCACGAAGCAGAACGCGACGGCGTCGCCCGGGGCAACGTGCCTGACGCTCGCGCCGACCGCCTCGACGACTCCTGCGCCCTCGTGCCCGAGCACGATCGGCCAGCGGCCGTCGCCCAGGTGACCCTGCGCGAGGTGCAGGTCGGAGTGGCACACGCCCGCGGCCGCGACGCGCACGAGCACCTCGTCGTCCTTGGGCGGGTGCAGCAGCAGCCGCTCGACGCGCACGGGCAGGCCGTGGCGCTCGAGCACCGCCGCCTGGATCTCGACGGGGGCGGGGCTCATGCCACCCTGTGGCGCTCGAGCGCGTCGAGGTCGGGCTCGACACCGAGGCCGGGTCCGGCCGGCGGGCGGATCGTGCCGTCGGCCGCGATCCGCACCGGGGCGGGCAGCAGCCAGTCGCGCCGCTCCGCCGTCCAGGCCGGCGGGTCGAACGGCACCTCGATGTACGGACACGTCGAGAACGCGAGCGCGGCATGCAGATTGCAGACCAGGCCGTAGCCGTTCGACCAGGTGTGCGGCGACCACATGCGGCCGTGCAGGTCGGCCAGGGCGGCGACGCGCCGGGCGCCGCCGATCCCGCCGGCGAGGACGACGTCGGGCTGGATCACGTCGACGCCGCCGCGCACGACGAGGTCGCGCGCCCCGGCCGCCTCGCGCACCATCTCGCCGGCGGCGATCCGCAGCGACGTCGCCTGCCGGAGCGCGGCGTAGCCGTTGATGTCGTCGGTGCGCAGCGGCTCCTCGAGCCACTCGACGCCGAACGGCTCGAGCGCGCGGGCACAGGCGATGGCGGTGGCGACGTCCCAGCGCGGCGAGCGGTCGCCCGGCATCCGCCAGCCCTGGTTCGCGTCGACCATGATCCGCATCTCGGCGCCGACCGCCGCCCGCACCGCCGAGACGACCTCGACGTCACGGCGCCAGTCCTCGTCGTGGAAGCGCAGCTTGACGGCGCGCACCCCCGCATCGCGCAGCGCGACGCAGCGCCGCGCCCGCTCGTCGGCCGCGACCCGCTCCGCGCACGACGCGTACGCGACAAGCGACTCGCTGCGGCCGCCGAGCAGCTGCCACAGCGGCCGGCCGAGCGCGCGGCCGACCAGGTCCCACACCGCCACCTCGAGCGTCCACGGCCGGCCGCCGTGGAAGTCGACCGTCTCACACACCTCGCGCACGACCTCGGTGCGGAGGGGATCGACCCCGCGCAGCAGGCCGGCGAGCAGCTCGGCGTCGGGGAGCGCGTCGCCGCTCGCGCACCCGCGCAGGCCGTCGTCCGAGGTGACGAGCACCAGAGTCGCCTCCTGGTGCGTGCGCGGCTGCGGGTCCCAGGCCGCCAGGAGCGGCGGGTCGAGCGCGAAGCGGTAGCGGCGCGTCTCGATCGAGGCGATCTTCACGCCGCCGCCCCGTCGGGCCCGAGCTCGAGCACCGCCCGCCGCGCGCCGCCCTCGCGCAGGAGCGCGAAGGCGTCCTCGATCCGCTCCAGCGGCAGCCGGTGGGAGATCAGCCGGTCGAGCGGCAGCCGGCCGCGGCGGTAGGCGTCGAGGACGAGCGGGAAGTCGCGCTCGGGGCGGCATGAGCCGTACAGGGCGCCGATGACGCGGCGCTCGCCGCGCGGGATCAGCCGGGCGGGCACGCGCAGCTCGGCATCCTCGCGTGGAATGCCCATGAGCACGGCCTGGCCGCGAGGCCGCACCGACAGGAAGGCCGCCCGCATCGCCTCGGGCCGCCCCGTCGCCTCGAAGGCGTGGTCGACGCCGCCGCCCGAGCGCGCGCGCACGGCCGCGGCGGTGGCATCGGCGTCGCCCTGCCACGCCACCGCCTCGGTGGCGCCGAACTCGCCCGCCGCCTGCGCCCGCTCGAGGCTCATGTCGACCGCGACCACGGGCGCGGCCCCGGCAGCCGCGGCGCCCATCACGGCCGAGAGGCCGACGCCGCCGCAGCCGAAGACGGCCACGCGGTCGCCCGGCGCCACACGGGCCGTCCGCCACGCCGCGCACACACCGGTGGTCACCGCGCAGCCGACGAGCGCCGCCACGCCGAACGGCACGTCGGCCGCGATCGGGATGCACGACGCCTCGGGCACGACGGTGTGCTCGGCGAACGTCGAGAGCAGCGAGTAGTGGTAAGCCGGTCGGCCCTCGTAGGACAGGCGGGTCGTGCCGTCGAGGAGCCCGCCGGCGTCCATCGCCGGGAATGCCGCCGCGCACAGGTGGGGCAGATCGCGCCGGCACTCCTCGCAGACGCCGCACGCCGGCAGCCACGACAGCGCCACCCGGTCGCCGACGGCCACCGCGGCCACCCCCGCGCCGATCGCCTCCACGACGCCCGCGCCCTCGTGGCCGAGCACCGCCGGACAGCGGGTCGCGGCGGTGCCGTCGATGGCGTTCTGGTCGGAGTGGCACACGCCGCTCGCGTACAGGCGCACGAGCACCTCGTGCCGCTGCGGTGGCGCGAGCTCGAGCTCGACCACCTCCAGGCGCGCACCGGTCTCAGGCAGGAGTGCGGCTCTCGTCCTCAACGGCCTGGAGCCGGCGGAGCTCCTCGAGCGGGATGTGGCAGCGCATGAGATGGCCGTCCTCGGCCTCCTCGAGCGGCGGTTCGCTCGTCTCGCAGATGGCGCCCAGCTTGCGCGGGCAGCGGGTGTGGAACACGCACCCCGAGGGCGGGTCGGCGGCGCTCGGGATCTCACCCTCGAGCCGGATCCGCTCCCGGCGCAGGCCGTCGATGGTCGGGACGGCCGAGAGCAGCGCCTCGGTGTACGGGTGGTGCGGGCCGGCGAAGACGGTCTCGGCGGTGCCGAGCTCCATGATCCGGCCCAGGTAGAGCACCGCGATGCGGTCGGCCAGGTAGCGCACGACACCGAGGTCGTGCGAGATGAAGAGGTAGGTGACGCCCTCGCGCGCCTGCAGGTCGACCAGCAGGTTCAGGATCGCGGCCTGTACCGAGACGTCGAGCGCCGAGGTCGGCTCGTCGCAGACGACCACCTGGGGGTTGCCGGCGAAGGCGCGGGCGATCGCCACCCGCTGCTTGAGGCCGCCCGAGAGCTGGGTGGGCCGCAGCGCGAGGTGCCGCTCCTCCATCCGCACCGACCGGATCAGCTCGATCAGGCGCGCCTGCAGCGCCTCGCCGGAGAGCCCGGCCAGGCGGTGCAGCGCGCGGCCGACGAGCCGCCGCACGCTGTGGCGGCGGTTGAGCGCCGAGTCGGGGTTCTGGAACACGATCTGAAGCGCCTTCACCTGTTCGCGCGTGCGGCCGCGGGCGTCCCCGGCGACCGCCGCGCCGTCGAGCGCGACCTCCGACCCGGGATCGGGCGCGGTCAGGCCGAGCAGGACGCGGGCCAGGGTGGTCTTGCCGCTGCCGGACTCGCCGACCAGGCCGAGCGTCTCGCCGGCGTTGATGTCCAGGTCGACGTCGACCAGGCCGCGCAGCCGCTCGCCGTAGAAGGAAAACGTCTTCGAGACGCCGTGCAGGCTCACGATCGGCGCTGCGGCGTCGCGGGGCTGCGGCACCTGCAGGTCGACGGCGGCCTCGCGCGGCAGCTCGGGTGCACGCTCGTGGAAGTGGCAGCGCGAGGTGCGGCCGGGAGCGACGGCGTACGCGGGCGGCGCCTCGGTGCGGCAGCGATCGGCCGCGATGGCGCAGCGCGGCGCGAAGATGCAGCCGACGGCGGTGTGGCCCGGCTGGGGCAGGAACCCGGGGATCGTGTCCAGGCGGCCGTGATCCTTGCGCCGGCCGCGGCGGGGGATGCAGCGCAGGAGCCCGACCGTGTACGGATGGCGGGGGCTCTCGAACACCTCGGTGGCCGCCCCCTCCTCGACGAGCTCGCCCGCGTACAACACGCCGACCCGGTCGCACATGCGGGCGATCACGCCCAGGTTGTGGCTGATGAAGAGCACCGACGTCGAGAACTCGTCGCGCAGCGCGGCGACCAGGTCGAGCACCTCGGCCTCGACGGTGGCGTCCAGGGCGGTCGTCGGCTCGTCCAGCACGAGCAGCGCCGGCTCCGAGGCGAGCGCCATGGCGATCACGACCCGCTGCAGCATCCCGCCCGAGAGCTGGTGCGGGTAGCGGCGCATCACGCCGGCGGGGTCGGAGATGCGCACTCGGTTCAGGATCGCCTCCGACCGCTCGAGCGCCTGCTTTCCGTCCATCCCGGCGATCTCGTACACCTCGGCCACCTGGCGGCCGACGCGGATCGAGGGGTTGAGCGCGCGGCCCGGCTCCTGGTAGACCATCGACACGGTCTGGGCGCGCAGCCGGCGCAGGTCGGAGCGGCCGAGCGCGAGCGCATCGCGGCCGTCGATCGTGATCGCCCCCGACCGCACCCGGCCGTTGCGCGGCAGGTAGCGCATGAGCGCGAGCGCCATCGTCGACTTGCCCGAGCCCGACTCGCCCACGAGGCCGTACGACTCACCCCGGCCGATCCGGAACGAGACGTCGCGCAGCACGAGCCGATCGCTGCCGCGTACGCGGTAGGCGACGTCGACATGCGCGACGTCGAGCGCGTCGCCGCGCTCGGGAGCTGCGTCGGGGACGGCCGCCGTCATCCCTCGAGCACCCCCGAGATCGAGTCGGCGACCAGGTTCACGGCGACGACGAGCGAGGCGATCGCAAGGGCCGGGAAGAGCGTCTCCCACCAGTACCCGGCCGTGATCAGGCCGTAGTTCACCGAGATGTCGCCGCCCCAGTCCGGCTGCGGCTGCTGGATGCCGAAGCCGAGGAACGACAGCGTGGCGACGGCGAAGATCGCGTAGCCGACGCGGACGGTGAACTCGACCAGGATCGGCTGCAGGACGTTGGGCAGGATCTCGACGAACATGATGTAGGGCGAGCGCTCGCCGCGCAGGCGGGCGGCGGCGACGTAGTCGAGCTCGCGCTCCTGCAGCACCGCCGAGCGCACCGTGCGCGCGATCAGGGGCGTGAAGACGAAACCGATGACGACGATGAGCGTGCGCGTCGACGGCCCCAGGGCGACCACGAACAGGAACGCCACGATCACGACCGGCAGCGAGAGCACCGCCTCGACGATCCGGCTCGCGATGTTGTCGGTCCAGCCGCCGAAGTAGCCCATCGCGAGGCCGAGCGCGGTGCCGAGCACCGTGCCCAGAAGCGTCGCCAGCGGGGCGATGATGAGGATGCTGCGGGCGCCGACGATGACCCGCGAGAGCACGTCGCGCCCCAGCTGATCGGTCCCGAACCAGTGCCCCGACACCGGCGAGTGGTTGACCAAGAGCAGGTTCTGGGCCAGCGGGTCGTGCGGCGCGAGCGTGCCGCCGAAGAGCGCGCACACCACCCAGAAGCCGACGATCACCGCGCCGATCAGGAAGGTCTTCGAGCGCGCGAGCTGCCCCAGCAGCTCGCGCCGCACCTGGCCGACGCCGGCGTCGAGCGCCCCTGCAGCCTCGACCGTGGGGCTCGCGGCGCTCACTCGGCGTCTCCGAAGCGGATGCGCGGGTTCAGCATCGAGTAGATGAAGTCTGCGATCAGCGTCGCGAACATGTAGACGATCCCGATCGTGAGCACGCCCGCCTCGAGCATGGGGAAATCCTTGTCCTGGGCGGCCTTGAAGATCAGGTTCCCGACGCCCTGGTAGTTGAAGAGCGTCTCGATCACGACGAGGCCGCCGATCAGGTAGCCCACCTGGGTGGCGATGACGGTGACGGTCGGCACGAGCGAGTTTCGCAGCACGTGGCGGCGGATGACGATGCCGCGCGGAAGCCCCTTCAGCGTCGCCGTGCGGGCGTAGTCGGAGTCGAGCGCCTCGACGGTGCCGGCGCGGGCCATGCGCGCGATGTACCCGAACAGGATCAGCACGAGCGGGATCGCCGGCAGGATCAGGTGGTAGATCTGGGTGGGGATGGACGCGCCCGGCGGCCACGCGGCCGAGAGCGGCAGCACGTTCAGCCAGATCCCGAACACGATCATGAGCACGATCCCCGAGACGAACTCGGGCACCGTCGAGAGCGACAGCCCGAGCACGGTGATGATGCGGTCGGGGGACTTGCCGACGTTGAGCGCGGCGACGACGCCGCCGACCAGGCTCAGCGGCACGACCAGGATGAACGCGACCGCCGCGAGCTCGAGCGACTTGCCGATCGCCGAGGTGATGAACGGCTCGACCGGCGCCCGGAACTGGTAGGAGTTGCCCATGTCGCCGCGCACGAACCCCGTGATCCAGTCCCAGTACTGCGTGATCAGCGGCTGATCCACGCCCAGCTGGTGGTCGAGCTGCTTGACCGCGCTCTGGGCGGCGAGCGGTCCGAGGATCGCGCGGCCGGGGTCACCGGGCAGCACCTGGCCGGCGAAGAAGACGATCAGGCTGAGGATCCACAGCGTGACGAGTGCGAGGCCGACGCGCTTGAGGATGAAGATGGTCATGACTCGGGAGGTGGATGCCGGCCGCGGGATCGCCCGCGGCCGGCATCGGTTCAGCTGCTCACGCCTTCGATGCTCCGAACAGGAAGATGTGCCCGATCGCCGTCGGCTCGACCCCGCTGACCGTCGACCCGGTCGCGGTCAGGTAGTTGTAGAAGTAGGGGTAGATGATCGGCGTCTGCTCGAGCAGCAGGTTCTGGATCTTGCCCGCGATCGTCTTCTGGCCCTGGACGTCGGTCGCCGGCGCGGCGATGTACTGCTTGGAGAGGGTGTCGTACTCCTTGTTCTTGAAGCGGGCCGCGTTCCAGGTGCCGGTGCTCTGCAGCGGAGCCGTCAGGAACACGTTCGGCACGCTGCGGTGGCCGTAGTCGACCAGGCTCATCGCCCCGTCCAGCCAGTCGGACTGGCCGGGGACGGCCTTGCCGTAGTACTGCGACGACGACTCGATCGTGAGCGCGATGTTGACCCCGATCTGGGTCGCTGCCTGCTTCACGATCTGGGCCAGCTGCGGGATCTCGAGGAACTGCTCGGTGAAGAGCTTGGTCGAGAAGCCGCTTCCGTGCCCCGCAGCCTGCATCAGCTGCTTGGCCTTGGCGATGTCCATGGCCCGCTGCGGGACGCTCGTGTCGGTCGACGGGAACACCGGCGCGAACGGGCTGTCGTTGCCCAGGTCGGCCTTGCCCTTGAAAAGCCCCTGGATGATGTCTGGCCGGTTCAGGGTGAGCGCGATCGCCTGGCGCACCCGCGGGTCGGTGAACGGCGCCTGGTCGGTGCGCATCGAGAGCTCGCGGTGCGCGCTCGACTTCAGGTTGATCACCTTCACGCTCGAGTCCGTGAGCAGCGCCTGCCCGCCGCCGACCGAGAACTGGCCGAGGACGTCGATGGTGCCGCCCTGCAGGGCGAGCACGCCCGGCGACTCGGCCTGGTAGAACGTGAAGTCGGTGCTGTCGGGCAGCGCCTTCGTGCCCCAGTAGGCATCGTTGCGGACGAACGACGCGCCCACCTTGGGCGTGTAGCTCTTGAGCTTGAACGGCCCCGTCCCGATGAAGCTCGACTCCCACTTCGTCGGGTCGTAGTTGTTCGGCAGGATGATCATGTTGTAGTTGTCCGACGAGGTCAGGTACGGGAAGTTCCCGTTCGGCGCCTCGAGGTGGAAGGCGACCGTGAAGCTGTCGACCTTCTGCACGCCCGAGGGCACGAGCACGCCGCCGAACGCGCTCAGGGCGTTCGCGGAGCCCTTCGGGTCGGTCTGCAGCTTGTACGTGTAGACGACATCGTCGGCCGTCAGCGGCTGGCCGTTGCTGAACTTGACCCCCTGCCGGATCTTGAACGTCCAGATCGTGGCGTCCGAGTTGGCCGTCCAGCTCTCGGCCAGCACGGGCACGAGCTGCAGCGTCGAGTTGGAGATCGCCAGGTACTCGCCCGTCTGGCCGAGCATGTCGAGGCCGCCCTGGTCGGCGACGGTCACCGGGTTGATGGCGGCCGTCGGCGTGACGATGCCGACCTTGAGGTTGCCGCCGGCCTTCCCCCCGCTCGAGCCGCCGGATGCGGGCGAGCTGCTCGTGTTGTTGGCGCCGCCGCACGCGGCGATGATCGCGGTCATGAGCGGCATCGACAGCCCGACGACCGCCCCCCGGCGGACGAACTCCCGCCGGCTGAGGCGCCCCGCGGCGAACTCGTCGATGAAGCTGTTGTCGAGCTCCGACCTGCCCCTGCGAATGCTGTCGAGCCTGCGCTGGTTTTCGTCCATCGGTGGCATCACCTTTCTGTCCGGTTCGGCGTCGTCGTGCTCATGCTGTCTGTCGGTCCCCCGTCCGACGTTCGACGTCAGGCCGTGTCCGGGGGTTTGTGGACCGCGCGAAGTGTTGCCGATATGCGCACGCCCACGGTGCGCAGGTCGGCGAGCAGCGCCACGCGCCGGCGGCGGTCGATGCGGCCGCTCGGCACGCAGAGGGTCATCGCCGCGACGGTCGCGCCGGCGGCGGCCACGATCGGCACCGCCAGGCAGTGCAGGCCGAGCGCCGTCTCGTTCACGTTCTCGGCGTAGCCCTCGGCGCGGGCGCAGTCGAGGATCCGGTCGAGCTCGTCCGGCCGCAGGCGCCGGCCCACGGGCGTCACGAGGTCGGCTCCGGCCAGCAGGCGCGCGACCGCCTCGCGCGGCTGCGCCGCCAGGAGTACGCGGCCGCTCGCCGCCGCGAACGCCGGCAGGCGGCTGCCGACCCGTGTGACCAGGCGCACGGCCTGCGACGTCTCGGCCTTGGCGATGAAGAGCGCATCGGTGCCGTCGAGGACGGCCAGGCAGGTGGTCTCGTCGTGGCGCTCGAGCAGTCCGGCCGCCTCGGCCTCGAACGCCGACACGAGCGCCGAGCACGCGCTGCGGGTGCCGAGCTCGACCGCGCGCGGGGCGAGGGCGTACCCGCCGTCGCCGCAGCGCTCGACGAACCCGCGCTCCTCCATCGCCGTGCACGCCCGGTGCAGCGTCGTCTTGGGCAGGCCGGTGGCCGCGCTCAGCTCGGCCAGCCCGCAGGCGCCGAGCCGGTCGAGCGCCTCGAGCACGCCGAGCACCGCCGCGATCCCGGGCGAGACCACCCGGGTGGGCGCCGCCGAGCGCCGTTCGGGCGCGCGCTCGCCGACAGCAACCGCCATCAGCACCGCCTCGAATCAGGTCGGGGATCGTCCATCTCCCGGTTCCGCCCGTGAAACGCACGCCGCACAGGCGGAGCGGAATCTGTCTCACATCCACCGGGTGGTGTCAAGCCCGCGGCTGGGCGACGAGGACGCCTGAGCGCGCCCGGGCCGGGCAGGGTCGCGGTCGGGGCCGCCGAACCGTTGGGAATGCGTTCCAAGCTCCTGCTCGCACTCGCAGCCTGGGCGGCCCTCGCGGCGGCGCTGCCGGCGGGTGCCCTGGCGGACACCTCGCCGCAGGCGACGCTCGCCGGCCGCTACTCGCCCGAGGTGCGGCTGGTGGCCCAGATGACCCCCTGCGGAGGCGGCGAGCCGTTCACGCCGATCGACGTCGACGCCGTGCTCGGAAACGACCAGGTCGCGCTGCGCGGGCCGTGGCAGGGCGCGAACCTGGTCAAGGTCGCGCCGACCGCCGCCGACATCGCGGGCGGCCACACCGGCTATCACCTCGACTTCCCCGGCGACGCGCTCAACCCGGGCTGCTCGTACGAACAGTGGCAGCAGGAGCTCGAGACGACGGCGGTCGCTACGACCTACGCCCGCGTCGTGTCCGAAGACGGTCAGACCGCGCTCGCCTACTGGTTCTTCTACATCTACAACGACTTCAACAACAAGCACGAAGGCGACTGGGAGATGATCCAGCTCGACTTCCCGGCGGCAACCGCGGAAGCCGCCCTCCACGTCGCCCCGTCCGAGGTCGGCTACAGCCAGCACGACGGCGCCGAGAGCGCCGCCTGGGATGCCTCCAAGCTCGAGAAGGTCGACGGCACGCACCCGGTCGTCTATCCGGCCGAGGGCTCGCACGCCAACTACTACCAGCCGGCGCTGTACCTGGGCGCGAGCGGCGCGGCCGGCGTCGGCTGCGACAACACGCGCGGCCCGTGGCGGGTGCTGCACCCCGCCGTGCAGCTCGTGCCGAACGACCCGGCCCAGATCGCGGCCCAGTACCCGTGGCTGACCTACACCGGCCACTGGGGCGAGCAGCACCCCGCGTTCTACAACGGCCCGACCGGCCCCAACGTGCACTCGCAATGGGACCATCCGATCGCGTGGGCACAGACGCGCTGGCATCCGTCGGCGTTCGCCGTGCCGAGCAGCATGACCGGCCTGCCACGCGCCACCGACGTGTTCTGCGGCGGCGTCGCCGCCGGATCGAACCTCCTCACCGCGGCCGTGCGCGGCGGACCGGCCGTCTTCCTCGCCATCCTGGCCGTGATCCTGGCACTCGTCTGGAAGGCGCTGCGGATGCCGTGGCGCCCGTCGCAGCCGCTGCACGTGGCGCGTAGGCGCGGCCTGGGGCAGATCCTGTCGGCGTCGGCGCACATGTACCGTCGCAATCCGCGCCGGTTCATGACGATCGGGGCCGTGTTCGTGCCGATCGCGATCGTCATCGCCGGGCTGCAGGCGCTCCTGTTCGGCCTCACCCGGTTCGGGGCGCTGCAGGACGCGGCCGGATCGACGAACGCGGCGGTGGCCGGGACGGCGATCGCGCTCGGCCTCGTGGTGGGGACGGCGGGGCTCACGATCGTGCAGGCGCTCGTCGCCCATGCGGTCGCCCGGGCGGCGGACGATCTCGGTCCCGACGTGCGCGGCGCCTACGCCGCCGTGCGCCGCCGGATCGGCTCGCTCGTGGTCGCGCTCGTGGTCGTCGCCGCCGCGGTCGTCCTGCTCCAGATCACCATCGTCGGCATCCCGATCTCGATCTGGCTGCTCGTGCGCTGGTCGCTCTTCACCCAGTGCATCGTCCTCGAGGACCTGTCGTGGAGCGTGGGTCTGCGCCGCAGTGCCGTGCTCGTGCACGGCAGCTGGTGGCGCGTGGCCGCGATCGTCCTCACCGTGGTCGGGGTGGCGCTCCTGCTCGGTCCGCTGGTCGGCATCGCCTTCCTGCTGACGACGCCGCTCAGCCTGACCGGAGTGAACATCGTGTCCGGGATCGTCTACATCCTCACCCTCCCCTACGCCTCGATCGCGACGGCGTACCTGTACTACGACCTGCGCGTGCGCGAGCAGACCGACCGGGAGCCGCTCGTGCTGCCGGCCGAGGCCGCGCTCAGCTGACCCCGGGTACACTCGGTCGCCGTGACGATCGCCCGCACCGACGTGGTCGGGAGCCTGCTGCGGCCGCCCGAGCTGCTCGCGGTGCGCGACCGCTTCGAGCGCGGCCAGGCGACCGACGCCGAGCTGAAGGCGGCCGAGGACCGAGCCGTGGATGCCGCCGTTGCCCTGCAGGAGGCGGCCGGGATCGATGTCGTCACCGACGGCGAGATGCGGCGGCTGTCGTTCCAGAGCGGGCTGCCCGACGCCGTCGACGGGTTCGGCGAGGTGCCGCTCGAGGCCTACCTGTGGGGTGACTGGCACGGCGACGACGCCGGCGACCGGGCCACCGTGCGGCCGGCCGGGCTCGGCGTGCGCGAGCGGTTGCGGCGGCGCCGGCACATCGCCGCCGAGGACTTCACCTATCTGCGCGCCCGCGCGACCGCCGTCCCCAAGGTGACGCTCGCGAGCCCCAGCCTGTACGCGAACCTGTGGTCGGCGGAGCGATCCCGCGACGCCTACCCGACGCTCGACGACTTCCTCGAAGACGTCGCCGCGCTCACCCGCGACGAGGTCGGCGAGCTGGTGCGGCTCGGCTGCACCTACATCCAGCTCGACGCCCCGCACTATCCGCTCCTGATCGACCCGGCCACCCGCGCGTTCTACGAGGGCCAGGGCTGGACGGCCGAGCGCTGGCTCGGCCGCGGCATCGAGCTCGACAACTGGGTGATGGAGGGCCACCCCGGCGTCACGTTCGGCTTCCACCTCTGCCGCGGCAACCAGGCCAGCCGGTGGCTGGTCGAGGGCGGCTACGAGCCGATCGCGCGCCAGGTGTTCCAGGGCGTGCGGGCGCAGCGGCTGCTGCTGGAGTACGACGACGAGCGGTCGGGCTCGTTTCAGCCGCTCGCGCAGGTGCCCGACGACAGGGTGGTCGTGCTCGGCCTGGTGACGACGAAGTCCGGCCGGCGCGAGACGGTCGCGGAGCTGGCCGGGCGCATCCACGAGGCCGCGCGCCACATCGACCTGGAACGGCTTGCCATCAGCCCGCAGTGCGGTTTTGCAACGTCTGTGGTCGGGAATGCACTGACACCTGATGATCAGCGCCGCAAGCTCGAGACGCTCGCCCGCACCGCCGAGGCCGTGTGGGGCTGATCACGTCCCTCAAGCCGGCAAGTGGCGAGCACGCGTTCCGTCCGTCACAATACGGCCGGTGGACGGCCCGTCGTACGACCCGGTGCCGAGCGTTCTGGTCGTCTGTCCCGGCCAGCGCGACCGGCTGAACCTCGCCGACGAGCGGATCCTCGACCGGTTCGCGCTCCGCTTCGCGGGACAGCCGATCGGGGCGGAGTTCGACGCGCGCACGTTCGTCGACCACATGATCCGCTTCGGGCCGCAGGCCGACGGCATCCTCGGCTCGAGCGACGCGACCGGGCACCTGGCGACGATCATCGCCGACGCCGCGGGCCTGCCCGGCCCCGGGCGCGAGGCGTTCATGCGCTGCCACGACAAGCTCGCCTGCCGCCGCGTGCAGGCCGCGGTCGTGCCCGAGGCGACGCCGGCCTTCGCGCCGGTCGACCTCGACGACGCCGCCGTCGTGCCGCCCCTGCCGTTCCCGTTCTTCCTGAAGCCCGTCGCCGCCCACCTGTCCCAGCTCGCCTACCGGGTCGGCGACGAGGCGGAGTTCGCGGCGGCCGTCGCCCGTGCCCGGGTCGAGATCGACGCCGTCACGGCCCACGACCGCGCGCTCGAGGGGCGCACGTTCCGCATGCTGATCGCCGAGGAGCTGCTCGAGGGGACGCTGGTCACGTTCGAGGGCTGGATGCAGGGTGGGCGGATGACGCCGATCGGCGTCACCGACGCCGTCATGCACCCGAACGGCATCAGCTTCCTGCGCTTCGAGTATCCGAGCGCGCTGCCGGAGGGGCCACGCCAGGCGATGGCCGCGGTCGCGGCCCGGCTGATGCCCGCGCTCGGGTTCGACGGCAGCCTGTTCAACATCGAGTTCTTCGTCCGCCCGGACGGCCGGGTGACGATCGTCGAGGTCAACGGCCGCATGGCGTCGCAGTTCGCGCCGCTCGTGCAGGCGATGCACGGCGTGTCGAGCTACGAGATCCAGCTCGATCTGTGCACGGGCCGCACGCCGCATCTGCCGCCGGCGCGCGCCGGCATGGTCACGGCGAGCTTCCTGCTGCGTGCCTACGACGACGCCGTGGTGCGCGCCGTGCCCGACCCGACCGCGGTGCTCGAGCGCTACCCGCACGCGCACGTCGAGGTGCTCGTGCGCCCCGGCCGCCGCCTGAGCGAGAACGACGACGACACCGTGAGCCACCGCCTGGCGGTGGTGGCGCTCGCCGCCCGCGACCGCCCGTCGCTCCTGGCCCGCTTCGCCGAAGCGGTGGCGCTGCTGCCGTTCGAGCTCGAGCCGGTCTCGGCCCCGGTCTCCTAGCCGCACTCCGGTGCCTGTCTCCTGCGGGCAGAATGGGGACTGTCCCCATGCCGGGACAGTCCCCGCTGTTCGCCCGTTCCCTGAATACACGGGGTCTGACCCCGTTTATTCAGTGCGCTTGGGCAGGCGGGCGAGCGCGCTCACGTCCTCGTCGCCGTGGCCGTCGGCCATCAGCGCGTCCTCCTGCTGCGCGACGAGCGCGGCGACGTCCATCGGCAGGCCGGCGCGGGCGGCCTCGTCCAGCGCGATCCCCAGATCCTTGCGATGCAGCGCCAGCTTGAACCCGAGCGGATAGCTGTCGGCGATCATGTTGCCGGCGCGGTTCTGGAGCACCCACGAGGCGGCCGCCCCGCCCGAGAGCGCCTCGACGAGCGCGGGCAGCGGCAGGCCGGCGGCCTCGGCCAGCGCGATGCCCTCGCCCACGCTGGCATAGGTGCCGGCGATCATCACCTGGTTCACGGCCTTGGCGACCTGGCCGGCGCCGCTCGCGCCGAGGTGCGTGATCCGGCTGCCGATCGCCTCGAGGATCGGCGTCACCGTGGCGACGTCGGCGTCGGTGCCGCCGCAGAAGATCGTGAGCGTGCCCTTCTGGGCGCCCTCGGACCCGCCCGAGACCGGTGCGTCGACGAGACCGATGCCGCGTTCGCGCAGCGTGGCCGCAAGCTGCGCCGTCGCGGCCGGCGAGACGGTCGAGCAGTCGACGATCACGCCACCGGCGGCCAGCCCCTCGGCGACGCCGCCCGGGCCGAGCAGGATGTGCTCGAGATCGGGCGTGTCCGACACGCACGTGAGCACGGCCTCGGCGTGCGCCGCCGCCGCCGCGGGCGACTCGGCCCGGCGCGCGCCCGCCTCGGCCAGCGGCTCCTCTCGCGAGCGGGTGCGGTTGTGCACCGTGACCTCGTGGCCGGCCGCGAGCAGATGCCCGGCCATTGGCGCCCCCATCGTGCCGAGCCCGATCACCGCCACTCTCATGGCGGGCGAGTCTAGTCGCCCGCGAGGTCGCGCCGCTCCTGCTCCATCGAGCGGCGCAGGATCGCGGAGCGGGCGACGCGGTCGAGCCCGTCCCACGTCACGGTGGCGACGAAGTTCCCGCGCAGGTCGCGGTGCATCGAGTGCACGATCGCGTCGGTCTTGACGTCGAACCCGAGCTCGCCGTCCTCCATGAGGATCGCCAGCCGCTCGCCTTCGCGCAGCACGTGGGCCGTGATCACCTGAGCATCGTCGGCCGAGATCGAGAGCGCGTGCGCGCCGAAGTCGTCGCCCTCGGCGTTGCGGCACCGCATCGCCTGCCAGACGGTCATGCGCACGTGCTTGTGGCGGCCCGCGTTCAGCTGCTCGGCCGCATAGACGGCGCGCATCAGCCGCTGCTCGACGGTGCGGTCGAGGGGATCGAAGTCGATCGCGTAGCGGTACAGCTCGTCGCCGAGAGACTCGACCCGCAGGACGGTCGCGTCGAGCCGCGCGGTGGTGTCGTCGTCAACCCGGAAGACGACCCGCACGCGGTTCCCCGGCACGAGCTCGTGCTCCGTGACGACCTTGACGCCGCCGGCCGAGAGGTCGACCGAGCGCACGACCATCAGGCTGGTGCGGCCGTCGCGGCCGACGGCTGCGCACGACACCGGCAGCCGCACCATGACGCGGAAGAACTCCCTGCGCTGTTCGTCCATCCTGGAAAGGATCGGCTGCGACCGGCCGACCCTTTACGCGCACGGAGGCGCTACTCGGCGCCCATGAACGGGTAGCGGTAGTCCGTCGCCGGGACGAACGTCTCCTTCATCGTGCGCGGGCTCGTCCACCGCATCAGGTTCCACATCGACCCGGCCTTGTCGTTCGTCCCCGACGCGCGGGCGCCCCCGAACGGCTGCTGGCCGACGACCGCGCCCGTGGGCTTGTCGTTGACGTAGAAGTTCCCGGCGGCGTTTCGCAGCGCGGCCGAGGCGTGCTCGATCGCGCGCCGGTCGGTGGCGAACACCGCGCCCGTGAGCGCATACGGCGACGTCTTGTCGACCAGCTCGAGGGTGTCGTCGACCCGCTTCTCGTCGTACACGTATGCCGTCACGACCGGGCCAAACAGCTCGCGGCGCATCAGGTCGAAGCCGGGATCGGTCGTCTCGACGACCGTCGGCGACACGAAGTAGCCCTGCGAGTCGTCCGTCTCGCCGCCGACCAGCACCTGCGCATCCTTGGCCCCGGTCACGAGCTTGACGGCGTCGCGCTGGGTGGCGAACGCGCCGGCGTCGATCACCGCGCCCATGAAGTTGCGGAAGTCGCGCACGTCGCCCATCTTGATCGTCGCCACCTGCTCCTGCAGCGCCTCGCGCAGCTGTGGCCACAGGTTCGACGGCGCGTAGACGCGCGAGGCGGCCGAGCACTTCTGGCCCTGGTACTCGAACGACCCGCGCACGATCGCCGTCGCCACGGCCGCCGGGTCGGCGGTCGGGTGGGCGAAGATGAAGTCCTTGCCGCCGGTCTCGCCGACCAGCCGCGGGTAGCCGTGGTAGCGGTCGATGTTCTGGCCGACGGTGCGCCACATGCCCTGGAACACCGGCGTCGAGCCGGTGAAGTGGATCCCGGCCAGGTCGGGATGCGTGATCACGGCCTCGCCGATCTCCGCACCCGAGCCGAGCACCATGTTGATGACGCCCGGCGGCAGGCCGGCCTCCTCGTAGAGGCGCATGAGGAAGTACGCCGAGTAGACCGCGGTCGAGGCCGGCTTGAAGACGACCGTGTTGCCCATGAGCGCGGGCGCCGTCGGCAGGTTGCCGTTGATCGCCGTGAAGTTGAACGGGGCGACCGCGAACACGAAGCCCTCGAGCGGCCGGTACTCGATCCGGTTCCACATGCCCGGCGACGACGCGGGCTGCTCGCTCATCAGGCGGTGCATGTAGGTCGCGTTGAAGCGCCAGAAGTCGACCAGCTCGCAGGCGGCGTCGATCTCGGCCTGGTAGGCGGTCTTCGACTGCCCGAGCATGGTGGCGGAGTTCAGCGTGTCGCGCCACGGGCCGGCGAGCAGCTCGGCGGCGCGCAGGAACACGGCCGCGCGCGCCTCCCACGGCGTCTGCGCCCATTCCTCCCGGGCCGCAGCGGCGGCCGCGATCGCCTGCGCCACCTCGGCCTCGCCGCCGCGGTGGAACTCGGCCAGCACGTGGTCATGGTCGTGGGGCATGACGACGGTGGCGGTGCGGCCGGTGCGAACCTCGCGGCCGCCGATCAGCATGGGGATCTCGACGGTGCCGGAGGCCATCTCGTCGAGTCGGGCCTTGAGCGACGCCCGCTCGGGCGAGCCGGGCGGGTAGTCGCGCACCGGCTCGTTGTGCGGTGCGGGGGGTGTGAAGACGCCTGAAGTCATGGCTCTACCCTATCGCCTGGGCGGTACGATTGACCTGCGAACGATCGGGAGGACGGGCCATGAGCGTGGCGTTGAAGCGCTTCTCCAACCACATCGGTGGCAAGGCCGCCGATTCGAGCTCCGGCGAGACGATCGATGTGACGAACCCCGCCACGGGCGAGGTGATCGCGGCCGTTCCGGGCTCGACCGCCGACGACATCGACCACGCCGTCGAGGCGGCCGAGCGGGCCTTCTTCGGCGACTGGGGCGAGACGACGCCCGCCGAGCGGTTCGAGGTCCTGAGCCGGCTCGCCGACGCGCTCGACGAGCACGCCGAGGAGCTGGGCGAGCTCGAGTCCCTGAACGTCGGCAAGCCGCGCGGCGCCGCCGTCGAGGAGGTCGCCGGCGCATCGGACTGCATCCGCTTCATGGCGGGGGCGGCGCGCACGCCCGAGGGGCAGGCCGCCGCCGAGTACGTGCGCGGCTCGACCTCGATGATCCGGCGCGAGCCGATCGGCGTCGTCGGCCAGATCACGCCATGGAACTACCCGCTGATGATGGCGGCCTGGAAGATCGCCCCCGCGCTCGCGGCCGGCAACACGGTCGTGCTGAAGCCGTCCGAGATCACGCCGCTGACGACGCTGCGGCTGGCCGAGATCGCGGCCGACATCCTGCCGCAGGGCGTGCTCAACGTCGTGTCCGGCCACGGCGACCCGGTCGGCGCGGCCATCTCGTCGCATCCCCGCATCCGCATGGTCTCGATCACGGGCTCGGTCGCGTCGGGCAAGAAGGTCGCCCGGGCGGCCGCCGACAACCTGAAGCGCGTCCACCTCGAGCTGGGCGGCAAGGCCCCGGTCATCATCTTCGACGACGCCGACATCGCGGCGGCGGCCGAGACGATCAAGGCGGCCGGCTACTGGAACTCGGGCCAGGACTGCACGGCGGCGACGCGTGTGGTCGCCGGGCCGAAGGTCTACGACAGCTTCCTGTCCGAGCTGGTCGACCAGGTCGAGTCGATCAAGGTCGGCGACCCGTCGGAGGTGGAGGACATCGACATGGGACCCGTCGTGTCGCAGCGCCAGCAGGAGCGCGTGCTCGGCTTCCTCGAGCGGGCGACGTCGGCCGGCGCCAAGATCGCGACGGGCGGCGACGCGATGGGAAACCGCGGGTTCTTCGTCAAGCCGACCGTCGTGACGGGTGCCGAGCAGCGCTCGGAGATCATCCAGAAGGAGGTCTTCGGGCCCGTCGTCACGGTGCAGCGGTTCAGCGACGACGACCAGGCGATCGCATGGGCGAACGACGTCGAGTACGGCCTCGCCGCCTCGGTCTGGACCGAGAGCGCCAGGCGCGGGCTGCGCGCCGTCGGCAAGCTCCAGTACGGCTGCGTGTGGCTGAACGACCACTTCACCGTCTTCAACGAGATGCCGCACGGCGGGTTCAAGCAGTCGGGCTACGGCAAGGACATGAGCAGGTACGGCCTCGAGGACTACACGATCGTCAAGCACGTGCTGGCGAAGTTCGAGTAGCGCGGAGGCGGCGCGAGCGCCGCTAGCCTGAACGCATGGCTCCCGTCGTCCGAGCCGAGTCGCTGACGAAGCGATTCGGCAAGCTCACCGCTGTCGACAACCTCTCGTTCGCCCTCGAGCCGGGGACGATCACCGGCTTCCTGGGGCCTAACGGCGCCGGCAAGACGACGACCCTGCGGATGCTGCTCGGCCTCGCCAAGCCGACCCAGGGCGAGGCGCTGATCTTCGAGAAGCCCTACGCCCGGATCCCGCAGCCGGCGCTGCGGATCGGCGCCGTGCTCGAGGCGACCGACTTCCACCCCGGCCGCTCGGGCCGAAACCACCTGCGCACGCTCTCGTGGGCCGCCGGCATCCCCGACGCGCGCGTCGACGAGGTGCTGCGCGTGGTCGAGCTCGACAAGGCCGCGAACCGGCGCGTCAAGGGCTACTCGCTCGGCATGCGCCAGCGGCTCGGGCTGGCGGCGGCGCTGCTCGGCGACCCGGAGCTCCTCGTGCTGGACGAGCCGGCCAACGGCCTCGATCCCGAGGGCGTGCGCTGGCTGCGCGACTTCCTGCGCAGCTTCGCCGACAGCGGGCACACGGTGCTCGTGTCGAGCCACGTCCTCGCCGAGGTGGCGCAGACGGTCGATCACGTCCTGATCATCAACCGCGGGCAGCTCGTGCGGGAGTCGCGCCTCGACGAGCTGACCGCGACGGTCGGCGGCTCCGTCCGCGTGCGCAGCCCTCAAGCGGCGCAGCTGGCCGAGGCGCTCGGCAAGGACGGGATCACGGCCACGACGAGCGACCACACGCTGCACGTCGCCGGCGCGACCACCGAGCGGGTGGGCGAGATCGCCGCCGCCGCGGGCGTCGTCCTGCACGAGCTGGTGGCCGAGCAGTCCTCGCTCGAGGAGATCTTCCTCGAGCTGACCGCGGACGAGGCGACGTGATCTCCCAAGCGCGCGCCGAGCTCCTGAAGATCCGCTCGACCCGCACGACGCTCGGCCTGGCCCTCGGCCTGGTCGCGATCGTGCTCCTGTTCGTGCTCCTGACCGCGCTGCTCTCATCCGTGGGCGACCTCAGCCAGAAGGAGAACCAGCGCAGCCTGTTCGGGATCGGCAGCTTCGCCGGCGTGTTCGCCGCGCTCGCGGGGATCATGCTCGTCACCGGCGAGTTCCGGTTCGGCACGATCAGGCCGACGTTCCTCTTCACGCCGCGGCGGTCGGTCGTGCTCACGGCGAAGGTGATCGCAAGCATCCTGGCCGGAATCGTGTTCGCGGTCATCGGCGAGGCGCTCTCGATCGGGATCGGCGCGCTGATCCTGAACGAGCGCGGGATCTCGCTCGCGCTGCACGGCAAGGACTACGAGCTGCTGACGCTGGGGACGATCGCGGGCACCGCGCTCTGGGGCGGGATCGGCGTCGGCGTCGGGATGATCGTGCGCAACCAGGTCGGCGCCATCATCGGCCTGCTTGCCTGGGGCTTCGTCGTCGAGAACCTGCTCTTCGCGCTCGTGCCGTCGGTCGGGCGGCTGACGCCGGGCCAGGCGCAGAACGGCTTCATGGGCCTGACCGACAAGCACCTGCTCGGCGCGGCGGCGGGCGGCGCCGTGCTGCTCACGTGGACCGTGTGCCTCTGCGTCGCCGGGGCGGCCGTCACCGCCCGCCGCGACGTCAGCTAGCCGAGAACCGTGAATACACGGGGTCAGACCCCGTGTATTCAGACGCCGCTCGGCGCTTCACTCGGCAGCCGCAGCAGGTCGCGGATCGAGACGATCCCGACCACGTGGTCGCCGTCGACGATGGGGACGTGGCGGTAGCCGCCGTGCACCATCATCGCCGCCGCCTGGCCGATGGTCGCCGTCTGCGGAGCGGTGTCGGGATGGCGCGTCATCCAGTCGCCGACGGTGCCGTCGATGCTGCCGCGGCCGACCGCGCGCAGCACGTCGCGCTCGGTCATGATGCCCTCGAGGCGGCTGCCGGCGGTGATGATGATCGCCCCCACCCGCCGGTCGGCCATCCGCCGTGCGGCGTCGGTGAGCGCGTCACCCTCGGAGGCCGTGAGCAGGTTCGAGCTCATGACCGCGGTGACGTACTCGTTCTCGGAGCGTGAGTACGGCATCGGGCGATCTTACCGCCGGTGGCAAGCGGGCGGGGGCCCGGCCGGTACGATCCGCCTGATGTCATCCACCCTTCATGCGGGCAAGCCGTGCGTCTGCCAGCACCGGCTGCCCCAGTGCGACCAGAGCTGCGTGGCGGACATGCTGGACACCACCTTCTACGTCGCGTGCCTCAAGCTGACCGGCCGCAGGTGCCTCGTGGTCGGCGCCGGCGACGTGGGCCTCGAGAAGATCGAGGGCCTGCTCGCCTGCGGCGCGCGGGTCGACGTGATCGCGCCCGAGGCGTGCACGGGCGTGCTCGACCTGGCGGCGTCCGGCGACGTGCAGTGGACGCGGCGCCAGTTCGAGCCGGGCGACCTCGAAGGCCGTTTCCTCGCGATCGCGGCCACCTCGGACACCGAGACGAACATCGCCGTGTTCGAGGAGGCCGAGCGGCGCTCGATGCTCTGCAACGTCGTCGACGTGCCGCCGCTCTGCAGCTTCATCCTGCCGGCGATCGTCCGCTGCGGGCCGATCGCGATCGCCATCTCGACGGCCGGGGCGAGCCCGGCGCTCGCCAAGCGCATGAAGCGCGAGATCGCCGCGCTCTACGGCGCCCAGCACGCCGAGCTCGCGGTGCTCCTGAACGACGCCCGCGGCTGGGCGAAGGACACGCTGCCGACCTACGCCGACCGGCGCGAGTTCTTCGAGTCGATCGTGAACGGCGACCCCGACCCGGTCGCGCTCCTGCGCGCCGGCGACCGCGCCGGCGTCGAGCGCCTGATCGCCGAGCGCCGCGCCGAGGCCGAGGCGGCGCTGGTGTAGATGGCTGCGGCCCCGGTCGCCCGGGGCCGCGTGCCTACTTGAAGCGGTACGTGATCCGGCCGCGGGTGAGGTCGTAGGGGGAGAGCTCCACCTTGACGCGGTCGCCCGGGAGGATGCGGATGTAGTAGCGCCGCATCTTGCCGGAGATGTGGCCGAGCACGTCGTGGCCGTTGTCCAGCTTGACGCGGAACATCGTGTTGGGCAGGGCCTCGGTGACCTCGCCCTCGACCTCGATGGTCTCTTCCTTGACCAACCGTCAGTGCTCCGTCCCCGGGGTTCCATGATGCGCGGGCGCGCGAAAATCGAGCATGGCAAGGACGCAGGGAGACCCGATATCGAGAATATCGGGGCGACCGAGGACGCGGCCAGGCGACGATTTGCAGCCGCCCGAGCGCGTGAGATCTCGGGGACGGAGCACTTAGCCGATCACCGTCACGTTGGTGGCTTCCATCCCCTTCTTGCCCTGCTGGGCCTCGAACTCGACCTTCTGCCCCTCCTCCAGGTTCCGGTAGCCGTTCCCGGAGATGTTGGAGAAGTGGATGAACAGGTCGGCACCGCCGTCCTCAGGGGCGATGAATCCGAACCCCTTCGACGCCGAGAACCATTTGACTGTGCCAGTGGCCATGAAGCGCTCCTGGTCGACGAAGTTTTGAACGACGCAGGTCTCGCACTCACGGTCCCACACGCACGTTCATGAGTCCCACGGCGGAACTCACGGGCGACAGTCTAGACGAACAATTGCGCCGAATTCCAGGCGCAGAGCGGACTTCACCGAGCGCTTACACCGCCGACACCTGGTCGGGGAGATCGGCCCCGCCGGGGGCGGGCGGAGGGCCTCCGTTCGCGTCGGCGGCGGCTCGCCGCGCCTGCTCCTCGGCGCCTGCGCGGCGGCCGCGCCGGCCGCGGGCGCGGCGGCGGCGGTCACGGCGCTCGGGCGAGGCGCCGACGGGCTCGCCGCGGGCGATCTTCCGCACCGCTCCGGGGCGCGAGTCGCGCGTCGCGGCGCCCTCGCCGTCGGTGACCTCGAACTCGACGCGAACGCGGCCGCGCACGCCGGCGGCCTTGAGCTGGGCGAGCACGCGCCGGGCGGCGTCGTCGGCCAGCACCTGGGCCTCGTCACGCTCGAGCGGCACCACCAGTCCGGCGCCGTCGACGGCGATCGCGGCGACGCGCTCGCCGACCGGCTCGTTCAGGAGCTTCGACACGGTGACCTGCAGCGGGGCGACGGCGACGGCCGCCGCGCGGACGTCGACCGCGCGCTCGAACGCGCGATCGTCCCCGGCGAGCTTCCAGTGCAGCGTCTCGACGCCGAGCCGCTCGCGGATGACGGGATCGGCGTCGTCGCGCAGCCGCACCGCCACCTGCGGCGCCACCTCGACCTCGGCCGCGCCGTCGATCCGGCGGAGCGGCACGGCCGGCGGCGTCGATCCCACCACCACGCCGTTGAACGAGACCGTCTCGCCGCGCTCGCTGGCGGCCTTGCGCTTGGTCTTCTTGGCCGTCTTGGCGCGCTGCATCGGAGCGGGGATGTTCGAGCCGAGCGCGGCCGCGAGCCGCAGCGGATCGGCCGAGAGGCCCGTGCGCGCGACCTCGACGATGCGCTCACCCGCCGTTCCCCGCCGCGGCGAGGCCACGGCGAGCAGCGCGGCTCCGGCCTCGAGCGGGGCGGCCTTGGCGACCTGGGCCAGGCGCAGGCAGGCCTGGGAGTGCTCGGTGTCGGTCTTGGCGTTTGCGACCGCACCGAGCAGGCCGCGGCCGTCGTCGATGTGCGAGCCCGCATAGCGGTACTCGTGGTCGCGCGCGGCCCGGGCGAGCCGCCACGTCCACGACACGATCCGGTCGGCCGGCGCCTCGATCTTGGCGTCGCCCATCGCGAGCAGGAGCACGCGCGCGCCCTGGCCGCGGTCCTGCTGCCAGGTCGGCGCCGCCTCGACCAGCCGGCACGCCATCGCGAAGGTCGTCTGGCTGGGGCCCGACGTGGCCAGGTCGCCGAGGCCGGACAGGCGCATCTTGCGGTGCCGGTTCTCGGCCGCGCACGTGTAGAAGAAGAGCTCCCGCGCCTCGGGGGCCAGGTTGACGATGCGGTCGGTCAGCGTGTGCACGTCGGCCGGGGTCAGCTGCCGGGCGGCGACGACCGCCCACGCGCGCTGCTCGTCGAGGGGCAGCTTGGACGCGTCCACGAGCTTCCACTGGCTGGCGATCACAGCCACCCGCCGCTCGGGGTTGTCCGACACGGGCACGATCCACGGCAGTTCCTTGACGATCGGCTTCGGCGGCTTGCGCCGGCCGCGCCGCCGCCGCGGCGGCGGGGGCGTGACCAGGCCTCCCGGCCGGTAGGCGTCGACGTCGAGGAGCGAGTGCAGGGTGACCACGCGCTCCGAGTGCGGCGCGCCGACCTCGGCGAAGTCGACGACGATGCCCGCCTCCTTGCGGCGATGCAGGCGCATGATCCGGCCCACGCGCTGCTGGTAGACGCGTCGGCTGGCTGTCGGGGCGAGGTGCATGCAGACGGTCGCCCGGGGCGCGTTCCAGCCCTCGGCCAGGATCTGGGCGTTCACGAGCACGTTGATGTCACCGCGCTCGTACGCCGCGAGCGTCTCGGCCAGCTCGCGCGGCGGCGTTCGCCCCGACACGGCCCGCGCGTTCAGGTCGATCACCCGCATCGCCGCGGCCACCCGCTCGGCGTGGTCGACGCCGGCTGCGTACACGATGCCCGGCGTGTCGCCGAACCGGCTCTGGTACAGGTCCGCGGCGGCCAGGTTGAGCGGGTCGATGTCGAGCGCGGCGGCCAGCTGCCCCTGGTCGAAGTCGCCGCCGACGATCTCGACCTGGCGCAGCGAGGCGATCGGGCGCACGCGGATGCAGCGCAGCGGCGCCACCACTCCGCGCCTGACCGCCTCGGCGAGCGGGAAGTCGGCCACCTCGGCCGGGAACACGTCACCGACGTGCTTCTGCAGCAGCTGGTCGGTCGCCGTCATCCCGATGTAGATGGGCTCGTCGTAGCGGCGGATGGCGGCCGCGGTCTTCTCGCCCAGCGCCGTGTGCGCCTCATCGCAGACCACCACGCCGTAGACGTCCGGCTTGATCTGGTCGGCGTGCTTGATGAACCAGGCGTAGGTGTTGATGGTGAGCGGCGCGAGGCGCGGGCTGGGGTCGCCGATCAGGACCGGCGGGTGCAGGCGGTCGCCGTAGCCCTCCTTGGTGAGGTCGCCCGTGAACTGGTTCACGAGCAGGCGCCGGTGCGTGAGGATGAGCACGCCGGTCGTGCGGGCCGCCTCGACGAAGCCGGCCGCCGCGATCGTCTTGCCCGACGCGGTCGGATGCTTGAAGCGGTAGCGCCGGCGCGCGCCCGGGTCGGGCGCCTCCGGCTCGCCGTTCAGGCCGGGATCGTCGTCGACCGGCGCCGCCATCGCGGGGTCATGGGCGAACGCCGGCGCCGCGTCGCCGCCGTCGTCTGCGACCTCCTCGTCGTCGGGCTCGTCCTCGTCCTCATCCTCGACGTCGTCCTCGTCGCCTTCATCCTCGTCGTCGGGCTCGTCGTCGTCCTCGTCGACGGCAGCCTCGGGCTCGTCGCCGTTCTCGGGCTCGGAGTCGTCGTCGTCCTCCTCGTCGGCGGCGGCGGCGCGCTCGAGGTCCGAGATCAGCGCGGCGAGCTGGCCCGCGAGGGCGTCGACCTGGTGGCGGCGAAGCGTCGTTCCCGACGCCAGCTTCGGCTGCGGGTCGGAGAGCACCCGCTCGAGCCCGAGCACCAGCGAGTAGTCGCGGCGCCACTCGTAGCTCGGCTCCGGCAGCCCCCGGGCCATCTCGTCCAGGGCAGCGTCGAGCGCCTTGCGGCGGACGGTGCCGGGCGCAAGCGCGACGGCGATATCCTCGCCTTCGTGGAGGAGCGGCTCTCCACACCACGCCTCAACACGGTGTGCAGCCGCCTCGGAGTCGGCCTCGAAGCGAACAGTCATTTGGTCCCTGCAGCCGCCGGCTGAAACGGGGCGCCCAGACAGGCGACACCAGCGGCCGGTGCTGAGTGTAGCGGATCGGCCGGGGGCGGTGAGAGCGTTACCGGGGCCGCGGCTCGCGGGCGGTGCCGATGGACGCCGTCACGAGCTCGCGCAGCGGGTCGTGCAGATCGGCGCCGGCGGCGACGACGCACGGCTCGAGGCCGCCGCCGGGGTCGAACACCGACACCCCCCCACCCGCCTCGGTGACGAGCAGCATCCCGGCGGCGCGGTCCCAGTGCTTGATGCCCCACTCGTAGAACCCGTCCAGGCGCCCGCACGCGACCCAAGCCAGATCGAGCGCGGCCGATCCGCCGCGGCGGATGTCGCGCACCTTCGGCAGGAGGCGGGCAAGCACGCCCGCCTGGAACTCGCGGTCACCCGGCGCGTAGGCGAAGCCGGTGCCGACCAGCGCCCGGTCGAGCCCGCGCGGTGCGCGCGTTCGCACGGGCACGCCGTTCAGGGTCGCGCCCCGGCCGCGCGCCGCCGCGAACGTCTCGCCGCGACAGGGGTCGTGCACGACCGCGACCACACCGCCGTCGCGATCCTCACAGGCGACCGAGACCGACCACACCGGGTATCCGAACAGGTAGTTGGTCGTGCCGTCGAGCGGATCGATCACCCATTCGAGGCCCGACGTCCCCGCCGCCCGCCCGCCCTCCTCGCCCAGCAGGCCGTCGTCCGGGCGCGCCGTCGAGATCCGCTCGATCAGCAGGCGCTCGGCCGCACGGTCGGCGTCGGACACCATGTCGGTGGTGCTGCTCTTCGACTCCACGCCGCTCGCCGGGCCGCCGAACCGGTCGAGCAGCAGCGCGCCGGCGTCACGGGCGGCGGCAAGCGCGAGCTCGAGCAGGCCGTCGGCAGACACCGGACGAGTCTAGTCAAGGTGATTCGCGCGCGACCCCGAAGAGTGCGAACGTCCCGGAAATCCTGGACTTTTGGGCGACGTTGATGCATTCTGCACGAGTGGGCACGTTCATTCACCATATGAGGGAGCGGCGGCGCCAGCGCAGGCTGGCCCGCGAGCTGGAGCTGCGCTTCCGCGAGCGGGTCGACGCCGCGGCAGCGGCGGCAGCCCGGCTGGCGGAGGACCTGCACCGGTAACCTGACGCGGGTGACCGCGCCGCTTCGCTACTCCACGCTCGGGTCCGGGCTACTGGCGGGCCGGATGCCGCACGCCACCGCCCATGTCGAGGCGCTCGACGCCGAGGGCGTGCGCACCGTCATCAACCTGTGCGAGGAGCACGAGTACTGGGACGGCGAGCGGGCCGCGGTCGAGGCCGCCTTCGATCACGCCCGCATCGCCGAGCACCGGCTGCCGGTCCACGACGGCGCCACGATCCCGCCCGACGTGCTCGACCGCGCCCTGCAGGCGGCCGCGCAGGACACGACCTACGTGCACTGTCGCGGCGGCCGCGAGCGGTCGGCCGCGGTGGCCGTCGCGCTGCTCGCGGCCCGGCGCGGCATCTCGATCGACGCCGCGCTGCGCGAGGCCGAGGCGCGCTGGCCGACCTGCCGTCCGCTGCCGTGGCAGCTCGCCGGCGTGCGCGCCTGGGCGGCCTCGCGGAGCGCATGACAGGGGCGTGAAGGCGGTTGCACCGCGCGTTCACCACCCGTATGCTCACAGGGTCGATACGGCGGGGAGGGACATGAGGGTGGCCAAGGGTGTGATGGTGGGCGTCGTGGTCGCGGCCGCGTTCGCAACCATCCTTCTCGTGGGTGGGAGCGGTGGTGCGCAGGCCGCCGGCGCAGGGCATGCTGCGTCGGACGCCGCGGAGCTCCCGGTCACGGTCGGCCAGCTCGCGCAGCTACCGATCATCGCCGGCTTTGTGGCGGCGATGTGGTTCTGCCTGCGGGCACTGTCATCCGGCAGAAAATTGCAGTAAACTCGACATCGGAGGGATTTCGAGGAGTGTCCCCGAGCGCGTCGCCTAGCGATCGCGCAACCGGCTGACCCGTCGGTGTGGGACACGTTGTCCGGCGGCCCACCGGACAGCCCAACAGACGAGGCCGTCTCTGCCCAGGCGGCCTCGTCGCTTTTCTGGAAACGACTGTCAGCCGGGCGAATCCGGGGAAATTACGACTCAAGTGCCGGCCGGGGCGAACGATGAATAAGGGCAGCTATGGCCCCTTCCGAGTTCACCCACGCCCTCGCCGTCGTCGACGAGCGCCTGAGGACCGCCTACACGGTCGCGCTGTCGCTGCTCGTGTTCGCGGCCGGCGCGTTCGTCGCCGTCTTCGCCGTGCGCGGGGCGGCGGGCCTCGCCGGCACGAGCGCGGTGCTGGCCGTGATCGGCGGCCTCGGCGCGATCATCGCGTCGCGGATGCTCGTGTGGAAGCGCACCGAGATCCACGACGAGATCATTCTCTCCGGCTTCCGCCACGTCGGCGGCCCCGCCTTCGCCCGCCATACCGCCGACCTGATCTCGCCGGCGCGCCGGAGGATGTTCGCGAACACGCTCGAGCGGTTCGTCGAGGTCGCCGTCAGTAACCAGCTCTCGTCCGTCCCCCTCGACCGCCGCCGCGTGCGCGAGCTCGAGCCGCAGATCCGCGGGCTGTGCGCACGGGTGCGCGCGCTCGACGTCGACGTCGACCCGGCCGGGATGGTGCTCCTGCGCCGCCTGATCACCGACGGCGCCACGAGCCCGCTCTTCCGCGTCGGCGACGACAAGCCCGACCTCGAGCGCGAGCTCGAGCGCATCCACCTGCAGCTCGGCTCGATGCCGGTGATCCAGCTCTTCCCGGCCGCGACGACCGAGCCGCTGCGCCTCGCCGCCTAGCTCCTAGCCTTCTTCGATCAGACGGTCGAGCTCGGGCACGGCCGCACGCAGGCTGGGCAGGTTCACCACGATGCCCTCCTGGGTGCTGCGCGCGAGGACGACGACCGCCTCCTCGTCCGGCGACGGGTTCTCCTCGCGGTGCGGCAGCCACGGCGGCACGTACATGTAGTCCCCCGGCCCGGTCTCGATTCGGCGCTCCTCGCCGTCCTCGAGGAACACGAACACGGGATGGCCGGAGACGACGTAGATGCCGGTCTCGGCCTCGCCATGATGGTGGTCGCCGGAGCGCATGCCGGGGGCGACGCGCGTCTTGCCCATCCAGATCTTGCGCGAGCCGTTGCGCTTGCCCGAGATCGCCTCGTAGCGGCGCATGCCCGGAGTCTGCGCCGTGTCCTCGCTCAGGCCGTCGTGCGGCGTGTGGTGCAGCCGCCGGTGCCACGCGGCCGTCCCGGCGTCGAGGGGAGCCGAGTCGCTCATGCCCGCACGATAGCTACAGCTTCAGGAGGACGTCCGGGCCGCGGCGCTCGAGGCCGCGGCTCACGATCAGGCGCTGGATCTCGCTCGTGCCCTCCCAGATGCGGTCGACGCGCAGCTCGCGCCACAGCCGCTCGGCCGGGTTCGACCGCATGTACCCGCGGCCGCCGAAGATCTGGACGACGCGATCGGCCACGCGGCCGGCCGTCTCCGACGCGATCAGCTTGGCCATCGACGCCTTGTGGTGCACGAGCTTGCGGTCGGCGCCCGAGTCGGCCAGCCAGCCGACGTAGTAGGTGAGCAGACGCGCGGCGGTCGTCTCGGCGGCGCAGTCGGCGAGCGCGAAGCTGACCGCCTGGTGGTCGAAGATGCGGCTGCCGAACTGCTCCCGCTCGAGCGCCCAGGCGGTGCCCAGCTCGATCAGCCGGTCGCACGCGCCGACGCAGCGCGCGGCGATGTGCACCCGCTCCTCGACGAACCACTCGCCGGTGAGCTCGAAGCCACGGCCCAGCTCGCCGAGCACGTTCTCGCGCGGCACCGGCGTCTTCGTGAACGTGAACTCCGGGTGACGGTAGGGGAAGTTGTGGGTGAAGTCCGGGTCGGCCGTCATCTCGACGCCGGGCAGATCCTTGTCGACCAGGAAGAGCGCGGGGCGGCGGTCGTGGCCGTCGACCGCCCAGGCGAGCACGATGAAGTAGCTCGCGACGTCGCCGTCGGTGACGAACCACTTCGTCCCCGAGAGCTCGTAGTGCTCACCGTTCCAGACGGCCTCGGTGGTGATCGCGCGCGGGTCGGAGCCGGCGCCGTCCTCGGTGATCGCGTAGGCATGCCGGTGCTCCCCGCGCACGTCGGGCAGCAGGTAGCGCTCGATCTGCTCCGGCGTGCCGTGGACGAGCACGTTGGACGGGCTCCACACCAGCACCCACAGGCAGTTCGTGAGCCGACCGAGCTGCTCGTGGGTGACGATCTGCTCGGTGAGGTTGAAGCCGCCGCCGCCGAACTCCTGCGGGATGTTGTTGGCCGCGAGCCCCGAGTCGAGCACCGCCCGCCTGATGGCGGCGTGCGACTCGGCGCTCAGCCGGCCGTGGTGCTCCTCGGCCTCGGTCTCGTAGCCCTGCAGGTGGTCGTCGACGAGCGCGCGCACGCGGGCGCGCAGGTCGATCAGCTCGGGCGAGAGGGCGAAGTCCATCGGGTGGTCCTTTCGGGTGTTGGATGGGGACTGTCCCCGGTTGCGGGGACAGTCCCCGGCTGTGCTGGTGTTGTGTGGGGCCTGGCCCCGCATCCGGGGCCAGGCCCCGGTTCCGCGGTGGTCAGACGGGGCGGAGCAAGGCGGCCGAGCCGCCGAAGATCAGCGCGGCGAGCGCGTCGGACTCGGCGACGCCGGCGAGGGATGGGTGGGACAGGTCGAGATCGACCTCGGCCGGGACGGCGGCGAGTCCGAGCGCCTCGGCGCCGAAGCGGCCGCCGACGTCGAGTAGGTAGCCCGTCGGCCCGTAGGCGCCGGCCGGGACGAGCACGTTTCGGCGCTCCGCAGTGCGGCGGGCGACCGCCTCGATCTCGCGCAGCTCGACCACCGGGTCGATGACCGTGTTCGAGTCGGTGCCGATGCAGACGCGGATCCCGCGCTCGAACAGACGCAGCGCCGGGAGGTAGCCGTCGCCCAGGTTCGCCTCGGTCGTCGGGCACAGGCAAACCGAGGCGCCGGCCTGGGCGAGCAGGTCGAGCTCACCGTCGGACGCATGCGTGCCATGGACGATCGTCGTGCGCGGGCCGAGCACGCCGGCATCGGCCAGCAGCTCGATCGGGCGGCGGCCGTGCTCCTCGAGGCACTCCTCGATCTCGCGCCGCTGCTCACAGGCGTGGATGTGGACGACCATCCCGGCCGCCTCGGCGTAGCGGCCGATCTCGGTCAGCCACGCCCGCGAGACGGCGCGGACGCTATGCGGAGCGAGGCCGACGCCGCCCGGGCGTTCCTGCAGGAGGGCGTCGACGCGCGCGAGGTACGCGGCCACAGTCGGGTCGCAGAACCGGCGCTGACCGGGGGTGGGAGCAAGGCCGGCGCCGGCGCGCTCGTACGCGGTCATGAGCAGCACCTGCGCGATGCCGGCCTCGTCGGCGGCCGCGGCGGTCGCGAGCGCCATTGCGTTCGCGGGCGTGTACGGCGTGCCGTCGGGGCGGTGGTGGACGTAGTGGAACTCGCCCACCGCGACGTACCCGGCGGCGACCATCTCGCGGTATGCGAGCAGGGCGACCGCGTGGGCCGAGTCGGGATCGAGCCGGCCGGCGGCCGCGTACATCGCCTCGCGCCAGGTCCAGAAGTCGTCGTGCGGGTGGGCGGGGTCGACGTGCTCGACGATGCCGCGCATCGCCCGCTGGAAGGCGTGGCTGTGGGCGTTCACGAAGCCGGGGAGGCGCAGCGCGGCCGAGGTCACCCACGTATCCTTCCAGACCCCGTGCCGGCGGTATCCCGACAACGCTTCCTGACCTGGTTCGCCGAGCTCGCCGACATCGGCCACACCCCGACCGGCTGGAACCGGGTGGCGTGGACGCCGCTCGAGGCCGAGGCGCAAGAGTGGTTCCGGCGCACGGCCGAGGGGATCGGCCTCGAGGTGCGCCGCGACGGCGCCGGCAGCCTGTGGGCGGTGACGCCCGACGCCGGCGCCGGGCCGTGGGTGTGCGCCGGGTCGCACCTCGACACGCAGCCCGACGGCGGCGCCTACGACGGCGCGCTCGGGATGGTGTGCGCGCTCGAGGCCGTGGCCGCCGTGCTCGAGTCGGGCGAGGAGCGCCGCCATCCGCTGGCGGTGCCGGCGTTCGTCGACGAGGAGGGCGCCCGCTTCAGCACCGCGTGCTTCGCGAGCCGCGCGATCGCCGGCGACCTCGACGTCGATGCCGTGCTCGCGGCCATGGGGGATGCGCCTGCGATCTACGGCGTCACGCGCGAGTCGCTGCTCGCGAGCCGCGCCGAGCTCGCCCACGTCGCCTGCTATCTCGAGGTGCACGTCGAGCAGGGCCGGGCGCTGATCGATCGTGGCCTGGCGCTCGGAGTGGCCGACGTGCTCGCGCCCCGGCAGCGCTGGCGCGCGGAGTTCGACGGCGAGTCGAACCACGCGGGCACGACGCCGATGGCCGGCCGCCGCGACGCCCTGGTCGAGGCGGCCCGGTTCGTGCTGGCCGTCAACGAGGCGGCCCGCGCTCGCCCGGGCGCGGTGGCCACCGTCGGCCGCATGCAGGTCGCGCCGGGCTCGACGAACTCGATCCCGGGCCGGGTCGTGTGCACGCTCGATACCCGCGCGCTCGAGGCCGCCGTGATCGACGATCTCGTCGGCGAGCTCAAGCGTCGCTTCCCCGCAGCCCGCATCACCCAGGAGTCGCGCAACCTCGGCGCCGCGTTCGACCCCGAGCTGCGCGCGGCGCTCTACGCGGCCGCCGAGGCCTCCGGCGCGACCGCCGGCGACCTGCCGTCCTACGCCGGCCACGACGCCGGAATCCTGGCTCCGCACGTCCCGGCGGCGATGCTCTTCGTGCGCAACCCGACCGGCGCGAGCCACACGCCGGCCGAGTCCGCCTCCGACGACGACTGCGTCGCCGCTGCCCAGGTGCTCGCGGGCGCGCTTGCCGCGCTCGTCGCCCGTCCCTGAGCGACGAGGTGGCCGGTCGATCCGGCGGGGGTACGCCCGGCGCCGACACACCCAATTGGCGCTTCGAGCGATTGCCAATTGGGTCGTTCGCGGCCCCCCGGCACCACCCGGTTCCCGCACCGCCTGTGGATATCGCTGTGGGGAACCGCGCACGGCCCGGTGACGCCGTGTGGAGCGATGCACGAGTTTCCCGCACGATGCGATCTGGGTGCGGGGGAAAGCCGCGACTGCGCTTGACGGCGGTCTGTGGATAGCGCGAACCTCTTGCCGCCCAACACCCCCAGTCTCCGGCGTCAGTCCCCGCGGTTTCCGTCCTCAGGGTCTGGCGCCGGAGCATTGGTGGACATGACCACCACGCCCGAGTCCGATCCCGATCACCCCAGCGCCGCGCCGCCGCTGCGCGTCGATCCCGGCGACGCCGCCGGCAGGCTGCTGGCCGCGCTGCTCGCGGCGGGCGGCGTGACCGGGCCCGCTTCCGAGCCGGCCCTGGCCGAGACCGGCTAGTCGGAGTCCTGGCTCTGGCGGCCCTCGGCCGGGCCGGCGTGCTCGTCGCTCCAGGGCGTGCTCCCGGCCCCGGCCAGGAACGCCTCGATCTCGCGGATCCCGCGGCGCACGTCGCGCTTGTGGCGGATGCGCTCGCGGGCGTCGGGCGCAACGGTACGCCATGCCCGCACGCCCATGTGCAGGAGCGCGAACATGAGGACGACGAGAGCTGCGACCGCGACCAGCGCGACGATCAACGGCTCCATTGACGCGGTCAATGACACGGTGCCAGCCTGTGGTTCATCTACTGCCTCTGCCGCCGTCGAGTCTATGCCTCGGCGACCGCGAACGCAATCACGACGAACCAGCCGGTGACGCCCCGGCCAGCCTGTGTGTCAGCTTGAGGCACGCCCGCTCCCACCCAGGCACGATCGGCGCCGGCCCCGTCGCGCGGACAGCTCCTTCGAACTGGAACGGAAGCACCTGGTGCTCCAGCGTCGCGCCCAGGCGATACGAGACGTCCAGCCCGGAGGCGAAGTACGTCCCCGGACTCACGAGGCGATAGACCACGAGCACTCGTGTCGCCCCGCCCGGCCTCAGTCGGAACCCGCGCACGCTGCGGACGTCGGAGACCCTGCATACCCCGTGCTCGCGGTGGACCGGAGGGTCGGTGACATACAGCGTCTCCGGGACGGTGTGCCTGACCGTTCCCGTCGGGACGAGCTCAACCCTCTCGACCTGGACGATGGAGCCAATGCCGCGCCCGTCGACCGTGATGCTGCGCAACGTGATCGGCAACGCCCGCCGCGCGCTGTGCAGATACCCGTAGAGGAGCGCGAACGTCGTCCCCACCCGATTGGGCGCGATCCCCGCGCCCGAAGGCGGGTACGTGTCAAGGACTGTCCCCGTCTGCTGCGTCGCGCCACCCGGCGCATGGCCGCCCGATGCACACCCGGAGGTGGCGATCAGGGCGGCACATGCGCCGGCCAGTGCGATTGCCGCCGGCGGAGTCAGTTCCGTCCGTTCGTACGTGGCATCCAGCCCCTACGATCCCGGCCTTCGCTGACCCGCCTCCGGCTCACCGGATCTGGGTCATGCAGTACGTGCTGTTCTTGCCGAACGGGCCGCCGCAGTGCGGCCGGCGCTCGAACTGATTCGCCTTCCCGAAGTCGTCCGCCGTCGACGGGTAGTCGACGCCGTAGGTGAACGAGTTGTTCTGGTTCTGCGTGAACCACGGGTAGATGCAGTACGGACCGCCGTAGTGCGCGCAGGTCGAGCCGGTCTCCTTCGGATCGAGGATCTGCGCCTTGCCGCCGTAGTCGCTCACGACGGCCCAGTGCTTCGCGGCGCTGCCGTCGCCGAACTTGACCCCGAGGATCTGGATCGGCGTCGTGTCGCGCCAGGCCCGCCAGTTGTACGACTCGCAGCCGTTGTGGCCCGGGGCGCAGAACGCGCCTGGACGCTGGCTGAAGTCGGAGCGGTGCCCGATCTCCCACACGAACGAGTTGGGGGTGTCGTCGACGATGCCCCAACCGAGCGCGTTTCCGATCTTCTGCTGGTCGAACGCCGGGTTCATGGCCCCGGTGCGCTTGTTGCGGAGCACGATCGACCCGTGCTGATGGGTGGTCAGGTCGACGACGTCGATGTGGGCGCCGTCGTTCGCGGCCGTCCCGTAGTAGTGCAGCGTGATCGTGTCGCCCCCGTGCATCACGAGCGGCTTGCCGTGGCCGCCGGTCCGGCGCAGCATCGCGTCGAAGGCGGCGGGCTCGTTGTTGCCGACGACCGACCAGACCGGCGAGCACACCGTGTAGGTGTTCTTCGCGAAGGTGAAGGTCGAGTTGCCGTTCTGGAAGCACTTCGACACGAGCGTGTCGGGATAGAACTGCACCTCGAGGAACCCCTGGTGGAAGAGCGCCTTGGGGTTCGGGTCGGTGACGGTGCCGCCCATCCAGAACCCGAAGCCCGTGCCGGCCACGGGGAACTTGCCGTCGATCGGCAGCACGAACTTCCAGGTCAGATCACGGGCCGAGTGCGGCAGCGACGAGACCGGGTCGAGCTCCGGCTCGTCATGCCCCGTGCATCCGGGCCGGTAGTGCACCTCGAGCTTCCCCTCCACATACACGACATGCCGCGACACGCACAGCGTGCCGTGACGGGTGGCCGCCCCCGCCGCAGCGGGCAGCGACACCAGAACCGCGCTTGCCAGGGCAAGCGCGACCAGCAACGAACGTCCCACAGGTACCCCCTCCCCGGCGCGCCGTCGGCGCGCCACTCGAAACGCCTCGCACTCTAGGCCGCCGGGGAGCGAATTCAATTTGCGCACGCCCTCGCCACGGCGGCCGAACGCCCGCATACTGGTGGGCGTGCCAGCCGCCGGCCGCCGCATCCTGATCGTGCTCGCGACCGCCGTCTCGGTGCTCGTGCCGGGGATGCTCGGCGGCGCGACGGCCGCCGCCGCGACCTCGCCGTGCGGGCGCACGACGACCACACCCGCCTGGAGCCACGTGATCGTGATCGCGTTCGAGAACCAGTCCTACGCGAACGTGCTCGGGTCGGGCGCCCCGGCGAGCGAGTTCACGAAGCTCGCCGGCGAGTGCGGCGTCGGCACGGACTTCACCGCCGTCCACTTCCCGCACAGCCTGCCCGAGTACATCGCCGCGACGAGCGGGCAGCTGCCGATCACGGGCGACTGCCTCCCGGGCAAGTCGTGCCAGAGCACGTCAGCGAACATCTTCAGCCAGCTCGGCGATGCCGGCTGGCGGCTGTTCGGGCAGTCGATGCCGGCGCCGTGCACGAAGACGAACTCGGGCGACTACGTCACGCGGCACCTGCCGGCGCTCTACTACACGCGCATCTCGGCGGCGGCGTGCGCGGCCGACGTGCTGCCGCTGCCGGTGCCGTTCGGGCCGGTCGCGCGGAAGTTCGTGTGGGTCGCGCCGGACCGCCAGAACGACATGGAGGCCGGCACGCCCGCCCAGGCCAGCACGTGGCTGCACACCTTCCTCGAGGGGCCATCCGGAGTCCTGACGACGAAGCCGTACACCGACGGGCACACGGCGGTCTTCATCTGGTTCGACACCGGAACCGACACCGACACCGTCTCGACCCCGCTGCCGTTCATCGTCATCAGCCCCTCGACGCCGCACACGCACTCGTCCGTGGCCCTGAACGACTACAGCGCGCTGCGGGTGTGGGAGCGTATGCTCGGCGTCCCGTGCCTCGCAAGCGCGTGCACAGCCCCGGCGATGGGCAAGGCCTTCCACTTGTGATCCCGGCGGCCGGCGGCGGGAGGCAGACCCGCCCTGGCCGGAACCGGCTCTCGCCGTATCGCTTCGTCGTCGCCTTCGGCGTCGTCAGCCTGCTCGGCGACCTCGTGTACGAGGGTGGGCGCAGCATCACCGGGCCCTACCTGGCGACGCTCGGCGCGAGCGCGACGGTCGTCGGCGTGGTGTCCGGGGCCGGTGAGGCGGTCGCGCTCGTCCTGCGGCTCGGCACCGGCCGCGTCTCGGATCGCACGGGCCGGCACTGGGCGCTCGCGATCGCCGGGTACGCGATCACGATGCTCTCGGTGCCGCTCATGGCCGTCACCCACGCCGTCGCCCCGGCGTCGGCGCTGGTCGTCTCGGAGCGGTTCGGGAAGGCCGTGCGCTCGCCGGCACGCGACACGATGCTCGCCCAGGCCAGCGTGGACATGGGCCACGGACGTGCGTTCGGGCTGCACGAGGCCCTCGACCAGTCGGGTGCGCTGCTCGGCCCTCTGCTGGTGGCCGCGATGGTCGCAATCAGCGGTTACCGCCTGGGGTTCGCGGTGCTAGCTGTCCCCGGGGTGCTCGCGCTCGTCGCCGTCACCCGGCTGCGGGCGGCCGTGCCCCACCCGGAGGAATACCGGAGGGCCGCGACGGCAACCACGCCGCACCCGGCACCGGCCGGGGACGGCTTCCCGCGCCGCTTCTGGCTCTACGCGGCGTTCACCGCGCTGACGATGACGGGCTTTGCCACGTTCGCGGTGCTCGCCTACCACCTCCAGGTCAACCACGTGCTCTCGGCCCCGCTGATCCCCGTCGTCTACGCGGCCGCGATGGGCGCCGCCGCGCTCGCGGCGCTCGCCGCGGGCAGGGCCTACGACCGGCTCGGGCTCCGCGGCATGATCGTGCTGCCCGTGCTCGCCGCGGCCGTCCCATTCCTGTCGTTCGCGACCGAGCCGGCGCTCGTCTGGGCGGGTGCGATCGTCTGGGGCGCGGCGATGGGCGTCCACGAGTCGACGATGCGCGCCGCGGTGGCCGACCTCGTCCCGGCGGCGCGCCACGGTGCCGGGTTCGGCGCGTTCACCGCGGTCTACGGGCTGGCGTGGCTCGTCGGCGCTGGCGTCGTCGCGGCGCTCTACAGCCGCTCGGTCGGCGATGCCGAGACGTACGTGGTCGCCGTGCAGGCCGCGGCCCTCGTCGTCTTTGTGCCGCTCTGGCGGGCGTGACCGCGCCGGCCTACCCGTCCGGATCGTCGTCGCTGTACCCGCTGCCCTGCGGGTCGATCACCGTCCCGGTGGCCGGCGCGAGCGCGGTGCCAAGCGACGGGCCGGAGAACAGGCCGGGCGAGATCGGGCTCGTCCATGACGACGTTCCGTCGGCGAACAGGAAGACGTAGGTGTGCTTGCCGGTCGCGAGCTTCGTCCGGTAGCGGTACACGACGCCGCTCGCCGGCGTGCCGGAGACGCGGGTCATCGCATGACACGCCCCGTTGATGCAGACGCTCGATCGCGTCGGCGCGCGGCCGGACGGGTTCACGTACGTGACGGTGTACGCAAACGTCGTCGTCGTCTTGCCCGACGCGGGCGCCACCTTGCCGGCGTTCAGCACGAAGGGCGTCACGCGGGGCAGGCTGTCGACCTCGTAGATCGCCGGACCCGAGCCGTCGTCGAAGACGAAGCGGTAGTAGTGGCGGCCGGCGGTGAGGCCGGTCGCGGTGTAGGCGTACTTCACGCCCGCCTTGAAGTCTGTCCCGGATGTCGTCAGGGCGTGCGCCACCCCGTCGATGTCCACCTCGGCGCGGGTCGGCCGCAGGCCGCCCGGCGACGCATACGTGGCCGAGTAGGTGACGGGGGCGCCGACGAGCACCTGGTTCCCCGGCGAGACCGTCATGGCGGTCACCGAGAACGGGTGCACCTCGGGACCGGGAAGCGGCACGCCGTTGAACGGCAGCGTCGACGTTCCCCCTCCGGGAGCCGAGAACACGAACGTGAACGAGTGGCTCCCCACGGGGAGCGTGCTCGTGTACTGGTAGTGGCGCGCGCCGCCGGCGAAGGGCGTGACCGCCGTCATCGCATGCGCGGTGCCGTCGATCACGACGTCATGCCGGGCCGGCGCGGTCGCCGACGTGTAGCCGATGTCGAACGAGAACGTCGTTCCCGGCCCGCCGATCGAGGGCGTGATCGCACCCTGGACGCCGCTCCCGGCCGCCTGCGGGCCGTGCGTCGGCACCCAGAACGCCGAGGGGTACGCGAGCGGCTGCTCGATCAGCGTCGTCTGCGGCGGGTCGTCGAAGTCGAAGAAGTCCATCAGGTTGCTCGTCTGCGCCCGGGCGTCGCGCTGGCCGAGCGAGGCGATGCCAAAGTCCGCCTCGACGAACTTGACGAGCGAGGCGAACTCACCCTCCTGATGGCTGATGTACGCGTGCTTCGCGTACGGCGAGATCACGATCAGCGGGACGCGCGGGCCGAGCCCGACACCGTCGATCTGCGGCGGGGCGACGTGGTCATAGAAGCCGCCCCAGTCGTCCCAGCTCAGGAAGATGGCGGTGGACGGCCAGTAGCTCGACTGCATGACGGTATTGACGATGCCCGAGACGAAGTTCTCGGCGGGCTCGAGCGGGGCCGGCGGATGGTCGCTCGCGTCGCCGCTCGGCGTGACCCACGAGACGGCCGGCATGTGGCCGGCCTTGACGTCCGCCACGAACTGGTTCGGGTTGTGGATGTCGTTCGCAGAGCCCGCGAGGCCCTTGATGTACGACGGCGTATCCCACACCTGCTCCTTGCTGTAGTAGCGCCAGCTCACACCCGCGGCCGAGAGCGCCGCCGGGAGGCTCGTGACGCTGTAGCACGGGAACGCCCACGAGTTCGCGCCCAGCTTGTCGCGTGCGTACAAGAGCGTGTTCGCGGACGAGGCGCAGCCACTGCTCGAGATCGTCTCGTTGTTGCTGCCGGTCTGCCCGGCCAGCATCGCGATGTGGTTCGGCGTCGAGCTCGAGGCGACCGACGAGTAGAAGTTGTCGGCGAGGCCGTACTTGGCGGCATACGCCCAGTAGACGGGCTCGTCGGACTGGCGGTACCCGATGCGGCTCTGCGTCGGGAACTCGTCCATGCGGCCGCCGTCGATCGCCGCGAGGGTGGCGGGGCCGGTGTGATCGAAGTCACGCGGCAGCGGATCCGGCGCGCGCTGGAGCACCGCACCGTTCACGCCCGGGAACGCGCCGAAGAGGTTGTCGAACGTGTGGTTCTCGAGCATGATCACGACGACATGCGTGATCGGGGTGGTCGGCGTGCCCGGAGTCGCGGCGACCGCGGGTCTTGCGCCCGGTGTCGCGCCGGACAGAGCGGCCAAGACGACGGCCGTCGCGGCGAACCACAAACGCCGGCCGGGACGGATACGCATGAACCGGACACCCATGATGCCCCTCCCCGCAAGGGTGGTCCCTGCCACTGGTGCCTCGAGGCTAGTCCCGTGTGCCTAAACGCACATCGGGGGTTGCCCCGATCAGGCGCGCGGCTGCGTCCGTAGGAACCACTGCATCGGTGTCCGGCGCCGCGCCGGAGCATCGGAGGCGCTCTCCTCGACGCCGTCACCGAGCCCGGCCGCATGCACGCTCTCGAGGCGCGCCCGGCGGCGAGACTCGAGCGTCACGGCACGCGCAGCGCGCGGCGCCGATGGGTGGGGTGAGGCGGAACAGGTGGGTCAGCATGTCGTCTCCCTCGGTCGAGTGCGGTCGAGGGGTTGGATGCCGCCGCCCCTGCGAAACTCATCGGGACACCCCGATGAGTTCCCGGCCGGGGAGCGATCTCTCTTCACGAGCGATGAATGCTGCGGCGACATATCTGACGGCCCGGGAGGCGGAGCTGCTCGCGCGTGCCCGCGGGGGCGATGAGCACGCCTACGGCGAGCTGATCTCACCGTATCGGCGGGCCCTGCACGCGCACTGCTACCGGATGCTCGGCTCGCTCGACGACGCCGACGACGCGCTGCAGGAGGCGCTGCTGCGCGCATGGCGCGCCCTGGGCCGGTTCGAGGGGCGAAGCTCGCTGGGCACGTGGCTCTACCGGATCGCGACGAACTGCTGCCTGCAGACGGTGAAGCGGCGACCGGCGCGGGTGCTTCCGCAGGAGCATTCACCCGCCGCCTCTGCACACACCGCACCCGGCCTCCCGCTGGCCGAGTCGGTGTGGATCGAGCCGTACCCGGCCGAGACGGTCCGCTACGAGCAGCGCGAGAGCGTCGAGCTCGCGTTCGTCGCCGCCCTGCAGCACCTGGCCCCGCGCCAGCGGGCGGTGCTGCTCCTGCGCGAGGTGCTCGGGTTCTCGGCCCGCGAGGTCGCAGACCAGCTCGACACGACCGTCCCGGCCGTCAACAGCGCCCTCCAGCGCGCGCGGCAGACGGTGCACGAGCGTGTGCCCGACCGGAGCCAGCAGGCGACGCTCGAGCGGCTCGGCGACCAGCGCGCCCGGACGCTCGTCACGCGCTACATGGAGGCGATCGAGCGCGCCGACGTCGCCGGCCTTGTCGGCCTCCTGACCGAGGACGCCGCGTGGGCGATGCCGCCCATGGCGATCTGGTACCGGGGCCGCGAGGCCGTCGCGGCCTTCCACACGGAGCACGTGCTCACGCAGCGGTGGCGCCACCTGCCGGCGCGGGCGAGCGGCCAGCTCGCCGCGGGCTGCTACATGTGGAACGCCGAGCGCGGGCACTACGCCGCCGCGGTGCTCGACGTGCTCACGCTGCGCGGCGACCGCATCGCCGACGTGACGGGGTTCGTCAACCCGGGCTTGTTCGCGCGGTTCGGGCTGCCGGACAGCGTCGCGGGTTGAGGCAGCCTGCCACGAGGCCGGGCGCGCCGTAGCCTGACAGGGGCCTGGCCCGAATTCGGGGCCCCCTTCTCGTCCGGTGCGGACTGTCCCCATGATGGGGACAGTCCCCGGTTCTCGCTCACTGGCTACGCGGCCGACCCCACCCGCGGCAGCCGCACCGCCGCCTCGGCGGCGATGAAGCGGTGGATCGAGCGCAGGTCGCCGCCGTGTGAGAACCCGGCCGCCTGCTTGTGCCCGCCGCCGCCGACCTTGCGTGCGATCTCCGAGACATCGATGCCGCCGCGCGAGCGCAGCGACACGCGGTTGGGCGGCGCGACGCCGTCGGCATCGAACGGCGGCTCGCGGATCAGGGCGGCCACCTCGACGCCGCGGATCGCGCGCAGATGATCGACCAGGCCCTCGGTGTCCGACTCGGCCGCACCGAGCCGGATGAAGTCGCCCCGCTCGACGTGCGAGATCGCCACCCGGCCCTGCTCGTACAGGACGAGGTGGTCGATCACGCGGCCGAGCAGCTGCAGCTTGCGCAGAGGCATGGTCTCGAACACGCGCCGGTAGACGCGCTGGATGTCGACGCCCGCGTCGACCAGGCGCGCCGCCATCCGCAGCGCGCTCGGCCCGGTGGTGCGCTGCTGGAAGCGGCCGGTGTCGGTGACGAGGGCGACGTACAGCGCCTGGGCGATCTCGGGGGTGAGCGCGACGCCGAGCGCCCCGAGCAGGTCGAGCAGGATCTCTGCCGTCGACGAGGCGGAGCCGTCGATCACGTTGACGTCGCCGAAGCGGGTGTTGTCGTAGTGGTGGTCGACGTCGATCACCTGCCCCGCGGCCTCGATCAGCGACGTGTGGCCGCGGCCGAGCCGGCGCATCGTGGCGCAGTCGACCGCGAGCAGCGTCCACGCACCGAGCTCGCCCGGGTCGAGCCGGCGCTCGAGCCCGGACACGTCGAGCAGGCGCAGCTCGCTCGGGACCGACGAGCACGGCTCGAGGTAGGTGCGCACCTCCTTGCCGAGCTGGCGCAGGCCGGCCGCGGCCGCGACCAGCGATCCGATCGCGTCGCCGTCGGGGTTCTCGTGGGTGGCGACGACGACCCGGTCAGCCGCGCCGAGCGCCGCGACCGCGCGCGCGAACTCCGGGTCGGCTGCCCGCCGCTGCGTGTCGTCCACGCCTCAATGATACGGCCGGCTCCGGGATGGGTACGCCCGCCGGCGTGCCTCTAATCACCCTCGCCGGCGAGGGCCATCTCGCCCTCCATCGACTCGACGACCGGCAGCGTCTCCTCCTCGTCGACCCCGTGCACGTACTTGCCGCCGCGCAGCCACGAGGCGGCGGCCGCGACCAGGCAGGCGGCGATCGCGAAGTCGAACGCCTCGTGCAGGCCGTTCTGGAACGGCTTTGACATCAGCTGCGGGAAGAACGTGCGCCCGGTCAGGTAGGCCGCGTGCGCGTGTGAGATGTGCGGCAGCACCGGCCCGAGCAGCTGCTGCATCGGGTTGTAGCCGAGGAACGAGGCGAACAGGAGCCCAACCGGCGGCAGGTGCGAGATGCGCGCGGCGTCGGCGCGCGGCACCCCCTGGGCGACGAGCCCGTGGTCGAGCGTGCCGGGGAGCGTGCTCGCCAGGCCGAGGATCATCAGCGAGAAGAAGATCCCGATCGAGAGCACGAGGGCCGAGTTCTGGAATGTCGTGGCCATCCCGGCGCCGGCGCCGCGCCGGTTGGCCGGCAGGCTGTTCATGATCCCGGCCTGGTTCGGCGAGGCGAAGAGGCCCATCCCGAGGCCGACCATCAGCAGCAGCAGGCTGAACCAGACGTAGTCGAAGTTCACCGGCAGGAGCTCGAGCAGGAAGAAGGAGAGCGCCGCCACCAGCATGCCGCCGGTCGCGAAGGGGCGCGCGCCGAAGTGGTCGGAGAGATACCCCGACGCCGGCCCGGCGATCAGGAAGCCGACGGTCAGCGGCAGCATGTAGATGCCGGCCCAGAGCGGCGTCTGCGAGAAGCTGTAGCCGTGCAGCGGCAGCCAGATGCCCTGCAGCCACATGATCAGCATGAACATCAGCCCGCCGCGGCCGAGCGAGGCCAGAAGCGTGGCGATGTTGCCGGCGGTGAAGGCGCGGATGCGGAACAGGCCAAGCCGGAACATCGGATCCGGCGTGCGGGTCTCGATCACGGCGAAGATCGCGAGCAGCAGCAGCCCGCCGCCCATGCAGCCGAGCACCTTCGGCGACGTCCACCCCATCGTGTGCCCGCCGTAGGGCTGGATGCCGTAGGTGATGCCGACGAGGATCGCGATCAGGCCGGCGGCGAAGGTCACGTTGCCCCACCAGTCGATCTTGGCCGGCTGGCGCACGCCCAGGTCGACGAGCTTGCGCCACGACCACAGCGTCCCGAAGAGCCCCACCGGCACCGAGACGAGGAACACGAGCCGCCACGACACCGGCCCGAGCACGCCGCCCAGCACGAGGCCGATGAACGACCCGGCGATGCCGGCGACGGTGTTCACGCCGAGCGCGAGCCCGCGCTGGTTGTGCGGGAAGGCGTCGGTGAGGATCGCCGAGGAGTTCGCGAACAGGAACGCGCCGCCGACGCCCTGGCCGACGCGCATCACGATCATCCACAGGGCACCCGCACCACCGTGCATCCAGGTCACCGACAGGAGCACCGAGAAGACGGTGAAGATCGCGAACCCGAGCGTGAACATGCGCACGCGCCCGTAGATGTCGCCGACGCGGCCGAAGCTGACGACGAGCACCGCCGTCGCCACCAGGAAGCCCATGATCATCCACAGCAGGTAGCTCGAGTTGCCGGCGCCCAGCGGGTTCAGGTGGATGCCGCGGAAGATGTCCGGCAGAGCGATCAGCACGATCGAGGAGTTGATCGTCGCCATCAGGATGCCGAGCGTCGTGTTCGAGAGGGCGATCCACTTGTACCGCGGCGACGGCGGCGCCTGCGGGTTCACACCTGCTCCTCGAACTCGTCGCGAAGCGCCCGGATCTGGCGTCGCTTCTCGAGCAGCTCGTCCTCGAGCTGCTCCAGGGCCGCGCGCCGCGACCGCACCAGGGCGACCTGGGTCTCGACGTGGCGCAGAGCCTCGGTCAGGATGCGGGCGCGGTCGTCCACCGCCGGTGCGGGTGAGCCGTGCCAGCGCTCGCGCAGGACGGCGCGGGCGGACTCGGCATCCATCCAGTCGGCCAGCTCGGCGAGCGAGAGGCCGAGCAGGTCGCGCACCCGGATCAGGTCGGCCAGCCGCGCCTCGTCCTCGTGGTCGTACAGCCGGTGCGTGCCCTCTGGGCGGCCACGCGCGGGCAGCAGGCCCAGCTCCTCGTAGTAGCGCACCGTGCGCGGCGTCGCACCGACCCGGCGGGCGAGCTCGCCGATGCGGAACGGCGCCTCAGCGGCGGGAGCGGCCTGATCTTCCGGAGTCATATTCACCTTTACGGAAGATAGCAGGGGCATCAGATGGGTTCCAGCCCCTGTTCATGCCCAATCTGCCGTGATAACCTCTAGCGCACGTGAGAAACGTTCGGCGGGGCGATCCCGCGGGAGGAGCGCGATGAAGATCCGCTGGCACGGCCAGTCCACCTACACCCTCACCGGCTCCGAGCGGACCGTCGCCATCGACCCGTTCGGCGACCTGGGCGCGCTGATGCAGGGCCGGCGACGGTTCGAGTACCCGCCGGTGCCGGCGCACGCCGCCGATGTGCTGCTCGTGACGCACGAGCACGCCGATCACAACGCCATCGAGGCGATCACCGGCGCGCGCCGCAGATCGTGCGCTCGACCGCCGGCCGGTTCGAGACGCCGGTCGGCGAGGTCGTGGCGATCGCCTCCGAGCACGACGACCAGGCGGGCACGGCCCGCGGCCCGAACACCATCTTCGTGTTCACGCTCGACGGCGTGCGCGTGTGCCACTTCGGTGACTTCGGCCAGGCGGGTCTGCGGCCGGAACAGCGTACGGCCATCGGAGCGGTCGACCTGCTGATCGTGCCGGTCGGCGGGGGGCCGACGATCGACGCCGCGCAGGCGGCGACGATCACGCGGGCGCTCGACCCGCGCTGGGTCGTGCCGATGCACTACCGCACCCCGGCGATCGACTTTCTCGAGCCGGCCGACGCGTTCCTGGCGCTCTTCGACCAGGTGACGCCGACCGGCCCGGAGCACGCGATCGAGCAGGACGGCGTCGGGTCGACCGGCGTGCTGCACATGGCGCCGCCGGCGGCGGGGAGCTGAGCGAGGGCGGCGCGTGATGCAGTCGCTGCAGTCGCTCTATGCGTACGGCCGGGCGTTCGACATCGGCCTGATTGCAGCGGCAGCCGCGGCGGCCGTCGCCGCCATCCTGTGCGTCGGCTCGGCCGTCGTGCCGGCGCGCTGGGCGCGGTGGCAGCGCCGGCGGGCGGAGCGCCGCTACGTGCGCGGCGGCCTGCGCGAGCTCGAGCGCTACCTCACGCGCGCCGCCACCACGCCGGCCAGGAGACGGCCAGGCCCGCCAGGACAGGGACGGTGGCCGGGAGCTGGGAGGTGAACTCGAGCAGGAACCCCCACGCGAGCGCCGCGACGGCGACGACGACCGCGGCGAACAGGCGCCGCCGCGTGCAGCGGCCGACGACCGCGCCGAGCAGCGCCGGGGCGAGGAAGTCGAGCCAGCCCATGCTCGAGTTGCCGAGGTCGACCTGCTGCAGCGCGGGCAGCGGCTTGGAGCGCTGAGAGGTGACGCCGACATGCGGGAGGACGGTCTGCTGCAGGGCCTGCGTCGTCGACTTCACCTCGGTCGTGCCCCACACCAGGTAGACATCGACGCAGATCAGCGCGACCAGGCCGAGCGCGAGGTAGCGGGCGGGGGTGATCGGCCCGACGACGCCCGCGATGGCGAGGCACGCGCCGCCGATCAGGAGCAGCTCCGCGACCTCGGCCGTATGGCCGTCGGCCTGCCAGGCCACGACGTAGAGCACCGCGGCCGCCACGATCGTCAGGTACGGGAAGCGCCAGTTGGCGATGCGCCCGAGCGCCGCGGCCAGCGCCGGCGTCGCGATCGTGCCCAGATAGGCGAGGAAGCTCGCGCCGGAGCCGCCGAGGACGCGCACGAGCCCGACGCCGACGACCATCGCCGCCGCCGGGCCGGCCAGCGCGAGCAGGGTGTGCCTGCGCCCCGTCTCGCGCCCCACCGCCGGGATCGCCACGAGCACGCCCTGGGCGGCGCAGAGCGCCGCGTACCACGGGAACAGGAACACCGGAGGAACGCTACTGCCTGACAACCGGGGACTGTCCCCGGTTGGGGACAGTCCCCACCACCACTAGCCCGCTTCGTACCGCCCTGCGTGGTTAGAAGCCCATGCCGGGGCCGAGCGGCGTCGCCGTCCCCGCGCGGCCGAGCAGCGGCAGGCCCTCCATCGTCTCGATCGCGGCGAGCGTCGAGTACGGGGTGTAGCGGGTCGCGTCGCGCGTGCCCGGGGTGATGTAGGCGCTCGCCGCGATCAGGCCGACGTGGCAGCCGGTCGTGTCGATGTTCGCCTGCGCCGTGCAGTCGATGCCGTTCGTGGAAGACTCGTTGCCCTCGTCCCAGGTGAGCAGCACGAGCGTCTTCCCGGCCTGGTAGTCCGCCGAGGCGAAGACCTGCGGCAGCAGCTGCGAGAGCCACGTGTCGCCGCTCTGGACGCGGGTCGCGTTCGAGCCGGGGCAGCCGGACTGCCAGTGCATGTCGTTGCACAGATTCGGCGTGATCCAGGTGAACGCCGCCAGGTTGGCCGGGTTGAACCCGGCGAGGCTGAAGCCGACGTCGTTCGTCGCGCACGAGCCGTCACCGCCCGAAGCCAGGTCGGTGAACCAGACCCCCGGATTGTGGCCGGTCTTGTAGGTGCCCGCAGTCGTCCCCGAGCAGGCGCTCGCCATGCTCTCCTCGAGCGCCGACCACGACTTGCCGGCGGCGCCGAGCTGGTGCAGCAGGTTGTCGGCCGAGGTGTGCTGCGCGGCCCCGTTCCAGACCTGGAGCACGCCGCTCAGCGGCGCGAGGTAGTTGGGCTGCGACGGGTGGGTGGCACCGACCGCGTTCGTCGCGAGCGCGCACTGGGCGGCCAGGCCGTTCGAGTACGGCGCCGCGGCCGAGCCGAACCAGCCATTGTAGCTCAGGTTCTCGTCCATGATCACGACGACGTGGGCGTACGCGGGCGGATTCGCGGGGTTGAACGACCCCGCCAGTGAGCCGCAGACCCCAGCCGGAGCCGCCGGCGTCGTGACCGTCGCCGCCGCCGAAGGCGACGACTGCGCCGAGGTGTTGCGCGCGGCGTCGAACGCGTCGACGGTGTAGCTGTAGGTCGCCGCCGGCTGCACGCCCGTGTCGGCGAAGGCGGTGCCCGTGGCCGTCCCGACGTTGACGCCGTTCCGGAAGACGTCGTAGCCCGCGACGCCGACGTTGTCCTGCGACGGCGACCACTGCACCGACACCGAGTTCGGCCCGTCGGCAGCCGCCGCGACGCCCGCCGGCACGCTTGGGGCGGTCGTATCGGACGGCCCGGTGCCGGTGGCCAGGCTCATGTCGTCGATGTCGTAGGTCGCGCCGGACTGCGGGGAGGCCTCGACGACGTTCACGGTCAGCGAGTCGCCCGCGCCGACGGTCGTGTAGGAGACCGTCGGGAACGGCTGCCAGGCCGTGGTCGTCGTCACGCAGGTCTGCGCCGTGCCGACCGCGGTCGAGCTCCCGGACGGCAGCTCCTTCAGCTTCAGGCACACGTTCTGGCCGGCCGTGTCGCTGCGCACGACGCCGTTCACCTGGTACGGCGTGCCCTTCACGGTCGACGTCACCGGCCTGGTGGTCGTGTACGCGTACACCTGCGCCGCGCTCGATGCCTTCACGCGAGCGGCGTGGCCGCCGCCGTTTCCGGCCACCAGCGAGAGCGTGCCGTTGCCATTGCTGCCCCAGCCTTTCAACGAGCCGGCCCCGGAGCCCTCGAAGGTGCCGTTCGCGATCAGGTTCGCTGCGCCGGCGGCAAGCGCGGCCAGCACGAGCGACACCGCTCCCACCGCCGCCACCGCTCCCACGCTTCGCCGTGCGATTCCACCTGCCGGGAACCTCATGCCCCGGATCATACCCGGGCGGGGTCGCCGGCGACCTCCGCGCCGCCGCGTCCCCGACCAGGCAGGTAGGGTCAGCGTCAGTGGCCGCGCAGCCGACACCCACCCCGGCATGAGCGAGCCGATCGGCATTGCGATCGTCGGCGCGGGCCGCATGGGTGCGACCCATCTGCGCGCGCTCGCCGGCGAGCCGGCGGTGCGGGTGACCGCGATCGTCGACCCGTCCGAGGCCGCCCGCTCCGCCGCGCTCGCCGGCGCCCCGCACACGCCGGCGTTCGCCGACCTGGACGCGGCGCTGCGCCAGGGCGGCATCGACGCCGCCCTGATCGCCGCGCCCTCGACGCTGCACCTGCGGATCGTGCAGCAGTGCGCCGAGCGCGGCCTGCCCATGCTGTGCGAGAAGCCCTGCGGCACGACCGCGGCCGATGCGCGCGCGGCCGCCGCGGCGGCGGACGCGGCCGCGTGCGTGCTCCAGATCGGCTACTGGCGCCGGTTCGTGCCCGAACTGCGCGACCTGCGCGCGCGCATCCGGGCCGGGATGCTCGGCGAGCTCACGCTCGTCGGGTGCTATCAGTGGGACGCGGCCCCGCCTGCGCCGGGGTTCCGGGGCACGAGCGGCGGCATCGCGGTCGACATGGGCGTGCACGAGCTCGACCAGCTGCGCTGGCTCACCGGCCAGGAGCTCGGCCCGTTCGCGCGTGCCGCCCAGCCGCCGCGCGGAGACGGCCCCGAAGGGCTGCAGCTGCTGGGGTCGCTCTCGGGCGGCACCGCGGCCCTCGTCTCGCTCGGCCAGAGCTTCCCCCACGGCGACTGCGTCTGGGTCGAGGTCTTCGGCACCGCCGGCTACGAGCGCGTGCCGGTGCTGTGGGGCGACGACGGCGAGGCGGCGTTCGAACGCGCCCTCCGCGCCCAGGCACGCGCGTTCGCCGCACGCGTGTCCGCGGGCACGACCGCCGACGCGGCCACTGCGCACGACGCCCTGGCCGCGCTCGCGGCGGCCGAGGGGCTCGCCGCAGGCTGACGGGCGGAGAGCTCACTGCCAGGTGATCTGGTTGATCGCGCTCCACGGGATCACGATCGTCCGCGCCTGGCCCTCGGCCGACGCCGCCAGCACGCCGAGCGCGTCGGACTCCTTCACCGTCACGGCCAGCTCCTTGCCGTCGGTGAAGCGAATGGTGACGGGGCGGTCGGTGGGCAAATGCATATTTGACGCTCCTTGCCGGTGGCGGGCCCCCATTCTCGCCGACGTCGCGGCCGTCGCGTCGCCCGGCGTCAAAGTCTCACCGTCAGCTAAATCCTTAGACATGGGCCGTGCGATCGGGCGGATACCGCTTGCCGACTACACTCGCAGGCGACACCGTGGCCCGCAGCCCCGACCCGCACGTGAGCGAGAGCAGCCCGCCCAGCGGCGGGCCGACATGGGCCGCGCTGCAGGCCAGCCACCGGTCGGTCGCGGGCAACACGGTGCGCGCGGCGGTGCTCGGCGCCAACGACGGGCTGGTCTCGAACCTGAGCCTGGTCGCGGGCGTCGCCGGCGCCTCGCTGGCCGCCCGCACGATCCTGATCACCGGCTTGGCCGGGCTCGCCGCGGGCTCGTGCGCGATGGCGATGGGCGAGTGGATCTCGGTGCAGACATCGCGCGAGCTCTACGAGCGCGAGCTGCGGGTCGAGGCCGAGGAGCTGAAGCTCTTCCCCAGCCACGAGGCCGCCGAGCTGGCGGCGCTCTACACCCAGCGCGGCCTCGAGCCGGAGGGCGCCCGCCGCCTGGCCGAGAGCGTGATCGCCGACCGGTCGGTGGCGCTCGACGTGATGGCGCGCGAGGAGCTCGGCATCAACCCCGACGACCTGGGCGGCTCGCCGTGGAAGGCGGCCGGGTCGTCGTTTGCGATGTTCTGCATGGGCGCCGCCGTCCCGATCATCCCGTTCACGGTCACGGCGCGTACGCCCGCCCTGGTCGCAAGCGTGATCCTGAGCGCGCTCGTGCTCTTCCTGCTCGGCGTGATCGTCACCACTCTGACCGGGCGCTCGCCGCTCCGCTCAGGCGTGCGCCAGCTGCTGTTCGGGCTCGGCGCCGCCGCCGTCACCTACGGCATCGGCCGCCTCGTCGGCACCGTCATCAGCTGACCGCGGCGAGATTCGACTCGTGCACGCGCTGGTAGGGCGCGAAGTAGCTCACCCACCCCGCTGCGAGCGGCCCGGCGATGAACGCGCGCAGGTCGTCGTCATCCGGCCGCGGCTCGCGGGCGTGGCGCAGCAGCTCGCCGACGTACTGCTCGGTCGCCGTGATCAGGCCGGCGTCGTATCCGCCACCGGCGATGATCTCGGCGCTGCCGTGGTTGGGGTAGATGCGGTCGATCGCAAGGCTGCGCATGCGCTCGAGCTCGGCCAGGTGCGTCGCGAGCCCCTCGGGCTCGGAGACGTAGGTGACCGTGTCCTCGAGCGTGTCGCCCGCCAGCAGCAGCCCCTCGTCCGGGATGTGCAGCACCGTCCCGTCGGCGCTGTGGATGTCGAACTGGACGAGGTCGACTCCGATCCGGCCCACCTCGAGGTGCGTGCGGCCCTCGAACGTGCTCGTGGGCATGACGAGCGGCGCGATCGCGGGCGGGCCGCTCTGCGTCCCCGCCTCGATCGCGGCCCGGTCGCGGTGCAGGCGCTCGGCCGTCAGCGCGTTCGCAACGACCTCGCAGCCGGCGAACGCCTCGGTGCCGGCGATGTGGTCGAGGTGCGAGTGGCTGAGGACGACCGTGATGCGCGTGGCGCCGAGCCGCTCGACCTCGGCCCGCACGGCCGCGGCGTGCGCCACCGAGATGTGCGTGTCGTAGACGAGCGCGTCGGCGCCGTCGACGAGGGCGTAGCTGCAGACGCCGAGCTCGAGCGCGCCGTCGTCCACCCAGTTCGGCCCGTCCGCGAACACCTGGCCGGGGATGCGGCCGTCGTAGAACCCGATCAGGTGCTCGGTGAGGCGCAGCGTGCGCAGGTGCTCGGTGATCATGGTGGGCCAGGGTACAGCGTACGCTCCCGCCGAGGAGGACGCCATGGCCCCCGCGGTCGTCATCTACGGCTCGAGCTGCCCCGCCTGCACCCAGGCCAGGGCCGTCCTCGACCGCTTCGGGATCGACTACGAGACGCGGCCGCTCGCGGAGCTTCCGCGCAGGTACGGGCGCGTGCGCTCGATGCCCCAGATCACGATCGGCGACGAGCTCCTGGGCGGCGTCAACCCGCTGCTGAAACTGGCGCGGGCCGGCGGCCTCGAGCACCTGGCGGCGGACGGGCCGCGGCCGTGGGTGCGCGTGCGCCGCCGTCTCGGCCGCGGCTACGACGTGGAGCTGCTCGACGCGCTCGGGCGGCCGCTGGCCGCCCGTCGTGCGGCCACGCGAGCCGAGGCCGACCAGGCGGCCGCCGCGCTCGAGGCGGATGGGGCGCGCATGGGGCCAGGCCCCTGACTCCCGCGTCCCGGCGGCGTCAGACCAGCACGCGGTAGAGCGCATTCACGATCAGCCAGCGGTCGCCGAACCGGGCCAGGTGCAGGTACTCCACGAACGGCGCGGAGCGCACCATGACGGTGGCGATCGGGCCGGACACGTCGAGCACCGTCACCTCCTGCACCGGCTCGAACTCGCTCCCTTCGCCCGACGCGGTGTCTTCGACCAGCCGCTCGGTGGGGTCCTCGTGCAGGACGAGCGATGGCGCGCCCGGGTGCTCGAGCGTGCGCTTGGCCAGGTGTGGGTGGACGCACGCGCGGATGCCCTCGCCGTCGCCGGCGAACCACGCCTGGAAGTAGGCGGTCGCGAGGCGTGTGACCGCCTCGACGTCGGCGGCGGAGGCCGGGGTGGCGGGTGCGGACATGGTGGTCCCCTTTCAGTTAGATCAGCTCGGCGATGAGCGCCGCCGCCCGGGCGGCGCCGTCGGTCTCGACGTCGCGGTAGTCGACGTCGCGGCCGATCTCCTCGGCGATGGCGTGGGCGATCGTCTCGGGAGTGGCGGTGTCGAAGTCCATGCACCGGCCGGCGCCGTGGCGCTCGAGCCGGTGGCGGACGTGGCGGTTCTGCTCGAAGTGATCCTTGAGCGGGAAGTACAGGAACGGGCGCTTGCCGGCGCAGAGCTCCATCGTCGTCGTCAGCCCACCCTGCACCACGGCCAGATCGCAGGCGGCCAGGTGCCGGTGCAGGTCGGGCACATAGGGCCACACCTCGACGCCGGCGGGCGCGGCGAGCGCGGCGGGATCGATGCGCGGCCCGGCGACGGCGATCATGCGCAGACCCGGCACGAGCCGCTCGGCTTCGGCGTGGGCGGCGAGCACCCGGCGCAGGAGCGCGGTGCCGACGCCCGAGCCGCCGACCGTGACGATGCACACCTGCTCGCCGGGCCGGTAGCCGAGCTCGGCCCGCAGGGCTGCCCGGTCGCCCAGCGCCGCCGGGTCGAAGCCCGACACGTAGCCCGAGAAGTCGTAGTGGGCCTCGGTCCAGACGCGGATCTCCGGCAGCCCCGGCCCGAACGTGCCCGGCACGATGTCGTCCGGGCTGCCCACGAACACCGCCCGGTCGCGCACGCGCGGGTAGCGCGCGATGTGCTCGATCATCTCCGCGTTCAGGTCGGCCGTAAGCGCCGCCTCGCGCGCGCCGCCCGCGGGCATCGGCAGCCAGCCGACGAAGTCGGTCAGCCAGGCGTATGCCGCCGTCTTGCACTCGGGGTTCTCGTGCAGGAAGTAGTCGAGCTCCCAGGCCTCGTCACCGATCCAGAGGTCGTAGCTCTCGGCCGAGACGACGTCATGGAAGACCATGAAGTTCGCAAGCAGGATCTCGTCCATGCGCCGGATCGCCTGGAAGCAGTGCAGCTCGTGGTCGGCCGCCTCGGAGACCATGTGCTGCGACTCGTTGGCGAGCTGCGCCGACGCCGGGTGGATGCGCTCGCCTCGGGATTCGAGCACCGCCGTCACGGGATGCTGCGCGAGCCAGTCGATCTGCAGGCCGGGACGGAGCCGGCGCAGCTCGTCGGCGATCGCGAGGTCGCGGCGGGCATGGCCGAGGCCGATCGGCGAGGAGATGTAGAGCGCGCGCTTCGGCCGCGTGCGGGCCCGCGTCCATGTCGCGGTGGACTGGGCTGGGGGAGCGGACAGGAAGTCGCGCAGTGCCAGGTTGAACCGCACAGGGTCGCGCAGGTGCGGCGCGTGCCCGGCGCCCTCGAACAGCAGCAGGCGCGCACCCGGGATGGCGGCGGCGATCGCAGGGCCGCGCTCGGGGCCGACGATCCCGTCCTCGGTTCCCTGGACCACCAGCACAGGGCAGCGGATCCGGGCACAGAGGCGGCGCGCCTGCTCCTCGCCGACGGCGTCCGCCTCGACGCCGCAGAGGATCGTCTGCGGGTCGGTCTCGAGCCCCCAGCCCACCGCATCCTCGATCTGCTTGGTCGAATGCGACTCCGAGAAGGCCTGCGAGAAGAAGTATGGCCGGCCGCCTCATCCCCGACCGCCGCACCGGCCCGGCGGTGACTGTGTTCGACGCGATCAACCGCCTCGACGGCGTCAAGATGCTCCTGCTCGCCGCGGTCGCCCTCGCGGCGTTCGCGCTCCTGCGGGCCGGGCACCCGCCGCTGCCCCGCTGGCTCGCCTACGAGTCGCTGGCCCTCGCCGTCGCGATCGCGATTTCAGGCGTCGGCTACCTGCTCCTGCTGAGCGGCCCCGCCCTCGCCGCGTGGGTCTCGCTCCCGCTCCTGCTCGTGTGGGTGACGGGCGTCGGAGTGGCCCTCGCGCGCGCCGAGGGGCCGTCAGGCCGGCACGCGGTAGAGCGCGTTCACGATCAGCCTCTCGCCGAACGGCGCCGTCAGCCGGGCCGCCGGGCCGAAGCCACCAGGCTCATGCCGGGGATGTCGAGGCCCGCCGGCGTCTCATAGGCGGCGATCGCCGCGGCCGCGCGCGCCCGCAGCGCGCTGGCCGCCGCGCGGGCAGTGCCGCGAGCCGCTGCGCGAGCGGCCCGGCGAGCGCCGCCGTGCGCTGCCACCACTCGTCGACCGTGTCGGCGTGGTAGGGCGTCTCGAGCTCGCTGACCCCGACATCGGCGCCACCCCGCACCGCGGCAGCACGCCTGCGAGCTCGCCGGCATCGTCGAGCGAGAACGGATGCGGCATGCCGGGCGGCGGCGTCGGCGCGCCGAGCTGCTCGCTGACGCCGTCGAAGACGATGCCGAGCCACGGGTTTGCGGCCCGCGGGCCCCAGACGCTCGCGCACGACGCGCCCCACCGGGCCGAACGACGCGGTGGATCTCGCGGGCGGCGCGGGCCGGGATCGAGCACGAGCATGAGTCCCTCCCGGCAGAGCACGACGTCGTAGGCTGCGTCGGGCTCGTCGATGTCCTCGAGGTCGAGCGCACGACCGTCGCGTTGTGCAGGCCGAGCTCAGCCGCTCTCGCCGCGGCGATGGCGCATCTCGATGGAGACGTCGGAGAGCACCACCTCGCCCTCCCGGGCCGACCATCGCCGCGGCCTGAAGGCCCGGTCCCCGGCGCCGCACGCGAGCTCGAGCACCCGCTCGCCCGGCCGGGGCTGCGCGAGCGCGAGCATCCGCTCGGTGACGCGCTCGCCGCGCGCGTCGACGAACGCGGCGTTCGCCGCCCACGCCCACGCCACGCCCGACCACATGCCGTGCAGATGGGCGCGGAGATCGTCGTCCGACCGCTCGATGATGCTGCTGGTGCTCATCCCGAGGCTCCCTTTGCGTCAATTCCGTTGCTCGTTACGAGTAACTGAAGTCTCGAGCTAGACTACCAAAATCTCCGAGCCCGTCAAACCCAGCCGCCGGTACGAGTCGCCGCGGCGGCGTCAGCAGGCGGCCGCGACCCGGCGGCTGATCCTCGCATCGGCCCAGCGGCTGCTCGAGCGCGACGGGTACGCGGCAACGACGATGGCGGCGATCGCCGCCGATGCGGGCGTCGCGCTGAAGACGGTCTACGTCGCCTTTGCAACCAAGAGCGGCCTGCTGACCGCCCTCTGGAACCAGCTCCTGCGCGGCGACGACGACGGCGTCGCCGTGCACGACCGCGACTGGTACCGCGAGGTGCTCGCCGAGCCCGACCCGATGCGGCAGCTGCGCCTGAACGCCCGCAACTCGCGCGCGGTCAAGGAGCGCGCCGGCGCCGTGATGGGCGTGATCCGAAGCGCCGCGCCGCTCGAGCCCGAGATCGCGGCGCTGTGGGGCCGCATCCAGTCGCAGTTCCACGAAAACCAGGCCGAGATCGTGCGCCGGCTCGACGCGAAGGGCGCGCTTCGGCCCGGCCTCGACGTCGCCCGAGCGGCGGACATCCTGTGGACGCTCAACCACCCCGATGTCTGGCTGCTGCTCGTGCGCGACCGTGGCTGGACGCCCGCGGCCTTCGAGGAGTGGTTCGGCGAGGCGGCCTGCGCCCAACTTCTCGCGGGCGGCCCCCGGCTGACCGGTGCCACACACAGGCGCGGCCGTTACACCAGGGTGACCTCGACCCCCGCGGCGCGGATCGCCTCGGCCTCGGCGGGCGCGGCGCCCGTGTCCGAGATCAGCTCGTGCACCTGATCGACCCGGCAGATGCGCGCGAACGCGACCTGGCCGAGCTTGGAGCTGTCGGCCACCACGATCACCCGCCGCGCGCGCTCGATCAGGGCGTGGTTCGTGTGCGCCTCGACCTCGTGGTGGGTGGTGAAGCCCTCCTCCACCGAGATGCCGTCGACGCCGACGAGCACCAGATCCAGGTTGAGCGACGCGAGCGCGCTCTCGGCCAGCGGCCCGACCAGCTCGTACGACTCCGGGCGGGCGACGCCGCCGGTGACGACCAGCTTCAGGTTCGGGCGCACGGCGAGCTCGGAGGCGATGCTGAGCGAGTTGGTCACCACCGTCAGGCGCCGCCGCTCCGAGAGCACGCGGGCCACCTCGGTGGTGGTCGTCCCGCCCGTCATCCCGATCGCGGCGCCGTCGGGGACGCGCGCGGCCGCGGCGCGGGCGATGCGCGTCTTCTGGTCGCGGCGGTCGGCGCTGCGGTAGCGCAGCGGCAGCTCGTAGAGCACGCCGTGCGCCACCGCGCCGCCGTGGGTGCGCGCGAGCAGGCGCTGCTGCTCGAGCAGCGCGAGGTCGCGGCGGATGGTGGCCGCCGAGACGTCCATCGCGTCGACCAGGTCGCCGACGGCGACCGATCCCTGCACCGAGAGCTGCTTGATGATGTGGTTGAAGCGGTCGGACTGGCGCATCGCGCCCATCCTACCGGCAGCACACGTCCGTAAACCGTTGATTTCTGTGCGTTTGTGGCCTAAAGTCGCCCGATATGAGCGCAATCGAGCAAGAGCTGGCCAGCCAGCCGGCGCTGTGGAGGCGGGCGGCCCAGCTGCCCGACATCGACGCGCTGCCCCGGCCGCGGCAGCCGCATCGCCGTGCTCGGCTGCGGCACATCGCTCTACATCGCTCAGGCGTATGCCCGGTCGCGCGAGGCGGCGGGGCACGGCGAGACAGATGCCTTCCCGGCATCGGAGTTCCCGTCCGGGCGCCGCTACGACGCCGTGCTTGCGATCTCGCGCTCGGGCACGACGACCGAGGTGCTGCAGGCGGTCACGGCGCTCGACGGGCACACTTCCACCACCGTCTTGACCGCCGTCCCCGAGAGCCCGCTCGCCCGCGCCGCACGGCACACCGTCGCGCTGCCCTTCGCCGACGAGCACTCCGTCGTCCAGACCCGCTTTGCGACCACGGCGCTGGTCGTGCTGCTCGCGGGCGCTCGGCATCGACACGGCCCCGGCCGCCGCCGCCGCCGAGCGCGTGCTGGCCGAGCCGCTGCCGATCGACCCGGCCGCGTTCGAGCGCTTCCACTTCCTCGGCACCGGCTGGACGGTCGGGCTCGCGGCCGAGGGCGCGCTCAAGCTGCGCGAGGCGGCCCGGGCGTGGACCGAGTCCTACCCGGCCATGGAGTACCGCCACGGCCCGATCGCGACCGCCGACGCGCGCACGCTCGTGATCCCGTTCGGCCCGATCGACCCGGCGCTCGCCGCCGACATCGGCGCCACCGGCGCGCACCTGCTCGAGCCCGACGCCGAGCCGCTGGCCTCGCTCGTGCTCTGCCACCGCCTCGCGCTCGCGCTCGCCGTCGCGCGCGGCTTCGACCCCGACACCCCCCGCAACCTCACACGATCGGTGGTGCTCACATGAGACGCCTGCTCCTCATCGCAACGGCCTTCGCCGCGACGCTCGCCGTGTCCGGCTGCGGCGGATCGGGCTCGTCGTCGAGCGGCGGCGTCGTGAACATCACCCTCTGGCACGGCTACGTCGACACCGAGGGCAAGGCGATGACGGCCGCCGCCGCGCGGTTCAACGCCACGCACCCGAAGATCCACATCACCGTCCAGAACTACGGCAACTCCGACTACGCGCTGCAGAAGGTGCTGACGGCGCTGCGCGGCGGCTCCTACCCCGACATCGTCTACCTGTACGGCTCGTGGGCGGCAAACGTGGCCCGCACGCCGAAGGCGGTCAACCTGGCCCCGCTGATCAAGTCCGACCCGTCGATCCACTGGAACGACTTCTGGCCGGCCGAGCGCAAGGCGGTCACCGTCGGGAACAAGGTCATCGGCGTCCCCGCCCTGGTCGACAACCTGGCCCTGGTCTACAACAAGAAGCTCTTCGACCAGGCGCACATCCCGTATCCGACCGCGAGCTGGACGTGGGACGACTTCCGCGCCGCCGCGAAGAAGCTCACGAACCCCGCCGCCAAGCAGTTCGGCTGGGCGTACGTCAACGACGCGAGCGAGGACACGGTGTGGCGCTTCGACGCGCTCCTGTGGCAGGCGGGCGGGTCGATCCTGACGCCCGACCAGAAGCACGCGGCGTTCAACTCGCCGGCGGGCGTGAAGGCGGCGACGCTGCTCCAGCAGATGGCGACCGTCGACCACTCGGTGTACCTCGACAGCGGCAACCAGAACTACGTCAACCTGTTCAACTCCGGCAAGATCGGCATGCTCTACACGGGGCCGTGGGACCTGTCCCAGTTCCCGAACGTCGACTACGGCGTGCAGATCCTGCCCGGTGACCAGAACCACCAGACCATCTCCGGCCCCGACCAGTGGGTCATGCTCGACAACGGCTCCGCCCGCACGCAGGCCTCCTGGACGTTCCTCAAGTGGTTCACGTCGCCGGCCCAGGCTGCGCAGTGGTCGCTCGCCACCGGCGACCTGCCGATCCGCGCCTCGCAGGTGCAGCAGCCGTCCTTCCAGGCCTACGTGAAGAAGTACAAGGGCATCTCGACGTTCGTCCAGAACCTGCACAACGCCCTGCAGGCACGGCCGGTGCTCGCGTCGTACAGCGAGATCTCACAGGCGATGGGCCAGGCGATCCAGGCGGTGCTGCTCGGCAAGGCGCAGCCGCAGCAGGCGCTCGACCAGGCGGCGGCCCAGGTGAACCAGGTGCTGGCAACCGGCGGGTGAGGCGCGGCCGCCGCATCCTGCGGTCCGATCACGTGGCCGGCTGGCTGTTCGTGCTGCCGGCCACGGTCCTGATCGTCGTCTTCGGCCTCGTGCCGATCGGCTGGTCGCTCGTGCTCTCGTTCCAGCACAACGACCTGCTCTCGGCGCCGTCGTGGGTCGGCCTCGCGAACTACCGCGAGCTCGCCCACGACCCGGTGTTCCGCGCCTCGGTGCGGCGCACGCTCGTCTACACGGCGCTGTTCGTGCCGCTCTCGGTCGGGGGCGCGCTCGGCGTGGCGCTCCTGCTGCACGCCCCGATCCGCTTCTCGCGCTTCTACCGCACCTCGGTGTTCGTGCCGGTGGCGACCTCGACGGTGGCGACGGGGATCATCTTCAACTGGCTGCTCGAGCCGACCTACGGCATCGCCAACTTCCTGCTCGGCAAGGTCGGGATGGGCCCGTACGGCTTCTTCACCGATCCCGACCAGGCCCTCTACGCGATCGTCGCGATGACCGTGTGGGGCTGGCTCGGCTTCGACGTGATCATCTACCTGGCCGCCCTGCAGGGCATCCCGCGCGACGTGATCGAGGCGGCGCAGCTCGACGGCGCCGGCCGCTGGGCGACGTTCCGCTGCGTGACGCTGCCGCTGCTCTCGCCGGCCACGCTCTTTCTGATCGTGTGGTCGACGATCAACGCGCTGCAGGTGTTCGACGAGATCTACGTCACCACCCGCGGCGGCCCGCTGCAGGCGACGACGGTGATCGTGTACATGATCTACAACCAGGCGTTCGAGCTCTTCCACGCGGGCTACGCCGCGGCGATCGCCTACGTGCTCTTCCTGGCCACGCTCGTGTTCTCGGTCATCCAGCTCTGGATCGGCAACCGCCGGGTGCACTACTCCTCGTGAGGCTGCGGCTGCCCTTCAGCCCCCGCCACCTGGCCCTGCTGCCGCTGTCGGCGGTGATGCTGCTGCCGCTCGTGTGGATGCTCGTGACGTCGCGTGCAGACGCTCGACCAGACGCGCCACTTCCCGCCGACGCTGATCCCGACGGGGATCGACTGGCACAACTACCCCGACGCATGGAACGCGGCCCCGTTCGGCCGCTTCTTCGTGAACAGCCTGATCGTGACCGGATCGGCCGTGGCCGGCAACCTGCTGCTCTGCAGCCTGGCCGGCTACGCGTTCGCACGCCTGCGCTTCTTCGGCCGCGAGGTCCTGTTCATCGCGTTGCTGGCGACGCTGATGGTGCCGTTCCAGGTGATCATGATCCCGACGTTCCTGATCGTGCAGAAGCTCGGGCTCGTCGACTCGCTGGGGGCGCTGATCGCGCCGAACCTGGTCACGCCATTTGGCATCTTCCTGCTGCGCCAGTTCTTTCGCACGCTCCCGATCGAGCTCGAGGAGGCGGCGCGGATCGACGGCTGCTCGCGCCTGGGCGTGCTCTTCCGGGTCGTGCTGCCGCTGTCGCTGCCGGCGCTCGCGACGCTCGGCATCGTCACGTTCCTGTGGACGTGGAACGACTTCCTCTGGCCGCTGATCGTGATCACGTCGACCAACCAGAGCACGGTGCAGCTCGGGCTCGCCTCGTTCCAGGGCGCCCACGTGACGAAATGGAACCTGCTCATGGCCGGCAACGTGATGGCGCTCGCGCCGATGCTGATCGTCTTCGTCGTCGCCCAGCGCTGGTTCGTGCAGTCGCTCGCCGCAACCGGCATCAAGGGGTAGGGGATGGCCGGGGTCCGCTTCGATGCCGTCACGAAGACCTTCCCCGGCGGCGCGGTGGCGGTCGACGCGCTCGACCTCGACGTCGCCGACGGCGAGCTGATGGTGCTGGTCGGGCCGTCGGGCTGCGGCAAGTCCACGGCGCTGCGGATGGTGGCGGGGCTCGAGACGCCGACCGCGGGCACGATCACGATCGGCGACCGCGACGTGGCCGGGCTCTCGCCGGCGGCGCGCGACGTGGCGATGGTGTTCCAGAGCTACGCCCTCTACCCGCACATGACCGTGCGCAAGAACCTGGCGTTCCCGCTCCAGCGCCAGCGCCGGCCGCGGGCCGAGATCGCCCGCCGGGTCGCCGAGGTCGGCACGATGCTCGAGCTGACCGAGCTGCTCGAGCGCAAGCCGGCGCAGCTCTCGGGCGGGCAGCGGCAGCGGGTGGCGATGGGGCGCGCGCTCATCCGCGAGCCGGTGGCGTTCCTGCTCGACGAGCCGCTCTCGAACCTCGACGCCAAGCTGCGCTCAGAGCTGCGGGCGGAGCTGCGCCGCCTGCACGCCCGGCTCGGCACGACGATGGTGTACGTGACCCACGACCAGGTCGAGGCGATGACGCTGGGCGACCGGATCGCGGTCATGCGGGGCGGGCAGCTGCAGCAGGTGGGAACGCCCGAGCAGGTCTACCGGCAGCCATGCAACGTCTTCGTCGCCCGCTTCGTCGGCAGCCCGGCGATGAACCTGCTGCCGGGGGCGCTCGTCGGCCGCGGCGACGACCTGATCGCCGGCATCCGGCCCGAGGTCGTGCGCCCGGCGGCCGAGGTGCCGGGCGGGGTGGCGCTCGACCTGGTCGCCGAGGTGGTCGAGCCGCTCGGAAGCGACGTGTTCGTCCACGGTCGGGTGGGCGACGAGGCGGTGGTCGCCCGGCTGCCGGGGAACACGCACGTGCGCGTGGGCGAGCGGCTCGCCCTCGCGGTCGACCCGGCCGAGCTGCACCTGTTCCACCGCGCGAGCGAGGAGCGGGTCGCGCCCTGAGGCTCAGGGCCGCGTGCGCGCGGTCGCGAGCTGCGCGAGCCGCTCGGCGCGGCCGCGATCCAGCCTGCCCGCCCCCGGCTGCTCGGCGTTCGCCGCCCCGGCGCCGAGCGCCGCGCGCAGTGCATCGGCCCAGCCGGCGCCGCGGTCGAGCGCGACGACCAGGCCGGCCAGGAACGCATCGCCGCTTCCGACCGGGTAGGCGCCGCGGGCATCCAGCCGGCCCTCGAGCTGCTCGCCGGCCGCCGTCACCATGATCGCCCCCTCGGTGCCACGGGTCACGACCGCCGTCGCCCCCGACCGCTCGCGCAGCGCCCCGGCAGCGGCGAGCGCCCCCGCCGTGTCGCCGGTCGCGATCCCGGTCACCTCCGCCGCCTCGTGCTCGTTCAGCTTGACGACCGCGGCACCCGCCTCGAGCCCGTCGGCGCGGCTGTCGAAGGCGGCCCGCGCGAGCCCCACGAGCCCGACGTAGCCGTCGTCGGGCGCCCCGGACGGAAGCGAGCCCGAGAGCGTCATCCACCGCGCCCGCGGCGCCAGCTCGGCCACGAGCCGGGCGAAGCCGGCCCAGTCGTCCGGCTCGACCGGGAAGCCGTGCTCGTAGAACTCGGTGAGCCCCTCGAGCGCGCCGGCAACGGACAGCGACGAGCGCGTCTCGGCGGCGGCCCAGGCGACGTGCAGGCGGATGCCCTCGGCCGCGAGCTCCTCGGCGATCCAGCGGCCGGCGTGGCCGCCGAGCAGCGCCACCGCCTCGGCGTCGCCGCCGAGCTCGGCCGCCGCCCGCGCCACGTTCAGGCCCTTCCCGCCGGGCAGCTGCACGAACTCGGCCGGCCGGTGGATCTCGCCCAGCACGAGCCGGTCGACCGTGAACAGGCGGTCGATCGAGGGGTTCGCGGCGACGCACAGGATCACGAATGCGCCGCCCGGGCCTCGGCGAGCGTGGGCTGCGCCGCGGTGCCTCCGAGCGCGAGCGTCGAGAGCGCCCCGCACGCGCACCCGAGCGCGAGCGCCGCGGCGAGCGGCTCGCCGCCGAGCCACGCCGCCAAGAACCCGGCGTCGAAGCTGTCGCCGGCACCGGTCGCGTCGACGGCGTCCACCGGGATCGCCGCCTGCTCGACGACGCCGGTGGCCCAGCGCGCACGCGCGCCGTTTGCGCCGCGCTTGACGACGACCAGCGGGCAGCCACGGGTGTCGAGGCCGGCGTCCTCCTGCTCGTTCACGAACAGGACGTCGACCTCGTGGGCGAGCCGGGCAAGGGCGGCCGTGTCGCCGCCGCCGGGGTCGCCCTGCGGGTCGAGGGAGACGGATGCACGGGCGTCGTGCGCGTCGGCGAACAGGGAGGGCAGGCCCGGGCGCAGGCCGTCGAGCAGGTGGTAGCTCGCGACGTGCAGGTGCCTGGCCGACTGCAGCAGATAGCGGTCCACCTGATCCGCCGTGAGGGCGGGGATCGCGCCGGGGGCGGTCAGGATGGCCCGGTCGTCGCCGCGGACGAGCGCGACCGTGACGCCGGTGGCGAGATCGGGATCGGTCACGCAGCGGGACACATCGACGCCGCGCGCGTCGAGCGCCTCGAGCATGAACCTCCCGAGCAGGTCATCGCCGACCGCACCGACGAATGCCGTGTGCAGGCCGAGCCGGGCCGCGCCGCATGCTGCGATCGCCGCCGAGCCGCCGATCGCGAGCGTGCCCGTCTCGACGAGCTTCTCGCGCTGCCCGAACTCCGGCACGACGTCGCCGCCGCAGAGCAGCAGATCCGGGTTGCAGTCCCCCACCACCAGCAGGTCGAACACGGCGCCGTCAGGCATCTGACTAGCCTACGAGGGCGAGCAGCTCGGCGAGCCGCCGCCTCGCCTCGCCGCCCAGGAACGCGCGCCGCGCCTCGGCGTCCATGGTGACGGACTCCTTCCAGATCGAGCGGCCTGCGATGAAGCCGGCGGCGCCGCCGGCCAGGGCCTCGCGCAGCTGGCCGACGAACGTCTCGTGGTCGACGCCCGCCGAGAGCAGCGCCCAGGGCGCGTCAAGGGCCGTCGTCAGCCCGGCGCAGGCCGCGCCGCTGCCGGGATACTCGAGCTTCAGGTAGCGCGCGCCGCAGCGAAGCGCGAGCTGTGCCCCGTCGCGGATCAGCTCGGCGCGGCGGGCGCGGAAGGCGCTCTCGTCCTCGTCGTCCAGGCGGTAGACCAGCACCTCGACGACGAGCAGGAGGTCATGGGCGGCGCAGTCGGCGGCCGCCGCGCGGATGACGCGCGCGTTCTCGCCGTCTGCGTCCTCGCGGTCGGCGCGCAGGCGCACGAGCAGCTTGGCGCCCGTCCCGCCCAGGCGGCGCACGCCGGCGGCGCCGACATCGGGCAGGAGCACGGCCCGCCGCAGCCCCTGCGGCGTGCGCACCGCCCCGCTTTGCTCGAGCGAGACGAGCAGACCGCTGCGGCCCGGGAACGCGCGCTCGTCGAGCACGTGCGGCAGCGCGATCTGGGGATCGAGCAGCACCGCCGGCGCGTCGGCGGCGAGCGCGCGCACCAGGTCGAGCTTGAACTCGCGCAGCACGGCCATGTCGGCGGGGAGCGCCGCAGCCTCGCGCGCAGCCACGAGCTTGGTGCGCTGATCGGCCGCGAGCACCCCCAGGCGCCCGCCCGCGGTCGTGAGCTGATCGAGCGCCCGTTGCTCGGCTGTGGTGAACATTCTTGATCGTTTCTATCAAATCTGAAACACTTTCGCGCATGACACGCATCGCCTTCGTCGGCGCGGGCAGCGTCGAGTTCACCCGCAACCTGCTCGGCGACCTGCTCACCTTCCCCGAGCTCGCCGACGCCACCATCGCCCTGCACGACATCGACGCCGAGCGCCTGGCCACCGCCGAGGCGATGGCGCGCTGGACGAACGGCGCGCTCGGCGCCCGCGCCACCATCGAAGCCCACCTCGACCGGCGCGCGGCCCTCGCGGGCTGCGACCACGTGGTCAACATGATCCAGGTCGGCGGCCACGCCGCGACGCTGATCGACTTCGAGGTGCCGAAGCGCCACGGCCTGCGCCAGACGATCGGCGACACGCTCGGGATCGGCGGCATCTTCCGCTCGCTGCGCACCATCCCCGTGATGCTCGGGATCGCGCGCGACATGTCCGAGGTGTGCCCCGACGCGTGGCTCCTGAACTACACGAACCCGATGGCGATGCTGTGCTGGGCGACGTACGCCGGCAGCCCGATCCAGAAGGTGGTCGGCCTGTGCCACTCGGTGCAGTGGACGACCCGCGGCCTGGCCGAGCTCGTCGGCGTGCCCTACGAGGAGGTCGACTACCTCGGCGCGGGCGTGAACCACCAGGCCTGGATCCTGCGCTTCCAGCGCGACGGCGCCGACCTCTACCCGCTGCTCGACGAGGCGATCGCGCGCGATCCCGGCCTGCGCCGGCGCGTGCGCGTCGAGCTCTACCGCCGGTTCGGGTACTTCCCGACGGAGTCGAGCGAGCACTCGGCCGAGTACGTGCCGTGGTTCATGCGCGACGACGGGATGATCGAGCAGTTCCGGGTGCCGGTCGACGAGTACGTGCGCCGCAGCGAGGAGAACCTCGAGCTGTACGAGGAGCAGCGGCGCACGCTCGCCGAGGGCGGCGCGCTCGAGATCGAGCGCAGCCTCGAGTACGCCTCGCTGATCGTGCACTCGATGGTGACGGGCGAGCCGCGCGTGATCTACGGCAACGTGCGCAACAGCGGCCTGATCACGAACCTGCCCGAGGGCGCGTGCGTCGAGGTGCCGTGCCTGGTCGACGGAAACGGCGTGCAGCCGACCACGATCGGCGCCCTGCCGCCGCAGCTGGCCGCGCTCAACCGCACCTTCCTGAACGTGTGCGAGCTGACCGTGCGGGCCGCGCTCGAGGGCAGCCGAGAGCACGTGTACCACGCCGCGCTGCTCGACCCGAACGCGGCGGGCACGCTCTCACCCGAGGCGATCGCGGTGATGGTGGACGACCTGATCGCCGCCCACGGCGACGCTCTGCCGGAGGGGATCCGATGAGGCGCGCCGGCCTCGCCGCGCTCGCGCTCCTCGCCGCAGTGCCTGCGGCAGCCGGCGGCACGGCTGGCGCCGCCACCGCGCACGCGCCGGTCCGGATCGCCCCGCCCGTCGCCCGCGGCGCGCTGCGGGTCACGGGCCACCTGCGCGACGGCGGCACCGTCGCGGCGCGCGGCCTGCGCTGGAGGGCGGCGCCGCTGCCCCGCGGCGCACGGCTCCTGAGCTTCGAGGTCGCGACCACATGGCAGGCGTGCGCGACGCCGGCCGGCCCGTGCGCGCGCGCGGCCGACACCGCGGCGACGCCGTTTGCCGCCCGCCGCTACGTCGCCGGCCACGCCGACGTCGGCCGCTACCTGCGCGTGACCGAGACGGCGGCCGAGGTGATCGAGACCAACCCGGCGACGTTCACGTTCCACGTGCTGCGTGCGTCGCGCACCCGAACGACGCTGCGCGCCGTCGCCGCCTACCCGGCCGGGCGGGCGCCCGCGACCGCGTTCATGAACGGCCTGCCCGAGCGCCGCACCGGCTCCGACAGCGAGCGGTTCCAGGTCGCCGCCCCCCACTTCAACCCGGCCGACGGCACGGCGGTCGTGCGCTTCCGCGTCGACGGCCGCCCGTGGACGCCGCTGCCCGCGAGCGGCGTCTTCGCGACCGGCCGGCTGGCGCTCGGGCGCCACCGCGTGCAGGTGCGCGTGGCGAACGCCGCCGGCGCGACGACGCGGTCGTTCCGCTGGCGGGTCGTGCCGCTGCCGGCCCCGCGCGCGTGCGTCGCCCGGCCCGGGCGGGCGTGCTGGTATCCGCCCCACCTCGACCGCACCGGACACCCGATGCGGTGGGACTGGCAGATCGGCCGGGTGGCGCCGCTCGAGCGCACCGGCGCACGCGCCGTCGACATCTACGACATCGACGGCTTCCTGACGACGGCCGCCGAGGTGCACGCGATCCACACCTCGTGGCAGGCGGCGACGCTGCCCCATCCGCACACGTTCTGCTACATCGATCTGGCATGGGAGGACTACCGGCCGGACGGCAGCCCCGGCGGCGCGTCGTTCCCGGCGCGGACGCTCGGAAACGTCTACTTCGGGTTCCCGCAGGAGCGCTGGATCGACGTGCGCGCGCTGCACGCGCTCGAGCCGATGCTCGAGTCGCGCATCCGCATGTGCGCCGCCAAGGGGTTCGACGCCATCGAGTTCGACGACATCGACAGCTTCGACCCGCCGTCGACGACGGGGTTCCAGCTGACGCCGGGCGACTGGCAGAACTTCCTTGCGTTCGCCGATAACGCCGTCCACCGGCACGGGATGACCGTGCTGTGGAAGAACTCCCCGCTGCTCAGCTGGTGGGGCCGCGGCTACGCCGACGGCGCGGTCGTCGAGGAGTGCTACGTCTACTCCCAGTGCTTCTCGGCGCAGCTCGAGGGCACGAGCGCGTACGGGATCACGTGCACCGGCCTGGGCGGGGCTACGCCGTGCGGGTGGGACGACTTCAGCGCCGATCGCACCGCGCACCAGCCCAGCGGCAAGTGGGTCGGCGAGACCGAGTACCGCCAGGACGGCTTCGTCTGCGCCCCGGGACAGGCCTGCACCGGCCGGCACCGCTACGCCGCCTACTGCGGCAGCGTCTACGGCGGCCCGAACGGCTTCTCGGCGATGCGGCTCAGCGACAACCTCGACGGGGCGCTGTTCGAGCCCTGCCCGCGCGGCCGCTGAGGCCAATCACCCCTCGGTCGCCGGCGCGGGCTCCTCGGCCTTCTGCTTGCGGAAGTGGATCAGCTTGCGCGTGTCCTTCCAGCCGATCGTGCGGGCGAGCATCGTCAGGCCGAAGAAGGCGCTCCACGCGGTCGTGACGATGGCCTGGCCGACCGAGTAGGTCGTGATCGCGGCCGGAGACGCCACCGGCGCCAGCACGACCTGCGCGAGCGCCGTCTGGGTGCCGACGGCGCCCGGCGCGATCGCCACCGTGGATGAGATCGACGACGCCGCGACGATCAGGAAGATGTTCGTGATCGACACGGGGATGTCGAACGCGTACATGTAGGTGGCGTTCACGCCCATCCGGGCGACGTAGGAGGCGGCCTCGACGGCCACGACCTGGGTCAGGAACGCGCGGCGGTCGCCGACGATCGTCCCGCCTTCCTTCGCGTTCTCCCAGGTCGTCTTGAACCTGCGCCAGAGGATCTTCACGACCATCGTGATCAGGAGGCCCCCGGCGACGATGATGATGAGCGTCGCCACCGCATGCTGGTCGAACCAGCCCAGCTGCACGTCGAACGAGCCGGCGACTCCCAGGAAGAGCCACAGGTAGACGAACGCCGCCATGATCGCGAAGAAGATGTTCTGCACGACGGTCGCGCCGACGACGCCCGCCACCGTCGAGCCGGGGATCGACGCCCGGAAGAGGCCGAGCATCGCAACCGTGCCCGCCGACGCGGGCAGGATCGCGTTCAGGCCGACGCCGCCCGCGTAGTAGCCCAGGATCGGCCGGTAGCGCACGTCCCCGTCGGGATACGCCGACCGCAGGATGTTTCGCCAGGCCAGCCCGACCAGCAGCGTCTGCGTCGTCTGCAGCGCCAGGGCGAGGATCAGCAGCGGCACCGAGACGGCGGTGATGGTGTCCCAGAGCTGCTCGAGCCAGTCGACCATGGTCAGGCCGAGTTTCGCACGTCATCACGACGTCGGACGGCTCCGTCAGGCCGGCTGCGCATCCGCCGCGGCCGCGTCGCGACGCTCCTCGCGCCGCCAGATCAGCGCGCAGATCGAGCCTGCGACGACCGTCGGCACGAACGTGAGCACGCGGAAGAGCAGCGCCGCGGCGACGACCTGGTCGGTGTTGCCGCCGAACGCCACCAGGGCGCCGGTCAGGCCGAGCTCCTGCAGGCCGAGCCCGCCGGGAGTGATCGCGGTCGACCCGATGAGACGCGCGAACGCCCAAGCTGCGAGCGCCTCGAAGAACGAGATGCCGGTGACCCCCGTCGCGTGGAGGCTGGCGAGGAAGACGCCGAAGACGGTGATCTGGTTCGCGATCGTGGCAGCCGTGAGGCCAGGCCAGCGGCGCGAGGCGACGCCGATCGTCTCCGACCGCATGGTCACGAGCCGCTCGCCCCAGCCGACCCGCGGCGGCCGGCGGATCACGGCCAGGGCCTTCGAGGCGACCCGCCCGCACCAGTCGCCGATCCGCCGGGCCTGCTCGGGCCGGCGGAACGCCACGACGGCCGTGGCGATGACCGCGACGAGCGCGGCGGCGGCGATCGCGCTCACGGTCAGAAACAGCGGGTCGGCGTGGCCGGCGCCGATCGCGGCGACCGCGCCGACCGGGATGAGGATCGTGATGCCCTGGTTCCAGACGGCCACGAGCACGAAGCCGGCCGAGACGGCGTGCGGCGTGAAGCGCCACTTGCGCAGCATCGCGATCTGGGTCGCGAACCCGACCGCCTCGCCCATCGGCAGCACCGTCGTCACGAGCGTCGAGGTCTGGGTCAGGAGCGTCGCGCGCTTGAACGAGAGCCCGGGCACCGCGGCCATCCACGGCAGCCCGCCCGTGGCCAGGTTCAGGCCGATGCAGACGCTGATGAGCGCCCAGTCGCCGCGGTGCAGGTTCGTCATCGAGTGCCAGACGTTCTGGTAGTCGGCGAACCTGGGGATGACCGCGGCGAAGATGCCGACGACGACCGCAACGCCGACCAGCGGCCCGACGGCCTTGCGACCCCATGTCTTCGCGGAGGTGGGCACTCCGACGAAACATAGGCCGCCGGGTTACTGGGCCCACCGTTGGCTGCACGGCGGGTTGACCTCGAAAGTCTACATAGGTATAGTTAAGCGGTGTTTCGAGCGCGAACGCCATCCCCACAGACGATCTCGGTGCTCCAGGCACTCGCCGAGAACCCGAAGTCATGGCGCTACGGGTATGACCTTGGCCGGCAGGTCGGACTCAGATCGGGGTCGCTTTACCCGATCTTGATGCGCCTCGCCGAGAGGAGCCTCGTGGAAGCCCGCTGGGAACCGGATCCTCCCCGCGGGCGGCCGCCGCGGCACCTGTATCGCCTCACCGCTGCGGGGTTGGAGCGCGCACGAACAACCGAGGACACTGCCGGTCGAGGCGTGTCCCGTCGTGTCGAGCTGGGAGGTGCGACATAGCCCTGGTCTTCGTCACCGCGATTCTGCTTGGAGTCGTCCTCGCCATCGTCTCCGTGGCGAAACGGGCGTCGAGCCTTGAGGCGGCCGCGTCCCAAGGACTCGTGTTCTGTTCGGGAACGCTCGCCGGCAGGCGCGCCGAGTGGGGTCGGGCGATGATCGCCGAGTTGAGTCACCTCCCCGCCGAAGCTTCCCGAACGCGATTCGCCCTGGGATGCACCTGGGCGATCCTCACGGACCACATCCGACACCCACTCGGTCATGGCGAACCCGGCCGCACCGCCCGAGCCGCGATGGGTGTCGCGATCGGGGCGTCATCCGTGGTCGTCGTATATGGGCTGGACTCGTATCCCGAGCTACGCACCGAAACCGGCACCTGGGCGGCCGTCGCCCTGTTTGCAGCGACGTTGGCTGTCTACGGACTCATCACGACGGTGCTCTCGAGGGAGACCGTGAACAGCGCCACCGTCGCTCGTCGATGCGGTTCGCTCGCCGGGCTCACGGTCGGAGCGTCGTGGTTTCTCCTGCTCACGAGTTACGCGATGACCCTGAACCTGAGCTTCCTCCCGCTCGCCATTGCACTCCTCGCCCCGCCGTTGACCGCGGGTGCCGTGGCCGCCAAGGAGCACGACTCTGCCGCCGGTGTTCGCGCGGCTGTGTGGGCGGGACTCACGGGCGGCATGCTGATCTTCATCGCCTACTCGGTCACCACCCTCGTCACGCAGGGCAAGCCATACGACGCGGCTCTCATCAACGAGTTTCACCACAGCGGTGCCACCACCACACTCGCGTCCTACGCCGTTGGAGACGGCCTAACACAGGCGCTTGCGATGCTCGTGATCGTCCCGGTGGTGGGCGTCGCATTCGGCTCGCTCGCATCGTTCATCGCGGCAGGCAGAGCCTCCACGATCTCCGCACCATGATCATCGTCGCAGGTGCGGCTCTGGTGCTCGCCGTTCTCGTGGTCGTCGGCGTGATCGCGGCCGGCGGGGACAACTAGCCGCGGCGGCCACTCGCTCGCCGCGCAGACGTCCGGGATGACGAGCCGCCACCGTCGGGTAGGCGCGGCGGGGCGTAGCAGTCCCGCTGCTCAATCTCGTCTTACGGCGTTCGTGGTGGCGCTGTTCGTCGGGTGCCGGTCTGTTCGAAGGCGGCCGCAAGGCGGAGCAGAGCGAGGTCGCTGTACGGTGTCCCGGCGAAGGTGAGGCCGACCGGCATGCCGATGTCTGACATGAGCCCCATGGGCACGGTCACGGTCGGGATCCCGAAGTGGCGGATGGCGAGGTTGCCGTTTGCGACCCAGACACCGTTTCGCCAGCCGAGATCGGCCGAGGCTTCGTTCACGTCCATGTCAGCGGGGCCGACGTCGGCGACGGTCGGGAAGACCACCGCGTCGAGCTGATTCGCGGCCATCCACTCGTCGAAGTCGATCCGCCGGGTCTCCTCGAGCCCGGCGATCCCTGCTCCCAGCTCCGGGATCTGCCGAAAGCTGGCGCGTGGAGTCTCCGCCGCGATCCGGGGGAACTCGTCCAGGTGATCATCGAACCCGTCGTAGCGGTCGGGCAGCGCACCGGGGGGCTGCGGGAAGATCTGGGTGCCGTCGACCTGAGCCAGGCGTGACAGCCCGGGGTCGGCGTTGTCGTTGAGGAAGTCGTCCCAGGCCCAGACTGCGAGATCGTTCAGCTCGTTGTGGAGGTACGTATCCGAGACGAGTCCCCGGGTGTTGATGGTGTGGGCGCCTGCGCGATCCCCCTCGTAGTTGGAGACGATCGGGAAGTCGACCTCGACGACTGTTGCGCCCGCGGTCTCGAGGTCACGGCGAGCCGATTGCCACAGTGCCATCACGGACTCGCGGGTCTCGATCTTCTGCCCCGTCTGACCGCCGATCCCACCGTGCGGACCGGTGCCCGCTTCGTCGTCGGCATTGATGTACATGCGTGGAACTCCGAAGCGCTTTCCGGCGAGCACTGACACCGCTTCATCCGGGTGATCAACGCCTAACGAGGTGTAGCTCTCGGGGCGGTGGCTGGAAACGGGCGGTATCTCGAGCCACGGCTGGCAGCGCCAGAAGTTCCCTCGCGTGACGGGGTCCTCGGCGACGAGCGCATCGAGGATGCCGAGCAGGTCATCCATCGTACGGGCGTGCGGAACCACCACGTCCATCGTCGGTACGAGCGCCCAATTCCCGCGCACGGAGATGATCCCGCGGCTCGGGGTGTAGGCGCACAGGCCGTTGTTGGAGGCCGGTGCCCGGCCGCTCGACCACGTCTCCTCACCGAGCCCGAACGCACACAGCGATGCGCCGACCGCAGTTCCCGACCCGTTCGAGGAGCCTGAACCGAAGGCGGAAGTGAGCCAGTCTGCGTTGTACGGGCTCTCGGCGCGGCCGTAGACGCCGCGCTGCATGCCGCCGTTGGCCATCGGAGGCATGTTGGTGAGACCGATCAGCACCGCTCCGGCCGCTCGCAGACGCTCGATCGCAAACGCGTCCTTCTGGGCAACCAGGTTCACGAACGCGGGAGACCCCGCGGCAGCGGTGAGCCCCCGAGCCAGATAGCTGTCTTTGGCCGAGTACGGGATGCCGTCAAGCACGCCCAGCGCCTCACCACGAGCGCGGCGCGCATCGGACGCCTCGGCCTCCCGGTAGGCCGAAGGGTTCATCACCACATAGGCGTTCAGCTCCGTCTCGCTTCCCGGGGCGTCGTACCGGCGGATCCGCTCCAGATAGGCCTCCAGCAACTCAACCGCGGTGAGGCGACCATCCGCCAGAGCGGCGCGGAGCTCCGCGATCGACGTCTCGACAACGTTGAAATTGGTCATGCCGGTACGGAGTGTTCGCACGACGAGCACGCGCATCACGGACCTAGGCGGCTGCGGAGGGGCGCGACGGCGCCAAACGATCGAGGAACTCCTGCGTGAGATGTACCTGGCGGTCACGGGGAAACCGCTCGGGCTCGAGCAGCGATGCGACGAAGAGGCCGTCTGCGAACGAGATGAGAAGATCAGCCGCGTCGCGCGGGGGTGTCTCGCACGAGATGTCTCCGGTCGTGATCGCCTCGCTGATGTAGTGACACGCCAGCGCACGCAGACGGTCGTAGTGCGAGCGGTGCTGCGCGGCGATTTCGGGATCGTGTGCGGCGAGAGCCCACGCAGCGACGGTCACCACCGCCAGCGGGTCGGAACGGTCGGGCGAGGGCAGAAACTCCTCGACGAGCACCTCCAACCGGGCGCGGCCCTCGGGGAGCTCCGCGGCACGCTGCTCGACGGCTGTGCAGAGGTCTGTGACGACGAGGTCAAAGGCGAAGGCGACCATCTCGTCCCGGCCTCGGAAGTAGTGCGACAGCGTGCCGGTCGTGCACCCCGCTGCGCGGGCGATCTCACGCACCGAGGCGCCGTCCAGCCCGCGCGTCCCGATGACCTCCCAGGTCGCGTGCGCGATTCGCCGGCGCTGCTCGGAGTGGTTTGCCTTGCGCGGCACTCTCGAGATAGTATCACAACTGTTGTGTAACCAACGGAGGTCGGATGGTCAACGCGTCGTCGAAATCACTCGTCTTCGAGCGCCTCGGCGCCAGACTCCGCGAGGAGTTCGAGCCTCCGTTCGGCCGCGAAGAATACGAGCGAAGATGGCGGCTCGTGCGCGAGGAGATGTCGCGCCGCGGGATCGACCTGCTGTGGGTGTCAACCCCCGAGGACATGGCATACCTCACCGGCCAGTCGGGCGCCTGGTACCACGACCTCGGGCCGGACGCCTGGGACCCCGTCGCCTCTGTGGCAATCCACTGCGGCTTCGAGGTGCCGATCGTCTTCGACGACGAGGACGAGAGCCTCCTTGCGCGCCACCTCGCCTGCACTCCCGATCTGCGCATCGCGCCGAACGAGTTCACCGGATGGATCACCACCGGCACCCAGGCTGCAGAAGATGGAGGAGCCTTCGCCGGCGCCATGCAGTTCATGGTGCAAACACTGCGGGACGAAGGATGGCTGCCCGCGCGCGTTGGCCTCCAACTCGCCAGTTACCGTCCGAACCGGCGCTACAGCGAGGCCTTCGAGGCCGCACTGCGACAGCACGGTGCCACGATCGCCGACGGGACGAACATCGTGGCGACCGTACGCCGGCACAAGTCCGCACCCGAGCTGGAGGCTATTCGCGAGGCGGCCCGAATCGGCGACCTCGGAATGCGCGCGCTGATCGACGCCGTCGCTGAAGGTGTGTCGGAGCTCGAGCTCTGGGCTGCGGCGACATCGACCATGGCCGCCGCCGGGGGCGAGCTCTCAGCCATCCCGGGGATGGTCAACTCGGGGCCGAAGAACGCGTCGCTGCACGGCGCCGCCACCCGCAGAAAGCTCCGCCACGGCGATCTCATAAACGTCGACATGTGCGGCGTCTACAACCGGTACCACTCCAACCTCGCTCGGTGCATCAGCCTCGGCGAGCCGAGCGCATCGGTCCGCGCCGCGATCGACCGGGTCACCGACGTCTACCGCCAGGTACGCGCCGCGATGTACCCCGGGATGCCGATCGCCGAACTGCTCGCCATCAACGAGTCGGCCGCGCGAGCCGCGGGGATCTGGCAAGACGCCTGGTGGGTCGGCGGCTACGACCTCGGCATCGCCTTCGCGCCCGACTGGGTCGGCAGATTCGACTTCTCCGCCGGCGAGGATCCCGGCGAGGCCGCGCTCGAGCCAGGCCTCGTCATGAACCACGAATGGAACTACTACCTCCCCGACGGCGCAGGAATCCGCGAACTGATCGACACGTTCATCGTCACTCCCACCGGAATCGAGTTCCCCCACACCGTCCCCGCCGAGCTCATCGTCGTCCCGTGAGGGGGATGCCCCAGGCCGATACGGCCTAACCTCCACGTGTCAACCGCAACGGGCCCGCCGTCCTCCCAAGGAGTGGGAAAGCCCTGCAAAGTAGGGCTTTCCGTTAGCCGATCTGTAAGCGGGATTCTTGAGACACGGTTTCGCGGCGGGTTGTGGCGATGATCGGCGATGGCGCACTCCACTATACGGTGAGCGCGCTGTGGACGGCTGCCCAGTACCGGGTGCCGGTCGTGTTCGTGGTTCCGCGAAACCGCGAGTACGGCGCGCTCAAGTCGTTTACCCGCGTGATGCACGCTCCCGGCACGCCGGGCCTCGAGCTGCCCGACATCGACGTGTGCGGAATCGCCCGCTCGTATGGGGTTGCGGCCAGCAGGGTCGAGAGCCTCGACGAGCTCGCCACCGCGGTCCGCGCCGACTTGGCGGGCGACGCGCCGTGTCTGCTCGAGGTTCCCGAGCGGCGCGGCGCCGACGACTAATCGATAAGGGGAAGGAGCAGCCGCGAGGACGAGTGGATCGTGTTGATCGAGGCCTCGCCGACTTCGGTGTGGGTGAATCCGAGAATCGTCGCTCCGCGCTCGCGGCGGTCACAGCTCGTCAGCACGACTCGCAGCCGGTGGCCCGCTGCGAGGTGGCGCGCGTTGGGCACAAGTGGGATGCGATAGCGCACGGTCTCGCCTGCGATCACCGGCGCCGGCTGGACGCAGCGCACGACCGGGCGACCGGGGCGGCTCGCCTGCTCGTCCACCGCGCGCAGGCTCGCGCGCAGCCAGCCCCCGGTGATCGGTGCGGGCGAACCTGATGGCGGCACGTCGTACAGGATCGCGATCCAGGACGTGTCGAAGGCCGTGATCGACGCGTCGAGCACCAGCTCGAGGTCACCGGCGATCGAACCTGCGACCTCGAACGGGGCGGAATCCCAGGTGAGCGTGTCGTTCAACTCGGGAGGGCCGGCGTGCATCGGCGGCCCGAGGCTCTCGGGCAGGTACAGGTACTCGCGTGAGCCCGCGTCCCCCTCATCGAGGCCGAGCGTGCCGTCCGCGCAGAGCGCGTACTCCACCAGGCGGCTCTGCTCCGGCGGCCACGTCTTTGCGGTGCGCCACATGTCGGTACAGGGCAGGTTGTAGCGGATCGGCGGGCCATCCATGATTCCTGTGTCGGCGTCTTTGAACCAGTGGTCGTACCAGGCCAGGGCTTCGTAGTGCATGCTCTCCCATGGCCAGTTCAGTCCCCCCTCGGGGAGCATCGCCATGCGCACGTTGGGATTGTGGCCAAGCGCGTCCCAACTGGTGAACGTCCCGGGCAGGTGCATCACTACGTTGTCCCAATCACATCCCAGGTAGACGGGGATGTCGACCCCAGCCAGGGCTGCGTGCGAGTCGCGCTCGGCCCAGAACTCGTCGTAGGCCGGATGCTCTATCGTCATCCGCTCCCATAGGCGCACGAACGGGTCGTCGGGGTAGTGGCCGCGCACGACGTGTTTGAGCGCCCCGACGAGGGCCTCGCCGTTGATGTCAGCAAGTCGCGCGTGCACCCGCGACTCGGACATGTGGCGCGGTCGGAATCCTAGCGGCAAACCGCCGACAGAAACGACGACGACACCAGTCCATGGTGCGATACCACGTCGAACACGCTCTCGTTGGTGCCCAGGGCAAAGATCGCCTTGAGGCTGGGAGGCTTCGCCGCGGCGGCCGCCATCTGCGCCATGGCGAAGTAGCTAATGCCGAGCATTCCGACGTTGCCATCGCACCAGGGCTGCGCGGCGATCCACTCGATCACGTCGTACAGGTCACCCCGCTCTTGGGCGTCGAGCAGACCCCATTTGCCCTCCGAGCCGGCGATGCCGCGCGCGTTGGCGATCACGTGGGCATAACCGCGCGGCACGAAGAAGTCGCTCGCCCCCGCCTCGACCATCCCCAGCGGCAGGCGCAGGTTCTGGATCTGGCGCGGGTACGCGGCGAACGAGAGCAGCGCCGGAAACCGCCCGTCCATCGTCGGACGGTAGACATCCGCCAGGAGCGTGACACCGTCGCGCATCGCGATCGCCACGTCGTCAATCTGCTCCATCTCGTGCTGGGGTTCGGAAAGGTTGCGGTACTCACGCCCGCTGGTCTGGATGCCGTTCAGCCGCCGCTGCCCTGCGCCAACACCCGAAGCCTTTATTCCCACGTTGATCCCCTTTTGCCATGCCTGCGACGAGGTGTCCGACTCGTCTGGCCGACGAAGATTAGGGCACTAGTCTGCACCCGGAGACTACGACGACCGGGGCGATCGAGGAGGACCCGTAGTGAGCGCCGCATCAGACCTACGAAACGCGGGCGCATCCCGCGTTCTGGAACCGCATGACGACGGATACACCGACGCGATCGCAGGGTTCGACCTCGGTGTCGCGTGCTCCCCCGATGTCGTCGTCGACGCGCAAACGCCTGCCGACGTGGCACGTACCGTCGCGGTGATCGCCGAGCGAGGAGAGCAGCTGTCGATCTTCGGATCCGGCCACGGCCGGCTCGCACCCGTACAGGGCGGGACTGGGATCTCCCTGCGATCGTTCACTCAGGTCGAGGTGGACGTGCCAAACCGGACAGCGCACATCGGTGCTGGCTGCACATGGGACCCGGTGCTCGCAGCCGCCACCCCTTACGGCCTGGCGCCCCTGTGCGGATCGGCACCGGGAGTCGGTGTCGTCGGGTATCTCCTCGGCGGGGGGCTAGGCCCGCTCCAGAGCACGTTCGGCTTCAGCAGCGACTACGTTCGCTCCTTCGAGGTCGCGACCCCGGCAGACGGCGCGATCACCGTCGCGGCCGATTCCCACCCCGATCTCTTCACGGCGATGCGCGGCGGCAAAGGCGGATTCGGCGTGGTCACGGCGGTGACCATCGAACTCCTCGAACTCACAGCCGTCTACGCCGGCGGCCTCTACTTCGCAGCCATAGACGCGCCGGCGCTTCTCCACGCCTACTCCGAATGGGCGCCCCGCCTGCCGGGCACCGCGACCACTTCGCTGGCGCTGCTGCACCTACCGAACTCGGACGCGCTTCCGGCCACCATCCGCGGACAGCACGTCGCACACGTACGGTTTGCGAGCACCGACACCCGGGACGATGCCGAGACTGCGCTTGCCGCAATCCGCTCGGTAGCAGGGCCCCTGCTCGACACGATCGACGTGCTCCCCTACGCCCGCCTAGGCACCATCCACGGCGACCCAACCGCGCCGATGCCGGTCGCCAACGGCGGCACCACGCTATCCACGCTCGGCGGCGACACGGTCGCCGCGCTGCTCAGCGCCGCGGATATCACCGGAGACCAACCGCTGTCGTCGGTGGAGATTCGCACCCTCGGCCCCGCTGCACGGCGCCCGCCGCAGAGCGCCGACGCAGTCGGAGGACGCTCGGCGGCGCATCTGCTCAACGTCTACGCCGCGCCCGTACCATCACTCTCAGATAACGATCGGCTCGCCGCCGCACGCAGCGTCATCGACGCGGTTGAACGCTGGCGCGCTCCGGTCAACCTCGTCAACTTCGTGGGCCGCGCAAACCCTGACGATGCGATCATCCATTCCTGGACAGCCGAGCAGAACGCGCAACTCAACACCGTCCGCGCACAGCACGACCCCGATGGGCAGTTCCCCTACGCCGGTCACAGTTCCTGAAAAGCCGATGGTGCCGTTAGTCGGCTCGACACACGCTATGTCCCGCGCGATGAAACGCCGGCCAACGGCCAAGGCTCGCTATCCCCTGCCCGCCTCTGATGCTTCGGCAGTAGTTCATCAACGCCCTGGTCTAACAGCCAGTCATAGGGAAGGCACGCGTCCTGTGCGTGCGGACACCGTGCCTCTGGGCGTGCGGCACGTGCGGCATCTGCGCAGCCTGACGATCCGACGCCCGCGGTACGGCCGAACCCAAGCTGCGTTGAGACGGGTCCGCACACTCTTGGGAAGATCCCCGGGCATCAACCGAACCCGCGTTGCCGCCAAGACGCTCGCCAGCGACCGTCTCGCTCGCACCCACACACGTGGCTGCGAACATCCCGAACGCCCGCCACCGCTGGTGTGCAACCGGCGGCGAACCGTTCGGAATTTCGAAAGCGAACGCCTTACTCTCGCCACGGCCGCTGCTGCGCGTTCCGCGCAACTACGCCGTTCTCGAGGTCGCCCCGAGCTTGCTTGGGCCATCCGAGGCCGTTCTCGTGATGCCCCGGTGATGCCCAGCGCAGCTCGTTGAAATGGGAAAGCCCTGCAAAGCAGGGCTTTCCGTTAGCCGATCTGTAAGCGGGATTCTGTCTGGGACAGTCATCCATCTACGCCTGCCGTTGCCGGCCGGCTCATGCCGCCTACCTGGAGCTCGGCGGGCCGCGTCATCGCTCCGTTTGGCGTTGCACCGGGTGGGGCTTGCCTAGCCGCCCGCGTCTCCGCGGGCGCTGGTGGTCTCTTGCACCACCGTTTCACCCTTGCCGCGACGTCCCGAGGGACGCCGGTCGGCGGTCTGCTCTCTGTTGCGCTTTCCATCGGGTTTCCCCGTCCGGGCGTTACCCGGCACCCTTGCCCTGCGGTGTCCCGACTTTCCTCGGCGCCCGAGGGCGTCGCGACTGTCCGATCGGCCGCAGGAGTCTACCGTGGGGCGAGGCGGCGCCGCGTTGTGGCGGTGAACTCCCGCCATAGGACGGCGCGCTGCGCGGCGCCGGCCGGGGTGACGTCGGCGAACGTGAGCGGCACGGCGGGCAGCGCCGGCGGGAAGATCGCCTCGTTGGCGAGCAGCGAGGCGGGCAGCTGGTACACGGCGGGCCCGACCGGCGTCGCCCGGTGGGTGTAGCGCGTCTCGGCGGCGGCGACGGCAGGGTCGAGCGTGTAGTTCAGCCAGGCGTGGGCCGACACGGGGTCGGGCGCGAACGGCGGGATGCAGTAGCAGCGCGTGCGGGCAAGGGTGCCGTCGCGCGGTACGACGAAGCGCACGCCGGCCGGCGGCGTTACAAAGCCCTCGCCGAAGCAGAGCGCCGCGACGAGCGGAGCCGGGAGCCGGCGACGTACCATCGAGCCGCCGACCACGAGGTCCTCCCGCAGCGGCAGGAGGATGTCCGCAGCGTCGGACATGTCGGAGCTCGACGACGAGTTCCAATCGTGGCCGGCGGCGGTGAGCGCAGCGCCGATCACGACGTCGCGGTCGGGCGGGACCGAGACGCGCCCGGGGAGGACGGCGGCGAGGTGGAAGAACCGGCTCCAGGTCGACGGCGACGCGGGGACGTCGAGCGTCGAGACGGCGAACCCGACGGTGACGTAGTCCTTCGGCACGCTGTGGCGGCCGCCGCGGTCGTAGGAGGGGTTGTCGAACGGCGGCAGGAGCAGCTTCGCGTTCGATACCAGGTTGCGGTCGATCTTCTCGACGAGGCCGGCCTGGATGAGGCCCGCGAGCGTCACGTCGTCGATCAGCGCGACGTCCGACCGGCCGACGTCGGCGACCGTGTCGAGCCGGCCCGGGACGACGGTGACCTTGACTCCGAACTCGCTCGTGAACGACGCGATCGTGGTCGGCGCGACGTCGCCGGGCGGGAGCGCCAGCACCAGCCGGCTATCGAGCACCTGCACGTTCGGCCCAGACAGTCGCGAGCCGAACCGCTGCGGAGCCGTCTCGCTCCCGGGCCGGGTGCAGGCCCCGGCGAGCAGCATCGAGCCCGACAGGAGCATCTGGCGGCGGGTGAGGCGCACGCGGCGATTGTCGCAGCCGGACGGCGCTTGGCCCGGTGGTACCGGCGACGGAACGCCAGCGTCAGGCGATCAGGCGCAGCTCCCGCTCGTCCACCGCCGACTCGTCCCACAGCCTCGACCCGCAACCGCTGCAGCAGAGCTCAGCGGAGTCGGCCCCGCGGTCGAAGGCCCACATGGCCTCGCCGCAGACGGGACAGGCGGGACGCCGGCCGGCCTGGCGGACGCGCCCCGCGGCAAGCGCCGCCAGGATGACGTCCTCGAGCATCTGGCCGCCGGGGCCGGAACGAGTCAGCGCGGTGGTCATAGCCTGCGGAACACCGCCTGGACGCTGCCCAGGATGGCCACCTGGTCGGGGTAGGTCGGCTCGAGCGTGTCGTTCTCCGGCTGCAGGCGCACGCGCCCGTTCTCGCGGAAGAACCGCTTCACCGTCGCGTCTTCGTCGCCGACCAGGGCGACGACGATCTCGCCGTTGCGCGCCTCGGACTGCTTGCGCACGACGACGTAGTCGCCGTCGAGGATGCCGGCGTTGATCATGCTGTCGCCGCGCACGGCGAGGACGTAGTCGGCGTTGCCGCAGAACTGGTCGGGCAACGGCAGGTACTCCTCGATCTGATCCTCGGCGACGACCGGCGAGCCGGCGGCCACCTGGCCGATGAGCGGGAGGACGGTGGCGCCGATGGGCGCGGCCGGGACAGGTGCGGGCGCGGGGCTGCGCCGGGAACGGCCGCCCTCGATCACCTCGAGCGCGCGCGGCTTGGTCGCGTCGCGCCGGATCAGGCCCGCGGTCTCAAGCTTCGCGAGATGCGCGTGCACGGTCGACGGCGAGGTGAGCCCGACCGCCTGGCCGATCTCACGCACCGTCGGCGGATACCCGTGGGCATCCACGTGGGTGTTCACGAACTCGAGAATCTCCTTCTGCCGCGGGGACAGATCCATCGCCACCCTCCTGGGGTCGAACATGTGTTCGGATCACAGTGTGCCAGGCGGGTCGGACGGAGTCAAATCGCTCCGGGGTTATAGGGATTGCAGGAACCCGGACGCCGGGCTGGGCCCCCAGCCTGCATGCGAGCTGGCCCCGTTCTCCATGTGATCCCTCCATGAGGATCGACGCCGCGCTCCGACGTCTACCGGCGCTGCAGCGTGGTCAGAACTCCAAGCCCGTCCTTGAGGTCGTCGTCTGCGTTCGTGGGGGTCAGCTGTTCCACTAGGTCGAGAATGCGGATGTTCACCCCGTGGCTCTGCTGCAATCGCTCGACTACCTGCCCGTAGACGGACTTCCCGGGGTAGTCCCTGAGCCGATCCTCACGGCTGACAACGGACGCGAGGTACTCGACCGCTGCCTTGGTGCCTGCCTCAAGCGGCCCAGTCGACAGCTCGTATCGCCGGAACGCCGCCTGAGTGCGGTTGACGTACAGCGTCGTGGATTCGGTCACGAGCGCTTCCAGAACCTCATCGAGCAGTGCCTCGGCGTCACTGGTTGAGAACTCGACCCCAGGTCGGCGTTTCGCGACCGCGCCAGCGATCATTGTGGGATCGAGCAGGTAGTTCTCGATGGTGTACCTCGACCAAATGTGGAAGGCTGGGATGTTCATTCGTTGGAGTTCGTCGTGGACAGCCTGGCGTACGACTGGCGTCGCCACGTCGCCATCGCGAATCACCGCCCATGAAAGGTCAGCGCCAACTAGGCGTCGGAACAGCCCTACAAGATTCGGCAACACACGGATCTGATCGACACCTCCGATCTCAAACAACACCACTTGGTCGCGACCAGTAAAGGCGTCAATCCCGAGACGCTCGGCGACCTTCGGAAGGAAGAGGACGTCTGAAGCCCCCTCCACAAACAGACACTTCTTGGTCTGGTAAAGGAGGGCGAGGTCGACGTTCGACACAACACCCTGCCGTTCGAACTCCAAGAGCAGGTGGTCTATCGACGCCAGGGGCTTGAGGGCTGCCCGCTTACGATCCACAGGAACAATCGATTCAAGCGGGGCCTGGCTAATCAAATCGCGAGAGTGCGTCGCGAGGATCACCTGCATGCCACTCTCGTCGACCAGACTATCCAGGAAGTCCAGCAGTTTCCCCTGGAGAGATGTATGCAGGTGGGCTTCGGGTTCATCAAGCAGCAGCACTCCCGGTTTGCGCCAGGCCACGACTGCGGCGATCTGGAGCAGCTGATTTGCTCCCGAGCCTGCTGAGATGACGTCCAGCCGGCAGTCGTCGAGCATCAGCGGGGCCCGGATCTCGAGATCCCGCAGTTCGTCGAACTCAATGGATTCGATCGACGTAGAGAAATATCGTCGCGCGACCCCGTCCAAGAACCTGCGCTCCTCCTCAAAATCCGGGTCTTGAAGCCGCAGCAGGATGTTTCTCAATACGCGGCTCGGCTCGCGGATACTTAGCCAGCGGTGCACGTGCCCCAGAGTGACGTACTGCTCATGGGCCGGTGGGCCTGGGCTAGCGGGAAGGAGGACGGGGGTCGTCGCGATGAGGCGCTTGACCATCTCGGGATCGGGATTCGGCTCGGCGGATTCCAAACCGATGTTGAGCGATCCGAACAGATAGCGAATGCGGAAAGTGATTGTCAGGTCGTTGCTGAAGGTCAGCCCGACGCGAACGGGTCGTTCCCGATTCCCAGCTCTCCGCCATACCTGCTTGAACCAAAGATCCCGCAGCTGCTGGACAGGGAGGAAGTCGAGCTCTTGAACTGCTCTGCCACTGTCTCTCAACGTGAGCCCGTCAGCATCCAGACAACGCCGGAAACACTCGTAGGCCAGAGCGATGCCTTGCAGGACGGTTGACTTGCCGGAGTCATTGGGGCCCGTAAGGATCGTCAGGGGCTTGAGTTCAACCTCCGTGCCATCGAACCCCTTGAGCCCGTCGAGAAGGAGCGATGTCATCCGAAGGGGTGACTGCCCGTCTGTCGCGATAAAGCTTGCCGGATAGAGATCCGCCGGTGGTTCCTCGAACAATGGCTCTTGGTCCGGCATGCTCATGCGGGCATCTCCGCGGTTCTCTTGCAGTTAGCGGTGCGCAGCCAGGCGCAGCCGCCCTGGTGTCCCGTCGGGCATCCTACCGCCCTCGACGAAGGCGTTTCCGACAGCCATCCGAGCAGTAGACTTGCCGGTCGGTCAGTGGCTCGCCGCAGGCCGGGCAGGCACGTGGCGAGTAGATGATCTCCGGGCCCAACGGCTCGGTGGGGTCGGGGTCGTCATCGGCTGCCGGGACGCTCTCCTTCCCGATCCTCAGAAGCCTTGGCGCTGCTTGGATAGTGTGAGGTCCGAGTGGGCCGGTTGTCCAGGCGTGGCAGGGATCATTGTTTGGGCCGAAAGCTTTGTGTTCGGGGTGGCCGCGATACTCGTCGAAATAGTCGCTGTAGGTGTGGACGGGGACGGTGCCGGGGATGTGGTCGGCGGTGGTGCTGGTTGCTGGCGAGGTACGTGGTGTCTGGCGGGGTCGTGGCGGTCGATCCACACGGTGGCGAGCCGCTGGGCCGGGGTGTCTTTGGAGGGGCGCGGTGAGGCTGCGTGGCCCGGCGGTGCCGCGGTGGAGGCGTTTGGGGTGGGCGGTCATCGCGAAGTTCCACGGGCGGACGCGCTGTTGGTATGGGCGAGCTTGGTTGTAGGTGCGTCCAGGCGCGTTCCTCGTGCGGGGTGGTGACGGTGAGCCGCGCCAGCGGCGATGTCGCCGAACCATTCGGGTTCATCGGTCTGGGATGCCGAGCTCGATGCAGAGCAGGTGTGTCCACCACTGGGTGATCCAGTCGCCGTCGGGCGTCGGGTCGGAGGAGGTGGCCGAGGCCGTGGCGGCTGCGTTTGGGGTTGTCTGAGCTTGCCGACGATGACCGGGCGACCCTCGGGATCGCGGGTGAAGAGGGCGTAGCGTTTGGCGGCGATCGAGAGGCACTCGATCTCGCGCTGCTCGCCGGTGTCGGGGTCGAAGTTCTCGTCTTCGAGCTTGAGGATCGAGCCCGGGCACGGCGTTCGGGGTCGTAGGGGTTGAGGCGCGTGAAGGGCGCGACGACCTCGTCTTTGATCGCCTGCCAGGTGGCGGTGGTGATCGCGGGTCTGGCCGTCTGGGAGCTGGTGGTCTCCGCCTGGGCAGGCGACGAGGCGGCCGTCGTGGGTGGCGGCGATGAAGAGGCCGTCGGTGTCGCACATGACGTGGCGGCCGCCGACTTGGTGGGCGAGGGTGATCGCGGTTGCGAGGAGCAGTCGGCCGCCGCTTGCGACGAGGGTGGCGATCAGGGGGTGGAAGTAGCGGCCGGGTTCCTCGGTTCGCTTCGTGCGGGTGCGGTAGCTGGTGCCGTCGGGCTGGTGGACGGTGACGGGGACTTTGGTGCGGTGCTCGACGACGTTGATCTCGATCGGGATGCCGTAGGCGGTGGCGTTGGCGGTGATCTTCATGCCGTGCTGGATCGCGTCCAGCTCGGCCGCGAGCTCGTGGTCGCCGTCGCGCTTCGGCGGTCTCGCTGGCGCCGCTTGGTGATGGCGCGGAGTTCGATCAGGCGCTTGATCAGATCGTCCTGCGTAGGGGTCGATCGCGGTAGTCGGGGTTGCCGGCGACGTCGATCGGCTGCAGGCCCGGTTGCGGGTCGAGCGGGTGCGAACCGCAGCACGTCGAGCACGCGGGGTGCCTTGCCGGTTTGGAGTGTGCTGGCGATGCAGTCGGCCAGGCACCACCACTGGGCCGGGCCGCCGTGCGCGATCGGCGCGGCCGACGGTGTGTGCGCCGTGTCCGCTGGGCCGGTAGACGGCGCGGGTCGGCAGCAGGTCGCCGTCGGGCTGGACGAGCACGAGTGCGTGCAGCGCTCGTCCAGGTCTCTGGGTCGAGCACGTCGTCGACGGTGATCGTGTCGAGCTGGTGCTGGACGATCGCGGGGTCTTCGCGCTGCCACGTCGACGCCTTGGGCGGTCAGGAACCGCCACAGGCCCTGGAGGACGAAGACGGTCGGGTACTGGCTGGTGAAGTCGAGGTAGACGCCGGGGATGGGGACGCGGCGGATGCCGCACTCGGAGCGGCCGCCGTAGTAGGTCTCCATGATCGTGGCGATGATCTCGTGGCGGCATGTCCGGCTGGCACGTCGCGCCATGGCTGCGAGTCCGAGGTCGCGCAGGTGGGCCTTGCCGATCGACGCCTCGCTGAAGATCCGGTGCAGCGGGCGTGCGACAGCCGGTAGGTCGCGTAGCGGTCGTGCGAGGTTCGCGTAGCACTCCCAGGTGACCTGGACGTCGGTCCGCGCGTAGTCGAGGTACTCCGGCGTGATCTCCTGGCCGTGGCCGTCGACGTCCTGCTTTTGGTGCGGGGTGTTGAGCGTCTCGGCGAGGGTTCTTGAGCGACCAGCGGCCGCCGAGCAGGGCCTTGGCGAGCGTGGCGACGTCGACGATGTAGCCGCGGTGGTTCTGCGGCTCGGCCGCCCGTTCTCGCGGTTTCGCGCTTCGGGGTGGCGCCCGTCGGGGGTGGCGAAGCGGATGAACGCGGCGGAGGTGCCGACGCGCTTGATCTGGACGCGCGGCCAGTACGGGATTCTCGGACAGCTTGAACGTGAACGCCGCCGCGCATCGCCGTGCTCGGTGATCGCCGCCGCGGCTGGGACGGCGTGCCCTGCGCGTGCGGTGGTGTGGTCGACGGCGAGGCGGGCGAGGTCGTAGGGCAGGTTGAACCCGATCAGCAGTCCGCGCCGGGTGTAGGCGATCGGGAAGAAGACGTCGTCGACGAACTCGGATCGCGGTCGAGCAGCTCCAGGCCATGCGTCGTCGGCGTAGGTCGTTGATCGTCGCGAGTTCCTCCGGGGTGATCGCAGTCGGGGTCGTAGAAGAGGCCCTCTTCGCGGAGTCGGTTGCCCTGGCGCACCTGGTAGGCAGCCGATCCGAAGCCGCTGGCTGAGATCGGTCAGCGTCTCGGTGTCGAAGACGAGCGACCAGCGCGACGGGCCGGGATCGACCCAGGCCTTCCTCGACGCCGCGTCGCCCGGTGGCTTCGCGGGTTTGTTCGAGGTAGTCCGGAACGGCCCACGCGCGCACGGCGACGTCTCGTGCGTGCGCGCGGTCACGAGGCGCCTCCGTTCCAGCCGAGAACTCGTCCCACCAGCGGTCGCCGAGCTTGCTCCGAAGCCACGCGTCGAGGCGTTCGAGGAACCGCGGCACCCACCCGACGGTGCGCGTCGATGATCAGCCGCAGGATGTCCAGCCAGCCCCGCGTGGCGCGCCGCCGCGCGAAGCAGCGGGCTTCCATCCGGGTTCCGCAGCGTCCTCCTGCGGCCACCGGTTCTGGTAGTCGGAGAGCACCTTGTGGTCGTTGATCGGGATGCGCGACGGTGTCGTCGGGGTCGTTCGCTCGGCCTGAGATGTGGTGGACTTCGAACCATCGTTTGCCGGCGAACTCGGCGGCGTGCATCGCGCAGTAGAGCTCGGGGTGCGCGCCGATCAGCGCGAACGGGTTGGTCTCCGTCGCAGCCCTCGACCGTGCACCGGGGGCTGCGGGTTCCGAGCGTGGCCAGCCGGGCTTCCAAGCCGGTCGGCTTCGGCGTCCGGGTCGATATAGGGCTCGTCGGTCATGGTCGTCTCCTGGGGTTAGAAGGACTGGTATTCGAGGAAGTCGAGTTCGCCCGCGTCGAACAGCCGCTCGATCACGTCGGGATCCGCGAGCAGCTCGACGCCGCCGACCCGCTTCCCGGCGAACGGCTTTAACATCTCGGATGTCGCCGCCGTCGGGCCCGGCGAACCGGGCGAGCGCGCGATGGTGGGCGAGGTTTCGCTGGCGCGCTGCCGAACCACGCACGACCCTCTCGACGCATCCGTCCACGCCGATCGACAACGTGCATCAGGAAGGGCTCCCGATCGCTCGGCCGCGACGCGGTACCGACGCCTCGGCGCGTTCTGCTCGATGAGATGGGGGAAGTACGCCTTCACGGTGGAGCTCGTGGTTCCGTGTCGGCGCGCCGCTTCGGCCAAGCTCACCCCGGGGTGCTTGCGCTTCTCGTGCAACGCCTCTGCAGCCCGAAGGCGCGCGTCGTGCTCTCGCGGCGTGAGGCTGCGCAGATCGCGCTCGCTGCGAATGCGGCGCCGGCCCCTCATCGCGCGGCTCCGGCCGACAAGGCGGCGATCGCGTCGGAGATCCAGCCTTGATATCGCCCGGCGCGCTCACCGGCCGCCTCTCCGAACGCATCGGTCAGCACCTCAGCGAGGCGTTCTCCGGTGCGGTCGCGACCGGCAAAGAAGTCGCCGACGCCCAGCCCGCGCGCCTCCCGCACCTTCTCCAACGCCTTCACCAATCGTTCAGCCGCCTCACGCTCCGACGCCCGACGAAACGCACCCGGCCCGGCGCCCGGCTCGGACTCGCGCTGGTCCGTTGGACCGCGTCGCTCGCCGCCGACCAACCGTCTGGTGCGACACGCCGCACACATCCGCGATTCGGCGATCCGACAGATCGGGCCGTTCGGCGAGTAGCCGATCGACCGCCCGATTTCGCTCCCCACGGGTGAGCGGTTTGGCCGTTGTCGCGGCGGACGCGACCGCGTACTCGAACGCGAACTGCTCAGGGGTTGACACCACCCGGAAGGTCTTCCGTATGAGTCGACGCTGATTCGGCGTCGAGCGCGTAGAGCGCCGCGACGCGGTGGTGCCCGTCACAGAGCAGGTAGCTGCCCGGCGCCGTCCGGCACGATCACTACCGGGGGAAGCGCCTCCAGTCCCTCGGCTTCGTACAAGGCGGCGAAGTCGTCGACACGGCCGTGGTCAAACGCGGAGCGTGGCCACACCCGCTCGTCCAACCGGATCAACTCCAGGCTGATCAACTCCAGCCCGGCGGTCACAGCGGTGCCCCGTCTGAGCCCTGGCCGCGCAAGAACGCGTCCGCAGCCTCCGTGTGGGCGAGGTAGAAGCGGATCGCCCGGCGGATCTCCCGACTGGGAGTCCGATCGCTCAGTTGCGCCGCCTGCCAGATTCCGACCCGCTCTGCGGGCGACACCCTCGCGGCCACCATCACACCGCGACTGTCTGCATCTCTAATCAAACCTGACATCGCTCCTCCAACCTGACGAATGAAACCGATCTTTTCCGTATGATGACAGGCGCAGCGGCTGCAAGGAAGGAAATCACGGTTCGACTTTGATGTATGATGTAAACGATGCCGACCAAGAAGACCTCCCCTCGCGGACACACCCGAGACGACCTACTCGCAATCGCCCGGAGCAGGGGGTTCAACCCCTCGGCACGGCTGATCACCGACTGGATCGACGTGGGCCTGATTGACCGCCCGACCAAACGGGGGCTCGGTCGCGGCCGCGGCACGATCGCCACCTGGCCGGACACGCAACTCCAACTATTCCTGCTCGTGCTCGAAAAGCGGGATGCCGGCGCGAAACGCGTGGCCACCCTCTGCAACATCCCGGTCGGCATCTGGCTCTACTGGGGCGATACGTACGCGCCTCTCCGGCAAGTCCGACGAGCACTCTCAACCTGGAGCAAGGCCAACACCGGCGGAAGATGGGCATCCGAGCGAGCAGCCAAGGACGCCGCCCGCGAACTCGTCGACCAGCTGGCCGATCAGTCGGCCACCGACGAAGACCGCGAGCATGTCATCAACACCATCGGCGCACTCGGCTACCGCGTCGCAACCGGCCACCCGATCAACCGCGAACCGCTCGTCACCGCGCTCAACCGAATCCTCCCGCCCAGCGACGCCAAAACGCCGCCGCTCGGCGAGATGTACGCCGACCTCCTGCACGCACGGATCACCGCGATGTCGCGACTGGACGAGGCTACCGACGAGCTCTACCAGTTCGCCCGCGCGCAGCTTCGAATCGGAAACCACGAATACGCCGCAATGCAACCCCGACTCGCAGCCGACCCATCCCTGGCCCGTATCGCCAACCGACGCGACGCCACGAGCGCTCAACAACGCCTGCCTCGACCTCGTCACCCTGCTCGGCCTATTCGCCGTCGCCGCAGACAAGGCTTCCCCAAACCCACACCCACCCTGACAGGTCAAGACCCCCGCGACCGCAGCCACGGCCCGGGGGCATGGCACCGGAACACTGGAGGTTCCAGATGCGACCCCACCCTAACCCACGCCGCCGCGCCCCGAGACCGCGCGTCCACGTCGCCACCGGCTACGCCATTCGCGTCCACGTATCGCGAGGTCGACTCGTCATCGAAGACGGCGTCGGTCGGGAACGACGTCGGAGCGAGTACGGCCGCACCGATCGCCTCTCGCGCCTCGTCGTGCACGGGTCGACCGGGTCGGTCACGCTCGACGCGATCCGCTGGCTCACAGCGACGGGAGCAGCCCTCGTCCATATCGACCACGCCGGCGAAGCTCCAAGCCACGACGGCGACGCGTCGGCAGCGACAACCCGTCGCTGCGACGCGCGCAAGCTCTCGCCGCCGACCGTCCCGTCGGGATCGCGATCACGCGCGAGATCCTTGCCGCCAAACTGGACGGCCAGCGCGAGGTTGCGGCCACGCTCGACGCCTACGCTGCGACCATCATCGAGCGGCATCGCGCCGACCTCGACGCCTGCAAGACGCTCGAAGACCTCCGCTTGGTCGAGGCGCAAGCTGCGTCCGTCTACTGGGCGGCGTGGCGCGGCGTGCAAGCGCGGTTCGCCACTCGCGACGCCGGACGGGTTCCGGTCCACTGGACCAGCTTCACTCAGCGCGTCTCGGTTCTCACTGGTTCACCCCGCGTAGCCGTCGACCCGATCTGCGCGATCCTCAACTACCTCTACGCGATCCTAGAAGCGGAGAGCCGCGGCGCACTCCTCGCCGTTGGACTCGACCCAGGCCTAGGGATCCTGCACACCGACCAGCGGAATCGCGACTCACTCGCGTTGGATCTCATGGAGGTGGCTCGGCCGGTCGTCGACGCGCACGTCCTGGAACTGCTCGCTCGGCGCCCGCTCAGCCTCAAGGACGTCCACGAGACCACTACCGGCCATTGTCGACTCATCCCGCGACTCGCTCGAGAACTCGCTGCAGACGGCGCCCACGTGGGCCGTGGCACCTCGCGCCGCACGCCGAGACCGTCGCACGCCTGCTCGCAGAAGATGCGGGGCTTACCGCCCCGGCAACGACGCTCACCGGGACAACTCGCCGTCACGCGCGGCCGCCCAGCCAAAGGGGTCGACAACAAGAAGCGCCGACACCGGCCATCACCGGGTCGGTCTGCTCGGACTGCGGAGCCGCGATCTCACCCGCACGCAAGCGGTGCTCTGGTTGCCACGCCATCACGAATGCGGGACGACTCCGAACCCAGCAGGCCGACGAGAATGCCCGTCGCCGAACAGCCGGTCTTCACCCCTCACAAGACCAGATGGTCCGAGATCGGATCGCGCAAACCCAGCGCCACCGATGGGCGGCCTCGAAAGCGACCGAGCCAGCGTCCGGCTTCACCGGTCAGCCATCTGAGTTCCGGAGGCTCGTTCTCCCCCGACTCTCGGGACTCACGCCGCGCGAACTCGCCGCCAAGACCGGCCTTTCGCCGGGCTGACTGCGCTCAGGTCCGGGACGGCAAGCGCATACCCCACGTGCGTCATTGGGCGGCGTTCCAGCTCGCCGGGTTGACTAACGGGGCCGGGCGGCGGAGCAGCCTCCCGCTCACCGGACCGGCAAGAAGCGACCCGAACCCGAAGGCCCGGGCATAGGGCTTGGGCCGTTCACGGACGTGCTCGGACGTGAGCCACCCACCCGATTCGGACCATCTGCGGCGGGAAACCGGCGAGTCTGGAGCGTGTAGCGGTCCCCGTTTCGACCCGTCTGGCCGGCGACCGACGATCGATCGCCGCGGGTCAACTGCAATTCCACTGGGCACGTGCGGAGGATTACCGACAGCGGCTAGGGGGAGATCCCGATGCGCCGCGACTGCCGGTTTGCGAGGCTGGAGCCGTACTCGTGATGTCCAAATCAAGGAGGAGGGTCCCATGAGCGTCATCGAACATCCAGCGGTCGAGCGGACGGCCGACGCTGTCCCGCTGGACTGGAGCGAGTTCTTCTACACGAACTGTCCGCTCGTGTCGGCGAGCAACGTCGACCAGGAGTTGGGTTGGGTCAGGGAGGAGCTGAAGAAGATCGGCATCGAGTACAAGTTCCTGCGCTCGGTGCGCGAGAACAACTGGTATCCGCACTACATCCACAATATGGACAACCTGATCCGGGTCGGTGGCTGTTACCCGGCGATCCAGGCCAACGCTGACGTGCGCCGCACGCGGCTGGTCGGCCTCACGCATGTGATGCCCGAGGGCGGCTGCATGATCGTGCGTGCGAGGGACGACATCCATCAGATGTCTGATCTGAAGGGCAAGAAGATCGGCCTGTCCAAGAGCCTGAACACCATCAAGAACGATTGGTGGCGCTGTCAGGAGGAGCAGGGCATCGAGCTCATGCTGATGCTGAACGGCATGACCCGCGACGACGTGGAGATCGTGGAGTTCCCCTATCCGGACGACTGGTATGACAAGCCCGAGATGCTGGCGCCGATGTACAACCCGTCGGAGCTGTGGCTGAAGCGCGACCACAAGCACGACCTCGCGTTTCGCCCGTTGGAGCCGGCGCTTCTGTCGGGCAAGGTCGACGCGATCTACACGCAGTCGCGCGTGTTCCAGCACTCCCAGGAGGCCACCGGGCAGATCAAGGCGATCGAGGATCTCGCCAACTATCCGGACTGGACGCTTCAGGGAGCGAACATCCCGGCGACCTTCACGGTCAGCGACGTGGTCTGTGAGGAGCATCCCGAGATCGTGGTCGCGATCTTGAAGGGGATGATCAAGGTCGGGCGGTGGGCAAACGAGCACAAGCACGCCGCCGCGGCGATCCTCGACAAGCAGACGTTCTACCTGCGACGTCGAGGACACCTACCGCAACATCATCAAGGTCGACATGGTGCCGAACCTGTCGCCGCAGAACGTCGCGGCGACGGAGATCAACAAGGACTTCATGCTGAGCCACGGGTACATCAAGCGCGACTTCGACGTGCAGGAGTGGGCGGCACCGGAGTTCCTGGAGAAGGCCGCTTCCGAGCTGGTCGAGGAGGAGTGGAAGAAGCGCAGCATCGCAAAGCTCCCCCAGCCCGTCGCGCTGGACGAGGCGATGACGCTTCGGCTCGGATAACGAACGACCATCGCGGGGTGGCCGGGCCGCACTCGGGCCCGGCCACCTTCACTCGTGACACCAAGGAGAAGACTCATGCCCGACACCGCCACCCCAATCAAGACCGCCGCCCAGATGGTGCAGGAAGCCCGCGCGGAGATCGAGAACGTCACACCCCAGGACGCCTACGAGCGAGATCAGGACGGGCCAGGCCGTAGCGCTCGACGTGCGCGAGCCGGTGGAGTGGGAGCACCACATCGAGGGCGCCGTGCAGGTGCCCCGCGGACTGCTCGAGTTCGCGGCCGACCCCGCCAGCCCACGCCACAACGCCGAGCTCGATCCCACCCGCCGCGTGATCGTCTACTGCCGCTCCGGCGCGCGAGCGGTGCTCGCCGCCCACACCCTGAAGACGATGGGCTTCGAGGACGTCGCGAACCTCGACGGCGGCTTCAGCGCCTGGACGAAGGCCGGCCTCCCCGAGGAAGAGCACCACGCCGACCTCTAGCACGCGCGCGAGGCGCCGACTCAGGCGCCGTCGCCGCACAGTCGTGAAGAGGAGGATCATGGGACAGGGGATCAGCGAGGTACTGACGTTCGCGATCGGCGTGGCGATCAGCCCGGTGCCGATCATCGCGGTCATCCTGATGCTGTTCTCGGCCAAGGCCCGCGTGAACGGGCCGATGTTCCTGCTCGGGTGGATACTCGCACTGGGCCTGGTCAGCGGCGTCGTCTACGCACTGTCGGATGCCGGCGATGCGTCGACGAGCAGCACCGCGTCCGACACCATCGCGTGGGGCAAGATCGTGTTCGGCGTGCTGTTCCTGCTGCTGGCCGCTCGCAACTGGCGCGATCGGCCGGAACCGGGCGCGGAGGCCGAGATGCCCAAGTGGATGGCGGGGATCGACTCCTTCGCACCCGCGCAAGGCGTTCGGGCTGGGAATCCTGCTTGCCGGCGTGAACCCCAAGAACCTGCTCCTGGCCGTCGGCGCCGCAGCCGGACTCGCACAGCTCGGCCTTTCGACGAGCGACGCAGTCGTCTCGCTGATCGTCTTCGTCGTGGTTGGCAGCCTGACGATCGGCGGCCCGGTCATCTACTACCTCGTCGGCGGCGACCACGCCAAGGCCGAGCTGGACTCGATGAAGGGCTGGCTCGCCGTGCACAACGCAGCGGTGATGACGGTCCTGTTCCTCGTCTTCGGCGTCGACCTGATCGCCAAGGGCCTGCCCCCGCTCACCGGCTAGAGATGATGCACGCCCCACGCACCAGGGACTCGGAGGGGCGACCGCAGCTCGTCCGCGGGCTGCGCCGCCGGCGACGCCTCCGAGCGGGGACGGCCCAGCTGGCCGCCGTCGCGGCTGCCGTCATGCTCGCGTTTCTGACGCCACACATCGGCGTCGGTTACGACATTCCGACCACTCGCGCTGTCGACATGCTCGTTGCCGTCGGCGCGGGAACGGTCACCTTCATCGGCATCGTCTTCTCGCTGCTGTTCTTGGTGGTGCAGTTTGCGACCACTACCTACACCCCGCGCCTCAACTTGTTTCGTGACGACCCGATCGTGTGGCGCTCGTTCGCGTTTTACACCGCGCTCGTTGTCTACGCACTGACGGCCGCCCTCGTCATTAGTGGACAGGACACGACCTCTGCAGTCGTGCCGATCGTCGCGTTCGGCTCGCTGCTTGCAGCGCTGATGGTCTTTCGGCGGCTGCAGATGTCCGCGTTCAGTTCAATCCAGCTCGCCTCCGTGCTCGCCCAGGTCGCGCGCCGGGGCCGCGAGGTGATCGACGATCTCTACCAACACGAAGCTCCGGCCGACGGGTCGAACCACAAGGGCCAGCCCGGCCCCGAAGTTGGCGAGCACACACATGCGATCCGCTGGCCGCACCGAGCCGGAGTGCTCCAGGGAGTTGATGTCCCTGACCTGGTGCGCGCGGCGGACAGCTTCGACACCCACATCCGCCTCCCGGTGGGCATCGGCGATGTGATTTCCGAGGGGGGCGCCATCGCCGTCGTGAACCGAGAACCGACACCCGGGCTGGCGTGCGCGGTCCTGAAGGCGACCACCGTCGGCCCGGAGCGGACCTTCGAGCAGGACCCTGCATTCGCGCTTCGCGTGCTCGCAGACATCGCGCTGAGGGCACTCTCCCCTGCGGTGAATGACCCCACCACGGCCGTACAAGCACTGGACGCCATGGACGGACTGCTCCGAATCCTCGCCACTCGCGACCTCAACATCGGACATGTTGCCGGCAGCGACGGAACCCTCAGAGTAGAACTGCCACTGCCAACATGGGAGGACTACGTCGCTGTCGCACTCGATGAGATCATCGCGCTCCCCACGATCTCTCCGACCATCTCCCGCCGAGTGTCACGACTGCTCGACGACCTGGCACAGATCACACAGCCCAACAAGCGGCCCACCCTCAACGCTCACCGCCAGGCACTCGCCCCGGTTCGAGCTGATCGGGCGGGTGTCGTCGAGTGAACTGTCACGACAGTTTGATCGTCGCTTGGAATCTGGCTCCACATGGGAGCTGGCATGTGACCCCGCCGCAGCCAAGAATCATCTCGCAGGCGCCGACCAGGCCACCCTGTTTGATCAGGGCGCACGCGGCGGTGTCCTGCCTGGGAGGTGAACGACAGAGTTCTGGAACCCGCTAAAGACTGACTCGGCTGTCAGTATCCGGCGACACTTCGACGATCCACGCAATGAGGAGAGGATCCCCACGATGAGCGAAAACGGTGATACACGCATGAGGCGGCTGGGCTACCGGCCACCACTCGATGAGGCCGACCCCGAGCAGCTTGTGCTCGAGGAGTACATCACTGGCGGACGCATCGCGATCATCACATTGAATCGTCCACATGCTGACAACGCGATTACGACAGCGCTAGCCGCGCAACTGATCGAGATCCTCGAGACGGTGGCGGCTCGTCCCTCGGTGCGAGTCGCAGTCATCACCAGCGCTGGTGACCGAGCCTTCTCGGTGGGCGGCGACCTCTACGAGCGCAAGCAGATGACCAAGGAGGAATGGCTGCGGCAGCGGCAGGTCTTCGATCGCGTTCTCTACACGCTGCGCCAACTACGCAGACCGATCATCGCGGCCGTCCACGGGATGGCATACGGCGGCGGCTGCGAGATCGCGATCAGCACAGACTTCATCATCGCGTCAGACAACGCCGTCTTCGGTCAACCCGAGGCGATGGTCGGCCTGTCGGCCGGCGGCGGCTCTCCAGTCTTCCTCCCCCGCCTGCTTCCTCCCGGAAAGGCCATGCAGATGCTGATGACGGGAGACCCGATCAACGCGCAGGAGGCATTCCGGCTCGGAATGGTGAACGAAGTGCATCCTCGAGCGGGCCTGATGGACGCGGTATGCGGCATCGCGGCCAAGATCGCAGACAACTCGCCCACAGCAGTGCAGTCGGTCAAGCGAGCGGTGAAGATGGGACAGGGGCAATCCGTCGAGCAAGCAATTGAGATCATGATGGACGAGCACTGGCGCTCAGTCGTGCATCCCGACCGCGTGGAAGGGATTCTCGCCTACACGGAAGGACGCGAGCCGGACTTTCCAGACCCGGAGTTCTGATGTACATCGGGTGGCACCGAGGGCACCGGACTCGCCCGGCGCTACTGTCTCGCCTGAAAGCGGCGTAAGAAGACGGCATGGAGTGGATTCTTGCCCTAGTCTCGCTCGCGCTTCTCGGCGTCGCCACGATCTCGCGGCTGCTGCCAGGAAAGCCTCTCACGCCGGCAATGCTGTTTGTCGGCCTCGGCCTGCTGGTCGGCCCGAAGGCTCTGGATGGGATCGACCTTGCGAGCACGGGCTCCGTCGTGCGCCTGCTCGCCGAGGCCACACTCGCCCTCGTGCTCTTCTCGGACGCCTCACGGATCGATCTGGGCCAGCTACGCCGCGCGACCGGCGTGCCGCTGCGACTGCTGGGCATCGGCCTGCCGCTGACCATCCTGCTGGGCACGGTCGCGGCCGCGGCGGTGTTCGGCCAGCTGACGATCGAAGAGGCGCTCATTCTCGCGATCGTCCTGGCCCCGACCGACGCAGCGCTCGGCCAAGCCGTCGTCACCGAGCCGCGGGTACCACAGCGGATCCGCCAAGGGCTGAACGTCGAAAGCGGACTCAACGACGGCATCTGCGTTCCGCTTCTGTTCGCAGCGGTTGCCCTGGCCGACGTGGAATCCGAGATATCCGGGGGCAGGAGCGCCGGCACGCTGCTGCTCGAGGAGATCGGCTACGGCGTCCTGGGTGGAGTCGTCGCCGGCCTCCTGATCGCAGCCATCTTCCGCCAGGCGGGACGGCGAGGCCTGATCGAAGGCGCCTGGCAGCAAGTGATCCCCGCCGCCGGCGCCGGACTTGCCTACGGCATCGCAGACGCGCTGCATGGCTCGGGCTTCATCGCGGCATTTGTGGCAGGCGTGGTGTTCCGCCTCGCGCTCGGCCGCGACCCCGAGCAGCTCAACCGGCTGACCGAAGAGGTCGGTTCGGTACTGAACGGCGTCACCTTCGTCCTCTTCGGCGCCATCCTGCTCGGACCCGCACTCGCCGACCTCAGCTGGCGCCTCGCCCTCTACGCAGTCCTCAGCCTCACGCTGGTACGGATGATCCCAGTCGTGATCTCCATGTGGGGCGCCCACGCCCGACGCCCGACACTCGGGTTCCTTGGCTGGTTCGGCCCCCGCGGCCTCGCATCGATCGTCTTCGCCGTCATCATCATCGAGGAATCGCAGCTTCCCCACGAACACCTCATCGTCCAAGCCATCTACCTAACAGTTGGACTCTCCGTGCTCGCCCACGGCCTCACGGCCGCTCCACTCGCCGACCGGTACGCCCGCTGGTACGAAGGCCACCCACGCGAAGACCGACCGACCATGGAGAGCATCCCCACCGATGTCACGCGACCCCGCGGACCCGCCAGCGTCACCCGAACTACCGGTAACGTGTAACGGAGGGCTGCTGGCTCCCTGACCGGTGTCCGGCTTCCTGCAATCCCTATAACCCGTCAAATCGCTCCGGGGGGGTCTATGGGTACCCACGCGGCGCACCCTGTTCTGCTGACAGTTGTAAATCCGGCAACCCAGGGCAGAAGCGGTAGCGCCGCGGCAAGTTCGGGAGACGCGACCCTTGGGTGTCTGCCCATGCCCCGGAGCGGCAGCCTTGTGACTCAGGCACGCCTCCACAGCATCCGCTGCCCATGGGTGATGTTGGTCAGTTGAACTTGGACTCGATCTTGTCGAGTCGCTGGCCGAGCTTGTCTACAGCGGTGCTGATCTCGCTGAGCGCCGCGACGATCGTTTGGGCGTTGTGCTCGGTGCGCGCGCGATCATCGTGCTCGGCCGGTGCGTCGGCGCGTTGGATGACGGTGCTTGTGACGCCGGCGGTCAGAAACGCGATGAACGACACCCCAACTACCATCTCGACGGCGCCGACCAGGCGACCGGCGGTTGTGGTGGGTACGTGGTCGCCGTAGCCGACTGTGGTGATCGTCTCGATCGCCCACCAAAACGCGAGGCCGAGAGATGGGAAGTTGTGGGGATCGGCGATCCGCATCACGATCGCTCCAGCCAGTCCCAACGTGACGAACGCGAGCGCCAACCCGATCGTCACGGATCGGGCGCCGGCGATCCTCGTGACCTGCCGGTCGATGAACGAACCCCGCGCTGGGGTCGGCATCGATTTGCGACCGGTCATTCCATAGGGGTTCAACGTGCGGGTGGACTTCCCTTGCCGCATATCGACACGCCAGGTTATGATACCCCTGCACTCACGGCCGTACGAAGAGAACCGACTTGGGGCGCTGAGTGCGGTGATGGTCTCGGCTCGGCTGCTTGCGACATCGCCCGCCTGGCCACCGTTACCCTGGTAGGACGTTGACGGCCCGCGCGATCACCAGCCCGACGAGCGCCAGCGAGACGAGTGATTGCACCAGCATGGGCACTTTGGCTCTGACCGTGAGCGGCAAGACATCGGCGGGGCTGAACGCAATCGCGTTGGTGAAGCCGAGATAGAAGTAGTCGAAGAATCCGGGTATCCACCCCGGCGGTGCCAGCTCGGGTGCGAGTTGCTGAGGGAACGCGAAGTCCGGATGTGGGGCCACGTTGTGGACGCGGGCCGGCGCTCCGCCGCCGTCCAGCTGCCAATAGAGCAGCGCGAACGAGATGTTGTTGACGACCCAGACGATGGAGCCGGCCTCCAGCAGGAGACGCCCCGAGTCGGTCACCCCGCCACCCTTGATCAGGTCGACCGTCAACCCCGCGGTCTGGATGAGCGCGCCGCCCAACATGATCAGCACCAGCGCCGTCGCCAACCGCTGCAACCCCTTTGTGCGCCGGTCGATACGCCCCGGATCGCCGATGATCAAGGCGACCAGCAGCACCGCTTCCAGAATCGGCACCACGCGCACGCTGCCGAAGCTGACCACGCGCACCTGCGCCGGCAGCAGGTAGGTGAGCACGATCACCGCCACCACAGCGCCCGCCATCGGCCAGCGCGACTCCCCCAGCTCCGACCGGGCCATCTCGTCCATGGGTTGCTCCTATGCAGAGGCCGGCACGGGTCGTGGTGTCCCGGCCTGGTGATTGGTCGGCTGGGTGGGAAGCTGCCAGACGCGTAACGTGAGTCGGTGGGGCTACCAATTGCGGTTCATGTTCGGGCATCGGTCAGCCGTCGGTTCCATGGCCAGGTGCCGTCGATCTCGACGTCGAGGGAGAAGCTAAGAACGATTCGGATGAGGACGATGACTCCTAGCACCACGACGCTTTGGAACGTCTGGTCGACGACCACGGTGCGGACGATGTCGGCGACGATCAGCACCTCAAGGCCGAGCAGGACGCACCGTCCGAGGGTGCGACGCAGCCGGTCATACGAGTTCTGCCGCCGCTGAGGATCGAGCGCTGCGATGCCAAACGCGATCAAGGCGGCCAAGCCGCCGAACACCATGATCGCGATGCCGACCGCCTCGATGGCTTTGATGATGTAGGTGACGAGGTGTTCGTATGACACTCAGGGCATGCCTGCGGGTTTCGGTGAGCACGATCTTGTTCGTCGAGGTGGAACCGCGCGCAGCGGCGTTCGCGAAGATGACGCACTGGTGGGCCAACAGACCCGGCGGAGCGGCCGTCTGTGCCAGCACCGAGCGACTGCATTGGCCGAGGCGGAGGCATGGAATCCACCATGATCTGCCAGGCACGAGGGCTCGGTGGCTATTCGTGCTCGTCGCTTGGTCGCCGCGTTGGAGTGGTCGCGGTTCACGATCGTGGAAGTAGCAGTCGTCGGACCTCGCGGAAACGGCACGACGAGGTAGACGGCGATGCCGAGGTACACGCAAACTGCCAACACGGGGAAGGCGACACCGATGAGGATGGCGATCACATATGCGGCAACGACGGGCAGAAGTCGTTTTCGCTCTCTTTGCTCCTCGTCGCCATCGCTCTGCGTGTAGAGGTGTTCGCGGTCGGCATACTCGTCCAGGGCGGATCCCATCAGCCGGATCGCCAGCAGTGTCAGCCCGTACATGGTGACGAACACCCGCTCGCTCGACGGTTCGCGCAGTGCCTCCCCGACCAGTCCGGTTGGGAACGGCAGAAAGGTGACGACGAGCAAGAGCAGCAGGTTGATCCGCAGGAAGATCGAGTCAGTGCGCTCGAGTCGGTCGGTGAGTGCGGTGTGGCCGAGCCATGCTGCGCCGATCGTCAGAAAGCTGACGATGTAGGCGACGAACGATGGCCAGATGTGCAGCACCTGGTGCAGCGGTGAGCCGGGTGGGTGAATCGCGAAATCCAGGACGAGCAGCGTGATCGCAATCGCAAACACGCCGTCGCTGAACGCCTCCATCCGCCCCTTCCCGAGCGATCGCCGCTTCCTTGGCCGGTTCCCCTCGGACATCGTCAACCGGATCGGACGCCGATCAGGGCCGCGAGGTCCGCGCACCACTCCGGCGCTCCCATGATGCGTGCCGACCCGCGCGTCAATGACCAGGCTTCTGGCCTTGGCGCCACAGACGATACGCGTTGAACACGACGAGAACACCCAAGATGGCGAGCACAATCGCCGTGATGTGTTGGCTAGCGTCAAATATCACGTCTGTCCTCCTGGAGGGCACTTGGGAGGTGGATTCGAAGATTCCGCCGAGCACGACGCCGGGTAACCTGGCGCCGAAAACGGGTTGGGGTTGAACTCCTCTTTGGGCATGGTCCCGTATCGAGCAGGCTGCCTCGAGTGAACCAGATTAAGGGGCATGGCCACTCCCCGCGGAGGAGGACACACGACTCATTGCTGCGGCACGATCGCTTGGTTCGGCGGCAGGCTCCGCAGCGGTCTCCCCGTCCTTGGCAGTGGCCACTCGGACATCGGTTACTACCCGCACTTCGAGCTAGTGGCGTCCGTGAAGCTCTTGACCGAGCTCACCACGGCCGAGGCATCGACCGCGATCGCGGCGATCTGTGCCGTCGATGGGCTCGCCGGAAGGGCCTTGACGGCGGCCGAGAGCGAGTCGACGGACGTCTTGACGGCGCTCGTCTGGCTCGGGAAGTCAGACTTGGCGGAGCTCACCAGCGCCGTGGCATCGCTCTGGATCGTCGTGACCTGCGACTGCAGACCACTGAGACCGCTGCTCGTCGCGGCGCTCTCGAGTCCCTTGACCGACGTCTCGAGGTTGCTCCGGTCCGAGCAGTACGCCGGCTTGCTGCTGCTACCACCACAAGCAGTCGCCGCGAGCAAAGCCACGGCGGCGACGATCGTCACCGGCACACGCATCGAAACGCGGCCGGGAGAGTATTGCGACCTTCGTCGCCTCATGCCATTCAAACCTTTCGTGAACACGGTGAACCTCCCTCATCGTTGGAACGACCGCGCGAGATCGTCGCCGCGCACTGGTCGACGTCGCCCGAGGGCGGCCCCGCCTCAGACGGTTTCGGTCGCGCCCGCGAGCGCCGATTACTCAACCCTTACGACCGGCGGCCGCACGATCATGTACGTCAGCACTCCGATGACCGGTACGAAGATGATGAACACCGTCCAGAGCGCTTTCGCGCCGCCGCTGTGGTCGGTGCGCCGGAAGTTGTCGATGAACACCATCACGACGACATAAATCCAGGCGAAGAACGCGAGGAACAGGAACATCGACCACAGGACGTGCAGGATTGGGTAGTGGGTAAGGTCCATCGGGATCCTTTCGTCGGTATCTGCGCTCGGTCACAGGTCACGGGATCATCCCAGACTGTCGCTGGCGCTGAATGGGGGCGTGCACGGAACTTCCTTCAGTAGTTCACCGTACCTAGAGACCTGTGCGAGCATCCACACGGCCATCGCTCACTGCCTCTTTGAGCGCGGCGTAGTCGCGTTCGTTCTGGTCGGCGTAGGCTGTGGAGAAATCTGCGATGGCGCGGTCGAAGACATCACCGCCGCCAAGGTAGGAGGCGATCGCGATCCGATCTCCCGACCGGGCATGCGCGCGGGCAAGCGTCCACCCGCACACCCGACCGTACACCCCCACGCCCTGGGGCAGGGCCCCCGCCGTCTCGAACGACCCCTTCCAGTCCTTCAGCTGGCGACCGTAGAAATCTCGAGCCTGGCCGTCGATACCGCTCTCGACATGCACCCAGCCCAGGAAGATGTCGCTCGAGGCCTGCATCAGGTGCTGGCCGGCGACGACCCGGTGACCGTGATTTCCGAACTCGCTCTTGGCGGTGAACTCTTCGAGCACCGAGGACTGTGCCTCCTTGAACTGGAGGAAGAGGGGATCGCTCTCGTCTCGGCCGAGCATCAGCGCAATCCAGGCACGGGTACCGACGCTCCCAACACCGACCACCTTTCGGGCGAGGTCCACCAACCGAAACTCCTCCAAAAGGATCCGCCGATCGGTCTGCAGCGACGCTCGATACAGCCGCAGCAACGCGTGCAGCGAGTCGATGACCGCTTCGCCCTCGCTGCCGGGTGCGAGGTCGCTTACCCGTTCGATCAACGGCGGGTCGGAGACGATCTGGGGCTCGCCGTCCACCATCCGGGTGAGCTTGGCAAAGGCGGTCATGCTGTCACGCGTGCGCGCCTTGGCCAACGTCTTCTCCGCGCGCTTGCGCTGCGACTTCTTCACCTGGCTTTGGATCTGCGTCATCAGCGCGTCAACCTCCGCCCGGGCGTACCACACATCCAGCGCACGCATGCCAGCGAACCCGCGCATCGCCTCTCGGTAGCCCGCGACCGTCTGCATGACGATCTCGTGGCGCTGCTTGTCCGAGTAGCTGTTCTCGCGGCCGGCGACCTCCATGCTCACCGCCAACCGCTTTACATCCCACTCCCACGGCCCCGGCAGCGTCTCGTCGAAATCGTTGAGGTCGAACACCAGTCGCCGCTCCGGCGAGGCAAACACGCCGAAATTCGACAGATGGGCGTCTCCGCAAAGCTGAGCGCGCAACCCGGAGCTGGGCGTCGACGCGAGATCCGCCGCCATGATCAACGCCGCTCCCCGATAGAACGTGAACGGCGACACCAACATCCGTCCATACCGGATCGGTACCAGCTCGGGCACGCGCGATGCTGCCTGAGACTGCAGGAGCTCGACCGGATCGGGGTGATGGGCGCCCCGCTCGAACCCCGCATGGCTCGACCTTGGCACTTCGGCCCGCGCCGCGCGCCCCCGCGCCGCTCGCTCCGCCACGCTCAGATGCGGCACAACACGCGCCGCCCGCGGCGATCGCGCGCGCCCACCCTTCGAGGCGGCCCTCACAACCTCGCTCGACCCAAAGCCGACCTTGTCGTGCTCATCACGCTCCCCCGTTCGTCTCCACTGGTTGTGTCGCTCCGCGCGGAGCGGTAGCCCCAGCCCAGCCGGGCTCCAG
>CAVXEE010000007.1:0-573910 GCA_963760755.1 uncultured Actinomycetes bacterium | reverse complement strand
AGGCTGTGGTGGGGGTTCGGTTCGTGGGTGGCGCTGCGCGTCGGCGTCTGCGTGATCGCAGACGCCTCAGACCGTGTTCAAGGGCACTGCCCTTGAACACTTCTCGGTCGCGCCCATACTTGGCCCAGTATGAACGCTTCCTGCGTCCTTGCGCTGCTCGGTTCGCAGCCCAGTGGTGATCTGCGTCATCGCCGATCACCACTGACCGGTGCAAGCCGTCCCGCTGGTGGACCTGCACATCACGGCGGCGTGGAATCAATCATCCAGCACGTCAGCAGGAACGCCTCGACGGCCTCCCGCCACCGCGCCGGCTGGTCGAGGTGCAGGTCGTGGCCGGCCGCGGCGATCATGGTCGTACGCGCCGACGGGAGCGCCTGTGCCATCCGCTCGGTGAGCTCGGCTCCCATCCCGCCGTTCTCGCCGCGAACGACGAGCGTGGGACAGGCGTAACTGCGGGCCCCACTCCTCCCAGTAGGAGCGGGTGGCGAGCTCCTCCAGGGCCGCCACCATCACGTCGCCGTCGAACGCCGGCCACAGGCCGTCTGAGCGGCGCTCGAGGCCGTCTGCCCATGTTCGCCCCCAGGCCGGTGTCGCCGAAGTGGCGCAGCGCGTCCGCGCGGCTCGCAAACGGCACGGGCCACGACGCGAGCCACTCCCGTACCTGGGCGGGGGCCTCGGGGTCGGCGGCGGGCGTCGCCTCGGCGACGATGAGCGCGCGCACGAGCTGCGGGCGCTGTGCGGCGAGCAGGAACGCCGTGTGGGCGCCGAGCGACTGGCCGATGACGATCGCCGGGGCGACGCCCAGGAGCTCGATCCACGCGGCCAGGTCGTCCACGAACGCCTGCCGGGAGACGTCGTCCGGCCGGCGCTCGCTGCGCCCGTGACCGCGCTGCTCGACGGCCACGACCCGGTGGGCGCCGACCAGCCACGCGGCCGTCGCGTCCCACTCCCAGCGTAGCCGGTGCAGGCGGCGGACGAGGACGGCCGCCGCCCCCTCGCCGCCGTAGTCGGCGCACTCGAGGCGCACCCCGGCGCGGACGTGCGCGTGCCAGGTGGGCGCGGCCATCCCCGGACCCTACGCGGTACCGGCCTGAGAAGCGGGGACAGTCCCCATACGGCTAGATCCCCAGGTGCCGAGGCCCCAGGTGCCGGGATGAGAAGCGGGGACAGTCCCCATACGGGGACAGTCCCCAGATACCGGGTGCCCTCGCGCTTGCCGTCACGCGGTGCCGTGGCGGAGGCGAGAACCGCGTTCTCGCCGGAGCGCCGCCGGCGGTGCGCCCGCGCCGGAAGGAGGGGGGTGCCCTCGTGGGGGGAACCCTGGGTTCCCCCACGTTCACCCCGAGGGGCCACCCGGTGGGGTGGCCCCTCGTGTCGTGCGAGTGATGCTTGGTAGTGCTAGCGCAGGAGCGAGAGCACCGACTGCGGAGCCTGGTTGGCCTGAGCGAGGACGCTCATGCCGGCCTGCTGCAGCACCTGGAGCTTGGTGAAGTTGACCATCTCCGACGCCATGTCGACGTCCTTGATGCTCGACTCGGAAGCCGACAGGTTCTCCTGGTAGTTGCCCAGGTTGTTCAGCGTGTGCTGGAGCCGGTTCTGGACGGCGCCGAAGGTCGCCCGGTCGGTCGACACGTTCTGGATCGCCGTATCGATGGCGGCCAGGGTGATCGTTCCACCCGAGAAGTTGAAGATCGCCGAGTCGACGGCGTAGCTGTTGCCCGAGCCGAACAGCTTCACCGCGGACGTCGAGATCGTCTCGGCGTCGTTGGCGCCCACCTGGAAGGTGATGCTGGCGGTGCCGGTCAGGAGTGCGATGCCGTTGAACTGGGTGTCCGAGCCGATGCTCGAGATCTCGTTGCAGAGCTGCGCGACTTCGGCCGTGATGGCGGCCTGGTCGGAAGCGGACAGCGTGCCGTTGTTGTACTCGACCGCGAGGTCGCGGACGCGCTGGAGCATCGAGGTGACCTCGCCCATGGCGCCGTCAGCCGTCTGCACGAGGTTGACCGCGGACTGGGCGTTCTGCTGGGCCTGGGACAGGCCGCTGACCTGAGCGGACAGCTTCTCGCTGATCGCGAGGCCGGCGGCATCGTCGGCGGCCTTGTTGATCCGGTAGCCGGACGACAGCTTCTGCATCGCGCTGGAAAGCTCGCCGGCGGTGTTGACCAGGTTGCGGTGCGCGTTGAACGCCGCGAGGTTGGTCTGCACTGAGAAGGACATATCTTCCTCCTTGAAGATAGGTGTTTGTGTCCTATTGCGACCGCTTCCTTGCGGTGCGCTTCCACGTAATCGACCACGCCCACACGGTCTTTAGCGATCTGGAAACATCGCAAACACGATGGGGTCTAGGAACCAGACGAGGGGCCACCCGCGGGTGGCCCCTCGCACGTCAGCGTGGTGCTGTGTGCTGGTACTAGCGCAGCAGCGAGAGCACCGACTGCGGGCCCTGGTTGGCCTGAGCGAGGACGCTCATGCCGGCCTGCTGCAGCACCTGGAGCTTGGTGAAGTTGACCATCTCCGACGCCATGTCGACGTCCTTGATGCTCGACTCGGAAGCCGACAGGTTCTCCTGGTAGTTGCCCAGGTTGTTCAGGGTGTGCTGGAGCCGGTTCTGGACGGCGCCGAAGGTCGCCCGGTCGGCCGACACGTTCTGGATCGCCGTATCGATGGCGGCCAGCGTGATCGTCGTGCCGCTGAAGTTGAAGATCGCCGAGTCGACGGCGAAGCCCGAGCCCGAGCCGAACAGTGCGACGGCATTGGCGGAGATCGTCTCGCCGTCGTTGGCGCCCACCTGGAAGGTGATCGAGGTGGAACCGGTCAGAAGCGCGATGCCGTTGAACTGGGTGTCCGAGCCGATGCTCGAGATCTCGTTGCAGAGCTGCGCGACTTCGGCCGTGATGGCGGCCTGGTCGGAAGCGGACAGCGTGCCGTTGTTGTACTCGACCGCGAGGTCGCGGACGCGCTGGAGCATCGAGGTGACCTCGCCCATGGCGCCGTCAGCCGTCTGCACGAGGTTGACCGCGGACTGGGCGTTCTGCTGGGCCTGCGTGAGGCCGCTGACCTGAGCGGACAGCTTCTCGCTGATCGCGAGGCCGGCGGCATCGTCGGCGGCCTTGTTGATCCGGTAGCCGGACGACAGCTTCTGCATCGCGCTGGAAAGCTCGCCGGCGGTGGTGACCAGGTTGCGGTGCGCGTTGAACGCCGCGAGGTTGGTCTGCACTGAGAAGGACATATCTTCCTCCTTGAAGATAGGTGTTTGTGTCCTATTGCGACCGCGTCCTTGCGGTGCGCCTCCCCATAATCGGCTACCCGTCTACCGGGTTTAGCGTATGGCGAAGATCGTAGGAACTACGAGGTGCGGGACGGCCTACGCGCGCACGTCGATCAGATGCGGCTGGTCGTCGTCGGGCTCGTCCGTCTGCTCGCGCGGCGGATCCTTGGGCCGGCGCGGGTCGCCGTCGCGGCGCGCGTCGCGCTCGCGCAGCCTCCAGGCCGGCGGCGTCTGCGGGATGCGGTCGATCCGGTCGGTCATGCGCTAGGCCCCTGGCTCGCGCGCGCCGCGGCGGCGCGCTCGGCCTCGCGGACGCGGCCCTCGACGGCCCCGCGCACGGCGGCGCTGGCCTCGCCGTCGAGCAGGTGCTGCCACAGCACGACGGCGGCGATCCAGGCGAGCATCTGCGCCGCGACGCCGGCGATGACGCCGCGCAGGAGCGCGTCGGGCAGCGGCATCCCGCTCATGGTGCTGTAGACGACCACGCCGCCGAAGCCGAGCAGGCCGCCCCAGGCCTTGATCTGGCGAATCGACTGGGCGGCGCGCGGGTGGTCGCTGAGGGCGACGAGCGGCGGGGTGGTCTGGTCGGACATCAGGGCATCACCAGTGAGGCCAGCTCGACGGCTTCGGCGGGGCGCAGCCCGTCGGCCGGCCGGCGGCTGTCGCACAGGTAGGAGACCGGCCGCTTGAGCCGCAGCGACACGCCGACGGCGACGGCGGCGGACGGCGCCTCGTCGATGCGCGAGATCAGGATCCGGTTGACCGGGCAGGTCGCGTCGAGCGCGGCGTTCAGGTGCAGCAGCGAGCGCGCGTCGTAGCCGGCCGGGGTGATCAGGTGGGTCTCGTCGGGCCGCATGGCGGCGAGCAGCCGGCCGAGCGCGGCGATGCCGTCGGGATCGCCGGCCGAGACCGGGGGCGTGTCGATGACGATGATGCCGTCCGGGCCCGGGGCGCGCACCGCCGTCTTGGCGGCCTCCGCGGTGTCGGCGCTTCTGCGCTCGATCTCCAGGCCCTCGGTCAGGGTTGCCAGCCGGTCGGCGCCCTCGCCGGGCTCGAGGCTGACGGTGCGCACGGTGAACGGCGAGCGGTCGGCGTAGGCGTGGGCGAGCTTGGCGGCGGTCAGGGTCTTGCCGGAGCCGGCCGGACCCACGAGCGCGATCGTGCGGCTCTTGGTGCGCCAGCCGTGCTCGACGCGCATCGTGCGGGCGAGCATGCGGCGCACGAGCTCGGCCGGCGTGGCGTCGGGATCGAACGGGGCGAGCATGCGGGCGGCGTCGGTGACGAGGCCCTCGACGACCGAGTCGGGCATCCCTGCGCTCACGAGCCCGGCGGCCACCTCGTCCCAGCCCGCGCCGAGGACGGCCCGTGAGGCCACCTCGACCGCGCCGTTGGCCGACACGAGGTCGAGGTCTTCGAACTGGACCGGTGCGGCCTGGGCGACGTCAGGGCCCGCGAGCGCCTCGTCGAGCGCGTCGGCGAACGGGCTGGCCTGCTCGATCAGCGAGCGCATGACCGGGCCGCCGTCGTCCTCGTCCTCGTTCTCGCGCCGAGCCGAAGAGTCGTACGCGTCGAAGACGGTGCGGGCGGGGATGGCCGGCACCGGCCCTCCGGCCTGCGCCTCGATCTCGACGCAGCGCTTGCCGAAGAAGCCGGCGAAGCCACCGATGACGCCCTCGCGGTGGCGGGTGATCACCGCGGTCGTCGCCGAGCTCGGCGCGGATCTGGGGAAGCAACTCCTCGAGCGACGCGCCTTGATAGGTGCGGGTCTCTGGCATGTGTGCTCCTTGGCGAAGGGCGGCGAGCCCTAGCCGCCCACGACTCCGGTGGACTCGACGCGGATCCCCGGCACGATCTCGTTGTAGGAGACGACCGGCAGCTGCGGGAATGCCTGCTCGATCAGCCGCCGCAGGTGCCGGCGGATGCGGCTCGAGCAGAAGAGCACCGGGCGCACGCCCATGCCCGTCGCCTGCTCGACCTCGCCCGCAGCAGACGCACGACGGTCTGCGCGCGCGAGGGATCGATCGCCAGCAGCTCGCCGTCGGGCGTCTGCGTGAGCGACTCGGCGACCTCCTGCTCGAGCGTCGGGTCGAGCGAGATCGCCTGCAGCGCCTTGGTGGCGTCGAGGTAGCCGAGCGTGATCGTGCGTGCGAGCGCCTGGCGCGCGTCCTCGGCCAGGATGGCGGGGTCGCGCGTCGAGCGCGGCGCGGTCGCCGATCGCCTCGAGGATCGTGCCGAGGTCGCGGATCGAGACGCCCTCGCGCAGCAGGTGCTGCAGCGACGCGCTGCACCTCGCCGACGCCGAGCTTGTCGGGGACGACCTCCTCGACCGCGGCCGCGTTCTGCTCCTTGAGCGCGTCGAGCAGCTTCTTCGTCTCCTGGCGCGTGAGCAGCTCGTCGGCGTGGCGGCGGATCGTCTCGGTCAGATGCGTGACGATCACCGACTCGGCGTCGACGACCGTGTAGCCGAGCGCCTCGGCCTCGCCGCGGTGGCCCTCGTCGATCCAGACGGCCGGCAGCCCGAAGGCGGGCTCGGTCGTCGGGATGCCGGCAGGCCCGGGCGTCGCGTCGCCCGGGTTCATCGCCAGGCGGTGGCCGGGGATGACGCGGCCGCGGGCGACCTCGACGCCGCGCACCTTGACCACGTACTCGTGCGAGTCGAGCGCGACGTCGTCGTGGATGCGCACCGGTGCGATCACGATGCCGAGCTCGGCCGCGATCTGGCGGCGGACGACGCCGACGCGGGCGAGCAGCGAGCCGCCCGACTTGCGCGTCGACGAGCGGCACGAGCCCGAAGCCGATCGAGAGCTCGAGCGGGTCGATCGCGAGCGCGCCGACGACGGCGTCGCCCGGCGGGCGGCGGGAGCCGGCAGGCTGTCCCTGGCGGCCTGCACCGCGGCCACCCCGGCAGCGTGGGTGACCATCGCGCGGCCGAGCAGGAAGAAGATCGGCGCCGACGATGAAGAACGGGATGCTTCGGCATGCCCGGGCACGAGCCCCATCGCGGCGATCACGCCGCCGCGCGATCATCGGCGCGCGCGGCTGGCGCAGCATCTGGTCGGTGATCTCGACCGCCGAGGTCGGTCGTCGCTGCCGGAGCGGGTGACGATGATGCCGGTCGCGGTCGAGATCAGGAGCGCCGGGATCTGGGCGGCGAGGCCGTCGCCGATCGTCAGGATCGAGAAGGTGTGGAGCGCCGTCCGAGAACGACATGCCGCTGCTGCAGCACGCCGACGACGATGCCGCCGAGCAGGTTGATGACGACGATGACGACGCCGGCGATGGCGTCGCCCTTGACGAACTTCGAGGCGCCGTCCATCGCGCCGTAGAAGTCGGCCTCGCGGCGCGATCTCCGCGCGGCGCTGCGCGGGCCTCGCTCGTCGGTGATCTGGCCCGGCGTTCAGGTCGGCGTCGATCGCCATCTGCTTGCCGGGCATCGCGTCGAGGGTGAAGCGCGCGGCCACCTCGGCGACGCGGCCGGCGCCGTTCGTGATCACGACGAACTGGATCACGACCAGGATCAGGAAGACGACGAGGCCGACGACGAGGTTGCCGCCGACGACGAACGAGCCGAAGGCGTGGATGACGTTGCCGGCGTCGCCGTGCAGCAGGATCGAGCCGCGTGACGCTGACGTTGATCGCGAGGCGGAACAGCGTCGTCAGCAGCAGCAGCGACGGGAACGACGCGAAGTCGAGCGCCTTGCGGCACGTACATCGTCGTGATCAGGATCACGAGCGCGCCGGCGATGTTGACCGTGATGAAGAGGTCGAGCAGCGCCGCGCGGCAGCGGCACGAGCATCATCGCGACGACGAGGACGACGGCGACGGCGGCCAGCAGGTCGCTGTGCTTCAGGAGCGCTTCAGCCAAGCCGTCCATGGGCTCAGCGACCTCTCACGGCGAGGGTGTGACCGGCGATGCCGGCAGGCGGCCGCGGGGGGAGCGCGCGGCGAAGCGACGGGCTTCCGATTCGCACTGCGGGTCCCTCATCGGCGTTCTGGAGCTGCGACTTGAGCCATGCGAGGGTCATGCTCATGCGACCGCTCCGGCGGCGCCGGCCGGCCGTGCGGAAGACGAACGCGAGCACCTCGGCGACGGCGGCGAAGAACTCGTCGGGGATCATGCTGCGCCGATCTCGACGTCGCGGTAGCAGCGCGCGGGCGAGCGGCGGGTTCGTGACGCACGGGCACGCCGGCGTCCTCGGCCGACCTGCGCGGATCGCGGCGGCGACGTGGTCGACGCCCTTCGCGACGACCTCGGGCGCGGGCTTGCGTGCCGTCGTAGCGGAGCGCGACCGCGAAGTGGGTCGGGTTCGTGACGACGACGTCGGCCGTCGGGACGTCGGCCATCATGCGCTGCCGCGCGCGGCTCGAACTGGCGCCGGCGGATCTGGCGCTTCGCATCTCGGGCGCGAGGTCGGTCTGCGCGCGCCTCCTGCTTCACCTCCTCCTTGGTCATCTTGCAGCGACTTCTCGTGCTGGTAGCGCTGCCACGCGAAGTCGATCGCCGCGATCAGCGACGAGCGCGAGCACGACGCGCAGCGCGATGTGCATCACGATCGCCGCCGGCGAGCGCCGAGGCAGCGGCCGGGCGAGAGCCGACGAGCGCGCCGAGGCTCGGCAGCTGCGGCCAGACGGCGAAGAACGCGACGCCGCCGACGACGGCGGTCTTCGCGATCGCCTTGCCCGCGCTCGACGAGCGCCTTCGTCGCCGAACATGCGCTTGATGCCCGGTGACGGGTTGAGCTTGCTTGAACTGACGGCTTGAGCGCCGCCGGCGTGATGCGCGGCCGGACCTGCACGACGCTCGCGAGCAGGCCGGCGACGGCGGCGGCGAGCGCGATCGGGGCGACCATCGCGAGCGAGCGACATCAGCGCCCAGGTCGACAGCGTCCCCAGGCCCGCCGCGCTCGGCGAGGCGGCGGGTCGCCCGACTGGGACGAGGCCCGTCGCCGGACGACGTCGGCGAGCTTGGTCAGCATGCTGCGGCCCGGTGATGGCGAGCGCGCCGAACGTCGCGAGCAGCACGACCGCCGGAGTTCACCTCCGCGCGAGCGGGCGACCTGGCCCTTCTTGCGCGCCTCCTCACGGCGCTTGCGGTGTCGGCTTCTCGGTGCGGTCTGTCGGCCACCGGCTCAGCCGCCCAGCGTCTGAGAGCGCCTGGGCGACCGACTGCTGCAGCTCGCCCTGCGAGCGTGGTCGGCGACGAACGGCAGCGAGGCGGCGACGACCGCGATCGCGACGAGGATCTTGGCCGGCAGGCCGACCGACGAACACGTTCATCTGCGGCACCGCGCGCGCGACGAGCGCCGAGCGCCGCGTCGACGACGACGAGCGCGATGAGCGCCGGCGCCGCGATCTCGAGCCCGATCACGACACCTGCGCGAACGCGGTCGAGCGCGAGCCGGCCGAGCGGCGCCGATGCGCGGGTACGCGCCGAGCGGCACGACGTCGTAGCTCGCGCGCGAGCCCCTGATCATGATGCTGGTCGCCGCCGGTCAGCAGCGATCACCATCACGCGCGAACAGCGTGTAGAGCTGGCCGAGGACCGCGGCCTGGCTGCTCGTGAACGGGTCGATGAGCGCGCGCGAACGAGAAGCCGACCAGCGTGTCGAGCGAGCTCGCGCCGCGCCTGCACCGCGGCGCCGACGAGCGCCGAGCGCGAAGCGCGAACGCGAGCCCGACGACGATCTCCTTCACGAGCAGCAGCGCGAACGCCGACCGCGTCGAGCGGGATCGGTCTGGCCGTGCGCGGCGATCGGCGTCAGCGCGAGCGAGATCGCGCCGCGAGCGATCACCTTCGCCCGCGCCGGGAGCATGCGCGGCCGAGAAGATCGGCGCGAGCACGAAGAGCGCCGCCGACGCGCGCGAGCACGAGCACGAAGCGCGACGAGCTGCGCTCGGTCGCGATCTGCGCGGCAGCGTGACGGCTCCACGGGCTACGGCCGACGAGCTGCGGGATGCTCGATGAAGAGGTCTGGTCGTGTAGCCGAGCATCTGCGTCGAGCATCCACGGGCCGCCGATCGCGATCACGGCCCCGGTGACGACGATCTTGGGGATGAACGATGAGCGTCAGCTCCTGGATCTGCGTCGCCGCCTGGAAGATCGAGACGATCAGGCCGACGACGAGGCCGGCGAGCAGGAACGGCGCCGACGACCTCGAGCGTGACGGTCATCGCCTGGGTGGCGAGATGGGTGACGGTGTCCTGCGTTCACGGGCGGCCTCCGCGCTCAGTGGAAGGACTGGACGAGGCGCTGGACGACGAGGTACCAGCCGTCGACCAGCACGAAGAGCAGGATCTTGAACGGCAGCGAGATCAGGACCGGGGGCAGCATCATCATCCCCATCGACATCAGCGTCGACGAGACGACCATGTCGATGATCAGGAACGGCAGGAAGATCAGGAAGCCGATCTGGAACGCCGTCTTCAGCTCGGAGATGATGAACGCCGGGATCGAGCACGTGGGTCGGCACGTCGGCGCGCGTCTTCGGGCGCTTGCCGGTGCGCTCAGCCGCACGAAGAGCGCGAGATCGGAGTCGCGCGTCTGCTTGAACATGAACGTCCGCAGCGGCTGCGAGGCCGCGGTCGATCGCCTGGCTGCGCGTCGATCTTGTGGTGCATGTACGGCTCGATCGCGGTCGTGTTGACCTGCTTGCAGCGTCGGCGCCATCACGAACAGCGAGAGGAAGAACGCGATCCCGACGAGCACCTGGTTCGGCGGGATCGTCGGCGTGCCGAGCGCGTTGCGGACGAAGCCGAGCACGATCAGGATCCGCGTGAAGCCGGTCACCGTGAGCAGCACGCCCGGCAGCAGCGCGAGCAGCGTCAGCGAGACGAGGATCTCCACGGGCGTCGAGAGCGCGTTGCCGTTGATCGAGATGCCGGAGCCGGCGGTGGCCAGGAGCGGGAGCGCGCTCATGCCCGGGCCGTCCGCTTGCGCAGGTTCTCGAGCAGGTTGTTGCGCCGAAGCGGCGTCGCCGGGGGCAGCGACAGCGCCATGTCGCCCGTGCCGGCGCCGACGCGCTCGATCAGCATGGCCTCGTCGGCGGCGTACACCCGCAGCGGTGTGATCGCGTGATCGGTGGCGCCCACGAGGATCAGCTCGTCGCCTGCGCGGACGAGGTGGAGCGAGCGGTTGGGCGCAAGCGGCGTGGTGGCGATGACGCCGATGCGCTCGTCGCTGCGGCCGGACTTGGCGCGGGCGGCGCTCTTCAGGAGCCAGTAGACGCCGTAGATCACGCCGAGCACGACGGCGAGGCCGACGATGGTGCGGATGACGTCCGCTCCGGCGCTTCCGACCGCGACCGGGGCGGTGCCCGCCGAGGTGCCGGCGCCGGTCACGTCGGCGCCGAGCGGCGTCTTGTCGACGTGGAAGGCGGGCGCGTGCTTCCTGGCGTTGTGCGCCGCCGCCGCCTTGTGGGCGGCGTGGTCGGCCTGCGTCGCGGCGGACGCGGTGATGGGGTGGAGCAGCCCGGCCGCGGTTGCAGCGATCGCGATCAGGCAGATGCTCGACCGAACTGGGGGGAGTCGGCGAGAGAGCAAGGCGATCACCTCATCGGACGGCGCGCGCCCCGGCTTGAGCATCGGCTGGGGCGGCCGGCCGGTTTAACCGAAGGGGTCGCCGGGGTTACTACAAATCGGGGAGGGTGCCCCGGGCTCCCGTGCCGATACGGACGTGGAACGCTTTGGGCTCCGGCCCGATGACGCGCTCCCCAAAAACCGTCCGCTCCCCCTTTCGTCTCGTGTTCGCTTGGAGGTTCCCTCTGTGGAAGCATCACCCGTGTCCAGCACCCGGCCCACTGCCGGCACCGCGGAGGCCCTGTGGCGCGCCTGGATCCAGAACAAGGATGTGGCGGCCCGTGACCGACTCGTGCTCTCCTACGCACCGATGGTCAAGTACCTCGCCTGCCGCAAGGTGCGCGAGCTCCCGGCCCACTGCGAGCTCGACGACCTCGTGTCGTGCGGGCTGCTCGCCCTGATCGCCGCCGTCGACCGCTTCGACCCGGCCAAGGGCGCGACCTTCGAGCAGTACGCCTGGACGCGCGTCTCGGGCGCGATCATGGACGAGCTGCGCCGCCAGGACTGGGCGCCGCGATCCCTGCGCCGCAACGGCCGCGCCATCGAGCGCGCCCGCGAGCAGTGGCAGCTGCGCACCGGCCGCCTGCCCACCGACGACGAGCTGGCCAAGGACCTCGAGATCGACGTCGCCCACCTCCACAGCCATCTCGAAGGGCTGTCGCGGGCGGATCTCCTGAGCCTCAACACCCCCGCGCGGGGCACCGAGGAGGCCATGCCGGTCGAGGTCGGCGACACGATCGAGGCGCCTGCGGGCGAGTTCGATCCCGAGCTCGCGGCCCTCGCCGGCGAGCGCGCCGAGGTGCTGCGCGACGCCATCGCATCGCTCAGCGAGCGCGAGCAGACGATCCTCGTCCTCCTCTACGTCAAGCACATGCAGGGCGCGGAGGTCGGACGGATGCTCGGCATCAGCGAGTCGCGCGTGTCTCAGATCCTGAGCTCCATCCGGCGCACGCTGAAGGAGCGCATCGACACGTACGACTCGGTCGTGCCGCCGCTCCGCCGCGCCGCGTAGGACCGCCACCGGGCGGACTGTCCCCTGAACAACCCGCCCCGTGGATCGCACGTCGCCACCACGACCCGTTGGGTTGTTCTGGGGACTGTCCCCTGAGCTGCTCCATCTGAGCCACGGTCGTGACAGACCCGGTGCGCCCACCAGGGTTGTGGAGATGGAGCATTGTTGGGGACAGTCCCCCTCACAAACCATGAGCGCTTGGGCCACTCACCGCCGCGGGGCGGATTTGTGAAGGGGACAGTCCCCGGGTGATCGGTGGCCGTGCATACTCGGTACCAGGCACCTCTATGCACGGAAGCGTTCGCATCCAGCTGCGCGTCTCGCCTGGCGCGGCCTGCACCACCGTCGTCGGCCGCTACGGAGACGGCTGGAAGGTGCGCGTCGCCGCCCCGCCCGAGGGCGGCCGCGCGAACGCGGAGCTCGAGCGGCACCTGGCGGCGCTCCTCGGCCTCGCGCGCCGGGACGTGCGCGTCGTCGCCGGGGCGGGCGGGCGCACGAAGACCGTCGAGATCGCAGGCCTCACCGCCGCGGCGGTCGCCGCGGCGCTCGACGGCGCCTAGGCCGCTGCGTCGAGGCGCCGCTTGGGCGACACGACGTGCGTGATGCGCAGGCCGAACTCCTCGTCGATCGCGACGACCTCGCCCTGGGCGATCGTCTGCCCGTTCACGAGCAGGTCGACCGGCTCGCCGGTCATCCGGTCGAGCGCGACGATCGATCCGGGGCCCATCTCGAGCGTCTCGCGGATCGTCATCGTCGTGCGCCCGATCTCGACCGTCAGCTCGACTGGGACGTCGAGGACGGGGCCGAGGTCGAGGTTCAGCGGTCGCTCGCCCAGCCGCTCCTCGAGCGCCGGCATCACGAGCTCGGTACCGGCGGCGGGGGCGGCGGGAAGGTTCTGGGGATCGTGTTCAGACATGTGATTCCCTACTGGACGACGACGTCGGTGAACAGCACCTGGGTGACCTTAACATCGGTCGAGCTCTGCAGATCCGTGAGGATCTTCTTCTCCAGCGTGGTGCGCTGGCCGCGATCGATCAGGGCGCTGTCGGGCAGGCCCGTCAGGTCGTTCGTGATGATGGCCCGCACGGCCGCGTCCTCGGTCAGGGTGGCGGTGCCGCCGCTCGCCGGCGCGGCCGGCGACGCCCGCGGTCATGAGCAGCGCGACGGTGACCTTGCCGTAGTGCCCGCCGCTCAGGTTGACGACGAACTCGGGCGAGAGCGGGAACAGGGTGCCCGTGATCTTCGGGGGCACGGCCTTCGCCGGCTTGGGGGCGAGGACGAAGAAGTAGGCGCCGCCGCCGCCCGCCGCGAGCAGGAGCAGGACGGGCAGGATGATCTTGAGCTTGCCTTTCACGGTTCAGCCTCCGGAGGATGAGGTGTTGTTGGAGCGGATCACGACGATGTCGACGCGCCGGTTGAGCGCGCGACCTGCCGCCGTGGTGTTGGGGGCCACGGGGTTCTGATCGGCGTAGCCGACCGCCGCCAGGTGCTGGGGGGCGACGCCGTGGTGGAGCAGGAACTCGAGCACCGCGTCGGCGCGGGCGGTGGAGAGCTCCCAGTTGCTCGGGTAGGTGCCGCCCGAGATCGGGACGTTGTCGGTGTTGCCCTCGACGGTGATCGGGTTCTCGATGTGCATCGAGACGAGGAGCCGGGTGACGCGCGAGAGCAGCGGCGTCGCCGTCGGCTTGAGGACGGCCTGGCCGCTGTCGAAGACGAGGTTGTTCGTCAGCAGGCGGATGACGAGGCCGCGCTGGTCGATGCTGGTCGAGATGTCACCGGCAAAGCCGTGCTTGCGGGCGTAGTTCTCGACCCGGCGCTGCACCTCGAGGAGCGTGTTCTGCTCCTTGGAGGCGGCCTTGGCCTTGGCTGCGGCGTTCGTGCCCGAGCCCATCAGCGTCCGCGTGAAGATGTTGAAGCTCGAGTCGACCGACCCGCTCGGGGTGGCTGTCTGGACGCCGGTGATGCGGGTCGGGTTGCCCGACTGCACGCCCTTGCCGCCGTCCAGGACGCCGCCGATGAACGCCTTCTGCAGGGCGTGCTGGAGCACCTGGTACTTGGAGATGTTCACCGACGAGATCGAGAACAGCACCATGAAGAGCGCCATCAGGAGCGTGATCATGTCGGCGTAGGTCAGAAGCCAGCGCTCGTCGCCGCCCTCGTGGCCGCCGCCGTGCCCGCCGCGCCGGCGCCCCCGGCCGCGTCCGTGGCCGCTCATGCCGCTTCCCGCAGCTCCGCCGAGGACGCGCCGCCCTCGCCCTTCTGCTCGCCGCCGCGGTCGGCCGGGGCGACGAACGACTCGAGCTTCTCGGACAGCACCCGCGGGTTGTCACCGGCCTGGATCGAGAGGATCGCGTCCAGGATCATCGTGCGGTGGTTGAGCTCCGTGGCCGACATCTCCTTGAGCTTGTTGCCGATCGGCAGGAGCATCAGGTTCGCGCTCGACACGCCGTAGAGGGTGGCGATGAACGCGCCCGAGATGGCGGGGCCGAGCTCGGACGGAGCGGCCAGGTTCTGGAGGACGTGGATCAGGCCCATGACCGTGCCGATGATGCCGACCGTCGGCGCGAAGCCGCCGGCGGTCGTGAAGAGCCCGGCCACCTGCGCGTGGCGCGCGGCGAGGCCGTCGATCTCGGACTCGAGGATCGCGTGCACGAGATCCGAGTCGGTGCCGTCGACGACCAGCTGCAGGCCCTTGCGCGTGAACGCGTCGTCGATCTTGGCGACGTCCTCCTCGAGGGCCAGCAGGCCGTTGCGGCGCGCCTTCTCGGAGAGCTCGACCATCTGGCCGATCGAGCCGGCCGAGTTGATCGACGTGCCCTTGAACGACATGATGGCCGCCTTGGGCGCGGTCATGAAGGAGCGAAAGTTCGTCGACGCCATCGTGGCGCCGACCGTGCCGCCGGTGATCAGGATCAGCGCGGGGATGTTCAGGAAGGTGACCGGGTTCGTCCCCTCCATGATCGCCGCGAGGAACAGCGCGGCGAACGCCACTCCGATACCGATTGCGGTGATTGCCTTCATGTCTGTCCGTTCCTTCGGGGCGACTGCCGCCGTCCGTGGCGGCAACTTGCGTAACTGTGAAGATAATCGGCCTGTATGGCCGCAGATTCAGTCTGCATCGACATGGTCGCGCGGGAGCTCGATCACCGCGGCGAGCCGGCCGAAGGCGGCGCGGCGGGCGGTGGCGGCGGAGGGGTGCTCGGTGGCGGTGAGGACGGATGCGCGCCACTCGCGCACGAGCTGGACGATGTCGGCGGGGGTCTCGGAGACCACGAACTTGGTGCCGTTCGCGAGCACGATCACGGTGTCGGGGTTCGCGTCGACGACCTGGATCAGGTCGGGGTTCACGTACACCTCGCGGTCGGGCTGGGTGATGCGGTGGACGGCGATCACGCCGGGTCCTTCATCGGCTTGGGCCGTGAGCCGGGGCCGGCCGTCATGCGGCCGACCCCGTGGCTCCGAGGCTTAGTGCTTCAGGTTCACGAGCTCCTGGAGCATCTCGTCCGAGGTCGTGATCACACGGCTGTTGGCCTGGAAGCCGCGCTCCGCGGTGATCATGTTGGTGAACTCCTGGGCGAGGTCGACGTTCGACATCTCGACCGCCCCCGGGATCAGCGTGCCGAGGCCGTTCGTGCCGGCGACGTTGGCCAGCTCGGCGCCGGAGTTGTTCGTGGCGATCCAGTTGTTGCCGGACACGCGCTGGAGGCCGGCGTCGTTCGGGAAGGTCGCGAGCGAGATGACGGCGATCTTGGTCGACGACTCCGGCGGAGTCGGTCACCGACACGGTGCCGTTCTGCGCGACCGTGACGGACTGGGAGCCCGGCGGGACCGTGATCTTGGTCTCGTTGCTCGCGCCGGTCAGGGGGTTGCCCGAGGAGTCGAGCTTGAAGCCGACCACGTAGGCGCCTCCGTTCGTCACCACGTCGCCGTTGGCGTCCGTCGTGAAGTTGCCGGCCCGCGTGTACATGTAGTTCGAGGTGCCGCCGAGGGTGCTCCCGTCGTCGACGACGCGGAAGAAGCCGTCGCCCTGGATGGCGACGTCGAGCGCGCTTCCGGTGGTCTGCACGGCGCCGGCGGTCATGATGTTGTTGATGCTGCCGAGGCGGACGCCGAGGCCGACCTGGGCGACGTCGGTGCCGCCGTGGGTGGCGGTCGGGGCGGCCGAGCCGTGCTCGAGCTGCGAGAGCGCATCCTCGAAGCTCGCCCGCTCGGACTTGAACCCGATGGTGTTGACGTTGGCGATGTTGTTCGCGGTCACGTCCAGCATCGTCTGGTGGACGGTAAGGCCGCTGATGGCGGAGAACATTCCTCGCATCATGGTGATTCAGTCCTCTCCGGCCGATCGCTTCCCCGGATGGGGTCCGGCGCTTCGGCCCGTTCTGTGGTTTGGGTGGTTAGTTGATGACTGCGCTGTCGATGTTCGTGAACACTCTGTCGCGCATGTTGTCGGCACCGACCGCCGTGATTACAGTCCGATTGCGGACCGAGACCACGAAGGCGGTGGAGTCGACCATGACCAGGGCGTCACGCGAGCCCTTGGCCGCGGCCTTGGATACGCCCTCGCTGAGCCGGGCCATGGTGGCGGCGTCAACGGGGATGCCCCGCTGATTGAGCCGCTCCAGGGCATGGCCGCTGAGGCGGAGCGGCTGTGAATCGGTCGCCGCGAGCCTCTTCTGGAGGAGCTGATCGAAGGCCGGGCCATCCGTCGCAGGCCGGCGCGCGCCCGCTGCGGGCGGCGTGGGGTCGGCCACACCGGGAGGTGTGGTCGCCGGATTGATGCGGATGGGATCGGCCGACATGGGTTACGACACGCCCACGATCTGGCTGAGGCTGATGCCGGTGCCGCCCACGTCGATGACGGGCGTGCCCTGGTTGAACGTCACGGCGTCGACGACGCCCGAACCGGGGTTGCCGGCCGAGTCGGTGTAGGCGACCGTGTGGCCGATCAGGCCGATGCTCTGGGCCTGCTGGTTGTTCTGCACCAGGTTGGTCAGCTGCTCCACCGAGGAGAACTGCGCCATCTGGGTCACCGACTGGGTCGGGTCCTGCTGCGACTGGCTCAGCGGGTCCTGGTTCTGCATCTCTGCGACCAGGAGCTGCAGGAACCCGTCCTGGCCCAGGATCGCCGCCGGGTTGTTCGCCGACGTCGTCGGCGCCGTGCCAACCGGGCTGGTCGTGGGAGAAACGGTGCTCATTCGATACCTCCTATGCGAATACGTCGATCTGCGATCCCGGAAGGGGCAGCTGCGACGGCTGGATCGTGGTTTCGGCCTCGTCCTCGGCGGCGTCATCGCCACCGCTGGGCCCCATTGCGTTTGCCATGTCGGCCGCGCGCTCGCCGCGCGCGTTGCCTCCGCGGTCATCGCCGGAGAGGTGCACGTCGAGGCCGTGGACGGTGACGCCCTGGGCTTCGAGCGAACGGCGGAGGTCGGACCCGGCCTGGACCAGCGCCTGGGCGGCCTCGTGGTTGTCGGTGGTGACGATCGCCGACACGCCGTTCTGGTGGTAGCGCAGGGTCACCTGGACGTCGCCGAGGTCGGCGGGGTGGAGCGTGATTCGGGCGACCGGCTGACCCGAGCGCACCGCCATCCGCATCGTCGTGCCGGTGACGTCGGCCAGGTCCTGCATGCGTGCGCGGGCGGTCGCCGTCGCCGCGGCGGCCGGGTCCGGCCGGTCGGCCGGGGCCTGTGCGGGCGGCTGCGGGGCGGCCGCGGCGACGGTCGCGCCGCCGGCGTCGGTCGCGGCCGGGCCCGCCGGTGCTGCGGTGCCCGCCGCGGGCGGCTGCGTCGCCGCAGCGGCCGGTGCCTGCGGGGTGGCCGCCGCCTGGGCGAGCGCGGCGGTGTCGCCGGAGTGCGGCCGGCGATCGCCCGTCTGGGCGCCGTCGCCGGCGGCGGCGGTGCGGGGCGTGGCCGTCCGGACGGCGACCGGCGCCGCCGCGGCGGGGCCGGTGCCCGCCGACCTGGCCGGGCGCTGCGAGGCGGCGGCCGGCTTCGGCTGGGCGGGAGCCGCGACCGTGGCGGCCGCGGCCGCCGTGGCCGGCTGGCCGGGCTGGGTCGCGCCGGCGGCGTTGCCCGCCTGCGCAGGTGCATCGGGTGCCGCGGCCGGCTCCGGCGCGGTGCGCGGTGCCGGGGCGGTCGGGGCGGTTGCGGGGCGGCCGGCGGCCGCCGGCGCCGGTGCGGCCGGCTGCGGTGCAGCGGGCGTCCGGCCCGCCCGCGGCGTGGCCGGGGCTGCGGCCGGGGTCGCCGCCGCGGCGGCGGCCGGAGCAGCGTCCGCGGCCGCCGGGGCGGCCTGCGGTGCGCCCGGCGCCGGTGCGGGTGCGCCGGCAGCGGGCAGGGGCGCGGGTGTGGTCGCGGCCGTGGCCGGGGAGGACGGTGCCGGGGCGCCTGCCGGTGCTGCGGGAGCGGCGAGGAGCGCCAGGAGCGGGCTCATCGCTGCGCCGGCCGGACTCGGCTGGTCGGGGCTCACCGGGTCGCCGGTGGCGGTGTGGCCGGAGGAGTCGCCTTCGGCCTTCTTGCCCTCCGCAGCTGCGGTCCGGGCCTTGGTGGCGGTTGCGCCGGGCGGTGGCGATTCGGTCGCCGCCGCCGAGCCGAGCGCCTGTTCGAAGGCGCCTGCCGGCGGGTCGTCGCCGCGTTTTGGCGGCGCCTGCGCCGGCGCGGCCGAGACCGCGACGGCGTTCACGGGGTCGTTCATGTGATGCGTCCTATCGATGTGGGTTGCGCGGAACCGCCCGAGTAGCGGGCGTAGTTTGCGAGCACGTCGGAGACGTAGCTCTGAGTCTCGGGATAGGGCGGGACGCCGCCGTAGGAGGCGACCGCGCCGGGGCCGGCGTTGTACGCCGCGAGCGCGAGCTGCACGTTGCCGCCGAAGCGGTCGAGCTGGTCGCGCAGGTAGTGCGTGCCGCCGTCGATCGACTGGGCCGGGTCGTTCACGTCCGTGACGCCGAGGCCGCGCGCCGTCGCCGGCATGAGCTGCATCAGCCCGCCGGCGCCCGCGCCGCTCTGGGCGCTCGGGTTGAACCCCGACTCCTGCTGGATCACGGCCGCGATCAGGGCGGTCGGCACGTGGTACTTCTGGGCGGCGGCCTGGATGTCGGCGGCGTACGGCGCGGCCGCCGCCGGGACACCGGCGCCGAGCGAGGCGGCCGAAGGAGTCGTCTGTGCGCTCAGCACCTGGGCGAAGCTCGACGTGCCGGTGGGCGCGGATGAGGACAGCGCCGGGAAGCTCGCCTGCAGGCTGGCCTGCAGCGAGAAGACCTGGTCGATCTGGGCGATGGCCGTGTCGAGGCTCATGCCGCGTGCCTCTCGCGGTTGCGCAGGTGCGACACGAGCGCGATCTCGGCGAGCGACTGCTCCTCGGCCCTGGCGACTGCGTGGGCGTGCTCGGAGGCGCGCCGGCGCTTCAGCCGCTCGAGCACCTCGCGGTCGCGGCCGGCCTCGACCAGCCGTCCCCGGCTGTGCTCGACCTGCTGCTCGGAGGCGGTGAGCTCCTGGCGGGCGGCGTCGCGCTCGCGCTCGGCCCGGTTGGCGTAGGCCTCGCGGGCGTGCAGCTCGTGCCCCGTCACGGACGAGCCGTGGGACGGGGTGCGGGCGTGCAGCGCCGCCCTGGCGCGGCGGGCGGCGTCCTCGAGAGCCGACTTCCGCCGGGCCTGGAGGGCCAGCTCGGTGGCCAGCTGCTCCTGGGCCTGGTGCTCGACCTGCTCGCGGAGAGCGCGGACGGGCTCGAGATTGAAGGTGAACGATTTTCGCATCAGTGTCGATTCAGGTCCGGATCGGCGCCGGACTCGGGTCGGGCCCGGCTTGCGCTGCAGGCCCCGCATGGGTAATCGGCGCCGGATCCCTGTGATTGAGGGTGGGGATCGGGGGCGCCGGTTACCCGAGGGCCTTGCCGATCGCGTCGAGCACGCGGTCGGGCTGGAACGGCTTGACGACGAAGTCCTTCGCGCCGGACTTGATCGCCTCGAGCACCTTGGACTCCTGGCCCAGGGCGGAGCACATGATGACCTTGGCGCTCGGCTCGAGCGTCAGGATCTCGCGGAGGGCGGCCAGGCCGTCCTTCTCGGGCATGGTGATGTCGAGCGTCGTGATGTCGGGGCGCAGCGACTGGTAGCGGGTGATCGCCTCGTCGCCGTTGGCGCCCTCGCCGATCACCTCGTGCCCGCCCTTGGCGAGCGCGTCGCCGAGCATCTTCCGCATGAACGCGGCGTCGTCGACAACCAGCACGCGTGCCATCAGCTTGTTCCTCCTTGGTGTGATTCATCGGATTCAGGGAAGGTGTTTGCCGCCGGGAGCACGGTCTCGATCCGCACCGCCCACTCGTCCTCGACCAGCAGCAGCCGGCCGGTGCCGAACAGGCGGCCGTTGACGAACAGGTCGACCGGGTCGTCGGGTGCGCGGTCGAGCTCGACGACGGCGCCGGTCGCGAGGCCGACCGCGCGGCCGACCGGCATGTGCGTGCGTCCGAGCTCGGCCCAGACGCGGACGGGCACCGAGCGGACGGCGTCGGACGAGATCCGCTCGCCCGGCTCCGGCCGGTGGCGATCGGTGGCGGCCGCCTGCGCGGCGATCTCGTCGAGGGCGCCCGTCATGCGCACGACGAACGCGTTCGGCACGAGCTGCACGAGCCGGCACGGCTCGCCGAGCAGCGTGAAGCCGACCGTCGTGACGTGCGGCGTGAGCTCGTATGCGTCGGCGGCCTCGGCCGGAGTGGCGAAGAACCTCGTCTCCGGCGGCGAGATCTCGACCTCCTCGCCGAGCACGGTCGCGGTCGCGCCGGCCGCGGCGGCCATCATCTGGTTCATCGCCTCGCCGACGGCGGACAGCTCGAGCTCCGACAGGTCCTCGGAGTCCGTCACCTCCGGGCTCCATGCCCATCATCGCCGCGGCGAGCCGGCGGGCGCCGAGGCGCGTCATGACGAAGATGTTGCCGCCGGTGACGCCGTCGCACGTAGGAGACGTTGGCGGCGACGGCGGGCACGGGGATCGAGCGCAGGGGCGACTCGCCGCTCGGGACGACCGCGACGTGGCTGCGCTCGATCTTCGCCGAGCTCACGATCTCGAGCACCTGCTCGATCGCGGCGCCGGTCGACTCGGCCAGCTGGATGAGGGCGTCTTCGGTGGTCACTCCGCCTCCCCCGGCTTGCCGATCACCTGGACGGCGCGGTAGTTGCCGTTGCGGCCGGGCTGGGCGCGGTGCGCGGGCACGCGGCCGGCGAACAGGCGTCACGCCGCTCGCGGCGGGGACGCCGAAGCGGAGCACCTCGCCGGGCTGCAGCGCGAGCACCTCGTCGAGCGTCAGCTCGCGTCGACGCGACCTCGGCCCGGATCTCGACGTTGACCGCCGCGAGGCCGGCGCGCATGGCCTCGGTCGCGCCCGGGTCGACGACCGTGTCGCCGTACTGGCTGGCGGACAGCCGGCCGAGCACCGATTCGATCGAGCGGTGCGGGATCGACGAGCGCGATGGTGGACGACGTCTTGTCGATCCGCACCTCCATCGTCAGCATCAGCGTCGGCTCGCTCGGCGGGGCGAGGTTCACGTTGGCGGGCTGCGACTCGATCGCGCGCTGCTCCATCGTGATGTCCGTGAGCTCGGCCCAGGTCACCGAGAGGTGCTCGAGCACGGTCGTGAAGACGCGCGACACGAGCGCCGTCTCGATCTCGGTCAGCTCGCGCGGCTTGGTGGTCTTGCGCCGACACGGTGCTGCCGAGCAGCCGCTCGACCAGGCGCAGCATCAGGCTCAGCTCGGCGCTCAGGAGCACCTGCGTGCCGAGCGGCTTGCACTCGATCACGCAGAACACCGAGGGCCCGGGGATCTGGTTCGATCGCCGACGACCAGGTCAGCTGGTCGATCGCCGAGCACCTCCATCTCGACGGGCGCGAGCAGCTCGGTGCCGAGGCGGTTCGCGAGCGTGCGGCAGAACGCCTCGTGCGCGCGCTCGAGCCGGCGCTGCTGATCGATCGCAAACTTGCTCGGGCGGGAGAAGTCGATGTCGCGCACGCGCGGGGCGCGCCGCTTCGGCGTCGTGGGCTCGTCGGCGGGCACGTTGCCCGCGCGGGCGGCCTCGACGAGCGCGGCGACCTGGTCGTTCGAGAGGACGTCGTTCATGCGGCTGCCTTGAGGATGGAGTTGACGCGGCTGGCGATCGGCTCCTCGGTGCTGCCGGCCGCCTTGCAGGTGACGAGGCCGGGGCCGAGGTGGACGCGGATGGTGCGGCCGGAGCTGCCGCCGGTGACGGCGGCGGTGATCGTGATTCCGGCCATGGCGAGGGCTGAGCGCACCGCCTGCTCGTTGCGCCGGCCGATGTCGAGCGAGCCGCTCGCGCCGGCCGCGAACATCTGTGCGCCGCCGACGAGGACGGCGGTCAGGCGCGGCTTGGCGGCGCCGAGCCCGATCAGCTGACGCAGGAGCTCCGGGACCGCGGTGTCGGCGAACTTCCCGGGCACGGTCGTGCCGTCGCGCGACTCGGGCAGCACGACGTGCGCGAGGCCGGCGACGTACGACGAGCGGTCGAGCAGCGCGACGCCGATGCACGAGCCCAGGCCGAGCGAGACCAGGACGTCGGCCTCGTGCCGGGACACGGCGATCTCGGCCATGCGTGCCATCAGCTCAGCCATGGTCTACGCGGCCTCCCCGAGGCCGAGGCCGGTGAGGAGACGGCCGACGCCGTCCGCGTTGGGGACGAACAGGACGCCGAAGGTGCACTCGGCGCCCTCGACCAGCATCTCGGAGTCGAGCAGGAGCGCGAGATCGGTGTCCATCGCGGTCGACGCGAGCGCGGTGGAGACGATCGCGCCGAGCATGTCGGCGAGCGCCACCGGCGGCGTCGGCTCGAGGTCGAGGCCGGTCATCTGGCCCATGCGCGCCGACGTAGGAGCTGCCGAGGATGTTGCCGACCTCGCCGAGGGCGGAGAGGGCCATCTCGGCGTCCTGCCGGGTCGACGCCGAGGAGCGTGCAGACGGTCGCGGCGCTCGCCGGGTCGAAGAGCAGGACGACGGTCGCGCTCAGGTCGCCGGTGACGCCGAGCACCACTGCCGTGACGTCGTCCTCCGGGGAGCCGACCGCCTCGACCGCATCCGCCAGGTCGAGCGCGAGCGCCCGGGGCACCGACAGGTCGACCGTGCGCCCCAGCATGCTGGAGAGCGCCGTCGCGGCCGTGCCCGAGCCGATGTTGGAGATCTCACGCAGCGCATCGAGCTGCATGTCGTTCAGTTCCATTTCACGCTCCTCATGCCGCGTTTGCAAGTTCGGAAGCCGGTCCCGGCCTGCGGCCGGCGCCGCCGGTCTCGGCCAGCGCATCGCAGTCCACGATCAGGCTGATCGTCCCGTCCGAGAGCACCGCTCCGCCCGACAGGCAGGTCTGCGATCCCGCCTCGGCGGGCAGCGGTCGCGTGACCAGCTCGCGCTGGCCGACGAGCTGCTCGACCACCAGCGCCAGGCGCCGCTCGGCGCCGCGCGCGATGACGACGAACGAGGCGTCGGGAGACGACTCGTGGCCGAGCGCCTCGGAGAGGTCGATCAGCGGCAGGACGCCGTCGGAGAGCACCAGCATGCGCTTCCCGGTCACGGACCGCACGGTCTGCTCGGCGAGGTTGACCGTGCGCTCGACCCGCTCGAGCGGGATGGCGAACGGCACCGCGCCGGTCTCGACCAGCAGCGCCGGCATGATCGCGAGCGTGAGCGGCAGCCGCACCTGCACGGTGGTGCCGACGCCCTTCTCGGAGGTCATGACGACCGCGCCGCCGAGGCCGCGCAGCGCCGTGCGCACCGCGTCCATGCCGACCCCGCGGCCGGAGATGTCGCTGGTCTGGTCGGCGGTCGAGAAGCCGGGGGCGAAGAGGAGCTCGATCGCGCGCGCCATGTCGACCGAGTCGACGGCGTCGGGTGCGATCAGCCCGCGCTCGCAGGCCTTCGCGGCGACGCGGGCGGGATCGATGCCGCGGCCGTCGTCGCGGACGGTGATGACGACGTTGCCGCCGGCCTGGCGGGCGGAGAGCTCGAGCACGCCGGTCGGCGGCTTGCCCGCGGCCTCGCGCTCGGCCGGCGGCTCGAGGGCGTGGTCGAGGGAGTTGCGCACCAGGTGCACCAGCGGATCGCCGAGGGCGTCGACGACCGTACGGTCGAGCTCGGTCTCGCGGCCGGTGAGGACGAGGTCGACCTGCTTGTCCATCTTGGCCGACAGGTCGCGGACGAGCCGGGGGAAGCGCATGAAGACGGCGTCGACCTCGATCATGCGCACCTGCATCACGAGCGCCTGCAGCGCCTGCGAGCTGCGGGTGAGGTCGCCGACCGCCTCGGCCAGGCCCTCGATGCCCGACCCTGCGGCGAGCGACTCGACCCGGGTGCGGTGCACGACGAGCTCGCCCATGTAGTGCATGAGCTGGTCGAGCCGCACCGCGTCGACGCGCACCGTCGCGGCGGTCGACCGGGCGGTCGGCGCCGCGTGCACGGCCGCGGCGGGGGCGGAAGTGGCGGTGGCGCTCTCGACGGGTGCCGGCGCGGCCTCGAGCTGAGCCTCGGGGGCGGTCTCGGCCTCGGCCGGCTCGGCGGACGCCTGCGCGTGCTCGGCGGTCACGGCCTCGACATCGGGGACGGCGCGGACCGCCGCCTCGAGCGTGGCCGGCTCGTGCTCGGTCGCGACCCAGGCGTCGACGGCCGACCCGGCGAAGGTGTCGACCTCGTCGGCGGTCGGGGTGCTCCAGACCATCTCGCCGTGGTCGGCGACGGCGGAGAGCACCATGTAGGCGCGCACGGCGGGCATCATCACGTCGGCGGCGAGCGCCACCGTCACCCGCACGAGCGGGACGTCGGCGGAGAAGGCGGCGACGGCCTCGGGCAGGCCAGACGGCGCGGCGGCGGATGCGGCGGCGACCGGGGCGGCCTCGGACGGGTGGCGCACGAGCTCGCTCAGGCGGGCGATCAGCGCGGTCGGGTCGAGCTGCTCGTCGCCGTCGCGCTCGATCGCCTCGACGGCGGCCTCGAGGGCGTCCAGGCACTCGAGCAGGACGTCGATCACGCGCCGCTCCAGGGCGCCGGTGCGGCCGCGCAGCGTCTCGAACACGTCCTCCATCGTGTGCGTGAGGGCCGCCATGCGCGCGAAGCCCATGGTGCCGCTCATCCCCTTCAGCGAGTGCGCGATGCGGAAGATCTCGTCGATCGTCGCGCTGTCGGACGGGCGTCTCCTCGATGCGGATGATGGCCAGGTTGAGCGTCTGCAGGTGCTCGCGGCTCTCGGCGAGGAACATCCCGATGTACTCAGAGGTGTCCATCAGACCTTCCGGTAGATGAAGGGATGGGAGCTCTCGAGGCCGAGGGCCTGCGGCGAGGACACGCGCTCGCTCGAGCCGATCATCAGGTAGCCGCCGGGGCGCAGCGCGCCGACCATCAGCTCGTGCAGGCGGTCGCGCACGGGCTCGGTGAAGTAGATGACGACGTTGCGGCACAGGATCAGGTCGAAGCGCGCGGCGGGCGGCGTGTCGCGCAGCAGGTCGCCGGTGGCGAACTTCGTCACCATCCGCAGCTCGGCCTTGGCGCGCCAGCCGTCGCCGTCGCGGTCGAACCAGCGCTCGATGCCGGCCCGGGGGGCCGAGCGGGCGTCGTCGGCGGTGAAGCGGCCCTCGCGGGCCTTGTCGACCATGCGCGGGTCGATGTCCGTGCCGCGGATCTCGATCCGGCAGCCCGGGGCGACCTCGCGGCAGACCGCGGCGAGGGTGTAGGCCTCGGCGCCGTACGAGCAGCCGGCGCTCCACGCCGTGATCGAGCCGGTGCGGGCGAGCTCGGGCAGGATCGTCTGCTGCAGGCGGGTCCACTGCTCGGGGTTGCGCCAGAGCTGGGAGACGTTGATCGTCATCCTGTCGAGGAACTCGTCGAGCGCGCCGCGGTCGGCGGTGAGCGCGGTCAGGTAGGCCGGCAGCGCGGGCATGCCCTTGCGATCGGCGAACGAGCGGATGCGGCGCTCCATCTGCGGGCGCTTGTACTGGGCCAGATCGATGCCGGTGAGGCGGCGCACGCCCTCGCAGAAGTCGATGTAGTCGTCGCGCTGGAATGCCGGCTGGGACATCAGCCCGCCTCCCCCGCGATCGCCTCGTGCAGCTCGTGCAGCGGCAGCTGCATGTCGGCCAGGCCCGCCTCGGCCACGGCGCGGGGCATCCCGAACACCGTGCAGGTGGACTCGGCCTCGACCAGGATGCGGCCGCCGACGCGCTTGACCTCGCGCGCTCCCTCCAGGCCGTCCTTGCCCATGCCCGTGAGCACGACCAGGAGCAGGCGCTCGCCGAAGACGGCCGCGGCGTCGCGGATGGTGATGTCGGCGCGGGGGCGCAGGCCGCCGACCTCGGGCTCGTCCGACAGGGCAACGAGGCCGCCGTCGCGCAGGCGCAGGTGGCGGCCGCCCGGGGCGACCAGCGCCGTCGACGGCGCCAGCCGCTCGCCGCCGCGCGCCTCGCACACGGTCAGGCCGGACGCGTTGTCGAGCCGGGTGGCCAGCGAGGCGGTGAAGCCCGGGGGCATGTGCTGGACGATCACCGCGCCGCTCCCGAGCGCCGGCGGCAGGGCGGGGATCAGGCTCGCGAGCGCCTTCGGGCCGCCGGTCGAGCAGGCGATCACGACGGCGCGGGCGGCGCCGGCCCTGCGCAGCGGCACCCGCGCGGGCGCCGGGCGCGCAGGCGCGGGCGGGGCGGCGACGGCGGCGGCGCGCGGGCGCCACGACAGCGCCGCCAGGCACATCTTGTCGTAGAGCTCGCGGAAGAAGCTCGAGGCCAGCGCGCTTCCGGACGGCTTGGCGACCAGCTCGACGGCGCCCTCGGCCAGCGCGTCGACCGCCCGCGCCCCGTGTGCCGGGGAGAAGGCCGAGACGACGACGACGGCGACGGGAGAGCCGATGCGGCGCAGCTCGCGCAGCACGCCGATGCCGTCCTTGCCGGGCATCGCGAGGTCGAGCGAGAGCACGTCGGGGCGGTGCTGGGCGCACAGCGCGAGCGCCTCGTCGCCGTCGCGGCCGACGCCGACGACCTGCGCGCCGCGCTCGGTGAGCGCGTCCGAGATCAGCCGGCGCATGAACGCCGAGTCGTCGGCGACGACGACGCGGATGGGCTTTGAGAAGGCGGGGGTCTGGGAGGTCATGGCGGGCCTGTCCCGTTATCGGCAGCAGGGGCCTTGAATTGCAGCCCCGGCGCACCCCGCAACCCGGATACCAGAGAGTGGGGAGGAGCCCGCCAAGACCGAACCGGGGACAGTCCCCTGTCAGGGGCAATGCGCAGTTCTGGGGACAGTCCCCGGTGGTGACTGGCTAGGCGGCGATCTGGACGCCCGCGAACAGGCCGTCCGGATTCAGCAGGATCGCGAGCCGCTCGCCGACCTTGGCGACGGCGTCGACGTAGCCGGTGTCGGCGGTGGGGACGTCCTCGAGCTGCTCGGGCGAGACGGTCAGCACCTCGTCGACGTCGTCGACGATGACGCCGGCGGTGCCGACGGCCGTCTCGACGATCACGATCTTGGCGGCCTCGGGCCGCTCGAGCGCCAGGCCGAGCCGCTCGGCCAGGTCGCAGACGGGCACGATCTTGCCGCGGAGGTTGATGACGCCGCGGATCCAGGGCGTCTGCGACGCCACGCTGCGAGGCTCCGTGTAACGGATGATTTCCTGCACGCGGGTGATCGGGAGTGCGTACTCCTCGCTTCCGAGCGAGAAGATCACCAACTGCCGTGTGGTCTCTTCGGTGGACATCAGGCCTCCAGCATACGGTTTGCGTTCAGGTAATCGACGCTGCCGGATGCAAATGAAGCAGTGTCTGCTGGAGGATCGACAAGTACGCCGCCGCCGGCCCGGTCGGCCATGAGCTCGATCAGGCGCAGGTCGGTGTCGGCGGCGTCGGCGGCCTCGTCGGCCGGCTGGCGCAGGAAGCGCGTCGATCTGGGGCACCTTGGCGATCGCGTAGTCGACGCCGGGGTCGGCGCCCGGGCTGTAGGCGCCGATCGTGATCAGATCCTCCTTCGCCCGGTAGACCGCGAGCGTCTCGCGCAGCGCGGCGGCGGCGTCGCGCACCGCGGGCGAGGTCACCTCGTTGGCCAGCCGCGACACCGACTGCAGCACGTCGATCGCGGGGTAGTGGTTGCTGGTGGGCGAGCGTCGCGCGAGAGCACGCAGTGGCCGTCGAGGATCGCGCGCACCGCGTCGGCGACCGGCTCGTTCATGTCGTCGCCCTCGACGAGCACCGTGTAGAGGCCGGTGATCGAGCCGCGCCCGCGCGTGCCCGCGCGCTCGAGCAGCTGCGGCAGCATCGCGAACACGCTCGGCGTGTAGCCGCGCGTCGCCGGCGGCTCGCCGATCGCGAGGCCGATCTCGCGCTGGGCGATCGCCAGCCGCGTGACCGAGTCCATCATCAGCAGCACGTCGTTGCCGGCGTCGCGGAAGTGCTCGGCGATCGTGGTCGCGACGAACGCGGCCTTGATCCGCACGAGCGCGGGCTCGTCGGAGGTCGCGACGACGACGACCGAGCGCGCCAGCGCGTCGCCCAGGTCGCGCTCGACGAACTCGCGCACCTCGCGGCCGCGCTCGCCGACCAGGCAGATCACGTTGACGTCGGCCGTGCGTCGCGCGCGCGATCATGCCCGAGCAGCGTCGACTTGCCGACGCCCGAGCCGGCGAAGATGCCGAGGCGCTGGCCGCGACCACACGGCACGAGCGCGTCGAGCGCGCGCACGCCGAGCTCGAGCCGCTCGCTGATCCGCGGCCGCGTCCATCGGCGAGGGCGGCGAGCCGGCGACCGCGCGCGGCAGACCGCCTCCGATCTCGGGTCCGCCGTCGATCGGGCGGCCGAGGCCGTCGAGCACCCGTCCGAGCAGGGCATCGCCGACGGGGACGCGAAACGGCCCGCCGGTCGGCTCGACGACGCGTGCCGGGCGCGATCCCGCGCATGTCGCCGAGCGGCATCAGCAGCGTCCGCCCGTTGCGGAACCCGACCACCTCGGCGGGCACCGGGGGGCTGTTGCGACCGCCGGCGATCGTGACACAGCTCGCCCACCTCGGCCCGGAGGCCGGTGGCCTCGATCACGAGGCCGATCAGGTTGACGACGCGGCCGCGATGGCGCTGCAGGTCGGCCTCGCGATCGCCGCGTCGCGGCCGGGGGCGGTCGGCGACGGCGTCAGGCACCGTCGGGCTCGCACCGGCGCGGTCGGGCGCGGTGCGCGCCTCGCGACGATCTCGGCGGCACGCGGTCGATCTGCGACGCGATGCGGGCGTCGATCTCGCCCTCCTCGGTGCGCACGACGCAGCCGCCGCGGCCGACGCGGCGCTCCGAGACGACCTCCATGCGGTTGATCCCGCCCAGCCGCGCCGCCAGCTCCGAGGCGGCGTCGCGGACGAGCTCGAAGTCTCCGGGGTTCACCTCGAGCACGAGGTGGTCGCGGTCGGTCGTGCGCAGGAGCGCGCCGGCGACGACGCCGAGCACCGCGCTCGGGGTTCGCGGCGACCGTCGCGCCGATGACCTTCTCGGCGATCTGCGAACGCGAGCTCGACCGCGGCCGCCTCGGCTCGGCCGAGGTAGTCGTCGCGCATCGCCGCGAGCGCCCGCTCGGCCTCGGCGACGGCCGCGAGCGCGTCGGCGGCGTGCGCGCGCGCCTCGGCGAGGCCGCGGGCGAGGCCCTCCTCGGTACCCGCGCCGCTCCGCCTCGGCGCCGAGCGCCGCCAGGTGCTCCTCGGCCGAGCCGCCGTCGGCGATCAGGTACGCGGGCGCCTCGAGGGCCGTGAACTCGAAGATGTCAGCCAATGAGCTCGTCCTCGTCGCTCGCCGCCGCGCGAGATCACGATCTCGCCGGCGTCCTCGAGCCTGCGCACGACGGCGACGATCTTCGACTGCGCCTCCTCGACGACCGTGCGGCGCTGGGGCGGCATGAACTCCATCTCCTCGCGGAGCATCTCGGCGCCGCGCTGGGACATGTTGTCCAGGATCTTCTCCTGCACCTCGGTCGAGGCGCCGCGCATCGCCAGGCCGAGATCCTTCGAGTCGACCTCGCGCAGCACCAGCTGGAGCGCGCGGTCGTCCAGGTTGAGGATGTCCTCGAAGACGAACAGCAGGCCGCGCACCTCGTCGGCGATCTCGCCGTCCTCCTCCTGGAGGTGGTCGAGGATGTTGCGCTCGGTCGTGCGGTTGGCGGCGTTCAGGATCGCGGCCAGCGAGCGCACGCCGCCGGCGGCGGCGTACTCGCGCTGGAGCACGGTCTCGAGCTTGCGCTCCATCACCCGCGCGACCTCCTTGACGACGTCCGGCGAGGTCTGGCCCATCGTGGCGATGCGCACGGCGACGTCGGCCTGCAGCTCGGGCGCGAGCAGCTCCATCACCTTCGCCGCGAGCGTCGTGTTGGGCAGCTGGGCGACCACCATCGCCACCGTCTGCGGGTGCTCGTTGCGCAGGAAGGCGGCGATCTGGTCGGGCGGCGTGTTGCGCAGGAACTCGAACGGCGTCGTCTCGATGATCGACCGAGAGCCGGTTCAGGATCTCGCCCGCGCGCGCGGCGCCGACGGCCTGCTCGAGCACCTCGCGCGCGAAGCGCAGGCCGCCCTCGGCGATGTAGCCGCGGGCGTTCGCGAGCGTCGACCATCTCCTCCATCACCATCGCTGGCGTGCTCGGGGTCGACGGTCGGCGTGCGCGCCATCTCGACCGTCAGCTGCTCGATCATCGTCGTTCGGCAGGTGCCGGAAGACCTCGGCCGCGCCGCGCGAGCCGAGCGAGACGAGCAGGATCGCTGCCTTGCGGCGGCCGTTCATGCCGCTTGCTACTCGTTCATCCACTGCTGCACCTGGAGGGCGACGTGCTCGGGCTGGCTGCGGACGATCTCCTCGGCTTCCTTCTGCATGATCTCGCGATGCTGCACCGACGGCTGACGGGCACGGATGCGCGTGCCGGCCTCGAGCGCGGCGATCGGCGTCGCGTCGCGAGATCTCCCGCAGCCAGGTCGGCTCGGCGAAGCGCGCCTCGCGCTCGCGGCGACTTCAGGCTGCGGCGGATCAGGAAGAGGAACACGATCGCGGCCAGGCCGATCAGCGCGTCGCGGACGAGCGCGAGCGGGCTCGACACGCCGATCATGGCCAGCGGTCCGGCGGCGGCGCCGGTGGCGGCGGCCTGCTTCTGGAACGGCACGCTCGCCATCGAGATCGTGTCGCCGCGGCTGGGGGTGAGACCGACCATCGTGGCCACCGTCGCCCGCAGCGCCGACCTGGGCCTTGGCGGGCACCGACGAGTCGAAGAGCAGGGCGACGTGGAGCTGGTTCACCGCGCCCGGCGCGACCACGGTGTGGCTGATCGTCTTGTTGGCGCCGTACGTCGTGTTGCCGGTCGTGTTCAGATACACCGTGCCGGGGCCGTTCTTGCTGCTGCCGGCCGGGTAGGAGATCGGCGGGATGTTGCCCGCGACGCCGGCGACGCCGGAGGCCGAGCCGTTGGCCGACTGCAGGTTCTCCTTGGTGACCTGGGTCTGCAGCGGCACCTTGGTGCCGTCGTACTTGACCGAGTCGTTGGAGACCTGATCCATGTTCAGGTCGGCGCTCACCTGGGCCTGGCCCTTGCCCGCGCCGAGCGTCTGCAGAGAGCAGCGCGTTCACCTGCGCGGCGATCTGCGAGTCGTAGCTCTGCTGGACGGCCAGCTTCGAGGTCGCGCCGGGCGTCCCGTCGGCGCCGGTGCCGCCGGTCGGCCAGAGCATCGCGCCGGTCTGGTCGGTGATCGTCACGCTCTGCGGTCGAGAGCCCCTGGACGCCGGAGGCGACCATGTGGGCGATGCCGCTCACCGCGGCCGGGTCGAACGTGGTGTCGGTGTTCAGCAGCACCGACGCGGTGGCCTGCGAGGACTGGTCGGCGAACAGCGTGTCGGTGGGCATGACGATCTGCACCTGCGCGGAGCTGACGCCCGTGATGCTCTCGATCTGGCGCTCGATGTCGCCCTGAAGGCCGAGCTGGTACATCGCCTGCTGCTGGGCGTTGGTCGTGCCGAGGCTGGTCTTGGTGAAGTTGGCCAGGCCGGGCTGCGAGCCCGGGCCGACGCCGGCCGCGCCAAGCGCGACCTGGGCGGCCGAGAGCTGGCTCGAGACGACGCTCACCTCGGTGCCGCCGTTGCCCACCTTGTAGGCGACGCCGGCGCCTGCGAGGGCCTGGGTGACGCGGTTGGTCTGCGTCGGCGAGAGGCCGGTCTGCAGCGTGGTGTAGCTCGGCTGCGTGGCGTAGTTGAAGAGGAAGTAGGCGGTGACTGCGATGAGCAGGAACGACACGACCATCGTGAGCTGGCCGCGCGGTTCGATGCTCTTCCAGGTGTCCTTGACGCTTGCGATCTTGGGCATATGAGGCGGGGGGTGAGGGCGGGGGGTTTGGGGGGGCGGGCGGTGCGGCGGCGCGGGCTAGATCTGCATCCGCATGATTTCCTCGTACGCATCGACAGCCTTGTTGCGGACCTGAACCGCCAGTTGCATCTCGAGGTTGGCCTTCTCGACGTCCGTGACGACCGAGGTGACGTCGCTGGCCTGGCCGGTGGCGAGCGCCACCGAGTCGGAGGCGGCCGTGTTCTGCGACTGGTTGAGGCTCGAGATGGCGCTGGTCAGGGCGGAGCCGAAGCCGCCGGAGCCCGAGCCGGAGCCCGAGCCGGCGACGCTGCCGAGACCCGAGCCGGAGAGGCCCGAGGCGCCCGTGAGGGCCGAGGTGACCGCGGGGATCTGCATCAGCGGAGCACGTCGAAGGTCTTGGAGAACATCTGCTTGGCCGCGTTCATGGCGGTCACGTTGGACTCGTAGCCGCGGCTGGCCGAGATCAGGTCGACCATCTCGGTGACCGGATTGACGTTCGGCATGGCCACGTAGCCCTGCTTGTTCGCCTCCGGGTTGCCGGGGTCGTACACCATCTTCGGCGGGCTCGGGTCGTCGACGATGCCCTTGACCTGAACGCCGCCGAGCACCTCGCCGAAGCTGGGCGCAGCCTGCTCGAGGACGATCTCCTTGCGCCGGTACGGCTGGCCGTTGGCGGCCTTCGTGCTGTCGGCGTTGGCGAGGTTCGAGGAGACGACGTCCATCCACAGCTGGGTGGCGGTCATCCCCGACGCGGAGACGTTGAGTGAGTCGAACATGCCCATTAGGAGGTGCTCCCGATCGCGGTCTTCAGGATCGACATCCGGGTGCCCATGACCGATTCGAGCGCCTGGTAGTCGAGCGTGTTCTCGGACAGGTCGGCCATCTCGGTGTTGATGTCCACCGAGTTGCCGTCGACCTGCATGGCGCCGCTGGCATCGGTCTGCGGCTGGAACGAGACTTGCTGGATCTGGCCCGGCGTCGGCGTGCCCGACGAGAACGCCTGCGCGAGCGCCGACTGGAAGTTCACGTCGGAGCGCTGGAAGCCGGGAGTGTTGGCGTTCGCGATGTTGTTGGCCAGCACCTGCTGTCGCAGCAGGGAGCCCTGCATCGCCTTCTCAACGCCCACGATGGAGGTATCGAACAGGTCCACCTTGCGGGTCCCTTCACCTTACGAGAGAACCCATCCTTGGGCATCGGGCGCCCGCGATCCGTGCGGGCACCATGGTCATCGGCGCCGGCGCAGCCGACTTGAGGTCTCAGCGCCGCGTGTCGACGGAGCCGCCGGCGGGAGTGCCGGCGTATGCGTGCAGGGCGCGGCGGCCGTCGGCGAGGTGGGCCAGCGTCGCGCGGGTGCGGTCGCGGGTCGCGACCGCGTGGGCAGAGGTTCGTCTGCATGAGCGCCAGGGTCTCCGAGACCAGCTCGCGCGCCTCGGCCGGAGCCTGCGCCGGGAGCGCGGCGACGAGCGTCGCGCGCTCGGCGCCGAGGGTGACGACGCCTTCCCAGTCGCCTGCGGCGATCAGGTCGCGCTCGCAGCGCGTCAGCGAGAGCACCGCAAGGTACGGGGCGACGGCGGGCGTCGGCATCGCTACGCCGCGGCCGCGGCGGCCGCTGCGGCGGGCGGGGCGCCGGCGATCTGCTGCCAGGCCTCGCGCAGCTCGGACAGGAGGCGGACGACGTCGTCGATCTTGCGCGCGTCGCCCTCGACCGTGGCGGCCGTCAGGTGCACGTTGCAGAACTGGTAGATCGCCCGCAGCCGCTCGGCCACCTCGCCCTGGCTCATGTCGAGCGTCAGGTTGAGCTCCGTGATGATCGCCTCGCCGCGCTGCACCCGGTCGATGAACACGCGCTGGTTCCCGGCCCGCATCGCGACCGCCGACTGGTTCAGGAAGCGGATCGCGCCGTCGTACAGCATGACCACGAGCCGCTCCGGTGGCGCGGTCAGGATGGCGGACTCGGTGTAGGCTCGCTTGGCGTCGTGCGGGTTCATATGGCTCACCGTCTTGGGGGGACTCGGGCGATCGGTTTATCGGCCGTCCGCCCCTCGCCTTGAGGGGCGCGAAGGGTCAACCGGTCTTGGTCGACGACGACGACGACGTCGTGCCGCCGAGCGCGGAGCTGGTCGACTGCAGCTGGGCGACCGCGGTCTCCATGGCGGTGAACTGCGCGCGCAGGCTGGTCTCGCGCAGCGTGACGCGCTGCTCGATGTCGGCGATCTGCTGGGCGTAGGACGTGATCAGCTCCGCCTCCGACGTCACCCGGCGGGCCAGGACGCCGTTGGCGCCGGCCTGCGGGTTCACGAGGTCGTCGATCCGCTGCGAGAGGCCCTCGGACGAGTACGAGCCGGTGGCGTTCGTGAAAAGCGCCTTGACGCCGCTGAAGTTGCTCGCAAGCGCCGAGGTGAGCTTGGTCGTGTCGAGGGTGATCTTGCCCTCGAGCGAGTCCTGGCTGATGGTGCCGGTGCCGACCGCTGCGCCCGTCGAGAGGCCGATGCTGCCGAGGTAGCCCATGCCGCTCGTCGCGCCGCTCATCGTCGTCGTGACGGACTCGCGCAGGTTCGACAGGATCGAGAGCAGCTGCGGGTCGCCCTGGAGCATGCCGGCCTCGCGCTGCGCGTCGGTGGTCGGGTTGGCCACCTTCGGGTCGTTCACGTAGCCGGAGATCAGGTCGATCGTCGAGTTGTAGGCGGTGACGAAGCTCTGGATCGTGCTCGTGATGTTGCTCGTGCTCGGCGCCGGTGCACTGACCACCAGGGTGGCATCGCTCGATGTCGTGCCGTTCAGGGTCAGCGTCACGCCGGCGAGCCCGTTCGAGATGATGTTCGTCGCGCTCGTCATCGACTGGTTGTTGATCGTGTAGGCGGCGTCGTTGGCCGTCAGCGTCTGGGTCATGCCGAGGTCGGACGCGAGCGTGTGGTCGCTCGTGACGGCGATCGAGTTCGCGGCCCCCGTGACCTGCCCGGAGAGCACGAGCTTGCCGTTGACCACCGAGGCGTAGACCTGCGAGTTCGTGTTCGCGTTGATCTTGCTCGCGATCGTCGCCAGCGTGTCGCCGGAGCTGATGCTGACATCGGCCGTCGTGCCGGCCCCGACCTTGATGTGCAGCGTGTCGTCGGCGCTCGCCGTCGCAAGCGCCGTCTGCTGCGTCATCTGGGCCGCGGAGGCGAGCCGCTGCACGCCGATCTGGAAGCCGCCGGCGGCGGCTCCGCCCGTGAGCACCGGCGAGACGGCGCTCGTGTTCGACGAGGTGACCGTCTGGCTGTTGGCCCACACGGACGGGTCGCGCAGAGCCTGTGCCGCCGTCTGCAGCGACTGCATCGACGTCTGGATCGACTTCAGCGCCGCCTGGCGCGCCGTCTCGATCGTGCTCTGCCGCGTGAGCAGCGTCTCGGGCTGGCGGTCGATCGCAAGCAGCGAGTTGATGATCGAGTTGGTGTCGAGGCCTGTGGCGATGCCGCCGACGTTGAAGAACGGCGTGGCCGAGGTCGATTGCGTCGAGCTGGTGCTGGGAGTGCTCATGTGGTCACGCCGTTTCGTCGATCAGTAGGCCCCCGCCCGACAGCGTGTCGAGCAGGCGCCGGGCCGGGATCTCCTTGATGAGCTTGCCGTTGCCGTCGACCATCTCGACGCGCACCTTGCCCGTGTCGTGGTCGACGTTGAAGTGCAGGTTGACCTGACGTGCCGTGAGCTCGTCGATCACCTGCTGCGCGGTGGCGAGATCCTGCTGCACCTCCGGTGGGGGCGACGCCAGCGCCAGCGAGCTGCGCGGCGTGGCCGACCCCGCCCCCGGGGTCATGCGCAAGGGGATCAACCTGCCGATGGAATCTGGTCCGTGTTCCGTCACGAAGATCACTCTCGATCCGTCCGTGGATCGGTGTACTGACCCGGTGATCGGCGATGTTGGAATGAGATTTAGGCAACTTGGCGGAGTTTCTGGACGATAGCGTTATGGGCGACTCGGGCACCCTCGAATGTCGGATCGAGCGCGACGGCCTCGGCGGAGAATGCGATCGCGTCGTCGTCGAAGCCGCGCGCGAGTGCGACCTGGGCCAGTCCGAGCATTGCCGAGGCGTCCGGGCTCGTCGTGGCCACGGCGATCCACTCGTCGGCTGCGGACTCGAGGAACCCGCGGCGCAGGTACATCGTGGCGAGCAGCTCGCGCCGCTGCCGCTCGGGCAGGGCGACCCGCCCGAACACCTCGAGCAGCGCGGCGAATGCGGCGACCTCGGTCACGCGCAGGAGCGCCTCGAGCAGCCGCATGGCGGTCGGGCCCGACGTCGCGCCCAGCGTGGCCGGCCCCGGCTCGCCGCGGAGCGCGGCGGCCCAGGCCCGGTAGAGCGCGGCGTCGGCGTCGACCAGGCTCGGCAGGACGCGCTCGATCGCGATGTCCATCGCATCCGGCTCGCCGAGCACGGCGTGGGCGAAGATTGCGGCCTCGGCAGCGCGTGCGGCGACCGGCGAGTCGGTGGGCTCGGCGGTGGCGACGGCAGCGGCCTCGGCGTAGCGGCGCTGGGCAAGCAGCGCCTCGGACAGTCCGAGCCGGGCGGCGGAGTTCGCCGGCTGCGCCTCGAGGGCGCCCCGGAAGCAGCGTTCGGCATCCTGCGGGTGGCCGGCCTCGATGTAGGCGCTGCCCGCCAGCACCCGCGCGGAGACCTTCGGCGGCACCAGCCGGTCGATCTCGACCGGGTCGACGCCGCGCCGGATCATGGCCTCGACGAGCGGCAGCACGGGCGCGACGTAGTCGGGGTGCTCGCGCAGGCAGCGGCGGTGCAGCTCCTCGCTCGCGGCGTGATCGCCCTGCGCCGCCCGGATCTCGCCCAGCAGCGCGAGCGCGAGGAAGGTGCCGGCGCCCACGGTCGAGGCGTAGTGGGCGGGCGCGTCGCCCATGTCGAGGCAGCGCTCGGCGAGCTCGGCGGCGCGGGCGAGGTCGCCCTGGCTGCGGGCGCTGACGCGCGGCCTCGAAGACGAGGTCGGTGTGGTCGGGGAAGAGCGCGAGGCCCTCGTCGACCGCGGCCATCGCCGCAGCGTGATCGCCGACCTCGCGGCGGGCGAGCGCCACCCGCGCGACGAGCAGCGGCGCGTAGCCGACCGACTGCAGACCCTGCTCGCGCAGCGCGTCCCACGCGTTGTCGAGGTGCGTCCGCGCCTCGGCATCGTCGCCGAGGACGAGGTACTCCGAGCCGAGGTTGTAGTCGGTGAACGGCGTGCGCGACTCCTGCGCCTCCTGCTCGAGCAGCTGGATGTTGCGGCGCGACTTGTCCTTGGACGCGATGCGCTGGTTCAGGTAGCCGTAGTGCCGCACCCGGATCCGGGTCGCCTCGAAGCGCTCCGGCAGGTACGTCGGCATGGTGTGGGTCTTCTGCTCGTGGATGCGGCCCGTGAACCGGTACTGCGGCCGGTTGCGCCAGACGCGCAGCGCCATGTGGGTGACGGCCGACCCGGCCTCGGAGCCGCCGGTGTAGTTGGTCTCGACGAGGTAGAAGCCCTCGCGCCACGTGCGGCCGAGCAGGCCGCGCAGCATGCGGGCGTCGGCGGCCTCCATGTGCTCGTCGGCGTCGAGGTAGATCAGCCAGTCGCCGCTCGCGGCCTCGATCGAGGCGTTGCGGGCGTCGGCGAACGACCCGTTCCAGGGGAAGTGCACGACCGTCGCGCCGAACGACTCGGCGATCTCGACGGTGCGGTCGGTCGAGCCGGTGTCGACGACGATCATCTCGTCCACGACGCCGCGCAGCGGCTCGAGGCAGCCCGGCAGCATCTCCTCCTCGTCCTTCACGATCATGCACAGCGAGAGCGTCAGGGCCTTGGCCGCCTTCGCCCGCGCCGCCACCTTGCGTGCGCGCGCCGCGAGGCCGCGGGTGCGGGTGGCATGCACGCCGGGAAGGCGCGCGTTGGAGCGGGCGCGCACGCGGGCGTGCTCCAGGTTCGAGGCGGTGTGGGGGTGCTCGGGGTCGAGCCGCAGCACGGCGCGGAAGATGTCGGCGGCGGCGGCCGCCTCGCACAGCTCGTAGAGGAGGACGCCGGTGTGGTTCAGGAGGACGGGCTCGCGGGGCTCCTGCTCGAGCGCGTCGATCAGGCAGCCGGCGCCGGTGACGAACGCGGCCACCCACGCCTCGGCGTCGGCCGGGCGGTAGGCGAGCACGAGCTCGGCGAGGCGGCAGCGGGCCTGGTATGCGCGCTGGCGGTCCTCCCAGCCGGACACGTCGGCGAACACCGCGGCCACGCCGGCGAGGTCGCCGGCCGTGAGCCGCGCGGCGGCCACGGTGAGGGCGAGCTCCACCCGGCCACGCCAGTCGGCGGGGGCGGCGGGCGTCGTGCTCGAGGAGGGGATCGAGGATGTGCGAAGCGCCATCGCGGCAGTCATCGGCGCACGCCGCGCCGGGCTTTAGCGGCCCCGGCAGGGGTCCGGCCGCGACCGCGGAATATGTCCGGGCCGTCCCTGCCGGGCGTGTGGGACGTTCCGGCGGGGCGGAGAACTAGACTCCGCAGAATCCGGTCTTCAAGATCTCGACCGCCTGCCGATAGAGCGTCCGTGACATCCCCAGCACGCAAGATCTCGTCCGTGCCGGCGCCCCAGCCGGATCGGCTCTCCGACGACGTCGCCATGGAGCTCTACTACTGGATGTCGCTCACGCGCGCCGTCGAGGAGCGCGCCCTCAACCTGTACCGCCAGGGCAAGCTGCCCGGCAGCTACTACACCGGCCGCGGCCAGGAGGCGATCGCCATCGGCATCGCGCTGCCGCTGCGCCGCGGCGAGCAGGGCGACTGGCTCTCGCCGTGGATCCGCGACCTGGGCTCCTACCTCGTCCACGGCGTGCCGCCGTGGCGCATCTTCGCGCAGTTCATGGGCAAGGCCGGGTCGACGACGCGCGGCAAGGACGGCAACCTGCACATCGGCGGCCGCGAGTGGAACATCCCCTGCCAGGTGTCGCACATGGCCGACATGATCCCGCTCACGGTCGGCGCCGCCCTCGCGTACAAGCAGCGCGGCGAGGACCGGGTGGCGATGACGAGCTTCGGCGACGCGGCCACCTCGCGCGGCGACTTCCACGAGGGGCTGAACATGGCCGCCGTGCTCGAGGTGCCGGCGGTGTTCGTGGCCGAGAACAACGGCTGGGGCTACTCGACGCCGATCTCGAAGCAGACGAAGGTGACCGAGCTCTACCGCAAGGCCGCCTCCTACGGCATCCCGGCCGTGTCGGTCGACGGCAACGACGCCTTCGCCGTGCACGGCGCGGTGCAGGCCGCGGTCGACGCCGCCCGCGCCGGCCAGGGGCCGCAGTTCATCGAGTGCCGCACCTATCGCATGGGCGGCCACGCCGCGCACGACAAGTACGAGAGCTACATGCCGATGGAGGTGCTCGCCGAGTGGTCGGACAAGGATCCGATCAAGCGGCTCGAGAACATCCTCGTCGAGGAGCGGGCGCTGGCCGAGGGCAGGCTCGAGAGCGTCCGCGACCGCGTTCGTGAAGAGGTGCGCGAGGCCGTCGAGATGGCCGAGCGCGACGGCTACCCCGACCCGTCCGAGGCGCACGAAGGCGTCTTCGCCACCGAGGCGCCGTAAGTCGGCCATGGCAGAGCTGACCTACCTCGAGGCGATCAACGCGGCGCTCCACGACGAGATGGAGGCCGACCCGCGCGTGTTCTGCATGGGCGAGGACGTCGGCCGCCAGGGGGGCGCGTTCGGGGCCACGAAGGGGCTGCAGCAGAAGTACGGCGTGATGCGCTCGATCGACACGCCCGTGGCCGAGGCCGGCATCGCCGGCGTCGCGATCGGCGCGGCGATGGCCGGGCAGCGCCCGGTGGCCGAGATGCAGTTCGGCGACTTCGTCTCGATCGCCTTCGACCAGCTGATCACCTGCGCCGCCAAGATGCACTACCGCATCGGCTGGGCGGTGCCCGTGGTCGTGCGCTGCCCGAACGGCGGCGGCGTCGGCGGCGGCCCGTACCACTCCGAGAACGTCGAGGCCTGGTTCCACCACCACGCCGGCCTGAAGATCGTCTGCCCCGCGACCGCGGCCGATGCCTATGGGCTCCTGCGCGCCGCCATCCAGGACCCCAACCCGGTGGTGTTCTGCGAGCACAAGTTCCTGTACCGGCGCGAGAAGGCCGAGGTCGCGACGGGCGCCGACGGCCGCGTCGAGCAGATCGGGCAGGCGCGGGTCGCGCGGCCGGGCGAGGACATCAGCATCATCACGTACGCCGCGACGATGCAGCTGTCGCTCTCGGTGGCCGACTCGCTCGCGGCCGACGGCACCTCCGCCGAGGTCATCGACCTGCGCACGCTCGTCCCGCTCGACATCGACACGGTGCTCGCCTCGGTGCGCAAGACGGGCAAGGCGCTGATCGTGCACGAGGACAACCTCACCGGGGGGTTCGGCGCCGAGGTCGCGGCGCTGATCGCCCAGCGCGCATTCGAGTACCTCGACGCGCCGGTCACGCGGGTCGCCGGCCTGGACACGCCGATCCCGTTCACGCCGGTGCTCGAGCGCGAGTATCTGCCCACGGAGGAGGACATCCTCCGCGCGGCGCGCGAGCTCGCCGCGTACTGACCACGTACTGACGGGGCAGGATCGCCGCCCACCGCGGCGAAAAATCCCTGGTCGCGGCCGAAATCGTGTAATTTTCCCAGTCTTAGGGTCGTGTGCGGGAGGGTCCGGGGTCGCAATGCGATTTCGCCACAAGCTTTCCATCGTGCTGGTCGGGCTGGCGATCGTGCCGCTGGTGGCCACCGGCGTGCTCGTCGGCGCGCTGCTGCAGCACGACCAGGTGACCCGCGTCGACAACCGCCTGTCGGTCGCCGTGGCCGCGGGGCTGCAGGGGTACCGCGTCCAGCAGCAGAAGGCGAGGGCGTTTGCGGCGGTCGTCTCGCAGAGGAGCGACGTGCGCGTCGCGTTCGCGAATCCCGGCAAGCACAATCCGCCTCCGCAGGCGCCGACCGGGATGTCGGTCGTCCTGCTCAAGGACGGCAGGGTGATCGCGGGCGTGCCGCCCAAGGGGCCGACGTGGCACGCGACCACCCATCCCGGCAAGCTGGCCGACGGCCGCGAGGTGGACGTGTACGTGCACACGTCGCAGCCGCTGCTCGACCAGATCACCGGCGGGCGGTTCGGGCTGCCGCCGAGCGTCGGCCTCGTGTTCGTCGCGCACAATCAGGCGCTCGCGTCCTACTCGTCCGGGGGGCTCGGCCCGGTCACGGGTCTTAGGATCGGCAGCGCAGGTACGGCGACCATCGGCGGCACGAGCGTGCGCGCGGCCGCGACCGGCCTGCCGGTCTCGCACGGCGGCCCCGCCTACGTCGTCGCCACCTACCCGTCGTCGACGCTCTCCAACGCGATCGACTCGCAGCGGCTGCGGATCTTCGTCCCGATCCTGCTCCTCGGCCTGGTCCTGATCGCGGCCGCCGTGTTCGCGGCCGACCGCATCTCACGCGCGCTCACCGAGCTCGCCGGCCGGGCCGCCGGCCTCTCGCGCGGGCCCACGTCGGGCGACGAGCTCTCGCAGCTCGGCGCGACGATCGACGAGATCTCGAGCGAGCTGACGACGCGCATGGGCGAGCTCGAGGCCGAGCGCGGCCGCTTCAAGGAGACGCTCCAGCGCTACGGCGAGACGCTCGCGGCCACCCACGATCTGACGGCGCTCGTCGAGGCCGTGCTCGACACCGCCGTGCAGGCGACGCGCGCCCGCGGCGGCCGGCTGCTGCTCTACGACGCCGAGCGCGGCGAGGCCGTCGAGCAGCACCGCATCGGCACCGCCCGCGCCCTGCGCTCCGAGCTGCCCTCGATCGTCGCCGCCGGCGACGGCCTCGAGGGCGAGGCGCTGGCGACGCACGAGCCGCGGGTGACGCAGGTGCCGCGGGCGATGCTCTCGGTGCCGATCCTGCGCGAGCACCACCTGCTCGGCCTCGTCACCGCGGTCGACCCCGAGGAGGGGGCGTTCTCGGACGACGACGTCGAGGCCCTCTCGGCGCTGGCCGTGCAGGCGGGCGTCGCGATCGAGAACGCGCGCCTGCACCGGGTGGTCGAGCGCCAGGCCGTCACCGACGCCCTGACCGGCCTCGCCAACCGGCGCCAGTTCTACGAGGTGCTCGGCCGCGAGTACGAGCGCGCCCAGCGGTTCGGCCAGCCCGTCTCGCTGATCCTGCTCGACATCGACGACTTCAAGCAGATCAACGACAGCCGCGGCCACCTGGCCGGCGACGCCGTCCTGCACAGCGTGGCGGCGACGCTGTCGGAGGTCATCCGCGAGATCGACCTGGCCGCCCGCTACGGCGGCGAGGAGTTCGCGGTGCTGCTCCCGCAGACGGGGCCCGAGGGCGCCGCCAACCTGGCAGAGCGCCTGCGCACCGAGATCGCCGCCCGCTCGATCCGGTTCGGCACCGAGGAGATCACCGGGGTGACGGCCAGCTTCGGCGTCGCCGCCGGGCCGCGTGAACGACCAGACCCAGATCGACCTGATCGCGTCGGCCGACGCCGCGCTCTACCACGCCAAGCGCGAGGGCAAGGATCGGGTGACGGTGTCCGGTGCCTGGTGAGCGAGGCGGTCCGAATGCGGACGTCCGGACGCGCAAGTTGGTACACTCGCAGAGGCGCGGGGGCGGCGCCGGATGAGTGATACCGAACTTGAGAGGGGACTGGCCATGACCACGGACGGCTCGCTGTTCGCGTCTGCGATCGAGCATCACCTGGAGCTGAAGCGACGAAACCAGCATCTCGACGAGGACCTGCCCCTCGATGAGTTCGTCGGCGATGATCCCTTCTCGAACCACCCGCTCTTCAAGACCGAGGCCGAGGCGCGCGCCGAAGAGGAGGAGACGGGCGAGCACCCCGTCGTCGCCCACGTGCAGGAGCCCCCGCCCGACACCCTGAGCATGCCGGCGGTCGAGACGACCGACGAGCCGCTCGGGTGGATGGAGACGAAGACCGCCTCCGACTTCAGCTGGGACTAGCCGCGACCTGACCCGCGCCGCTCGCCTTCGCTCGCGAGCGCGTGGTCGACGATCTGGCGCTGGGTGGGCCGGTCGAGGCCGTGGAACCGCAGGCCGTAGGCCCAGCGGCCCTCGCCCACCATGTTCGCCCACACGACCTCGGCGACACACGCCACGCGGTAGGCGGGCCGGTCGACGTCGAGCTGGATATGGACGCGGTCGCCGGGCACGAGCGCGCGATCGGTGACGATGCGGGCGCCGTCGCCGGCGAGGTCGATCGTCCGCGCCCGGAACTGATCGCCGCCGTCCGCCGGCTCGCACCACGCGGGCACCTCGACCGGGACGCGGATCGCGGCGCGCCGCTCGGCCACCCGGCGCTGCTCCGAGAAGACCCAGCGCACGATCCGCTGCTCGATGTACATGTCCAGGTCGTCGAAGCGCAGCGCGCACACGCAGCGGTCGTCGGCGGCCTCGTCCACACGGGTCACCGTCGCGTCGGTGAAGACCAGGAACGGCGGCTTGGCGAAGCGCACCTCGAGCCGCAGCCGCTCGCCCGCGCTGACGCCGGTCGGCGCCACCATCTTGGCGCCGCCGGCGCAGATGTTGACGGTCGATGCGGCGAACGCGGCCTCCTCGCCGTCGCCCGCGTCGAGCCGGGTCACGCCGACCGGGAACTCGGCCATCACGCGCAGGAACGCCCTTCGGTCGGTATGCATGGGCGGGCAGTCTAATTGGTGCTCAAGTCGGCGTCCGAGACAGCCGAAGAGTGCCCCATGACAGACACCGTAAAGGTCCTCGTCGCCGATGACGAGCCCCATCTCCTGCGCCTGGTGAAGTTCCGCCTCGAGCGGGAGGGCTACCAGGTCGTGACCGCCCCCGACGGCCAGGCCGCCCTCGAGCTGGCCAGGAGCGAGCAGCCGGATCTGTGCGTGCTCGACGTGATGATGCCCAAGCGCAGCGGCTTCGACGTGCTGCGCGAGCTGCGGGCCGACTCCGAGTGCAAGCACATGAAGGTGATCATGCTGACCGCTCGCGCCCAGGATCGCGACGTGGATGCCGGCTTCTCGCTCGGCGCCGACGACTACATCACCAAGCCGTTCTCCCCGCAGGAGCTGCGGGTGCGGATCGGCGCGCACCTCGCCAAGCGCTAGTTCTCAAGTTCGCTTGTAACTGCGCCTCCGCCGGGGTCCGGGTATCGTAGGACGCTGTCCTCCGACCCCCCCGGATGTGGTGCGCATGCGCAAGCTCGTCGTCCTTCTGCCTGTCCTCGTCGTCGGCCTCGTCGCCGCCGCCTGCGGCACCGCCAAGCAGGCGGCCTCGGCGCCGTCCTCGGCGGTCGGGTCGAACCCCTGCGCGGTCAAGAATCTCGCCCTGCTCACCCCGGGGACGCTCACGATCGGCACCGACAACCCGGCCTACTCGCCGTACTTCACCGGCGGGCCGGGGCACAGCTGGACGGGCAAGTACAATAACGACCCGTATACCGGGAAGGGCTTCGAGGCCGCGGTCGCCTACGCCATTGCCAAGCAGATGGGCTTCTCTAACCCGCAGGTGAAGTGGCAGGTGACGCACTTCGACCAGTCGTTCGCCCCCGGGCCAAAGGCCTTCGACTTCTATCTCGCTCAGGTCTCGATCACCAAGAAGCGGGCCGAGACGGTCGACTTCTCGAGCCCCTACTACGACGTGAACCAAGCCGTCGTCACCCTCAAGAGCAACAAGTACGCCCACGCGACCAGCATCGCCGGCCTCAAGGGCGCGAAGCTCGGCACGCAGCTCGGGACGACCAGCTATGCGTTCATCCAGGACGTGATCAAGCCGGGGCCGCAGGCCACGGCGTACCACTCGGTGAACGACGCCATCAACGGCCTCAAGGCGCATCAGATCGACGGCATCGTCGTCGACCTTCCCACCGCCTTCTACATGACGGCCGTGCAGATCCCGAACAGCACGATCGTCGGCCAGTTCCCGGCGTCGTCCGGCGGCGGCCACTTCGGCCTCGTGCTGGCGAAGGGGAGCCCGCTTCGATCGTGCGTCGACAAGGCGATCGGTGCGCTGAAGGCGAACGGGACGCTCGCGCAGATCCAGACGACCTGGCTCTCGGACAAGGCGAACGCGCCGGTCCTGAAGTAGTGCCCGGGAGCGATCCCGGGAGAAGGTCGCGCCTGCTGGGCGGATGGAGCGGCGAGGCTCGGAACGTCTCGATCGCCGTGATGAGCACGGTCATCGTCTTCACGCTGATCGCGCTCGCGATCGTCAACTCACCCGGCTGGACGACCGTCAAGTCGGCGTTCTTCAACCGGGCGGAGGCGCGCGACGTGCTGCCCCTGGTCGCGCGCGCGTTTCTGCTGAACGTGAAGATGTTCACGATCGCCGAGGTGCTGATCCTGGCGTTCGCGTTGCTGCTCGCGGTCGTCCGCAGCCTGCCCGGCCCGGTGTTCTTCCCGCTGCGGATGATGGTGATCGTCTACACCGACTTCTTCCGCGGCGTGCCCACCATCCTGGTCGTGTACGTGCTCGGATTCGGGATGCCGGGCCTGCAGCTGACCGGGATCCCGACCGACCCCGTCTTCTGGGGCGTCGTCTCGCTCGTGCTCGTCTACAGCGCCTACGTCGCCGAGGTGTACCGGGCCGGGATCGAGTCGGTGCACCCGAGCCAGGAGGCCGCGGCCCGCTCGCTCGGGCTCTCGCGCGGGCAGACGCTGCGCTTCGTCATCGTGCCGCAGGCCGTGCGCCGGGTGATCCCGCCGCTTCTGAACGACTTCATCGGGCTGCAGAAGGACACGGCACTCGTGTCCGTGCTCGGATCGGTCGACGCCCTGCAGCAGGCCAACATCAACTCGGCGGCCGACTTCAACTACACGCCGTACATCGTGGCGGCGTTCTTCTTCGTCCTGCTCACGATCCCGCTCGCCCGCTTCACCGACTGGCTGACCGACCGCGAGCGGCGCCGGCGGCAGGCGGGAGGGCTCGTATGAGCGCCCAGGCGCAGCTCTCCGTGGAGGGCGTGCACAAGTCGTTCGGCCGCAACGAGGTGCTGCGCGGGATCGACTGCCGGGTGGCCGAGCACGAGGTGGTGTGTCTGATCGGGGCGTCCGGCTCGGGCAAGTCGACCCTGCTGCGCTGCATCGACCTGCTCGAGCCGATCGACGCGGGCCGGATCGTCGTCGGCGGCGCCGACATCACCGCCCGCGGCGTCAACGCCAACGAGGTGCGGCGGGGGATCGGGATCGTGTTCCAGGCGTTCAACCTGTTCCCGCACATGAGCGTCCTTCGCAACGTGACGCTCGGGCCGCGCAAGGCGCTTGGGCTCTCGCAGCACGAGGCCGAGGCGCGGGGCCGCGAGCTGCTCGCCCAGTTCGGCCTGGCCGACAAGGTGGACGAGTATCCCGACCGGCTCTCGGGCGGCCAGCAGCAGCGGGTCGCGATCGTGCGCGCGCTGGCGATGCGGCCTCAGCTCATGCTGTTCGACGAGGTGACCAGTGCGCTCGACCCCGAGCTCGTGGCCGAGGTGCTCGAGGTGATCCGCGGCCTTGCGGCCGACGGCATGACGATGATGATCGCCACCCACGAGATGGGCTTCGCCCGCGACATCGCGAGCCGCGTGTGCTTCCTCGAAGGCGGCGTGATCCTCGAGCAGGGGCCGCCGGAGCAGATCTTCACGGCGCCGCGGCACGAGCGCACGCAGCAGTTCCTGGCCCGCATCGTCGCCGCCGGGCGCATGTAAGCGCTGACAAGCGGGGCCTGGCCCCATGCGAGGCCAGGCCCCCTCGAGCCCCGAACGGGGACTGTGAATACACGGGGTCAGACCCCGTGTATTCACGCAGCCGCGGCCCGCCGCCTGGCGTACCAGGTGCTGTAGCCACCCTCCGACGCCGTCGCGCCCGCGTCGCGCACCTCGACGATGCGGTCGGCGATGCGGTCGAGGAAGTAGCGGTCGTGCGAGACGAAGACGACCGTCCCGTCGAATGACTCGATCGCGGCCTCGAGCATCTCCACCGAGTCGATGTCCAGGTGGTTCGTCGGCTCGTCCAGGACGAGGCAGTTGGCGCCCGCGCGCATCAGCAGCAGCAGCTCGAGCCGCGTGCGCTCGCCGCCGGAGAGCGCATTCACCTGCTGGCGGCACTGCTCGTAGCTGAACAGGAACCGCAGCAGGGCCGACACGGCCTCCTCCTCGGTGCACGGCTTCTGCGCCCGCAGCGCATCCACCGGCGTCTGCCCGGCCGGCGCCGGAGCGTGCTCCTGCGGCAGGAACCCGACCTCGATCGACGGGCCGACCCACATCTCGCCCTCGACGGGCGCGAGCTCGCCGGCGAGCAGCTTCACGAGCACGCTCTTGCCCGAGCCGTTGTCGCCGATCACGCCGACGCGCTCGCCGCGAAACACCGTCAGGTCGACGCCGATCAGCACCGGCTCGGCCCCGAACGCGACCGAGGCGCCCCGCCACTCGGCCACGCGCTTGCCGCCGCGGGCGCGGCTGTGCAGCGAAAGGGCGATCTTGCGCCGCTCGAGCACCGGCCGCTCGACCTTGTCCATGCGCTCGATGCGGCGCTGGGTGTTCCGCGCCCGCGTCGTATGCCGCGGGTCGTCCACCATGTTCGCCCACTGCTTGTAGCGCCGGATCGCGTCCTCGAGGCGGGCGATCTCCTTCTGCTGCGCGTGCCACGTCGCCTGCTGCTGGTACAGCTCGAGCTCGCGCGCAGCGTGGTAGGAGGAGTAGTTGCCCGGCCACATGCGTACGCGGCCGCGATCGACCTCGGCGATTGCGCGCACGGTCTCGTCGAGCAGGTAGCGGTCGTGCGACACCATCACCACGGCGCCCGAGAACTCGCGCACGAGCTCCTCGACCCGGCTGCGCCGGTAGGCGTCCAGATGCGTCTCGGGCTCGTCCAGGAGCAGCAGGTCGGGCTCCTGCACGAGGCAGGCTGCCAGCGCCACCAGCTTGCGCTTGCCGCCCGAGAGCTCCTCCTGGGGGCGCTCGCACTCGGCGGGGGAGACGCCGAGATCGTCGAGCACGGTGCGCACCGTGCCCTCGAAGACATGGCCGCCGAGCCGGTCGAACTCGTCCAGCAGCCGCTGCTGGCGGTCGATGGTGCGCTGCATCCGGCCGAGGTCGGAGGCGACCGCCGGATCGCCCAGCGCGGTGGCGCAGCGCTCGAGCTCCTGCTCGACCCGGGCGATGTCGGGGCGCGCGGCGTGGCAGAGCTCGAGCGGCGTGCGCGTCTCGGGCCCGACCAGCTGGGGCAGGTACGCTGCGGTCATGCCGCGCCGGCGCACGGGCGGATCGGTGTCGGGCTCGTCGAGCCCGGCGAGGATGCGCAGGAGCGTCGACTTGCCGGAGCCGTTCTGGCCGACGACCCCGATGCGCGCGTCGTCTGCGACCTCGATGTCGAGGCCGTCGAGGACCGTGCGCGCGCCGAAGGACTTCGCTGCGCCGCGGAGCGAGATCAGGGTTCCCATCGACCGCGCAGTGTAATGTCGGGCCGTCGACAAGACACGTCTCGAGGCCTTCTCCGACGGGGTGTTCACGATCGCGATCACGCTGCTCGTGCTCGATCTGCACGTGCCCGAGGTGGGCACCGGGTCGCTCGCCCACGCGCTGTGGCGGCAGTGGCCGGCCGACGCGAGCTACGCGGTCAGCTTCCTCACCATCGGCATCATCTGGGTGAACCACCACAACCGGCGCGAGCCGGCCTGAGCGCGGCTCAGGCGGCGCGGGGGAGCGCGGCGGCGGGCTCGCCGGCCGCGCCGAGGACATGGAGCAGCGCCTCGACGACGCGCGGGTCGAACTGCGAGCCCGCGCAGGCCCGCAGCTCGGCGACCGCGGCCTCGGGTGTGAGCGCGGCGCGGTAGGGGCGGTCGGTCGTCATCGCGCTATAGGCGTCGCAGCAGCACACGATCCGGGCGACGAGCGGGATCTGCTCGCCCGCCAGCCGGTCGGGGTAGCCCTTGCCGTTCCACCACTCGTGGCAGGAGCGGACGATGTTGCCGACCGCCTCGAGCGAGCCGCCGACCTGCTTCAGGATCAGCTGGCCCTCGATCGTGTGCGTCTCGATCAGGGCGCGCTCCTCGGGCGTGAGCGGCTCGGGCTTCTGGATCAGCTCCTTGGGGATGCGGATCTTGCCGACGTCGTGCAGGAGGGCGGTGAACTCGGCCTGCGTGCGCTCGCCCGCCGACAGCTGCAGCACCTCGGCGACCTCGGAGACGAGCTCGACGACCCCGCGGCTGTGGCTGCCGGTGTACGCGTCATCGGACTCGATGATGTCGCCCAGGAGCAGCATCGTCCGCCGGTAGGCGAGGTTCAGCTCCCCCTCTTGCTCGAGCCGCTGCTTGCGCTCGCGGGCGAAGATCGCAAGCAGCACGGCGACGGGGAGCAGCAGCACGAACGCGTAGCTCATCTCGATCGCCGCGAACGCCGCCAGCAGACCGAGCGGCGCGAGCGCGGCGTCGACGCCGTAGGCGATGGCCGCCATCGGCACGAGCCGGCGCAGCGAGATCCCGAGCGCGCGCCGCTCGCGCATCAGCGTGCTCGCGAGGTCGGCGCCGAACTGGGCCAGGAGCGCCGCCACGTAGACGGGCCAGCGATCCCAGCGCGGCGGGCCTTCGCCCCAGATCAGCAGCACGCCTACCGGGCCGAAGACGTACCAGCACGAGCACAGGAGCACAACGACCCGCTCACGATGGCGGCGGCCGCGGACGACGTCGGCGTTCAGCGACACCCAGTTGCCGGCGGCGACCGCGAGCGGCACCCATCCCAGCGGGAGCAGGAAGAGCATGGGCACGAAGATCAGCTGCGTCGGGATGGCCGACCCGGCGCCGACCTCGAACTCGACGTTCGCGAGGGCCGCGAACGCGAGCACGAGCACCGCGGCGAGCACCAGGCTGGGGGAGCGGGCGCTCGTCGTCGCGAACGGCAGCGCGAGTGCCGCGAGCAGGAATGTCCCCCCCAGCGTGGCCGCGATCAGGCGCTCGCCGCCGCCGAGCGGGCGCGCCAGGCGCTCGCGCGACCTCGCGTAGGTGTCCTCGACCTCGGCGGGGGCCGGGCCGGGTCCACTTGAGGGGACGTCAGGCATCGTCCCGGGAATCGGCCGCAAGCCGCGAATTTTGAGGGCGCGACCCCCGCGTATGCGGGAATTTCAGCCGGTTTCGGCGCCCGCGGGCGCGCGTCCCAGCGCGTGCTGGGCCAGGGCGGCCACGAGCGGGTGCAGGACGCCGCTCTGCGAGCTCCCCACCTGGGGCTGGAAGAGGGTGGCCACGTAGTACGGATGCCCGGGCAGCTCGACCGCCTCGACGCCCGCGTCCGGTGCGGTTGCCGACACCACGAGGCCCGCCGTCACGAGCCGCTGCACGTGGGCCGGCTCCACCCCGTAGTTGCAGTAGTGGAAGCCCACGAACGGCGCCGTTCCGCACAGCTCCGCCACCAGCGTGCCCGGCACCGTCGTCACCATCCGCTCCTCGCCGACCAGGCTGCACGCGAGCGCCGAGATGACGTGCAGCCCGGCGTCGGGCTCGGTCTCGGCGTGGGCGGCGCCGGGCATGCCCGCGACGTTTCGGGCGAACTCCACCAGCATGTGCTGGAAGCCGCCGCAGGTGCCCAGGATGGGCACACCCTCCCGACGCGCACGTGCGATGGCCGCAAAGACGGGCGCCTCGTCGCGGTACGGCGTGCCCGGGACGATCCAGAGCGCGTCGAAGCCGTCCAGGCGGCGGGCGTCGGGGCCGTCCGTAGCCACCCACCGCGCCGAGACGCCGGCCGGCATCAGCGCGAGCGTGGCGTCGAGCTCGCGGTGGGTGAGGTATCCGGGGTCGCGATCCCCCACGACTGCGATCGTCGCCGGCATGGGCGGATTCTGCCGGATCCGGCCGCGCGGGGGCGCGTGTCGGCGATCACGCATGTGCGACTACCAGATTCTGGGGGGCGCACATGGCCGCTCCGGGGATGGTGCCCTGCGCGTCCCGCCGCCATGATCTGCGGGATGCCCGTCGACCCGGACTTCCGTCGGCCTGCCCTGGTTGACCGGATCGTCCGGGGCGCGGCCGAGCCCGACCTCGTGCGCCTGCACGGGGCGATCGTGGCGACGCTCGAGCTCTACGGCCGCGCCGATGCGCTGCACGGCGTGTTCGTGCCGGCGCTGCGGCGGCTGCGCCGGGAGCACGGACGCGGCGTCCGCAAGGTGGCGGCGGTCGCGATCGCAGACCAGCTGCGGCTGGACGGGCCCTACCAGTCGGCGTCGGTGTAGTAGCGACCCGCGAGCGGCTCGGTGCCGCGGCGGATGCGCGCGATCTCCTCCGCCGAGAGCTGCGCCCGCCACGCTGCGGCCGATGCGGCGCTGTTTCGCCGGATCGCGTCGATCCGGTCGGGCTCGGCCGGATTCGAGGCGCTCGACGTCGCCAGCACGAGCTGCTCCACCGCGGCGCTCCACCCGAGCCCGAGCTGCGCGTAGAGCGCGCGGAAGCGGGCGACCGGCTCGCGGGCGATGTCCTCGTGGCGGGCGAAGACCCAGTCGGGGTGGCGCTCCTCGAGCCGCGCGACGGTGCCGTACAGGATGTTCCAGAGCAGGACGGCCTCGTCCAGGATGGGCAGCTGCCGGTCGCTCGCCGCCTGGATCTCGTCCGCGTACGGCGCGAGCAGGTCGCGCATGAGCAGCGGCTGCTCGAGGAAGTCGGCGAAGCGGTGCCGCCAGCCGCGGCGGCGGATGGTGGCCGCAAACGCGGCCGGGTGGCGGATCATGACGAGCACGCGCATGTCGAAGGTCGCCGCCAGCCACTCGGCCGAGAGCAGCGCGATCGGATCCTTCACGAGCGGCGTCGCGCCGCGGCGGCGGCTGCCGGCGAACCGCCACCAGTCGCGCCCCATCCGGGCGGCGTCGCGCGGGCTGCGCAGGCTGCCGAGCTCGGCGCCCGGCCGGTACCGGAACGCGAGCATGTCGGCCAGCGGCGCGGCGCACTCGGCGCCGTTCTGGGCACAGACGTAGTGGAAGTAGTGCGGGAAGCGGATCGGGAACGTGCCCGGCCGGTGGCGGGGGTTGAACGGCTCCCAGATATAGCCCATCGGCGTGGCCGCCGCCGCGAGCACGCGCCCGGCCCAGGTCGTGCCCGACCGGTGTGCGCCCGTGACCAGCACGGGCCGACGGCCGGCCTCAGCTGGGGTCGACATGCTTCCCGGTGGCGGCCAGCTGCCCGGCCGGGATCGCCGGGCACGTCCTCACCGGCGCCGTCCAGCGCGGCAGCGGCGCGTTGAACTGGAAGGCGTCGCGCAGCGAGTTGGCCGCCCGCTCGCGCGCGCTCAGGATGGGCAGGCCGAAGTCCTCGCCGATGAACTTGAGCACGGACGTGAAGTCGTAGGTGGTGTGGCCGACGCCGCGCTTTGCCCACGGCGAGATCACGACCATCGGCACGCGCACGCCCATGCCGAAGCGGTCGGGCGTCGGCGGGGGAACGTGGTCGTAGAAGCCGCCCCACTCGTCCCAGGTGAGCACGATCGCCGTGTGCCGCCAGTCGGGCATGTGCATGATCTGGTTGACGAGCTCGGCCGTCCAGTCCTCGCCCTCGCAGAGCGACGTGCCGCCGGGATGGTCGCTGCGGTTGAACGGCGGCACGATCCAGGTGACCGCGCCCAGGTAGCCCTGGGCCAGGTCGCTGGGCATCCAGCCCAGGGGCAGGACGTGGCGGGCGTAGGCGCTCGACTCGCGGATCGGCTTGACCGCGTCGTAGGCCACCCAGCCGTAGCCGTGGCCGTTCTCGGGCGGCCCGTACTCGCTCCACGGGATGCCGCGGCGGTCGAGCTGCGCGCCGACCGAGTCGATCGCAAAGCACGGCGGCACAGTCACGAGCCGGTCGTGGCGGATCACGGGCACCGACAGGTGCGCCGGCCCGTCGCAGCCCCAGTTCTCGACGCCGAAGTTGGGCCCGTCGACCGCGCCGGCCGCCGTCGCAGACACCGTGTAGAGGTGGTTGGGGAAGCTCGACGTGTCACCGGACGAGAACGTGTGGTCGAGCAGCTCGTAGTGCTTCGCCCACCCCCAGTAGGCCGGCAGCTCGCCCGGAAAGGCGGTGGTGTAGGCGAGCATCGTGGGGTGGCCGTTCTTGTCCGGCATCGCCGAGAAGCCGTTCATCGCGCCGCCGGCGATGTCGGTTACCGCGGCGTGGTGGTTGTGCTGGAGGTCGGTCTGGACGTCGGGCAGCCGGGTGAGCGGGACGACGCGGCCGTCGGCGGTGCGGCCGGTGCGCGCCCCGTCGCCGCCGGGGAAGCGGCCGTACAGGTTGTCGTAGGAGCGGTTCTCCTTGACGATGAAGACGATGTGGCGGATGGGCGTGCGCGCGCCGCGCACGACCGTGGCCGTCCGGTGCGGCGGCGGACCCACGGTGGCCACGACCAGGCCGGGCTCGACCGATTTGCGCGCCCCGAGCAGGACGGCGAGGACGGCCGCTGCGGCCAGGACTCTCCAGACGATCCGCTGCACCCGGGGGACGCTACCGGGCGCACGCCCGGCGCTAGTGCAGATGCAGGTTGGCGCCGAGCAGGACGATCGGCCACAGCACGACCGCGAGGATGGCGGAGGCGATCGGGCGCAGGGCGTGCAGGTTGCGCAGGTAGTGGTGCGTCGAGGCGACCACGACCCCGATCACGAGGTAGATGACGCCGAGGAGGCTGCGGAACATGCCGAGCATGTGCAGATCAACCCTTTCGTGGTGACTGCGGGAAAGAGGGCGGAACATGCCGTCCGGCGGCGCGGGCGCAGGGTCCGCGCCGCCGGACGGCGTGCTGCGATGCCTACCTAGAGGGCGCCGCGCCGGCCGGTGAACAGCCCGCGTCCGAGGAACCCGGCGACCACCGCAACCGCGAGGGCGATCAAGAGCACCCAGAAGGCGAGCTTGATCGCGCCCCAGACCCCGAACACGATCAGAGCCAGGATGAGAAGTATGAGGAACCACATGCGCCCTGGGATACCCGCCGGGCCCGGTCGGCAAACGTGGGGGGCGTCAGGCCGGGGCCGGCCCGGCGCCCTCGACGGTCTCGGACCATGCCCGCTCGAGCGCCTGCAGCAGCAGCTCCGCGGGCTGCGCGCCGGACACGGCATAGCGGCGGCCGAGCACGAAGAACGGCACGCCCGTGATCCCGAGCTCCGCCGCCTCGCGCTCGTCGGCGCGCACCTCGGCCGCGTAGCTGCCGTCGCCGATCGCGGCCCTGGCCGCCTCGGCGTCGACGCCCGCCTCGGCCGCGAGCTCCACCAGGGTGTCGGTGTCGGTGAGCGCGCGGCCCTCGCTGAAGTAGCCGCGCAGCAGCCGCTCCTTGGCCTGCGCCTGGCGGCCGGCCGCGCGGGCGGCATGCAGCACCCGGTGGGCGTCGAACGTGTTGCCGAGCAGGACGAGATCCGGGCGGTACTCGAGGCCCGCCTCGGCGGCGAGCGCGGTCATGTGGGCGTCACGCTCGGCGGCCTGCTCTGGCGTCATGCCGTAGCGCGTGACCAGCAGGTCGGCGCGGCTCTCGGCGGTCGCCGGCGCGTCGGGCTCGAGCTCGAAGCTGCGCCAGACCACGTCGACGCGGTCGCGGTGCGGGAAGCGCTCGAGCGCCTGCTCGAGCCGGCGCTTGCCCAGGTAGCACCAGGGGCAGACGAGGTCTGACCAGACTTCGACGAGCATGCGATCCGCCATTCCCCCAGGGTAGCGATCAGGCGTTCGTGTCGATCCAGGGGTCGCGGCCGGGTTCGGCGCCCTCGGCCGCCGTCACCAGCCGGGGCAGGTAGTGATCCCAGCCCTCGGCGTGCGAGCGCGCCGCCGCGGGGGTCGGCAGGTCCCGGTGCGACAGGCGCACGCGCGTCGCGGGGCCGGCCGGCTCGAGCTCGATCTCGATCGTCGTCGAGCCCGGCGGGACCGCGCTCGTCGTGTCGTCGCCGTCGGGCTCCCACCCCCAGGTGTAGACCAGCCGGCGGGGCGGGTCGAGCTCGACGAACCGGCCCCGGGCGGTGTGCCCGGGCAGCACCTGCACACGGTAGAGGCCGCCCGGCGTGGGGTCGAGCTCGGCCGCGAGCCCCATCCACCGCGCCGCCTTGCCCGGGTCGACCAGATACGTCCACACGATCTCGGGCGCGGCGGCGATGGTGATCTCGCGGGTGACCGCCGTCGACTCAGCCGCGTCCGGCATCCGCCGCTCCCTCACCGCGCTCGACCTCGTGCTTGAGCGCCTCGAGCCGGTCGCCCCAGAACTCGTCCAGGAACGCCTTCAGGTCTGCCAGCCCCTCGGGCCGGGCGCGGTACATCCGGCGCGTGCCGCTGCGGCGCTCGCTGAGCAGCCCGGCCTCGCGCAGCACGGCCAGGTGCTGGGACGCCGCCGGGCGGGTGACGTCGAAGTGGCCGGCGATCTCGCCGGCCGACAGCTCCCGGTCCCAGACCAGGCGCAGGATCCGGCGCCTGTGGGGCTCGGCGATCGCACGCAGCGCTGCTTCCATCCCCGTATGTATGCAGATCCTTCCCGGAAACTGCAACGTACGGACGCTCGGTCAGGCGGCTCCGCGCTCGCCGAAGCGGGCGGCCGACCGCTCGCGGGCGCGCTCGATCTCGCGGGCGCGGTTGCGTGGCGGGGCGGTCGTCACCAGCTCGCCGAGGAGCTGCTGCGACGCGGCCGTGACGGCGTCGACGGCGCGCTGGAACGCCTCCTCGTTTGCTCGGGCGGGCCGCGTCATGCCGCTGATCTTGCGTACGTACTGCAGCGACGCATCCCGGATCTCCGCATCGGTGGTGGGCGGGTCGTAGTTATGGAGTGGGCGGATGTTTCGGCACATGGTCCCGCACTCTAACCCGGCCCCATATGATCGCGCGCATGGAGGCCTTCGTCTGGACGGTGTCGGGCACGCCCGACCGCGCCGCGCCGGGGCGCGTGCTGCGCGACGTGATGGTGGAGATGCGCGACGGGCTCGCCCTTGCGACCGACGTCTACCTGCCGGACGCGCCCGGCCCGTTCGCGACGATCATGATCCGGCTGCCGTACGGAAAGACGGTCGACTACTGCGGCATCCCGGAGATCGCGGCGCACTGGAACCGCAAGGGCTACGCGTTCGTCGGCCAGGACTGCCGCGGGACCTACGGCTCGGAGGGCGCCTTCGACCCGGCCCACCCCACGAACGAGGCGCAGGACGGGCACGACACCGTCGCCTGGGTGGCCGAGCAGCCGTGGTCGTCCGGCGCCGTCGCGCTCACCGGCGAGTCGTACTACGCGGTCACGAGCTATGCGGCCGCGTCGCTGCCGCACCCGGCCCTGCGCTGCATCGCGCCGGGCGACTTCCCGGTCGACCGCTACGACGGCACGTACCGCAACGGGTGCCTGCGCCTGGCCGCCGAGGCGCTGTGGGCGATCTGGTGGGTCGACCCGCTCGGCCACCCCGTGCCGGGCGAGCCGCTGCCGGGCGTCGATGTGTGGCACCTGCCGGTGGCCGACATGGCGCGCGCGGCGGGTCGCCAGAACCACTACTTCGCCGAGATCGTCGGCCACTGGCAGCCGGGCTCGCGCTACTGGAGCGCACGCTGCCGGCGCGAGGCCCACGACGACGTCGCGATCCCGATCCTGCACTGGTGTGGCTGGTTCGACAACTACCTGGGCCAGCAGCTGGCGGACTGGAAGCGCACCCGCGGCCTCGACCGCTCCGGCGGGCGCAACTCCCTGATGATCGGCCCATGGAGCCACGAGGGGCCGCCGGGGCCGGCCGAGCGGGTCGGCATCCTCCCGGTCGCCGACGACGGCACCCACCGCTGGGACCGCCTGCAGGCGTTCTACGACCGCTACCTGATGGGGATCGAAAACGGCTTCGAGTCCGAGCCGCTCGTGAGCTACTTCGTCATGGGCGCCGACGAGTGGCGCCGCGCCGACAAGTGGCCGCCGCCCGGGAGCGACGTGCAGGCGTGGTACCTGCACGGCGACGGCGCGTCCGCGAACGGCGGGGCGCTCGACACCACGCCGCCGGGCGAGGAGCCGCCCGACGCCTACGCCTATGACCCGGCCGATCCCGTGGCGTGGTGCGTCGGGACGAACCCGTGGACGTTCGGCCTCAATCTGGGCGACCGCCGCGCCGTCGAGGCCCGCCCCGACGTGCTCGTCTACACGTCGGCGCCGCTCTCAGAGCCGGTCGAGCTGATCGGCGACCTGTGCGCGCACCTGCACGTGTCCACGGACGCCGTCGACACCGACTTCACCGCCGCCCTCGTCGATGTCTTCCCCGACGGCTCGGCCAACCTGATCCAGGACGGGATCCTGCGGATGGGCCTGCGCGAGCCCGAGCGCGGGCGGCAGCTGCTCGGGCCGGGGCGAGTCTACGCGGTCGCGATCGACCTCTGGGCGACGGCGTACCGCCTGCCTGCCGGCCACCGGCTGCGGGTGGAGATCTCATCGAGCGAGTTCGATCGCTACGATCGGAACCTGAACTCGGCCGCGCCGCCGAGCGAGGGCAGCGAGATCGTGGTGGCACACCAGACGGTCTTCCACGACGCCGCGCGGCCGTCGCACGTGCGCATCCCCGTGCGCCGTGTGCCCGACCACACCGGAGGAGTCCGATGAAGCTCAGCGCCAGAAACCACCTCACCGGCAGCGTCGTTGCCATCACCCGCGGCGAAGCGATCGCAAACGTCGTCCTCGACGTCGGCGGTCAGCGCATCGTCTCGTCGATCACGGTCGAGGCCGTCGACGACCTCGGCCTGGCCGAGGGCAGCGAGGCGACCGCCGTCATCAAGGCGTCCGACGTCATGATCGCAACCGGCGCCTGAGCGTCAGTCGGCGCGTGGGTGGCACGTGTGCGGCGCCCAGTCCCACACGCGCAGCACCGAGGCAGGCGGCCTCACGGTGCAGCCGAAGTGGCTGTCGCCCGGGATGCCCGCGTCCCACGCCTTCCACGCGCCGCCGGACGTGCGCTTGAACACGAGGTAGGCGCCGTCATCCTGGTTTCCGATCTGCGCCTGCTGCGAGCTCGGGCTCGGGACCAGGGCGGCGCCGGCCCAGTAGGTGGAGCTCGCCGGGTCGTACGCGTAGTACGTGAGCCCCTTGCGCAGGCCGGTGTAGTCGGTCGTCGGCAGCTTGTGCATGGCCGCGCCGGCCGCGAGCAGCTGGCCGCGGATGACGTTCGTGACCACGAGGTTCGTCGTCTTCGTGGCCGCGGGGGTGCTGGTGCCGCCGGTCGTGCCCGAGCTGCCGCTGCCGACGGTCGTCGTCACGGTCACCGTGGACGTCGAGCCGCCGCCGGACGTTCCGCCCGAGGAGCCCGACCCGCACCCGGCCGCGCCGAGCACGGCGGCGAGCGCGAGCAGCGCAAGGGGTGTGCGGGACGTCGTCATCACCGCGAGACGATACCCCCGGCCGGGAGCGGCCGTGAGGCGGTCGCGTAACGATTGCGCGGCGGGCGGCCGGCGATCATTGACACGCGATAAGAGGCTTCAGGCGGGGTAGCTATGCTCGAGCGGCCGTGATGGTGGTCGCGACGACGGGCCGGGGCCGGCGCTTCGTCGCCACGCTGCTTGCTGCCGCCGCGCTGACATCGGGATGCAGCGGAGGCGGGCCGGGAACGGCCTCGCCGCCGGCGGCGTCCGCGCCCACATCGGCGCCGACGTCCGCGCCCGCGACGACGCACGTCGCGACCCTGCACGGGATCCACAAGATCCGCCACGTGGTGCTCATCATGCAGGAGAACCGGTCGTTTGACTCCTACTTCGGCACGTTTCCCGGCGCGGACGGGTTCCCGATGAAGAACGGGCGCCCGGCCGTGTGCGTCCCCGACCCGGGCCGGGGCGGCTGCCGGCGCCCGTATCACGACCGCCGCCTGCTGAACGCCGGCGGGCCGCACTCCGCCGTCTCGGCGGTGGCGGACATCGACGGCGGCCGGATGGACGGGTTCCTGCGCGTCGCCGAGAGCGGCACCGCGTCGTGCCTGCACTCGCTCAATCCGACCGACCCGACCTGCAGCCTGAGCGCGAGCCACCCCGACGTGATGGGGTACCACACCGGCGCCGAGATCCCCAACTACTGGGCCTACGCACACAACTACGTGCTCCAGGACCACATGTTCGAGTCGAACCTGGGGTGGAGCCTGCCCTCGCACCTCTACGAGGTGTCCGCGTGGTCGGCCACCTGCCGGACGGCATCGCCGATGAGCTGCAGGACGGCGCTCGGGCGGGTCGCGAGCCCGGGCACGACGGCGCTCACCCGGCCGCCCACCTCGCCCTACCGATGGACCGACCTGACCTATCTGCTCGATCGCCACCACGTCAGCTGGCGCTACTACATCCACGACGGCCGCCAGCCGGATTGCGCGTCGGGCGCCGTGAGCTGCAAGCTGCCGGCCCTGTCTCCCAAGACGCCCGGGATCTGGAACCCCCTGCCGCGGTTCACGACCGTCCGCCAGGATCACCAGCTCGGGGACATCAAGGGCATCAAGCACTTCTTCGCGGCGGCGCACGCGGGCGCCCTCCCGGCCGTGTCGTGGATCGTGCCCGATGAGGTGCACAGCGAGCATCCGCCGGCCAGCATCGCCGTCGGCCAGGCCTGGGTGACGAGCATCATCGATGCCGTGATGCGCAGCCGCGACTGGGCGTCGACTGCGATCTTCCTGGCGTGGGACGACTGGGGCGGCTTCTACGACGGCGTCGCCCCGCCCCGCGTCGGCGGTGCGGGCTACGGCCTGCGCGTCCCTGCGCTCGTGATCAGCCCCTACGCCCGCACCGGCCACATCGACCACCAGACCCTGAGCTTCGACGCCTACCTGAAGTTCATCGAGGACGACTTCCTGCACGGGCAGCGGCTCGACCCCGCGACCGACGGCCGGCCGGACTCGCGCCACATCGTGCGCGAGGACGTCCCCATCCTCGGGGACCTCGTGCACGACTTCGACTTCGGCCAGGCGCCGCGGGCGCCGCTGATCCTGCCGCAGTATCCGCACCACTCGTGAGCGGCGGCGGCGAGTGTTAGGCTCGGGGTGATGCTCCCGCCGAACCGCTCGATTCCGCAGGCGACGGTCATCCCGGTGCTGATCTATCCCGATGTGCGGGAGGCGGTCGACTGGCTGTGCGCGGCGTTCGGGTTCACCGAGCACCTCTTCATCGGCGAGAACCACCGCGCCCAGCTCGGCTACGGCGACGGCGCGGTGATCCTCGGCGACGTGCGCGGCGACCGCCGCCCGCCCCGCCCGGGCGAGTCCACGCACGCGGTGATGGTGCGGGTGGCCGACGCGCGCGCCCACTGCGAGCACGCCCGTGCGCACGGCGCCGCCATCGCCGGGGAGCCGGTCGACTACCCGTACGGCGAGCGCCAGTACCACGCCGAGGATCCCTGGGGCCACCGGTGGACGTTCTCGCAGACGATCGCCGACGTCGCCCCGGAGGAGTGGGGTGGCACGACCGTCGCGCCGCGCTAGTCGTCTAGGAGTGGCAGGCGGTGTTGGCGGTGCCGTTCACGGTCGGCGCCCAGGCCGAGGTGTTGCCGGCGAAGTCGTAGGACTCGAACTCGACGATGTAGGTGCCCGACGCGGTCAGGAAGGTCTGGCTGCCGGTCCTCGTGGTCGACCACGTGCTGCCGTTGTTGGTCGAGTAGCGGTACCTGTAGCCCGCGAGCCCTGACGTCGCATCGGTGGCGGCGGACGCCTTGATCCGGATCGTCGTGTTCTTGCAGGTCGTCGTGCCCCAGCCGCCGGTGATCGTGGGCAGGGTCGGGGCGGTGCGGTCGAGCTTGGCGGTGCTCGAGTTGCCGGCGGTCGTCCAGGCCGAGGTGTTCCCGGCGTTGTCGACGCTGCGGAACTGCACCTTGGTCGTGCCCTCGGCCGTGATGGTCACCGACGAGCCGGTGACCGGCGCCGACCAGGCCCCGTTCTGGAACGACGTCTCGTACTGGTAGCCGAGCAGGCCGGCACCGCCGGAGTCGGTCGAGCCCGACGCCGTGATCGTGGTCGACGCCGCCGTCAGCCACGAGCCCGATCCACCGCTGACGGTCGGCGGCAGCGTGGGCAGGGTGCGATCGATGTTGACGGTGTTCGCAGGGCCGTTCGCGGCCGGCGCGGCGGCCGAGATGTTGCCGGCGTTGTCGACGCTGCGGTACTCGACGAGCGTCGTGCCGGTGCTCGCGACGGCGAGCGATCCGGCGCCGGTCGCGCTCCAGGCCGACCAGCTCGAGCCGCCGTTTGCCGAGGTGCGCGACTGGTAGCCGGCCAGGCCGCTGCCGGAGTCGGTCGCGCCGGTCGCGGTGACGGTGACCGAGGCGGCGTTCGTCCACGCCGCGGAGCCGCCCGCGACCGTGGGTGCCGTCGGCGGGCCGCGGTCGAGCCGCACGGTCGCCCCGGCCGTGTCGGCGGCCGGGCCCCACGTGCCGGCGTTGCCGACGATGTCGCTGGCGCGGAACTGGACGAGCGTCTCGCCCTCGGCGGCGACGGTGACCGCGCTTCCCGCCGTGGGCAGCGACCAGGTCGTGCCGCCGTTGGTCGACGTGCGGTACTGGTACGTCGTTGCATCGACGCCCGAGCCCGTGTCGGTCGCCGACCCGGTGATCGTCTCGGATGCCGAGTTCAGCCAGCTGAGCGACCCGCCGGCGGCGGTCGCGGCCGCCGGGCCGGTGCGATCGAGCTTGACCGTGCTCCCGGCGGCGACGGTCGTCCAGGCCGAGGTGTTTCCGGCGTTGTCGACGGCGCGGAACTGGACGGTGGTCGTGCCCTCGGCCGAAACGGCGACGGATGCGCCGGCCGTGGGGGCCGACCAGGCCCCGCCGTTGAACGACGTCTCGTACTGGTAGCCGGAGACGCCCGAGCCGGCGTCGGTGCCGCCCGCCGCGGTGACGGTCTTCGAGGGTGCCGACGCCCACGACGCCGAGCCTCCGGTGACGCTGGTGGGGGCGGCCGGCGCGGTGCGGTCGAGCTTCACGGTGCTCGCGTTGCCGACGGTCGACCACGCCGACACGTTGCCGGCGTTGTCGATGCTACGGAAGCGCACGGTGGTCGTGCCCTCGGCCGAGACGGTCACCGACGCCCCGGTGGTGGCCGCCGACCAGGCGCCGCCGTTCAGCGACGTCTCGTACGCGTACCCCGGTGCGGCGAGGCCCGACAGGCCGTCGCCGGCGCCGCTCGCGGTGACCGTCACGCTCGCTGCGCTCTGCCAGGCGATCGCGCCGCCCGCGACGGCCGGCACGGTCGGCGCGGTGCGGTCGATGCGCGCCATGGCGGAGGCGCCCACGGCCGTCCAGGCGCCGGGGTTGCCCGCGCCGTCGACGGCGCGGAACTCGGCCTGCGAGTCGGCCTCGGCCGAGATCGTGACCGCCGCGCCGGCCGCCACGGCCGACCAGGTGCTGCCGGCGTCCGCCGAGGTGCGATGCTGATAGTGGTCGATGCCCGAGAGCGCGTCGGTGGCGCCGCCGGCCGTGATCGTGACCGAGGCGACGCTCTGCCACGCCGCCGAGCCGCCGCTCACGGTCGTGGGGACGCTCGGGGCGGTGCGGTCGAGGCGGACGGTGTCAGCGGCGACGCCGGGGCTCGAGGGTGCCCACGCCGAGGTGTTCCCGGCGCCGTCCACCGAGCGGAACTGCACCCAGGTCTCGCCCTCGGCGCTCACGCCGAGCGACCCGCTCCCCGTCGCGCTCGCGGCCGACCAGGTCGAGCCGGCGTCGGTCGAGGTGCGCGACTGGTAGCCGGCGACGCCGCTGACCGCATCGGTCGATCCCGTCGCCGCGATCGTGTCTGACGCCGCGGACTGCCAGGCGAGCGAGCCGCCGGACACCGCCGGCGCGGTCGGGGTGCCGCGGTCGATCATGACCCAGCTTCCGCCGTCGGCTGCACTGCCCGTCCACGGGCCGATGTTGCCGGCGGCGTCGACGGCGCGGAACTCGACGATCGTCGTGCCCTGAGCGGTCACGGCGACCGAGGCGGCGGTCGTGACCGGGCCCCACGTGGCGCCGGAATCGGCCGACGTGCGGTACTGGTAGTGGTCGACGCCGCTGCCCGGTCCGCCGCCGCTCGGCGGGTCGACGGCGCCGCTGCCCGTCACGGTCACCGACGGCGTGTTCAGCCAGGCGAGGCCGGTCCCACCGGTCACGCTGGGCAGGCCCGGCGCCGTGCGGTCGATCTGCACCGTCGCCTGCGTCCAGCCCGACGTGAGCCCCGAGGCGTCCACGGCCTGGAACCGGACGACCGTTGCGCCCTCGCCCGTGATCGTGACCGCCGGCCCGGCCACCGGGCTCGACCAGGTCGAGCCGCCGTCGATCGAGAGCTCGGAGAGGTAGGAGGCGATGCCCGACCCCGGCGAGTCGGTCGAGCTCGCGCTGACGGTCACCGCGTTTGCCTTGACCCAGCCCCCCGGCACGCCGGAGAGCACGGGGTCGGTGGGCGGGGTGCGGTCGATCATCGCCGCGGCCTGCGTCCATGCGGACGCGTTGCCGAGGTTGTCGACGGCGCGGAAGCGCACGAGCGTCTGGCCCTCTGCGGCGATCGTGGCGGTCGCGCCCGGCGCCGGCGCCGACCACGAGCTGCCGCCCGTCACCGACGTCTCGGACTGGTAGCCGGCGAGGCCCGAGCCGCCGGCGTCGGTCGACCCGGAGGCCGTGATCCCGACGGAGGCGACGTTCTGCCATCCCGGCGACCCGCCCGAGAGCGCCGGCGCGGTCGGCGCGGTGCGATCGAGCCAGACCTGGGTCCCGACCCAGTTCGAGGTCAGGCCGGACGCGTCCACCGCGCGGAACTGCACGAAGGTCTGTCCCTCGGCGCTGACCGTGACGGCCGCGCCGGGCTGGGCCGCCGACCAGGTCGTCCCGTCGGGCGACGTCTCGTACTGGTAGCCCGAGACACCCGAACCGGGCGAGTCGGTGGCGCCGGATGCGGTCACCTTGACCGAGGCCGCGCTCTGCCAGGCGAGCGCGCCGCCCGTGAGCACCGGGTCGGTCGGGTTGGTGCGGTCGATCCGGACCTGGGTCTGCTTGGGGGTGCTCCAGTTCTCCGGTGTGGCCAGGTCCCCCGCCTCGAACTGCACGAGAGTGATCCCCTCGGCGGTGACTGCGGCGTCGGTGCCGGCCGTCCACGCCGACCAGGTGGCGCCGTTGTCGGCCGAGCTGCGGTAGCGGTACCCGGCGAGGCCCGAGAGCGCATCCACCGATGGGGAGGCGACCACCACGTCGGCCTGGGCGACGTCCTGCCAGGCCGATCCACCCCCGGTGACGACGGGCTGGCTGGGCGGATCGTTGTCGACGTTCACCGGTACGGCCGCCGTCCACGGCGCCGACACGTTGCCGGCCCGGTCGACCGCGCGGAACTCGTACCAGGACGCGCCCGACGCGGTGACGGTCTTGCTCGCACCCGAGGCGGCCGCGCCCCAGCTGATCCCGTTGGCCGACGACCGGTACTGGTAGTCCGCGACGCTCGTCGTGACATCCGTCGAGCCGGACGCGCTCACCGTCTCGCTGCCGGACACCCACGCCGATGAGCCGCCGGTCACCGTCGGGACCGTCGGCCTGGTCAGGTCGACCGTCCACCGGACGGTCGCGACCTCGACCTTCTTTCCCCGGTTGACCCGGACCGAGAACGTGTGCCGCCCCTCGGGCAGGGTCTTGTAGGTGATGCTCGTCTTGCACTTCTTGTAGGCCGCCGTGTCCAGCCGGCAGGTGGTGGCCGTGGCGGACACCCGCTTCCACCTGAACGTCGCCGTCGCCGACTTGCTGTAGGTCGCCGGGCGCGTCGTGACCTTCACCGACAGCGGCGGCGCCGCCTTGCGCAGCATCGGATACGCGTATGCGGAGACCGTGCCGAGCGCGCATGCCGCGGCGGCCGCGAGCAGCAGCAGGCCGGGACGCTTCAGCAATCGGCGGAGCGGAGTGGAGCGGGCACGGATCACGACGACTCCTCGGGGGTGAGGGACGCGCCACTCTCAGGATGCCGAAAAATAGTGACTAGCGCGATGCACGAAATGGTGATATCACGCTGCACGTGACGCGAGCGATCGGAAACGGTACAGTTGTGTCCCCGTGGAGGCCGGGATCGTCGGTCGTGAAGCGCAACTCGCCGAGGTCGAACGACAGGGAGAAGGAGGACAGGATGCGCAACCGGAAGCACACATGGAGCCGCCCGCGGGCGGTTGTCCTGGCAGGCGGCGTCGTCGTCGCCCTCGTGGCCGCGGGCTGCGGCAGCGGCGGCGGCTCGTCGTCTGCGACGCAGTCCTCGCCGCCGGCGTCGCAGCCGGCATCGAGCACACCCGCATCGACCCCGGCGTCGACGCCGCCGCCGGCGAGCTCGTCGGCGCCCGCCGGTCTCTCGGGGAAGTGGAAGGGCACCTACGGCGGTTCGTACTCGGGCACGTTCACGCTCGACTGGACGCAGACGGGATCGAAGCTGAGCGGAACGATCGATCTCTCGACCGGCGGCACGAACACCGTCACCGGCACCGTCGACGGCGGCTCGATCAAGTTCGGCACGGTCGGTGGCCCCGGGATCACCTACACCGGAACGGTGTCGGGAAGCTCGATGTCGGGCAGCTACAGCACCCCGGGCGGAAACGGCACCTGGAGCGCACACCAGACGTCGTAACGGCGCCCAGCCCTGCACGGTTGGCCTCGCGAAGGCCGCAGATCGGGAGAGGTCGCTCGCAGCCTGCGGCCTTCGCGAGTCGGGAGTCCGCCCAACCGGGGATCCGTCCTGGGTGAGCGGCGTCGCGCGACGCTATCGCCCGCAGGGCGTGCGCCACAATGGGTGTAATCCCCCAACGTGAACGGGGGACGGGCGTCGCGCGATCGACCCCCTACTGCTGTCCGGCGTCTCCCGCGTCGGGCTCCCAGAGCTCGATCGGATTGCCCTCCGGGTCATGGATGCGCGCAAAGCGGCCGACGCCGGGCATGTCCCAGTCGGGATGGGTGGTGACCTCGATGCCCGAGGCGGCGAGGGCCTCGAGCATGGCGTCCAGGCCATCGACGCGCAGGTTCAGCATCCACTGGTGGTCCGGCGCGAAGTAGTCGCTCTCGCGGGCAAAGGGCGCGAAGACGCTCGGGCCGGCCGCGGTCGCCCACTCGCCGTGCTCGCCCGTGCCGACGCCCAGATGCTCCGCGTACCAGGCACGCAGGCCGTCGGGGTCCGCCGCGCGGAAGAGGAAGCCGCCGATCCCGGTCACCCCCATGCCGGCCTCGTCAGTACTCGTTCTTGATCGTGAAGTACGACCCGCGGATGGTCCCGGCCAGGCGCGATCGCTGGCGTGCGAACTTGAACCGCGAGGCGAGCTCGGCGGGGACGTCCATGCCTTCGGAGAGCTTGAACCCGACCGCCCGCTTGCCGCCGTCGTCGACCGTGTACATCACGTTGATCGAGAGGCCGCTCTCGTAGAAGACGTAGGCCATGCGGATGTTCTCGACCTGGAAGGCGGTTGCCTCGAGCGGCCGGGACGCGATGACGATGTCCCGCTCCTCCTTGAGGATCCGGTGCACCCAGTCGACCGCCGCCGCGGCCTCGCTCGCAGGCTCGACCGTGAAGGTGTGGTCGTACTTGTTCTTGAAGTAGCGAGCCTCGTTCGCGCGCAGACCGGCGAGCGCGGCTGCGACCGGGGAGGACTCCAGCCCCACGGTCGAAACGGTTTCGAAATCCACGGTGTATGACATGACGGTGGAGGGTACCGGGATCGAACCGGTGCACGCGCCTCTGGCGCCCTCGTCCGACGGTCACCACGCGTGGAGCTCAGTCGAGCCCTTCGGCGAGGCCGATGAGGAGCCCGCCGGGCCCGCGGATGTAGCAGAGCCGATAGACGTCTTCGTACTGGACCACGTCGCCGACGAGCTGCGCATCGCGCGTGCGGAGCCGGGCGACTGTCTCGTCGATGTCCTCGACGGCGAACATGACGCGCAGGTAGCCGAGCGCGTTCACCGGGGCGTTCCGGTGATCGTCGACCACAGGCGGCGTGAGAAATCGCGAGAGCTCGAGCCGGCCGTGGCCGTCCGGCGTGCGCATCATGGCGATCTCGACACGCTGGTCGGGCACCGGTGACGCGCCCTGCCCACGCGCCTTCGACCGTGCCTTGCCCTTCGAGCTCGAGGCCGAGCTCGCGAAAGAACGCGATCGTCGCCGGCAGGTCGTCGACGACGATGCCCACATTGTCCATTCGCTTCACCGCCACGCGCTGAACCTCCCCGCTCGATATGGCCAAGGCGGCACGCGCCGGCCTGCGGCATCGGCGGACTGCATACGCGGAATGGAGCGTACCGGGATCGAACCGGTGACCCCCAGCTTGCAAAGCTGGTGCTCTCCCAGCTGAGCTAACGCCCCGCGAGCCGGAGGATACCCGCGGTGCATGCCGGCGGGGGTCGCCGGGTATGCAGTGGCCGACCATGCCGGCGGTCTCATCGCATCCACGCTATAGCCTATACTCGGCAGCCGTGCGCTCCGTTCGCCGCCTTCGCCCGCGCGAGCTGCCGCTCGCGCTGGTGTGCGGCGCCCTCGCAGGGGTGCTCGTGGCAGCGCTTCTGACGTTCGTGCCGCTCTCGGGCGACGCCCCGTCGCACCTGTTCCAGACCTGGCTCTACCGCCATGGCGGCTTCCAGCTCTGGAACAACCTGTGGTACGCCGGCCGCTACGAGTTCGTGAGCTACAGCGTCCTCTACTACCCGCTCGCGGCGCTCACCGGCGAGCTGCCCGTGCTCGTCGTCGCGGCCGCCGCGCTCGCGGCCGGCTTCGCGTCTGTCAGCCTGCGCGAGTGGGGCGGGGCGGCGCGGGGGCCGGCGATCGCCTTCGCGTGCACGACGCCCTTCGTCTCGATCGTCTCCGGCTCGTACCCGTTCACCGCCGGCCTCGCGTGCGGGGCCGTCGCCCTGCTCGCGCTGCAGCGCGGCCGCAGGTTCGTGTTCGGCGCCTGCGTGGTGGGCGCGCTCGGGTTCTCGCCGCTCGCATTCGCCGTCCTCTTGGCGCTCCTGGCCGGCCTGCTGCTCGGCCATCCGCAGCCGCTCGCCGCCGCGCGCCGGCAGTGGTCCGCGTTTGCCGTCGTCGTCGTCGTGCTGCTCACGGGCGTGCTCGCGCAGCGGGCCTTCCCGAGCGGCGGCATCTATCCCTACAACGTGACCGACGCGCTCGTCGTGGTGCTCTTCTCGCTCGCCGGTCTGTACGTGACCGGGCGCAGCCCGCGGGCGCGGTCGCTGCGCATGCTCTTCGTCGCCTACCTGATCCTGAACCTGGTCGCGTTCCTGTTCAAGAGCCCGGTGGGATCGAACGCGACCCGCCTCTTCGCGGTCGCAGGGGCGCCGCTCCTGTGGCTGGCCGCGAACGTCAGCCGGCAGCGCTCGCAGGCGATCGTCCTCCCGCTGCTGGCCGCGACCGCCGCGCTGCAGGTGGGGCCGTGGATCCGCGACGCCTACTCGGCCTGGAGGAACCCGGCCGAGTCGGCCGGGTACTGGCGGCCGGCGATCGACTACCTGCGCAGCCAGGGCGACGACCAGCACCGCGTCGAGGCCGTGGCCACGTGGGGTCACTGGGAGGCGTACTACCTCGCCCGAGCCGGGTTCCCGCTCGCGCGCGGCTGGTTCCGGCAGGACGACTTCCCCGAGAACCGGGTGCTCTACGACCACCACCTGACGGCGGCGGCCTACGACCACTGGCTGCGGCTGCTCGGCGTGCGCGACGTCGTGCTGCCCGACGCGGCGCTCGACTACAGCTCGGCGGCCGAGGCGCGCCTGCTGCGGTCGGGGCACTCGGGCCTGCGGCTGGTCTTCCACAGCCGCCACCTGCGCGTCTACGAGCTGCCCGGCGCGGCGCCGATCGTGTCGCCGCCCGCGGGCGCCGACGCCCTGCTGGTGCGGCTGCGCAGCTCCGGGATCGCGTTCTACGCGTCGCAGCCCGGCCGCTACCTGGTGCGCGTGCGCTACACGCCGTACTGGAATCCGACCGACCCGGCGGCGTGCGTCTCGCGCGGGCCCGACGGCATGACCGACGTGCGCACGCCGGCCGCGGGCATCGTCGACCTCGATCTCGACCCGTCGCTTGCGACCGTCGCCGACACGGTGACGAGCACCGCATCCGGCTGCTGACGGCCGCCGGCCGGACGCGGCTCCCGGCGGGCGCGCCGACGCGATAGAATGGCGAGCCCGCGTCGAGGACGGAATGCCGAGCACGGTCGAGGACACCGCTAGCTGCGCGCTTTGCCGCCGCCATCTCCTGGTGGGCGAGCCCGCGCGCCTGTACCAGGACCCGCAGTCGAAGCGCTTCGCCAAGGTCTGCCCGCTCTGCTACGAGCGCGCCGACCGCCGCGGCTGGCGCGCCGAGGGCCGGCCGATCGTGGCGGTGCACGCGAATCCGCCCTCCGATCACCTGCTGCGCGAGCGCGAGTCGCTGATCGACCGCCTGCGCGGCCAGCTGCAGTCGGTCGAGTTCGACCTCGACCGCGTTCGTTCCGCGCTCGCCAAGGCCGAGCAGCAGGCCGCCGAGCTGCGCGGGATCAAGCGCGAGCTGAAGGATCTGCAGGGCGAGGTGCGCCGGCGCGAGCGCGAGCTACGCTCGCTGCAGGACGAGAAGCGCCGGGCCGACGAGCGGGCCGCGCAGGCCGAGGCCGCGCACAAGTCCGAGATCGCCCGCCATCATGCAGCCGCCGCCGCCCTCGACGAGCGCGCGGCCGAGATGCAGCGCACCGCCCAGGTGCAGACCCAGCTCGAGCAGGAGCTCGAGACGCAGCGCACCCGCTACGCCGAGCTGGCCGAGGCCCGGCGCAAGGAGTCCGACCCCCGGCACGTGCGCCGGGTGGCGCTCGAGGCGTTCAACCGCTCGGAGCACGTCGAGCGCGTCGTCGCCATCTCCCGCAGCCTGGGCGATCCGATCGTGAACGTGTACGTGGACGGGCTCGAGCTGCCGCGGCCGGTGAAGGTCACGGTCGCCTGGGACATCTCCTGGTACGAGTACATCGTCCGGCTCGACCTGCTCGAGCGCACCGTGACGGTCGAGGAGGGCCGCCGCGGCGACGACCCGCGCGAGCTGCCCGCGGCCCAGCTGCAGCCAAACGGCGTCCTGCGCGCCGATCGCATCGTGCTCGCGATGCAGGCCTACGGCGTCGGCGGCAGCTCCGCCGCCTCGGCGCTCTAGCGGCTAGCGCGGCCGCTTCGGGCGGGGCTTCGCACCGGGCTTCGGCTTGGGGCCGGGCCGGGGCTTCCTCGCCTGGGGCGCCTGCGCCGGCGGCGTCGTCCACACCGGCTTGCCCGTCTGGGCGCGGATCACCGCGAGCAGCGACTCCTCGTCGGCGGTGCGCAGGAACTCGGCCGCGGTCGGGTCGAGGTCCTCGAGCGTGATCGCGAGCAGCTCGCCGCGGCGGCCGTAGTCGGCCATCGCCTGGGCCGACAGGCGCCGGGTGCGGGCGGTGCGCCCCTCGCGCAGCCGGACGAATCCCGACCGCGACTCCGGGTCGTAGCGGAGATCGAGCATGCGCGCAGGTTATCGGGAAGCCGATCGCCTATGCGGGCCATGCCGCCGGGGGCGGTCCGGCGCGGCCCTCGCTCTGGCGCACCCACCACCGGATCGTCGCCAGGCCGAAGACGAAGCCGCCGATGTGGGCGTAGTAGGCCACGCCGCCGCCCGCGCTTCCGACCTGCACGTAGCCGACCGCGTAGATCTGGAGCACGATCCAGCCGATCAGGAAGAGCACGGCGGGCAGGGGGAAGAAGAAGATCGGCGGGATGTAGGTGATCACCGCGGCGCGCGGGTAGAGGATCAGGTAGCCGCCGAGGACGGCCGCGATCGCGCCCGAGGCGCCGATGTTGGGCACGTCGGAGCCCGGTCCGGACAGGAACTGCAGGAGCGCCGCCGTGAGGCCGCCGAGCAAGTAGAAGACGAGGAACCGGCGCCGGCCGAGACGGTCCTCGATGTTGTTGCCGAAGATCCACAGGAACAGCATGTTTCCGAGCACGTGCTCCCAGCTTCCGTGCATGAACATCGCGGTGACGACGCTCGCGAGAACGGGCACGTGGTGCACGTGGGCGTACACCGGCCGGCCGTTGTCGTAGCCGAGCAGGATCGAGTCCTGGCCGTGGGGGCAGCGATCCTGCACCTCGCACGGGACGAACCCGAACTCGGCCGTGACCGCGGTGAACCCGGATACGCGCAGAGGCACCCCCAGGGTCGTTGGCAGGCGCTCGGCGGGGGCGTGCTCGGCCCACATGAAGATGGCCAGGTTCGCCACGATCAGCGCCAGCGTCAGGATCGGCAGATGGCGGGTGGGGACGTTGTCCTTGAGCGGGATCATCCCGGCCGGTACAGGGCGGCGACCGAATCGGTCCGGGTCGCCCTGACGGCGGCGATGCGCTCCTCGGCCAGGCGGTCGGCCGCGACGTGCGGCGCGATGTTGTCGCGCTCCGAGCGCGCGAACACGGCGGCCAGGGTGTCGGCGATGCGCTCGACGCTGCGGCGGGCGCGCTCGGGGTCATACGACCGGCCGAGCTCCTCGGAGATGTTGATCACCCCGCCGGCGTTGATCACGAAGTCGGGCGCGTACACGATGCTGCGGGCGTGCAGCGCGTCGCCCATCGACGCGTCGAGCAGCTGGTTGTTGGCCGCGCCCGCGACGACGCGGCAGCGCAGCGCGTCCACGGTGTCGGGCCGGATCACGGCGCCGAGCGCGCACGGCGCGAAGACGTCGCACTCCTGGGTGTGCACGCTCTCGGGATCGCAGGCCGTGGCGCCGAGCGCCTCGAGCGGCGCGACCCGCTCGGGGTAGATGTCTGCGACCGTCACGTGCGCGCCCGCATCGAGCAGGTGGCGGACGAGGCCGCCGCCGACGTGCCCGGCGCCCTGCACCGCCACCCGCACGCCGGCCAGGTCGTCGCCGAGCCCGGCCTCGTGGAGGGCCGCGCGCATGCCGCAGAAGACGCCCCACGCCGTCATCGGCGATGGGTCGCCCGAGCCGCCCCGCTCGACGGGCAGGCCGGTGATGTGGTCGGTCTCGAGCGCGACGATCTCGGCGTCGGCGGTGCTCGTGCCGACGTCTTCCGCCGCCAGGTAGCGGCCGCCGAGCGAGTCGACGAACCGGCCCAGGGCGCGGAACAGGAGGTGGGTCTTGTCGGTGCGCGGATCGCCCAGGACGACCGTCTTTCCGCCGCCCAGATCCAGGCCCGCGGCGGCGTTCTTGTAGGTCATCCCGCGCGCCAGCCGCAGCACGTCGGTCAGGGCGGCCTCGTCGCTTGCGTAGCGCCACATCCGGATCCCACCGAGCGATGGGCCGAGGGTGGTGTCATGGACGGCGATGATCGCCCGCAGCCCCGCCTCGGGCTCGTGGCACACGACCACCTGCTCGTGCTCCTGGAAGAGCTGCACGGGCCGCGAGTATATCCACCGGCGCGCCCGTCCCCGGCTACCCGGCGGCCAGCACCCGCTCCCAGATCTCGGCCCGCTTCTGCAGGCCGATCGGCGAGATGTCGGCTAGCTGGTAGTGCTTGACGAGCGCCGGGTCGGGCGCGGCCAGCGGGTCCGACCGCACAGCGGCGGGCACGAGCTTGGCGGCGGCCGCCTCGGGCGCGGGCAGCCGCGACTGCTCCCACGCCCGCGCCGCGGCCCGGGCCGAGAGCTGGTGGTCGATCCACGCGAGGGCGGTGAACGGGTGGCCGGCCGCGGCCGGCACCACCCAGCCGTCGATCCACATCTCGGAGCGGCCGGTGGGGAGCACGAAGGTGGTGTCGGCCGTGCGCTCCGGCAGCGCAAGGACGCGGTCGAAGTCGGCGCTCGTGCCCATCGCGAGCACGAGCTCGCCGCGCCCGAACGCCGCCGCCTCGGCGGCGGTGAAGGCGTTCACGTGCGGCCGGGCGGCGAGCAACAGCGACTGGGCGCGCAGGAGCGTCTGGTCGTCGTCGGTCGAGATGTCCTCGTCGAGGGCGGCGAGCGCTGCGGCGATGGGCTCGATCGGCCCCGGCAGGAACGTGATCCCCTGCAGCGAGTAACGCGGCACGAGGGCGAAGAAGTCGGCCCAGTCGGCGGGCTGCTCGGCGACGACGTCGTTGCGGTAGCCGAACCCGAACACGCCGTAGCGGGCCGGGGCCGACCAGCGGTTGTGGCGGTCGTAGGCCTGGTCGAGGAAGTCCGACGAGACGAGGGAGATGTTCGGGATCAGGTTGTGGTCGAGCTCGCGCAGGAGGCCCTGTCCGCCCAACACGGCGACGTCGTCCTGGCGCGCGAGGACGACGTCGGCGGGATACCCCGACGAGATCAGCTCGATCAGGTTCGCCCCGGGCGCGATCGTGCGCACGTCGACGCTGACGCCGTTTGCCTGCATGAAGGCGATGCGGTCGTCGGCGGGCACCGAGCCGGCCGGGGCGAGCACGCGCAGCGGCCCCGGCAGATGCGGCGGCGCTCCGCCCGGCGCGGCGACCGGCGGCGCGGTCGACGCGGAGCTGCCGAGGCATCCGGGCGCGGCGATCACCGTCCCGGCGGCGATCAGCAGCCGCCGCCGCGTGATGCCGCGTTCTCGCAATGACCTACCCGAGGCCGAGCAGCGACCCGAGCCCACCGCCGTCGTCGTTCGGGTCGACGACGCGGCTGCGGCGCAGCACGATCACCGTGAGCAGCACGAACACCGCCGTCACCGACAGCATCAGCGTCGCGAGCGCGTTCACGGCCGGGGTGATGCCGAATCGGACGGCCGAGTAGAGCACGATCGGCCACGTGTTGGTCGTCCCGTTCGTGAACGCCGGCAGCACGTAGTCGTCGAACGAGAACGTGAACGAGAGCAGCGCCGCGGCGATCACCGCCGGCAGCAGCCGGGGGAACGTCACCTGGCGGAACGTCGAGAACGGGCCGGAGCCGAGGTCGTAGGCGGCCTCCTCGAGCTTGTCGCCCATGCCCACGAACCGCGCCCGGATGATCAGCATCGCGAGCGAGGCGTTGAACACGATCTGGCCGATCAGGATGGTGGAGCTCGCCGAGCGGCGGGAAGAAGCCGAAGTTCTGCGCGCGCCTGCACGAAGAAGATCAGCGACGCCACCGCGATCACGATCTCGGGCACCACGAGCGTCAGGTAGACCAGGATGTCGAACGGGATCCGCAGCCGCGGGCGCATGCGCGCGAGCGCGAGCGCGGCCGCGAGGCCGAGGACGGTGGCGATGACGGCCGCCTGCGCGGCGATCTTGAGGCTCGTCTTGATGGCCGGGATGTAGGTCGGGTCGTGCAGGCCCTCGGAGAACCAGCACGGGGTGAAGCCGTTCCAGACCGAGATGTTGCCCACGTTCGCGGGCGGGATGTTGCAGATGTTGCTGCCGTGGAACGCGGCGACCGATGTCGGTGACGGCTTGTTGAACGCGAAGATGACGACGACGACGATCGGCAGGTAGAGGAACGCGTACACGATCAGCGCCCACGTGGTGAAGCCGCGCTTCGCGGTCAGGATGCGCCGCCTACGCACCGAACTGCTCCTCGCGCGTCGCGAACATGATGTAGACGACGACGAAGACCGAGAGCGCCGCCATCAGCGAGATCGAGAGCGCCGAGCCGAACGGCCAGTTCTGGGCCGAGCTGAACGTGTCGCCGATCGCGTTGCCGACGAACTCGAAGTTCCCGCCGCCGAGGATGTTCGGGATGATGTACTCGCCCGACATCGGGATGAACACGAGCAGCGCACCGGTGACGACGCCGGGCAGCGTCAGCGGCAGGGTGATCTCGCGGAACGCCTTCCACGGCTTGGCGCCGAGGTCGGTGGCGGCCTCGACGAGCGTCCAGTCCATCCGCTCGAGCGACGCGAACACCGGCAGGATGAAGAGCGGCAGGTAGTTGTAGATCAGACCGATGCCGACGGCCTTCCACGTGTAGAGGGCGTTGAACCCGAGGTTCGTGGCCAGGTAGCCGTTGGGGTCGAGGATGATCTTGAGCGCATAGGTGCGGATCAGAAACGACGTCCAGAACGGCACGACCAGGAGCAGCAGCGCGAGCATCTTGTACGTGGTCAGGTACCGCGCCATCCAGTAGCACACCGGGTAGCCGACCAGGATCGTGCAGATCGAGCCGCCCGCCGCCATCAGGAGCGTGTGCCAGAACACGGTGATGTAGAACGAGCTGAAGACCTGGTGGTACTGGTCCAGGTTGAACGCGTAGCTGACGCTGCCGAAGCCGGACTGGATCGAGACCGAGAACACCGCCAGGATCGCCATCGGGCCGAGGAAGAAGATCGCGTAGTAGAGCCCCGACGGGAACGTCAGCCACGTCGGGTACCGCGGCGCGAACGTGCGCCGGCGCCGCCGGCTCTGGTCGACCGTCGTGACGACCGTCAGTCCTGCCGGTTCGGGACTGGACATCTAGGCGGCCTTGAACTCTCCGTAGATCTGCGTCCGCGCGTTGACCACCGCGGGGCTCACGTTGAGGATGTAGTGGTAGTTGTCGGTGTACTTCTTCGGCACGTTGAACAGCGGGTCGTTCTTCAGCGCGGGCGGCATCTTGCGCCAGCGCGGCCGGGATCGGGATCGGGTAGTTGTGGTAGTTCATCTCCGCCACGGCCGTCGCCGGCTCGAGCAGCCAGTTGATCCACGCGTGGGCGGCGACCGGGTGCGGCGCGTTCACGGGGACGCACCAGTTGTCGGCCCACACCTCGGACGCGCCGGTGGGGATGACCGCGGTGATGTCGCCCTGCTTCTTGCGCGCCTGGACGATGCGGCGCACGTCGCCGTTCCAGCCCTGGCTGAGGATGATCTTGCCCGCGATGGCGTCGTTGATGTAGCCGGACGAGTCGATCGTGGTGACGCCCGGGCGGATTTTGAGCAGGAAGCTCTTCACCTTGGCGAAGTCGGAGCTGCTGGTCGTGTTCGGGTCGAGGCCGAGTGCCATGAGCGCGAGCGGCACGACCTCCTCGGCGCCGTCGAGGACGTTGGTGCGGCCCTTGCTGCCGTACTTGGGCAGCAGGTTGTAGAAGTCGAGCATCGACTTGGGGTTGTCCTTCACCACGGTGTTCATGAAGAAGAACATCGTGATGCCGTAGTCCTTGATGACGTGGAACTGCCCGGTGGGGTCATACGAGGGCTTCAGGAACGCCGGGTCGAGGTTCTTCAGGTTGGGTATGGCGGCCGCGTCGAGCGCCATCAGGCCGTTCTCGCCGATCAGCTGGGCGACGGCGTTCTGGCTCGGCACGATGATGTCGTAGCCGGTGCCGCCGGCCGAGAGCTTTGCCAGCAGCTCGTCGTTGCTCGAGTAGAACGTCTCGGTCACGTGCGTGTTCGGATGCGCCGCCTTGAACTTGCTGAACGTGCTGGGGGAGTCGTACTCCGACCAGTTGTAGATCACGAGCGAGTTCTCCATCGGCTTTCCGGCCAGCGTGTTGCCCCCGCCGGGCGCGCTGCTCGCGCCGCCGCCGCCACCACCGCCGCCCGCGTTCGTCGAGCCTCCGCAGGCAGCCGCCAAGAGGCCGAGCGCGCCCAGGCCGAGGAGCTCGCGCCGGTTCAGTCCGGAGCGCTCGGAGGCGTCGCGGTAGAGCTGGCGGCGCAGGTAGTCGAGCTTCGGCTTCGCGCTCGTCGGCGCGAGGATGTTGAGCGAGTCGCGGGGGTCGGTCACGGTGTCTCCTTCGAGTCGTCCTGTGCCGGGGCGTCGCCGAGCAGGAGCGGCGCCGCCTCGTCCCAGCTGATGGCGACACGGTCGCCCGGGTGGATGGTGTCGAGCGCGGGGTCGGCGCTCGCGCGCTGCTCGCGCACGATCACGTCGCCGGCCGACGCGAGCCGGGCGACGATCTGCACCTGGTCGCCGAGGTACATCTTGGTGATCACCTCGGCGGTGGCCGAGTTGGCGGTGCCGGTCGCCGCTCCGGGATGCGCCGCCATGCGCTCGGGGCGCACACCGACGCGCACACGGGCGCCGCGCGAGGTGTCACCGCGGCCGCGCACGACGACGCCGCCGCCGGCATCGACGGCGAAGCCGCCGTCGGCCGCCTCGACGACGTCGCCGTCGATGAAGTTCATGTCGCCGATGAAGTCGGCCACGAACGGCGTCAGCGGCCGGTCGTAGATCGTGCGCGGCTCGTCGAGCTGCTCGATCACGCCGTTCGACATGACCGCGACGCGGTCGGACATCGAGAGCGCCTCCTCCTGGTCGTGGGTCACGTACACGAACGTGATCCCGACCCGCTCCTGGATGCGCTTGAGCTCGATCTGCATCTCCTTGCGCAGCTTCAGGTCGAGCGCACCGAGCGGCTCGTCGAGCAGAAGCACGCGCGGGTTCATCACGAGCGCCCGCGCGAGCGCGACCCGCTGCTGCTGGCCGCCCGAGAGCATCGACGGGCGGTGCGTGTCGCGGCCGACGAGCTGCACGAGCTCGAGCGCCTCGCCGGCCTTGGTGTGCCGCTCCTTCTTCCCCATCTTGCGCTGCTTGAGGCCGTACGAGACGTTGTCGAGGATCGACATGTGCGGGAAGAGCGCGTACTGCTGGAACACCGTGTTGACGTCGCGCTTGTAGGGCGGCACGCCGCTGACGTCGCGGCCGCCGATCAGAAGCTCACCGTCGTCGGGCTGCTCGAACCCGGCGATCATGCGCAGCGACGTCGTCTTGCCGCACCCAGACGGGCCGAGCAGCGAGAGGAACTCGCCCTTGTGCACGCGCAGGTTGACGGCGTTCACCGCCACCAGCGAGCCGAAGCGCTTCGTGACGGCGCGGAACTCGACGTCGGCCTCGCCGTCGGCGGGCGGCCAGGCGGTGGCGTGGTCGGCCGTGGGTTGTGTCATCCCGGTGGCAAGGGTATATCGTTGGTTTTCCGCCTGTCAACCACGAAGTTCGCACCGAACGCGGGGGTTTGGCGGGTATCTCGCATGAATGCTCCCACGGTCAAGCTCGATCCGGTCAACCGCCGGATCATCGAGATCCTCCAGCGCGAGGGCAGGTGCCCGTTCACGACCATCGCCCGCGAGGTCGGCATCTCCGAGGCGGCGGTGCGGGCGCGGATGCAGCGGCTGACCGATGCCGGCGTGCTCGATGTGGTCGCGGTCACAAACCCGCTCAAGCTCGGGTTCGAGGTGATGGCCCTGGTCGGCGTCCAGGCCAACAGCGACCTCGACCACGTCGCCGGGGCCGTGTCGGCCTGGCGCGAGACGAGCTACGTCGTGATCACCTCGGGCAGCTACGACCTGCTGGTCGAGATCGTGTGCGAGCACAACCGGCACCTGCTCGAGGTCGTGCAGCGGCTGCGCGAGATCGACGGGGTGAAGTCGACCGAGACGTTCATGTACCTGGACATGGTCAAGATGACCTACGCCTGGGGGACGCGGTAGCGGCCCCGCAGTCACCGCGCTCAGGCGCGATCGGCATCGCCGCCGGAGTGCTGGGGGCGCTCGTGGCCGCCGGCGCGGCGGCGGCCGGCCTGGGATCGCAGGGCGGCCAGGCGCTCGCGCTGCTCGCCGGCCTTCTGGCGCTGGCAGCGCTCGCGCTCGGCTTCGTCGGCTTCACGGTGGCGCGGCTGGGCGGCACGAGCCGCCTGCCCGGCCTCGCGGCGATGGTGCTCGCCGTCGCCGTCCTGGTCGGCCTGGTGGCCGCCGCCGTCACTGCATAAACGGGGTCAGACCCCGTTTATGCACGCTTGAGGCGGAGTGCCAGGGCGGGGCAGTTCGAGACCGCCCAGCGGGCCTGGCGCAGGAGCTCGGGCGGGACGGCGTCGGCGCGCACGATCGGATAGCCCCAGTCGTCGAGCGTGATCCACTCCGGCAAGAGCTCGGCGCAGATGCCGTGGCCGACGCAGCCGGCCGGGTCGACCGTGAGCCTGTGGGCGCTCATGCGCTCACCTCCACCCGGCGACGGACTCGGGGACGGCCAGGCGGCCGGGGCCGCGGGCGGCCACGCACGGATTGCCGTCGAGGTGCCGGCGCAGGTCGGTGGCGAACACGTCCAGGGCGCTCCGGACGAGGTGCACGGCGCCGTCGGGATGCCGGCAGGCGCCGCGGCGCTCGATCTGCGCCGCCCAGCGGCGCAGCCGCTCGACGTCGCCCGCGCTCGAGCGGCCGGCCGCGATTGCCGCCGTCATCTGGGCCATGTCGGAGAGCCCGAACACGCACGGCCCGCACTGCCCGGCGCTCTCGCCCGCGAACCAGCGCATCAGGCGCGCGGTCTCGACCAGTCCGCACGCCGACGCCGGCAGGGCGACCAGGATGCCCGCGCCGGGGCTCGCGCCGAACTCGGCGAGCCCGGCGCGGCTGAACGCGGCGCCACCGGCGCCGGCCGGGATCCACGTGCCGGCGAAGCCGCCGGCGAGGAACGCCGCGATCGGCTCGGCCGGGCCGCCGGCGCGCGCGACGATGCGGTCGATCCGCGTCCCGACGGGCACCTCGACGATCGCGGGGCGCGCGACGGCCCCGGTGACCGTGACGAGCGTCGTTCCGGGCTCGTCCCCGGTGCCGGTCTGGCGAAACCAGTCGGCGCCGAAGCGCGCGATCTGGGCGACGTGCGCGAGCGTCTCGACGTTCTGGATCAGGGTCGGGCGGCCGTCGACCCCCTTCTCGAAGGGGCGTGGCGGCACGTGCGTGGGCTTGGCGTCGCCCCCGTTCAGCCAGTGCACGAGCGCGGTCTCCTCGCCGGCGACGTAGCGCGTCGGCGTCTCGGCCAGCTCGATCGGGACGCCCCGCTCTGCCGCCCGCTCGGCGGTGGCGGCGCGGAGCGCGCGCACGGCGGGGCGGTCGCTGCGGTCGATGCAGACGATCACCTGGGCCGCGCCCACCGCGGCGGCCGCGACGGCCGCGCCGTCGAGCACGAGGTGCGGCGCGCGGGCGAGCAGGGTGCGGTCCTTGCTGCTCGCGGGCTCGCCCTCGGTGCCGTTGGCGACGACGATGCGCGGGCCGCGGCCTTCGGCGACGGCCTGGAGCTTGCGCGTGGTGGGGAAGCCGGCGCCGCCGCGCCCGCGCAGGCCGGCCTCGGCGACGAGGTCGATCAGCGAGCGCTGCGGCCGCCGCGCCGCGATCGGCGCCGGGCGGTAGCGCGAGCGGTGCTCGGCCAGCGTCGCCGGGCGCCCGTCGGCGCCGGCCTCGCGCAGCAGGCGGCGCTCGTCGGTACGCACGCCGGTCGTTGCGACGGTGCTCATCGCGCCCTCCGCACGGCGGTGCGGCGCGGCGGCGGCAGCGGCGCCCGGGCCCGGCCCGTGCCGTGCCTGGCCACTTCTGCGGCGCGCACGGCGGTCAGCGCGGCGACGGCCACACCGGCCCCGAACACCGCCAGCCGCAGCGCTCCCGAGTTGCGGTCGGTGCCGGCGGTGACCGCGTGGATGCTGGCGAAGAGGAAGAGCGGGAAGGCGAGGTAGTGGCTCGTGTCCCAGATCCGCCGGGGCAGGTGCGCGCGGGCGAGCGATGTGAGCTCGACCGCGACCAGCAGGTACATGGCGGCGATGCCCCAGGCGACGGGGCCGGGACGCCACGTCGCGGCCAGGGGCACGAGCACCTCGACGAGGCCGAAGTGCACGTAGGTGTCGAGCACGATCGTGACGATGTGGACGCCCAGGAAGATGACGGCGGCGCCGCCGAGGAAGCGGTGCAGATCGAGCAGCCAGGCCGGGCGCGGGCGGCGGCCGAGCACACGGGTGCTGAGTGCCAGGCCCCAGAGGACGCTCGCTGTCAGGAGCGCCCACGTGACGATGCCCGACGCGCGGGCCGTGTACCAGAGCAGCGTGCTGTGCGACATCCTCCCATCGTCGCCCGCGGCGCTGTGAGCGACCTGCGCCAATCCTGGGAGTCGGCTGGGAGCGTCGCTCTGGGCGATCTCGGATCGCATTCACAGGGATCTCGCAGGTGGGCGGGCGACCATGAGCGGATGGATGCACGCCAGACTCCCTCGCGCCGCCACCCCGCCCGGCGCGCACGCATCGCCGCGGCCGCCGCAAGCGCGGTCGCCACGGTCGCGATCACCGGTCACCTCGCCCTGGCGGGCACCGCGTCGCGCACCGCCTCGGCGAGCGCGGCCGGCTCCTCCGCCAACACGACGCACCACAGGACGACGACGCACGCGCGGCCCTCGTCCTCCGACGACGAGACGACGATCACCACCCAGGCGCCGACCACCACCCAGGCGACGACGCAGGCGGCGACGCCGGCGGCGCCGTCCACGCAGGCCAACACCTCGAGCGGTGGTAGCTGAGCGCCGCTTCGGCGCGATGGGCGCGCGGGCGCACGTGATCGTCGTCGGCGGTCGCGCCGGCCTGGCCGACGTCGCCGCCGCCCGGATCGAGCAGCTCGAGAGCCTGTGGAGCCGGTTTCGTCCCCGCAGCGACGTCAGCCGGCTGAACCAGCATGCGGGCGCCCACGTCGCGGTCGCTCCGGAGACGGTCGAGCTCGTGGAGCGCGCAATCGACGGCTTCCTCCTGACCGGCGGCATGTACGACCCCACCCTGCTCGGGCCCGTGATCCGCGCCGGCTATGACCGCACGTTCGAGCTGATCCCGCCGGCCGCGCGGCCCGGGCGCAGCGACGCCGAGCCGGCCTGTGCCGGAATCGAGTACGGGCCGGGGTGGGCGCGGCTGCCGGCGGGCAGCGGCTTTGACCCGGGCGGGATCGGCAAGGGCCTGGCTGCCGACATCGTCGCCACCGAGCTCGTGGCCGCAGGCGCCGACGGCGCCTGCGTCAACCTCGGCGGCGACGTGCGCGTGACCGGCGCGGCGCCCGGCGGCGGGACGTGGACGGTGGCCGTGGAGCACCCGGCCGCGGACGCGCCGATCGCCCTGCTCGGGCTCGCCGACGGCGCGGTCGCCACCTCGACGACGCTGCGGCGGCGCTGGCGCGTGGGCGGCGAGGTGCACCACCACCTGATCGACCCGGCCACCCGCCGTCCGAGCGCCACCGACACGTCCCTCGCGGCGGTGGCGACCGGTCAGGCCTGGGTCGCCGAGGTGCTGGCCAAGGCTGTGCTCCTGGCCTCCGGCCGCTCGCCGGAGGCGGTGCTCGAGGGCACCGGCGCCGAGGCGCTCGTGGTCGACACGGCCGGGCACATCGGCACGACCCCCGGCCTCGCGGCCTACATGGACGCTCCGCCGCCCGCCCTCGTGGGATGACCGCAGCGGCCGGGTAGGATCGGCTCGTGCACCGGCTCACGTTCCGCACCGACCGCCGCGACCAGATGCTCGACATCACCGACGCCGTCGCGGGCGCCGTCACCGCGCTTGGGATCGACCGCGGCGCCGTGCTCGTGCATGTGCCGCACACCACCGCCGCCGTAACGGTGAACGAGGGCTACGACCCCGACGTGGCCGCAGACGTCCTCGGCCATCTCGCCGCGCTCGTGCCGCGCTCGCCCCGGTTCGCCCACGCCGAGGGCAACAGCGACTCGCACATCAAGGCGATCCTCGTCGGCTGCGCGCATCCGCTCGCCGTCGAGGACGGCGCGCTCGCGCTCGGCCGCTGGCAGCGGGTGTTCCTGTGCGAGTTCGACGGCCCGCGCACGCGCGAGGTGTGGGTGACCTCGCTCTAGCGAGCGATGCCGGCGGCCGCGACGGCCAGCAGGCACAGGGTTGCGGCGACGGCGAGCAGGGTGTTGACCGCGCGCATCGACCCGGCGGGGACGGCGAGGGCGCGGACGCGGGAGCGGGGGGAGGGGGTGTGCATGTCTGCAAGCATCGGCCCCGCGACCCGGGGCTGTCATCACCCGCTTGCGGCATTCACGCCGTCCGCCCTAGTCGCCCTTCGCCGTGGGCGGCTCGGCGATCTCGGTGCGCGGCCGCACCGCGCCGACGCCATAGCGGACGAACCGCACCACGAGCACGCCGGCCCCGACCAGCGCGGTGAGCGTCCCGACGGCGAAGAAGGCCAGGCCGAGCGCGATCGCCTCGGGCCGGCCGGAGTGGCCGTGCAGGAAGTAGACGAAGACCGCCTCGCGCACGCCGATCCCGTTCAGCGACACGGGCAGCGCCAGCGCGGCGAACACGACCGGCCCGGCCAGGAGCACGATCGAGTCGGGCACGTCGAGGCTGAGCGCGCGCACGAGCATCCAGATCACGCCGACGCGGGCGAGCTGCACTCCGAGCGCGAGCAGGCCGACCACGACGAGCGTGGCGCGGTGGTCGCGGTAGGCGTGCAGCGCGTCATAGAAGCGCTGTCCGACCGCGAGCCGCCGCCCCGCCGCACGCGGCTCGAGCCAGCGCGCGACGGCGCCCCGCAGCCGGCTCGAGAAGAGCATCGCGAGCACGGCAGCGGCCGCGACGCCGAACGCCACCTCGGCGGCGATCACGCCGGGCCGCCGGCCTGCGCCGCTCACGAGCACGGCGAACACGGCCAGCACGACGAGCGAGACGAGCCCGACCAGGCGGTCGATCAGCACCGAGGCGACCGCCTCGGGCGCGTCGCCGGTATAGCGGCCGAGCTCGACGACGCGCACCGCGTCGCCGCCGATCGCCGCCGGCAGGAACTGGCCCGCAAAGAGGGCGACGAAGTAGGTGCGCACGAGCCATCCCAGCGGCACGTTGATGTCCTTGGCGGTGAGCAGCATCTGCCACCGCAGCGCCATCACGACGACCGTCGCCATGCTGACGGCAACGGCGGGGAGAAACCACCGCAGCTCTGTCCCGCGCAGGGTGTGGGCGACCTGGTGGATGCCCGCCCAGCGCAGCAGGAGGCCGAGCACCACGGCCGAGATCACCGCCTCGACCGCGACCCGGGTGCGCCGGTCGATCCTCACCTCGCGAGCGCGGCGTGCACCTTGCGCACCGCGGAGACGGCGTCGTCGATGTCGGCGTGGGAGTGGGCGGCCGCGAGCGGCAGCGAGAGCACCTGGGCGCCGGCGAGCTCGGTCACGGGCAGCTCCGGGACGGCCAGGTTGTGGCGATACCACGAGAGCGTGTGCACCGGCAGGAAGTGCAGCCCCGTCGAGACATTCTCGGCCATGAGCGCGGCGGCATAGCGGTCGCGGTCGGCGCCGGCCAGGGCCGGGTCGATCCGGATCACGTACAGGTGGTGGGCGTGGCGGCCGTACGCCGGCCGCCCGATCGGCGTGATCCCGGGGAGGCCCGAGAGCCCCTCGTCGTAGCGCGCGACGAGGTCGGCGCGGTGGGCGTGGAAGCGCTCCAGGCGATCGATCTTGGGGAGGGCGACGGCGGCCTGCAGATCGGCCAGATTGGCCTTGAAGCCCGGCTCGACGACGTCGTAGTGGCCGAGCGTGTGCGTCTGGGCGCGCTTCCACGGGTCGCGGGTGATGCCGTGCGCCCGCAGCAACCGCAGGCGCTCGGCGGCGGCGTCGGAGCGCGTGGTGATGATCCCGCCCTCGCCGCCGGCGAGGCTCTTCGTCGCGTATAGCGAGAAACAGGTGAACTCGCCGATCGCGCCGATGCGCCGCCCGCGCACGTCGGCCTCGACCGCGTGGGCGGCGTCCTCGATGGTGCGCAGGCCGTGCTCCTCGGCGACCGCCCCGAGCGCGTCCATGTCGCACGGGCCGCCGGCGAAGTGCACGGGCAGGAGCGCCCGGGTGCGGGCGGTGACCGCGCGCCGGGCAGCGGCGGGGTCGAGGTCGAGCGTGCCGGGATCGACGTCCGCGAACACCGGCGTCGCGCCGGTGTGCAGGATCGCGTTCACGGTCGCGGGCCAGGTGAACGAGGTCGTCACCACCTCGTCACCGGCGCCGACGTCGGCCGCGACGAGTGACAGGTGCAGCGCCTCGGTGCACGACGACGTCGCGATCGCATGGGGGACGCCGGTGCGCTCGGCGAAGCGGCGCTCGAGCTCGGCGCTGCGCGGCCCCGACGTCAGCCAGCCGGAGCGCAGCGTGGCGACGACCGAGTCGATCTCCTCGGCGCCGATCACGGGCGGTGAGAAGTCGAGCATCGTCGCGCGCACGGGCGTGCCGCCGTCGATCGCAAGGCGGGTGGCGGCCGGATGGCTCACCGCACCTCGAACCTGACGGAGTCGACTGCGGCGGCCGCGCGGCGGAGGGCCTGGGCACGGTCGGGGCCGGTCGCGAGCACGTACCCGGCCCGGTCGGTCGCGATTCGCAGCGGCCCGTAGACGTGTCCGCGCGGGTCGTAGAAGCACACCTCCGGCGGGCCGGTCGCGGCCACGAGCTCGCCCGGCGGCGCGGCCAGGAACTCGATCACCGCCGCGCCGTTCGGATGCGGCTCGAGCTCCTCCGCGGCCACCGGCTCGCCGACGGCCGCCAGCACCGCGGCGGTGGCGAGATCGACGCCGACCGCGGTGCGGCAGATCTCGGAGTCGTGGCCGCCGCCGAGCCGGGCGGCCACCTCGACGACCCGCGGGCCGTCGGCGGCGAGGATCAGCTGCACGTAGCTCGGCCCGGACGTGATCCCGACCGCGGCCACCGCGGCCTCGGCCACCGCCGCAGCGTCGGCGGCCCCTTCGGCGGCCGCGGGGTAGACGTGCCGGCGGGCGACGCCGGGGACGCCCTCGAAGTGGATGCGGTCGGTCACGGTGACGGGCAGGAAGCGGCCGTCGATCGAGAAGGCGTTCACCGTCACCTCGGGGCCGGGCACGAACTCCTCGTAGATCACCCGGCCGCTGCGCGAGCCCTCGCGCGCGCGCTCGGTGGCCTCGGCCAGTCCGTCCGGGTCGCGAACGATGGTCATCGCCCGCTGGCCCTGGCGGTCGGCCGCCTTGACGACGCACGGGTACGCGGGCGGCGCCTCGGCAGACCACCGCGGCTGGGGCACGCCGGCCGCGTCCAGCCGTGTGCGCTGCGCGATCTTGTCGGTGCACGTCTCCGCCACCGTCGCGGCGATGGGGTGGGGGATGTGCAGATCCTCCGCGGCGGCGGCGGCGACGCGCACGGGCCAGTCGGTGCCGGGCGCGATCAGCCCGTCGGCGTCGTGCGCGGCGCGGCGCACGCCCGCGCCGTCCTCGCTCGACACCGGCACGTCCGCGAGGCGCGGATCGGCGTCGCAGACGATCGTGCGCACGCCGAGCGCGCGGGCGGCGTCGATGGCATGCCGCTGCGCCGGGCCGCCACCGAGCACCACCAGTGTGCGGGGGCGCGTCAGACGGCCTGCGCCGTCTGCTCCGAGGCCAGGACGGCCTGCCACCATTCCGGATTCTCGCTGTACCAGCGGATGGTGCGCTCCAGCCCGTCGGCGAAGGGGATGCGCGACCGCCAGCCGAGCAGCCGCTCCGCCTTGTCGGTGGAGCCGATGTGGCGATCGACCTGCCCGGGCCGGTCGACGACATGCCGCTTCAGCGACGCCGGCTTGCCCAGGATCTCGAGGATCATGTCGGCGATCTGCTCGACCGTCTCGTCGATGCCCGTGGCGACGTTGATCGTCTCGCCGACGATATTCGAGAGCGGCGTCTCGCACGCGGTCGTGATCGCCTCGGCCGTGTCGAACACGTGCAGCCAGTCGCGGCTGGCGTGGCCGTCGCCGTGGATCGTCAGCGGCCGGTCGCAGAGCGCCTGGATGATGAAGCGGGGGATGACCTTCTCGGGGTGCTGGTACGGCCCGTAGTTGTTGAAGGGCCGGATGACCGTGATCGGCAGGTCGTACGTGCAGTAGTACGAGTACGCCAGCCGGTCGCCGCCCGCCTTGGTGCCCGCATACGGGGAGCGCGGGTTGAGCGGATGATCCTCGCTCATCGGCTCGGTCTCGGCGGTGCCGTAGACCTCGGACGAGGAGATGAGGATGAACCGCTCGATGGGGTGGTTGCGCATCGCGTCCATCAGCACCTGGGTGCCGACGACGTTTGTGGTCACGAACTCGGCGCCGCCCTCGGCGATCGACTTGGACACGTGCGACTCGGCGGCCGCGTTCACGATCACGTCGACGCCGTCGAGCGCCGCGGTGACGTCGGCCAGGTCGCGGATGTCGCCGTGGATGAAGCGCAGCCGGTCGTGGTCGGTCACGTCGGCCAGGTTGGCCATGTTGCCCGCGTACGTGAGCGCGTCCATCGTCACCACGTCGTGCGACGTCTCGTGCAGGAGGTAGCGGATCATGTTCGACGAGATGAACCCCGCCCCGCCGGTCACCAGTATCCGTTTCACCGTGTCGCCCCCTGTCACTTCTGTGCTATCCCAGCTCTCGATCGATGTAGTACAGCGGCCGTTGCTCGACGTCGCGCTGGATCCGTTGCAGGTTCTCGCCCAGCACGGCCATCAGGAGCCCCTGCAGGCCGAGCACGAAGAGGACGAGGCCTCCCAGGAGCAGCGGACCCGGGAAATTGTCGTACCGGATCCAGTAGACGACCCCCCAGATTCCCACCCCCAGAGCCGTAAGGATACCGAGCACGCCGAGCACGGTGCCGAGCCACTGCACGAGCTGCGCCCAGAACCCGGTCAGGACGTGCAGCGCGAGCTTGATCAGGCTGACCATCCCGTACCGGCTGCGGTCGGCGCGGGCGCGGTGGTCGAGGTCGACCTCGGTCACGCGCGCGCCGGTCGAGCAGACGAGCGCCTTCGTGAACTTCTGCCGGCCGATGCGGTGCATCACGGGCTCGAGCGCGTCGCGTCGGTAGGCGTTGAACGCGCAGCCGAAGTCGCTCACCGGCGCGCCGGTGAGGCGGCCGAGCAGGCGGTTGATGAAGAGCGACGGCAGCCGCCGCGGCAGCATCGCGTCGCGGCGGGTCACCCGGCGTCCGCTGGCGACGTCGGCGCCCGCCTCGACGGCGGCGACGAGCCGGGGGATGTCGGCGGGCTGGTTCTGCAGGTCGCCGTCCATCGTGACGACGATGTCGCCGCGCGCGCGGGCGATGCCGGCGTGCATGGCCGGGTGCTGGCCGAAGTTGCGCTTGAACTTGACGACCCGCACGCGCGGGTCGGCGTCGTGCAGGCGCTCGAGGATGGCGAACGTGCCGTCGGTCGAGCCGTCGTCGATGAAGATCAGCTCGGCCGGGATGCGGGCCGCCTGCAACGTCGTCACGATGCCGTCGTAGAGCGGCTCCACCGTGGCCTGCTCGTTCAGCACCGGCACCACCACGGTCACCTCCGGCGCCGCTGCGGCGGCGGGGTCTGCCGAGCCGGCCAGCGCGGGGTCGGATGCCATGACCGGAAGGGTATCCGGTGGGCAGGCGGCGACACGCAGGTGACCATCGCAACGAGCGCGGCGCCACCTCCGCCGGTCGGGCGCGGATGTGGCGGATAATGCCGCGCCGATGCTGACTCGCGACGGGGCAGGCCGTTTCCTGCGCGCCCGCTGGCCGCCGCTCGTGGCGTTCGCCGCCACCCTCGGCTACGCCGTCGTGGTCATCGGCTTCGGCCTCGACTTCCGCCCTCTGCACAACGACGAGGGCGTCACGCTGGGCGTCGCGTCGCGAGCGTCGGCGCTCGACGTGCTGCGCGTCGCCGTCGACCACCGCCACGGGCCGCCGCTGCACTACCTGATGGTGCACGCGGCGCTCTGGTGGCGGTACGACATCCTGGCGCTGCGGGCGCCGTCGGCGCTGCTCGGCATCGCCGCGGTGGCGCTCAGCTACGGCTTCGGCCGCGAGATCGTCGGCCGCGCGGGCGGCGCCGTGGTCGCGGTCGTCACCGCCTCGTCGCCGATCACGATCCACCTCGGCCAGTTCGCGCGCGGCTACACGGCCATGATCGCCGCCGCGTACGCGAGCGCCTGGCTGATGCTCCTGCTCGTGCGCACCGGCCGCGCCCGCTACGTCGTGCCGTACGCGCTCACGGCGCTGATGCTCGTCTCGGCGCACCCGTTCGGTCTGTTCGCGCTCCTGTCCGAGCTGGTGCTGATGGCCGGGTTCGCGGCGCTGCGCCTGCGCCACGGCCTCGCCGGGCAACGGCGGTTGGCGGCCTCGCTCGCCGCGGCGCTCGTGCTCGGCGGGCTCGCGCTCGTGCTGCTGCGCCACCTGTACTCGCCGCTGCAGAACAAGTACGGCGTCGGCTCGGGCGCGCCGGTGATCAGGCTCGGCTCGGCCCGGTTCTGGGAGCAGCTCGGCGACGCGGCGTCGGGGTCGGGGCACGTCGGCTTCGGGATCGCGCTCGCCGTGGCGGCCGTGCTCGGCGTCGTCGCGCTGGCGTTCCGCGACCGCCGGGCTGCGGCCTTTGCGACCGTGTGGCTGGTGCTCCCGGTCGTCCTGCTCTCGGTGCTGACCGCGGCGTCGCGCGACTTCGCCCCCGAGCGCCATCTGTCGTTCCTGCTGCCCGGCTACGCCGTCGCGCTCGCCGGGTTCGCGCTCGAGCTGCGCCGCCGCGCCGGGGTGCGCTTCGGCGCCTGGATCGCCGCGGCAGTGATGGCCGCGCTGCTCGCGCCCGGCTGGGTGGCCGACCACAACGAGCTCGCGAACTTCAACGCCAACCTGCGCAACGCGAGCCTGTACATGGCAGGGCGCTTCGGCCCGACCGACGTGCTCGCGACGACCGCCGGCAGCCTCGCCCAGGGCGAGGACCCGCGCCTGATCGGCGCCTACGCGGTGCTGGCCGCGCCGGACTCCTCACCGCTCAGCTCGTGGCAGCACGTCGGCTCGAGCCGCGGGTGCCGGCTCGACCACCGGCTCGGCCAGCGCGGCGCGATCGGCACGCTGTGGATGATGATGACCGTGTCCGACCCCGCCGCCGTGGGCGCGGCGCTGCGCGCCGTCGGAGCGCACGTGCGCGGCTTCGGCCCCTTCCTGGTCGTCTCCAAGGCGCCGCACAAGCCGACCGTGCTGTCAGTCGACCTGTCCGCGCGCTACCTGTGGCACAAGGCGGTCCTGGCCGATCCGACCGCCTTCGACGTCCGCCGGATGGTGCGCCTCTACCGGCACGCGGCCGCCGTCCAGGCTGCCGGCGACTGCGGCGTCTGAACCCGGCCCTCAGGCCAGCGCCGCCTCGGCCTCGGCGGTGAGCGCCGCAAAGTCGAGGTCCGCACCCGCGACCTGGCGCAGGAGCGCCTCCGCGCGCAGCGACTGGCCCAGGCCCCACATTTCGCGCAGCAGCTCCCCGGCGCGCGGATCGGCGAACCAGGCGCGGCCGAAGCGGGTGCGCAGGTGGTCGGCGAGCTGGGCCTCGAACGCCCACGCGCGCAGGTAGGCGGTGCAGTAGAAGCCCTCGTCCACGTCCTCGAGGTAGTCGGTCGCCGGATAGGGCACGCCGATCGCCCCCGACAGCAGCTCGGCGTAGCGCGCCGGCATCCGCTCGAGCTGCGCCCCGGCGGCATGCAGCTCGATCTCGTAGGCGAGCTTGGCCGCGTAGCGGCGCACGAGGAAGAGCTTGTAGAGCGCGGAGAATGCGGTGTAGCCGGGTGCGCCGTCGCCGAGGTGGGCCGAGAGCCACGCCGGGTCGACGAGCAGGTGCTCGAAGAGGAACGCGAACCCCTCGGTGACCGCGTTGTCGCCGAGCACGCGATCTTCGGCCGGCAGACGCTCCGGCATGTGGGCGAAGTGCTCGGCGTGGCCGGCCTCGTGGAACAGGGCGCGGTAGTCGTCCTGGCCCCCCTGGGGCAGCATGACGAGCATCACCCGCCCGGGGACGCGGATCGGCGCGCAGAACGCCCGCGGCACCTTGCCGGCGCGCTCCGAGATGTCGAGCTTCACGTTCGGCTGCGCGTCGAGGTCGATGCCGAGGCCAAGCAGCGTCGCCCGCAGCGCCGGGAGCGCGTGCTGCGGCGTGAAGGCGGCGTCGAACTGCGGCGCCCGCCACAGGCGGGCGAGGTCGGGCGGGGCCGCCTCGGCGAGCGCGATGCCCAGGTGGCTGCGCAGCTCGGCGTCCAGGCGCCGGCGGTAGAGATCGCCGGTCGCGGCGAGGAACGCGCTCGTGGCCTCGTGCAGCGTCCGCGGCGCATAGCCGAACCGCTGGTAGAGCTCGAGCACCGACCCGGCGCCGAGGTCGCCGACGAGCTCGCCGGTGCGGGCGGCGATGCGCTCGTGCAGGGGGTTCAGCCGCTCGGCGGTGGCGCGGCAGCGGGCGGCGTAGAGCCGCAGCCGGCGGTCGCGGTCGGGCTCGTTGACGAGGCGCGGCGGCACCTCGCGGTAGGGCACCTCGGCGCCGTCCGCCTCGACGACGAGCGCCGCCTCGGTGTTTGCGAGCTCCTCGCTCAGGTGCTTGGTGCCCTCGCCGGCGTAGGCTTCGCAGGCGAATCGCTGCAGCTCCGCCGGGGCGGCGCCCGCCGCGAGCGCCCGCGCCTGGTCGAGCGTCGTCAGATCGGGGTAGCGCGCGTAGACCGCAGCGATCTCGTAGGTCGGCTTGAGGCCGGCGGCGTGCAGGTAGTACTCCTCCATCGCCTCGGCCGTCATGTCCTCGAGCCGCTCGCGGTAGGTGTCGACGGCGACCGGCATCTGCGCCCATACACTAGTCGGGTGGCGGTGCTGGCCAGGGATCAGGAGATCGAGCTGCGCATCGACTCGCTCGCGTACGGCGGCCGCGGCGTCGCCCGTCACGGCGAGCTCGTCGTGTTCGTGGCGCGCGCGCTCCCGGGCGACCGCGTCCGCGCCCGGGTGACGAAGTTCAAGCGCCGCTACGCCGAGGCCCAGGCGATCGAGCTGCTCGAGCCCGGCCCGGGCCGCGTCGATCCGCGCTGCGCCCACTTCGGCGTCTGCGGCGGGTGCGCCTGGCAGGACCTCGACTACGCCGAGCAGGTGCGGCACAAGGGCGCCCAGGTGGGGGACGCGCTCACGCGGCTGGGCGGGTTCGCCGGATTCGCCACCGAGCCGATGGTCGCCGCCGGGCAGCTGTACGGCTACCGCAACAAGGTCGAGTACTCGTGGTCGCAGACCGGCGCCGGCCCCGCGCTCGGCTACCACCAGCTCGGCCGCTGGGACCGGCTGATCGCCGTCGACCACTGCCACATCGCCTCGGATGCCTCAAACGACGTGCGCCGGGCGTTCGTGCAGTGGGCGCGCGAGCTCGGCCTGCCCGCCTACGACCAGCGCGGCGGGTCGGGCCTCCTGCGCCATCTGGTCGTGCGCGAGGGTGTCCGCACCGGCGAGCTGCTCGCGGTGCTCGTGACCGCGCCGGGCGAGCTGCCCGGCGTCGACCGGCTGGCGGAGCTCCTGCCGGCGGGCGTGGTCGGCGTGGTGCACGCGGTGAACGCCGGCGTGGCCGAGGTCGCCGCCGGCCACGAGCAGTCCGTGCTGATCGGGCGGGACTGGTTCTGCGAGCGCATCGGCGGGCTCGAGTTCCAGGTGAGCGCGGGCGCGTTCATGCAGACCAACACGGTGATGGCCGAGCGGTTGTACGCGATGGCGATCGAGTTCGCCGCCCTGCGGCCCGACGACGTCGTGTGGGATCTCTACTGCGGCGCCGGCGCGATCGGCCTGCTGGCCGCGCCGGGGGCGGCGGCCGTGTACGGGATCGAGATCTCGCCGGAGTCGATCGCGAGCGCGCGCCGGAACGCCGCGCGAAACGGCATCGCCAACGCCGAGTTCGTCGCCGGAGACGTCGCCAAGAGCGTGCGGCCGCTGCTCGAGCGCGTGCCGCGGCCCGACGTCGTCTTCGTCGATCCGCCCCGCTCGGGGCTGACTCCCAGGGCCGTCCGGCGGGTGATCGAGCTCGCGCCGCAGCGCATCGTGTACGTGTCGTGCAACCCGACCACGTTCGCGCCGAACGCGCGCCAGCTCGTCGATGGGGGCTACGAGCTCGAGCGCGTGCGGCCGCTGGACATGTTCCCGCACACGCCCCACATCGAGTGCGTCGCGCTGCTTCGCCGCGGCGCGCAGGCGCCGGCCTGATCCTGCGGTAGGCCGCATACGGCGAGGCGGGGATACCGCAACAGGAGCGTCCGGACCATGCTTCGAATTGCGCCGCCGAGATCACCTCTCCCGGCGCCGGATCGGCCGCAGTCCCCCGCCGGCGGCCATCCGCGAAGCCCTCGTACCCCGAGGCTCCCACGCTCACCGGCCGTGCGCCCGCTGCACCCCGCGCACGGCCGGGTCGCGGGCCATCGATCCGATCAGGAGACCCCCGATCATGTCCCCATTCCTCCGACCGCGCCGCGTTGCGGCGCTCGCCGTCGTCGCCTGCCTGGCCGCCTCGGGCGCCGCCTACGGCTACTGGACGACGACCGGCGCAGGCACCGGCACGGCGACGGTGGCCTCGGCGAACGGCACCGTCGTGCTGCACGGTGTCGCCGCGGCTGCGCTCGCCCCCGGTGGCGCGGCCACCGTCTCGTTCACCGCCGACAACCCGGGCTCGTCGAGCCTGCAGGTGACCCGCATCCACCTCGACGGCGTGACCGCCGACGCCGCGCACTCGGGCTGCGCCGTCGCCGACTTCACCATGGCCGACGTCGTCTCGAACACGCGTGTGTCGGCCGCGAGCAGCGCGTACGCGCTCGCCGGCACCGGCACGCTGCAGATGGCCGACACCGGCGTCAGCCAGGACGTCTGCAAGGGCGCGACCCTCACGCTCGCCCTCTCGAGCTCGTGATGCGCCGCCTCCTCTCCACCTCCCGCGTCCGCGCGGCGGTCGTCGCCGCGGTCTGCGTCGCCGGCGCGGCGGCCGCCGGCGGCGCGGCCGCCGCGGGCGGCACCCATCGGGCCGCCGGGCCTGGCGTCGCCATCGCCGGCCGGCCGTCCGGGGCGCTCGTCCCGGGCCGGCGGGTGCCGATCGACCTGCGCCTCACCGACCGGCGCCCGTTCGCGGTTCGCATCACCCGCCTCGTCGTCACCGTGCGCGGCGTGACGCCGGGGCGCGGCTGCGCGGCGCGGCGCAACTTCCGGGCGCTGCCGTTCCGCGGCCGCTTCTCGATCGTGCTTCACCCCGGCCGCAGCCGCACGCTCGCCCAGCTCGGCTACCCGGCCGCCCGCTGGCCCGGCGTGGCGATGCTCGACACACGATCGGATCAGACCGCCTGCTGGGGCGCGCACGTCGCCCTGGCCTATGCGGCGACGGCGAGGAGGGCCCGATGAGCACCCGCACCGTCCGCGCGGCGCTCGCCGCCACGCTCGCCGGGGCGCTGCTCGCCGCTGCCCCGGCCGCGTATGCCTACTGGACGAACGGCGCGGGCACCGCCGCCGCCACGGCCGCATCGCCGCAGCCGGTCACGATCGCGCCGGGCACCGCGGCCACGCAGGCGCTCTATCCGACCGGGCAGGCGATGGGCGACGTCGCCGTGGCGGTCACGAACCCGAACACCTACGGCGTGCACGTGGCGGCGCTCGTGCTCGACACCGCGGCGGCAAGCGGCGGCTTCTCGGCCAACGCCGCCGGGTGCGGACTCACCTTCGTCCCGGCGACAGGCGGCTGGGATGTGCCGGCCGGCGCGACCATCGACCTCGACCTGCGCGACTCGCTGGCGATGGCGGCCTCGGCGCCGGCCTCGTGCCAGGGCCTCGCCGTGCACGTCTATCTGAAGGCGGCGCTGTGATCGGCCGGGCGCTCGTCAGCATGCTGGCCGTGTCCGCGGCCGCCCTCGTCGCGGCCGCCGGCGCCGGCGCCTACTGGTCGGCCGGCGGCGCCGGGCCGGGGCTCGCCGCCACCGGGAGCCTCGCCGGCGTCGACGGTGTGGACACGTCCGTCCGAAACACCGTGGCCACGACCACGTTCACGGTGATGTGGACACCGCTGGCCGTCCCGGCCGCGGCCGGCGTGGCCTACGCGGTTGCGCGCCATGCGACCGCGTCCGACACCGTCGTGTGCACGACCACGGCGGCCGCGTGCGTCCTGACGGGCATTCCCGACGGGAAGGCGACCTACACGGTCACCGCCCAGGTGAACGGCTGGGCCGGCCCCGCCAGCGCCCCGACCGCGTCGATCAGAGTCTCGAGCGCCGCCCCGGCGATCACGTCCGGCCCGGTCTCGGGGACGACGCAGAGGACGGCGGCGTTCACCTTCACGCACCCCGCCTTCCACGCGTTCCGGTGCCGGCTCGACGGCGGTGCGCTCGCCGACTGCGCCGGATCGGCCGCGTATGCGGGGCTCGCGACCGGCACCCACACCTTCCAGGTGCAGGCCGCGGACGCCGACGGCGCGCTCACCGCCGCCGCGACCTGGACGTGGACGATCGCCTGAGCGCGGTCGGCTACGCGCAGAAGTCGCGGGCGACGGCCTCGAGCACGTCCGCGCACGCCGCGACCGAGGCCAGGTCGACCCACTCCTCGGTCGCGTGCGCGCCCGCGCCGGCCGGGCCGAAGACGACCGTCGGGATGCCCGCCGCCGAGAGCACGGCCGCGTCCATCCACGCGCTGTGGCCGACCACCGCCGGGTCGGCGCCGCACACCGCGGCGGCGTGGCTGCGGACGGCGGCGACGATGGGCGCGGCCGGGTCGACCTCGAACGGCGGCCGCTCGAACGTCGTGCGCACCGTGGCGTCGCCTGCGAGCGCCCGCACCTCGGCCTCGACCTGCGCACGCGTCTCGCCCGGGATCGTGCGCCGCTCGAGCGCCAGGCGGCAGCGATCGGGGTAGCTCGAGAGCTCGCGGCCGCCCTCGATCAGCGAGGCGTGGACGGATCCCGGCCCGAGCAGGGGGTGGGCGCGGCCCGCCGCGAGCGCGGCCGCCAGCCGCTCGACGCCCGTGAGCACGCCGCCCATGGCCGCGATCGCGTCGATGCCCAGGTCGGGCCGCGACCCGTGCGCCGCGACCCCGGTCGTCTCGACCTCGAGCCACAGGAACCCCTTGTGGGCGACGCACACCTGCAGGCCGGTCGGCTCGGTGACGATCGCCGCGTCGGCCCACACGCTCGCGGCCAGGGCCTCGCAGCCGATGCTCGCGTACTCCTCGTCGCACACGGCGGTCACGATCACGTCGCCGCACAGACCGGCACCGGCGAGGCGGGCCCCGGCGAGCATGATCGCCGCCAGGCCGCCCTTCATGTCGAAGCCGCCCCGGCCGTACAGCCGGCCGGCGTCGATGCGGGGCGAGAACGGGTCGCGCATGCCCTCGACGCCGACCACGTCCATGTGTGCGTTCAGGAGCAGCGAACGGCCGCCGCCGGTCCCGGGCACGCGTGCGACCACGTTGGCCCGCCCCGGCGCCACCTCCTGGATCTCTGACTCGAGTCCGGCCCGCGCCAGCCAGCCGGACGCGAAGGCGGCGATCTCGGCCTCGCCCGCCCCGCCGGGCACGAGGTCGGGGTTGACCGAGTCGATCGCGACCAGCTGCGTGAGCAGGGCGGCTACCTCGTCCACGCCGCCTCGAGCTCGATGCAGGGCAGGCCGGGGTCGGGGACGGCGCCGGGGTGGAGGAGATGGGCGAGCTGGACGACGCCGTCCGCCAGCCTTGGCGCCGGCCGCGAGTAGTACGCGTTCGCGTCGACGGCGACCGTGCGGCAGGGGAACGCGAGCCCGGCCGCCTCGGCCGCGATCCTGGCGGCGTCGAACCCGCAGGCGGCCGCGACGATCACCTCGGGCTCCGCGGCTGCGACGGCATCCCACGTGGTCGGGTACGAGGGCTCGCCCGCCCGGCCGAGCACCTCGATCCCGCCGGCGGCGGTCACCATCTCGGGCAGCCAGTGCCCGGCCGCGAACGGCGGGTCGAGCCACTCGGCCACGAACACCCGCACCGGATCGGCGCCCGCGACCGCCCGCCGGGTCGCCTCGATCCGCCCCTCCATGGCGGCGGCCACGTGCTCGCCGCGCTCGGCGACGCCCAGCCGCCGGGCCACCGTCCGCACCGACTCCGCCAGCTCCGCGAGCGTGTGCGGGTCGAGCGCGAGCACGTCGGCAGCCAGGCTCGACACGCGCCGCACGTCGTCGCTCGAGACTGCGCATACGCGGCACAGGTCCTGCGTGATGACCACGTCGGGCGCGAGCCGCGCGATCAGGGCCTCGTCAAGCGCGTAGAGCGCCTGCCCGTCGAGCACGGCCTCGCGCACGGCGGCGTCGATCGCGTCGCTCGAGAGCATGGAGGAGTCGATGCGGGCGGCGGTGACGACGGGGAGGGCGGCCACGGCCGGCGGGTGGTCGCACTCGGCCGAGCGGCCGACGAGGAGGTCGGTGCAGCCGAGCTCGGCGACGATCTCGGTGGCGCTTGGAAGCAGGGAGCAGACGCGCAGGCGCTCAGCCTAGATGATCGGTTCCACGGCCCGCGCGATCCGTCCGCCGCATCGGCGAGGATCACGCGGCTGATGGTGAGCGTCGACCTCTGGACGGATGGTGCCTGCGCCGGGAACCCCGGCGGCCCCGGCGGCTGGGCGGCGATCCTGCACTCCGGAGACCACCTTCGGGAGCTCTCGGGCGGCGTGCCCGAGACGACGAACAATCGCATGGAGCTGACCGCCGTCATCGAGGGCCTCGCGGCGTTGCGCACACGTTGCGCCGTCACCGTGAACGTCGACTCCACCTACGTCATGCACGCGTTCACCCAGGGCTGGATCGAGAGGTGGAAGCGGCGCGGCTGGAAGACTGCCGCCGGGAAGCCCGTCAAGAACCCGGACCTGTGGGTGCGCCTCGACGAGCTCGTCGCCGCACACCAGGTCACGTGGCAATGGCACAAGGGGCACAGCAACATCGAGCTGAACGAGCGCTGCGACCGGCTGGCCTGCGTCCAGCGCGACGCGCACCGCGTCCAGATCATCTGAGCGCTGCGAGCAGGTTCGGCACGTTCAGCGAGCCGAGCCCGGTGACGGGATCCCAGCCGGCGGCCGCCGCGAGCGAGCTGTCGCGGTCGAACGAGCGCAGCCGGGTGACGATTGCGCCCGTCGGTGTGAGCGCGTTTCGCAGCACCCCGATCGACCGGTGCCCGCCGATCACGTCGCGCAGGGCGCCGGTGCCGCCGAGGCGGTAGAGCGCAGGGTTCACGAACCCGTGCGGGTGGCCGCTCCACTGGTCGGAGAGCGCCATCACCCCGGCGGCCAGCGGCGCCGCCAGGCTGGTGCCGCCGATCCACGAGTCGATGATCTGGCGGCGGCCGTTCGGCTGCACGTAGGTCTGGGCGAACGTGACGCCGGTCTGGGGGTCGGCGTCCATGGCGATGTCGGGCTCGGCCCGGCGGGCGACGCCCTTCCACGTCGCGAGCGCCGCCGGGACGACGCCGACCTGGTAGGACGGCATCGGGAAGACGTGACTCGCGCCGCCGCCCGACCCGTACATGAAGTCGCCCGGCGCCCGGGGCGACCACGCCGTGCCGCTCCAGTCGGTCGTCGTCGTCCCCCAGCCGGACTCCCACTGGTAGCTGCCGTCGCGGCCGATCGCGAGGCTCGTGCCGCCGACCGACGTCACCCATGGGCTCGAGTCGGGGAAGCCCGCCGACACCTTCCCGGCCGCGGCGCGGTTGTCGCCGTCATCGCCGGAGGCGAAGTAGACGCCGATGCCCTCGGCCGCGGCCTGCTGGAAGACGGCGTTCATGGCCAGGATCTCGCCCCGCGGCGCGAGCGACTCGGGCAGGCCCCAGCTGTTCGAGACGATGTTCGCCAGGTGGTGGTCGACGACCTCGTTGACCGCCTGGTCGAGCCCGCCGGCGTCGTTGGCGGCGCCGACGTACACGATCCGGGCGCCGGGCGCCACCGCGTGCGCCCACTCGACGTCGAGAGCCTGCTCGATGTACCAGCTCTGCGTCTCGGCCGGGTCCTGCGGGTACTGCCGCGTGCCGGGCGCGACCAGCTCGCGGTAATCCCACCCGTGCAGCGGCGGCAGGCCGAACTGGCGCGAGAAGCTCTCGGCGTCCTGGCGGATGGTGGGCGAGAAGAACGCGCCGGTGATCGCGATCGTCTGGCCGCGGCCGTCGAGGCCGAAGGCGCGCAGCCGGCCGATGCCGTAGGCCGAGTCGATCTGGGCCGGCGTGTACCCGCAGATCAGCCACGGCAGCGGCGTCCCCGGCGCGTACGGGTTGGTGAACTGCGTCGACGTGTGCTCGCCCCAGTAGTGCGAGCAGGGGCCGACCGACGTCCCCGCCGGCGGCGGCGGGGCGGGGGAGTTGTGGTCGGGCGTCGCCAGCGCGAGCGAGCCGTCGAGCCCGGTGATCGCGCGCACGTCGCGGGCGATGGCCGCGGGCACGGCCGGGTCGCCGTCCGGCGCGCGCACCGTCGTCCCGTCGATCCGGTACATGTTCTCCGAGACGTCGAAGGTGCGCTCGACGTCTGCGACCGTGCCCGACGCGGTCACGAACAGGCGGTTGTCGGGGACGTCCACGATGTCGAAGCCGGCGTCGGTCAGCCACGAGCGCACCGCTGCGACCTGGCTCTGCGAGGGCGAGTAGCGGGCATGGAACGCATCGGGCGAGAGCCAGCGGTGGTACCAGGGCGACGTGGGGTCGTACTGGGCCTGCAGCATGCCGTTCAGGTCGGCGGTGTTGTGCCAGCCGAGCCACACCGAGAACACCATCCGGTCGCCGGCGGCGGCGGGCTGGGCGAGGTTGGCGGGGTTGGCCCACGCCGGCTGCGTGTCGGCCACGGTGGCGACCTGCGAGGCGTCCGCCGGAGCGGCGCCCGCCGCGGCCGCGAGGCTGCACGCGCAGGCGAGGAGCATCGTTCGGAGCGGCCGGGGGCGCATCCAAACGAGATCGGCAGTTCACCCCCCTGTTCCGCTCTCCCGTTCGGGTGAGCCGTGCCTCCCCCGCACACGCCGGAGCAGCAGGTCGGCGTTCGTGCCCAGGAAGGCGAGCGAGAGCAGCGGCAGCGCCGGCAGCGCCGCATCGAACGCGTAGGAGAGCGTCATCGTGACGCCGAGCGACGCGGTCATCGCCGCCCAGGTCGGCCACATGCGCAGGCCCATCCGCACCGTCGCCGACAGGAAGAGCGCGAAGAACACGAAATCGCTCGCGCCGATCTGGGCGACGGCGTAGCTACCGGGCGGATGGAACGCGAGCGTGAAGGCGCCGAGCACCTGCTGGTGGTGCAGCACGATGGCGTGGGTCGGCCCGGCGGCGACGCTGTAGGCGTCGACGGCGGCGACGAGCACCGCGATCGCCACGATCTCGACCGCCGTCTGCAGCAGGCCGGCGAGTGCCATGCCGATGCAGGTGGCGGCGACGAGCTTCGAGAGCGTCGCCGGTGTGCCCTCGAGGCCCGCGGCGATCAGTGCGGCGGTCACGGCGACGGCCGCGAGGGCACCGAGCAGCAGCCGCGGCGCCGAGGTGCGGGCCGGCACGAGCGCGGCCACCACGAGCGTCGCCAGCGGGAACGACACGAGCGCGAGCGCGGCGATCTGGGCGTGGCGGCCCGGGTCGGGCAGGTGCGGGGCGGCCAGGTTGACCGCTCCCAGGACGGCCAGGGCGGCGACCACCCGTCGGCTCATGCGCCGAGAAACCGCGCGGCGATCGGCGTCTCGCGGACGCCGTCGGGCCCGCGCTCCACCCGGTATGCGCGGGCGTCGGGCCGCGAGCTCACGACGTCGGCGAGCTCGGTGCCGGCGAAGCGCAGGCCGCAGCAGTCGTCGGCGGCGATGCCGGCGGGCAGGCCGTCGGCGACCGCGCGCTGGTAGGTCGGCCGCCGTCCCGGCTCGCCGTCGTAGTGCGGGCAGTTGCTGCCGGGAAGCAGGCCGAGCCCGTCGTGCAGGGCGCGCAGCGGCCCGTAGGAGTCGGTGATGCCCGCTTCGAACCAGCACAGCGACCCGGCGCTCATGCCGCACAGGACAACGCCGGCCTCCCACGCCTCGCGCAGCGCGGCGTCCACGCCGTGGGCGCGCCAGATCGCGAGCAGGTTCACTGTGTTGCCGCCGCCGACGTAGATCACGTCCTGGGCGAGCAGGTGCGCGCGCGGGTCGCGCTCGTCGCGCTGGAACAGGCTCAGGTGGCTCGCGTCGGCGCGGCCGAGCGGGAATGCCCGGTAGAACGCGACGATGTCGGCGGCCGCGTCGCCCGCGGCCGTGCCGAGGTAGCACACGCGCGGATCGGGCCTGTCGGCCAGCGCGAGCACGTAGTCGTCGAGCAGTGACGGCTGCTCCATCAGGAACCCGCCGCCGCCCATCGCCACGATATGCCGACCCGCCATGGCGCGCAGTATGGCCGAAAACCGGGGACTGTCCCCGCTCAGGCGGAAACGCGGGGCCTGGCCCCAGGGCCAGGCCCCATCGCCACGACGCTCAGTACGGCGGCAGGTTCTCGTACCAGGTGCCGAGCACCTTGAACGCGTCCCAGAACGCCTGCTTCGAGGCGGAGTCGTCGAGGCAGCGGTCGATGTCGGGCACCGCCAGCGTCTCGATCGTCGGGGTGAACCGGGCGATCTCGCCGACCGCAGCCGTGCACGGCGCCGCCAGGGGGAACGCCAGCGCGTCGACGAACGCGCGCGCCTCCTCGCCGCAGGTGACCAGGATGCGCGGCTGGGTGATGTGCAGCTCGCGGGTCAGCCAGGCGCGCGACTGCTCGAGGTCGGCGGCGTCGGCATCGATGGCGGCCTTCAGGCACACCGTCCCGTAGAGCATCAGCGGGTCGATGCGCAGGCGCTGCAGGCTCTTCAGGATCGCCTGCCCGGCCCGGCCGAAGAACGCGACGCCCTCCTGCACCTCGGCCGGCATCGGCCGGTGCTTGACGAGCAGGATGTCGGCCAGGGGATGGCCCGTGCCGAGCACGGGGGCGGCTCCGGGATGGCGCTCGCCGAGCCACTCGGCGATGTCGTGGCCGAGGGCGTTGATCTCGTCGATCGCCTTGGCCTGGTAGCGCTCGTAGATCTGATCGTCGGCCACGTTCACCCACCGACCTATTCGTCGGTCGGCGTCCGATGCCTGCCGCTCTACCTGGCCACGCTTTGCACCCATTTCAGCCCCTGAAGATACAGCAGGCTCTTCGGGCGGCGCAGGATCTCGTTCTGGCGCATGGCCAGCAGGAACTCCTCCGGCCCGTCGAACGCCGGGATCCGGTTGACCGCGGTGCCGATGCCCGGGAGCACGTGTGCGTCCGAGCCGGCCGCCTGGATCAGGTTGTACTTCGAGGCGAACCGCAGCGCGTCGTCGTTGAAGCTGTCGAACAGCAGGCGCGAGTTGTAGACCTCGAGGATGTCGATCTGGTCGAGGTTGCGCAGGAGCGTCGAGGCGTCGGGGATCGTGTGCAGCCGGTCGAAGGGGTGGGGCATGTAGACGAGCCCGCCCTGCTCCTGGATCGCGGCGATGGTGTCGCCCATGCTGAGCCCGGGCTCGATCCGCTCGTGCAGGAAGAGGCCGATCACCTCGCCCTGCGCCGTCTTCACCTCCTCGCCGACGATCACCGTGATGGGCTTGCCGAGCGCCGCGGCCTCGAGGGCGCCCGACACCTCGTTGTGGTCGGTGATCGCGATGGCGCCGAGGCCCTGCTCGATGCAGTGGTCGACGAGCGCCTCCGGGTCGGTGGCGCAGTCGTAGGAGTGGCTCGTGTGCATGTGCAGGTCGGCCGAGATCACGGGCCGCCCGGCGAGCGCCGGGGGCCGGTGCACGCGCCGGCGCGAGTCGAGCGCCGCGTAGACGTCCTCGACCCGTGCCGCCACGGCCGCGAACGTGCGCTCGGCGGCCGCCACGCGTCCCTCCTCGACCTGCTGTGCGCGCAGGTCGGGGTCGTCGAGCAGGCGGGCGGTCGCCGCCGCCGCGAGGGCGGGCTGGTCGATCGCGAAGCCGAGTCCCGGCGCGGCCAGGTCGAGCGCGCCGGCGGGGAGCGGTGCGACGACCGCGCAGCCGCACGCGCGCGCCTCCCAGGCCAGCGACGGGTCGTCGCCCTCGCAGGCGACGAACACGTCGGCCGTCGCCAGCACCGCCGCGCGGCCGTCGGCGTCCTCGGGGCTCGTCGCATGCACGCGCCCGCGCGCCTGTGCCGGGACGAACGGCCGCATCGGCCTGCGGCTGCGGCGGCTCCAGACGAGCACGAGCTCGATGTCCGGGGTCGAGGCGGCCAGCTTGACGAGCGCGCGCACGACCGCGCGGCCCTCGCCGTGCCACTCGACCGCGACCCGGGTGCCGGTCTTCTCACCCGGGGCGAACGCGGCGCCGATCCCCTCGGGGATGACGGTGTAGTCGCCGGGGTAGATCGCGGCCGCCTGCTCGGCGGCCTCGGCCGACGTCGCGAGCAGCGCGTCGATGCGCGCCCGGTAGCGCTCGAGCGTGCCGCCGCGCACGGGGTAGTGCAGCGCCCGGTCGTGCGCGTGGAACGTGGCGACGGTCAGCCCCGGCGAGTGCCGCAGCGCCGACGTGGCGACACCGGGAAGCAGCGGCTCGAACGCGTGCACGACGTCGAAGCCGCCCTGGCCCACCGCGAGAGCGACGTTCGCCCGGGCGGCGACCGGCAGGCCGACGCCCCGGCGGCGGCCGCGCTGGCGCAACGGCGTCGCCGGTGCCACCGCCACCTGCAGCGGCTCGCCGTCGAGCGCGATCAGGGCTTCGTGGTCACCCGCCGCGAGCGCGCGCAACCGCCGCCGGCCGCTGCGCAGCGCGCGCGTCGAGGAGTTCGGTGCGAGCACCGTCACCCGGTGGCCCCGCTCGGCGAGCGCCGTGGCGACCCCGCGCACGTGCTCGGCCACCGGGTGGGCGCCGGCAAGTGCGTACGGGGACGCCAGGCACAGCTTGAGCGGGTTCACTGCGGGTGCGGCCTCTACGCCTCTGACGTGGTGCGCTCCCGCGCCTTCTTCGGCGCCTTTGTGCCGTACTTGGAGATGAACTTCTCGACGCCGTCGCGGCACGCGTCGTCGTGGTGCTGCACCGGCGGCGACTTCATGAAGTACGAGCTCGGCCACTCGAGTGCTCCGGAGAGGCCGTTGTCGAGGCCGAGCTTGGCGCAGCGGACCGCGTCGATGACGATGCCGGCCGAGTTGGGCGAGTCGACGACCTCGAGCTTCATCTCGATGTTCAGGGGCACGTCGCCGAAGCTGCGGCCCTCCATGCGGATGTACGCCCACTTGCGGTCGTCGAGCCACTGGACGTAGTCGCTCGGCCCGATGTGCACGTTGCGGGCGCCGATGTCGTAGTCGAGCTGCGACGTGACCGCGTTGGTCTTCGAGATCTTCTTCGACTCGAGCCGCTCGCGCTCGAGCATGTTCATGAAGTCGGTGTTGCCGCCGACGTTCAGCTGATGCGTGCGCTCGAGGCGCACGCCGCGATCGGCGAAGAGCCGCGTCAGCGCGCGGTGCACGATGGTCGCGCCGACCTGCGACTTGATGTCGTCGCCGATGATCGGCAGGCCGCGCTGCTCGAAGCGGCGCTGCCAGTACGGCTCGCGGGCGATGAACACCGGGATGCAGTTCACGAACGCGCACCCGGCCTGCAGCACCTGCTCGACGTACCACTTGGTGGCCTGCTCGGAGCCGACGGGCAGGTAGGAGACGACGACGTCGGTCTGCGTGTCCTTGAGCACCTGCACGACGTCGGCGGTCTCGCCGGGCGACTTCTTGATCACCGTGGAGAGGTACTTGCCGATGCCGTCATGGGTCATGCCCCGATGCACGGGAACGCCCAGCTCGGGCACCTCGCAGAAGCGCACGGTGTTGTTCTGGCCACGGCCGATCGCCTCGCCGAGGTCATAGCCGACCTTGTCGGCGTCGACGTCGAAGGCGGCCGAGAACTCGATGTCGGAGATGTGGTAGCCGCCGAGGTCGACGTGCATCAGGCCGGGCACGAAGTCGCCCGGCTTGGCGTCGCGGTAGTAGCGCACGCCCTGCACGAGCGACGAGGCGCAGTTGCCGACGCCGACGATGGCGACGCGCACCTTGCCCGAGCTCTTCTTGTGTCCGTTGGATCCGTTTGTCGTGGCCGCTTCGGCCATGGCTAATCCCCCCCGTCGAGTTGCGTACGAACATGGTTGACCCGCTGCACGACCGTGAACGCGGTCAGCGCGGCGAGCAGATACATGGCATAGGGCAGCGATCCGCGCCCCGCGAACGGCAGCGCCACCGCCACCAGCACGATTCGCTCGGCCCGCCCCATCAGCCCGACCGTGCCGCTCAGGCCGATCGCCTCGGCCTTGGCGCGGGTGTAGCTCACCAGGAACGAGCCGACGAGCGCCACGAACACGCTCGCGAGCGCCGCCTCGTGCCCCTGCTTGGAGAGCACGAGCGCGATCGCGCCCAGGACGAGCCCTTCCGAGATGCGGTCGGTGGTCGAGTCGAGGAAGCTGCCGAACTGGGTCAGCTTGCCGTGAGACCGTGCGAGCGCCCCGTCCAGGATGTCCAGGATGCTGCCGGCGACGAACGCGACCGTCGCCCACACGAAGTGCTGCTCGTAGATCAGCACCGCCGCGACGCCGTTCAGCGAGAGGCCGGCGACGGTCACCTGGTTGGGCGTGAACGGGAGCGAGCGGAACCGGCCCATCAGCGCCATGCCGAGGCCGCGGCCGCCGTTCGTGTATCCGGTCTTGATTCGGGTGAGCACGGTGCTCATCCCGCGCACTATACCACGGAGGCTATCTTGCGGTGACTATCGTGCGGTGATCGGTGTGCTGGTCTGCCGGGGCGGCTCGAGCCGCATGCGCACGCGCGCGGAGTGGGGCAGCGTCGGGCGCCAGCGCTCGATCAGCCACGCCGTGCCGAGCGCGACGCAGGCAAGCACCCCGCCGAGGAAGGCGTCCGTCCAGAAGTGGTTGCCGGTCGCCACGATCGAGAACACGATCAGCGCGGGGTAGAAGAGCCACGTGAGCCCGAGCGCGCGGTGGCGGACGAGGAAGAAGCACGTGACGCCGATGATCAGCGAGTAGCAGGTGTGGATGCTCGGCACGGCCGCGAACGGGTTCGCGAGCGCCGCCACCGGCCCCGAGTAGTTGCTGATCGACGCGTACCGGTCGAGCGTGTCGGTGAAGCCGAGGTCGGTGAGCATCCGCGGCGGCGCGGTCGGGAACACGGTGAAGCCCACGAGCGCGATCGCGTCGGCCACGAACACGGCGTTGCGGATGAAGTAGTAGTGCTGGTTGCGGCGCAGGTACAGCCAGAACATGAACGCCACGGTGATCACGAAGTGGGCGTGGAAGTACGTGAAGTCGGCGATGTCGAGCGCCCAGTGGCGGCGCAGCGCCCAGTGCTGGACGTCGAGCTCGGTGAAGACGCCGAGCGAGCGCTCGAGCGAGACGACGTCGCGGGCGTGGTTGAACGCCGGCAGCACGCTGCCCTCGGACAGGCCGCGCGTGAGCTCGTACGCGATGTCCACGAGCGTGAACAGGAAGAGCTGCAGGGCGAAGTCGCGCCACCCCTTGGGCAGGATCCCGCGCATGCGTGCGCGCACGCCGCCGCTCTCGGTTGTCGCCACCGCGTCCATGAGACCGTTCATGCTATCGCAGGTTCCGGTCGTCTCATGAGCACTCAAACGTCCGCCGGCGCCGGTCCATTCCCGCCCGGGCGGCGCGTCAGCCGCCGATATAGGACATCTCCACCTTCGGCGCGGCGGCGGTCTGCGCGGTGCGCAGCTCCGAGTAGCGGTCGCCGCGGCGGCCCCAGACGCGGCCCAGCAGCGTCTCCAGGTCGGCGTCGGTCGCCCCGGCGCGCAGGGGCCCGCGCAGGTCGCGGCCGAGGTGCGCGAACAGGCACGTGTACAGGCGTCCGTCGGCCGACAGGCGCGCGCGGGTGCAGGCGCCGCAGAAGGGCTGGGTAACCGACGCGATGACGCCGATCTCGCCGCCGCCGTCGCGATAGCGGTAGCGCGCCGCCACCTCGCCGGGGTAGGCCGGCGCCACCGGCTCGAGCGGCCACTCGGCGGCGATCGCCGAGACGAGCTCGGCCGCGGGCACGACGTCGTCCAGGCGCCAGCCGTTGCTCGCACCGACGTCCATGAACTCGATCAGGCGCAGGATGTGCCCGCTGCCGCGGAAGTGCCGCGCCATGCCGAGCACGCTCGCGTCGTTCAGGCCGCGCTTGACGACCATGTTCACCTTCACGGGGCCGAGGCCGGCGGCCGCGGCGGCCTCGATGCCCTCGAGCACGCGGCTCACCGGCGCACCGACGTCGTTCACACCGCCGAAGACCTCGTCGTCCAGCGAGTCGAGGCTCACGGTCACGCGGCGCAGGCCGGCATCGCGCAGCGTGCGCGCCTTGCGGGCCAGCAGGCTGCCGTTGGTCGTGAGCGCGATGTCCTCGATGCCGTCGATCGCGGCCAGCATCTCGACGAGCCGCTCGAGGTCGCGCCGCAGGAGCGGCTCGCCGCCCGTCAGGCGCAGCTTGCGCACGCCCGCGGCGGCGAAGATCCGGGCCAGGCGTGTGATCTCCTCGAAGGTGAGCAGCTGCGAGCGGCGCAGGAACTCGAAGTCGCGCCCGAAGACCTCCTTCGGCATGCAGTAGACGCAGCGGAAGTCGCAGCGGTCGGTGACCGAGATACGCAGGTCGCGCAAGGGGCGGTCGCGGGTGTCGGTCACGGGCTCCACCTGTGCAGCGTACCCGTGCATAGGCTTTTCGACACGATGATCGGTCTCGTCCTCGACCGCCTGCGCGCCTCCTACGGGCCCGTGCGCAGGCACCGTGCGCTCCCGCCGCTGGACGAGCTCGTCCTCACGATCCTGTCCCAGAACACGAGCGACCGCAACTGTGAGCGTGCCTATGCAACCATGCGCGAGCGATTCCCGGCCTGGACGCAGGTGCGCGACGCCGACGTGGCCGAGCTCGAGCACGTTCTGCGCCCCGGCGGCCTGGCCGCGCAGAAGGCGCCGCGGATCCAGGCGGTGCTCCGCGAGCTCTCGGCCGGCGGCGGGGCGCCGGCGCTCGACTGGGTCGCCTCGCTTTCGCCGGACGAGGCGATGGCGCGGCTGGAGCGGCTGCCGGGGGTGGGGCCGAAGACGGCCAGCTGCGTGCTCCTCTTCAGCCTCGGCGTGCCGGTCATGCCGGTGGACACGCACATCCACAGGGTGGCGGGCCGGCTGGGGCTGATCCCGGCGGGGATGTCCGCCGACCGGGCGCATGCGCATCTGACCGCGCTCGTCCCCGACGCGCGGATGCTCGAGGCGCATCTGCTCCTGATCGCGCACGGGCGGGCCACGTGCCGCGCGCAACGGCCGCGCTGCGGCGAGTGCGTCCTGCTCGACCTGTGTCCCTATGGTGGACGCGAAGAAAATCTGCTATAACGCGACATAGATTTGATTCGTGTTTTCAACTAAAGGAGCCGAAACGCATGGCAAGAGTGATCGGTATCGACCTGGGGACGACCAACTCGTGCATGGCGGTGATGGAGGGCGGCGAGCCCACCGTCATCCCCAACGCCGAGGGCGGCCGCACCACCCCGTCGGTCGTCGCCTTCACCAAGGACGGCCAGCGCCTGGTGGGCACGCCCGCCAAGCGCCAGGCGGTGACGAACCCCAAGAACACCGTCTTCTCGATCAAGCGCTTCATGGGCCGCAAGGCCTCGGAGGTGTCCGAGGAGCAGAAGATCGTCCCGTACGAGGTCGCCGCCGGCCCGAACGGTGACGCCCGCGTCAAGGCCGGCGACAAGGTGATCCCGCCGCCGGAGATCTCGGCCATGATCCTGCAGAAGCTCAAGGCCGACGCCGAGGCCTACCTGGGCGAGACGCGTCTCGGAGGCGGTGATCACGGTCCCGGCGTACTTCAACGACGCCCAGCGCAACGCCACCAAGGACGCCGGCAAGATCGCCGGCCTCGAGGTGCTGCGCATCATCAACGAGCCCACCGCCGCGTCGCTCGCCTACGGCGTCGACAAGGAGGGCGATCAGACGATCCTCGTGTTCGACCTCGGCGGCGGCACGTTCGACGTGTCGGTGCTCGAGCTCGGCGAGGGCGTGTTCGAGGTGAAGGCCACCTCGGGCGACAACCACCTCGGCGGCGACAACTTCGACAAGGCCGTCGTCGACTGGCTCGCGGCCGAGTTCAAGCGCGAGCAGGGCATCGACCTGAGCAAGGACCCGATGGCGCTGCAGCGTCTGTACGAGGCGGCCGAGAAGGCCAAGATCGAGCTCTCGACGACGCAGTCGACGAACATCAACCTGCCGTTCATCACGGCTGACTCCGACGGTCCCAAGCACCTCGACACCACCCTGTCGCGGGCGAAGCTGACCGAGCTCACGGGCGATCTGATCGAGCGCACCGTCGGCCCGACCAAGCAGGCGCTCGAGGACGCCGGCCTGAAGGCCGCCGACGTCAACCAGGTGATCCTGGTCGGCGGCATGACGCGCATGCCGGCCGTGCAGGAGAAGGTCAAGGACCTGATCGGCAAGGAGCCGCACCGCGGCGTCAACCCGGACGAGGTCGTCGCCATCGGCGCGGCCATCCAGGCCGGCGTGCTCAAGGGCGAGGTCAAGGACGTGCTCCTGCTCGACGTGACCCCGCTGTCGCTCGGCATCGAGACCAAGGGCGGCGTGTTCACCAAGCTGATCGAGCGCAACACCACCATCCCCACGCGGAAGTCGGAGATCTTCTCCACCGCCGAGGACGGGCAGCCGTCGGTCGAGATCCACGTGCTGCAGGGCGAGCGCGAGATGGCCGTCTACAACAAGACGCTGGGCAAGTTCCAGCTCGTCGGCATCCCGCCGGCGCCGCGCGGCGTGCCCCAGATCGAGGTCACGTTCGACATCGACGCGAACGGCATCATGCACGTGTCGGCCAAGGATCTGGGCTCGGGCAACGAGCAGAAGATCCAGATCCAGGGCGGCTCGGGCCTCTCCGACACCGAGGTCAACCAGATGGTGCGCGACGCCGAGTCGCACGCCGAGGACGACCGCCGCATGAAGGAGCTGGCCGAGGCCAAGAACACCGCCGAGCAGGTGGCGTACTCGACCGAGAAGTCGCTCAAGGAGCACGAGGACAAGCTGGACGACGAGGTCAAGGGCGACATCCGCTCGAAGCTCGAGGCGGTGCGCCAGGCGCTCGAGGGTGACGACGCGGGCGAGATCCGGTCGCGCCTGGAGGCGCTGCGCGAGGCCTCGTTCAAGCTCGGTGAGGTCGTCTACCAGCAGGCGCAGCAGACGCAGTCGGCTCCGGCCGGCGACGGCGGCGCCGGCGGCGCCGAGAGCTCGGGCGACGAGGAGATCGTCGACGCCGAGGTTGTGGACGAGAGCGGAGACCGGGCGTAATGACCGATCCGCGCAAGAGCTCGCCGGCCGAGCAGTCGGTCGAGGAGTCGGCTGAATTCGAGGCCGGCGAGCTCGAGTCGGAGCTCGTCGAGGCGCGGCGCAGGGCGGAGGAGTACCTGAACGACCTGCGCCGCGTCGCGGCCGACTTCGACAACTATCGCAAGCGCGTGGCGCGCGACTCCGAGACCCAGGTCCAGCGCGCGTCCGAGTCGATCGTGGCCGAGCTCCTGCCCGTGCTCGACAACCTCGAGCGCGCGCTCGACGCCTCGGAGCATCACGAGGAGGTCCAGGTGGCCGAGGGCGTGAGCCGCGTGCACACGCAGCTGGCCGACATCCTGCGCCGGCGCGGCATCGAGGAGATCGAGGCCGAGCCGGGCACGCCGTTCGATCCCCACATGCACGAGGCGCTCTCCAACCAGCCGTCCGAGCATCCCGACGGCACCATCGCCGCCGTGTGGCAGCGGGGCTACCGGCTCGGCGACCGGATCGTGCGCGCGGCCCGCGTGGTGGTCTCGAGCGGCCCGGCCGACGCCGGCGCCGGGGAGTAGCGCGTGGCCGACTACTACGAGACGCTCGGCGTCCCCAAGGGCGCGAGCGCCGACGAGATCAAGAAGGCCTACCGCAAGCTCGCCCGCCGCTACCACCCCGACCGCAACCCGGGCGACTCGGCGGCCGAGGAGCGCTTCAAGCAGATCGGCGAGGCCTACGACGTGCTGTCCGACCCCGAGCGGCGCAAGCAGTACGACAGCTTCGGCCGCTCGTTCCGGCCCGGCCAGGGGCCGGGTCAGGGCGGGGGCGGCTTCCAGGGCTTCGACTTCGGCGGCGCCGGCCAGGCGTTCGATCTGGGCGATCTGTTCGGCGGGCTCTTCAACCGCGGCGGGCGCGGCGCCCCGGGCGGCCCGCGCCGCGGCGGCGACGTCGAGGCGCAGGTCAGCCTGTCGTTCGCAGACGCCCTGCGCGGCGTCACCGTGAAGGTGCCCGTCGACAAGGCCAACGCCTGCCCGACCTGCCACGGCTCGGGTGCGGCGGCGGGCACGGCGCCGACGATCTGCCCGGTCTGCAAGGGCCGCGGCGTCACGTCAGAGAGCCAGGGCTTCTTCTCGATCAACCAGCCGTGCGAGCGCTGCGGCGGCGCCGGCACCGTGATCGAGCATCCGTGCCCGACCTGCCACGGCTCCGGCCGGGTGCGGTCGACCAAGACGTATCAGGTGCGGATCCCGCCGGGAGTCCGCGACGGCACCCGCATCAAGGTGAAGGGCAAGGGCGAGGCCGCTCCCCGCGGGGGCGAGCCGGGCGACCTCTACGTCGTCACGCACGTGACCGCGAGCCCGCTCTTCACCCGCAACGGCGACGACCTGGTGATCGACGTGCCCGTCACCTTCGCCGAGGCGGCGATGGGAGAGTCCGTCGAGCTGCCGACGCCGGGTGGCGAGACCGTGCGCGTGAAGGTGCCGGCCGGCTCGACCGACGGCAAGACGCTGCGGGTCAAGGGCCGCGGCGCGCCGCGTTTGAACGGCAGCGGCACGGGCGACCTGCTCGCGCGCCTGCGGATCGCCGTCCCGTCGAAGCTCTCCAAGCAGGAGCGCGAGGCGCTCGAGCGGCTGCAGGAGATCCAGCACCAGCACCACGGCGACCCGCGCCAGAAGCTGTTCGCGGAGAAGTCGGCATGACCGGCATGAATAAACGGGGTCAGACCCCGTGTATTCACGCTGCGCGTGCATATTCGGCGTCAGACCCCACCGGTGCTCGCTGGTGAGATCGCCCGACGACCATCCCCGCTACTCGATCTCGGTCGCGGCCGAGCTGGCCGGGATGCACCCGCAGACGCTGCGGACGTACGAGGCGAAGGGCCTCGTGCGCCCCCGGCGCACGCCGGGCGGCACGCGCCGGTACTCCGACCGCGACCTCGAGCGGCTGCGCAAGATCGGGGTGCTCACGGGCGACCTCGGCATGAACCTGGCCGGGGCGACCCGCGTCCTCGACCTCGAGGAGGCGATGGAGCGCATGACTCGCGAGGTCAGCGCTCTGCGCTCCCAGCTGGCCGCCGCCTCGGAAGAGCTGCGGGCCGAGCTCGACCGGGTGCATCGCAGCTACCGCCGTGACCTCGTCCTCTATCAAACCCCCAAACCACCGGTGCCATGGACTTTTCGAAGCTGACCATCAAGGCCCAGGAGGCCTTCTCATCCGCTCAGGGCGACGCGATCACCCGCGGCAACCCCGAGCTCACCCCCGACCACCTGCTGCTCGCCCTGCTCGACCAGGAGGGCGGCGTCGCCCCCCGCATCCTCGAGAAGGCGGGCTCCAACCCCGGCGAGGCGCGCGCGGCGACCGAGGCGCGGCTGCAGTCGCTGCCGCGGATCGAGGGCGCCCAGCAGCAGCCCGGCGCCAGCCGCGCCCTGCGCGAGACGCTCGAGCGCGCGTTCACCGAGGCCGAGGCCCTGAAGGACGACTACGTCGCCGTCGAGCACTTCCTGCTCGCGCTGGCCGATGCCGCCGGCCTCGACCGGGCGGCGATCATGAAGGCGCTCGTTGACGTCCGCGGCGGCCAGCGCGTCACCTCGCCCGACGCCGAGGGCACCTACGAGGCCCTGGCCAAGTTCGGCCGCGACCTGACCGAGCTGGCCGAGCGCGGCAAGCTCGACCCGGTCATCGGCCGCGACGGCGAGGTGCGCCGCGTCGTGCAGGTGCTCAGCCGGCGCACCAAGAACAATCCCGTCCTGATCGGTGAGCCCGGCGTCGGCAAGACCGCCATCGTCGAGGGCCTCGCCCAGCGCATCACCTCGGGCGATGTGCCCGAGAGCCTGCGCGGCCGGCGGGTGTGGGCGCTCGACGTGGGCGCGCTGCTGGCCGGCTCGAAGTACCGCGGCGAGTTCGAGGAGCGGCTGAAGGCCGTCCTGGCCGAGATCAGCGCCTCGGAGGGGCAGATCATCCTCTTCATCGACGAGCTGCACACGATCGTCGGCGCGGGCGCGGCCGAGGGGGCCGTCGACGCCGCGAACATGCTGAAGCCGATGCTCGCCCGCGGCGAGCTGCGCGCGATCGGCGCGACCACCCTCGACGAGTACCGCAAGTACATCGAGAAGGACGCCGCCCTGGAGCGCCGCTTCCAGCCGGTGATGGTCGGCGAGCCGACGATCGCCGACACCATCGCAATCCTGCGCGGGCTCAAGGAGCGCTACGAGGTGCACCACGGCGTGCGCATCTCCGACGACGCGATCGTCGCCGCGGCGATGCTGGCGGACCGCTACATCTCCGACCGCTTCATGCCCGACAAGGCGATCGACCTGATCGACGAGTCGGCGTCGCGGCTCAAGATCGAGATCGACTCGATGCCGGTCGAGATCGACACCGTCCGCCGGCGCATCGTCCAGCTCGAGATCGAGCAGGCGGCGATGGAGAAGGAGACCGCCGAGGCCGCCGTCGAGCGGCGCGAGGCGATCGCCGAGGAGCTGGCGAACCTGCGCGAGGACCTGCGCGGGATGGAGGCCGAGTGGATGGCCGAGAAGAACGCGATCGAGGGCGTGCGCGTGCTGAAGGAGCAGATCGAGCAGGTGCGCGGCGAGGCCGAGCGCGCCGAGCGCGACGGCGACCTGCAGCGCGCCGCCGAGCTCACCTACGGCCGGCTGCCCCAGCTCGAGCGCGAGCTTGCGGCCGCCGCCGAGAAGCTCGACGAGCAGCAGTCCGGCTCGCCGATGCTGAAGGAGGAGGTCTCGGCCGAGAACGTCGCCGAGGTGGTGGCGGCCTGGACCGGGATCCCGGTGCACAGCCTGCTCGAGGGCGAGATGGAGAAGCTCGTCCAGATGGAGAGCCGCCTGCACCGGCGCGTCGTCGGCCAGGACGAGGCCGTCACGGCGGTCGCAAACGCCATCCGCCGCTCGCGCGCCGGCCTGGGCGACCCCGACCGGCCGATCGGCTCGTTCATCTTCCTCGGCCCGACCGGCGTCGGCAAGACCGAACTCGCCAAGGCCCTGGCCGAGTTCCTGTTCGACTCCGAGCGGGCCATGATCCGCATCGACATGAGCGAGTACATGGAGAAGCACTCCGTCTCGCGGCTCGTCGGCGCGCCGCCGGGCTACGTCGGCTACGAGGAGGGCGGCCAGCTGACCGAGTCGGTGCGCCGGCGGCCGTACTCGGTGGTGCTGCTCGACGAGGTCGAGAAGGCGCACCCGGACGTGTTCAACATCCTGCTGCAGCTGCTCGACGACGGCCGTCTCACCGACGGCCAGGGCCGCACGGTCGACTTTCGCAATACGATCGTCATCATGACCTCGAACGTCGGCTCCGAGTTCATCTTCCGCGGCGGCGACGAGAAGCTCGTCCGCCAGCGGGTGAGCGAGGCCCTGCGCAGCACGTTCCGGCCCGAGTTCCTGAACCGGGTCGACGAGACGGTGATCTTCGGCCGCCTGTCCCAGGAGCAGCTCGCCGAGGTGGTCGAGCTGCAGGCCGAGGGTCTGCGCGGGCGCCTGGGGGCGCGCCGGATCGAGCTCGAGCTGACCGACGACGCCAAGCGCCTGCTGGTCGAGCACGGCTACGACCCCGCGTTCGGCGCCCGCCCGCTCAAGCGCACGGTGCAGCGCGAGCTCGAGAACCCACTCGCGATGATGGTGCTGCAGGGCCAGGTCGGCGACGGCGACACCGTGGTGGTGGACGCGGCCGACGACCGGCTCGACATCGGTGTGCGCCATCCGGCGGCGGCGCTCACGTGACCGAGGCCGGCCCCACGACCGACGCGCCGCCGCCGCGGACGCCGATGTCCGACCTGTTCGCGACGGCGGTGCACCGGTTCGGCTCGGTGTGGGCCGACCTGATGGTGGCGGCAGTCGCCACGCTGATCCTGGCCTCGGCGCCCGTGGTGCTCATCCGGACGACGGGAGGGACGGTGCCCGAGGCGGTCGCGGCCGCGATCTTCTCGTATGCGATCGGCTACTTCTGCCTGCTCGGGTGGGTGATGCTGCGCGGCCTGCCGGAGCGGGCGCCGCGGCGCAGGGTGGTGTGGACGTACATGACCGCGGTCCTGATCGGGATCCTGTGCGGAGCCCTGGTCGCCCTGTTCCAGACCTACGCCGTCGTGGTCATCCCGCTGTTCCTGTTCGCGGTGCCGGCGATCGCTGCCGGCGACGTCGGGCCCGCCCGGGCGATCGTCCACTCGGGCGCGCTCGCGAGCCGCAACTTCTCGCGGACCTGGCTCGTGTGGCTGATCACCGTGCTCTTCTCGGCGCCGGTCGTGCTGGCGATGTTCCTGATCGTGTCCGCGTTCGCCGGCAACACCACCTCGATCCTCATCGGCATCGCCCTCGCGATCCCCATCATCTGGCCGTTCTCCGCCCTCTTCCTGCGCGCCCTCTACGGCGATCTCACCGGCCGCGTCGTGGTCGCGCCGCAGGACCGCACCGCGTAGGTCGCAGGACCGCAAACCGGGGACTGTCCCCGCCTGGGGACAGTCCCCATTGCCCGACGACCCGGATCAGCGTCCAACGAGCCGTTGCTAGCGTCCCCTGGATGCGCCGACGCACCATCGCCCTGATCGGCCTCGCCGTCGTCGTCCTCCTGGCGCTCGGGAGCGGGGCGGCCTACTGGGTGGCAAACCGCAAGACGGCCGACGTGCACCGCGGCGACAAGCTGCCCTTCACGCTCACGTCGGACCCGACCACGCAGGGATCGACGCCGCCGACCTCGCCCCTGCACCGCTTCGGGCCCTCGTGGCCCGTGTACGGGCTCTCCGACGACCGCACCCGCGACGCCTCCGGCCTGACCGACGTCCACCCGCCCTACCACGTCACCTGGAGCGCCGGAATCGGCTTCCTGGAGTATCCGCCGGTGTACGCCAAGGGCGTGCTCTACCTGTACGCGAACGGCGGCTTCATCAGCGCGCGCGATCTGTTCACCGGCAAGCTCCTGTGGCAGCGCGCGCTGCTCAAGCAGCGCTCGGACCTCGGCCAGGGGTCGCCGGCCGTGCACGCGGGCGTGGTCTACCTGGGGGCGCGCGATGGCAACATCTATGCGCTCTCGGCGGCGACGGGCCGGACGATCTGGCGGACGAACGTCGGCGCCACGATGGAGTCCTCGCCGGCCTTCGACTCGCGCTACCTGTACATGGCCGACCAGAACGGGGTCGTGCGCGCGCTCGCGCTCGCGACCGGCAAGGTCGTGTGGAAGTACCAGGCGGGCGGTGCGGTGAAGCACGGGCCTGCGGTCGTCGGCGGCCGCGTCTACTTCGGCGACTACGGCGGGGCGATGTACTGCCTGCACGCGTCCAACGGCCACCAGATCTGGCACAGCACCACCGACGGGCTGTCCTCCGGGCTGCGCTCGGGCAACTTCTTCTCGACCCCGGCCGTGGCGTACGGGCGCGTGTACATCGGCAACACCGACGACAAGCTCTACTCGTTCGTGGCCGCGACCGGCCAGGTGGCCTGGACGTACACCATGCCGAACTGGGCGTACGGCTCGCCGGCCGTGTCGGACGGGCGCGTGTTCGCGACGAGCTTCGACGGCACCTTTGCGGCGTTCAACGCGCGCACGGGTGCGGTGCTCTGGCAGCACCGCCTCCCGTTCAAGAGCCTGGCCTCGCCCACCGTGATCGGCCCCTACGTGTACGTGACCGACCTCGGGCCGTCGCCCGGCTCGCGTGGGCGCACCTTCGCCTACGACCCCAGGACGGGGAAGCTCATGTGGCAGTTCGGCGACGGCAAGTACGCGACGCCGATCGCCGCGGGGGGTCGGCTGGTCGTCGCCGGCGCGACCCACATCTACGTCCTGCGCACGCGGACGGCCGTGCCGTGAGGTGCGGTGAATAGCCAGGCGATCGCGGCCGTCGTGGCCGCGGCCGGCCTGGGTGCCCTGGTCGTCGTCCGCACCCCGACGGCTCGCCGTGCCGGCGCGGCCGCGTGGGTGATCGGCACGGTGTGGCTGGCGGCGCGCCTGCTGCACTCGTCGGTCGATCGCGCCGGCCACCTGATCACGGGCCATCCGCTGCTCGTCGTGCCCGCGCTCGTCGTCGGCGCCGCGGTCATGATCGCCGCCGCCGTCGTGGTGCACCGGTGGCCGTGGGCGTTTGCGATCGCCTGCGTGCTGGCGGCACCCGCGCGCATCCCGATCCACTTCGGCGCGCAGGACGCGAAGCTCCTGCTGCCGCTCTACGGCGTGCTGGCCGTGGGCGCCCTGTGCACGCTCTGGGACGTCGCCCGGGCGAGCGAGCCCGAGTTGCCGGTGTGGGGGGCGGCGCTGCCGCTGGCGGCGTTCGTGACCTTCTCGGCCGCGTCGCTCGTGTGGACGGTCGACCTGCACCAGGCCGCGGTGACGATGCTCTTCTTCTACCTGCCGTTCGCGTTCATGGCGATGCGGATCGGCCAGCTGGGCTGGAACCCGGGCGGACTGCGGGCGGCGTTCGCCGCCCAGTGCGCGCTTGCGATCCTGTTCGGGGCGGTGGCGCTCTGGCAGGAGGCGACGCGGCACGTGTTCTGGAACCCGAGCGTCGAGGTCTCGAACGCCTACCGCTCGTTCTTCCGCGTCAACTCGCTCTTCTGGGACGCGAGCGTGTACGGTCGCTTCATGGCGGTCACGCTCGTGCTCTGCTGCGGGGTGGCCGTCTACCGCGGCCTCGACCTGCCGCTCGCGGCCACGATGGCCTTCGTCTTCCTGGGCCTCTACTTCACCTACTCGCAGTCGAGCTACTTCGCCGTCGCGGCGGGCGTGCTCGCCGTCGGCGCCGGCCTGTGGTCGCGGCGGGTGACGATCGCGCTCGTCGTCGCGGGGGCGGTCGGGCTCATCGGGGTGCTGGCGGTCGCCCTGCGCGGCAACTCGGCCGCGCGCGTGTCGGACTCGCGCTCGCACCTGATCAGCCTCGGCTGGAGGGTGATCCGCAACCATCCCGTGATCGGCGCCGGCCTCGGCGGCCTGCCGAAGGCCGCGGTGGCGGGCACGGCGCATCCGTACCGGGTCAAGGGGGCGGCGTCGCACACGACGCCGGTGACGGTCGCCGCCGAGCTCGGTCCGCTCGGGCTCGTGCTCTACCTGTGGGTGCTCGGGGCGCTCGCGGCAGCGGCCGTGCGCGTGCGCGCGTCCGGCCCCGTGCCGCGTGTGCTCGTGGCCGCCCTGGTGGCGATCTTCGCCAGCTCGCTCTTCTATGACTCGTTCTTCGAGGATCCGACGATGTGGCTTCTGACCGGCTTCCTGGCCGGGACGACGATGGCCGCCGCGGGTGGAGCCGCCGACGCGGCGAGCGCGTGAACCCGGCCACGATCGCGACCGCCGCGGCGTTCGTGCTCGTGCCCGGCCTGGGAGCGACGCTGGCCGCGTATCCGCCGGGGCGGGTCGGGCTGGTGACGCGGTTCGCGCTCACGTTCGGGCTCGGCTACGCGGTCGTCGGCATGACCGCGGTCGTGCTCGTGATCGGGCACGTGCTGCATCCGGCGACCTTTCTGGGCGCGCTCCTCGTCGTCACGGTGGCGCTGTACGTGGCGGGCCTGCGCCGCGGCGGTGCGCGGGCACACCTGGCCGCGCTGCAGGCCGACATCGCCGATGACCGCTTCGGCCTCGCCATGGGCGTGCTCGTCTTCGTCGCGATCGCGATCGTGCGCCTGCGCAGCTCGCCGCTGCTCAACTTCGAGATGTTCGGGCCGTGGCGGTACTGGGCCGACGGCCTCGAGATCGCCGACGCCGGCCGCGTGCCCGCACAGACCCTGCAGTGGGGGGCGACGTGGACGCCGACGGTCAGCAAGGTCGTGCTGAACAGCTACCACGCCGGGCTCTCCTACGTGATCGGGCGCTCGCCGCTGCCCGCGATGGGCGCGCTGCTCTGGGTGGCGTCGGTCGGCCTCGCCGCCGGCCTGTGGGCGCTCGGCCGCGAGCTCGGCCTGCGCCGGCTGGCGCCGCTCCTGCCGCTCCTGACCCTGGCCGTCCTGAACGACGAGCTGCGCCGCAACCTCGACGTGTACACGGCCGAGAACGTCGGCCGCATGGTGTCGGTGTGTGCGCTCGTGCTCGGCGTGCGGGCGCTGCGCGACCGCGACGGGTGGAAGGAGCCCCTGCTGGCCGCGCTGCTCTTCGGCGCCGGGTTTGCCACCCACGGCGTGCCGGTGGTGGCGCTGCTCGTCGTCCTGGGCTGGTACGCCGTGGCCCGCGGCATGCTCGACGGCCGCTGGCGAGCCGTGTTCGGGCGGCTGGCGGTGATCGCCGGCGCCGGTGCGGCGCTGACCGGCGTGCTCCTGCTGGCGTCGGGCGGATCGGTGGGATTCCAGGGCGCGTCCGGCGCGAGCTCGTACGCGTCGTTCGGCAAGGGCGTTGACCCGACCGCGTCGCTGCTCACCGGCACGCTGCAGCACTCGCCCGTCGACCACGGGCACTGGTACGTGCGGCCGGCGGCGATCATGCAGGACTTCACGGAGAGCGCGACCACGCTGCCGAGCGTGCCCACCTGGCTCGTGTGGCTGCTCCCCATCGCGGCGGTCGCGGCGGCCGTCGTCATGCTGCGCCGCTTCCCGCCCGAGCTGGCGCCGATCGGGATCGTCGCCGCGGGGGCGGCGGCCACGCTGGTCGGGATCGCGTTCCTGTTCTCGTACCGCTACCGCACCCAGATCCCGGGCCGGTTCGGCATCGACCGCGAGTTCGACTACGTCCCGCTCGTGCTCGTGCTGGCGGCGCTGGGGCTCGCCGAGGCGGCGGTGGGGCGGCTGCGGACCGTGCGTGCGTGGATCCCGGTCGCCGTCGTCGCGGTCGCGATCGCCGTGCCGGCGGTCGCCGTCGCGGCCACCGTCGGCCCCGCCCGCAGCGGCTGGCAGAAGAACGGCCACGACGCGATGACGGTGCTCGACTGGGTGGCCGTGCACGCGCCCTGCGATGCGCGCATCCTGCCCGACCGCGTCACGCTGGGGACGTTCGTCGCCACCACCGGCAGGGTCAGCGTCGCCGAGGGGATGGGCCCGTACCTGCGTCCGGCGATGCTGCACACGGTGCTCCGAAACGTGCTCGCGGCGCACCGGTTCTTCGAGGCTCCGGCCGGCGGGGCGGCGCTCCTGCACCGGCTCGGCGTCGACGAGGTGCTCGTCGTCAAGGGCGTGCGCATCGGCAGCATGGTCGGCGTGCTCGAGTCTGGCGTCGACCCGGAGGCGTTCCGGGGGGTGCCGTTCCTCGCGCTCGTGCACTCGAGCCCGGTGCTCGACGTCTACCGCGTGCGCGGGGCGGGCGGCGGCTCGTTCCCCGACCCGGCCACCATGGCCGGCTTCACGTGCCGGCGAGCTGCCCTGCCCACCGGGTAGTCAGGCGTAGTAGGCGGCGGCGATCTCGGCCGCGAGGCCGGCGTTGTCGACCAGCAGGCGCTGGTTCGCGACCAGCGACCGGCCCTCGGTCGCGGCGTGCAGACGCGCCAGCACCCAGGGCGTGACCGCCGGGCCGCGCACGCCCTCGGCGGCCGCCTGCGCGAGCGCGGTCTCGACCAGGGCCTCGGTCTCGTCGCCTGCGAGCGCCACCTCGGCCGCCACCGGCTGCACCACCAGGAGCCCCGTGCGGCGGGCGAATCCCCAGTGGGCGGCGGCCGCCGCGGCGATCGTCTCGGCGTCGTCGGCGCGGTCGGTCAGCGCGTGCCGGCTCTGCGTCACGTAGAACAGCGGCAGCGTGTCGGTGCGGTAGCCGATGATCGGCACGCCGCGCGTCTCGAGCATCTCGAGCGTGGCCGGGATGTCGAGCAGCGACTTGGCCCCGGAGCAGACGACGCAAACCTCGGTGCGGCCGATCTCGGTCAGGTCGGCGGAGATGTCGAGCGTGTGCTCCCAGCCGCGATGGACGCCGCCGATGCCGCCCGTGGCCATGAAGTGGATGCCGGCCATGGTGCACACCGCGAGCGTTCCGGCGACCGTCGTCGCGCCGCAGCGGCCGCTGACGGCGCAGGTGGCCAGGTCGCGGCCGCCGACCTTGCGCACGTCGCCGTCGTTCGCGAGGCGGTCGATCGACTCGTCGTCGAGCCCGACGCGCACGACGCCGTCGATGATCGCGATCGTCGCCGGCACGGCGCCCCGGTCGCGCACGCGCTGCTGCGCGTCGCGGGCCGCGGTGGGCGCGATCTCGGGCGGCAGGCCCTGGGCGATGACCGACGACTCGAGCGCCACCACGGGCTCGGAGCGGATCAGCGCCCGCTCGACCTCGGCGGTCATCTGCATGAGGCCGGAGGGGTGGCGGGTCATCCGACCCCCGGCGCGGATTCCTGCATCACAGCGCCGATGCTACACTCGCAGGCGTGTCCACGGTCGACCCGGGCATCGCCGCGCCGGTCTATTGCGCCAACCACCCGAAGGTCGAGACGGGCGTGTCGTGCTCGAACTGCGGCAAGCCGATCTGCCCCGATTGCATGGTCCCGGCGCCGGTCGGCATCAAGTGCCGCGAGTGCGCGCGCATGCCGCGCTCGGCGCGCGTCACGCTGCACGCCGACAAGGCCGTGCGCGCCGTCCTGTCGGCGCTCGGCGCGGGCTCGGTCATGGGCGTCGTCCTGGCCTACGCCGGCGGGTTCGGGGTGGGCTTCTTCACCTTCATCCTGGCCTACGGCGTCGGCCTCCTGGCCGGCCGGGCGACCCTGTGGGGGGCCGGGTACTACCGCAGCACGACCACCGGGTGGATCGCCGCCGGCGGCGCCGCCTGGGCGTACGTGATCGCCGGGATCGTGATCGCCGCCCAGCTCGGCGGCAACGCGCGCGCCTACATCCAGGTGCTCGGGCTCGCGATCGCGGCGTTCTTCGCCTACCGCGAGGCGTCGTGAGCGAGCGCGGGTCGGGTCGCCGTCGTGGCGTCGTGCGCCCGTTCGTGGTCGGCGGTCTGGTCGGCGCTGCCGCGGCGGTCGTCGCCCCGCGCCTGCGCCGCGGCCGCACGCCCGGCGCGCCGGTGCGGGTGGTGTCGGGGCTCGAGGCGTTCGAGGGCGCGCCGTGCTGGCAGAAGGGCGCCGCGCCGGGCGCCTCCGACGGCGGCGAGTAGGCGCCGCCGGTAGACTCCGCCGCCGTGCCCCGGGCGATCGTCACCGGTGGCGCCGGGTTCATCGGCTCGGCGCTCTGTCGCGCGCTCGCCGCGGAGGGCTACGGCGTGCGCGTCATCGACGACCTCTCGTCGGGCGATCCGCGAAACCTCGAGGGCACCGGCGCCGAGCTGCGCGTCGGCGACGTGCGCGACCTCGCCTTCGTGACCGAGGCGGCGCGGGGCGGCGACGTCGTCTTCCACCTGGCCGCCGGCGCGGGCGTCGTGGAGTCGATGAACGATCCGCTCACGAACTTCGACCAGAACGCGCGCGGGACGCTGACCGTGCTCGAGGCGGCGCGCCGGGCCGAGGTGCCGCGGCTCGTGTTCTCGTCGTCGAACGCGCCTCTGGGCGAGAACGCCTACCCGGCGAGCGAGGAGAAGCCGGTTGCGCCGCTCTCGCCCTACGGCGCGTCGAAGGCGACCGGCGAGGCGTACTGCTCGGCGTTCCACGGCGCCTACGGGATGGACGCGGTCGTCGTGCGGTTCTCGAACGCCTACGGGCCGCGCTCGGCGCACAAGGGCAATGTGATCCCGCTCTTCATCCGTCGCCTGCGCGCCGGCGAGGAGCTGATCGTGTACGGCGACGGCAGCCAGACGCGCGACTTCGTCTTCTGCGAGGACCTCGCGGCGGGCCTGATCGCGGCCGCGCGCACACCCGGCGTCGGCGGCCAGATCTTCCAGCTCGCAAGCGGCGTCGAGACGACCCTCGCCCGCCTGCTCGAACTGCTCGCCGAGACCTCGGGGATCACCCCGCGCGTGCGCCGCGAGCCGCCCCGCGCGGGCGAGATCCAGCGCAACTACTCGCTGATCGAGAAGGCCCGCGATGTCCTTGGGTACTCGCCCCGCGTCGAGCTCGGAGAGGGACTCAAGCGCACGTGGGAATGGTTTCTCTCCACCTGAAATCCCGCAGCGCAGCGGAGGGATTTCAGGTTAACGAAGCCAGGCGCGGACGAGTGCGTTGGCGAAGCCCATCCCGTAGCGGAAGTGGGGCGGCTTCTTCGACGTGCCGGACAGGCGGCTCGTCACCGTGACCGGCACCTCGATCGTGTGCAGGTGCTTCTTGGACGCCTCGACGATGAACTCCGAGTTGTGGAACTGGTCCTGGCGGAACTCGAGCCCGCGCAGCGCCTCGGTGCGCACCGCGCGGTAGCCGCACGCCGGGTCGGTGACCCGGCTCCAGGTGAGCAGCGACAGCAGCCGGGCGAACAGGCGGATGCCCATCTCGCGGGCGGCGTGCGACGGATCGGCGTCGCCGAGCACGCGCGAGCCGCCGACGACGTCGGCCTCGCCGTCTGCGATCGGCTGCACGAGCCGCGACAGCTCGGAAGGCTGGTGCTGGCCGTCGGCGTCCATCGTGACGACGATCTCGGCGCCGGTCGCCAGGGCCAGCCGGTAGCCGGTGCGAAGCGCGGCGCCCTGGCCGCGGTTGAGCGGCAGCCGCACCGCCGCCGCGCCGGCCGCGCGGGCGCGCTCGGTCGTGTCGTCGGAGGAGCCGTCGTCGACCACGATCGTGTGCAGCGGCAGGCCGCACACCATGCCTGGAAGCGACGAGAGCACGTGGTCGATGTTGTCGGCCTCGTTGTAGGCGGGGACGACGACGGCCACGCCGCCGGCGAACTGCTCGGGGTGGCCGGTGGCGCGGAACTGCTCGAGCGCGAGGTTCTCGATCAGGCGCGTGAGGTCGCGGCGCGACTTCTCGCCGCGGCCGGCGAGGCCGAACGTGAACAGGTAGAGCACGCCGACCGCCAGAACGGTCGCGCCCATGATCTGGTGGCCGCCGCCCTTGCGGAACGAGAGCTCGTCGAACGACCACTGCAGCGCCCCCGGCTCGAGCGAGAACAGGAGGAGCGGCAGGGTGAACACGCCCAGGCGCACGAGCAGGTCGCCGTTTCCGATCTTGCCCTGGCGGTACGCGTTGATCGTGAGGGCCGCGAAGAGCAGCGCCGCGAAGAGGCCGGTCGTGCGAAGCGGTGTCACCCGGGCAACTCTCTCACGATGCGGGCTGGCCGACCGGAGGAGCCGGCCGCCACTGCGTGCTCGGCGCGATCACGTCGGGGATGACCCGGTCGCGGTAGCGCTGGATCACGCCGAGCGTCGACTCGATCAGGTTCTCGCTCAGCAGCGTGGGGTGCAGGCCCAGGGACGGGAGCTTCGTGTGGATCGGGTTGTAGTAGTGCTCCTCGGCCTCGAAGCGCGGGTTCTGGACGTGGTCGATGGTCACGTCGATGCCGACCTCGCCGCCGGCGTGCTTGACCTTCTCGGCCAGCTCGGCGACGGTGAACGTCTCGGTGAACTGGTTGAACACGCGGTACTCGCCCGCCCCGGCCGGGTTCTCGGCGGTGAGCTCGACGCACTGGAGCGTGTCCACGATGTTCAGGAAGCCACGCGTCTGGTGGCCGCCGCCGTAGACGGTGAGGGGCATGCCGACGACCGCCTGGACGCAGAAGCGGTTGAGGGCCGTGCCGAACGCCTCGTCGTAGTCGAAGCGGGTCAGCAGGCGCTCGTCGAGCTTCGCCTCCGGCGTCTCGACGCCGTACACCACGCCCTGGTTGAGGTCGGTCGCGCGCAGGCCCCAGACGCGGCAGGCGAAGTGGATGTTGTGGCTGTCGTGCACCTTGGACAGGTGGTACAGCGAGCCCGGCATCTTCGGGAAGGGCAGCACGTCGGTGCGGCCCTTGTGCGTGATCTCGATGAAGCCCTCTTCGATGTCGATGTTCGGCGTGCCGTACTCGCCCATCGTCCCGAGCTTGATCAGGTGTGCGTTCGGCGCGTGGTCGCGCATCGCCCACAGGAGCTTCAGCGAGCCGATGACGTTGTTGCGCTGCGTGATCACCGCGTGGTCGACGCTGCGCATCGACCAGGGTGCGCTCGGCTGCTCGCCGTAGTGGATGATCGTGTCCGGCTGGAAGTCGACCACGACGTCGGCCGCGACGGTGTCCTCGGACAGGTCGCCGACATAGGACTGGATGCGCTTGCCGGACGTTTCCCGCCACGCCTCGATGCGGTCATCGAGCGAGACGATCGGCGTCAGCGAGTCGCCGCCCATCTCGTCGACCCAGCGCCGGCGCGCAAAGTTGTCGACGACGGCCACGTCGTGGCCCCGTCCCGAGAACCGCATCGCCGTCGGCCATCCCAGATAGCCGTCCCCGCCGAGGATCAAAACTCGCATGCGCGCACTCCGTACGTAGTGGTGAATTTGGAACGCGGCCCCTCCGACCGCGGCACAACGATAGCCGGAATGCTATCGGGGGAAGCCGATGGTATAGCCCGGTCCGCGTCCGCAGCGCACGCAGGGCCTTCGTTAGCATGCCGCCGTGCATGCGCGCAGGCTGGAGCTGGCCGCCGTCGCCGTCGTGGCCGCCGGCCTGCCCGTCGCCCGCGGCCTCGGCCTCGACGCGCTCGCGGTGTGGCTCGCCGCGGGGCTCGTGCTCCTGCTGCCGGGCTGGCTCGCGCTGCGCGCGCTCGAGCTCGAGGGCGACCTCGGCCGCGCCGGGGCGGCCCCGGTCGCCGCCGCGCTCGGGCTGGTGGCGTGGGGGCCGCCGCTCGCCCTCGCCTTCCTGCTCGACCTGCCGCTCGGCTTCGTGCTCGCCGGCGTCGCGGCCGAGATCCTGGCGCTCGGCGTCTGCGTGCGCCGCCGCTGCGCGCTCCCGAGCACGGGTGCCCGCGAGATCGGCGCGGGCGCGGCCGGCGTCGCCGCCTTCGCCTACCTGGGCTGGCGCCTGTCGCTGCCGGTCGTGGGCGACGGGCTCTTCCACGTCGGCCTGATCCGCAAGCTCGAGGACGTGCCGGGGATCTCGTTCGCGAGCCTCTCCCCGTTCGAGCACGGCCCCGCGAACGCCGGCTACGCCTTCCCGGTCATGCACGCCGCGATCGCGGGGATGGCGCGCCTGTCGGGCACCGACCCGGTGACGGCGTTCCGGTACGTGCAGCCCCTGTGCGCGGCGCTTGCGATCACGAGCGCCTATGCGCTCGGCAAGGCGCTGACGGGGCGGCGGGGCGTCGCCGTGCTCGCCGCCGCCTTCGTCGCCTGGGACCTGTGCTCGCTCCTGAACGGCCTCGTCATCCAGATCAACCAGCCCGCGCCGTTCAGCGTGTGGGTGCTGACGCCTGCCGTGCTGATCCTGTTCCTGCTCGAGATCGGGCGGGTGCGGCGAGCGGCGCCGGCGACGCTGGCCGCGATGGTGGCGATCGCGCTCGTGCACCCGACGTACGCCATCCCGGCGCTCGTGCTCGCGGCCGGCCTCCTGGCCGGCGCGTGGCTGGCCGGCGACCGGGCGATCCGCACCCCGGCGCTCACCCTGGCGGGATCGACGGCGCTGATCGGCGCCGTGTCGGTCTGGATCTGGGCGGTCGCGATCCGCGGCGGCCACCGCCACCCGGTGCTGTCACACGCCGACGAGTTCCTGATCCACGGCCGCCGTGCGCTCGTCATGTACCCGTGGGCGCCCGTGTTCGATCGCGGCTACGTCCTGCTCGCGATCCTGCTGCTCGTGGTCGTGGCCCGCTACCGCGCGCTGCTGCCGCTGGCGGCGTCGAGCGTCGCCCTACTGGTCATGCTGCTCGTCCCCGGCGTGAACACGGTGCTGATCGCCGCGGTCGGCATGGGCCAGTTCCATCGCTTCTGGCAGCCGCTCACCTGGCCGGCAGTCGCCGCGGCGGGGGCGTGCATTGCGGCCGCCGCCCTGGGCCGGTGGGCGTGGCCGCTCGCGGTGGCGCTCGCGCTCGCCGGGCACGAGGTGCGCGGCATCCCGTGGGTGTGGCACACCCCGGCGAGCGTGCTCGTCGTCGCCGGCCTGGCGGCCGTCCCGCTGGCGCTGCGCTTCCGTGCCAGGCAGGCGCCTGCCCTCACGGTCTCGGCGGGCGCGGTGGCGCTCGTCGTGGCGGCGCTTGGGCCGTGGATCTGGCACTGGGGCCCGGTGGTGCGCACGTCGGCCGTCGACGGCCCGTACCGCTCCCCGCCCGCGTTCGAGACCGTGCGGATCACGCCCGGCGCGGCGGCCGCCTTCCGGCGCATCCCGGGGCCGCCGCCGGTGGTGCTGGGCGACCCGCAGCGGCTGTTCGAGCTCTTCGCGTTCGCCAACATCCGCGCCGCTGTGCTGCCCGAGGCGCGCACCCGGGCCGTGCCGCGCCTGGACGAGTCACGCCTGAACCACCTCGAGCAGTCCTTCTTCTCGCTCGAGACGACCGCCGCCCGCCGCGCCGCCATCCTGCGCCGCCTCCATGCCCGCTACGTCCTGCTCGACCTGCGCGACCAGCCGCCCGACGTGGTGGCGCAGATCCTGGCCGACCCCGCGCTGCACCTGATCTACCGCGACCCGGCCGACACGCCGGATCACCTGGGCCGGTTCGCGATCCTGCGCGTGAACGCGGCCACGGCCGACCGCTCGGCGGCGGGCAGCCCCGCCGGCAGCAGCACGGCGTAGGCGGCCGCGCCGGCGAGCGTCGTCGCCGCGACCGCGACCCACCACGCGTGCGAGCCGGTGGCCGCCCGCGCCGTCCATGCCGCCAGCGCGCAGCCCGCGGCCGGGATGCCGAGGCGCAGGTAGTCGGCATCGAACGGCTGCACGCCGACCAGGCGCTGAACCTGGATCAGGCGCACGACGTTCACCGCCGCGAGCGCGGCGGCCGAGGCGGCGGCGGCGCCGGCCGGGCCGACCTCCGCCGCGAGCGGGATCGCCAGGGCGAAGAGCACGACCGCCGCGAGCACGTTGTCGGCCAGATCGATGCCGGTGAACCCGGCCATGACGAGCACGAAGGCCACGCCGCCGGTGGCGACGTTCACCGTCTGGCCGAGCAGCATGATCCGCAGCGGCGTCGCGCCCACGGCGAAGCCCGGGCCGAAGGCCTCGAGCACCTGGGGCGCTGCGACGAAGAGCACGATCGCGAGCGGCAGCGTCGCCCCGAGCGCCCAGCGGGTCGCGCGTTTGAAGAGCGCGTCGAGCTGGGCGCGTTCGCCGCGCGCGTGCAGGTCGGCGGCAAACGGCGAGAACACCAGGTTCACCGACGTGAGGAAGAGCAGGATCAGCTGGGCGATCCGGGCGGCGGCGGCGTAGGCGTCGAGCGTCCGGCCCGAGGCGAAGTGGGCGAGCACGAACAGGTCGCCCCAGAAGAGCGCCTGGGCGAGCAGCGCCGACGGTGCGCGCGGCGCGCCGTAGCGCAGCACGGCCCGCACCTCGGCCCGAGTCGCCGGGCGCGCACCCGGCCACGCCGCCAGCCCTCGCCACAGGACGCGGGCGGCGATCGCGGCCCCGAGCCACGACAGGTCGTAGGCGGCGATCGCGGCGTTCGTCCCCCCGCCGGCGGCGATCGCGGCGGCGGCGAGCGCGATCCAGGCCACCGGCTGGCCGATCCAGAACACCCACAGCGTCGGCCCCATCTTCTTCAGGCCGCGGGTGGCGCCGAGGTAGACGTTGGCGGCGGCGATCAGCGGCAGCGAGGCCGCGCCGACCGCGATCGCCGCTCCGCGGTCGCCCGCAAGCGGCGAGAGTGCCGCCACGGCGACGGCCAGCACGACACCGGCGGCGAGCGCGATCCCGGCGCAGCGGTCGACGAGGCTGCGCAGGCCCGACATGTCCGCGCGCCCGGCGCCGATCGCGACGGCGCGCACCGAGGCAAGATCCATGCCGAAGCGCGCCCCCGCCGCGACGACGAACGCGATCTGGACGGCGACCGTGACGAGCGCGAGCCCGCCGCCGGGGAGCTGCCGGCCGAGCAGCAGCTGCACGCCGAAGGCCGCCAGCACGCCGACCGCGAGGCCGACGACGTTCGCGCCGGTGCCCGCGAGCAGCGTGCGCTCGTCGGTCATCCGCGCGCTACTCGAGGTAGCCCAGCCCGCGCAGGCGCTCCTCGACCTCGCGCTGCTCCTCGTCAGAGAACACCGCCCCGTCGGGCTCGTCCGGCGCTGCCGAGGGGGCGGTGTCCGCCGCGACGCCCGCGGCCGCGGCGATGATCGCGGCGAAGTCGGTGAGCGCGATCTCGCCGCCGTCGGCCGGCCCCGTGCCCGGCCCGGCGGCCACGTACACGCCCTCGGGGCGGTGGTCGCCGGAGAGCCAGTCGGCCGCCTCGACCATCTGCCGGGCGTGGGTGAGCGAGTAGAGCGGCGCGGCCTCGAGCAGGAGGTCGGGGGCGCGGTCGAGGTAGGCGCCCGAGAGCACCTGCTCCCGCGGCACCGCCCGCCGGATCGGGTGGCGGCCGGTCGCGGGGTCGATGAAGCCCTCGAGCGCGGCGGCGAGCTCGGCGCGGACGCGCTCGTAGTCGGCCGCCGGCACGGTGCCCTCGGGCTCGCGGCCCTGCAGCGCGAGCGAGACGCCCTCGCCCGTCGAGACGACGCTCGTGTACGCCCGCGTCCGCGCCCAGTCGATCGGGGCCGTCGGCACGGCCACCTTGCCGTGCAGGCCGAGCTTGTCGTAGGCGACGCGGGCGAGCGAGCGCACGCGGCCCCAGGCGAGCAGGCCGATCAAGGCCGAGCCGCGCCCCAGGTGCAGGTAGCCGAGCTGCTCGAGCACGCGGTTCATGTTCAGCGCCCGGGTGCAGGGCTGGTGGCCGTGGTCGGACATGACGATCACGGTGTCCTCGCCGTCGGTGCGCTCGATCAGCGCCCCGAGCTCGCGGTCGAGCAGGCGGTAGACGTCGCGCACGCGCTCGGCCACCGGTGTCTGCGAGGCACGCGCGTGATCGGGGTGGCCGGGGTGCACGTACTCGAGCAGGCAGTGCTGGATGCGGTCGGGCGAGACGAAGACGACGCAGGCGACGTCCCACGGCTCGGCGTCGAGCAGCTGCCGCACCGCCGCCGCACGGTCGGCCGTCACCCGCTCGACGTCGGCGATGAGCTCGAGCGGCCGGTGGCGGAAGGTCGTCCACGAGCCGCCGTTGATCGGCCAGTGCAGCGCAGGGCCGGTCTCGGGCGGGTGCGAGTAGACCGCCTTGGGCGGGATCACGCCGCCCGCGATCACGACGCCGCGCACCGGGATCGGCGGATAGGTCAGCGGCACGTTCACGAGCAGCACGGTGCGGCCGGCGTCGGAGAGCCGCTGCGGCCATGTCGGCGCGAGGATCGACCGCGACGAGACCGGTAGCCGGCGCGTCTGCCCGGGCCGGTGCTCGAGGATGTCGAACACGCCGTGCCCGGCCGGATCGACGCCCGTCAGAAACGACGGCCACGCCGCCCAGGAGTGCGACGGGATGACGGAGCGGGCGACGCCGCGGCTGCCGCGCTCGGCGAGCGCCGCCAGGTTGGGCAGGTCGCCGGCCCGCAGCAGCGGGTCGAGCACCTCCCAGTCGGCGCCGTCCCAGCCGACGACGAGCACGCGGTTCGACATGGGCGGGCAGGATACCGGCGCCGACTCTCTAGGATGGCCATCCGATGAGCGTCCTGCCCGAGACGGCGGTGGTGACCGGCGGCCGCCTGGCCGTCGGCGGCGTCGCGCTCGGCGACCTGGCCGCCCGTCACGGCACGCCGCTGCTCGTCTACGACGAGGCCACGCTGCGCCTGCGTGCGCGCGCCTACCGGGACGGCCTGGCGGCGTACCCGGGCGCGGCCCGGGCGGCCTTCGCCTGCAAGGCGCAGGTCACCGTCGCGGTGCTGCGGGTGCTCGTCTCGGAAGGGCTCGGCATGGACGTGGCCTCGGAGGGCGAGCTGGCCTTCGCGCTCGCCGCCGGCGTGCCGGGCGAGCGCCTGATCGTGCACGGCAACAACAAGTCCGACGCGGACATCGCGGCGGCGCTTGCGGCCGGCGCCGGCCTGGTGGTGGTCGATCACCCGGCCGAGCTCGCCCAGATCGAGGCGCTCGCCGCCGCGGCCGGGCGTGTCCAGGACGTGCTCGTGCGGGTCACGCCGGGGATCGAGGCCGACACGCATCACAAGATCGCGACCGGCCACGCCGCGTCGAAGTTCGGCCTGCCCCCGGCGGCGGCCGTCGCCGCGCTGCGGGCGGCGGCGGGGCTTGCGCACGTGCGCGCGGCCGGCCTGCACGTGCACCTCGGCTCGCAGATCCGCGACGTCGGCACCTACCTCGAGGCCGCCGCGTGGCTCGCGTCGTTCATCGCCGAACACGGCCTGGGCGACCTGCCGGTGCTCGACCTCGGCGGCGGCCTTGCCATCGCCTACACCGACGCCGACCGCGCGCCCGACGTGCGCGCCGCGGTCGAGCAGACGGCGACCGTGCTGGCCGGGCTGCTCGGCGATCGCGGGCTGCCGCTGCCCGAGCTCGTGCTCGAGCCCGGCCGCTCGATCGCGGGGCCGGCCGGCGTCACCCTCTACACGGTCGGTGCGATCAAGCGCACGGACGCCGGCGTCACCTACGCCGCCGTCGACGGGGGCATCGCCGACAACCCCCGCCCGGCGATGTACGGGGCGCGCTACCAGGCGTTCGTGGTCGATCGCCTCGGGGAGCCGGCGACGCACACCTACACGGTGGCCGGCAAGCACTGCGAGTCGGGCGACATCCTGATCGAGGCGGCCGCGTTGCCGCAGCTGCGGACGGGCGATGTGATCGCCCTGGCGGCGACGGGCGCCTACACCGCCACGATGTCCTCGAACTACAACGGCCTGCCGCGGCCGGCGGCGGTGATGGTCGCGGACGGGGCCGAGCGTGTGGTCGTCGCCCGCGAGACCGTCGCCGACCTGCTCTCGCGCGAGCTGGGCTAGGAGTAGCGCACCAGGCCGACGTGCTCGGCCTTGGCGATGGCCGCGGCGTCGCCGAAGCGGTACACCAGCAGGTAGCCGGTCTCACGCCGCGGCGTCGGGTAGACGAGCGTCCCGGTCACCGACCGTCCCGGCGGGATCGGCCTGCGCAGCAGGTTCCCGGGCACCGTGGTCGTCGCGGCGGCGAGGAACGGCGCCCCGCTTGCGTCGCGCAGCCAGATCTGGGTCGGCGCGACCGTCTGCCGCGACTTGGTCAGGTTCGTGACCGTGAGCGTGACGACGCCGTAGGTGGTCGTCCCCGGGGGCTTGAACCCGACGCCGGCCGACGAGCGCCAGACGACGCTGCGCACCTGGACGACGATGTCGTCGAGCCGCAGGGGCTTGTGCAGCGGCGCGACCGTGTAGATGCGGCCGTCGCCCTTGTACCGCACGGTCCCGGACGTGGGCAGCGTCGTTGCCAGCGGCGGCCCCTTCGGGGCGCTGCTCGAGCTGCCGCCGCCGCTCCCGCCGCAGGCGGAGGCCGTCAGGCAGGCCGCCGCGGCGACGAGCAGCGCGAGTCGCCTCACTCGGCGTGCGCCCCCGACTCGGCCTGCGTCTGCAGCTCTGCCACCGACAGTCCTTCCATCGACAGGAATACGAAGCCAACGCCGACGCCCAGCAGCGCCTCGATCAGCTGCAGGCCGATCGAGAACGTCAGCGCCAGGTTGGCGGGGACACTGTAAAGGAGCGTCAGACTGGTCGCCGTCGCCCCCTGGAACACGCCCAGGTTGCCCGGCGTGATCGGGAACAGCTGCACCAGGTTCGAGGCCAGGAACACGACCGCGGTCTCGCCCAGGCCCTGGTGGATGCCGTACGCACCGAGCGTCAGATAGATGCCGGCCATCTGCGCGATCCATGATGCCGTCGCGGTGGTGATCCCGAACGCCAGCAGCCGCGGCCGCTGGAAGATCGCCTGGCCGCGGCGCAGCGCCGCGACCGTCGAGGTGAAGCTGATGCCGAGCAGGTGCCACCAGCGCTCGACGTAGTCGTCGGGCGGCCGCTGGCGGCGGCGCAGGCGCCCGTACACCTCGATCGAGACGGCGACGAGCGCGATGAAGATCACGACGCCGGAGAGCACCGCGAGCAGGTTGACGGCGGCCCGGGGCACGGGCACGTAGATCACGACGGCGATCAGCACCGCGATGAGCGTGACGCCGGAGAGCAGCTGCTCGGTGACGAGCGTCCCCACCACGGTCGGGACGGGCACGTGCTGGCCGCGCGCGGCCAGCTTGCGCCGCACCACCGACACGCGCGCGACCTCGCCGAGCCGGGCGAACAGCACGGTGTTCAGCAGGAACCCGATGAAGATCGCCGGCACGACGTCGCGCAGGCCGACGTCGACCGGCTCCTCGCCGTCGTCGGCCGGGATCGCATCGAAGGCCGCCTTCCACGTGAGCGCCTTCGCGGCCACCGAGACCAGGTTGGCGACGAGCGCGGCGAGCACGTAGAGCGGGTTCGCCTTGGTGAACACGTCGGCCACGACCTGCAGGTCGAACTTGCGCGAGAGCGCGAACACGATCGCGACGGTGATCGCCCCGAACGCCGCCGCCTTGGGGATCCGGTGCCGGTTCGGCTGCAGGTCCTCGGCGAGCTCCGACACGGTGACGGGCACGAGGCCGCGCTCGCGGGCCGTCTCGAGCACGCGCGGCAGGGCCTCGACGGTCTGGGTGCGATCGCCGCCCCGGCCGGAGCCGTCGCCGTCGTGGAGCAGCACGATCGCGCCGGGCGCGAGCACCCCGGCGCAGCGGTCGACGATGACGTCGACGCCGGGGCGGGCGGTGTCGAAGATCGCGCCTGTCCAGCCGACGAGGCGGTAGCCGAGCCGGCGGGCGACCGGGGCGACGAACGGCCCGCGGTACCCGTGCGGCGTGCGGAAGAGGTGTGCCACCGACGTGCCGACTGCCGCGGTCACGGCCTCGTCGGCGGCCCGGAACTGGTGGGCGATCGCCGCCGGGCCCGCGAACGTCAGCAGCGAGTGGTCGTCGCCGTGGCTCGCGAGCTCGTGCCCCTCGGCCACGATCCGGCGCGCCAGCTCGGGGTGGGCGCGGACATGGCGGCCGAGCACGAAGAAGGTCGACCGCGCCCCGGCCGAGCGCAGCGCGTCGAGCACCGCCGGCGTGTGCTCGGGGCTGGGGCCGTCGTCGAACGTGATCGCCACCTTCGGGCTGGGGGAGAAGCCCGTGCCGATCACGCGCCCGAACAGGCGCCCATTCGGCGTGAACGCCGACCACGCCACGAAGAGCAGGAGCAGCACGGCGGCGCCCTCCACGACCTCGCCTGCAATCCCCCCGACGGCCTGTCCGATCACCGCGGCGGCGGCGACCCACGCCGCTCCGAGGATTACGAAGCGAGTGATGACTTCGCGCTTGCCCATACCGGTTGCTCGCCGGCCAGGAGGTCGGCGTAGTAGGTCTCGAGCTTGGCCGCGACGCGCGGCCAGGCGTAGTTCTCGAGCGCGGTGCGCCGCCCCTCGGCGCCCATCCGCGCGCGCAGGGCGGGATCGTCCAGGAGCTGGGCGAGCGCCTCGGCGTGCAGCTCGGCCGAGTCGCCGGGGTGGACGAGGAACCCCTGGCGGCCGTCCTCCATCAGCAGCTGGAAGCCGCTGATGCGGCTGGCGACCACCGGGCGGCCGCAGCTCATCGCCTCGAGCAGCACCATCCCGAACGACGCCCGGTTGCACGGCGTGCAGAACACCGAGCCCGACGTGAGGTAGTTGGGCCGGCTGCGGTTGAGGCGCCCGGCCCAGTGGACGAAGGGCGCGAGCTCTTCACCGACCTGGCGGCGGTAGAGCTTGCGCAGCGGGCCGTCGCCGATCACGACGAGCCGCACCGCATCGCCGCGCTCGCGGTGCAGGAGCCGGTACGCCTCGATCACGGTGTCGAGGCCGTTGCGCGGGTCGAAGCGGCCGCAGAAGACGATGTTCTGGTGGTCGCCCATGATCTTGGCGACCGGCTCGGCGTCGGGGGAGAAGTGGTTCGCGTCGATGCCGTTCGGGATCACGTCGTAGGCGTACGGGTAGTACGGGGCGAGCGAGCCGATGCAGGCCTCGCTGACGCAGATGCGGCCGTCCAGGCGCTCGATCCACGGGCGCGTCCACTCGGCCAGGATGTCCATGCCGGTGGTCTGCGGGAACACGCTGTGGAAGGTCGCGACGCAGATCGCGTCGTCGGGGCACTGGTCGATCGCCCACGCCGGGAACGGCGGGTTGTACGGCGCGTGTACGTGCACGACGTCGAAGCCGCGCTCGCGGTAGAGCGCGTGCAGCTGCTTGCCCAGGCGGGGGCCGTAGGTGTGCAGGGTCTGGGCGTTGTTGCCCCAGTACGGCACGAACAGCGGGATGGCGATGCCCATCCGCACGATCTCGAAGTTCGGCTCGGGCACCGCCAGGGCGTCATCCGACACGGGCGGCGTGCGCACGAGGTGCCCGGTGATCACCGTGACCTCGTGGCCGCGGTTTGCGAGCTCGCGCGCCTGTCCGTCGACGTGCTCCGTGATGCCGCCGAGCGACGGGTAGTAGAAGTCGGTCACGATGGCGATGCGCAAGTCGTCCATGCTACCGAAGGGCCGTATTGGCACTCTCGCCCCCAGTGTGCCAGGGCCGGCCAGTTTCACCCCCGAGGCGCGCGGTATACTCGGTTTGCATGCCGATCTACGAGTACCGCTGTACCAACGGGCACCGGTTCGAGGTGATGCAGAGGATGGCCGACGACCCGATCGAGGCCTGCGAGGTGTGCGGCGCCGCGGCCGTCCGTGTGCTGCACCCCGTCGCGATCCACTTCAAGGGCTCCGGCTTCTACTCGACCGACTACGGCCGCGGCAAGAAGGTGGCCGCCGACGGCCGGGCCGAGGCGTCGTCGGGCGACAGCAAGTCCAAGGACGGCGACTCGAAGACGTCGGATTCCAAGCCCGCCGAGGCGAAGTCGTCTGGCGACTCGGGCAAGGGCGGCACGGCCAAGAAGGCCGCCGAGGGCTGAGCCGGGCTCAGGTCTCGCACCAGTGCGGTCCGCCCGTGGCGAGGGCGAGCACGCCGAGCGAGACCGCGAGGGCGAGCACGATCACGAGCGGCCACTCCCAGGCCGTGCGCCGGGGGTCGCGGAACGCGAGCGCCGAGCCGGGCGCGTAGACCGCGACCGCGCTGCCGAGCGCGGCGACGCCGGGCGCCGTCGATGCGCTGCACAGGTGCAGGAACGCCACGACCAGCCACACGAAGCCCCCGACCCAAAGCGTCGCCGCCGCACCGAACGCGACCGCGAGGGCGCCGATGCGAGTCGTCCCTCCGAGCGCGCTCGGGCCGGCCGCCGCGGCGACTGCCGTGAAGGCAAGGACGGTTGCGAGCTCGAGCAGCGTGGTTGAGTTGTCGGCGTTTCGGAGCACATGCACCGACGGGAGCGTGAGGGCGGCGATCGCCGACGCGGGGACGGCCGCAATCAGGGTGGCGCGGGCAGCGCGCGTCCGTGTCAATCTCACGCATGCTATATAGCACGAATGAGATACAAGCGCAAGGGGCGCGGTCGGCTAGCCGGCGATCTCTGCGGCCAAGCGGTTCAGGTCACCCTGGACGATCGCGGAGGTGTGCTCGGTGTACGCCAGTCCCAGCGCGAGCACGCGGCCGTGGGCGATGAAGGTCTCATACTGGCCGTCCGACGGGAAGTCCGACCCCGGCAAGCCCGACTTGTGCATGTGACTCTCGACCGTCGTGCCCGCGATCAGCTTGTACCGGTACGTCTTCGTGTGTTTGCCCTGCGCGGCCGCCGTGGTGTCGATCGGCTGATGCTCGTCGGCGTAGATGCCGGCCGCGGCGCAGCGGGCGGCCAGGCGGGCGTCGGGGAGCGCGACCACGAACATGGCGATGCGCCCGGTGTTGTCCTTTGCCGGCGGCACACGGCGGTCGCCGAACTCCACGCCGTAGTTCATGCGCTTGTACTTCGAGTAGCGGCCGGTGGTCTGCGCCGGCCCGACCTCGCTTGTGTGGGCGTCGCAGTGCCATGACTCTCCGCCGGTGCGGACGACCCCCGTGAACCCGTCGGCGCGGGCCTCGTGCAGGGCCTGGGCGGCGGTGAGCGTCGGATGCGACGCCGATCCCGAGCCGGCGCACGCGGACGCGGCGGCCGTGAGGGCCAGTCCCGCAAGCCACGTTCGCATCCGCACAATTGGAATGTACGCCGTCTGAGGCCGCGCGCAACGGCTCTGTCAGTGGATCGTGCAGCCCGGGGCGTAGAGCTGTGACGCCGGCGGCGGCTGGGGCGCCTGGTTGCCCAGGAACATCTGGATCACGGCCACGTTCTGCTCGCTCGGCTGCAGCACGTCCTGGCCGCCGATCGACTCGGGCGTGCCGCCCAGGTGGCACTGCAGCGTGCGCGACGCGCGGAACTTGAGCCAGCCCATCCCCAGGATCTCCTGCGCCGACAGGTCGGTCGCGAGCGGCTTGGCGATGTCGCGCCCGAGGGCGGGCAGGTTGAAGAGCGACGAGGGGGTGACGAGCTTGTGCATCAGCGCCTGGACGACCCGCTGCTGGCGCTCCTCGCGGGTGATGTCCGAATCGCGCGGGTTGGTGGTGTGGCGGATGCGGGCGTAGGCCAGCGCGTGGCGGCCGTCGAGGTGGATGTTGCCCTTGGCGAAGTGCCAGATCAGGCCGTCGAACGGCACCGAGGACACCACCTTGTACGGGTTGTAGACCGTGACCCCGCCGAGCGAGTCGATCAGGTCCCTGAAGCCGTTGAAGTCCACGAGCACCATGTGGTTCACGCGCAGGCCGGTGAGCCTGTTCACGGTGTGGATCAGAAGCGGCGGCCCGCCGAAGGCGAACGAGGCGTTGATCTTGTTCGTCCCGTGCCCCGGGATGGGCACGTTCAGGTCGCGCGGGATCGAGAGCATCGAGATCAGGTGCTTGGACGGATCGGTGCGCACGAGCAGGATGGAGTCGGAGCGCGCGCCGGAGATCGCGTTCGAGCCGCGGCTGTCGGAGCCCATGATGAGGCTGATCTGCGAGCTCGTGAGGATGTTCCCGGCCGGGGCGAGCGCCGCGAGCGTGCGCTTGTCGAGGCGCTTGTTGGCGTTCGCGATCTCGTTCGAGAAGCTGCGGTAGCCGAGGTAGAGCCACCCGCAGAAGAGCAGGAAGACGACCGGGATGCCGATGCCGATGATGCGCTTCCAGGGCCAGCGCCGGATCCCGCGCCCCGGGGGCGTTCCGGGCGGCCGCTTCCCGGGGGCGCCTGGCACCGCCACCGGCCGGCCCGGCAGCACCTCGCCGGGGCGCATGTCCGGTGGAGGCAGGCCTGCGGGCGTGCGCGGGCGGGGCGGAGCGGCCGTTCCCGTGCCGCCGCCGCCGAAGTCGAAGCGGGCGGCGTCGGGGTCGTCGCGCCCGGCTCTGCCGCCGCGGTAGGTGCGGTATGCCTTGGTCGGCTTCGTGTCGGCCACGACGCTTTAATGGTAGACGCAGTGCCCGAATCCTCCCGCCGACCCGGCGCCTTGGTCGTCTGCCCGACGCCGATCGGCAACCTTGCCGACGTCACGCTGCGGCTGCTCGACGAGCTCCGGGCCGCTGACGTCGTCGCCTGCGAGGACACCCGCCGCACCCGCATCCTGCTCGAGCGCAACGGCATCTCGGTGCCCCTGCTCGCGGTGCACGAGCACAACGAGGCGGCCCGCGCCCCGGAGCTCGTCGAGCGCATCCGCGCCGGCGAGCGGGTGGCGCTTGCGACCGACGCGGGCATGCCGGGCGTCTCCGATCCGGGCGCGCGCATCGTGGCGGCGGTGGCCGCGGCCGGGCTGCCGGTGACCGTGCTGCCCGGGCCCTCGGCCGTCACCGCCGCGGTGGCGGTGTCAGGCCTCGGCGGCGGCGGCTTCGTGTTCGCCGGCTTCCTGCCCCGCCCGGCGGCCAAGGCCGCGGCCGAGGTGCGCCGCCTCGACGCCGGCGCTCTGCCGGTCGTCGCCTTCGAGTCGCCGCAGCGGCTGGCGGCGACGCTCGCCGCCCTGGCCGCGGCCGAGCCCGACCGCGAGGCGGTCGTGTGCCGCGAGCTCTCCAAGCTGCACGAGCAGGTCGAGCGCGGCCGCCTCGCCGACCTCGCCGAGACGTTCGCGACGGCGCCGAAGGGCGAGGTGACGCTCGTGCTCGCCGCCGTGCCGGCGCCGCCCCCCGGCGCCGCCGACGTCCCCGCCGACGCGCTGGCCGAGCTCGTGGCGGCGTTCGGCTCCCGGCGAGCCGCAGCGCTTGCGTCGCGCCTCACCGGGGTGCCGCGAAACCAGCTCTATCAGGCCGCTACGAAGCCCTGACGACGTCGTTGCCCGCGAGCTCGACCCGGCAGGTCGTGCACACCTGACGGCCGTGGAACTCGTCGAGGCCGCCGGTGCGCCCGCAGAAGACGCACGCGTCATGCGGCTTCGAGAGCACGATCGTCTCGCCGCGCACGCTGATCTCGAGCGGATCGCGCACGTCGATCCCGAACCTGCGCCGGATCTCGACCGGGATCACGATCCGGCCCAGCTCGTCCACCCTGCGCACCACGCCCCCTGCCCGCGTGGATGCCGCGCGACCGCGCACACCCGCGCCATGCCTGATAACGCTCATAGTGACCCTCGCCATCTCGTTAGGATGGAGCCCACGTCTGAGCATAGATGCCTTCCTGCCAATTTGCCAGACCGCGGACGCGATATGCCGTTTTCCCTTACAACTCCCATTTATTACGTGAACTCGGACCCGCATCTGGGTCACGCGTACACGACCGTTGCGGCCGATGCCCTGGCCCGCCACCACCGCCAGCGCGGCGAGGAGGTCTTCTTCCTGACGGGCACCGACGAGCACGGCGCGAAGGTGGCCCAGGCCGCCGCCGCGGCGGGCCTTGAGCCGCAGGAGTTCTGCGACCGGGTGTCCGCGCGCTTCCGTGACCTGGTCGAGCGGCTCGAGGCGTCGAACGACTTCTTCATCCGCACCACCGACCCCGAGCACGAGCGGCGCGTCCAGGACTTCATGGTGCGGCTGCGCGACGCGGGCCACCTGTACGAGGACACCTACTCGGGCCTCTACTGCACCGGGTGCGAGCAGTTCTACGCCGAGTCCGAGCTCGAGCAGCCAGGAAATGTGTGTCCCATCCACAAGACCCCGGTCGAGCGGGTCGAGGAGGAGAACACGTTCTTCCGGCTGTCCGCCTTCCGCGACGAGCTGCTCGCGCTGTACGACCGCGATCGCGAGTACGTGATGCCGCGCGCCCGCTACAACGAGGCCCGGTCGTTCATCGAGGCGGGCCTGCAGGACTTCTCGGTCAGCCGGGCGTCCGTGAGCTGGGGCGTGCCGCTGCCCTGGAAGCCCGAGCAGACGGTGTACGTGTGGGTGGACGCGCTTCTGAACTACCACACGGCGCTCGAGTACGGCCTCGGCCGCGACGTGTCGGGCACGTTCTGGCCGTCGATGCACCTGCTGGGCAAGGACATCCTGCGTCTGCACTGCGTGTCGTGGCCGGCGCTTCTGATCGCCGCCGGATACGAGCCGCCGCGGCGCCTGTTCGTGCACGGCTACCTCACGAGCGGTGACCACAAGATGTCGAAGTCGCTCGGCAACGTGATCGACCCGCTCGCGGTGATCGACGAGCTCGGCGCCGACGCCCTGCGCTTCTACGTGCTGCGCGAGGTGCAGTGGGGGCAGGACGGGAGCGTGACCCGCGAGGGGCTCGACCGCCGCTACGCCGGCGAGCTCGCGAACGACCTCGGCAACCTGGTGTCGCGGGCGACGGCGATGATCGTGCGCTACCGCGGCGGCGTCGTGCCCGAGGGCCGCTGCGAGCTCGAGCCGGTCGACGCCGAGGTGCGCGCGCGCATGGACGCGATCGACCTCACCGGCGCGCTCGAGACGATCTGGGGGCTCGTCCGCGCCGCCAACCGCTACGTCGAGGACCGCCAGCCGTGGGTGCTCGCCCGCAGCCAGGCCGCCGCCGACCAGGCGCTGCTCGACACCACGCTCTACACCCTGGCCGACACGGTGCGCTCGCTCGCGGTGCTGCTGCACCCGTTCATCCCCGCCTCGGCGGCGCGGATGCTCGACGCGGTCGGCGATCCGGGCGCGGTCGCCTGGGAGCGGGCCGGCATGGGCCTCCTGCCGGCGGGCATCGCGGTCAGCCAGCCGCCGCCGCTCTTCCCGCGCGCGTGATCGACACCCACGCGCACCTCGAGCTCTGCGAGGGGACGCCGGAGGAGCTCGTCGCCGCGGCCGCCGCGGCCGGAGTCGGGCGGATCCTGACGGTGGGCCGCGCGCAGGCGCTCGCGCTCGCCGACCGGTTCCCGACGGTGTGGGCGATCGTCGGCATCCACCCGCACGAGGCGGCCGGGGCGGGCGACCCCGGGGCGCTGCGGCCGCTGCTCGCGCATCCGCGGGCGGTGGCGGTGGGGGAGTGCGGCCTCGACTTCTACCGCGACTACGCGCCGCGCGCCGACCAGGTGCGGATATTCGCCGCCCAGATCGAGCTTGCGAACGAGCTTTCGCTGCCGCTCGTGATCCACACGCGCGCGGCCGACGACGACACGTTTCGCATGCTCGAGGCAGCGCGGGTGCCGGTGGTGCTGCACTGCTTCTCGTCGGTCGACCGGCTCGACGAGGCGCTCGCGCGCGGCTACCTGTGCTCGTTCGCGGGCAACGTCGCCTACCCGTCCGCAGGGGCGCTGCGCGAGGCGGCCGCGCGCGTGCCGGACGACCGCATCCTGGCCGAGACCGACTGCCCCTACCTGGCGCCGCCGCCGCACCGCGGCCGGCCCAACCAGCCGGCCTACGCCGCCCTCACGCTCGCCGTGCTCGCCCGCGAGCGCGGCGTCGAGCCGGCCGCGCTCGCGGCCCAGATCGACCGCAACGCCGACCGCCTGTTCGGCCTGTGACCAGGCAGGTGTCGCTGCGGCGGCTGGAGGAGTTCGGGATCGCGCCCGACCGCGACCTCGGCCAGAACTTCTTGATCGACGACAACGTCCTGCGTACGGTGGATCGGTTGGCACCTCTGGCGGCAACGGACGTTGTCGTCGAGGTAGGAGCGGGACTCGGCGTGCTCACTGTCTGGCTCGCTCGTAGAGTTTCGGTTGTGCATGCGATCGAGATCGATCGCCGCCTTGAGGGTGCGCTCGGCGAGACCCTCCGCGGCGTCGAGAACGTGCGCCTGGTCTTCGCCGATGTGCTCGACCTCGATCTCGCCGCCCTCGACCCGCCGCCGCGCGTGATGGTTGCGAACCTGCCCTACGGCGTCGCGACTCCAGTGCTCATGCGCGCGCTGCCCGCGATCGAGCGCTTCTGCGTGATGGTGCAGCGCGAGATCGGCGAGCGCCTGTTCGCCCCGCCGGGCACGAAGGCCTACGGCGCCGTGTCGGTGCTCGTGCAGCTGGCCTGCGAGCGCATCGGCGGGCGGGCCGTGTCGCGCAACGTGTTCGTGCCCCAGCCGAACGTCGACTCGATGCTCGTCGCCTTCCGCCGCCGGCCGGGGGTCACGTTCGGCCCCGAGTGGGAGTGGACGGCGCGCGTCGTGCACGGCGCCTTCGCCCATCGCCGCAAGACGCTTGCAAACTCGCTGCGGCTGGCCGGCCTGCCCGCGCCGCCGGCCGAGATCGCCGGCATGCGCGCCGAGCAGCTCGTGCCCGAGCGGCTGGGACAGCTCGCGCGGGAGCTGGAAGCGGCGGCGGAGTGATCCTGCGCGCCCCCGCCAAGGTCAACCTGTGCCTGCGCGTCGGGCCGCTGCGAAGCGACGGCTACCACCGGCTGACGACCCTCTTCCAGGCCATCGACTGCTACGACGAGCTCGAGCTCGAGCCGGCCGACGAGACCGTGGTCGAGGGCTTTCCGCAGGACACGCTCGTGCGGGGCGCGCTCGCGGCGCTCGGCGAGACGCGGCGGGTGCAGCTGCGCAAGCGCATCCCGGTGGCGGCGGGCCTCGGCGGCGGGTCGTCGGACGCCGCGGCGGTGCTGCGGGCGCTCCGCGGCGAGCGCGACCCCAACGACCTGCACGCGATCGCGCGCGCCCTCGGCGCCGACGTGCCGTTCTTCCTCACGGGGGCCGAGACCGGCTTCGGCACGGGCCGGGGCGACCGCATCCAGCCGCTGCCCGACTTCCCCCGCGGTCACGCCTTCGTGCTCGTGCCCTCGGAGCGCGGCCTGGCCACTGCCGACGTGTTCGCGGCGTCGCAGCCGAACCCGATCTTCCGCGCCGTCGAGGGTGATCTGGTGCGCGCCATGCACACGGTCCGGCGCGTCGAAGACGTCGCCGCGCTGATGGCGAACGACCTCGAGCCGGCCGTCCTCGCGCTGCGCCCGGATGTGGGTGCGGCGCTCGCTGCGCTTCGCCGCGAGGGCGCGCTCGCCCAGATCGTGAGCGGGTCGGGGCCGACGGCGTTCGGGCTCTTCCCGCACCGCGCCGCAGCCGAGGCCGCCGCCGCCCGGATCACGGGGGCATTCGCCGCCTCTCCGGTATGATTTTTGGCATGTCGAAGTGGAACGTCTCCGGGGACACGCTCACCATCGAGCCGCGCGAGCGCCGCTCCCCGACCCGTTGGCTCCAGCAGAACAGCCTGCGCATCGCCGTCGTGCTCGGCCTGGCCGAGGCGACGTTTGCGTTCGTCGCCGGCCACCGCCTGCTGCTGACGGCGATCGGCCTCGTCTCGGTGCTGCTCTACCTGAACGTCCGCCATCACCTCCCGCAGGCGATCCGGCGCCCGCTCTGGGTCGTCGTCATGGCGCAGGCCATCGGCGGCCTGGTGGTGCCGCTGATCTACGTCGGCCTGGCCATGGCCGTCATCGTCGGCTCGCTCCTGCTCGTCGTTCTCGTGCTGGTCATGCTCGGCGACCGCATGCGCAAGTAGGCCGCGGGTCGTGACCGAGCGCTTCACGGCACAGGCACGTGAGGTCGTGAACCTCGCGAGCGCCGAGGCCGTCGCGCTCGGCCAGGACTACGTCGGCACCGAGCACCTGCTGCTCGGGTTGCTGCGAGAGCCCGACGGCGTCGCCGGTCGAGCGCTGGCCGCCCTCGGCGTGACGCTCGAGGAGGTGCGCGGCCGAGCGGGGGAGGTGCGCCCACCGCGGGAGCCGGTCGGGAGCGCGCGGACGCGGCTCGCGCCGCGGACGACGCGCGTGCTGGAGGTCGCCGAGGAGCTGGCGGGCGAGGACGGCGACCGCGAGGTCGAGACCGAGCACATCCTGCTCGCCCTCGTGCGCGGCGACGGCGGCCCCGGCGCGCGCATCCTGCGCGATCTCGGCATCGGTGCCGACCGCGTCGAGGACGCCGTCGACGGCCTGACGACCTAGAGCTCAGGCACCCGCCGCGTGCGCAAGCGCAGACGGCGTCCGGCAGCCGACGATCGCAGGGGCCTCGTGGATCAGCTCGTCGTGCACGAGGGCCTCGACCATGAAGAGGGCGAAGTCGACGCGGCGGGTGATGTTGCTCGCGAGGATCGGGTCGCCGACGTGCCGGCTCCACACCGGCAGGCCCTGGCTCTCGCCCTCCTCGAGGTCGCTCCCGCGCACGACCGTCCACCGGGTGTCGCTCGCAAAGACGCGCCGGCACGCCTCGACCTGGTCGTCCAGGTCGGCGAAGCGGGCCAGGCGGGCGAGCGGGCCGCCGATCGCGACGATCGCCCGCAGCTTGCGTGAGTACACGTCCTTGCCGTCGAGTGTGATGTGCCACCCGCACGAGAACACGAGCCGCGCCCCGGCGGGTGCGTGGTCGAGCACCGCCTGGGCCGTGCCCGTCGCGTAGCCGTGCACACCGCGCGGCACCAGCACGACGAGCACGCCGTCGCACCCGGCCACCGCCGCCTCGATGGCGGCGCGGTCGTCGGTGGCCCCGGGAACGACACTGATCCGGCCCCGGAACGGGTCGAGCTTGGCGACGCTCTCGCTGCGGCACACGCCGACGACCTCGTGGCCGCGATCGAGCGCGTGGCCCACCATGTAGCGCCCGAGCTTCCCGGACGCCCCCACGATGCAGACCCTCATCGGCTGCGTCCCCGGATCACGGTGTCCCTCGCAGGAAGACGTCGGCCACCGCATCGTGGTCGCCGGGCACCGCCGCGGCCGCGGTGAGGAACACGACCGCCGCGCCGGTGGCCGACATCGCACCGCCGGCCGAGTCGCGCGTCAGCTGCGCGCCCGCGGCCGACAGGCTCATGCGGGTCGTGGTCGCGCCGAGCAGGTCGCGCCGGAACACGTCGGTGCGGCCGGCAGTATCGCCGCTCACGTAGCCCGGATAGCGCGACACGAAGGTGGCGAAGCGGCCGTCCGCCGAGACCGACCCCGCCTGCGTGTGGGTCGTGTACGGCGCGGCGGCCGAGACGTTTACGTGCGTCGTCGTGCCGGCCGTGCGGTCGTAGAGGAACACCTCGGTGTCGGCCGTGCCGAGCAGGTAGGCGGTGAAGAGGACGTAACGGCCGCCGCCGGCGATGTCGGCGACGATGGAGCCGTTACCGACGCTCGCGCCGATGCGTGTGCGCGTCCCGGTGCGGCGGTCGAGAAGGAACGTCTTGCCGGGGAAGTCGGTGAACCCGATGCCGCCGATGCTGTAGGCGACGAACCGGCCGCCGTCCGCCACCCTGGCCGCGACGGCCGCGACGAAGTTCTGGTTCACGGCGATGGTCGTCGTCGTGTGCAGCCTGCGGTCGCGCAGGAAGATGCCCAGGCAGCAGCGCCCGTGCAGCAGGTTCGGGTCGCCCGCGGCGAAGAGCACGAAGCGCCCGTCGGGGCTCATGTCGAGCCCGATCGGGGAGCAGCAGCCGGGGAACTGGGGCTGGACGCCCTCGGGCTCGATCCCGCCCGGGCCGAGGTCGACCCGCGTGGTCGTGCGCCGGGCGATGTTGCGCACGAAGACGTCGGGCTGGCCGTTGCGGTCGCCCGGCACCAGGTTTGCAGCCGTCGAGGAGAAGAGCACGAGGTTGCCGTCGCTCGAGATCGCGATCACGTGGCTGCGGCCGCGTGCCTGCGCGCCGGATCCGGCGACGCTCACACGCCGCGTGACGCCGGTGCGCAGGTCGCGCGCGAACACGTCGGTGGCGCCGTTTGTGTCGGCGCGCAGGGAGAGGTTGGTCGCGGCCGAGTCGAACGCCACGGTGTGGCCGTCGGCCGAGATCACGGCCGCGGTCGCCGCGCGGTTGGCGGGAGCGCCGTTCGACGCGATGCTGACGCGCACGGTCGTGAGCAGCGCGGCCGCGGCGGCGGGCGCGCCGGCGGCGACCACCGCGGCGGCCACCGCCGCGAGCAGCACGGCGCTGCGCCGCTTGCTGCGGGATATGGCGTTCATGGCGACTCCCGTCTCGCGACGCGGACGACCGACGCCCCGAGCAGCACGACGACGACTCCCGGCACGATCCAGAATGCGCCTCCGCCGAAGTTCGGGAACGCCGCGGTCAGCGCGAGCGCGGCCACGACGCCGACCGCGATCGAGGCGTCGTCGCCGACGACGAACTCGTACAGGAACCGGGCGAAGGCGACGACCCGGCTCACTCGGCGGCACCCTGCAGCGCGGCCGGCGCCCCGCTGCGCTGCAGCGCGAGCACGAGCACGCGGCTGACGGCCAGGTAGAAGACCAGCAGGCCGAGGATGGCCAGATCCGACCCCGGCCAGTCGGCGCCGGCGCCCTCGGCGCCCCAGAACGTCCCGAACGAGACGAGCAGCAGGCCGACGCCGTACTTGAGCGTGTTCTCGGGCACCCGCGAGAGCGGCGCCCGCGCCGCGACCCCGGCGGCCACGACGAGCACGACGGCGGCGGCCGCGCCGGCGGCCGCCAGCGGGATGCTGCCCTGGTTGCTGCCGAAGGTGACGACGATGAAGGCCACCTCGAGCCCCTCGAGCAGCACGCCCTTGAAGGCGATCGTGAACGCGTACCAGTCCATGCCTGTTCCAGCCACGCCGCCGGCCGCGCGGGCCTCCTCGGCCTGCTCGAGGAAGATCGCGTCCTCGTCGTGCAGGGCCTTGAGACCGCTCGAGCGCAGGATCGCCTTGCGCAGCCACTGCACGCCGAACACGAGCAGGAGGCCGCCCACGACCACCCGCAACGTCGAGATGGGCAGCGCTGTGAGCGCCGGCCCGAGCACCGCCACGACGCAGGCCAGGACGGCGAGCGCGGCGGCGACCCCGAGCAGCGCCGAGCGCCAGCCGCGCGTGACGCCGACCGCGAGCACGATCGTCAGCGCCTCGACCGCCTCGACCGCGCTCGCCAGGAAAGCGGCGACGATCAGGAGCAGGGCGCTCACCGGCGCGGGCTGTCCGGCGGATGCACGCGCTGATCGTAGCCGCCATCGGCCTTCGGGCTGGATATACTCGCTCGGCCCGGCGTGCCCCCCGGTGGGGCGTGGCCAAGTGGTAAGGCAACGGGTTTTGGTCCCGTGATCCCTGGTTCGAATCCAGGCGCCCCAGCTCCAGCACCGACCAGCACCGACATGACCACTCCGCCGCTTGCATGCGTCATCCTGGCCGCCGGCCGCGGGACGCGGATGAAGTCGGACACGCCGAAGCTCCTGCACCGGGCGTGCGGCCGGCCCGTGCTCGGGTGGGTGCTCGACGCGATCGCCGAGCTGGCGCCGGCGCGCACCGTCGTCGTCGTCGCGTCCGACGGGGACGCCGTGCGGGCGATGCTGCCCGCGGGCGTCGAGGCGGCGACGCAGGAGCGGCCGCTCGGCACCGGCGACGCCGCCCGCAGCGCGCGGGCCGTCCTCGGCGGCTTTGCGGGCGACATCCTGGTGATGAACGGCGACCATCCGCTGACCGATCCCGCCAGCCTGCGCGACATGGCGGCGGCGCGGGCCCAGGCCGGGGCGGCCGCCGCGGTGCTCACGTTCACGCGCACGCAGACGATCGGGGCCGACTTCGGCCGTATCGTGCGCGGGCCGGGCGGCGCCGTCGAGCGCATCGTCGAGCTGCGCGACACGACGCCGGAGCAGCGCGCGCTCGCCGAGGTCAACACCGGCATCTACCTGTTCCGGTCGGATCTGCTGTGGCCCGCGCTCGAGCGGCTCGACACGGCCAACGACCAGGGCGAGCTCTACCTGACCGACGCCGTCGAGCTGCTGGTCGCCGACGGCCATACCGTCTCCGGCCATCACCACGACGACCCGGCGGTCGCGCTCGGGATCAACACGCGCGCCGACCTGGCCGCCGCCTCCGCGCTGCTGCGCGACCGCATCAACCTCGCCCATATGCTGGCCGGCGTGACGATCATCGATCCGGCGACGACCTGGATCGAGCCGGGCGTGACGATCGCCGCCGACGCGTGCATCCAGCCGTTCACGACGCTCTCCGGTGCGACCGCGATCGGCGCCGGCGCGACCGTCGGCCCGCACGTCGTCGCCGTGGACGCGACCATCGGCCCGGGGGCGAGCGTGGGGCCGTTCTGCTACCTGCGCCCCCGGGCGGCGCTGGCCGAGAACGCCAAGGCGGGCACCTTCGTCGAGATCAAGAACTCGGAGCTCGGGGCGGGCTCCAAGGTGCCGCACCTGTCCTACATCGGCGACGCGTCGATCGGCGCGGGCACGAACATCGGAGCGGGCGGCATCACCGCCAACTACGATGGCCAGGCCAAGCAGCGGACGACCATCGGCAGCGATGTCCACACAAGCTGCGACAATGTCTTCGTCGCACCCGTGACGATCGGAGACGGAGCGTGGACGGCGGCGGGGTCCGTGATCACCGAGGACGTCCCACCCGAGGCGCTCGCGGTTGCCCGCGCCCGCCAGAAGAACATCGAGGGATATGGAAGACGAAAGCGCAGTTAGTCTCGAGACCGCGATTCCCCTGTTCTCGGCCGCGGGCATGTCGGTGCCGCCGATGAGCGCCGACGGCCATGCCAGCTGGATGGAGCGCGCGCCGCACAAGCGGCTGATGCTGTTCTCCGGCCGCTCGAACCCGGCGCTCGGCGAGTCGATCGCCGAGCGCATCGGCATCGAGCTCGGCCAGGTGCTCCTGAAGACGTTCACGAACGGCGAGGTCTACGTCCGCTACGAGGAGTCCATCCGCGGCGCCGACCTCTTCATCGTGCAGTCGTGCTCGTCGCCGACCAACGACTCGCTGATGGAGCTCATGATCATGGCCCAGGCGGCGCGGCTGGCATCGGCCAAGCGCGTCACGGCGGTCATGCCCTGGTATCCCTACGGCCGCCAGGACAAGAAGAGCATGCCGCGCGAGCCGATCACCGCCAAGCTCGTGGCCGACATGCTCGAGGCGGCGGGCGTCGACCGCACGCTGACCATGGACCTGCACGCCGGCCAGCTGCAGGGCTTCTCGAACAACCCGGTCGACCACATGACCGCGGCTCCGATGCTGGCCGAGTACTTCAACGATCTGCTCGACGTGAGCCCCGAGGAGATCGTCGTCGTCTCGGCCGACGCCGGGCGAGTGAAGCTCGCGAAGAAGTTCTCCGAGATGCTGGGGGCGGGCCTGGCCCTGATCACGAAGGAGCGCCCGGCCCAGCAGGAGGCCGAGGTGACCAACGTCATCGGCGACGTCGGCGGCAAGGTGTGCATCCTGCTCGACGACATGATCGACACCGCCGGCACGCTCTGCGCGGGCGGCGTCTCGCTGATGAACCACGGGGCGACGCGGGTGTTCGCCTGCGCCACCCATCCGGTCTTCTCCGGCCCGGCGCTCGAGCGGCTCGAGGCGAGCGTGTTCGAGAAGGTGGTCGTCACCGACACCATCCCGATCAACCCGCTGCACCGCCCCGAGAAGGTGCAGGTGCTGTCGGTCGCCCCAATTCTGGCTGATACCATCTGCAACGTCTTCAATGACGACTCCGTCTCGGGGCTGTTCCACGGCGGGAACCAGCTCTTCTAGCTCCGGGACGATCCCGACGAAACGACAGTGGTGAGGGCGGCATGGACCGAGCGAAGATTGAGGTGCGCGTGCGCGAGGGGCGCGGGACGAAGGACGCCAAGGCGCTGCGCGCGGCGGGCGACATCCCCGGCGTCATCTACTCGTCCACCTCCGAGACCGAGTCGATCGTGCTGAACGCGCGCGATCTGCGCCACGCGCTCTCCGGCTCGGGGATCCACTCCGTCTTCGACGTCAGCATCGACGGCAAGAAGACGCGCCCGGTGCTGATCAAGGAGTTCCAGCTCGACCCGGTGCGCGACCGCGTGATCCACGTCGACCTGCACGAGATCCGGCTCGACCAGAAGATCAACACCTCGGTCGTCGTGCATCTCGAGGGCCACGCCGAGGGCGTGAACATGGGCGGCGCGCTCAGCCAGCCCACCCACGAGGTGCATGTCGAGGCGCTGCCGGCGGACTTGGTCGAATCGATCACGGTCGACGTGTCCGCGCTCGAGATCGGCCAGTCGATCCGCCTGTCAGACGTCCCGGCCCCCAACGGGATCACCTTCACCGACGATCTCGAGGGCACGATCCTGGCCACGATCGCGGCGCCGGTGTCCGAGGAGGAGCTCAAGTCCGAGGCCGAGCTCGAGGCCGAGCTCGAGGCCGAGGGCGAGGCTGCCGAGGGCGAAGAGGGCGGCGAGGGCGAGGGAGAGGGCGCGGCCGGAGACGAGACCGCCGCCGAGTAGGCGGCGCGGAGCGTGCGCCTCGTGCGGCGCGAGTTCGGCCCATCGCTCGACCTGCTCGTCGTCGGGCTCGGCAACCCCGGGCCGGAGTATGCGCGCACGCGCCACAACCTCGGCTTCATGGTCACCGACCTGCTCGCGGGCGAGTGGTCGGCCTCGTGGCGCAGCAAGTTCTCGGGCCGCGTCGCCGAGGCCCGCGCCGGCGACGTGCGGCTCGCGCTGCTCCAGCCGCAGACGTTCATGAACCTGAGCGGCAAGAGCGTCGCCGCCGCGCTCGCCTTCTACAAGCTCGAGCCCGACGCGCTCGTCGTGGTGCACGACGAGATCGACCTCGATCTCGGCGACGTGCGCGCGAAGTGGGCCGGCGGCCTCGCCGGCCACAACGGCCTGCGCTCGCTGCGCGAATCGCTGGGGACGGCCGACTTCGCGCGCGTGCGCATCGGCGTCGGTCGGCCCGAGCGGGGCGATCGCCAGCCCGTTGCCGACTGGGTGCTGCGGCCGTTTCCGGCCGACGTCGACGTGGGTGCGATCGTCGACCGTGGGGCCGAGTGCACGCGTCTGGTCGTCAGCGCCGGCGTGGACGAGGCCATGCGCCGGTTCAACGGCGCCGGCCCGGCGTAGCGACGCGCGCTACGCGATCAGGCGGATGCGCGGGCCCTTGCCGGACTGCGGGGCAGCGACGACATCGGGCGTGCGGCCGTCGAGCCGCGATTCGAACGCCTGCCGCATCTCCTCGCCACGCATGTGGGCGCCGTTTGCGATCCGCCAGCAGGCGAGCTTGGAGTCGAGGCGGCGGACGCCTTCCGGTGGGTCGTACAGGCGCGCCCGCACCTGATACTCGCTCATTCCCCTCGTCACCGTCCGCATTGCGGGTGCAAGGGTATCGAGAACGGCGGACGGAGTAAAGCCCCAACCGACAACAATCGGACGATCCTCAGACGACGTCGGGCAGCGCGCGGAAGATCTCGCGGGCCGAGGCGAGCGCCCAGTCCAGCCGGCGCAGCTCCATCCGCTCGTTCGGCGAGTGGATGTTGTCGTCGTCGGTGCCGAAGCCGGACAGGATCGTCGGGATGCCGCGCGCCGTGAAGGCGGCCGCGACGGGGATCGTGCCGCCTGAGCGCACCGCCAGCGGCCGCACGCCCGTGGCCCGCTCGATCGCGTCGAAGCCGGCGCGCAGCACCGGGTGGCCGGGGTCCATCCGCGCCGGTGAGGCGGGCGGCCACATCTCGAGCTCGAGCGTCGCGGTCGCGGGGCAGGCCGCGCGCAGCGTCTGCTCGAGCAGCGCCGACATCGCGTCGGCATCCTGGCCGGGAGCGAGGCGCACCGAGACCGATGCGAGCGCCTGCTGGACGATGCTCGTCTTGTGCAGAGTCGGGTCGCCGGCGCCCACAGAGTGGATCGTCACCGACGGCATCGCGCCGGTGCGGTCGTAGAAGGCCTCGGCGGCGGCGGGGTCGGCGGGCACCGCGCCCGCCTCGGCGAGCACGTCCGGCCCTGCCGGGAGCATCGCCCACGCCGCCCGCTCCTCGGCCGAGACGGGCGCGACGCCCGCCCGGAAGCCGTCCGGCAGCGGGACGATCGCGGCCAGCACCTGCTGCAGGTCGTGGACGGCGTTCGCCGCCGCGCCGCCGTACATGCCGGAGTGCAGCTCGCGGCGGCCGGTGGCGACCTTCACCTGGGCGCCGGCCAGGCCGCGCAGGCCGGTCGTGATCGCGGGCCGCTGCCCGTCGACCATGCCGCCGTCAAAGATCAGCGCCGCGCCGAAGTCGCCCTCGATCGTGGCCAGGTGGTGGATCACCGAGTGGCCGCCGACCTCCTCCTCGCCGTCGGCGAGCACGCGCACGTTGACCCCGAGCTCGCCGGCCGCCGCCAGGTCGAGCGCGGCGCGCAGCACGGCATAGAAGTTGCCCTTGTCGTCGGTGACGCCGCGGCAGTGCAGCCAGCCGTCGCGCAGGTGCGGCTCGAACGCCGGGGTGTCCCAGAGCTCGGCCGGGCCGGGCGCCTGGACGTCGTAGTGGCCGTAGGCGATCACGGTCGCGGCGCCGGTCCGCGACGCGGGGATGAGCCCGTCGACGAGCGGGTTGCCGTGGCCCTCGACCACCTGCGCGCCGTTGCCGACGAGCGCGGCGATCCAGTCGGCGGCCGCACGCAGCTCCTGCGGGTGCAGGCCGTCGCTCGACACCGACTCGATCCGCAGAAGCTCGGAGAGCTCCGCGAGCGTCGCGTCAGTGATGGCGCTGGGTGTGCTTGCCACGGGCGATGTCGATCAGCGTCAGGAACCCGAGCAGGACCGGGATCGAGAGCGCGATCACGAAGATCGTGGTGATCGTCCAGTCGTGGCCGGTCGGCTTGCCGGTGGGGTCGGCGGTCGACGCGGCAAAGGCCGCGGCGGGCAGCGCGAGCATGAGGAGGAGGGCGTACAGCGAGACGATCAGCCGGCGCACTCGGAGACCTTCCGTCGACATGGCGGCACGCAGCCTACCATGCCGGTGTGGACGGCTTGGAGCAGCAGGTGGACGGCCCGCTGGCCGGAGCCGAGCTGGCCCTCGGCTACCTGCTCGGCGACGAGGCGTTCGCGGCCTACGCGGCGCGCACCGCGGCGGGGATCACCCGCGCGCGGGTATCCGAGCCGATCCTGCCGGCGCTGGTCGCCGCCCTGTGGCGCTCGCGGGCCGGCGCCGAGCCGCGAGCGCTCGCGGTCGTGGTCGCAGACGACGACGCCGCCATGGCGCTGGCCGAGTCGGCGGCGGCGTTCCTCCCGCCCGGCACCGCCGCGTTCCTGCCGTCGCGCGGCGTCGGCTGGGGCAGCGGCCTCGACCCCGCGCCGCACCTCGTCGGTGAGCGCCACCGCGGCCTGCATGCGCTCGAGCGCGGCGGCCTCGTGGCCGTCTCGGCCGACGCGCTGATCGAGCGCATCGAGCCGCCCTCGCGCCGGCCGGCCCCGGTCGAATTGCGGCTCGGCGAGGAGCTGCCGTTCGACGACCTCGTCCGGTCGCTTGCCGACGCCGGCTACGAGCGCTCGGCTGCGGTCGAGGAGCGCGGCCAGTTCTCGGTGCGCGGCGGCCTGGTCGACGTGTTCCCGACGACCGGCCGCGAGCCTGTGCGGGTGGAGTTCTTCGGCGACCACGTCGAGCGGCTCTCGGCGTTCTCGGTCTTCACCCAGCGCTCGCTGCGCGACCTCCCCGACGCCCTGATCCACCCCGCCGCTGAATACACGGGGTCTGACCCCGAATATTCAGGCTGGGGGCGGGAGGACGACGACGGCCCCGTCGTGCCCGATGGGCTCGTGCCGCTCGCGCCCGAGCTGCGGGCGGCCGCGGCGGTCGTCGCCTGGAACCCGGCCGAGCTCGCAGCGGGCATCGAGAGCGTTCACGCCGAGGCGGCCGAGCGCCTGCGCGACCCGGCCGTGCGCGTCCGCGGCTACGTGGCCGCCGACGCCGTCACCGACCTGATCGACTCGATCCCGGCGCTCGAGGAGATGCCGCTCGGCCAGCCCTACCAGTTCGAGGCCCAGCTGCCCGCGCTCGCCTCGAGCGGCATCAGCGAGGCCGAGAACGAGCTGCGCGCGCTCGTGCGCGCCGGCTACCGCGTGCTCGTGTGCTTCGCCCACCTGGGCGAGGCCCGGCGCACGCACATGTCGCTGCGCCGCGTCGAGGCCGACCTGCCCGCGCCCGACGGCGCCGGCCCGGAGGAGGCGGGCATCGCCTTCTGCGTCTCGCCGCTTCGGCACGGCTTCGTCTCGCCGGGGCTGCAGCTCGCGGTGCTGCCCGCCGCCCAGCTCCTTCGCCGCCGCGGCGCGCGCGGCCCGGCCCGGTTCGGCCGCGCGCTCTCGACGGTCGCCGACCTGCGCAGCGGCGACTACGTCGTGCACGAGGACCACGGCGTGGGCCGCTTCGTCCGCTTCGACACCAAGGAGGTCGGCGGCGTCGTCCGCGACTATCTGTACCTCGAGTTCCGCGGCGACGACCGCCTGTACGTGCCGCACGACCAGCTGGCCAAGGTCAGCCGCTACGTGGGCGCCGACGGCAAGGCGCCCGCGCTCTCCAGGCTCGGCGGCAAGGCCTGGAGCACACTCAAGAGCCGTGCCCGCGTGGCCGTGCGCGAGCTGGCCGGCGAGCTGCTCGCCCTGTACGCCCGCCGCCAGACCGCGATGCGGCCGCCGCTCGGCCCCGACGACGAGTGGATGGCGCGCCTGGAGGCGTCGTTCCCGTTCGACGAGACCGACGACCAGGGCGTCGCGATCGATGCCGTCAAGCAGGACCTCGAGGCGCCCCAGCCGATGGACCGGCTCGTCTGTGGCGACGTCGGGTTCGGCAAGACCGAGGTGGCCGTGCGGGCCGCGTTCAAGGTTGCGTCATCGGGCCGCCAGGTGCTGATGCTCGTGCCGACCACGATCCTCGCCCAGCAGCACGCCGCCACCCTGCGCGAGCGCTTCCGCGACTTCCCGGTGCGGGTCGAGATGGTGTCGCGCTTCCGCGCGCCGGCCGAGGTGAAGCAGGTGCTGGCCGACTTCGCCGCCGGCAAGGTGGACGTCCTCGTCGGCACCCACCGGGTGCTCTCGCGCGACGTCGTGCCCCAGAACCTGGGCCTGGTCGTGCTCGACGAGGAGCAGCGCTTCGGCGTCGCCCAGAAGGAGCTCCTGCGCCAGCTGCGGCTCGAGGTGGACGTGCTGGCGATGTCGGCGACGCCGATCCCGCGCACGCTGCACATGAGCCTCTCGGGCCTGCGCGACATCAGCGTGATCACGACGCCGCCGCGCGGCCGCCACCCGATCAAGACGCACGTCGGCGAGTTCGACGAGGAGCTGATCGCGGCGGCGCTGCGGCGCGAGACGGCGCGCGGCGGCCAGTCGTTCTACCTGCACAACCGGGTCGAGTCGATCGACGACGTCGCCGAGCGGGTGCGGCGGTGGGTGCCGGAGCTGCGCGTCGGCGTCGCCCACGGCCAGATGGCCGAGCGGGCGCTCGAGGGCGTGATGATGAAGTTCCTGCGCGGCGACTTCGACGTGCTCGTCTCGACGACGATCATCGAGTCCGGCCTCGACATCCCGCAGGCGAACACGCTCATCGTCGAGCGCGCCGACACGCTCGGGCTGGCCCAGCTCTACCAGATCCGTGGCCGCGTCGGCCGCTCCGACGAGGTCGCGCATGCCTTCCTGTTCTACCCCGACCGGCGCGAGCTCTCCGAGGAGGCGCGGCACCGGCTCTCGACCCTGGCCGACTACACCGAGCTCGGCTCGGGCTACCGGATCGCGATGCGCGACCTCGAGCTGCGCGGCGCCGGCAACCTGCTCGGCGACGAGCAGTCGGGGCACGTCGCCGCGGTCGGCTTCGAGCTCTACTGCGAGCTGCTCGCCGAGGCCGTGGCCGAGCTGCAGGGCGCGCCGCCGCAGACGACGCGCCCGGTGCGGTTCGAGGCGCAGGTGGACGCGTACGTGCCCGCCGACTACGTGCCGCTCGAGGCGGTCAAGATCGACCTGCACCGCCGCGTCGCCCTGGCCGCCGACCGCTCCGAGCTGCGCGAGGTCGAGGCCGAGCTGGCCGACCGCTTCGGCCCGCTGCCCGAGCCGGTAAAGAACCTGCTCGCCATCCAGGAGCTGCGCCTCGTGGCCGCCGAGATGGGCATCACGGCCGCGTCGCTGCGCGGCGGCACGTTCACGGTCGCACCCGTCGCGCTCGGCTCGCCCGAGATGCGCACGCTGCGCGAGCGCTTCCCCGCGGTGCGCTACACGGTCGCTGCGCGGGAGCTCAGCCTGCGCCCGCCGGTGGCGCCTCCGGCGACCCGCCCGAGTGTGTGGCAGGGGCTGGAATTGCTCGATGCTATACTCGAAATCCGCCGCGAGATCGCGGCGTAATTCGTTCATGGGCCGAATACTCTCGATCATCTCACTGGCCGCTCTGGCGGCGCTTGCCGTCGCGTGTGGCAGCTCGTCGTCGTCCTCCTCCGGGCCGGCCTCGCTCGCCTCCAGCGACGTCGCCGTTGTGGGCTCGAAGCACATCACCAAGAGTGATCTGGATCACCAGATCAAGCTCGAGCTCGCGGCGATGAAGGTGAAGAAGCAGACGATCCCCCAGGTGGGCTCGTCGACGTACACGTCGACCATCGTCCAGCCGGTGCTGCAGTACCTCGTGACCGACGCGCAGGTGCACGACATCGCCGCGACGCTCGGCGTGAGCGTCACGCCAAACGACATCCAGGCCCAGATCGACAAGGCGATCAAGCAGTTCTACGGCGGCGACAAGGCCAAGTACGAGGCCGACCTCAAGAAGTACCAGCTGACGCCGGCCGACATCTCGCAGCAGTTCGAGCTGACGCTGCTCGAGCAGAAGATCGAGGCCAAGCTGAAGAACGAGATCAAGGTCAGCCCGAAGGACGCGCAGGCCTACTACAACACGCACAAGAGCCTGTACCAGACCGGGGCGTCCACCCGCCAGGTCGACTACGTGCTCGTGCCGAGCAAGGCGGCTGCGGTGGCGGCGCACTCCGCGCTCGCCTCCGGCAAGCAGTTCAAGGACGTCGCCAAGGGCGCGATCGACGACAGCTCGCTGCACGAGCCGTTCGTGGCCACCAAGGGCCAGATCGACAAGGCGTTCCAGGATGCGGCCTTCAGCCTCAACACGAACCAGCTCTCGGGGCTCGTCGCGGTCGACAAGACCTACGCCGACACGTCCCTCAAGGGCAAGTGCAAGCCGACCTGCTACTTCATCATCCGGCCCACCGCCGATGTGGTCGCGGGCGGCCAGCAGAAGTCGTTCGCCTCGGTGAAGGCGCAAATCCTGGCGCAGCTGCTCTCGCAGAAGCAGACGTCGCATCTGCAGTCCGTCGTGGCCAAGCTCGAGAAGGCCGAGAAGAAGGTCACGCGCTACGCCCCCGGCTACGCGCCGCCGAAGTCCTCGACGGCCTCGAGCGGCACCACCGCCCCGACGACCTGACCGGGCGGGGCGGCGACCGCCCCGGCCCGCCATCTAGACTCGCGCCGTGGCCACGCTGATCGCGCTCGGACCCGGCGACCCAGCCCTTATCCCGCTCGCCTCGTGGCGGGCGCTCGAGGCGGCCGGCCCCGTCGCCGTGGCCGACGACGAGCCGCTGCGCGGCTGGCTCGGCGAGCACGGCATCGCGCTCGACCCCGACGCGCCTGTGGCGGCCGCCTCCGGCGAACGGCTGCAGCGCCTGCTGGCAGCGCGCGCGTGGGACGAGACCGTGCCGGCCGGCGCCGCGCTCGACACCCTCGTGCTGGCCGACGCGATGGTGGCGCTGCAGCGCCTCACCGAGCGGCTGCGGCGCGACTGCCCGTGGGACCGCGAGCAGACGGCGGCGACGATCGTCCCTCACACGATCGAGGAGGCCTACGAGGTGGCCGAGGCCGCGGCCGCCGGGACGGGGGCGAAGCTCCTCGACGAGCTGGGCGACCTGCTCTTCCAGACCTTCTTCCTTGCCCTGCTGTGCGCCGAGGACGGCGCCGGCGACCTGGCGGCGGTGGCGGCCGGGATCACCGAGAAGCTTGTCCGCCGCCACCCGCACGTGTTCGGAGAGCGCGAGGCCCCGACCGCCGGGGCGGTGCGCCGAAACTGGGAGGAGATCAAGCGCGAGCAGGAGGGCCGCCGGGGCATCTTCCACGACGTCCCCGGCGTGCTGCCGGCGCTGCTCTACGCGCGCAAGGTGCAGCGGCGGGCATCGGCGGTGGGCTTCGACTGGCCGGCCTGGGACGGGGCGTGGGGGGATCTGGCCGACGAGCTGCGCGAGCTGCGCGAGGCCCTGGACGCCGCGCCCGCGCCGAAGGCCGAGCACGAGCCCGACGCCGAGGTGGTGCACGAGCTGGGCGATCTGCTGTTCGCAGCGACGAACGTCGCCCGCCTGGCCAATGTCGACCCCGAGCTGGCGCTGCGCGCGGCCGCCGGCCGCTTCCGCGAGCGCGTCGAGACCGCCGAGCGGCTGGCCGCCGCCGCCGGCGAGGACTGGACCGGCCTCGATCTCGAGGCCCAGGACGCCTGGTACCGGCGGGCGAAGGCGGCGCTACAGGGCGCGTAGGGTGGCTGGTGCGTGTGCGTAGGTGCCTGGCACCGGTCCGACGGCCTCGAGGCGAAGGACGCCTGGCATCGGCCGCGCTAGAGAGGGCGCAGCGCGCGGACGATCGCGGCGGCGCTCGCGGGTGTCACGCCCGCGCCCGACAGCGTGACCATGGCCCGGGGAAGCGTCACGAGCGCGATGTCGCGGCCCGCATCGGGCGGCGCCACGCTGCCCTGGAGCTCGTCGAAGCTTCCGCCCGACCCGGACCCCTGCAGCTGGTAGGAGCCGTCCGCCGCGATCGGGATCACGATCACCCGGGCGCGGGTGCCGTCACGCAGCGTGACGCTCCGACCGCCCGTGGGCGGGCCGAGCCTCCCCGACGTGCCGACGTCGAGGCCGGGGTAGGAAACGCTCGCGCCCGAGCCCGTCCGGCCGACCGACTCGGACGCCTCGGCGGCCGGCCGCCCGCGGAAGCTCGCGCCGACCCAGTACGCGGGCACGCCGGCCGGTGGTTGCGTGCCCGGCGTGACCTGCCGCGTCGTCACGATCACCGGGGCTCGGCTCGTGCGGAACAGCCGCGGCGGCGCCGCCGCGACCCGGCGGACGGTCAGCGTGAGGCGCTCGAACCGGGTCGATGCGGCGATCACGGCCGGTCGGCCGTGGCTGCGCACTGCGATCCTGACACCCGCGCTGGGACGCGACCCGGTGAGGAACGCCTGCAGGGCTGCGAGCGGGACGTATCCCAGCCGGCGGGCGATGAACGCCGCCGACCCGCGATAGGCCCACACGTGCCGCTCGTGGCCCGCGCCGAAGGCCGCCGTCGCGTGGCGCCCGTTGTAGACCGACACGGTACGTGCCGTGTGGCTGATCGGCGTCACGATCCGGAACCGGCCGGTCGGCGTGTCGAGCCACACGGTCAGGGAGCTCGGCGGGACGGTGTTGCTCGGCACGGTCGGGTGGACTGACACCCGCGCGACGTACAGGCCCGGCGGCTGCGGAGCGTGCGCGCCCGTCCCCGCCGCGCCGCCCGAGTGCCCGCTGCTGCACCCGGCCGCGACGGCGACTGTGACCGCCAGGACGAGCCGCGAAGGGCGCACGCCCTGGATTGTCGGCCCCGCTGCGACCGCCGGCAAGTGCCGGGCTATCATCCCGCCCCGAACGATGACCGCCATCGTCTCAGTCAACGGGCGCGAGATCCTCGACTCGCGGGGAAACCCGACGGTCGAGGTCGAGGTCGTGCTCGAATCGGGCGCGGGCGGCCGCGCCGCCGTGCCCTCGGGCGCGTCGACCGGCGTCCACGAGGCGGTCGAGCTGCGCGACGGCGATCCGGCCCGCTACGGCGGCAAGGGCGTCCTGCAGGCGGTCGGCCACGTCAACTCGGCGATCGCCTCGGCGCTCGCCGGGATGGACGCCACCGACCAGCGGCTGGTGGACGCGGCCCTGATCGAGCTCGACGGCTCCGACAACAAGGGCAACCTGGGTGCGAACGCGATCCTGGGCACGTCGCTCGCGACCGCCAAGGCGGCCGCCGACGAGGCCGGACTCTCGCTCTACCGCTACATCGGCGGCGCCGGCGCGCACATCCTGCCCGTCCCGATGATGAACGTGATGAACGGCGGCGTGCACGCCGACAACAGCGTCGACATGCAGGAGTTCATGGTCGTCCCGGTCGGCGCGGACTCGTTCGTCGAGGCGCTGCGCATCTGCGCCGAGACCTATCACGCGCTCAAGAAGCTGCTGCACGGCCGCGGCCTTGCGACGAACGTCGGCGACGAGGGGGGCTTCGCCCCGAACCTGGAGTCGAACGAGCAGGCCATCGCCGCCATCCTCGAGGCGGTCGAGGCGGCCGGCACACCGCGACGCCGTGATGATCGCGCTCGACCCGGCGGCGAGCGAGTTCTTCCGCGACGGCGCCTACCACCTGACCGGCGAGGGGCGCACGCTGTCGTCGGCCGAGATGGTCGACCTGTACGACGACCTGTGCACCCGCTACCCGATCGTCTCGATCGAGGACGGCCTGGCCGAGGACGACTGGGACGGCTGGGAGCTGCTCACCCGCCGCCTCGGCGGCCGCATCCAGCTCGTCGGCGACGACATCTTCGTCACCAACGTCAGCCGCCTGCGCGAGGGCATCCGCCGCGGCGTCGGCAACTCGATCCTCGTCAAGCTGAACCAGATCGGCAGCCTGTCCGAGACGCTCGACACGGTGCGCCTGGCCACGACCGTCGGCGTACACGTCGGTGATCTCGCACCGCTCGGGCGAGACCGAGGACACGACCATCGCCGACCTCGTCGTGGCTCTGAGCGCCGGCCAGATCAAGACCGGCGCGCCGGCCCGCTCCGACCGCGTGGCCAAGTACAACCAGCTGATCCGGATCGAGGAGGAGCTGGGCACGTCGGCCCGCTATCCCGGCCGGTCTGCGTTCGCCGCACTCGCCGCCTCGCCCGCGTCGCGGTGACCGAGCCCCGGCCGCGGCGCACAAAGATCGTCTGCACCCTCGGGCCGGCGTCGTCCGAGCCGGACATGATCGAGCAGCTGGCCTGGGCGGGCATGGACGCCGCCCGCCTGAACTTCTCCCACGGCGATCAGGACATGCACCGCGAGTCGCTGGCGGCCGTGCGCCGGGCGCAGGCGCTGATCGGCCGGCCGCTCGCGGTGATCGCCGACCTCCAGGGGCCGAAGATCCGCATCGGCCGCCTGCGCCAGCCGCGCTCGGTCAACCCGGGCGACATGCTGGTGCTGACCGCGCCGGGAGCGGGGGCGCCCGGCGACCTCGACGTGACCTACGCCGGGATCGCCGACGCGGTCTCGCCCGGCCGCGAGATCCTGATCAACGACGGGCTCGTGCGCGCGCGGGTCGTGTCGGTCGAGGGCGGACGGGTGCAGACGCGGGTCGAGGTGGGCGGGCTGATCTCGTCGGGCAAGGGCGTAAACCTGCCCGGCACCTACCTGCCGATCCCCTCGCTGACCGAGAAGGACGAGGACGACCTCGCCTTCGCGCTTCGCATCGGCGCCGACTACATCGCGCTCTCGTTCGTGCGCACCGCCCAGGACGTCGACGACCTGCGCATGCGCATCGCCGCCGCCGGGTCGTCGGCGCGGATCGTGGCCAAGATCGAGAAGGCGGAGGCGGTCGAGAATCTCGACGAGATCGTCGCCGCGAGCGACGCCGTCATGGTGGCGCGCGGCGACCTCGGCGTCGAGATCGGCGCCGCCGATGTGCCGCTCGTGCAGAAGCTGATCATCCGCACCGGCCGCGACGCCGGCCGCGCCGTGATCACGGCGACGCAGATGCTCGAGTCGATGATCCACCAGCCGGAGCCGACGCGCGCCGAGGCGTCCGACGTCGCAAACGCCGTGCTCGACGGCACGTCCGCGCTCATGCTCTCCGGCGAGACCGCGGTGGGCGGGTATCCGCTCGAGGCGGTCGCGACCATGAACAAGATCGCGCGGGCGGTCGAGCCGTCGCTCAGCTACCACGACGCCGGCCGCCGCCGGGCGGGGGACATGGGCGCGATCCTCTCCCACGCGGTCTGCGACGTGGCCGAGGACCTGGACGCCACGGTGATCGCGTGTCCGACCCAGTCCGGCTCGACCGCGCGCAGCGTTTCGCGCTTCCGGCCGCGGCGCCCGATCGTGGCGGCGAGCCCCGACCCGGTCGTGCTGCAGCAGCTCGCGCTCGAGTGGGCGGTGGTGCCGATGGTGATCGAGAGCGCGAGCTCGACCGAGGACCTGTGGCGGCGGACGATGGACGCGATCCGCCTGAGCGGGCTGGCGACGACCGGGGAGCGGGTGGTGCTCTCGGGCGGGACGCGCCTGAACGTGCCCGGGACGACGGATCACATCGTCGTTCGCACCGTCGAGTAGGAGTCCGGCCGCGGGCGTCGAACCGTTGTCCCGTGGCACCGGCGCGCACGCGTACCCTCCGACGTGGCCTGACCGCCGGCCGGCTGGTCGCGGGCGCCGTCCTCGTCCTCATCGCCGCCCTCTACGTCGGGCCGCTGCAGAAGGAGCTGCGCCTGCGAAGCGAGCTCGCCGCGGGCCGCACGCGCGTCGCGACGCTCGAGCGTCGCCACCAGCACCTGCTCGCGGCCGAGGCGGCGCTGCACACGCGCGGCGAGATCGTGCGCGTGGCGCGCGGGTGCGGCTGGATCTTCCCCGGCGAGCAGGCCTACGTGATCAAGGGCCTCGCCGGCCATTCCTGCCGGTGATCGGTGCGGACGGCGGTCCGGGTACCCTGACCGCATCGACGACCCGACGCTGATCGCCCGCCAGATCGGCCGACCGCCCCGCGGGGCGCCGGCCGTGGCCGTGCGCTGCCCGTACGGCCGCCCGGCCGTCGTCGAGCAGCCGGCCTACCTGGCCGACGGCACCCCCTTCCCGACCACGTACTACCTCACCTGCCCGCACGCGGTGGGGCGGATCGACGCGCTCGAGACGGCCGGCGGCGTCGATCGCTACGAGCGGCTGGTGGCAGACGACGCAGCGGCCGCGGCCTCCTACCGCGCCGGCGCCGCCCGCCAGCGCGAGCTGCGCCGGGCCGCCGCCCGGATGGCCGACGCGGGCGCGAGCCTTGCGCTCGGCATCGGCGGCACGAGCCGGCCCGGCGCGGTCAAGTGCCTGCACGCCCACGCCGCCTTCGCGCTCGCGCAGCCGGACTACGCGCTCGGCCGCCGGATCCTGACCGAGGCGGCGCCGCTCTACCCGGCCGGGGAGTGCTGCACGCCGTGACGGCCGTCGTCGAGCTGGCCCTGCTGGAGTGGGCCGAGGGCGCGCGGCGCCTGGCGGCGCTCGTGCTGCCCGCCAGGCGGCGCTACATCGTCGAGCTGCTCGTCGGCGAGCTCGACGCCGAGATCGTGCGCCGCGTCGGCCAGTCGTTCGATCTGGCGCAGCTCGCCTCGGTGTACGCGGGCAGCGAACCCTGGTGCCTGGACGTCGCCCAGCGGGTCACCGAAGAGCCGTGGGCGTACGACCTCTCGGTCGTCGCCCCGGCCGCGTTCGCCCGCGTGGCCCGCGACGCCGTCGACTACCGCTGAGCGTGCATAAACGGGGTCAGACCCCGTTTATTCAGGTGGTTACTCGCGGTCGTCGGCGCGGATCACGATCTGGTCGGCCTCGATGCGCACGACCAGGGCGCGCCGGGTCGCCCAGTGCTCGGCGAACACCGGGTCGTCGCGGACGGCGCCGTCCATCCAGAATCCGTAGCCCTCTTCGCCGTGGTCGAGGACGGCCTCGTAGCCGGTCTGCTGCTTGCGGCCGCGACCGCCCCGGCGGCGGCGGCGGCGGCCGGTGCCCTCGTCGGCGACGTCGGTCGCGGCGGGCTCGTCCTTCGGCGCGTCGGGCAGCGGTCCGCTCAGCGGCGGCACACCGCCGGTGGCCTTCTTCGTCCGCCGCCGCCGCGTCTTGGTGGCCGGCTCCTCGGGCGGGGCGTCGGGCGGAATGACGGGCGGCGGGACGGCCGCGCCGCGTCCTTCGGCGGCGTCGCGACGCAGGATGCCGTGCTGCGAGCGGAACGCCGAGATGCTCGCCGGCGTCGAGTTCAGCGTGTGGGCGATCCAGATGTCGGTGCGCCCTTGCTCGACCCACTGGCGGATCTCTTCGAGGTACGGCTTGAGCGTCGCCTTCTGCGTCGTCACGGCGGGCAGCATATCGGCCGGGACGGCCGCCAGCCGCCGGGTCGTGCGGTCGGGCCGCAGGCCGGATCAGTGTTAATTTCGTATTGAGCGGACGGCCGCGACCGGCTACCCTACAGGTTCCTAGCGAGGAGCGCGCAGTGGAGTCAACGCTGAACAAGGACGGCCTCGCAGCCGGCGCTGCATGGGTTGCCGGCGCGAGGGCAAAGGGCGAGTTCCGTTGTGAAGGGTGTGGCTACGGGGTGACGGTGTATCGGTCGCTGCCGGTGTGCCCGATGTGCCACGGCACCGAGTGGGAGCGCGTGCCCTGGCGGCCGTACACCCGGGTCGCCTCGCAGATGCACGACTAGGGGTTGGGCGGCGGCGGTCGGAGGCCGTGAGGCCGCCGACCGCCGGGTGGCGGGTCGTCCTCTACGATGACGGCGTGCGCAGAGGCGTCAGACTGGGTCTGCAGGCGGCTGCCGTGGCGTTGCTGGTGGCGTTGATCGCCCTCTTCGCCCGCAGCGTCATCCAGGGATCGGCCACGATCGCCGCCCAGCTGAATGACGGCCAGCGGCCCGCGGCGCCGAACTTCAGCCTGCCGAACCTCGACGGCCACGGCAAGGTCGACCTTGCGAGCTTCCGCGGCAAGGTGGTGGTGCTGAACTTCTGGGCGTCGTGGTGCCCGCCGTGCCACGCCGAGGCGCCGACCTTCAACCAGATCCAGCGCACGTACGGCCCACGCGGTGTCGCCGTGGTCGGGGTCGACTCGCAGGACTTCGCTGGCGACGCGCGCGTCTTCGCGCGCGACCTGCACGTGAACTACACCCTGGTGCACGACTCGTCGAACGACGTCACCAACCGCTGGGGCGTCACGAGCGGCTTCCCGGTCACGTTCGTGATCAACCGGGCGGGCGACGTGCAGAAGATGTTCGTCACCCAGGTGACCTCGCCGATGCTCGACGCCGCCCTGCGGCCGCTCCTGCGCGGGAGCCAGGCGTGAGGCGCGCCTCCGCGGCGGCCCTGGCCGCGCTCGTCGCCGTGCTCGCCTTCCCCGCGGTCGCCCAGGCGTGCAACGGCTGGAGCGAGCCCGATATGGAGACGCAGCTCATGTGCCCCACCTGCCACCAGGTGCTCGCGTACTCCCAGTCGAACATCGCGGACAACATCAAGCAGCGGCTGCAGGCGTGGTGCGCCAACGGGACGACCTCGGGGCAGGTGAAGAGCCGCCTGGTCGCCCAGTTCGGGCCCGAGATCCTCGCCTCGCCGCCCAAGCAGGGGTTCGATCTGCTCGCGTGGGTGATCCCGGCCGCGGCCCTGGTCGCGGGCATCGGCGTCGCCTCGGCCGTCGCGCTGCGCTGGCGCGGCCACCGCGGGCCGCCGCAGCCGCCGCCGGCGATCGACGCCGCGATCGCCGCGCGCATCGACGCCGACATGCAGGGGTTCGAGTGAGGGAGGCCGCCGTCGCGTTCTCGGCCGGCCTGCTGTCGTTTGCGACCCCGTGCGTGCTGCCGCTCGTGCCCGCCTACCTGGGGGCGATCGGGGCGCGCTCGACCGACCCCCGCCGCGCGCTGCTGGCGTCGCTGCCGTTCGTGCTCGGGTTCTCGCTCGTGTTCGTCGCGCTCGGGGCCGGGGCCGGCATCGCGGGCGGGGCGCTCACCGATCACCGCACGCAGCTGATCAAGCTCTCCGGGATCGTGATCGTGGCGATGGGGCTCGTGATGCTCGGGCTGATCCGGGTGCCCGGCCTCGAGCGCACGCTTGCGCCCGGCCTCGAGAGCGCGCACGCGTCGGGCTCGGCGCTCTTGCTCGGCGGCGCGTTCGGGCTCGCCTGGACGCCGTGCATCGGGCCGGTGCTCGGCTCGATCCTGACCCTGGCCGCCACCGGCGCCACCGCCGCCCGCGGCGCCGGCCTGCTGGCGGCCTATGCGGCGGGCCTGGCCGTGCCGTTCCTGGTCGCCGGGGTCGCGCTCGGCCGGGTGATGTCGGCCGCGCGGTTCGTGCGCGACCGCTACGACCTCGTGCGGGTGGTCTCGGGCGGGATCCTGATCGCCGCCGGCCTGCTGGTCTTCTTCGACAAGACCTACCTCCTGAACTCCTGGGTCGGCCAGTTCACGTCCTGATGGCGGCGGTCGCGCTCGTCGACACTGACCTGTTCTTCCGCGCCAAGATCGAGGCGATGCTGACCGCGTCCGGGCACCGCCTGGCGGCCACGGGCGAGCCCGCCGACGTCGTCATCGCCGATGTCAACCGCGGCGATCCGGCGGCGGTGATGGCTGCGGCGGGCGGCGCCCCGGTGCTCGGATTCGGCCGCCACACCGACCCCGCGCTCCTGCGCGCGGCACGCACGGCGGGCTTCGCGAAGGTCGTGCCCCGCTCGGTGCTGGCGGAGCGGTTGGGGGACCTGATCGCCGACCTGGTTGGCTAGACTTCCGCGCTCGTGACGGGGAGTCTCGGGAGGGACGCTTGACCTACATCATCGCGGAGCCGTGCATCGACCTGAAGGACAAGTCGTGCATCGACGTGTGTCCCGTGGACTGCATCCACGAGTTCGCCCGGATGCTCGTGATCGACCCCGAGGAGTGCATCGACTGCGGCGCGTGCGAGCCCGAATGCCCGGTCGAGGCGATCTACCCCGAGGACGCGCTGCCGGACAAGTGGGAGCCGTACGTCAAGATCAACTACGCCTTCCCGGACGCCGACGTGATCAACCGGCTGGTGAACGAGGTCAAGCCGCCCGAGTGATGCCCGAGCGCCCGGATCCGGACGTGCCCGCCGCGGTGAGCGGCGACGACGGCGAGGAGCCCGTCGAGGCCGACCGTGAGGCCTACTCCGAGGACGAGGAGGCCGCCGTGGCCGCCCGCCTCGAAGACCTCGGGTACATGTAGACGATGCCGGGCCCAAGGGTGTGCGTGATCGGGCTCGACGGGACGCCCGCGAGCTACCTGCGCCGGCGCATCGCCGAGGGGGCGCTGCCGCACCTCGCAGCGCTCTCGCGGCAGGGGACGCTGATGTCGGCCAGGGCGCCGCTGCCGCCGATCTCGTCGGTGTCGTGGGCGAGCGCGTCGACGGGCACGAACCCGGGCCGCCACGGCGTGTTCGGCTTCGTCGAGCGCAAGCCGGGCACGTGGGAGATGACGTTCACGAACGTCTTCACGATCACCGAGCCGCAGGTGTGGGTGCGGGCCGCGCGCGCCGGCATGCGCTCGGTCGTCGTCAACATCCCCGGCACCTACCCGGCCCAGCCGAACGACGGCGGCATCCTGGTGTCGGGGTTCGTCTCGCCGACGCTCGAGCGCTCGGTGCAGCCGTCGGCGCTGATCCCGTTCCTGCAGGAGCGCGACTACCTGATCGACGTCGACCTGGGCCTCGGGCACAAGGATCTCGACGCGTTCTGCGCGCAGCTCTTCGCCCACCACACCGCCCGCACCCGCGTGCTGGTCGACCTGCTCGACACCGAGCCGTGCGACCTCTTCTACGTCGCCTTCACCGGCACCGACCGCCTGCACCACTTCCTGTGGGAGCAGATGGAGCGGGGCGAGGAGCCGTGGGCGACGCGGTTTCACGACTACTACGCGGCCGTCGACGCGTCGGTCGGCGAGCTGGTCGCGCGCCTGCCCGACGACTGCCGCCTGATCCTGCTCTCCGACCACGGCTTCTGCCGGCTCGACCACGAGGTGTTCGTGAACCGCTACCTCGAGCGCGACGGCTGGCTGCAGCTGGAGGAGCCGGCCAAGTCGATCGCCTCGATCGTCCCCGCGGGCACCCGCGCCTACTGCATGGATCCCGGCCGCCTGTACCTGAACCTGGCCGGGCGCGAGCCGGGCGGGACGGTGCCGCCGGCCGAGTACGAGGCGGTGCGCGACGAGCTGCGCGCGTGGGCGCAGGCGCTGCCGTTCGTGCAGCGGGTGGCGACGCGCGAGGAGGCCTTCTCGGGCCCGCACACGGAGCGCGCGCCCGACCTGGTGCTGGTGTCGAAGAACGGCTGGGATCTGAAGGGCGCCGTCCGCACGCGCGAGCTGCAGGGCAAGGGCCGCCTCACCGGGATGCACACGCAGGACGACGCCTTCGTGCTCGTGCGCGGCGCCCACCCGGAGGGCGAGGCCGACGTGCAGGACGTCGCCGCGACCGCCCTGGACGGCCTCGGCCTCGATGCCGGCGAGCTCGACGGCCGCGTCCTTTCGTAGTGGACGAGCTGCCCTGGGCAGCGGCGGGTTGGCGCGAGCGCGCCCAGGCGTGGATCGGCGACCAGGCCGAGAGGCTCGGCCTCGAGCGCTCCGGGCCGGTCGCGGAGGTGAAGATCCGTCCCTGGTCGGCGGTGCTGCGCGCGTCCACGAGCGGCGGCGACCTGTTCTTCAAGGCGAACCTGCCCGCGCTCGCAAACGAGCCGCAGCTGACGTGCCTCCTTCACCGGATCGACCCTGAGCACGTCCAGCCCGTGCTCGCCGAGCAGCCTGAGCAGCGGTGGATGCTGCAGCGAGACGGCGGCCCGACGATGCGCGAGCGCCTCGGCGGCGAGGGTGACCTGGACAGGTGGGAGCGGATGCTCGCGCTCTACGCGGAGCTGCAGGTGCGTGCGACCGGGCACGCCGAGGAGCTGCTCGGTGCCGGTGTCCCTGACCGCCGGCCGGCCGAGCTGGGGCGGCTGTTCGAGCAGGTGGTGGTCGGCGAGCGCAGGCTCGCGGACTCGAGCGAGAAGCTCTCCGAGTCGGAGCGCGAGCGCCTGCTCGGGCTGGCGGGGATGGTCGAGCGTCTCGCCGCCGAGCTCGCGGCTTCAGGCGTCCCCGCCAGCATCGACCACTCCGACCTGCACTCGGGGAACGTGCTCGCCCCCGGCGACGGGTACGTCTTCTTCGACTGGCACGAAGGCGCCCTCACCCACCCGTTCTTCAGCATGGTCGTCGCCACCCGCTGGCTGGCGCACAATCACGGCGTGGAGCCGGGCAGCCCGCAGGATACGCGCCTGCGCGACGCCTACCTCGACGCATGGGGTGGGTATGCCTCGCACGAGTCGCTGCGCGCGACGCTTGACCTGGCGCTTCGGGTCGGGCCGCTCACGCGCGCGCTCGGCTGGATGCGCGTGCTCGAGGGCCTGCCGCCGGCCGAGCAGGCGCAGTGGGCCGAGTACGTGCCCGGCTGGCTGCGCGACCTGCAGACGGAGCTCGAGGGCGCCGAGAGCTGAGGTGCCTGGCACCGCCGGCGGTGCCGGGCACATGACACGCCCTACGCCCGCAGCTCGGGCAGATCCTCTTCCCAGAACTCGCCCTCGGCCCGGGCGCCCGGCGCAGCGCCCGCCCCCAGCCGCTGCGCCTCCTGCGTGCGCAGCTCGACGCGGCGGATCTTGCCGGAGATCGTCTTCGGGCAGCTCGGCGAACTCGAGCCGGCGGATCCGCTTGTACGGCGCCAGGTGCTCGCGGGCGTAGCGCAGGATCGCCAGCGCGGTCTCGCGCGTCGGCTCGTAGCCCGGCGGCGAGCGCGACGTACGCCTTCGGGCACCGCGAGCCGCAGCGGGTCGGGCGACGGGCACGACCGCCGCCTCGGCGACCGCCGCGTGCTCGATCAGCACGCTCTCCAGCTCGAACGGGGTGATCCGGTAGTCGGAGGCCTTGAACACGTCGTCGGTGCGGCCGACGTAGGTGATGTAGCCGTCGGCGTCGCGGGTGGCGACGTCGCCGGTGTGGTAGTAGCCGCCGCGCATCGCCTCGGCGGTGCGCTCGGCGTCGTCGCGGTAGCCGGTCATCAGCCCGAGCGGGCGGTCGCGCCAGGTCGAGGCAGATCTCGCCCTCGTCGGCCTCGGCTCGCCGGTCACCGGGTCGACCAGCGCGACCGGGTAGCCGGGCAGCGGCCGGCCCATCGAGCCCGAGCTTGAGCGGCTGGCCCGGGCGGGTTGCCGATCTGCGCCGTCGTCTCGGTCTGGCCGTAGCCGTCGCGGATCGTGAGCCCCCAGGCGCGCCGCACCTGCTCGATCACCTCGGGGTTGAGCGGCTCGCCGGCGCCGACGACCTCGCGCAGCGCGGCACGCGGCCAGCGGCGAGGTCGGCCTGGATCAGCATCCGCCACACCGTCGGCGGCGCGCAGAAGGTCGTCACGCCGCAGCGCGCCGATCTGCGTCGAGCAGCGCCGGCGGCGTCGAAGCGCGGCGTAGTTGCAGATCGAAGCACCGTCGCCTCGGCGTTCCACGGCGCGAAGACGTTGCTCCACGCGTGCTTGGCCCAGCCCGGCGAGGAGATGTTGAGGTGGACGTCGCCCGGGCTGCAGGCCGATCCAGTACATCGTCGAGAGGTGCCCGACCGGGTAGGACGCGTGGGTGTGCTCGACGAGCTTCGGCTGCGCCGTCGTGCCGGAGGTGAAGTAGAGCAGCAGCGGGTCGGCCGCGCGGCGTGACGCCGTCGGGGCTGAACGTCGCCGGCCGCGTCGGCGGCGTCGGCGTAGTCGAGCCAGCCGGCGACCGGCGCCGCCGACCGCGATCCGGGTGTAGTCGCCGGGCACCGTCGGCGAACTTGGCCGCGTCGGCGGCGGTCGACGACGACGTGGCGCGCGCTCGCCGCGCTCGACCCGGTCGCGCAGGTCGGCGGGGCCGAGCAGCGTCGTGGCCGGGATGAGCGACGGCGCCGAGCTTCATCGCGGCCAGCATCGTCTCCCACAGCTCGACCTGGTTGCCGAGCATCAGCGATCAGCCGGTCGCCGCGGCCGCACGCCCTGCGCGCGCAGCCAGTTCGCCACCTGGTCGGAGCGGGCGGACAGCTCCGCGAAGGTGAGCGACTGCTCGCTCGCCGTCCTCCTCGACGATCCGCAGCGCCGGCCGGTCGTTGCCGCGGCGGCGATCGCGTCGAACCAGTCGAGCGCCCAGTTGAACCTGCCCAGCTCGGGCCAGCGGAAGTCGCGGCAGGCGGCGTCGTAGTCCTCCCGCTGCTCGAGCAGGAGGTCGCGCGCGGCCCGGAACGTCTCTGCGTCCGCCATGTCCGGGGAAGGATAGAGGGCCACGCATAGAATCCACCGATGCCGCTCCAGCTTGTCCTCGGCCCGGCCAACTGCGGCAAGATCGCCCTCCTGCTTGACCGGTTTCTCGCGGCGGCCGATGCGGATCATGACCCGTTCCTGATCGTGCCGAACCGGCCCGACGTGGAGGCGCTCGAGCGCGAGCTGGTGCGCAGGCGCGGGGTGCTCGTCGGCGGGCGCATCGGCACGTTCGACGACCTGTTCGAGGAGGTGCTCGGCCGCTGCCGCGAGCTGCGCCCGCTCGTCGGCGAGGTGCAGCGGCGGCTGCTGCTCGCGGCGGTGGTCGCCGACACGCCGCTGCACGCGCTCGAGGCGTCGGCGCGCTTCGGCGGGTTCGAGGACGCGGTCGGCGCGCTCGCCGACGAGCTCTCCTCGGCCATGGCCGATCCGCGGCCCGCCGCCGGGTCGGAGCGGGCGCGGGAGCTCGAGGCGCTGGTCGCCGCCTACCGGGCCGCGCTCGACGCGGCCGGGGCGCACGACCGTCCGGGCCGGCGAGCGCTCGCCGCCCGTCTGCTGGAGGGCCGCCTGGATGCGTGGGACGCAAGGCCCGTGCTCGCCTACGGCTTCGAGGACATGACGCAGGCGCAGGTGCGGGCGCTGCGCGCGCTCTCGGCCCGCTGCGCGGTCACGGTGTCGCTGCCCTACGAGGTCGGCCGGCCCGCCTACGCGGCCGTGCGCCCGCTGGTCGAGGCGCTCTCGCAGGGTGCGGGCCTCGAGGAGCTCGAGCCGGCCGCCCACCACGATGCACCGGTGCTGACGCACCTGGCCCAGACGCTCTTCTCCGACCGGCCGCCGCCGCCCGCCCCCGACGCCGAGGGCGGCGTGGTGCTGCTCGAGGCGTGCGGCCGCCGCGGCGTCGCCGAACAGGTGGCGGCCGAGGTGGCCGGCCTCGTCCGCGGGGGACTCGCCCCCGACGAGGTGGGCGTGATCGTGCCGTCGGTGAGCGCGCACCGGGCCTCGCTTGAGGCCGCGTTCGCCGCCGTCGGCGTGCCCGTCTCGATGGACGGCCGCGTCCCGCTCGACCGCACCGGCTTCGGCGTCGCCCTTCTCGGCGCGCTGCGCTTCGCCTGGCTGGGAGGCGAGCGGCCGGAGCTGTTCGCCTTCCTGCGCAGCCCGTTCTCGGGTGTGCTGCGGCGCCGAGTCGACTACCTCGAGGGTCGCCTGCGCGGGCGCGGCGTCATCGGCCACGACGAGGCAATCGAGGCGATCGCCGAGCACGCCGGGCCGGAGGCGTTCCCCGCCCTCGACGCGCTCGCCGTCGACGAGGATCCGCTCGCGGGCCTGGCCGCCTTCGTGCGCCACATGGTGCGGGCGTCGCGATCGCTCGGGGCCAAGTTCGTGCCCGAGCATGCGCGCGGCGACGTCCGCGCGGGCCGGGCGGTGCTGCAGGCGATCGACGAGATCCGCGCGCTCGATCGTCCCGTCGGCCGCGAGCAGGTGATCGCGGCGGTGCAGCGCCTGGCCGTGCGCATCGGCGCCGAGACCGAGCCGGGCCGCGTGGCCGTGCTCGACCTGCGCCGCGCCCGCACGCGCCGGTTCCAGGTCGCCTTCGTGCTCGGCCTCGAGGAGGGCTCGCTGCCGGGCGGCGGCTCGGAGCGGCGGGTGCTCGACGCGGCCGCCGCGGCCGAGCTCGGCGTCGAGCAGGCCGACCCGGCCGAGCGCGAACGGCACCTCTTCACGATCGCGTGCACGCGTCCCTGGCGCACGCTCTACCTGGCCCGCCAGGCCGCCACCGACGACGGCCGCCCGCTCGAGCCGTCGCCGTTCTGGGCCGAGGTCGTGCGCGTGCTCGGCCCGCAGGCGGCGGGCCTCGTGCGCCGGCGCGGCCTGGCCGACCTGAGCTGGCCGCTGCGCAGCGCGCCGAGCGACCGCGAGCGGCTGCGCGCGCTCGCCCGCGAGCTCCGCGACGACCCCGAGTGGGCGACGGGCGTCGGCGCCATGATGGGCTGGGAGCGCAAGCTGCGCCGCGCGGCCGTCGCCACCCGGCACGAGACGCGGATCCGCGATCCCGAGCTCCTGGCCGAGCTCGGGGCGGGGGAGCGGTTCTCGGTCACCGAGCTCGAGCGCTACGGCGACTGCTCGTCGATGTGGTTCGTCGACCGCGTGCTCTCGCCGCGCGAGATCGACTTCGAGCTCGACGCCCGCATGCGCGGATCGATCGCCCACGCGACGCTGGCACGGTTCTTCACCCTGCTGCCGGCCGAGCTCGCGATCGAGCGGCTGACCGACGACGACCTGCCGGCCGCCTACCCGCTCATGCGCCGCTGCCTGGCCGAGGCGCTCGGCGGCCAGCGCGTGCCCGACTCGGTGGCCGGCAAGGAGCTCGCCCGCGCGCTCGAGCGCGACCTGGACGCGTTCCTGCGCGCCGAGGCGGATCTCGCCCTGCCGCTCGTGCCGCGCCGCTTCGAGGTGCGCTTCGGCGGGCCGATGGCGGCGCCGGGGCTGAAGGACGGCCTGCGCATCGGCGACTTCGCCGTCACCGGCCAGATCGACCGCATCGACATGGACCCCGGCATGTCCCCGCGCGGCCTCGTGTGGGACTACAAGTCGGGCGCGAGCGCGCACTCTGCCGGCGAGATGGAGCGCGACGGCCGCCTGCAGATCCCGCTCTACATCCTCGCCCTGCGCGACCTGCTCGGCGTCGAGCCGCTCGGCGGCATGTACCGGGCGCTCGCCGGGCGGCGGCTGGCGCGCGGGCTCGTGCTCGCGGGCGAGATCGAGACCGACGGCCTCGCCCGCGGCGACCAGCTCGACACCGACGCGTTCTGGGCCCAGGTCAACCGGGCCACCGAGGTGGCCACCGCCGCCGTCGCCGGCATGCGGGCGGGCCGGGTCGGCCACGACCCGCGCACGGGCGAGTGCCCGGGCTGGTGCACGCTGCACACGATCTGCCGGGTGCCGCGGCCGTGAGCGACCGCTGGAACCCCGAGCAGCGCGCGGCCGTCGAGCGCCGCGGACACGTGTTCGTCGCCGCGGGCGCCGGCACCGGCAAGACGGCCGTGCTGGTCGAGCGCGTCCTCGCCCAGGTGCTCGGGGGCACGCCGATCGACCGCCTGCTCGCGATCACCTTCACCGACCGGGCGGCGTCGGAGCTGCGCCGGCGCGTGCGTGAGGGGCTCGAGCTGGCGGGCGAGATGGAGCGGGCGCGGGCGATCGACACGGCCTGGATCTCGACCATCCACCGCTTCTGCCTGCGCATCCTGCGCGCGAACGCGTTCGACGCGGGCCTCGACCCGCGCTTCGCGGTGGCCGACGAGGTCGGTTCGCGCCTGCTGCGCTCCGAGGCCTTCGACATCGCGCTCGAGCGCTTCCTGGGCCAGGCCCCGGCCGACGACGACGGCCGCCGCCTCGACCTGCTCGCCGCCTACGGCCGCCGCCGCCTGCGCGAGACGCTCTCCGACGTCCACGAGCAGCTGCGCAGCGCCGGGCGGCCGCTCGAGCTGCGCCCGCACGCCGTGGCCGACCTGACCACGGCCGTCGCGGCGGCGCGTGCGGCGGCCGCAGGCGTCGACCACGAGCGGGCGGCCCGGCTCGCGGCCCTGCTCGCGGGCGGGCCGGGGCACGCGGCGCTGTCCGACCTCTCGGCCTACAAGATCCGAAACACCCAGGCGCGGCAGGAGTACAACGCTGCCCGCGAGGCGCTCGAGGGGGCCGCGCTCGACACGGCGGCCGTCGCCGACCTCGGTCTGCTCGAGGAGCTCCTGCGCCTGCTCGACACCGCCTACGCCGAGCGCAAGGACGACCGCAGCCTCGTCGACTTCACCGACCTCGAGCTGCGCACGCGCGCGCTCCTGGTCGCCCGGCCCGACCTGGCCGCCTCCTACCGCGAGCGGTTCGCGTGCGTGCTCGTGGACGAGTTCCAGGACACGAACCGGCTGCAGTGCGAGCTGATCGACCTGATCGCGGGCGGCGAGCTGTTCCTGGTCGGCGACGAGTTCCAGAGCATCTACCGCTTCCGCCACGCCGACGTCGACGTCTACCGCGCACGCCGAACTCAGGCCGGCGACGGGCTGATCGCGCTGCGGCGCAACTACCGCTCGCGGCCGCACGTGATCGGCACGGTCAACGAGGCCTACCGGCGCGAGTTTCCCGGCCGCTACGAGCCCCTCCTGGCCGAGGGCGCGTTCGCCGGAGGCGCACCGGGAGGCGGCCGCGTCGACCTGCTCCTGACCGACAAGGTCGCCTACCGCCAGGCCGGCCAGAGCTGGCGCGACGTCGAGGCGCGGGCGCTCGCCGCCCGGATCGCCGAGCTCGTCGACGGCGGCGAGTGCCGCCCCGGGCAGGTGGTGATGCTGTTCGAGGCCGGCACCGACGCCGCCCGCTACGAGACGGCGCTGCGCGAGCGCAACCTGCAGACCGTGCGCGCGACGGGACGCGGCTACTACGCCCAGCAGCAGGTGTCAGATGTGCTCGCCTACCTGCGCCTGATCCGCAACCGCTACGACGACGTCGCGCTGCTGACGGTGCTCGCCTCGCCGCTCGTCGGGATGTCGAACGACGGCCTGTGGCGTGTGCGCCGGGCCGCGATCCGACGGCCGATCTTCACCGCGCTCGAGCGCGACGAGCCTCCGGCCGGCCTCGCTCCCGAGGAGCGCCAGCTCGTGCTCGCCTTCGGGCAGCGGTTCGCCCGGCTCGTGCGTGCGTCGGCCGAGGTGTCGCTCGAGCGCCTGTGCGATCTGATCGCGGCCGAGCACGACTACGACCTGGCCTGCCTGGCGATGCCCGACGGCGACCGCCGCTTCGCCAACCTGCGCAAGCTGGGACGGCTGGCGGCCGACTTCGAGGCGGTGCGCGGGCCTGATCTGGAGGGGTTCGTGCGCTTCTGCGACGAGCAGGCGGCGCTGCAGGTGCGCGAGGGCGAGGCGGCGACGGCCGAGGAGGGACGCGACGCGATCGTGCTGATGACGGTGCACGCGGCCAAGGGGCTCGAGTTCGACGTGGTGGCCCTGGCCGACTGCGGCCGTGAGCGAGCGTCGCGACAGACGCGCGACATCCTGGTCGACTCCGGTGGCCGCATCGCGCTGCGCGCGGTCGATCCCGCGACGGGCCTGCTGCGCCCGGCGCTCGGCTACGCCGAGGTGGCCGCGGCCGAGCGCCAGGCCGAGCGCGAGGAGGCGCGGCGGCTGCAGTACGTGGGCATGACGCGCGCCCGCCACCACCTGATCGTGAGCGGCGCGCTCGACCCCGGCGAGGAGACGACAATCGCCCACCTGTGCGGCGTGCTCGGCGTCGATCTGCACTCCGACCCGGAGCTCGACATCGGCGACGCCCGCCTGCACGTCCGCGTCGAGCGCCCCTCGGCCGAGCCCGAACCCGCCCCGCCGAACGGTGCGGTGAATATCCGGGGTCAGACCCCGGACATGCATCCCGTGGGGCAGCAGCTCGCGCTCTTCGGCGAGGGCGGCCGCACCGTCGAGGCGCTGCCGGCGCTCGCGACGATTGCGGCCGCCCCGCCGGTGCCCCTGCGCCGGCTGAGCTACAGCGCGCTCTCGCTCTATCGCCGCTGCGGCTACCGCTACTTCGCCCAGCGCGTGCTGGGGCTGCCGGAGCCGGAGCGCGAGCGCCCCGAGGGCGGCGGCCTGGACGCGCTCGAGCTGGGCGACGCCGTCCACCTCGAGCTCGAGCGGGCCGACGGCCGCTGGCGCGACCTCTACCCGCACGCGAGCGCGCAGGACGAGGAGCGCATCGGCGCGTTCGTCGCCGCCTGGGGCGAGTCGCCCCTGCGGAGCCGGGTGGCCGAGCTCGCCGACGCGCGCAGCGAGGTCGGCTTCGCCTTCGACGTCGACGGCGTGCTCCTGCGCGGCCGGTTCGACGTGTTCGGCCGCTTCGGCGATGGAACAGTGCTGATCGTCGATTTCAAGACCAACCGCTTGGGCGAGCGCGTCGCCCAGGACGTGATGGACACGAGCTACGCCGAGCAGGTGACGACGTATGCGCTCGCCGCGCTGCGCTCGGGGGCGCCGGCGGCCGAGGTCGCCTACGCCTTCCTCGAGAACGCCGAGGCCGTGGCGGTGCGCCGCTTCACGGCGGCCGATGCACCGGAGCTCGAGGCCGGGCTGCGCACGGCGATCGACGCGATCCGGGCCGGCCGCTTTCCCGCCCGCCCGGGGCCGCACTGCCGCGAGTGCCCCGCGCTCGACCTGCTCTGCGCCGGGCCGAACCTGGAGTGGGAGGCGTGAGGGAGGAGCGGCGCCGGCGCGCCGTCGACATCCTCGACCGCCTCGCCGCCGAGCATCCAGGCGCCGCGATCGAGCTGCACTGGTCGACGCCGCTCGAGCTGCTCGTGGCGACGATCCTCTCGGCCCAGTCGACCGACGTCGGCGTGAACAAGGTGACGGCGACGCTCTTTCGCCGCTTCCGCAACCCCGAGGACTACCTGGCGGTGCCGCCCGGCGACCTGGAGCAGCTGATCAAGCCGACCGGCTTCTTCCGCCAGAAGACGGCGGCGATCCGCGGGTGCTGCGCCGCGATCCTCGAGCTGTACGGCGGCGAGGTGCCGACGACGACGGCCGAGCTCGTCCAGCTGCCCGGCGTGGGCCGGAAGACGGCCGCCGTCGTGGCCTCCAACGCATTCGGCCGCCGCGAGGGAATCGCGGTCGACACGCACGTGCGCCGGCTCTCGCGCCGGCTCGGCCTCACCCGCCACACCGATCCGGACAAGATCGAGCGGGTGCTGATGCGGCTCTACCCGCGCGAGCGCTGGCTGCAGGTGTCAGACGTGCTGATCTTCCACGGCCGCCGGGTGTGCTTCGCCCGCTCGCCGCGCTGCGCGGAGTGCGCGGTGAACGACGTGTGCCCGTCGGCCTTCCGCGTCGGCATCGGCCCATCGACAGGCGGCAAGCGGGGACTGTCCCCGGTGAACCGGGACAGTCCCCATCCCCGCGCGCGAGCTGATCCGGCACGGTTTCGTGACGCCGGCGGCGTAGACCCGTGACGACGCGGCGGGCGATCATCGTCCCATGTCCCGAGTCGAGCTCGAGCTCTACGCAGACCGCGTCGCCCGCCATGCCGAGCGGCTGCGAGACGACGTCGACGGGGCCTGGCTGCGGCTGGCCTGGAGCGGGATCGAGGAGCGCGTCCGCACCGAGCTCGGCGCCCACGACGCCGCGGTGCTCGAGGCGCTCGGCGTGCTCGTGGCCGTCGACTCCGCCGCCGAGCGGCGCCTGCTCGAGCGCCGCCTGCGCCAGCTGCGCGCGCTCGAGCGCCTGCAGGCGCTGGTCGAGCAGGAGCTCCAGGCGGCGCGCCCGTCTCCGGAGGGGGAATCGCGATGAGCGCGGTGCACCGGGCGGCGCTACTCGTCGCCGCCGTCGAGCTCGGGGGCGAGCGAGGCGAGCAAGCCGCCGTCGTCGTCGTAGGCCGGGAACAGGTCGACGCGCACCTTCCTGTGCCGGCCGGAGTGGTGGCGCAGCGTGACGTGCTGGTCGAGCTTGCGCACGCCCCACTCGAGCACCACGGGGATCGGGTTGTCGCCGTTCTGGAATCCCGACAGCCCGAACGCATCGCCGAGCGGCTCGCCCATCACCTCGCGCTCGGAGTAGCCCGTGAGCTCGAACACGCCGCGGCCGCACGAGAGCACGCGGCCGTCCTTGTCGCAGGTGACCATGCCCGCGCCGGCCGGGGGGAAGAAGTCCTCGAGCAGCTCGAACAGGTAGCCGAATCCGCACTTGGAGCAGCCGACGGGCTGGTGGGTGAGGCCCGCCTTGCCGTCGTCGTCCAGGGCGCGGGTGGTGCAGTTCGGGCAGATGAAGAAGCGCATGCTGTCCTGCAATGTACCGAAGCGCCGCGTGCGATCATGTGGCATGCACTCCAGCGCCAACCGCCCGCGGACGCTGGCCGGTCGGCCGGCCGCCGAGCTCGAGGGCGCGTTCGCGCGCGGCGTCCCGCCCGATCCGCCCCTGGACGGCCGCTACGACGGCGCGCTGCTGCACCTGACGCTCGGCCCCGGCGCCGACCAGGCGTTCGCGGGGCTGCTGCGGCTGTGGCTGCCGTGGCTTGGCAAGCGCTTCGACGCCGGCTCTGCGAGCGGCGAGAACGTGTTCGACATGAGCGCCTACCGGGCGGGCGAGCGGCTGACGCCGGCGCCGTACCGGGCGTGGTGGCCCGAGGACGTCTCGAGCTACCGCGCACTGCGATTTGTGACCTCGACCGGCGCCGGCCGCCTCGACCCGGGCCTCGAGGTGCTGCGCATCGACTACGACCTGCCCGAGAACCCGCCGCTCCTGCGCCGCATCGTCGACGAGCTCGTGGCCGTGCAGCCCGGCGTCTACCTGGGCCAGGCGATCCTGCGGCGGGGCTCCGGCGGCCGCCGCCTGGCCTGGTTCACGCTCGAGTAGCGGCGGCCTTCGTGTCGGCGCCCGCCGCCTCGGCGGGGTGTGTGAGCCAGCGCTCGGCGTCGAGCGCCGCCATGCACCCCATGCCGGCGGCCGTCACGGCCTGGCGGTAGACGTGGTCGACCACGTCGCCGGCCGCGAACACGCCTTCGACGTTGGTGGCGGTCGACCCGTCGCGGGTCAGCAGGTAGCCGGCGTCGTCCATGTCGAGGATGCCGGTGAAGATGCTCGTCGTCGGGTCGTGGCCGATCGCGACGAAGAGTCCGTCGGCCTCGAGCTCGCGCGTCTCGCCGGCGGTCGTGTCGTGCAGCCTCACGCCCTTCACCTGCCCGTGCTCGGTGCCCAGCACCTCGGTGACGACCGCGTTCAGGACGAAGTCGATGTTCGGCTTCGAGCGGGCGTGGTCGATCATGATCGCCGAGGCGCGGAACTCCTCACGCCGGTGCACGAGGGTGACGTTCGTGGCGAACTTGGCCAGGAAGGTGGCCTCTTCCATGGCCGAGTCGCCGCCGCCGACGACCACGACGTTCTTGGCCCGGAAGAAGGCGGCGTCACAGACGGCGCAGTAGCTGACGCCGCGGCCCTGCAGCGAGACCTCGGTCTCGAGGCCGAGCTTGCGCGCGGTCGCACCGGTGGCGACGATCACGGCGCGGGCGCGGTGCTCCTCGTCGCCGACGTACACGCGCAGCGGGTGCTCCGAGAAGTCGACCCGGGTGACGTCGTCGGCCACGAGCTCCGCGCCGAAGCGCTGCGCCTGGGCGCGCATCGTCTGCATGAGCTCCGGGCCGAGGATGCCGTCGCGGAAGCCGGGATAGTTGTCGACGTCGGAGGTGATCATCAGCTGGCCGCCGTAGGCAAACCCCTCGAACACGAGCGGCTGCAGGTTGGCGCGGGCGGCGTACAGCGCCGCCGTGTAGCCGGCCGGGCCTCCGCCGATGATGATGACCTCTCGGATGTCGCTTGTCATGTGGCTCCTTCGCCGTCAGTCGGGGAATCCGTCCCCTCATAAAGGTTAACGCTCGTGACGCGGAAAGATTCCTGGCAGCCCTCGCACCACAGGCTGCCGTCGGCCATGCGGTTGCCGAAGAACGAGCCCAGCGGCTGCCCGCAGAACGGGCAGTAGCGTGCCGCCGGGCCGGCCTCGGCAGGCCCGCTCACGATTCCGCCAGCCACGCGCCGGCGAGGAACGCCGCGAGCGTCAGGGCGAGCATGAGCGCCGAGGCCGCGATCCGCGCCCGCGTCCCGCGCACGGCCGCGTGCCCGGCGAGCAGCACGACGATCGCCACGAGCAGCGCCTCCTTCAGGTCGATCACCCTTGGGTGCGCCCTGGCCGAGCCGGAGTGCTCGCGCAGCGCGATCCCGCTCGCCGCGAGCGCGACCAGCGCCGTGCCGCCGGCGATCGCCAGGCTGCGGCCGGCTCCGCGCACGACCGCGCGCACCTCCTCGGCGGGCAGCCGCCGGCGCAGGGCGGGCACGAGCACGAGCAGCGTCACCTGCATTCCCAGCCACGTGGCGGCGGCGGCGAGGTGCACGAAGCGCACGAGCGTCCAGGTCCACATCGACGGCCAATATAGGCGGTGTTCCCGGCGGAGGGCCGTCGCTATCATGCGACCGGATGGGCAAGGCCAAGAAAGAGCTCACCAACCAGCGCCGCGCGCAGCGGCTCGGCACAGGTGAGGGCATCGCACCCGGATCGCACAAGCGCAGCGGCGGCGTGCCGCCGTGGGCGTGGTTCGTGGGCGGCTCGGTGCTGCTCGCGGCGGTGATCGTCGCGGCCGCCGTGCTCGTCACGCGCAGCTCGAGCTCGAGCGCCGCCGGGAGCGGCCAGCGGGCGGCGGTGGTGCAGGACCGCCTGTCCCACTCGAAGATCGACTTCACCTCCGAGGGCACGTGGCCGGCGAACTACGCGAACCTCGACGGCGCCCTGACGGCGCTCAACCTCGCCCCGAACCCCAACGCGCAGCTTGCCGTCCACTACCACTGGCACCTGACCGTATACGCGGGCGGGCGCAACGTGGTCGTCCCGCGCAACGTCGGGCTCCAGAACCCGCCCGGCCTGTCCTCCGACATCCACACGCACGACGTCACCACCGACGTGCACGACGGCATCATCCACGTCGAGTCGCCGCAGCAGGGGTTCCGGGCGACCGTGCTCGACTTCTTCGACGTCTGGGGCGTCTACGCCACCGACAAGTGCCTGGGCGGCTACTGCGACGGGGTCAAGGTGTACGTCGACGGGCAGATCTCGCCCGCCGGCCTTGCGACCGAGCCCGGTGAGCACGCCGCCGTGACGGTCGTCGCCGGCAAGCTGCCGCCCGGCGTCACGCCGGAGAAGAAGTTCACCGGCTTCTCGCCCGGCGAGTGACCTACCCGGCCGGGGCCGGATCCTCTTCGTCGGCGAACAGGTCGTGCGCGCCCATGCGGCCGACGCGCGGGATCAGCTCGAGCTCGCCCGGATAGCTGTAGTAGAGCCGCTGCGCGGTCCCGGCGGCCATGTAGGGGCGGTCGAGCTCGAGGACGACGCTGCGCCCGGCGACGCGGGCGACCGTGCCGAGCTCACCCAGCTTCGGGCTGTTCCGCCCGACGATCCGCACCCGGTCCCCGGCCGCCGGTGTGGGCGGCGCCTGGCGGAGCTTGTACGTCGGCTGGTCGGGACGCTTGCGCAGGTGCATGGCCGCCGGATTGTACGGCGGGATCCGGCGTGACGGCTCGGGTTGGGCCGCCGCCGTAGGCGATCGCCGCGCACGCGAGGCCGCCGCCGACCAGGAATCCCCCGGCGATGTCGCTCGGCACATGCAGGCCGCCGAGCTCGAGCACGGTCGTCACGAAGAGCACCCAGGCGATCACCCATGGCCGTGACCGCGGCCACAGGACGGTCGCGAGCGCCGCGAGGAGCACCGAGCGCGTCGTGTGGCCGCTCGGGTACGAACCGTTCACGGTGACGCCGAAGATGATCGAGACGGGCGCGAACTGGATCTGGGAGACGTACAGCTTGCCGAGGCCCTCGACCACGAGCGCGGCCGCGAGCGCCGCCGGCCACGCGACCGCGGCGCGCGGGCGGCCGCGGCGGACGAAGAGCACGCTCGCGCCGGCGACGAGGACGATCGCCGACAGCGTGTCGGCCGGGGCGAAGGCGAGCGCGGCGGCGCTCACGAGCAGCGAGCGCTCGCCGCGCAGGACGGGCCGCAGCGCGTTCACCGGGTCGGCCGGCGCCACCGTCAGTGCGATCGACGTGTCGGCGAGCGGCTGCAGGTGGTGGATCGCGTACCGGTCGGCCGAGCGCAGCAGGCCGGCCTGCACGGCCGCCGTCAGCACCAGGAACGCGGCTGCGAGCAGGGTTGCGCGACGCATCGGGGCACACTAGGGCCGGATCGGGTGTACCGTCGCGGATGACCCTGTGGCGGAACTGGCAGACGCACCGGGCTTAAACCCCGGAGGCCCACGGGCCGTGTGGGTTCGAGTCCCACCAGGGTCAATCACGCAGAGGCGACAGCGACGCCGAGCCCCGACAGCTACGCGGTTTCCCGCATGGTTACGGGGCTCGGCTCATGGAGAACGCTTGCAGGCGTTTTCCACGGCGTGGCGCTAATACGGCGCTGAGACGTGTTGCGGCATGCTCGTGCCACCCCGCACGCATATACAGATGCGTCGGGGGTCGACGGTCGGATTGCGGCGACCGTCGACCCCCCAGGGGTAGGCCGGCCAATGCGCTGTTGTGGGCGATCAGCCGACCATCCCCGGAGACGCGGGTCGGCCACCGCACGTGGAACGGCGGCCGACCCGGCCCACTACACCGACCATACGGGCGAAACACCGCCGTGCAATGCCACGGCGGCCATCCAACGTCCACCACCGAGCGGTAACGCGCCCGCGGCGCTCCTCGAGGCCGCGGCGTCACCGCACGACCTCGTGATTGGTGATACAATCTTGTCAGGCGATGAGGTCGCCCACTACGGGTTCGGTTCTGCCCGCCCACTACGGCTTTTCGACGGCCGTGACGGGGCGCTCTGCGCCCGTCACACGGCTTTGGGAAGACTCCCGGCGAGGAGAACCGCCGGGGGTCTTTCTCCCAAGTACCCCAGTAAGCCGGTCGACCAATGGCACCCACACAAACACCACGCCGCCACGAGGCCGAGGAACTCGCATCACGCCTCGCCTTCTTTCGGAGCAAGCTCCCTTCCGTCCGACACGAACGAGAAGAGTTCGCCGGCCGCCTCGCTGCGAAGGTCTGCGCGGCGCTCACGCCGAAACCCACGGCCTAGACGACCGCGACCCGCTACGAGCATCCGGCTTATGCTGGCGCCGCTGAAGGCTCGACAGTGCAACTTGAGGGGGTCATGTTGCAAACGAACGCGGAACACGCCCAGGCACTGAACCCGGCTGGAATCTCCTACAGCCAGGCGATCCGTTCGCTGCGATCTGCTGGCTACAACGATGCCGACATCGACGGGCTAATCGAGATCGTCCGCCATGACAGCTGGGGCCGGCACATCTGGCGGTTTCGGACTGACCATCACCCTCGATGGGAGGATGAAACGGTCGCCGCCTGGCACCTCCCCGAACCCCGCTGAGCACCGCGGCGGTCGGGCTCCGGGAAGCTGTCGTGGGCTCTCAAGGCCCGACCGCCGCTGAGAGATGGTAGATCGGAACGATTGCGGCGTGATGGGGCGCCGCCTCTGTGGGAACATGTGTTCGTCGTGACGTCGCAGGGCCATCGATACGCCCAGTTCCAGCGCGCCCTCAAGACCGGGAACGCGCACCTTGCCCTCGCCGCTGCCGCCGAGCTCCGCCAGGTCGGCCTGGCCGACGCGCTCAGTCTCGTCTTGCTGATCCGCGACGACGACCCGCAGCGGTATGACCGCGCCGCGGTGAGGTGGCTCGCGCGATACGCGGCGCAGGATCGCGCCATGCGGCTGGTCGAGGCGCGCGAGCTCGTCGAGCTGCTCGATGGCGCTGGCCGGCATGACCGGGTCGCGGTGCTGCGGCTCGAGCGGTGGCTCCGCGCTCGCGGCTATGAGGATGAAGCCGACCGCGTCGCGTGACCGACCAAGCACGCCCGTTTGGGGATGAAGGCCGAGACGGATGGGGCGAGGCAGCATCTCGTGTGGAGCGGCTGAATCGACGGGCTTACGCACCCGTTCGCGTCGCCACCCCTTGGCGTCCAGAGTGGCGGCGGCGCTCAGGCACGACCAACGACTGCGACACCGTCGCCTCCAACCGACGCTCAATCAGCCGTTCGCGGTTGGAGAGGAGTCGCTTCCCCGCTCGCGAAGCGGACGCCCATGGTCAAGAGCCTGTGGACATCGATTCAGGGTGACCCCGTCTTTATGCGCCGTGTGAATGGGTGGCTCACGATCTTCTGGCTCACAATGATCCCCGTGTCGCTCGCCACGGGTTGGGTCAAGAGCGTCATCTACGTGTCGGCCCTGTCGCTTTGGGCTCTGGTGTCCGGGCACTGGTCGGCGTGGCAAGCCGCGCGAGTCGAGGTCAAACAGCAGGAAGAGAGCGAGCTTCGAGAGCAGGAGGACATCCCCGAGGAAGTCGTCAAGAAGATCGTCGCAGAGACAGACGTCGCCCGAGACCCAGACGGCGCCGCCTAGGTTCGCGAGCATGTGCTGAGGATTGAGGATCACCGGCCCCTCTGCCTAGGCACATCGCCGGATCATCCATCGGGGGATAGACCACAGCGACGCCAGCGTCAACCCGAGCTGCCCGACGCCGATCAGCCGACGCTCGCTCCCAATCTCGCCTAGCTTCAAAGAAGCGCACCCCTTCCCTAAACCCGAAACTTGTCCGAACGAGCAGGCAGGCTGGGGCCAGCAAGGTCGGCGCGAGGCAACCCACCCCCCTAGGGGTTCATGGTCGTGCGATGCGACGGGCGGCCGCGTGGTAGGTGGCGTGGCACTTGCCACAGAGGACTACGTATTCGTCGTCTTCGAGGACGCCGGTGGTGTGGTAGCCATGGTCGCGGCGGTGGACTTGGTTACCGGGTCCGCCGCAGCGGACGCAGGTGTGCTGGTCGCGTGCGAGGACGCGCTTGCGGGTCTCTTGCCAGGCGCGGGTGTTGCGGCCGGCGAGTCTGCGCCGTTCGACACGCCGCCGGCTGTCTGCCGCTTTCAGCGGCGCGGCGTGAGTCGGGCATCGCCGCCCGCTCGTCAAGGCGCCGCACCCGGGGTACGGGCAGATTGTCAGCGGCACCCGTTTTGCCTCAAGCCCGTACAGACTGCGACGTGCCTGCAAGCTGGGGCCAGCGGCGATCGGCTTCGGCAGTACCCACCCCGCCTTGGGCGCGGCGCTTCACAGGAGCGCGCTTGGGATCATGCCCGTCCCTGAGATGACGGCGGTGCCGGCGGGTGCGAGGTCGGGGAAGCTGGTGAGGATGGCGTAGGCGGTGAGTTTGATCTGGCCGGTCGCGACGAGCGGCTGGTCGCTGGCCTTGAACTGGACGCCGTTGGTGTAGATGCGGTGGTCTGCGGGTCGGAGGATGATCGCCCTGGTTTCGTTCGTGCCGCCGCCGAGGTTGGTGGGGATGACGGGCGTGGCGTAGGTGCGCATCCCGGGCGGGAACGTGGTCATGTAGCCGCCGGCGGTGGGTTCGAGGTCGTCGCCTTCCGCCCAGTCGATGTCCATGATCGGGTGCAGGTTTGTGGTGTCGAGCGCGGTCGAGATGGCTGCCCACGTCCTGGTGTGCAGCAGCAGCGCCGATGATGGGAGCTGGCGTGCCGTGTATGCCTTCGACCATCCGATCGCGAACGGCGAGTAGAAATCTGGGCCGGTCGGTGTCGCGTCGGTGTAGGTGACGGCCTGGACGCCTGAGACGTTGAGCAGGCCCGCGAGTTCATGCGACCCGAAACCGGCGCCGGCGAGGTATTGGCGGTCGAGTTCGGCGCCGAACTTGGCGGCCATGTCCGCGGTCAGGGCTTCGTCGAGGGACGGCTGGCCGCTGAGGTCCCACGCCTGCCAGGACACGTCGACGTTGCCGGCGATCGTGGTCGCGCTGTGCGCGACGCTCGACGTGACGGGCTGTGGTGGTGGTGACGGTCGCCGGCTTCTGTCTGCGCGTTCATCGTGACGCCGGTGGTGATCGTCGGCGCGGTCAGGGTTTCGCCTGCGCCTTCGGGCCATGGCAGCGTCGGGATGAGCGGCGCGACGATCGCGGCGGCTGAGAATGACCGCTGCCACGCCGATTGGAGGTGCGCGGGCAGGCCGGGGTTGGTGAACTCGCCGCCGGTGCTGGTGGTGGTCGTCAGGCCGGCCGCTTCGAGGCGTCCCCATGCCGCGTCGGGGTTGTCGCTAGTCGCGGTTGATGCGGCCGGGGAACGCGGTGTGCGCGCCCTTCCAGACGGGTTCCGGGTCGCCGGGTGTCCATGGTCCCGCGTATCGCTGGCCGGCGAGCGCGACGTCGACCCAGAACTGAGTGGGGACTTTTCGGGCCGTAGGGTGATACCGGCAGCGTCCGCAGGTACGACGACCGCGCGGCGGTGGTCGGGGTGTTGGTGACGTCGTCGACGAGCCGGCGGATCTCGGCGGGTGTGCGGCCTTTGCGGCTCGCGGCGAGCGCGCTGGTGCCCTGGAACGCGGGCGCGCTGACGATCGACAGCTCGTACAGCGCGCCGACCTGGTCGACCGCGAGCCAGACAAGGCCGTCATGCTTCTCGATCGTCTCGCTGGCGACCGTGTAGCCGAAGCTGCATTCGCTGAGGACGCCGCTCTTCAAGAGCGTGACCATGTCGCGCGCCTCGGTCGTGTCGGGAAGGCTGGCCGTGAAGTAGAGGCCGTCCGGGCGGTTGTCGAGCGTGAGGCCGGCGCCGACGCGGGCGAGCGGCCGGCCCATGTTGTGGTCGGCGAGCAGCAAAACGCGGCTCGTGTCGACGCCGTTGAAGGCGGTCGGGCGGATGCACTCGCGGATCTTCGAGTCCCCGAGCATCGCGCCGATCGGGCCGGTCGCTGTCCACTTGTCGTACACGACGGCTCGGCCGGTGACCTGCAGCCGGTTCTGGGCGGTGGTGGTCGTGGTGAGCGTCGACCATTCGCCCGGTCGTCGCGACGAGCCGTTCGCCGCGGACGCGGCTCGGGTCTACCGGGTTCATGCTGGCCTCCAGGCTTTCAGGACGAGTCGGAATAGCGTGCGGTGCTTCCAGCCACGCGCGCCGCTCGCGCGAGTGACCGCCTCTTCATGAGCGGCGTGTTCGGCTCGAGCGGAGCCTTCGCGGAACCTTCGCTGCGCCCATTCCCGGTGCCGGCAACACCCAGCGTTCGATCCGCCGGGACACGTCGCGCAACACGACAGCAGCGCCGGGTCGGGTGGATCCTCTTGCAGCACGTTGACGCTGCGGCGGCGATACGCCTCGACGTCCTCGGGCCACTCGAACCCCGGATACGAGTCGAGGCTGTCGAACCCGCAAGAGGCGGCGGCCCGCCTCATGGCCGGTTCCGTGGGTGGGGATCGGCAGGACGGCCTGGCGGTGCTTCTCAGCTTCGGAAAGGTCACGCCACGCGCGCACGTCGGCGAGCGCGACCCATTGCGCGCGGTCGCTCGACCGCTGGTACGTCGGCCATCCGCTCTCGCCCAGGCGCGCGTTCACCCATTCGACGGGGCGGCCGATCAGGTCGGCGACCTCGGCCGCCGAAAGCGCGCCATCGGGCAGCGGCGCCCCGGTCACGCCGTCGTCTCCTGGATCGCATCGAGCTCGTCGCACAGTTCGTGCAACGCCTCGGCGATGTGGGAGTCGAGGCAACTGAACACCCGGTCGACGGTCTGGTCTACCTGGTCGAACGGCGTGGCGGTGACGGTGTAATGCGGCCGGCCCTCGACCGGGAACACGACCACGAGCGCCGGGACGGTCATCGGTTCACCTGCTCGAGCCACGCCGCCAGGTCGCTCGCTGCGACGCGCATCGGCGAGTTGTCCGCGCGTCGCCGAGTTTCACCGCTGGGAGGTCGCCCGCCCAGACGCGGCGGCGGACGGTCATCGGGTTCACGCCGAGCGCGGCGGCGGCCTCCCGGACGCTCAACAGCCGGTCTTGTCCGAGCGTGTCCATAAGCGACTATTTTACTGCGGCGCCGGTTCGATAAGCAAAGGCTTATGCGCGCGTACACTCGGATCTGTGTGCCGCAGCGTCGATTCCGTGCCCCGAACGATGGCGCGGCACAACCCCGTCGAGGCAGCCGCGAGGATCGAACGCAACGCCGCGAAACCCGGCGACCAGGCGCCGCAGGCGGCCGCGGCGCGTGAAGCGCCCGACCGCGCTCAGCTACGCGGGACGCCCGTGATCGTCCTCAAGACGCCGGCGTGGCGACGACAGGATTGGGCGGTGCCACAGACCGCGCCATAGCGCCGGTGGTTGCGGCCGCATACCCGGCCGCTGGTAAGGTGGAGAGGCCTCGTCTTCGTCGCCGAGGGTGCACGGCGCGGGTCCGGTCTGGTCACCGGGCCCGCGCATTACTCCGTCCGGTCGCCGTCCGGTGGCCCACATACCATGTGGTGGGGGAACACCCGCGGCCCCGTGACCAGGAGCGACGAGATGAAAGCGATGTATGCGCTGCATAAACGGCTAGCGGCTGTGAAACCGCTGACGCAGTACACGGATGCCGAGTTCGCCGACCACGGCACGACCGCCGAGGAGATGGGCGACATCACCGTGCGGCTATGCGAGCGTTACATGCAAGCTCGGGACCGAGCGATGCGCCGCCGGTACGCACGGCGGGAGGCGCTCGAGCGTCGAGCAGAACTCGGGACGATTCGGCTGATTCGCCACCAGGATGCGGCACGCGATGCGGATGCCCGCTCGCGCCTTTTGCCGGTAACGTCGGCGCCCTCACGGCGGAACGAGAGCCGGCCGCGTGAGCATCGCAGCGGCCAGACGCGCACTACAAGAGGCTCGCCGAACGACGACCCCTCAAGAACCCGGACCCGCCGCCGGCTCAGCCGCAGTCGGTAGCGGAGCTAGCAGCACCTAGCGGCATCACGATCACGATCGCCGTCAGCGCCGAGCCGCGACGGCCATGCTGGGACGACATGCCGCCGTGCGCCACCTGCGACAGCACGGGCTGGGAGTCGCTGCCGGACGACATCGACGACTTCGGCCACGTCTATGGCAGCGTCCGAGCGTGCCCCGACTGTGAGCGGATCAACTCGAGGGCAGCCGCATGAGTCGCGACGCCGATCGGCTCCTATCGATTGCTGACCTGTTGGCCATGCCCGAGCCGTCGTACCTGCTCGAGCCGTACATCGTCGACGACGGCCTCACGATCATGTTCGGGGACCCGAAGACCTACAAGTCGTTCATCGCGCTCGACATGGCGCTCAGGATCGCGTGCGAGCAGAGCTGCATCTATATCGCGGGGGAGGGCGCGGCGCGGATCGGCCGGCGAGCCGCTGTCTGGATGAAGCACCGCCCCGAGGGTGCTGACCCGCGGATCATGTTCTACACCCGTCCGTTCGACCTGTTGAGCGGGAAGTCGGTTGAAAGGTTCACGGGTCTGGTCGACGAGCTCGACTGGAATCCGGCGCTGATCGTGTTCGACACGCTTTCCAGGTGTACGCCGGGCGCGGATGAAAGCACAGCGAAGGACATGAGCCGCGCGTTCGGGAATATCGACGAGCTGCGGGCGCGCTTCGCCTCGCCCACCGGCGGCGGCGCGAGCGCGCTCGTCCTGCACCACACCGGCCACGGCGACAAGGACAGGGAACGAAGTACAAGCGCGATCCGCGGCGTCGCCGATGTCGCGGTGCGCGTAAAGAAGCCGGCGCCTTTGACGGCGAGGCTGGAATGCGCCGACGTGCGTGACGCGGCCGAGTTCGCACCCGTCATGTACAGGCTGGTGGAAGATGAAGGCAGTCTTGTTGTCGCGGACGCCGGTCCACGGTTGAGCGTGATCGAGCGAGCCGTCGCCGAGTACCTGCGCGGGCACCCGTTGGCGAGTCAGAACGAGGTTCAAGCCAACATCGCGGGCAGGAACGATGACATCCGCGACGCCTACAAACGGCTGAAAGGTGGTGTGCCCGGTGTGCCCAACCCGCGGGCACACCCCGGACAGGTGTGCCCGCACCCCCGTGTCCTTTAAGGGACACGGGGTCGGCAGTCTCAGACGAACTACTCGACCCGGACGAGTGTGCGCGGGAACATCGGAACGGAGCTGGCGCCGCACCCACCGTCGCCGCTGATTCACTGCTCGAGGATGGAAGCTGGTGAGCGCGCCGAGTCTCGCCACGGTGCCGCTGGTCGACAGGTACAAGGCTGCGCTGAGATTGGCCGGCGAGGTCGACGACGTCGGGATGCGGGAGGCGCTGCTCGCCGCGGCCCTCTGGCCGACACAGGAGCGCATGGCTGATCCACCGGGCGGATACGTGGAGGACGCCGGCGGCCAGTTCATGCTCGATCTCGAGGCGGCGTCGTGAGCGGCTACCGGACCGTCGCGAGCGTCGCCGAAGACCTCGAGGTCAGCCCCCGCACAGTGCTGCGATGGGTCGAGCGTGGCGACCTGCCTGCGGTCAGGCTGCCGGGTGGCAGGCTCAGGATCGGCGAGGCTGACCTGGCGGCGGCGCTCGAACGGTGGCAGACCGCGCCGGGGCGTATCCTCGCAAGCGTCGGCGACGAGGAGGCGGGATGAACGGCAACGGCGAGAGCGAGAACCGCAGGATGGTGGACATCGGAATGGAGGCGGCGTTAGTGCTTCAGCCGATGCCACAAACGAACGAGCAGTGGGCCGAGGTTGGCAGCCGTTTGGTCGCGAAGGTCGAGAGTTCGCTCGGCGAGGTTCACCGTTGCAGCAAGGAGAACGGCGGCCACCGCTACCACATGTTCACACAGGGCAAGCGGCTGTATTGCCGCCGGTGCGGGACGGTGATCCATGCAGACGGGTAGCGTCACCCGCAACGGTCGCGGGTGGCGTGGTCATTGGCGCGAGGATGGCCGGCGCTGCTCGACGGCCACGTATCAGCGGAAGGGCGAGGCGCGGGCGGCGCTGAACGCGCGAGCTGGACCGGATCCGGCTCGGCGCGGCATACCGGCCACCGATCACGCTCCAAGAACTCTGCGACAGGTTCTTGGCGCAGCACCCGGCGTCGGAGCGGACGATCTACTACGCGCGTGTCCGTCTCGTCGGCCGCTCGCGGTGCTCGGGCGACGCGCAGGCGGGCGACGTGTCGACCGAGGCGCTCCAGCGGGTCGTGACGGCGGTACCTGGCAAGAGCTACCGCCGCGACATCGCCCGCACCCTACGGATGGTCTATCGGTGGGGTGTCGATGCGGGCCTGGTCGATCACAACCCGGCGGCGAAGGTGAAGGCGCCTAAGCCGATCCGCGGCGAGAACATCGTCCCGTTCGAGTCGTGGGACGAGGTCGAAGCGGTCGCGGAGGAGTGCGGCCGGTGGGGGCCACTCGTCCTGTTCATGGCTGACTGTGGCTCTCGACCGGCCGAGGCGGTCGCCGTCGAACACAGGCACGTCCACGGCTCGACGGTCGAGCTTCCCGGCCACAAGACGGCGCGGGCGTGGCGTAGCGTGGAGATGACCGCGCCGCGGTGTCGAAGCCGTCGCGAGCGTCCCCCGGGCGATCACGACACGGCGTGTGTTCCACGTCGACGGCCGGCCGATCTCGCTGGGACTACTTCCGTCGCGAGGTATGGGCGCCTGCCCTGGAAACGGCGGGCCTCGAGCCGCGCGCCCCGTACTGCCTGCGGCATACGTTCGCGTACTGGTCGCTGCGCGCGGGTGTGCCGATCGCGTCGGTGGCGAGCGAGATGGGCCACGAATCGACCGAGCACACGTTCCGCGTGTATGGCGGGTGGTGCCTGCGGGTCGGCGCGGGAGCGGCGGCGATGCGCGAAACGTGGGCTGACGGCGCTAATGCGGCGCTAGACGCCTCGCAACCAGGCTCGTAGAGCCGATAGCAGGTTCCCACCAGGGTCAATCACACGAAGACGACGGCGACGCCGCGCCCCGACAGCTACCCGGTTTGGGCTAGTGCTGGGCGGGCACAGCGTATGCGACCATGTGCTCGATCCTGGAGACACCGGCGCGAAACAGGGTCGATTCGACCGCCCGCCAGAAATCCTCCGCGAGCGCGGCGCCGGCAGCGGCGTCTGCCTGCGATGACACGAGGATCAGCTCGGTGTCCTCGAGCTGGGTGCCTTCGGACTCCACGAAGGATGCAGCGGCGGAGGCGACCGACCCGGGGAACCGGCTCACCGCGTCCGCGTCGGCGAACGCGGCGAGTGCGTCCGAGCGCGCCTCGGCGGGAACGGTGAGAAAGCACATTACGATCGAGTCGGCCATCTACGCGACCAGGGTACCACCCGCCCCGTGGCGCCGGTGTGCCGCCACTGCTCCCAAAATGCCCACCGACTTTCAGCTGAAAGCCATGAACACCGTGCACCGCGTCCTGCTCAAGGTCAGCGGCGGGCGGCTTGGGTGGCGCGCCGGCGGCATGCCCGTGCTCGAGCTGACGACGACCGGGCGCAGGAGCGGCCGGCGGCGCACGGTGATGTTGACGTCGCCGGTGAAGGAGGGCGATGCGATGGTCGTCGTCGCGTCCCGCGGCGGCGACGACCGTCACCCGTACTGGTTCCTCAACCTGCGCGACCGGCCCGACGTCGAGGTGGCGCTTGCCGGCGAGCCCGCGCAGCCGATGCGGGCGCGGGTGGCGACCCCGCCCGAGCGGGCGGCGCTGTGGCCGCGGGTCACCGCCGCGAACACGAGGTACGCCGACTACCAGGCGAAGACCGACCGGAAGATCCCGCTCGTGCTGCTCGAGCCCCGCTGACAGACGGTCATGCGCCGCTAGGGGCTGTAGGTCACGCTCGCACGGGCGCGGGAGCGGCCGCCGCTGCGGTCTTCGATCGATGCCCCGATCGTGTATCTGCCCGCCGTCGTGTCGCTCGTCACCTTGGCATGCTCGCGGTGAACCTCACCCGGCACAACCACCGCGGTGGCTGGACGGCGACGTGGCAGCAGCCGGAACAGCACCCGGAACTGCGGGTTCTGCCGTCCGGTCGCGGTGTTCGCATACGCAGCCGCGCCGGCGAGGGCAAGACCGGTGAGCGTGACCGCCACCGCGATGGCCGAGCGTCGTTTCACATCGCGACGATGTGTATGCCGCGCCGGCCGTCACCGGGGCTTCGGCACGGGCCCGTGGTTGTAGGTGACCGCCGGGTAGAGCGCGTCGGCGGCGGGGAGCTGGCCGGTGAGCGGCCGGCCCGGCGCCTTGACCGGGAAGTAGCGCACGCGATCGCCGTCGATGAGGACGCTCCAGCGCCGGGTGATCCAGAGCTCGTCGCCCGTGCGGATCTCCCACTGGAAGCGGTCGAGCGGCCGGATCGCAGGCCCGGCGATGCGGGCGCCGCGCGCATCGAACTGGCTGCCGTGGCAGGGGCAGGCGAAGCCGGCAGTCGTCACCGCGGCGGGGCAGCCGACGTGCGTGCAGCGGTTCGAGAAGACGACGAACATCGCCCCGGGTGCGAGCCAGTCGCGATCCGCGCCGCCCGTGTGGTGGACGTAGGCGAGGCCGCTCGAGACGAGCGGCTGGGTGGGGTCGTCGACGTACGGGGCGGCGGTGGGGGCGAACCCGGTCTCCGCCGTGAAGGCGCCGATCGGGCCCAGCGACACGGGCCGGAACGTCGCCTCCTGCGCTGCCGGGGCGAGCAGGGCGCCGGCGACCGGGGCCGCGATCACCCCGCCGATGGTCGCGCCCAGGCCGACGGTGGCGACGCCCAGCAGGCCACGGCGGGTCGATGTCGTTCCGCGCTGCGGGGTGGTCATGATGCTCTCCTCTGGGTGTGGATGGTGCGCAGCGTCGCGGGCGCCGGCACGGTGCCGGACGCGGCGAGCGGCGCGCCGTCGTAGGTGGGGCCGAACTCGGCTAGGGCCCATCCGGCGGTGGCGCCGAGCCGCGCCGCCACTCGCTGGACGAGCGAGGGGACCACGGGCAGCTGGACGTCGCGATGGTGGTGATCTGCGATGGCGGCGAGGCGCAGCGGGTGCGGCATGCCGCGGCGGTTGGTCTTGCCGTCGCGCGCGAGTGCGAACATCGTCTCCAGGAGGCGCTCGAACCCGAGCGCAGGCCGCACCTCGCACAGGAAGCGCGCCTCGCCCTCGCCCGCGTTCCAGAACTCGTGGGCGGTGCCGGGCTGCACGACGACGGTCTCGTCGGCCACCGCGACCCGGCGTCCGCGACCGATCCGGAACCCGACCGTCCCGGCGAGGATCCGGAACGTCTCGGTCTGGTTGGGATGCACGTGCGGGCCGGCGGCGAAGCCCCCGGGCGTCAGGGTGACGGCGGCGATCACGACCTCGCCGCCCGAGTCCGCCGCGTGCGCTGGAAGGTCACCGTCTCCCCGGTGAGGGGGTTTGCGATCGAGTCTCCGGTGCGAGCCATGTGTCTGTTCCTCCTTGGTGTCCTCCGGTGGTAGCGGCGCTGGACGCGGACCGGATTTCCGCAACCGAAATCCGGTCCGGGGCCTGGCCCGCTAGGAGGGTTAGAGTGGCGATCGGATACCTGACCTCCCCGGCTCGGCGCAGTCCCGAGCGGCCCCAGTCGGTGTGGGACTACACCCGACTTCCGGACGCGGATCTCCTGGCGCTGGTCGCGCAGGATCGCGACCGGACGGCCTTCGAGGAGTTCTTCAGCCGCTACTCCCGGTCGGTCTACTCGCTCATCGTCAGGCAGCTCGGCGACGCCGGCTGGGCCGACGATGTCGTCCAGGAGGCGTTCATCTCGGTGTGGCGGCACGCGCGCACCTACCGCCCCGAGCGCGGCAATGTGACCGGATGGCTCTTCACGATCGCGCGTAACGCCGGCCACGACGCCGCCCGCCGGCGCCAGGCCCAGCAGCTCGTCGACGCCCCCGACCGGCCCGACCCAGGGGCGACCCCGCACGACGAGACGGCGGCGAAGCTGGAGGCCTTCCACCTGCACGTCTGCATCGAGCGGCTGTCGGCGAACGAGCGCGAGATCATCGATCTCGCCTACCTCAGGGGCATGTCCCAGAGCGAGATCGCGGCCGAGCTCGGGATGCCGCTCGGCACCGTCAAGACGCGCAACCGCGCCGCTCTGGCACACCTCGCCGAGATCCTCGCACAGGAGGAGCACGCATGAACGAGCGCGACCTGGAAGCTCTCGAGCGCAGGCTGCGCACCCTCCCGGCCCTGCACGACGTCCCCCCGGATCTCGTCGATCCGTCGGTGCAGGCCGCGCTCGGCGAGCCGGATCCCCCGGCCGCCCCCCGCGAGGCGCCCCGCCGATCGCGCGGGTCGTCGCGGCGATGGACGCGGCGATGGTCGTTCGCCGGCGTCGCGGTCGCCGCGGCCGCGCTGATCGCGGTGACCTTCGTCGTCCGCTCCGAGTTCTCGGGCCCCACGCAGTACCGGCGCATCGCGACGCTCTCCGGCGCCGGCAACGCCTCCGGCACCGTCGCGGTCGGCCCCGCGAGCGGCGCGATCGAGCCGGTGCGTGTGTCGATCACCCATCTGCACCGGGCGCCCGCCGACCACTACTACGAGATCTGGTTCCAGACCGGCGGCCGCCAGGTCCCGGGGGTCGCGTTCAACCCCGGTGCCGACGGTACGGCCGAGATCCGGCTCACCGCTCCGACGAACACGAAGTGGGTGCGGTGCTGGATCACGCGCCAGTCGCTGGCCGACCCCGGCGCCTCGATCATCGTCATGCGCGCGAACGGCACGCCGCAGTCCACGTAGGCTCCCGTTCGCGATGCGGACGGATGTCGGGACGATCGTCGTCGGGGCCGGCCACTCGGGCCTGGCGGCGAGCGCGGCGCTCCAGGAGCGCGGCGAGGAGCACGTCGTGCTCGAGGAGGGCCGCGTGGGGGAGACGTGGCTCGCCGACCGCTGGGACTCGTTCCGGCTGAACACGCCCCGGTGGATGTCGCGCCTGCCGGGCCAGCCGCTCGGCGCCGGCGAGCGCGACGGGTTCGACTCGGCCCCCGAGTTCGCCGCCGCGCTCGCGGCCCATGTGCGCGAGCGCGGCTTGCCGGTACGCGAGGGCGTCGGGCGCGCGACGGTCGCCCGTGCCGGCGACGGCGGCCTGCTCGTCCGCACCGCGGCCGAGGAGCTGCACGCCCGCAACGTCATCCTGGCGACGGGATACCAGCAGCTCGTCACGCGGCCGCCGCTCGCAGACGCTCTGCCGGCGCGCCTGCTCCAGCTCGACGTGCGCACCTACAAGGGGGCGCACCAGCTGCCGGACGGCGCCGTGCTCGTCGTCGGCGGCGGCCAGTCCGGCTGCCAGATCGCGGAGGATCTCGCCCGGGCCGGGCGGCGGGTGGTGCTCGCCACGAGCCGCGTCGGCTGGGTGCCGCGGCGCTACCGCGGCCGCGATGCGCTGCACTGGTGGACGGAGAACGGGTTCTACGAGGTGCGTCGCTGCGACGTCGACGACGCCGTTCTCTTGCGGCGACAGCCGCTCGTCTCGGGCACCGCCGGCGGCCACAGCCTCTCGCTGCCGCTGTTGGCGCGCCTGGGCGTCGAGCTGCGCGGGCGTCTGGAGGGCGGCCACGGCGAGACCCTGCGCTTCGCCGACACCGTCGCAGCCCACATCCGCTTCGGCGACGAGACCGCCGCAGAGTTCCGCCGGTCGGTGGACGACTACGTCGCGCAGGCCGGGATCGACGCTCCGCCTGCGGCGGCCGATCCGGCCGACGGACCGGCTCCCGGGCCGGCCCGCGCCGGTCCCTGTGACATGCGGCTCGATCGCGCCGGCGTGGGGACGGTGATCTGGTGCACCGGGATGCGCCCCCGGCTCGACGTGCTCGACCTGGACGTGCCGATGCGCGGCCCTGTGATCGACCATGTCGACGGCGTGACCGCCGTTCGGGGCCTCTATCTGATCGGCGCCCCGTGGCTCTGCACGCGCAAGTCGGGGATCATCTGGGGCGTCGGGGCGGACGCGAGCCGGCTTGCCGGGCTCATCGCTGCGAGCCGGCCGCGGCCCGCGTCCGCCCCGACGCAGGGCTAGATGCTGCGGGCGTCGCTCTCGCGCGCACGCTCGCCGGTCTCGACGTCGGGGTCGAGCTCGTCCGCGCGCTCGTGCAGCGCGGCCGCTTCCGCGGCGGCCTGATCGGCCTGCGCCCGCTCCTGCGCGGCAGCCAGCCGCACCTGCTCGGCGCGGGCGGCCGTCTCGTCTGCGGCAGCGCGGGCCTGGTCGGCCGCGAGCGTCTGCGTCTCGGCCTCGCGGCGGTGGTCGTCGGCAGCGATGCGCTGCTGCTCGACTCGCTTGGATTGGGCCTGCCGCATGAGGACGCCCAGGATCGCGACGACGACGACGGCAACGACGATGATGATGATGATTGCTGTTGTGCTCATGCACCGTCCATTCCCCGGCCGGTGCATTGCGAAACGGCCCCTCGGTCAGGCGCTCGGACGCACGATGGTGCGGAAGTCGCTCGCCAAGTCCTTCGAGAGCACGTACTGCCACGGCATCAGGAAGTAGCCCCCAAGGCCCCAGCTCGGCCCCCAGCTGTTGCGCACGAGCAGGTAGTTGGGCTCGCTCGCCAGATAGCCGACGGCGAGCACCTCGTGGCCGCCGATCTGCTGCTCGTCGGTCGCCGGCATGGGCACGATGCCGCTGCTCGCCACCGTGCTCGACTCGAACGACTCGTAGACCGAGAAGCCGAAGGCGATCGTCTGCTTGTTCGAGAGCACCTGCTTGAACTGGTTCACCGACCGGGACACCGACTTGTAGGACTTCTCCAGCTTGTGCGCCGCGGCGTCGGTCCATGCCGTCGGCGGCGGGTCATCCGCGAACTTCGTGATGTCGTACGGCCAGTCGGTCTCGGGCGGCGTGCCGTAGCGGCGGGCGGCCTTGAACCCGTCGCGGCCGAACGCGCCCGTGTCGCCCTTGCCGAGCGAGCCCTCGATCTGGCGCTCGCAGTAGTAGATGAAGAGCCGGCTCGGCGTGACGGCGTCGGCGCCGTCGAGCATGCCGTCATACTCGATGGCGGAGCCGACGGCGTTCGCCGTGCAGCTGCCGAGCTGGCCCTGGTCGTACACCGGCGGCATCTGCGGGCGCGGATCGACCTCGGGGAGCACGGTCAGCCCGGTCGTGTCGGCGAGGAGATCGCGGTGGTCGGGAAGGCTCGGCTTCCATCCGTATCGCGTGATGCGGCGCTGCCCTTCGCTCATGACGACTCACGCTCCTTTGTGCGGGTCGGCGGCGGATACGGCGCGAGATTATCGCCAACTCGCCCCGGCCGCCCACTGCGTCACCGCTTCTTTACAGTTCTGCGGCCGTCAGGGCGGCGCCGTGCAGGATGTCGCGCTCGGAGACCGTGACGACGTCGGCGCCGGTCGCCTGGACGACGGCCGAGAGGATCACCGCGCCCGCGACGATCGTCGGTGCGCGCTCGGGCATCAGGCCGCGCACGAGCCGGCGCCGCTCGAGCGGCAGCGCGGACAGCTCGCCCAGCAGCCGCTCGACCGCCGTGGCCGGGAGCCGGTGCCCGTCGATCACCTCCGGGATCTCGACCTCGAGCCCCATGTCGATCGTCGCAAGCGTCGTCACCGTGCCGGAGACGCCGACGAGCGCGCGGGCCGGGCCGGTCAGCCGCCGCGGCAGCGCCGCGGCCGCCTCGGCCCGCAGCACGGCGAGCTCGTCCGCGGTCGGCGGATCGGTGTGCAGGTGCCGCTCCGAGAGCCGCACGCAGCCGATGTCGAGGCTCTCCCGGTCGCGGACGCCGTCGGGGCCGCCCAGGACGAGCTCGGTCGAGCCGCCGCCGATGTCGCAGATGAGGGCGCCGTCGCCGACGGCCTGGCGTGAGCAGACGCCGCGGTAGGTGAGCTCCGCCTCCTCGGCGCCCGAGAGCAGCCTGGTGGCGAAGCCGTGCCGGGCGGCGACCTCGGCCAGGAACTCCTCGCCGTTCACGGCATCGCGCACCGCGCTCGTCGCGAACGCGAGCACCGGCGCCGCCTCGACCTGGGCGGCCCGGGCCGCGTACCGGGCGAGGACGGCATGGACGCGCGCCATCGCCTCGTCGCCGAGCCGGCGGGAGGCGTCGACGCCGTCGCCGAGCCGGGTGATCTCGAGCAGCCGCTCCGCCTCGGTGATGCGCCCGTCCGCGGTGACGTCGGCGGCGAGCAGGCGGGTCGAGTTCGTGCCGATGTCCACCGCGCCGACGCGGCGGGTCATCGACGCGGGATCCTCCGCAGGGCGAGCAGCACCGCCGACGCGCCGCTGACGGACGCGGTCAGCACCTCGAGCCCGGCCCGGGCGTGCTCGAGCCGGTCGAGCGCCGCCTGCATGCGGGCGACCTTCTCGTTCAGCTCGGCCGTGCGCTCGGTGAGCGTCCCCAGGCCCTCGCCCTCGAGCACGGCCATCCGGCCCTGGATGGTCGCCTGCGCCGCCCGCACGCGCCGGTACGTGCGCAGGCCGCGCACGAGCGCGTAGACGAAGCACGCTCCCACGACCACGAGCCAGACGATCACCGCCACGAGCACCATCGGCGGCATCTTATCGAGAGCGATCTGCTAAAGTTCTTCGTCGCGACGCGGGGTGGAGCAGTCCGGTAGCTCGTCGGGCTCATAACCCGAAGGTCGCAGGTTCGAATCCTGCCCCCGCTACCTCGAAAAGCCCCGCATTTGCGGGGCTTTTCCGTTGTTGGAGACTTCGGGATCCGTGCAAGGACTGCGCTGAAGCGGGAGCTGGGACGTCGGGGAGGATCACTCGCCGACGTCGTCCGCGGAAGCGTCCGCGCCAACCGTGGTGACGACCTCGAGTTCGGTCGGTGCGAACTTGTCGATGTGCTGTTGGACGCGGGCCATGTGCGGCTTGAAGTCGGGCGATGACTTCCAGGCGTGGACGGCGTCGATGCTGTCCCAGCCGACGAAGCTGATGAATCGGTCGGGGTCGCGGAGGTCGCGTGTGAGCATGGCGGGCTGTGCTCCGGGTAGGTGGGACGACCAGGTCGCGAACTCTTGCCATGCGTCGAGGAAGGCGTCCTCGTGGCCGGGGAACGGTCGCCAGGATCCGGTGGTGTAGACGGGGGCGCTCATCAGACGACCAGCGATCCGCGTTTGCGGGCTGCCAGGAAGACCTGCTCGAACGCGACCTTGGCCCAGTGCGCTTGGGGGCCGGACATGACGTGGGTGTGTTTGCCGCCGCCCAGGACGCGGTCGGTCTTGATGGCGAGGCCGGTGTTGCCGGCGTCGAGGATGCAGATGGCGCCGAGTTCGTCGACCGAGATGTGTTGGTGCTCGCCCACGCCGAGGTCGGCGGCGATGTTCGCGGCCGCGATCTTGGCCATGTGCTCGCTCATGTGCCCGGTCTTGGGCACGCCGGTCGGCACGAGTGTCGACTGCGGCGGCGCGATCGCGATGTCCACGCCGGCTGCGAACACCTCGCTGTGGTCGGGATGTCGGTATTCGTCGGTGACGGGGATGAACCCGGCCGGGTTGGCGAGCCCTTCGGTGCCGGTGACCGCGTCGACGCCGGTGAAGGGCGGCACGATCATCGAGAACGCGAACGGCAGCACCTCGCCGCTTGCGAGCCGGATCTCATTCTCGCTGACGGACTCGATGCTGGTGTTGGGGATGCCGCGGATGCCGAGCTTCGCGAACAGCCGCTCGACGCGACGCTCCGAATCACCCACGCCGCCGAGGCCGAAGTGGCCGAGGAACGGCTCGGAGGTGATGAACGTGACCGGCTGGTCGCCATGTCCCGCCTTCTGGAGTTGGTGGCGGGTGTTGAGCAGGAACTCGTAGGAGGCGCCGAAGCACGAACCGCCCTGAGCCGTGCCGACGACGACCGGCCCTGGTTCGACCAGGAACCGCTTCCACGCCGCGCGCGTCTCGAGGGTGTGGTCGAGCGTGCACACCGACTGGGTGTGGCCGCCGTGGGGTCCGAGGCCGGGGATGCGCTCGAACGCCAGCTTCGGGCCGGTGGCGATCACGAGCCGGTCATAGGCGACCGGGCCGTGGTCTGTCTCGACGATCTGGCCGGCGAGGTCGAACCGCTCCGCGCGGGCATGCACGAAGCGGATGCCCTGCTTGCGATACATCGGCTCCAGCGGAAACGTGATGTCGTCCGGGTCGCGCCTTCCGAACGGCACCCAGATCAGAGACGGGATGAAGGTGAAGTAGTCGCGCTGGTCGATGACCGTCACCTCGGCGCGATCCTTGAGGCGGTGCTTGGCCTCGAGTGCGGCGGTCAGGCCGGCGAAGCTCGAGCCGACGACGACCACCTGCGGCTTCGCACCGGGCGAAATGCCGGCGTCGGTGACGCCGGGAGTATCGGTGTTCGTGGTCTGCATGGGGGAATCCCTTCGAGTCAGATCCGTGAAAGCGCGCGCTCGAGCCGTTCGCGTGCCTCGGCAGCGAGTGGAGCGAGGTCGGGGTTCGCGGCCAGGCGCATGGCCGCGTCGGGTTCCATCGCCGACACCCGGACGGCGCCGTCGTCGGTGCGCACGACGACGTTGCAGGGCAGGAGCACGCCGAGGTCGGGCTCGATCCCCAGGCCCCGATGCGCCAGTTGCGGGTTGCAGGCGCCCAGGATCAGGTAAGGCTCGCCCTTCACACCCAGCTTCTGCTCGAGCGTCGCCTGGACGTCGATCTCGGTGAGAACCCCGAACCCTTCCTTGGCAAGCTCCTCGCGCACACGGGTGACCGCGGTATCGAAGTCCAGGTCGACGGTCGTGGTGATGGCGTAGGCAGTGGTCTGCGGTAAGGACATCTTCCTCTCCTTTACAACTGTAGAGTGGTATAGTATCATGACGGAGATGACGAGTAAAGGAGAAATTCGCGTGACAGTTCCCCACCCCCTCCCGGATCCGCTGGTCGACCTGATCGCCGAGCGGTTCCGGGTGATCGGCGAGCCGGTTCGGATCAAGCTGCTCGACCGCCTGCGCGACGGCGAGGCGTCGGTCGGCGAGCTGACCGAGGCGCTCGGGGCGACGCAGCAGAATGTGTCGCGACACCTGGGGGTGCTGCACGCGGCCGGCATCGTCGGCCGCCGCAAGGTGGGCACCCGCGTTGTGTACGCCATCGCCGACGAGACCATCTTCGCGCTGTGCGAAACGGTGTGCGGGGCGCTGCAGCAGTCCGTCGCGGAACTGGCACAGCTGCTCGACGCCGCGTCCCAGCCGCGGGCGGCACGACCATGAGCGGGCGACCGCCCGGCCTCGCTGATCCTGGGTCGCGCGGCGGGGCTCGAGTCGGGGTGCCCCCGATGAGCGCGGTCGGCCCGATCGGCCGTCTCGGCCGTTTCATGGCCACGCACGTGCGTGCGGTCGTCTTGAGCTGGCTTGCGATCGCTGTCGTCTTCGGTGCCTTCGCCCCGCGCGTTGAGACGGCGCTCTCGGGCGCCGGCTGGCAGGCCAACGGCTCCCAGTCGGTGCACGCACGCGCCGTCATCCAGAAGCACTTCGCCGGCCAGAGCTCCGGGGCGCTCATGGTGGTCGTGCACTCTGCTCGGCTGACCGCATCCGCGCCGGAGTTCGCCGGCGCCGTCGCGCGGGTGGAGAAGATCCTGCGCTCCGACCCGGCGATCGCCGCGGTCATGCCGCCGCGGCCACGTGTTTCGCTGTCCGCCGACGGCCACACCGCGGTCGTGATGGGCGGCGCGGCGCGCAATCCGACCCAGATGGTGAATGCCGCCGATCGCCTCAAGGGGCCGCTGCACGCCGCCGGCGCGGCGCGGCGTCACCGTGAATGCGACCGGCGCCTCGGCGATGTGGTCTGACTTCAACACCGCCAACCGCACCGCCATGATGCGTTCCGAGCTTTTCAGCTGGCCGGTGACGCTCCTGATCCTCGTGCTTGCGTTCGGGTCGCTGGTCGCCGCCGGCCTTCCGCTCATGCTCACCATCACCGGGCTCGTCGCCAGCGCGGGCGTGCTCTTCCTCGGTTCGCAGCTGGCTGACATCTCGATCTGGGCGATGAACTTCGCGCTCATGTTCGCGCTCGCGCTGGGCATCGACTACGCGCTCTTCATCGTCGCCCGATTCCGCGGCGCGCTGTTCGGCTCCAACCTCTCCGCGGTCGAGGCGACCGCGGTGACGATGGACACCGCCGGCAAGGCGGTGCTCTTCTCCGGCGTGACGGTGCTGATCTCGCTCACCGCCGTAATGCTCGTCCCGAGCCCGGCGTTCCGGTCGATGGCGCTCGGGATCATGGTCGCGGTCGTCTTCGTCCTGGCCGCCGCGCTAACGCTGCTCCCCGCGGTGCTCGCGTGGCTCGGCCCCCGGGTCGACCGCCTTTCCCTGCGATGGGTCCACAGCGGCGAGCACCGCTCCCCGCGCTTCGCCGCCTGGGCGGAGCTGCTCGGCCGCCATCCGCTCGCGTTCGGCGGCGCCGCCCTCGCGATCCTGCTGGTCCTGGCCGCGCCGATCGTCGGGCTGCGCACCGGCATGCCGTCGATCAAGGTCGTTCCGCCCGGTGACACCTCTCGGGTCGGCTACACCCAGGTCGCGCACGCCTTCGGTCCGGGCTCCCCCGGCGCACTGCAGGTCGTCGTGCCGGCCGCCGAGCGCACGCAGGCGGCGCACGTCCTCACTGCTGACCGCGGGATCGCAACGGTCATGCCGGCGCAGCTCGACCGCACCAGCCGCCTCGCCCTGATCCAGGCGATCCCGAACACCGACCCCTCCAGCCCCACGATCGGCGCAACCATCGACCGCGTCCGCGCCGACCTCCCCGCCGGCGCGATGGTCGGCGGCGCGACCGCCGAGAACCACGACCTCGAGACGGCGCTCGCACGGGCCACCCCGCGGGTCATCGGCGTGGTGCTCGCGCTCGGCTTCCTGCTCCTGCTCGTCGCGCTCCAGGCGCCTGTGATCGCGCTCGTCGGCGTGCTCACCAACCTGCTCGCGACCGGCGCGGCCTTCGGCGTCGCCCGCCTGATCTTCCAAAACGGCGACGGCGCCTCGCTGCTCGGATTCCAGCCCCAGGGCTTCCTCGACGCCTGGGGGCCGGTGTTCTTCTTCGCCATGATCTTCGCCATCGCGATGGACTACACGGTCTTCCTGCTCGCCTCCGCCAAGGAGCACCACGACCGCTCCGGCGACCCCTACGAGGCGATGATCGGCGGCGTCGCGCACTCGGGGCGCGTGATCCTGGCCGCGGCCGCCGTGATGGTCGCCGTGTTCTTCACCTTCGCGCTCTCCGGGCCGCTGCCGCCCAAGGAGATGGGTGTCATCCTCGGCGTTGCAGTGCTGCTCGACGCGCTGCTCGTGCGCCTCATCCTCATCCCCGTCGCGCTGCGGCTGCTCGGCCCGTGGGCATGGTGGCTACCGCGATGGGCCGACCGGTTCCTGCCCGACGTCACATTCGGCCACTCATGATGGCCCCGGTGCCGTTGGCCGTCGCGGCGCCGATATTCGGACTCGACGACCGGTGCCCCAGAGCAGCTGCGGCGCAGTCGCGCCGCCAAGCCGACGGCCCAGTAGCGATCCGCAAGGCGGGCTATGACCGGACGATCGCGGCGACGCTCCCATCTTGACGCCGATCGCGTACGATCGACGGGTGGCGTATGACGAGGAGCTTGCCGGGCGGATCCGGGCGCAGGTCGGAGCCGACCCCACCGTCACCGAGAAGCGGATGTTCGGCGGCGTCGCCCATGGTCGTGAACGGGCGGCCGTTCTCCGTCACCGACGACGGCGCGCTGCACGCCGACGACCTGTAGCCGGCGCCACCTCGGCGTCGGCTACCGGTGCCGGCGGTACTCCAGCTCCAGGATCCCGGTCGTCCCGAACGGGGTGCAGGAGATCAGGTCGAGCCGGTAGCCCCTGGGGACGTCGTCGAACAGCCGGGTGCCCTCGTCGGCGATGTACGGGTGCAGGCCCAGGTGGAATTCGTCGATCAGGTCGAGGTGCATCAGCGACCGCCACAGCGTGACGCCGCCCCAGACGACGATGTGGCCGTCTCCGCCCTGCCGGAGCTTCTCGATCTCCTCCGTCGTGTCCCCGGCGGCGATGGTGGTGTTGGCCCAGTCGGCCGTCTCGAGCGTGCGCGAGAAGACGACCTTGCGCCCCGCGTTCATGATGCCGGCCCACGGGTGGTCGGGGTTGGCGGGCAGGCTCTTGGCCATGCCCTCGTAGGCGGTGCGGCCCATGACGTGCGCATACGCGCCCTGGAGAAAGTCGATCGACTCGTCGTCATTCGACGGGCCGCCACCTTCGTCCAGCAGCTCGAAGCAGAACTTGAAGTAGTCGGTGCCCTCATCGGCGAGCAGGCCGTTGAGCGAGTAGTGGAACACGAGCGCGATCAGCTTCCGCATCTGGGAGCTCCTTGGGTTCGGGGGCGTTTGGGGAGCAGACGCCACTCGTGCCCGGAACTCATCGGTGGCCTACAACCCCGCGAGCAGCTCGCGCAGCGCCGCCGTGTAGGTCTCGAGGGCGGTGCGGCCCGCGCCGGTGAGCGCGACCGACGTGCGCGAGGCATTGCCGTTGCCGGTCTTCTCGGTGTCGATGTAGCCGGCGTCTTCGAGCCTGCGCAGGTGGGTGATCAGGTTCCCGGGCGTGAGCCCGATCATGTCCTGCAGGCGCGTGAATGAGAGCACGTCGCCGTCCGGCAGGGCCGCGAGCGTCGCGACGATGCGCAGCCGGGCGGGGACGTGGATGAGTGGGTCGAGCTCCTCGGCGCTCATCGCGGCCGCCGGATCTGGACGGCGGTGCGCGCGAGCATCAGGACGGCGAGGCCGACACCGACCACGGCCCAGACGGTGGCCGGGCCGGTGTAGGCGGCGATGCTCGCCACGACCGCCGCCGCGGCGGCGAAGCCCGCCCACTCCCAGTTCTCCAGCGCCGCCTGGTGGGCCGCCGCGGCCGACCCGACGACGATGATCGGGGCAGCCGCCGGGTAGATGCCGTAGGTGATCGCATGGCTCGCGCCGGCGTGGTAGAGCGCGCCCTGGAACACGTACACGCTGACCCATGCCACCCCGAACGCCAGGCCCTCGAGGCGGCGGCGCTGCGACGAGCGTCCGCTGACCCCGCTCGTGGCGCGCCGGGTGACGACCGCGACGAGCACGCCCCACGCAGCCAGCGTCCCGTACAGGACCGCAAGGGCCGTCCCGCTGGGGCCGTTGTACGGGTGCTGATCCCGCACCGAGAGCCAGACCGCGCCGTACGCGACCAGGACGACGAACGCTGCCAGCAGCATCAGCAGCGGCGGATGAAGGTCGAGCCGGCGCCGCGCCCGCCGCGTGGTCTGCTCGAGCAGGGCCGCCGCCTCGCGCGGGTCGAGCTCCCGGTCGTCGTCGGCGACGGGGGTCTCATGCGGGTTGTGCTCGCGGCTCATCGCGGCTCCTCCGAGTAGCTTTGCGTCACAAACTAGTCTACTTTGCACTGCAAAGCAAGCGGAGAGTGGCGAGGGCGCCGGCGCACGGCGGTACCGTTGGCCATCGACCCGCACGCGACTCCACCCGACGCGCCCGCCGACATCGCGATCATCGGCGGTGGCGCCGCGGGCACGCTCGCAGCCGTGCACCTGCTGCGGGCAGGCACGCGCGGCCCGATAGCGATCGTCGAGCGGGCCGACCGCCTCGGCCGCGGGGTCGCCTACAGCACGACCTTCCCCGACCACCTCCTGAACGTCGTCGCCTCGAATCTGGGCGGCCTGGCCGGGGAGCCCGGGCACTTCCGCGAGTGGCTGGCGCAGCAGGGCGAACCGGCCGCCGCGGGCGCCTTCCTGCCGCGGATGGTGTTCGGCCGCTACCTCACCGCCGTGCTCGCCGAGGCGTCCGGCCGCCGCCCCGGCGTGCTGACCACGATCCGCGCCGAGGCCGTCGGCCTGGCCCCGGCCGGCGGCGGGATGCGGGTCGAGCTCGCCGACGGCCGCATGTTCCCCGCCCGGCGAGTGGTGCTCGCAACCGGCACGCCCCCGGCCCCGGACGTGCCCCTCTCGTCAGGGCGGTGGCCGCGGGGATCGCCGACATACGTGTCGGATCCGTGGTCGCCGGGGGCGCTCGACGGGCTGGCCGCTGGGGACGACGTGCTGCTGATCGGCACGGGCCTGACGACCGTCGACGTCGCGCTGCGCCTCGTGCACGCGCGTCCCGATGTGCATCTGGTCGCCGTCTCGCGCACCGGCCTCCTGCCCGTGCCGCACCGCTGGCCGGAGGGGCCGATTGCGCTCGGCTACCAGCCGCCCGCTCCCGGCACGAGCCTGCACGCGCAGGTGCGTGCGTTCCGGGCGGCGACGCTGGCCGCACGGGCGCGCGGCGGCGACGCCCGCGACGTCGTCGACGCCCTGCGCCCGCACACCCAGGCGATCTGGCAGGGGTTCTCGCGAGCCGAGCAGCGCCGCTTCATGGGCGCGTACACCCGCTTCTGGGCGATCAATCGCAACCGGATGGCGCCCGCGGCGGCCGGGTGGGTCGAGTCGCTGCGGGCGAGCGGACAGCTCGCGATCGTGACCGCTGCCGTCGTCGCCGCCGAGGACGCCGGCGGCCGGCTGCGGGTGCGGCTGCGTCGCCGGGGGGAGGCGGCGGCCGAGGCCCGCGAGTTCGACGCTGCGGTCAACTGCGTCGGCCCGGCCGACGCGCCGTTCGGCGCGGGCGTGCCGCTGTACGACCGCCTGCTCGCCGACGGCCTGGTGCGGCCGCATCCACTCGGCCTCGGCCTCGACACCGGCGCGGGCGGCGCCGTCCGCAACGCCGCCGGCGAGCTCTCGGCGACGATCTTCACGATCGGCTGGATGCGGCGGGGTGAGCTGTGGGAGTCGGTCGCGATCCCCGAGCTCCGCGATCAGTCGGGCGAGCTCGCCGATAGGTTCACCCTGGACTAATCTGCCCGCGCGGACGATGCGGCACAACCCCAAGCACGCGGACACGGATCCGGCGACGGTGCGGCGGCTGATCGCCGCAAACCCCTGGGCGACGATCGTCAGCCAGACCTCGGCCGGGCTGGTCGCCTCGCACTACCCGGTGCTGCTCGATGAGGACACCGATGACCTGGCCGTCTACACGCACGTCGGCCGTCCGGACGAGCAGGTGCACGAGTTCGGCACGCGCGAGGTCATGCTGATCGTGGCCGGTCCGCACGGCTACATCTCGCCGAGCTGGTACAGCGAGCTGGGCACGCCGGTGCCGACATGGAACTTCAGCGTCGCCCACTGCTACGGCACGCCTCGCGCGGGGGACGGTCGGGATCCGCCTTCCGATCACCCGGTTCGTGTGCAAGGTGAAGATGAGCCAGGACAAGGACGCCCAATCCCAGCGGCAGGTGCTCGCGGCGCTGCGGCGGCCTGGGCCCTATGCGAGTGCGGCGCTGGCCGACGAGATGGAGCGTGCACATGCAGAGCCCTCACCTTGACGACGGCGCCATCCGCGCCACGATCGCCGCGCACTGGGCGGCGTCAGACGCGCAGGACTTCGAGCTCGAGCACGACATCTACGCCGACGATGCCGTGCTGGAGTATCCGCAGTCGGGCGAGCGCATCCGCGGTCGCAGCGCCATCCAGACGACTCGCACCCTGCAGCCGGACACCAAGCGGTTCACGGTGCGGCGGACTCTCGGATCCGGCTCCCTCTGGGTGACCGAGTTCGTCCTGAGCTACGACGGCCGGCCCTCCTACACGGTCAGCATCATGGAGTTCGGAGCCGACGGCAAGGTGTGCCGCGAGACGCAGTACTTCTCCGACCCGTTCCCTCCGAGCGAGTGGCGCTCGCAGTGGGTCGAGATGATGTGAGCGCAGCCGGGCCGCCCGTGCGACACTGACGGGATGGCCGGAAGCCCGCCGTGATCCGGGTCGCCGTGAAGAACCTGCTCGGCCGCAAGCTGCGCTTGGCGCTGACCTCGCTCGCGATCGTGATGGGCGTCGCCATGGTGAGCGGGACGTTCGTCCTCACCGACACGATCAACGCCAGCCTGGGGGCCCTGCTCACGGGCGTCTACGCCAAGTCCGACGCAATCGTGACGGGCAAGGCGGCGTTCGGCGGCAGCGGCGATGCCCCGTCGTTCCCCGAGGCGACGCTTGCGCGGATCGAGGCGCTGCCTGGACGTGGCCGCCGCCGGCGGCGCGGTCGGCGGGCAGGCCGAGATCGTCGGCGCCGACGGGCAGGTGGTCTCGCGCGGGAGCGCGCTCCAGCTGGGTGGGAGCATGGCCCCGGGGTACCGCCGCTTCAGCCCCTTCCGGCTCACGGCGGGCGCCTGGCCGGCGGGCCCGGGCGAGGTCGTGATCGACGCCGAGACGGCCGGCTCGCAGCACCTCGCGGTCGGTGACCGCGTCGGCGTGATCACAAACGGCGGCCGCGAGCGCCGGTTCCGCATCTCCGGCATCGCCGGCTATGGCAGCTCGGCGTCGCTCGCGGGCGACACGCTCGCGATCTTCGATCTGCCCGCCGCGCAGCGGCTCTTCGGCGAGCCGGGCAAGCTCGACCAGATCGACGTGGCCGCGCGGCCGGGGGTGGGCAGCGCGGCGCTTGTCCGCCAGATCCGCGCGGTGCTGCCGCCGCACACGCGTGTGCGCACCAGTGCGCAGCAGGCGCGGTCGACGTTCAACGACTACGACTCGGCGATCTCGATCCTGCGCGACTTCCTGCTCGCGTTCGGCGGCGTCGCCCTCTTCGTCGGCGCGTTCGTGATCGCAAACACGCTTTCGATCACCGTCGCCCAGCGGGCGCGCGAGTTCGCGACGCTGCGCACGCTCGGGGCGACCGCCCGCCAGGTGCGCGCGTCGGTGCTGCTCGAGGGCCTCGTCACCGGGCTCGTCGCCTCGGTCGTCGGGCTCTTCGCCGGGCTCGCGCTGGCCCGGGCGCTCGAGGCCCTGTTCCGGGCGGGCGGCCTCAAGCTGCCGCTCGCGGGCCTCGTTTTCGCGACGCGCACGGTGATCCTCTCGGTCGCCGTCGGCACGGCGGTGACGCTGGTTGCGAGCGTCGTGCCGGCGCTGCGCGCGACGCGGGTGCCGCCGATCGCGGCCGTCCGCGAGGGATCGGTGCTGCCGCCCTCGCGGCTCGCGCGCTTCGGGCCCGCGGTCGCCCTCGGCATCTGCGCGGCCGCGCTCGCGCTCGCCTGCGCCGGCGCGTTCGTCTCGGCGCTCGCCACCGGCCCGCGGCTGCTCCTGCTCGGCGCCGGCGTGCTGGCGCTCTTCCTCGGGATCGCGATGGCCGCGCCCAGCGTCGCCCGGCCGCTCGCCCGCGTGCTCGGCTGGCCGGCCACGCGGATCGGCGGCGCCGCGGGCCGGCTCGCGCGCGCGAACGCGATGCGCAGCCCCGCGCGCACCGCGTCCACGGCCGCGGCGCTCATGATCGGTCTCGCGCTCGTCACCGCGTTCGCCGTCTTCGGGCAGGGGCTCAAGCAGTCGATCGTCGGGGCCGTCACCGCCGAGTTCCGCGGCGACTACGTGCTGACGTCACAGAACGGCTTCGTGCCCACCTCGGTCGCCTCGACCGCCGCGCTGCGCCGGGCCAGGATCGCGAGCGTCGTGGCCGGGGAGCGCTCGGGCGACGGGCGCGTGCTCGGCCAGACCGTGGGCGTGGCCGGGCTCGAGCCCGGCCTCGCACGGCTCCTGCGGCTGCACTGGAAGGACGGCAGCGACCGGGTCATGGCGACCCTCGGCGCGCGCGGAGCGATCCTCGACTCGGGTTTTGCGAGCACGCACCACCTGGCCGTCGGCGCGCCCATCCGCCTGGAGACGCCCACCGGCGCGACGATCGGCCTCGTGGTCGCGGCCATCTACTCGCCGCCCAAGGCCGGCAACCCGCTCGGCACCGTCTCGATCTCGGCCCGCACGTTCGACGCGCACTACAAGAACCCGCAGAACGTGTTCACGCTGATCGCGACGCCCGGCGGGGTGACGGCGGCCAACACGGCGGCGCTGAACCGTGTGCTGGCGGCGTTCCCGGATGCCAAGCTCCAGACCGAGCAGCAGTTCCTGAGCTCGCAGGAGGCGTCGATCCAGAGCGAGCTCAACTTCCTCTACATCCTGCTCGCGCTCTCGATCGTCGTCAGCCTCTTCGGGATCGTGAACACGCTGGTGCTGACCGTGTTCGAGCGCACGCGCGAGCTGGGGATGCTGCGCGCCGTCGGCATGACCCGCCGCCAGACGCGGCGCATGATCCGCCACGAGGCCGTGATCACCGCCCTGCTCGGCGCCACGCTGGGCATCCCGGTCGGCATCGGCCTCGCAGCGCTGCTCGACCACGCCGTCGGCGGCGTCCCCTTCGCCGTGCCGTGGGGCACGATCGCCGCCTTCGTGCTGGCTGCGATCGCCGTCGGCGTGCTGGCCGCGATCTTCCCCGCCCGCCGCGCGGCCCGGCTGAACATCCTCGGTGCGTTGCAGTACGAGTAGGCGGACGGCGTCTGACCGGGCCGCCGTGGGGGCGGCCCGGTCAGACGGGCGTTTCGTCAGACGGGGCCGCCGGGGCCGCCCGGGCACGCCTTCGCGTAGCTGAACGTGCGCGGCTGGGAGTAGGCGAGCGTGTCGAACGTGTGGCCGAACCGGCTCGTGTACTCGGCGACGAGCTCGGTGCGGACGGTCGGGTTGCCCGGCCAGAACAGGAACGTCGTCGGGCAGCCCGCGCCCGTGTTGGTGTCGGACGCGTTCAGGCGCACGACGTTCGACGCGTCAGGTGCGGCGGTGCACGAGAGCGGCCGCCACGACGAGCCGTCGGTGAGGCCGCCGACCGACCACACGTCGTTCGGCGCGTAGATGTCGGTGCACGCGAGCACGCTCACGCTCTGCATGCCCCGGGGGCAGTAGAGGCCGCCGGACGCGACCGTGCCCCGGTTCTGCCCCAACGCCTTGTGCGGCGCCAGGGCGGTGCTGACGCAGCCGCCGGCCCAAGCGTGGTTGGAGGTGGTCGATGGATCTGGGCCCGGCTGACCCCAGTCGGGCGGGGAGGTGATTGCGGCGCTTGCCGCCGGCGCGAACGCCGCGAGGGCAGCGGTGGTGATGACGAGCATCGTGGTGAGACGCATCCGATCCTCTCACTGGTGTGGGAGGGACATGAGATGTCCCGGTCGCCTCACTATTGGGGCGGGCCCGCCCGCGCGCATCCCCCGATGGACGGCACTCCGCAACCCCCCATATGCGGGGCTTTCCCGTCGCCCGGAAGGTGGTTTCGGTGGGTGCGGAGTGGATAGAATGGAGGCCGTGACGAAGTGCCGCCATCGTCGGCGCGACCCGCGGCACCGCCGCCGCGCCCTCGTCATCGGCGCCGCCTTGGTGGCCGTCGAGGCCGCCGCCGTGAAGCTGCGCGCCGGCAAGCTGGCCGGAAATGTCGTCGTGCGCTGCCGGGCCGGGCACCTGTTCACGACGATCTGGATCCCCGGAGGCTCCCTGAAGTCGATCCGGCTCGGACTCTGGCGCCTCCAGCGCTGCCCGGTCGGCGGCCACTGGTCGCTCGTGACGCCGGTCAATCCGGATGAGCTCAGCGAGGACGAGCTGCTGGCGGCGCGCGAGGACAGGGACATCCGTCTCCCCTGATTCGCGCCTGGGCGTGCTCCGGTGTGCGCTCATGGCCGCCTGCGTGGCCGCCCTCGGTCTTGCGGCCGGGTGCGCGGCGGGCGCCGCCACGAGCGGCGAGGCATCCGGCCCGGTCGTCCCGCCGCCGGCGCAGACGCAGCCGGCGCCGACCCGGCCGGCGACGACCCACCGGGCGCATCGTCGCCACCGCCGGGCGCGCCGGCATCGGCGCGATGTGGCAGGCGTGCCCGCGGTCGACCTGCCGGACCACCGGCTCACGCCCGGGGTGGCCCTCACGGTGAGCGCCGCGCGGGTGTGCGTGCGCGGGTACTCCGCGAGCGTGCGTGACGTTCCCCCGGCCGAGAAGGAGGACGTGTACGCGCGCTACGGCGTCGCCGACGTGCCCTACCGGCACGAGGTCGACCATCTCGTCTCGCTCGAGATCGGCGGCTCGAACACGATCGCGAACCTGTGGCCCGAGCCGTACGCAGGCCGTTGGGGGGCGCGCACGAAGGACGTGCTCGAAGACAGGCTGCACGAGCTCGTCTGCGACGGACGGCTCGGCCTGCGCCGTGCCCAGCGCATCGAGGCGGCCGATTGGGTGGCCGCGTACCGCCGCTATGTCGGCGGCACGCCGATCGCGGCGGGCACCGGCGTGGGCAGGGGCGGCGGCTCGACGGCGGGCGGCTACTACGCGTCGGCCTATCCCACGGCGAGCACGATCTATTGCGCCGACGACGCCGAGTGGCGCGGGCTCTCGGCCCGGTACCTGGTGCATTTCCGGACGCTCGCGCAGGCGCGGGCGCGGTTCCCGGGGTACCACCTGCACCGGCCGTGCTGACGCCCGGCCTCGACGGTGGCCGTCGCAGAGGCTAGATTGCCTCGGAAGACGCACGGGCAGCGGCGAAGGGCGGTGGCATCGGTGGAGCGCGGCGGCGGATCTCGCTCACCGGCGGGAGCATTGCCGGGCGATCTGGCCCTGACCGCGCAGGCGGTGGCGGTCGCGCGCGCGAGCGACGCCGTCATCGTCGAGGTGAACGACGCCTTCTGCGCCCTGGTCGGCCGCCCGCGCGACGCGATCCTCGGCCGCACGGCGACCGAGCTCGGAATCAGCGACCGCGAGCGGCTCGACTGGCTGATCGACCGCTTCCCGGAGCGCGGTCGCAGCCATCACCAGCGGCGCGTGTTCGAGACGCCGCAGGGTCGGCGGCTGGCCGAGATGGACATCCACGGGATCGAGGTCGGCGGCGAGCGGATGATCATCTCGGTGATCTCGCTCGTGCCGCAGGACGCGGCGAACCCGGACGCGGGCGTGCTCGGGGCGGTGCTCGACGCCGCGCCGCTCGGGATGGTGCTCTACGACCGCGACCTGCGTATCGCCCGCATGAACCGGGCCGTCGAGCAGGTCGGCGTGATCGCGCCGCGGCACGTCGGCATGCGGTTGCAGGAGGCGTTCCCCGACGTCGCCGATCACGTCGTTGCGGAGCTGCGGAGCGTCTTTGCGACCGGCGAGCCGATCGTGGGCATGCAGACCAAGGGGATCAACGGCCGTTCCTATCTGCTCACGATCTTCCCCGTGCGTGACGCGACCGATGGGGTCGAGCTGGTCGGGACGATGTTCCTCGACGTGACGACGCGCGTCTCCGCCGAGCGCGCCCTGGCCGACAGCGAGCAGCGCCGCCGCGAGATCCTCACCAGCATGCTCCAGGCCGAGGAGGTCGAGCGCAGCCGGATCGCCACGGAGCTCCACGACGACACCGTGCAGGTGATGGCCGCGGCGCTGCTCTCGCTCGATCGCGTCTCGCTCGTCGCGGCCAGGGCCGGCAGCGAGCGGCTGGCGCTGGCGGTCGCCATGGCCCGGGCGACGCTCGAGGAGGCGACCGAGCGCACGCGGCGGCTGATGTTCGAGCTGCGGCCGGCGGTGCTGCACGATCACGGACTGCTCGAGGCGATGCGCGTGCTCGCCGACCAGGTGGCCCGCGAGGTGGGTGCGCGGGCCGAGGTGGCCGGGACTCGCGCCCGGTATGACCTCGCGGTCGAGGAGCTCGTGTACCGCTCGGCGCAGGAGGCGCTCGCCAACGTGCGCAAGCACGCCGACCCGAGCACGATCACGGTCACGATCGTCGAGCGCGGTGGAACGATCGAGAGCGAGATCCGCGACGACGGCTGCGGCTTCGACGTCGGCGACGTCCGCTCGCGGCCGAGCGCCGCCCTGCACCTGGGCCTCGACACGATGATCGAGCGCGTGCGCGCCGCCGGCGGCGAGATCGCCATCGACTCGGTGCTCGGGGCGGGCACAACGGTGCGCTTCACTGTCCCGGCGGAGCCGGTCGCTCCCCAGCCCGCGCGCTGACGCCTCCCCGAGCCGTGGCTCGGCTCCCCGCATTCCAGTAGCTGGAAATACCGCGTTTGCAGGACGAAACGACCGGCGGTGCGTCGATTGACTGGTTGCATGAGCACCTATCCCCACGACTCCTCCGGCTCCGCGCTCGCGTACGAGACGCAGGCGCGCTACGCGCCGGGGGAGGCATGGGTGACGCTCGACGTCAGCGTGTCCCGCCGGCTCGCCGTGGACGAGGCGTTCTTCCGCCGTGACCCGTGGGGCCGGGTGCCGACCGAGGTGCGGGTCAGGCGCATCGAGCACGGCCTCGGTCGCGCGGCGTAAGTTGCACGGCTGATGCGCCCGCTCAGTAGGCGGTGTGCATGAGCGCGTGCACCTGTGCGAGCGTGTCCTCGGCGATCTCCCGGGCCCGTTCGCTGCCGCGGCGCAGCACGGCGCGCAGGTAGCCGCGGTCGGCGATCAGCTCGCGCCGGCGCGCGCGCACCGCCCGGAAGCGGTCGTTGACGGCGTCGATCGCCACCCGCTTGAGCGCCGCCGCGCCGCCCGCGCCGATCGTCTCGGCAACCGCCTCCGGCGCCTCGTCGCGGCACAGGGCGGCCAGCAGCACGAGGTTTGAGACCTCCGGACGGCGATCGGGCTCGTACGTGATCGCGCGCTCGGAGTCGGTGCGGGCGGCGCGGATCAGGCGGGCCGTCTCGTCCTCGCTGGCGCCGATCGCGATCGCGTTTCCGCGGCTCTTGCTCATCTTGCCGCCGTCGACGCCGAGCAGGAGCGGCGCCGATCCGAGCAGCGCCTCGGGCTCGGGGAAGAACGGCTGTGCCGGTGGGGCGTAGCGGGCGTTGAACCGCCGGGCGATGAGCCGGGCGAGCTCGACGTGCGGCAGCTGGTCGCGGCCGACGGGCACAAGGGTGGCGCGGCAGAAGAGGATGTCCGCGGCCTGGTGCACGGGGTAGGTGAACATCAGCGCGGACATCGCCGCGGCTCCCGTCGCGCGCATCTCCTCCTTGACCGTCGGGTTCCGGCGCACCTCGGCGACGCTCACGAGGCTCAGGAACGGCACGATCAGCTGGTTCAGGGCGGCGACCTGGCTGTGGGCGAAGATCGTCGCCCGCTCGGGGTCGATGCCGACCGCGAGGTAGTCGGCGACGAGCCCGTCGACGTCGTCCGGCAGGCCGGCCGGAGAGTCGCGGTCGGTGATCGTCTGGTAGTCGGCGACGAGCACGTAGAGCTCGACGCCCTGCGTCCTGCAGGCGGACGCGGTTCTGGAGCGTGCCGAAGTGATGGCCGAGGTGCAGCGGGCCGGTGGGGCGATCGCCCGTGAGCACGCGGGCCGCGGTGGGATCGATGGGGGACACGGGAACCTCCTGGGTGTGGGCGGCGAAGCGGCCTCACGGGTGGTTCGCGACACGGGCAGGAACCGTCCAGGAGACCGGCCCGCCGTGGATTTCATGCACGAGAATTCGGGCCGCTAGAGCGGCCGCCACCAGCACGTGTGCGCGTGCGTGTGCATGCCTCTCACCGTAGCACGGGTCTGCTCACGGCCGCCAGATGCCCGCACGCCTAGGCTGGATGCGTGCGCCGGCGGCTCGACCTCCTCACCCTGGGCCTCGCGCTCGCGGCGTCGTTCGCCACCGGCGTGCTGTCGCTGTGGGTGAGCGAGCGGCACGCGGGCGTCGTCGTTTGGGCGCACGGCGCGGCCGGCTTTGCGGTCATCCTCCTCGTGTGGAGCAAGGTGGGCGTGATCCGGCGCGGCCTGCGCCGGCGCTGGCCGCGCGTCGGCGGCTCGCTGCTTGCCGCCGTCTGCGCCACGGGCCTGCTCGGGACGGGCCTCCTGCACTCGGCCGGCGGGCGCAACGCCGGCCCGCTGACCGGCCTCGGCTGGCACATCGCGTTCACGCTCGTGCTCGCGCCGCTCGTCGTCTGGCACCTCGCGCGCCGGCCGGTGCTGCCGCGGCGCGGCGACCTCACGCGCGGCGCCTTCCTGCGCCTTGCGGGCGTGACCGCCGCGGCCGTGGCAGCGAAGCTCGCGTTCGATCGCGTGCTCGGCGCGCCGCGGGTGGCGACGGGGTCGCTCGAGCAGGCCGAGCCGGCCCCGACCGAGTGGCTGGCCGACTCGCCGCCGCACATCGTCCCGGCCGCGTGGCGGCTCGCCGTCGGCGGCGCACGGCTCGGCCTGGCCGAGCTCGCACGGCTGCCACAGCACGAGTGGACGTGCACCCTGGACTGCACGAGCGGCTGGTATGCGCACAACCGCTGGCGCGGCGTGCTCGTCTCCGACCTGCCGCTGCCCGTACATGCGGGTGCGCAGAGCATCGAGGTGCGCTCGCAGACGGGCTACACCCGCCGGTTCGACCCGGCCGACGCGGGCGGCCTCCTGATCGCCACGCACCTGGACGGCGTGCCGCTCGACACCGGCCACGGGGCGCCCGCTCGGCTCGTCGTGCCGGGGCGGCGCGGCTTCTGGTGGGTGAAGTGGGTGACGGCGGTGCAGGTCAGCGGCCGGCCGCCGTGGTGGCAGTCGCCGTTCCCGCTGCAGTGATCTACGATCACGGTATGGCCCCGGCGGCGCTCGCAGCGGCGGAGCAGGCCCTCGACGAGGTGCTCGACGCGATGGGATCGGACGTGTGCATCTGGTCTGCGAGCATCGCAATCGACGGGATCGCGGCCGACATCGGCCGCGACGAGGCCGAGCGGGAGCGCGTGCGCGCGGTGCTGCGGACCCGGCTAGGCCTGGCCGCGTAGCTCGGGTTCGCCGCCACGCAAAGCGCTGAGCGGGGACTGTCCCCGGCAACCGGGGACAGTCCCCGGTTGTGACAGCGTCACGCAGCTGTCACGGCCGCCGTTCGGGGCCTGGCCCCGATTCGAGCGCCTGCTCGAGCGGCGTCAGGTCGGCCAGCGGCGGCTCGCCCTCGCGGCGGCGGGGGGCGTGGGCGCGGACGAGGTCGTACGCCCGCCGGGTGCCCTCGCCGAGCTCGCCGGAGCGCTCGCGGAGGTCGACGGCCTGGGCCGCCAGGTACAGCTCGACCGCGGCAACGTAGCGCCCGAGCCGGCTCATCTCCTCGAGCCGGCGTGCGGCCACCGGCGTCGGGATGACCCGGTCCTCGATCCCCTCGGCGGTGGACGAGGTCGAGAGCTCGAGTGTCGCCGGCATGGCGAGCAGACGGGCCTCGGCCGCCGCGGCGTTCGCGCCGTAGACGACGATGCCCAGTCCGTCCTGGCTGGTGGCGTCGTCGTCGCGCAGACCGGTGGGAAGGCCGCTGAAGGCCGAGTGGACGAGCTTGTTCGCGCGCTCGCACGAGGCCGTGATCACGTGCGCGAGCGCGAGGCGCACATAGTCGAGCGTCACCCCGTAGGGCACCGAGTCGAAGTTACCGGTCGAGAGCGCGCGGCCGTCGGGGGTGATGCAGGGGTTGTCGTGCGACGAGACGAGCTCGGCCTCGACGATCGTGCGCGCGTGTGCGACCGCCGTGTGGGCCGCCGCGTGCGTCTGCGGGACGACGCGCATCGTCAGCGGGTCCTGCAGGTGGCGGTGCAGGGTGCCCGAGAGCAGGCTGCCGCCGCGCAGGAGCGCCTGCAGCCGCTCGATCTCGTCCGCGAGCCCGGGCACCGGGCGGGCCTCGGCCACGGCGGGGTCGAGCGCCTGCACGTTTCCGAGCATGCCCTCGAACGTGAGCGCGGCGGCCGCGTCGAAGCGGTCGATCAGGCCGGCGGCGTCGACGAGGCCGAGCGCCGCCCAGCCGAGCGAGAAGCCGTTCGCGTTCACGAACGCGAGCGCCTCCTTGGCCGTGGGCTCCCAGACGGCGAGGCCGAGCCGCGCGAGCTCGGCGGCCCACTCGCCCTCGCCCGTCAGGGCGGCGGCGAGGTCGGCCAGCGGGCCGAGGTCGGACTGGCCCAGCGAGCCGGTGGTGCGGACCGCGGGCACGAGGCCGGCGTTGAGCGCGGCCACCAGATGGTCGGCGAGCACAGGGCGCACGCCCGAGCGGCCGTGGGCGAACCCGGCCAGCTGCGCGAGCATCACCGCCCGCACCACCGGCTCGGCGACGTGCGGCCCGGTGCCGGTGCGGTGGGAGAGCAGCATGAGCCGGTTGAAGGCGACCTGCTCGTCGCGCGACACCGCCACCCGCTTGAGCGCGCCGACGCCGGTCGTGAGGCCGTACACGCGCTCGCCGCGGGCGAGCAGGTCGTCGGTCACCTGCCGGGCGCGTTCGATCCGGGCCCGGGCGGCGTCGGCCAGCTGCACCGGCCGGTGCCGCCGCGCGACGTCGGCCACATCGGCGAGCGTGAGGCTCGCGTCCAGCAGCAGCGGTGCGGTCACGGCGTCCGGAAGAACGGCTCGCCGAGGGCCTGCGCGCGGACGGTGACGCCGAGCCCGGGCGCCGCCGGCGCGGCCCGCGCGCCGCCGGCACGGTCCGGCAGGCCGTCGGCGTTGGCCACGGTGACCCAGTCGGTGAAGTCGACGGTGTGGGCGCGGTTGCGCTCGGGGGTGGAGTGCGAGAGGTGCAGCATGGCGGCGGTGTCGATCGTAGCCCCGCCGGTGTCCTCGACCGTCACGGTCATCCCCAGCTCGACCGCCACGTCGCGCAGCGCCGCCGCCCGGGTGACGCCGCCGACGCGCGCGAGCTTGATCGTGACGCCGTCGGCCCCGGCCTCGCGCCGCGCGGCGACGAGCGCGGCGAGCGACACGATCGACTCGTCGAACACAAGCGGATGGGCGCAGTGCGGGCGCAGGGCGGCGCACTCCTCGATCGTCGGGCACGGCTGCTCGAGCGTGTAGTCGACCTCCGCCGTCGCGAGCAGGAAGCGGCGCGCGGCCGTCGTCGTCCAGGCGCCGTTCGCGTCGGCGAAGAGCACCACCCCGCCGCCGACGGCGGCGCGCACCGCGGCCAGGCGCTCGGCGTCGGCGGCCGGGTCGCCGCCGACCTTGATCTGCAGCCGCCGGTAGCCGTCGCCGACGCAATCCTGTGCGCGGCGCACCACCGCGTCCAGCTCCCCCGGCGAGATCGAACGGTACAGGTCGACGGCGGCGCCGAAGCGGCCGCCCAGGGCCTCGCACAGCGGCTGGTCGTGCAGGCGTGCGGCCGCGTCGCGGCAGGCCATGTCGAGCGCCGACTTGATGTACGGGTGGCCGCGCATGGCCGCGTCCATCACATCGACCAGCAGGCGCGGCTGGCACGGGTCGGCGCCGACCACGTGCGGCGCGAGCACGGCGATGCCGGCGCGCGCGCCCTCGGCGAACGCATCGGCGTAGAACGCCCCGAGCGGCGCCATCTCGCCCCATCCGGTCACGCCCGCATCGGTGTCGACAGCGACGATGAGCGCGTCGAACCCCTCGGCCGCGCCGCCGGACGTCGAGTACGGGCCGGCGGCGAACGGCTGCAGCTGGCGGTATGCGCGAACGCCGGTGATCCGCATCGCCTGGCCCTAGTCGCCGAGCTCGGCCCGGCGGCGCACGACGTAGGCGTCGAGCTCGGCGCGCACGCCGGCGTCGAGCGGCGGCTGCTCGTACTCGGCGAGCGTCTTGCGCCAGATCTCGCCGGCGCGCTCGGCGGCGTCGCGCGAGCCCTTTGACTTCCACCGCTCGAAGTTCTCCGTCGACGAGAGCAGCGGCCGGTAGAAGCAGGTGCGGAACCGCTCCAGCGTGTGCGCCGCGCCGAGGAAGTGGCCGCCGTGGCCCACCTCCTGGTGGGCGCCGTAGGCCAGGCTGGCCTCGTCCACCTCGAGCGGCGTGAACTCCTCCTGCAGCATGCGCAGCATCTCGATATCGACGATGAACTTCTCGTAGGACGCCACCAGGCCGGACTCGAGCCAGCCCGCGGCGTGCTCGACGTAGTTCGCGCCGGCGAGGAACGCGGGCAGCATCGTGTTCAGCCCCTCGTACGCGGCCTGGGCGTCGGGCGTCTGGCTCGACGTCAGGAAGCCGCCGCCCGCCCGCCAGGGCACGCCGAAGCGGCGGGCGATCTGGCCCGAGCACAGCAGCCCCATGGCCGACTCCGGCCCGCCGAACCCGGGCGAGCCCGACTGCATGTCGGTGTGCGACAGGAACGAGCCCAGGACGACCGGCGCACCCGGCCGCACCAGCTGCGTGAGCGCGAGCCCCGCGAGCGACTCCGCCGTCTGCTGCACGAGCGCCGCAGGCACCGACGCCGGCGACATCGCGCCCATGAGCAGGAACGGGCGTGATCACCACCGCCTGGCCGGCCTCGGCGTAGATAGTCATCGCCTCGATCATGCGCGTGTCGTAGCGAAGCGGCGAGTTGGCGTTGACCACGCCGAACATGCGCACCGCGCCGGCGGCCGGCCCGCCGTGCAGGATGTCGGTCATCGCCACCGAGTCGCGGGCGGCGTCCTGCGAGATCACCGCGCCCATGTACGGCTTGTCGGTGAGCGTCTGGACGGCGAGCAGCATGTCGAGGTGGCGCGAGTCGAGCGGGCGGTCGCCCGGCTCGCAGCACAGGCCGCCCGGCGTGTCCAGCTGGTCGAAGGACTGGCTCAGGCGGCAGAACCGCTCGAAGTCGTCCATGGTCGCCTCGCGGCGGTCGTCGCCCTCGCGCACGAACGGCGGCCCCTGCGTCGGGGCGAAGAACATGTGCCGCCCGCCGACGTGGACGGTGCGGACGGGGTTGCGGGCGACCAGGTCGAACTCCTGCGGAGCGTTCGCCACCTGCTCGAGCACCCAGTCGGGGTCGAACCGCACCACCGAGCCCTCGACCGTCTGCCCCGCTGCGCGGAAGCGATCGAGCGACTCGTCGTGCAGGAACTCGATGCCGATGTCGGAGAGCAGCCGCCGCCAGCCGCGCTCGATCACCGCCATCGCCTGCTCGGACAGGATCTCGTAGCGGGGCATGTCGTTTCGGAACATCAGCGGTGGTTCTCGCCGGCCGCCGGGATGGTGACGGAAAAGACCGTTGCGCCGGTCTGCGAGCGCACCCCGATCGCGCCGCGATGGCCGATCACGATCCGGCGGGCGGCGTCGAGGCCGAGCCCGGTGCCCTCGCCGACGGCCTTGGTGGTGAAGAAGGGCTCGAAGATCCGCGACTGCACGTCGGCCGGGATTCCCGGGCCGTCGTCGGCGATCTCGACCACGACATCGCCGTCGAGCGCCCGGGTCGTGATCGTGATCGTGCCCTGGCCGTGCAGCGCGTCGAGCGCGTTCGTCAGCAGGTTCGTCCACACCTGATTCAGCTCCGAGCCGTGCACCGTGACGTGCGGCAGCGTGCGGTCGTAGTTGCGCTCCACCTTCACCGGCTCGTGCTTGATGCGGAACTTGAGCATGGTCAGGGTGCTGTCGATGCCGTCGTGGACGTCGACGTCCTCGACGGCGCCGCGGCCCATGTGGGTGTAGTCCTTGATCGCGGCCACGAGCTCCGAGATCCGGCCGGTCGACTCGTGCAGCTCGCCGACCAGCGTGTGGGCCGTGAGCGACGCCGCCACCCACTCGAGCGCGGGGCCGGTGGCGGGGCCGGCGGCCGTCTGCACCTGCTCCAGCCAGTCCGCGTCGAGGCATGCGCGCGCCAGCGGCTCGGCCAGCCGCCAGCCCTCCTGGCCCATGTCGTCCAGGTGGGCGGCCAGCCGGTCCTCGCGATCGGCGAACGCCACCGAGCCGTCGCCGTCGCCTGCCCGCGCGAGCGCCGCCTGCTGGAGCGCGACCAGCCGGGCGGCATCCTCTCGCTCGACCCCGCTCGCGACGAAGTGGTGGATCGTGTTCTGGAGCGTTGTCAGCGCCTCGCCCAGCTCGGTGGCGGTGCGCCGTGCTGCGGCCGCGGGGTTGTTGAGCTCATGCGCCAGCCCGGCCGAGAGGGTGCCGAGCGCCGCCAGCTTCTCCTGCTGGCGCACCAGAGCGTCGGCCGCCTGGGCGATCGGAGCGATCAGGCGCATCGCCGTCTTCATCGCGCTCGGCGCGTCGCGCAGAAACGCCCGGAACGTGGGCACCTCCCACGACAGCAGGCGCACCTCGGTCGTCGCGCGGCCGCTCGCGAGCAGTGCGTCGCCCGTGAGCGCGTTGGCCGCACCGAAGTACGTGGGGCCGGCGCGCTGGCTGAGGATGGCGTTGACGCCGTTGATGCGGCGCGACGACTCGATCTCGCCCGAGGCGATCACGGAGAAGTGCTCGGGCACCGTGCCCTCGGTGAAGAGCTGCGCGCCGGGCGCCAGGAGCTCCTCGTGCCCTTCCGCGGCGAACGCCGCCAGCACGTCCGGGTCGACGCCCGCGAAGAGGTCGAGCTCCTCGAGCACCTCGACCACCTCGAGCACGTCGCTCATACCGCGGCCCCCAGGTACTCGTGCACGAAGGACACGGCCATCGAGCCCTCGCCGACCGCCGAGGCGACGCGCTTCATCGACTCGCTGCGCACGTCGCCGGCCACGAACACGCCGGGCATGCTCGTCTCGAGCAGGTAGGGGTCACGGTCGAGCCGCCAGCGCGGGCGCACGTCCTCACGCATGACCTCGGCGCCCGCGAGCACGAATCCGCGCGGATCGCGCGCGACGCCGGCCGGCAGCCAGTCGGTCTGCGGCCGCGCGCCGATGAAGACGAACATGGCCGCGAGCGCCACCTCGTCGAGGGCGCCGGTGGTCGTGTCCCTGACCGTGATCCGCTCGAGCGAGTCGTCACCGTGGGCGGCCACGACCTCGCCCTGCAGGCGCACGCTGATGTTGGGCGTCGCCTCGATGGTGTCGATCAGGTAGCGCGACATGCTCTTGGCCAGGCTCGCGCCGCGGTAGAGGAGCGTCACCCGCTGGGCGTACCCGGCGAAGAAGATCGCCGCCTGGCCGGCCGAGTTCGCGCCGCCGACGACGACCACGTGCTCGTCGCGGCACGAGACGCCCTCGCTGCGCGAGCCGCCGTAGTAGACGCCGCGGCCCGAGAGCTCCTCGATCCCCGGCGCGTCCAGGCGGCGATAGTCCACGCCGGTCGCGATGATGATCGCCTTGGCGCCGAGCTGGTCCTGGCCGGCCAGCTGCACGAGCCGCGCAGGGCCGCGCTCGTCGATCGCGGTCACCTCCTGGATCGTCAGGAGCTCGGCGCCGAAGCGCTGCGCCTGGGCGGTCGCGCGCCGGGCGAGGTCGGCGCCGGAGAGGCCGACCGGGAAGCCGAGGTAGTTCTCGATCCGCGAGCTCTGCCCGGCCTGGCCGCCCGGCGCCTCGCGCTCGATCAGCGCAGTGCGCAGGCCCTCGGACGCTCCGTAGACGGCCGCGGCGAGCCCGGCCGGCCCGCCGCCGATGATGACGAGGTCGTAGAACTCGAGCTCGGCCCGCCGGCGTACGCCGGCGCGCTCAGCCAGATCGGACACGCTCGGGCCGTGCAGGACGCCGCCGTCGGGGAAGAGGACGAGCGGGAGCGCACCCTCGCCGTCGGCGGCGGCCAGCAGCCGCCGGCCCTCATCGTCGCGCTCGACGTCGAGCCACCGGTACGGCACCTGGTTTCGGGCCAGGAAGTCGCGGGCCTCGTGCGACTGGCGCGACCAGCGGTGCCCGACCACCTGGATGCGGTCGGCCTCGGCGGGCGCGTCCGCCCGCCAGGCGTCCAGCAGGTCGTCGACGACGGGGTAGAGCTGCTCCTCGGGCGGGTCCCACGGCTTCAGCAGGTAGTGGTCGAGCGAGACGCGGTTGATCGCGTCGATCGCGGCCTGCGTGTCGGCGTAGGCCGTCAGGAGCACGCGCTTTGCCTCCGGCGCCAGGCGCATCGCCTCCTCGAGGAACTCGACGCCCGACATCTCGGGCATGCGCTGGTCGGCCAGGAGCAGCGCGACCTGCGCGCCGCGCAGCTTCGACTCGCGGACCGACGCGAGCGCAGCCTCGCCGCTCTCGGCCCGCAGGACGCGGTAGTCGCGCCCGTAGCGGCGGCGCAGGTCGCGCTCGACGGCGCGTGCCACCGACGGCTCGTCGTCGACGGCCAGGAGCACCGGCCGGGCGCCGTCGCGCGTCTCCGGGATGGTGCTCACGCTCCGCCCGCGACCGTGAACGCCACCTCGTCCTCGTAGCACCAGAACCAGTCCTCACCCGGCTCGGCCGAGCGGATCACCGGATGTCCGCTCGAGTGCACGTGCGCCGTCGCGTGCCGGTTCGGCGACGAGTCGCAGCAGCCGATGTGGCCGCAGGTGGTGCACATCCGCAGGTGCAGCCAGCGGGCCCCGATCCGCAGGCAGTCCTCACAGCCGGGAATCGTCTCCGGCAGGTCGACGATCTCGATCTGATCCATGTGCGTGCACGTCTCCGCCATCGCGCCACCCCTTTCGTCCACGGGTCCGCCTCAGGATATGCGCATGCGCGGTGGCGGTGCGCCCGCGAATTGGGGAGGGCCCCGGGTGGTTTCCCGCACGCCAGCTTCGGTGCGGGCACCGATGCCGCCGGCGCCGCCTCCGCCGAAGATGACTGAGCCTTCGTGACAACGGATGGGAGGGGCCCTTGCAGCACCCACCGCGTGACCATGCAGCCGATGTCGACTTCCGGGCGCTGTTCGAGTCGCTCCCCGGGCTCTACCTCGTGCTCGACCCGGAGTTCCGGATCGTCGCGGCGAGCGACGCGTACCTGTCCGCGACGCTGACGCGGCGCGAGGACATCGTGGGCCGCGGCATCTTCGACGTGTTCCCGGACAACCCGGGCGATCCCCACGCGACCGGCACCCGCAACCTGCGCAGCTCGCTCGAGCGCGCTCGCGACCGCGGCGTGCCCGACTCGATGGCTGCGCAGCGGTACGACGTGCCCCGTCCCGCCGAGCAGGGCGGCGGGTTCGAGGAGCGCTACTGGAGCCCCGTCAACACGCCCGTGCTGGACGAGTGGCGCCAGGTGCGCTACCTGATCCACCGGGTTATGGACGTGACCGAGTTCATCCACCTGCGCGAGCAGGGCGGCGTCCACGCGGCCACGGCCGCGGAGCTGCAGGAACGGGCGGCCGGGATGGAGGCCGATCTGGTCCGCCGCTCGAGCGAGCTGCAGGAGGCGAACGCGCGCCTGCGCACGGCGGGCACGGCCAAGAACGAGTTCCTCTCGCGCATGAGCCACGAGCTGCGCACGCCGCTCGCGGCGATCATGGGCTTCTCCGAGCTGCTCGGGCTGCGCGACCTGGGCGAGAAGGAACGGGTGGGTGAGCACGATCCACCTCGCGGGCGAGCACCTGCTGACGCTCGTCGACGAGGTGATGGATCTGTCGCGGATCGAGGCCGGGCAGATCTCGATCTCGCCCGAGCCGGTGCCGCTCGCGCCCCTTGTGCACGAGGCGTTCCGGCTGATGCAGCCGGTCGCCGCCGGCAACGCGGTGGAGCTCGTCGAGCCCGTCTTCGACCCGGAGGCGGCCACGTACGCCGTCGCCGACCAGCAGCGGCTGACGCAGGTCGTGATCAACTTCGTCTCGAACGCGGTCAAGTACAACCGTCCCAACGGTCCGTTCGCATCGAGGTGCTCCCGTCCGGACCGAAACGGGTCCGGATCGCCGTGACCGACACCGGCGCTGGGATCGACCCGAGCCTGCTGCCCCGGCTCTTCACCCCGTTCGAGCGGCTGGGGGCGCCGGCGGCGGGCATCGAGGGCACCGGCCTCGGGCTCGCCCTCTCGCGCACCCTCGCCGAGTCGATGGGCGGCCGGGTCGGCGTCGAGAGCACGCCGGACGTCGGCAGCACGTTCTGGGTGGAGCTGCTGCGCGCCACGCCGGCCGCGGTGCGCGCAGAGGCGGTAGGCGACGACGAGCGGCTCGCGCCGCGCACCTACGAGGGCGAGCGGCGCGTGGTCTGCATCGAGGACGTGGCCGCCAACGTGCACCTGGTCGGCGAGATCCTGCGCCGGCGGCCGAGCGTGCGGCTGGTGCCGGCGATGGTCGGCCGCCACGGCGTCGAGCTCGTGCGCGAGCACCTGCCGCACCTCGTCCTGCTCGACCTGCACCTGCCCGACATGAGCGGCGCGGACGTGCTCGCGGAGCTGCGCCGCGACCGCGCGACCAGGCACATCCCGGTGGTCGTGCTCACGGCCGACGCGACCCGGCGCGAGTTCGACCGCGTCAGGCGCCTGGGCGCACGGGCCTACCTGACCAAGCCGATCGGCGTGCGCAAGCTGCTCGAGATCGTCGACGAGTACGTGGCCGTGCCGGCCGAGCCCGTCGTCCAGGCCGAGAGCTAGACCTCGCTGAGCCGGAAGTGGGCGACCAGCCGCTCGAGGCTCTGGGCGGTGGCCGCGAGCTCCTGCGACGAGGCGTTGATCTGCTGGGTGGCGGCGCTGGTCTGCTCGGCCGACGCCGACACCTCCTGGGTGGCGGCGGACGACTCGAGGGCGACGCTTGCGACCTCGGACGAGGCGGCGGCGATCTGCTCGATGCGGTGGGTCATGTCGTCGACCGCAGCCCCGATCTGGCCGAACGCCGAGCGGGTCTCGGCGACGATCGCGGCGCTCTCCTCGCTGCGGCGGGCGCCGTCCGACACGACATCGACGGTGCGCTTGGTCTCGTCCTGGATCTCGCCGATCAGGCCCGCGATCTCCTCGGCGGCCCGCTTCGACTCCTCGGCCAGCTTGCGCACCTCCTCGGCGACGACGGCAAAGCCGCGGCCCTGCTCTCCCGCCCGGGCCGCCTCGATGGCGGCGTTCAGGGCGAGCAGGTTCGTCTGGCCGGCGATCGTCGTGATCGTCTCGACGATGCCGCCGATGCGGTCGGAGCGGCTGGCGAGGCGCCCGATCGCCTCGACCACGTCCGCCGAAGACTGCTGGACGGTGGCCATGGCGCCGGTGGCCTGCTCGGCGGCGCCGACGCCGCGGGCGGCCACCTCGCTCGCCTGCTCGGCGGCGGTGGCGGATTCGGTCGCGAGGTCGCGGGTCGTCTGCACCATCTCCACCTGCCGCTCGGAGCCACCCGCCACGTTCTGGACGGCGCGGGCGATCTCGTCGGCGGCCCGGCTGGTCTCGCTCGCGGTGGCGCTCAGCTCCTCGGAGGCCGACGTGAGGTGGGCGGCGGCGCCCGAGACCTGGGTGATGACCCCGCGCAGCGACTCGACCATCCCGGCGACGGCGGTGCCGAGCACGTCGCGATCGGACTTCGGCTCGACGTCGACGGTCAGGTCGCCCTGCGCGACCCGCGTCACCGAGTCGGCCAGGCCCTGCAGGTAGGCCATCATGCCCTCGAACGCGCGGGCGGTGTCGCCGATCTCGTCGGTGCTGTCGGTGGCGACGTCGTGATCGAGCTCGCCGACCGCGATCCCGTGCGCCGCCAGGCGCATCCGGCGGACGCGCCGGCCGATCCGGCGGGTCAGCAGCGTCGCGAGCGTCGCGGCCGTCGCCACCGCGGCCAGTGTGAAGAGCACGATCGCCCACTGCGCCGTGATCGACGTGGACGACGACTGGGCCGCCAGCCGGCCCTCGTGCGCCCGCAGCGTCGCCTGGTACGCCGTCAGCGCGGTGACGAGGGCGTCGCTGGCCGGGTCGGCATGGTCGTTCATGACGGTGCGGGCCTGGGCGCTGTGGCCGGCGGCGACCAGAGCGAACATGCGCGTGTCGATCGCGTCGGCACGGGCGACGGCAGTGTGGACGGCGGACATCGCATGCCGATCGCTGGCCGCGGTGGCGAGCGTGTCGAGCCGGTGCAGGGCGTGCATGAAGGTGGCGCGGTCGCCGAGGTAGTCGCTGTGGGAGGCCTTGGTGGCGTCGAGCACGGCCCGCGTCTGGGAGAAGTGCATGTCGGAGGCCGCGGCGCGCACGTCGTCGACGGCGATCAGGCGCGGCGTGACCGAGTGGTCGATCGTGTCCGAGAGGGACGTCATCCCGGCAAGGCCCCAGTAGGCGACGCCGGAGAGGCCGAGCAGGAGCAGCGCGACGATGCCGAAGCTCCAGCCGAGCTTCGATCCGATCGTTCCCGTGAGTCGAGACATTGCGCGCTCCGTGATCCAGGGTCCATGCGCACCGCGACGCGGCGCCATCCGGGTCATCGGCCGCTCCCCGGATCGGATTAGATGCCGGCGGGAATTCCCGCAGCCAGACGGGCAGCGACGCGCGCGCGCACGTCGTCGGGCGCGAACGAGGCGGCGAGGGCGGCGCGGTTGCAGCGGGCGAGGTCGGCGTCGGTCCAGCCGAAGGTGGCGCGCAGGCGCTCGTACTCGCGCTCGAGCGTGATGTCGGTGACCGCCCGGCCGTCGGTGTTGACACCGAGCGAGACGCCGCGGCGGTAGAGCGCGTCGATCGGGTGGTCGGCGTAGGTGTCGCACAGGTCGGTCTGCACGTTCGAGGATGGACACACCTCGAGGTGGATGCCGGTTGCAACCAGGTGCTCGACGAGGTCCGCGTCCTCGATGCTGCGCGCGCCGTGCCCGATGCGCTCGGGCCGCAGCCGCCGCAGCGTCTCCCACACGCTCTGCGGCCCCGATGCCTCGCCGGCGTGCGCGGTGCGGCGCAGGCCGTGCTCCTCGGCGTAGCGGAACGCCGCCTCGTGGGCGTCGAGCGGATAGCCGGCCTCGTCGCCCGCAATGTCCAGGGCGACGACGAGCGAGCCGCGGTAGCGCTCGACGAGCTGGGCCGTCGCGAGGCTCGTCTCGGCGTCGAAGTGGCGCAGCGTGCACAGGATCAGCCGTGCCTCGACGCCGGAGTCAGTGCTGCAGCGCTCGACGGCGGCGTTCACGATCTCGACCACGGCGGCGGGCTCGAGCTCGCCGTCGGTGTGCAGGTAGGGGGCGAAGCGCATCTCGGCGTAGACGACGCCGTCGGCGGCCAGCTGGTCGAACAGGTCGGCCACGATCACCTCGAGGCCGCTCCGGTCCTGCATCAGCGCGACGATCCGTGGCGGCCGCAGCAGGAAGTCGGCCAGGTTCGTGCACTTGGCAGGCGCGATGAAGTCGGCCTGGTACTGCGCGAGCGTCACCTCGGGACGCAGCCTCGCCACCGCGGCATGGCTCGCGGCGCAGTCCAGATGCAGGTGCAGCTCGACCTTCGGCAGCGCGGACATCGCGGGCAGCCTAGTCGGGCTAGATGGTTGATTCCACGCCCCCGTGATGTCCTGGGCGGCTGCGAGCCGAGCAGCGCAAGGACGCAGGGAGCGTTCATACCGGTTAAGCGTATGGGCGCGGCCGAGGACGCAGCGATGCGACGGTTCGCAGCCGCAGCGCCACCAACACCCCGCACCAGCCCACCACCGCCCGCGCGGCCAGGCGCGCGGGGGGCGTGGGGGCGTGGGGGCGTGGAATCAATCATCTAGTAATTCGGCGCGCATGCCCGACCGTCAGCACCTCATCTTCGACGCCGACGACACGCTCTGGGAGAACAACGTGGTCTTCGAGGGCGTGATCGCGGACTTCATCACGTGGATCGACCATCCCCGGCTGCCACCCGGCGAGGTGCGCCGGATCCTCGACGAGGTCGAGGCGCTGCACGCGGAGGAGCACGGCTACGGCACCAAGGTGTTCGCCCTCACGCTCGAGGTGACGGCCCAGCGCCTGCGCGAGGGCGACCTGACCCCGGCCGACCGGGAGGCGATCGCCGGGCTGATCACGCGCCTGGCCTGGGATCAGCTCGAGATCATCGACGGCGTGCCGGACACGCTCGCGCAGCTGCAAGGACGGCACGACCTGCTGCTGCTGACGAAGGGTAACCACGAGGAGCAGGCGCACAAGATCGACCGCTCGGGCCTGGCGCCGTTCTTCCGCCGCACCGTCATCACCCCGGAGAAGACGGCTGCCACCTACCGCGTCCTGGTGGCCGAGGAGTCGCTCGACCCGGGCCGCACCTGGATGATCGGCAACTCGCCGCGCTCCGACATCCTGCCGGCGGTCGAGGCGGGGCTGCGCGGGGTGTTCGTGCCCCACGAGCACACCTGGCGCCTGGAGCACTCGGAGCTGCCCGCCGCACACGACCGCATCCTTCGCATCCCCGACTTCCGCGCCCTGCTGGAGCACTTCTAGCGTGGCCGGCGCGAGCGGCTGGGCCCGCATGCCGATGAATCTGGGGCGTTCTGTCAGTCTCCACTGCGCGGACAGTCGCCGGGACAAGGAGGTTCTTCAGATGGCGCGGTACCTGATCTCGTTCGGTCAGCACGCGATGGACCACATCCCCGAGGAGGAGATCCCCGCGGTCTCCGCCGCGGCGCACGCGGTGGTCAGGGAGGCCCAGGACGCTGGCGTGTGGGTGTTCGGCGGCGGACTGGACGGGGACGTCGAGCCCGTCGTGGTGGCCGGTGACGGGACGACCACGGGCGGCACCTACCCGATCGGCGGCCTCAGCGTCGTCGACGTGCCCTCACGGGAGGCGGCCCTGGAGTGGGCCAAGAAGATCGCCGTCGCCTGCCGCTGTGCGCAGGAGGTCAACGTGTTCATGCCCGACCCGGCGGTCGGCAACTGAAAGGGCCGACGGCGTGCAGAACCGGTGCCAGGCACCCGCGGTTCCGCTAGTAGCGGTACTGGTCGGACTTGTAGGGGCCGTCCTCGGGCACGCCGATGTAGGCGGCCTGCTCGGGGCGCAGGCGGGTGAGCTTGACGCCGAGCGCGTCCAGATGCAGCCGGGCGACCTTCTCGTCCAGGTGCTTGGGCAGCGTGTAGACCTGGCGCTCGTAGGCGTCCGACTTGGTGTGCAGCTCCATCTGGGCGATCACCTGGTTCGTGAACGAGTTGGACATCACGAAGCTCGGGTGGCCGGTGGCGTTGCCCAGGTTCAGCAGCCGGCCCTCGGAGAGGACGATCACGGAGTGGCCGTCGGGGAACGCCCACTCGTCGACCTGCGGCTTGATGTTCACCCTGCGGATGCCGTGGAACCCTTGCAGGCCGGCGATGTCGATCTCGTTGTCGAAGTGGCCGATGTTGCCGACGATCGCCTGGTGCTTCATCCGGCTCATCTGCTCGGCGCTGATGATGTCGCGGTTACCGGTGCACGTGATGAAGATGTCGCCGGTCTCGATCACGTCCTCGAGCGTCGTCACCTGGTAGCCGTGCATGGCCGCCTGCAGCGCGCAGATCGGATCGATCTCGGTCACGATCACGCGCGCGCCCTGGCCGCGCAGCGACTCGGCGCAGCCCTTGCCGACGTCGCCGTAGCCGCACACGACGGCCACCTTGCCGCCGATCATGACGTCGGTGGCGCGGTTGATGCCGTCGATCAGCGAGTGGCGGCAGCCGTACAGGTTGTCGAACTTCGACTTCGTCACCGAGTCGTTCACGTTGATCGCCGGGAACAGGAGCTCGCCGGAGAGCTGCATCTGGTAGAGCCGGTGCACGCCCGTGGTCGTCTCTTCGGTCACGCCCCGGACGCCGGCCGCGAGCGTCGTCCACCGCTGCCCGTCCTCCTCCAGCGAGCGCTCGAGCAGCCGCAGCACGTGCTGGAACTCCTCCGAATCGGCCGACTCGGGCGAGGGCACCGCCCCGGCGCGCTCGTACTCGACGCCGCGGTGCACGAGCAGGGTGGCATCGCCGCCGTCGTCCAGGATCATCGTCGGGCCGCCGTCGGGCCAGCGCAGCGCCTGGTCGGTGCACCACCAGTACTCCTCGAGCGTCTCGCCCTTCCAGGCGAACACGGGCACGCCGCGCGGGTCGGTCGCGGTCCCGTCGGGACCGACGGCCACCGCCGCCGCGGCGTGGTCCTGCGTCGAGAAGATGTTGCACGACGCCCACCGCACCTTCGCGCCCAGCGCCACGAGCGTCTCGATCAGCACCGCCGTCTGGATCGTCATGTGCAGCGAGCCGGTGATGCGGGCGCCACGCAGCGGCTGTGACTCGCCGAACTCGCGCCGCGTCGCCATCAGGCCGGGCATCTCGTGCTCGGCCAGGCGGATCTCCTTGCGGCCGAACTCGGCCAGGCCCAGGTCGGCGACCTTGAAGTCGTTCGCGGTGGTCGGGTGGGTGGTGGTGGGTGACATCAGCGCTCCAGGGGTGTGGGAATCAGAGGTGGGAGACGAGCCCGAGCGGCGCGTGCGCGAAGGCGGTGATGCGGGTGAGGCCGTCGACCCGCCCGCGGATCTCGTCCGAGGTCAGGCGGGCGACGCGGTCGGTGCCGAACTCCTCGACGTTGAACGACGCCAGCGCCGTCCCGTAGGCCATCGCCTGCCGCAGCACGTCGTCGGTCAGGCCGTGCTCCACGTGCCGTGCAACATAGCCCAGGAAGCCGCCCGCGAACGTGTCTCCGGCGCCGGTGGGGTCGATGACGGTCTCGAGCGGGAACGCCGGCAGCGAGAAGTACGAGTCGGGCGTGATCATGGCCGCGCCGTACTCGCCCTGCTTGGCGATGATCACGCGCGGGCCGAGCAGCTGCAGCTCGCGCGCGGCGGTGACCAGGTTCGGGCGGCCGGTCAGCTGGCGCAGCTCGGCGTCGTTCAGGAGCACGCAGTCGACCCGCCGGATCACCTCCAGGAGCTCGTCCCGGGCGCTCTCGATCCAGAAGTTCATCGAGTCGAGCGCGACGAAGCGGGCGCGCTCGCAGCGCTCCCGCACCGCCAGCTGCAGCGACGGCTGGATGTTGGCGAGGAAGAGCACGTCGCAGCCCTGCGAGGTGGGGGAGAGCTTGGGCTCGAACTCCGCGAACACGCCGAGCTCGGTGGCGTGCGTGTGGCACTGGTTCAGGTCCCAGCCGTACTCGCCGTGCCAGAAGAACGTGCTCCCGCCGGGCACGCGCTCGATGTCCGACACGTTCGTGCCGCGCGTGCGCAGGACGTCGATGTGCTCCTCGCCGAAGTCGTCGCCGACCGGGCCGACGACGGTGACCGTGTCGAAGAACGACGCGGCCAGCGCGAAGTAGGTGGCGGCGCCGCCGAGCATGCGCTCGCGCTCACCGAAGGGGCTCTTGACCCGATCGAAGGCGATCGAGCCGACGACCGTCAGGCCCATGCACCGGCTCCGGTCATGCCGACACCGCGGCGGCGGCGGGAGCGCCGAGGCCGGCCGCGGCCCGCAGGACGGCGGCGCGGTCGGTGCGCTCCCAGGTGAAGTCCGCGTCATCGCGGCCGAAGTGGCCGTAGGCGGCCGTCTGCTGGTAGATCGGGCGGTGCAGGGCGAGCTCCTCGCGGAAGGCGCCGGGGCGCAGGTCGAAGTGGTCGGCGATGAGCTGCGCGATGCGGGCACGGCCGATGCGCTCGGTGCCGAAGGTCTCGACCATCACCGACACCGGGTGCGCCATGCCGATCGCGTACGCCACCTGCACCTCGGCCCGGTCGGCGAGGCCGGCGGCGACGACGGTCTTGGCGACCCAGCGGGCGGCGTAGGCGGCCGAGCGGTCGACCTTTGACGGATCCTTGCCGCTGAACGCGCCGCCGCCGTGGCGGGCCATGCCGCCGTAGGTGTCGACGATGATCTTGCGCCCGGTCAGGCCGCAGTCGCCCATCGGCCCGCCGATCACGAACCGCCCGGTGGGGTTGACCATGAAGTTGCGCAGGAGCGCCGCCTCGTCGTACATGTCGGCCGGCAGCACCGGCCCGAGCACGTGCTCCCACAGGTCGGGCTTGATCTGCGTGTCGCAGTCGATGCCGTCGGCGTGCTGGGTCGAGATCAGCACCTTCTCCACCGCGACGGGCCGGCCGTCGACGTAGCGCACGGTCACCTGGGTCTTGCCGTCCGGGCGCAGGTAGGGCACGAGCCCGTTCCGGCGCACCTCTGCGAGCCGTCTCGCCAGCTTGTGCGCCAGCGAGATCGGCATGGGCATCAGCTCGGGCGTCTCGTTCGTGGCGTAGCCGAACATCATGCCCTGGTCGCCGGCGCCGGCGAGGTCGTAGCGGTCGTCGTCGGTCGCGTCGGCGCGCACCTCGTAGGCGCGGTCGACGCCCTGGGCGATGTCGGGCGACTGGCGGTCGATCGTGTTCATGACCGCGCAGGTGTTGGCGTCGAACCCGTAGGCGGCATTGTCGTAGCCGATCCGGCGCACCGTCTCGCGGGCGATCCCCGGCACGTCGACGTACGTCGTCGTCGAGATCTCGCCCGACACGACGATCAGGCCGGTGTTCACGAGCGTCTCGCAGGCGACGCGGCCGTACGGATCGTCGGCCAGGACGGCGTCGAGGATGCCGTCGGAGATCTGGTCGGCGATCTTGTCCGGGTGCCCCTCGGTCACGGACTCGGAGGTGAAGAGATACTCGTTGTCAGCTGCGGTCATGCGGGTGGACCCTCGCTTTCTGCGTCTCGCGTGACCTCGACGAGGTACGCGACGATGACGTTCTGGTCGCCCAGCCGGAGGTGGTATGCGTCCGACAGCTGCTCCACCCGGTGGATCTGCTGCTCCTTGTCATGGAACAGATCGGTGAACTCGAAGAACCCAAAGTCTACGACCCTGGACGCAAACCCTGCCCGGTCAAGCAGCGCGGCGGTGCGGCGCTGGCCGATGATCGAGAGCTGCATCAGGTAGGCGACGCCGCCCGGGGCGAGCGCCTCGGGCAGGATCGCGATCAGGTGATCGATCAGGTTGCGGCCCCAGTAGTCGAGCGGGCGGTGGGTCGAGACGGGCTCGAACGGGTCGACGGGCAGCTGGTAGAGGCTGGCCACGATCACGTCGTAGCGCTCCTCCGGCACCCACGGGAAGAGGTCCACCGCGGCCGCGCTCACGCGCTCGGCGACGCCGTTTCGAAACGCGTTCGTGAGCGTGTTCTGCGCCGCCCGCCGGTCGACGTCGATCGCGTGCACGTGCGTCGCGCCGTTCCGCGCGAGCTGCACGGTCTGGAGGCCGGTGCCGCAGCCGACGTCGAGGCAGCGGGCGTCGCGGCCGATGCCCTCGCGGAACAGGTACTTCCACACCAGGTAGCTGCCCTGGGTGGGCACGAACACCCCCGGCTCGCACAGGATGTCCGGAAAGTCGAGCGGGAAGAGCGACGCGCCGCGGGCGTCCGTCCACGGCACCGCCCGCGCGCCGGCCGGCAGCACGCCCTCGTCGGCCTCGGGGCCGACGAGCTCGAGCGGCCGCGCGTGCCCGGGCACCGTGCCCGCGAGCGCCTCGCGCGCGGCGGCGACGTGCTCGGGCCCGACGCCGCAGCAGCCGCCGATGATCTGCGCCCCCTCCTCACGCCAGCGCCGCGCCATGCCGGCGTACTCGGCGCCGCCGACGCCGGCCTCGGTGCGCCAGCCCGCGGTCGAGAGGTAGCCCAGGTTCGGGTACACGCCGAGCGGCAGGTCGGTGAAGTCGCGCATCCACGAGATCATCCCGCCCACGTGGTCGGGCGGAATGCAGTTGACGAGCAGCGCGGCGACGCCCATCTGCTCGAAGCGGCGCGCCGCCCGGCCGAAGGCGTCGCCCTCGGGCCCGCCCCAGTGCTCGCCGTAGACGCCGCAGACCCCGCTTCTGCAGCGGCGGAAGCTGAGCCAGACCGGCAGGCCGGTGCCGAGCAGGCGCTCGACCGTGTCGTACGTCGTCGGGCGCACGAGCGAGAGCGTCTCGAGCAGCACGGTGTCGGGCGGGTCGTCCTCGAACACCCGGGCGAGCAGGCGGATCGTCTCGGCCCCCTCCGGCGTGTCGACGTCGCCGTTCAGGCTGAAGGCGACGGCGCACTCGCCGGCCCGTCCGCCCTCGGCCGCCGCCCGGCGGGCGAGCTGCACGCCGCGGCGGGCGACGTCCATCCAGTGCACCGGCCGCTCGGCCTCCCACAGCTGCGGGCTGTCGTCGCGCAGCGCCGTCGGCAGGCCCCACGTGTCTGTGCAGATCACGTCGCAGCCCGCGTCGACGTAGCGGCGGTGCACCCGCAGCACGTCGTCGGGCGCGCGCACGAGGGCGCCGGTGCCCCACAGCTGCTCCTGCAGCTCGGAATGCTCGTCGTGCGGCTCGCGCAGCTCGGTGGCCATGGCGCCGTCGAGGACGACGCAGGTGTCGGCGTCGATCAGCGCGGAGATGCGGGCGTAGGCGCTCACGGCGCCGGAATCCTAGGCCACCCCGGTATCGTGGGCCGCGTGGGGAGCCCGCTTCGGATCGACTGGGACGGCCGCGAGTTCGACGAGGTGCGGCCGCGCATCCACGGCGCGACGATCGTGGCGGACGGCCTCACGATCACGATGTACCGCTACGGGGCGGGCTCGGAGTGGGAGGAGCACCGCCATCCCGAGGATCAGCTGACGATCGTCCTTTCGGGCCAGATCCTGTTCCGCTCGGGCGGCGAGGAGCTGCGGCTCGGCCCCGGCGAGCAGGTGCTGATCCCCGGCGGCGTGCCGCACTCGGCCACGGCCGGGCCCGCCGACGTCGTCACGCTGAACGTCTGGCCCCCGCGTGAATAAACGGGGTCAGACCCCGTGTATTCACATCCCCAGGCACCGTTTACGATGCCCAGCGTGGCTGCCGTCTCCGATGTGCCCTACTTCGACGTCTCCGACCCCGACTTCTCGGTGTCGTCGGCCGACGTCCTGGCCGCGCGCGAGCGCAGCTGGTACGCCCGCACGAACTTCGGCCTCGCCGTGCTCCGGTACGAGCAGACGAGCCTGCTCTTGAAGGACCGGCGCCTGCGCCAGGGCAGCTTCGCCTGGCCCGCCCAGCACGGCATCACCGAGGGTCTCCTGCACGACTGGTGGTCGCTGCTCATGCTGAGCGCCGAGGGCGACGACCACCGCCGCCTGCGCCGCCTCGCCAACCCGGCCTTCTCGCGGGCGCTCATGGAGAAGATGGTGCCGGGCTTCCGCCTGCTCGCCGCCGAGCTCGTCGACGCGTTCGCCGCTCGCGGCCGGTGTGACTTCGTGGCCGAGTTCGCCGAGCCGTACTCGGCCCGGGTGCTGTGCCGGCTGGTCGGCCTCGACGAGGGCCGCTGGCGCGACCTCTCGCACTGGTCGACCGACATCGGCCTCGCGTTCGGCGTCACGATCGCCCATGACCGGCACCGCATCGAGGCCGGCCTGGCGAACATGTACGGCCTGGCCGACGAGCTGATCGCCGAGCGCCGGCGGGCGCCGGGCGACGACGTCATCTCCGCCCTGGTCGCGGCGCACGACGGCGCGGCCACGCTCTCGCACGACGAGCTGCGGGCGATGATCACGCTGATCGTGTTCGGCGGGATGGACACGACCAAGAACCAGCTCGGCCTGGCGCTGCAGCTCTTCATCGAGCGGCCCGACCAGTGGCGCCTCCTGGCCAACCACCCGGAGCTCGCGGCCCGCGCGGTCGAGGAGGTGATCCGCTGGAACCCGACGGTGGTCTGGACGACGCGCCGGGCGATGGAGGACATCACGGTCGACGGCCTCGACATCCCGGAGGGGACGACGCTCCACCTGCTCAGCCCGCCCGCGAACACCGATCCGCTCGCCGTCGGCACGGAGCCGTTCGACATCACCATCGAGCGGCGGGCGCACTTCGGCTTCGGCGGCGGCGCTCACCACTGCCTGGGCCACTGGCTGGCGCGGATCGACATGCGCGAGGCGCTGCCGCTGCTGGCCCGGCGGCTGCGCGAGCCGCGCCTCGAGCGGCCGGCGACGCTGCGGCCGATCAGCGGCGTGACCGGCCCGGTGGAGCTTCCGATCGCGTTTCAGCCTTCGCAGGAGGGATCATGAGAGTGACCGTCGACACGCAGACATGCGACCACCACGGCCAGTGCATGATCGCGTGCCCCGAGGTGTTCAACCTCGTCACCCCGGACACGCTCGAGTACGTCGCCGACCCCGACGAGAGCCTGCGCGCCTGCGTCGAGGAGGCCAGGCGGCCTGCCCGACGCTCTCGATCATGATCGAGGACTGACCCGGGGCGCTACGCCGCCGCGGCAGCCGCCCGGTGGGCCGCCCACACGCAGTTGCGGCCGCCGCGCTTGGCGGCATAGAGGGCGGCGTCGGTGCGCGCGATCGCGGCGTCGGCGCTCTCGCCGGGGCCGATCTCGGCGGCAACCCCGGCCGAGATCGTGATCGCGAGCGTCCCGGCCGTCGTCGTGAACGCCTGGTCGGAGACCGCGTGGCGCACGCGCTCGGCGATGGCCAGGGCGGTCCCCGGGGCGGCGATGCGCGGCAGCAGGATCAGGAACTCCTCGCCGCCCCAGCGGATCACCTCGTCGCCGGAGCGCAGCGTCGAGCGCACGCGGCGGACGACCTCGCTCAGCACCTCGTCTCCGACCGGGTGCCCGTGCGCGTCGTTCACGCGCTTGAAGCGATCGATGTCGAGCATGACGAGCGCCGGCGGCTCGGGCTCGCGGTCGCGCAGCGGGTCGAGCTCGGTCTGGAGCCGCACGAGCCCGTAGCGGCGCGAGCGGGCGCCGGTGAGCGGGTCGGTGTAGGCGTCGTCCTCGGCGGCCGAGCGCGTCTCGCGCAGCGCGACGAGCTGGCTGTACCCCATCAGGCCGACCACCGCCAGGACGGCGACGCCCGTGACCGTCTCGAGCACGTCTGCGCCGGCGACTCCGCCGCGCAGCGTCGCCGCCGCCAGCGCCGCCGACTCGAGCGCGACGCTGAGCACGGTCAGCCGCAGCGAGAGCCACGACCCGACCCAGCCCACGGGGAGCACCAGCAGGAGCACGAGGTAGGCGCTCGCCGGCCGCGCGATGTCGAGCTGGAGTGCGTACCACCACACGGGCACGGCCACGACGTGGAGCGCCCACACCCAGCCTGCGATCGGGCGCTTGACCAGGCACCGTGCCGCCAGGGCGAGCAGGAGCGCGGAGGCGGCGAGCAGCGCGGCCCCCGGAGCAGTGCCCGGATGGGACATCCACGCGCCGGCGAGCCCGACCGGGACGAGCGTCCCCAGGAGCGCCGCCGCCGACACGCGCGGCACGGTCTCGCCGTTCCCCTTGAAGGGTGCGACCAACCGGTGATGCCAGCTCTGGTCCATCGCACCAGGAGATCGACCCCCGCCGCCCGCACTTGACGAATCAGCGCCCGCTGCCGCGGCTAGACTGCCCGGCCCATGGCGGACTGGGTGACCATCTCCTCGCTCGCGACCGCCGGCGAAACGCTGGTGCTGGCGGTGGCGACGTTCTCGTCGGTGCGCTCGGCGAACCGCTCTGCGCGGCTGGCCGAGCGCTCGCTGATGGCCGGCATCCGCCCGGTGCTGATGCACTCGCACCTCGAGGACCCGCAGGTCAAGGTTGGGTTCGCCGACAACCACTGGATGATGGTGCCCGGCAGCGCCAGATGGGCGCCGACGCCGAGCCGCCGCCGCTCGAGGAGTTCAATCGCCTGACTCGCGACATCTACATCCCGGTCGGTGACGTCGGCTTCTGGCAGGGGGTGTTCCGTGACCCGGCGAGCGACGCGTTCGGGGAGGCGGCGGGCGCGATCGAGCGCCGCGACGGGGTCACGATCGACGTGCTCTACGGCGACCGCGAGGGCGGCCAGCGCGCCATCACCCGGTCGGCATGACCCCGCGGCCGGACGGCGGCAGCTGGGTCGTCTCGGCCGCGCGGCACTGGAACGTCGACCGCGACGATCCCCGCTGAGCCCCGGCGTACACTGACGGGATGAGCGTCCCCGCCCGCGCCGGCAACGTCACCCGCACGCGGCTGACGGCGGTCGAGCTCGGCGACGGCCGGAAGCGCACGGCCGACGCGCTCGCGACCGAGGAGCCGCTCGAGATCCGCGTCGAGGCGCCCGGGATGGAGCAGCGGGCGGTGGCGGTGACGATGCGCACGCCCGGAAGCGACTTCGAGCTCGCCGCCGGGTTCCTGCGCACCGAAGGCATCGTCGCGGCCACGCGCGACATCGCAACCGTCCGCTACTGCGCCGTGTCGCGCGCCGAGCAGCAGTACAACGTCGTCACCGTCGCGCTCACGCGGCCGTACGACGCCGAGCTCCTGCAGCGCAACTTCTACACGACGTCGAGCTGCGGGGTGTGCGGGAAGGCGTCGCTCGACTCGATCTCGGTGCGCTGCGCCCCGGTGGCCGACGGGCCGGCGCTCGCCGAGACGGTCGTCGTCGCCCTGCCGGATCGCCTGCGCGAGGCCCAGCGCGTCTTCGATCGTACCGGCGGGCTGCACGCGGCGGGCCTCTTCGACACCGCCGGCACGCTGCTCGAGCTGCGCGAGGACGTCGGCCGGCACAACGCCGTCGACAAGCTCGTCGGCCATGCCCTGCTCGCCGGCGAGCTGCCGCTGTCGGAGCGCGTGCTGATGGTGTCGGGCCGGCTGAGCTTCGAGATCGTGCAGAAGGCGGCCGTGGCCGGCATCCCGATCGTCTGCGCCGTCTCGGCGCCGTCGAGCCTGGCGGTCGACGCCGGCCGCCGCTTCGGCATGACGCTGGTCGGCTTCCTGCGCGGCAGCCGCTTCAACATCTACACGCACCCGGAGCGCATCACCGCTGCATAAACGGGGTCAGACCCCGTTTATGCACGCGGGGCGCGGTTCTGGACGAACTGGAAGCCGAACCGGCCCTTGATGCACAGGTTGCCGCTGGTGACGTCGTGGTCGAGCGGCGAGGTGACCTTGACGATCGTGTTGTCCTGGACGTGCAGCGTCAGGTTGCAGCCGACGCCGCAGTAGGGGCAGATCGTGTCGGTCTGCGTCTGTGCGGCCTCGTCCCAGGTGCCGGCGTCGCGGAGGTCGTGCTCGCTCTTGAACATCAGCGCGCCCGTCGGGCAGACCGCGATGCAGTTGCCGCAGTAGACGCAGGCCGAGTCGGGCAGCGGGACCGCGAACTCGGTGGCGATGCGCGCGTCGAAGCCGCGCCCGGCGACGGCGATCGCAAACGTGTTCTGCCAGTCGCTGCCGCAGGCCTCGACGCACTTGTAGCAGAGGATGCACTTGCTGTAGTCGCGCACGTAGAGCTCGTTGTCGACCTTGATCGGCTGCGCGACCGTCGCCGCCGTCTGGCCGTCTCCGGCGTGGTGGTGGCCGGCGCGGGCGTGGTCGCGCACGCCGGCCTCGGCCGGGGGTGCGGGCGGCCCGTAGCGCTGCGGGCGGGCCTCGTACTCGGACATCCAGCCGTCGACCTTCGGTGTCGTCGAGAGGTCGACCGACGAGCCCAGGAACTCGAGCACCATCTTGCGGCTATGGCGCACGCGCTCGGACTCGGTGCGGATCTTCATGCCGTCCTCGACCTTCCGCGAGCAGGACGGCACGAGCACGCGCGAGCCCTCGACCTCGACCATGCACACCCGGCAGGCGTTGACCGGCGTCAGCGTCTCGCCGTAGCAGAGCGTCGGGAGGTCGAGCCCCTGGCGGCGGCAGGCGTCGAGGATCGTCGCGCCCTCGCGGGCGCGCACCGCCTCGCCGTCGATCTCCAGATCGACCGTGCGGCGCAGGGTGACCGGGACGGCGCTCATGCGGCTCCTTCCGTCGCGAACGGCCGCAGCGTGCGGATGGCGGACTCGATGGCGTTTGCGGCCGTCTGGCCGAGCCCGCAGATCGAGGCGTCGCGCATGCCGCGGGCGATCTCGTCGAGCAGCGCGATCTCGTCGTCGACGGCGCCGCGCGGGCGCTCGTTCGCGAGCCGCAGCAGCGCCTCCTGCTGGCGCACCGTGCCGACCCGGCACGGCACGCACTGGCCGCACGACTCGTCGCGGAAGAACGCGGCGATCCGAAGCAGGATCGGCACGAGCGGGACGGTGTCGTCGAAGACCATGATCACGCCCGAGCCGAGCGTCGCCCCGGCGGCCCGCGTGCCCTCGAACGTGAGCGCGAGGTCGAGCTTGTCGGGGCCGACGAACGCGCCCGCCGCGCCGCCGAGCAGGACGGCCCGCAGCTCGCGCCCCTCGGGCACGCCGCCCGCGAGGTCGATCAGCTCGCGCAGCGTCACGCCGAACGGCACCTCGTAGAGGCCCGGCCGCCGCACGCAGCCGGACAGGCAGAAGAGGTGCGTCCCGGTCGAGCCCTCGGTGCCGATCTCGGCGAAGTGGCCGCCGCCCTCGAGGATGATGTCGAGCACGTTCACGAGCGTCTCGACGTTGTTGACCACGGTCGGCTTCCCGAACAGGCCCGCCTCGACCGGGAAGGGCGGCTTGTTGCGCGGCTCGCCGCGGAAGCCCTCGATCGAGTTGAAGAGCGCCGTCTCCTCGCCGCAGATGTAGGCGCCCGCGCCCCGGCGCAGCTCGATGTCGAAGCGCAGGCCCTGGCCCATGATGTCGTCGCCGAGGAAGCCGTGCGCCGCGCGCCTGCGCGATGGCGTTCGCGAGCCGGTCGCGGGCGAGCGGGTACTCGCCGCGCAGGTAGAGGTAGCCGTGCTCGCAGCCGGTGGCGTAGCCCGCGATCGTCATCGCCTCGATCACGCCGAACGGATCCTGCTCGAACACGATCCGATCCTTGAACGTGCCGGGCTCGGACTCGTCGGCGTTGCACACCAGGTAGTGGGGCCGGATCGGCTGACGGGCGACGGCGTCCCACTTGCGCCCGGTCGGGAAGGCGGCGCCGCCGCGGCCGAGGAGCTTCGACTCGGTCACCTCGCGGATCACCCCCGCCGGGCCGAGCGTGAACGCGCGCCGCAGCGCCTCGTAGCCGCCGTGCGCGCGGTAGTCGTCGAGGCTCGCGGGGTCGACGACGCCGACCCGGCGCAGCAGCCGCACGGAGCCCTGGCCCTGCGGGACGATCGGATCGGGAACCATCGGCGCGGGCAGCCTGCCGGCAAGCGCGTCCGCGACCTGCGCTGCGCTCGCCGGGGCGATCGAGCGCTCGGCGGGATCCTCGCCGGCCCGGGTCACGAGCGCGGCCGGCGCGCGCTCGCACAGGCCGAGGCACGGGCTCTCGAGCCAGATCGCGCGGCCGTTGCCGGGGTGCTCGCCGGCCGGGCCGACGGTGCGCTCGAGCTCCGCCACGAGCTCGTTGCCGCCACGGCACATGCACGCGATGTCGGTGCAGACGTGCGCGACCACCGGCGGGCGGGGATCGAGCGCGAACAGCGCGTAGAAGCTGGCGACGCCGTAGGCCTCGGCGGGCGGGACCGTCAACCGGCGGCAGATGTAGCCGAGCGCGCCCGGGCTCACCCAGCCGACGCGCGCCTGCACCGCGTGCAGCGTCGGGCAGGAGCAGATGCCGCTGTCCGCGGGCGGCGTGGCCGCTGCGGGCGGAATGCCCGTCGACCTCGGAGCGCTCCGCTCCGACCCAGGCCGAGTCGGGCGGGCCGAGCACGGCGTCGACAGCCTGGCGCTCGGCCGCGGTCGCCGTCTGATCGTCGATCCGCAGGTCCACTATCGGGCGGGGATCGCGACGCGGCCGGCGACGGCGTCGGCCGGCTGGACGGGGAGCTTCTCGACCCGGATGGCGCTCGCCTTGAACTCGGCGGTGCCGGACTTGGGATCGGTGGCGTCGATGGTGAGCACGTTCGTCTCGACCTCGTCGGGGAAGTGCAGCGTCATGAAGACGAGGCCGGGGCGGAGGGCGGGGTCGAGGCGCACGGGCGCGACCACCGTGCCGCGCCGGGAGGTGATCCGGACGCGCTCGCCGTCGACCACGCCGAGCCGCTCGCAGTCCTCGGGGGAGAGGTCGAGCGTCTCGCCGCGGCGCAGGGGCGAGGTGTAGCCGCCGGTCTGCACGCCCGTGTTGTACGAGTCGAGCCGGCGGCCGGTGGTGAGCCGGATCGGGAACTCGTCGGACAGCGCGTCGACCGGCGGCTCGTGGACGACGACGGTGAACGGCGCCCGCGGGCCGCGCGACCGGGGTCCTCCCACAGCCGGCCATGCAGGAACTGCGAGCCGGGGTCGTCCTCGTCGGGCACGGCCACTGGATGCCGCCGAGCTCCTCGAGCCGGGCGTAGCTCATGCCCGTGTGCATCGGCGAGAGCGTCCGCAGCTCGTTCCAGGCGTCCTCGGCCGAGGTGTAGTCCCAGTCGTGGCCGAGCCGGCGGGCGAGCTCGCAGATGATCTCGATGTCGTCGCGGGCCTGGCCGGGCGGGTCGAGCGCCTTGCGCACCCGCTGCACCCGCCGCTCGCTGTTGGTGACCGTGCCCTCGGCCTCGCACCAGCTCGCGGACGCGGGCAGCACGACGTCGGCCATCTCGGCGGTCTTCGTGAGGAAGATGTCCTGCACCACCAGGTGGTCGAGGCCCTCGAGCAGCTCGTGCGTGTGCTTGGCGTCGGCCTCGGACTGGGCCGGGTTCTCGCCGATCACGTACAGCGCGCGCAGGTCGCCGCGCTCCATGGCCTCGAACATCTGCGTCAGGTGCCAGCCGTACTTGGGCGGGATCGTCGACGCCCCATGCGCGGTTGAAGCGCTCGCGGGCGGCGTCGTCGACTCGATGTCCTGGAAGCCGGGCAGCTTGTTCGGGATCGCGCCCATGTCGCCGCCGCCCTGCACGTTGTTCTGGCCGCGCAGCGGGTTCAGGCCCGAGCCGTAGCGGCCGACGTGGCCGCACAGCAGCGCGAGGTTGATCAGGCACAGCACGTTGTCGACCGCGTTGTGGTGCTCGGTGATGCCGAGCGTCCAGCAGATCTGGGCGCGGTCGGCGCGGGCGTAGGTGTGCGCGAGCTCGCGGATCACGTCGGCGGGCACGCCGGTCATCGCGCTCGCCCCGCTCGAGCGTCCACTCCTCGACCGACGCCGCGTACTCCGTCGAAGCCGGTGGTCGCGTGCTCGATGAACTCGCGGTTGTGCAGACCCGGCGTGGATGATCTCGCGGGCGATCGTGTTCGAGAGCGCGATGTCGGTGCCGACGTCGAGGCCGAGCCAGCCGTCGGCCCACTGGGCCGAGCTGGTGCGGCGCGGGTCGACCACGTACAGGCGCGCGCCGTTGCGCACGCCCTTGAGGACGTGGTGGAAGAAGATCGGGTGCGTCTCGCGGGCGTTCGAGCCCCACAGGACGATCACGTCCGTCTCCTCGATCTCGCGGTACGAGCTGGTGCCGCCGCCCGCTCCGAACACTGTCGCCAGACCGACGACGCTGGGAGCGTGTCAGGTGCGGTTGCAGCTGTCGATGTTGTTCGTGCCGATGGCCACGCGGGCGAACTTCTGCGCCACGAAGTTCACCTCGTTGGTGGCCTTCGAGCACGAGAAGATCCCGAGCGCGTTGGGCCCGCTCGCCTGCACGGCCGCGCTGATGCCGGCGGCCGCCCGGTCGAGCGCCTCGTCCCACGTCGCCGGACGCAACGCGCCGTTCTCGCGCACCATCGGCTCGGTGAGCCTGGTGAGGGTCTTTGCCACCCCGATCACCTCCCTTCCAGGGGTATTCCCAAATCGTAGCCCGATGCGCCGGACGGGTCGATGGCGTCCCGCCCACACTGGCGCCGTCGCGGGTGTGCTCAGCCGTCGCGGCGGCGGCTGCGCACGATGATCGTCCCGCCCCACCGGTCGCCGAGCCGCTGGTTGCGGGGTGAGAACCAGACGAAGATCGCCGCGATGATGGGGGTCAGGAGAAAGCAGTCGATCACCCGCCCGAGCGTGCGCAGGGTCACGGCGCGGCCGGTCACCTGGCCGCCGCTCACCATGGCGACGCGCAGGCCGATCACGCGCTTGCCGACGGTCGATCCCCAGGCGCTCTCGAGGCCGCCGAAGTAGACCAGGGCCGCCGCGGTGATCACCAGGCTGAGGCCGGTGTTCGTGTTCTTCAGGATGCCGTTCTCGGCCGAGCTGTTCACACCGCCGGAGGCAATCCAGACGACCGCGATCATGAACGCGAACAGGAGCCAGTCGATCAGGAACGCGGCCGCCCGTGGGCCGACGCCGACGGGGGCGCGGTCGATCATCGCGCGAGTCTACCGGTGGCGGTTGGACGGCCGCGGTGGTGCGGTCAGGCCTCGAGCTCGGCCAGGAGCGACCAGAACTGCGACCCGGGCTCGGGGATGCGCGGCGGCCGCATGCGGTGCTGGCGGTGCTGGGCCCAGATGACGTAGGAGCGCAGCCGCCGGCCGGCGCTTCGGCGGGTGTGGTCGGAGAGAGGGACGATCGAGTTTGCAAGCGCCCACCGCCACGCCGCCGCCTCCTTCTCCAGGCGCGTGCCTGACCGGCCGGGCCCGAGCAGATGGCCCAGCTCGTGCAGCGCGACGGCGTAGGTGATCTGGCTGCGCACCTCCGGGATGCGGATGCCCGGCCGCCGGCGCCCCGCCGGGCCGCGGCGGTAGGCGATCGCCCGCCGCCCCAGGCGCCGCTCCACGCCGTGCGCGTCGCACAGGTGCTGGATGTGGGCATCGAGGTCGGCGACGGTCGCGCGTGCGGGCATCCGCGAAACGGTAGTGGGCGGGGCGGCCGTCCCTTAGCCGTAGATCCAGGGATCGATCGGCGTCTCCGCGGTTACTGCGATCGCCTCGATGCCCGGGTATGCCAGCACCGCGCCGATGCAGGCGGCCGATCCACCCACGTAGCTGGAGAACCCGTCGATCTCGGTGGCGACGAACCACGCGCGGTCGTCCGGCCACCACATGCTCGGCGACTGCGCCCATTTCGAGGCCCATGTGAACGGGCGCTGCGTCCGCCCGAGTGGGCCTGTGAAGAGGTAGTGGTCGCGGGCCGGCAGATTGAGGACCGGGAGCCGTGCCAGCTCGCGCATTTCACGCGCCCAACGGGCGCGGAATCGTCTGTTGGTGGAATCGTTCTCGGCCCGGCTGAGGGTGGGATCGAAGATCGACTGGCTCCCGCTACCCAAGATCCCGAAGCCGTTCCAGAAGCAGAACACGCAATCGTCCGGCGTGGCTGTGAACGCCGCCAGCAGCTCGCCGAGGGCTGCCATCTGCGCCGCGGGCAGGCTGCCGTCGCTCGGAACGCCGTCGGCCGACGACCACCCATTGGGAAAGCGGCGCCCGCTGGTCTCGCAGAATCCCGTCGCAGGGCCGACCTGCACACCGCGCGGGCGGGCGACGTCCGCCCAGCGCACGTCTCGTCCCTTGCCGTCGCCGGCCGGGTGAAGCACGCGCGCGAACGCCTCGTGGGAGGCGGGCACGAAGTTTGCGACGACGACGCCGTCCTGCGGCCAGGGTTGCAGCGCCATGTGGAGCCACTCAGCGGCGGAGACGTCGTCGGCCGCCGTGAGGCCGACATCCCAGTCGCGCCAGTGCGCCGGGAGCTCCACGGCGCCTACCCGCGCAGCGGCGTGCTCGACGGTGCCCGCAGCAGCGGGAACGCCGCGACACCGGCAACCGCCGCGAGCAGCAGCGCGGGCGGGCCGCCCAGGGCGGCGCCGGCGAGGGCGGCCCCCGCGATTACGCCGCTGGCCTCGGCGTCCAGCCGGCCGGCGGCGGCCACGGCGAACGCGACGAGCGCGAGCGGCGCGACGGCGAGCACGGTGTCCGGCGCCGGCGAGGCGCTCACGACCGCGACCGCACACACGGCCACGACGGCCGCGAGCAGGCCGGCCCGGCCGGCGGCGACGACCCTGCGCGGGACACCTGGCGCGAGCCCGATCGCGAGGGTCAGAAGCGGCGTCACCAGGAAGACGTCGACCGAGAGCGTGAGCGCGGCGGCGATCCCTGCCACCGCCACCAGCATCCCCGCGGCGATCGCCCAGCGCGCCGGCCGCCGGCAGGCGACGACGCCGAGCATGAGCGTCGCGAACGGCAGCAGGAACGGGCCGATGGAGAAGATGCCGACGAACGCGAACACGAGCGCGAAGCCGACGCCCGTCCAGGCCCAGAACCACCCGCAATCGCTCCGGTGTGCTCGCACGCGCGACCTCCGGCCGTAGTATGGCACCGCGGATGCCCGACCAAACGCCCAGAGCCCGCGACCTCGGCATCGTCATCGGCGACCTGCCCCCGGGGGCGTGCAACGCGATCACCGACGTCCCCGGCGTGCGCGTTGGCCACACGACGCTGATCGCGGGGGACGGCCCGCTGCGGGTCGGCGAGGGCCCGGTGCGCACCGGTGTGACCGTGATCGTCCCGGGCAGCGACGACCCCTGGGAGGAGCCGCTCGCTCGCCGGCTGCCCACCGGCTGAACGGCAACGGCGAGCTGACCGGCCTCGAGTGGGTGCGCGAGTCGGGCCTGCTGACGACCACGATCGGGCTCACCAACACGCACTCGGTCGGCGTCGTGCGCGACGCGATGATCGCCGACGCCGTCGCCGCGCCGTCCGCCGGGCGAGATCCGCTGGTAGCCTGCCGGTCGTCGGCGAGACCTACGACGGCGACGCTGAACGACATCAACGGCATGCACGTGCGGGCCGAGCACGTGCACGCCGCGACTCGCGGCGGCCGCGGGCGGGCCGGTCGCGGAGGGCGGCGTCGGCAGCGGCACCGGGATGATCTGCCACGGCTTCAAGGGCGGCATCGGCACGGCGTCACGCGTCGTCGGCGGCCACACCGTCGGGGTGCTCGTCCAGGCGAACCACGGCGCCCGCGCCCGCCTGTCGATCGCGGGCGTCCCCGTCGGCAGGCTGATCGACGCCGACGAGGTGCCCGACCCGCGTGCCGGCCCGCGCGACGCGCGCGGCTCGATCATCGTCATCGTGGCCACCGACGCGCCGCTCCTGCCCGGCCAGTGCACCCGGCTTGCCCAGCGCTCGGCGCTCGGCGTCGGCCGCACCGGCGGCGCCGGCGAGAACGGCAGCGGCGACCTCATGCTCGCCTTCGCGACCGGGAACCGCGGCCTGCGCGCCCTCGCCGACGACGGCATCGCCTCGGAGCCGGTCGCCCTGCGGGCCGTGCCCGCCGCGGCGCTCGACGGCCTCTTCTACGCCGTGGTCGAGGCGACCGAGGAGGCGATCACAAACGCCCTGGTCGCCGGCCGCACGATGACCGGGCACGGCGGCACCGCGTACGGCATCCCGCACGACCGCCTGGCCGAGCTCGCCGGCCGCGACGCCCGCAACGACTGAGCGTCAGGCCGGGCCGGCCTCGGCGTCGGCCGCCTCGGCCTCGGTGATGACCTCGGGGACGTGGGCGGGCGGCGGCGCCGTCCATGCGTAGTGGCACGCCGCCAGGTGGGCGCCGCCGTCGGCGACCAGGACCGGATCCTCGCGGTGGCACACCTCCTGGGCGATCGGGCAGCGGGTGTGGAAGCGGCAGCCCGACGGCAGGTTGATCGGGCTGGGCGGGTCGCCCTCCATCGCCGCCGCGTCGCTCGGGTGGCCGGGCACGAGCCGCGGCACCGCCTTCAAGAGGCCCTGCGTGTAGGGGTGGCGCGGGTCCGAGAACAGCTCCTCGGTGGGGGCCGTCTCGACGATGCGGCCGAGGTACATGACCGCCACCCGGTCGCACACGTGCCGCACCACCGCCATGTTGTGGGCGATGAAGAGCATCGTCAGGCCGAGCTTGGAGCGCAGCTCGTCGAGCAGGTTCAGCACGGTGGCCTGCACCGACACGTCGAGCGCCGACACGGGCTCGTCCGCGACCAGGAGCTCCGGCTCGAGCGCGAGCGCCCGCGCGATCGAGACGCGCTGGCGCTGGCCGCCGGAGAAGTTGCGCGGATGCGCGTCGAGGGCGCGGGCGCCGAGGCCGACGAGCTCGATCAGCTCGCGGCAGCGCTCGTCGACGCGGTTTCGCGGCACCATGTTGTGCACGCGCAGGAGCTCGGACAGCACCTGGCGCACCGTCATGCGCGGGTTGAGCGACGAGTACGGGTCCTGGAAGACCATCTGCATCCGCCGCCGCTGCGCGCGCGCCCGCCGCGCCGGCAGCGGCTCGCCGGCGTAGCGGATCTCACCCGCCGTCGGTGCGTACAGGCCGACGATGCAGCGGCCGAGCGTCGACTTGCCGCAGCCGGACTCGCCCACCAGGCCGAGCGTCTCGCCGCGGGCGATCTCGAGGTCGACGCCGTCGACGGCCCGCAGCACCTCGGCCGGCACGTGCCGCGCCCGGCGCAGCATCGAGTCGGCCAGCACGAACTGCATCTCGACGCCCCGCACCTCGAGCAGCGGCCCGTCAGGCATTCTCGATCACCGGTCTGCGCAGCACGTCGTCGACGCACACGCCGTCGTGGATGCAGGCCGTCGCCCGGCCGCTTCCGGCCCCGAGCGGGCGCAGCGGGAACTCGCCGCTCACGCAGTCGTCCTGGGCGAACGGGCAGCGCGGGTGGAAGCGGCAGCCCGGCCGGCGGCGCCACCAGGTCGGGCGGCTGGCCGGGGATCGAGTCGAGCGTCTGGCGCACCAGGTCGAAGCGCGGCACCGAGCGCAGGAGGCCGAGCGTGTAGGGGTGGCGGGGTGCGTGGAACACCTCGTCCACCGTGCCCGTCTCGACCACCTGGCCGGCGTACATGACCGCGATGCGGTCGCACGTCTGGGCGACCACGGCGAGGTCGTGAGTGACGAAGACGACGCTGACGCCGAAGTCGCGGCGCATCGCGGCGAGCAGCTTCAGGATCTGATCCTGGATGGTGACGTCGAGGGCCGTCGTCGGCTCGTCGCACAGGATCACCTTCGGCTCGCACGCGAGCGCGATCGCGATCATCACGCGCTGGCGCATGCCGCCGGAGAGCTCGTGCGGGTAGGCGCGGGCGCGCCGGTGCGGGTCGGGGATGCCCACCTCCCGCATCAGCTCAAGGGCGCGATCGCGCGCCTTCGAGCGGCTCTGGCCGAGGTGCGCCATCGGCCCCTCGGCGATCTGGTCGCCGACGCGCATCACCGGGTTCAGGGCCGTCATCGGCTCCTGGAAGATCATCGCGATGCTCGCGCCGCGCACGTCCTGCAGCCGGCTCTGGCTCGCCGACGACGAGATCCTCGCCCTGGAACACCACCTGGCCGCCGACGATCTCGCCGGGGTGGGGAAGCAGGCCGAGGATCGCCCGCAGCGTCATGCTCTTGCCACATCCCGACTCGCCGACGAGGCCGAGCGACTCGCCCGCGAGGAGCTCGAACGTCGCCCCGTCGACCGCGTGTACCGTGCCGCCGGCTGAGCGGGATCGCGACCTCCAGGTCGCGCACCTCGAGGATGGCGTTGTTGCTCATTCGGGCCGCAGCAGGTCGGCCAGACCGTCGCCGATCAGCGAGAGCCCGAGCGCGGTGATGATCACCGCGATCCCGGGGATGGTGGAGAGCTCCCACCGCGTCGTCAGGAACGCCTGGCCGTCGGCGATCATGCCGCCCCAGTCGGGCGTGGGCGGCTGGATGCCGAGGCCCAGATACCCGAGCGTGACGATCGCGAGGATGTCGAGCACGATGTCGGACATGGCGAACACGATCGCCTGCGTGATCACGTTCGGCAGCAGGTGGCGGCGGATGATGCGCAGGTCGCGGAAGCCCGCCGCCTGGGCGGCGAGCACGTACTCCTGGCGTTTGGCGACCAGGATCTCGCCGCGGACGATGCGGGCGTAGGAGACCCAGCCGACGAGCGTGATGGCGATGTAGATGCTGCGCGCGCCCGGGCCGAGCACGAACACGAGCGCGATGATGAGCACGTAGAACGGGAACGCGACCATGATGTCGACCAGGCGCATGATCCCGGTGTCGAGGGCGCGGCCGTAGTAGCCGGCCATGCAGCCGAGCGTGGTGCCGAGGATGAACGGGAGCACCACGGCGAGGAACGCCACGCGCAGGTCGACGCGCGCCCCGTAGAGCAGGCGCGAGAACTCGTCGCGGCCGAGCTGGTCGGTGCCGAGCCAGTGGTTGGACGACGGCCCGGCGAGGATGTTGTTCAGGTCCTGCTCGGTCGGGCTGTGGGGCGTCAGGAGCGGCGCGGCCAGGGCCATCGCCACGATCGTGCCGACGATCAGGATCCCGGCGACGAACGCCGGCGTGCGGTACCAGCGGCGGCGGAAGCCGCTGCGGTGCTCGGCGACCAGCGGCTCGGTGAGGCCCTCGGCGACGGCGATGGAGCCCATCTAGCGGAACCTCCCCATCTAGTCGAACCTCACGCGTGGGTCGAGGAGCGAGTGCACCACGTCGGTGGTCAGGTAGACGAGCACGACCAGGATGCCGAACACGAGCGTGACGCCCTGCACGATCGGGAAGTCGCGCTGGAGGATCGAGGTGAGCATGAGCTGGCCGATGCCGGGCAGCGCGAACACCTGCTCGATCACGACCGTCCCGCCGATCAGGAAGCCGATGTTGACGCCCAGCACCGCCACGGTCGAGATGACGGCGTTTCGCAGCGCGTGGCGCGTCAGCACCCGCCGCTCGGAGATGCCCTTCGAGCGGGCGGTGGTGACGTAGTCGGACTCGAGCACCTGGAGGAGGCTCGCCCGCAGGCTGCGGATCAGGATCGGCGAGATGCCGAGGGCGATTGTGAGCGCGGGCAGGAACATCGAGTGCAGGTGGCCGAAGAACCCGGTGCCGTAGCCGCCGACCGGGAAGAGGCGGCCGAGGTGCAGGCCGAAGACGAGCAGGAGCATGATCCCGAGCCAGAACGGCGGGAAGCCGAGCCCGACGAGCGGCACCGCGCGCACGACCTGGTCGCGGGCGGCGTCCTTGCGGCTGGCCGCGATCATCGCCAGCGGGATCGCGATCACGATCGAGAGCACCGTCCCGTAGGCGATCAGCCACAGCGTCACGGGCAGCCGGTCGAGGATCAGCGTCCGCGCCGACTCGCGGTAGAAGAGCGACTCGCCCAGGTTGCCGTGGGCGAGCCGCACCATGAACAGCTCGTACTGGGCCGGCAGCGACCGATCGAGGCCCCACTGGTGGTGCAGCGCCGCGACGTTCTTCGCGTTGGCGTGGACGCCCAGCATGGTCCGGGCGGGATCGCCCGGCACCAGGTGGATCATGAAGAAGCAGATCACGGTGACGCCGATCACGACCGGTATCGCCTGCAGCAGCCGGCGCAGGATGTATGCGAGCCGGTCGTCCACTGTTCCTCCTAGAGACCTCCGACGCCGGCTAGTGCGACAGCCAGGTGTCCTCCATGTGGAAGTTCCCCGTCGGGTACACGAGGAAGCCGTGCACCTTGTCAGTCATCGCGTATCGGTACGGCGAGTAGTACTCGAACACCATGAACGCGTCCTGCGCGGCCTGCGCCTGGATCTGGCTGTAGAGCTTCTGGCGGCCGGCTGCCGAGAACGTCTTCTCCGCCTGGTGTGTCCACTTGATCACGTCGGGGTTGTTGTAGTCCGTGTAGAACGACTTGGCGCCCGCGCCGGGATCGACGGCGAAGGTGACGAGCTCGTCCGGGTCGGCGATGTCCATCGTCCAGTAGCTCAGGCCGAGCTGGTACTTGAACTGCTGCTCGTCCTGGAACTCGACGCTCGGGTCGACCGGCTTCAGCGAGACCTTGATCCCGATCTTGGCCAGCTCCTGCTGGTAGATCTGAGCGATCGACTTCTCGTCGGCCACGCCCGCGCCGACCAGCATCTGCACGTTGAAGCCCTTCGGGAACTTCGACTGCGCCATCTCCTGCTTGGCCTGAGCGAGGTTGTACTGGAGGCCGGGCGACTTCGGGTCGTAGAACGGCACCTGCGGCGGCATGAACGAGTTCGCCGCCGTGCCGTGGCCGAAGAGCACCGACTTGATGATCGCGTTGCGGTCGATCGCCATGCTGATCGCGCGGCGCACGTGCACGTCGGCGAGCGGCGCGTAGCGCTCGTTCATCATCGTGTAGTCGGTGCGCGTCGACGGGAACAGGGTCATGTTGATCCCCGGCGTGGCCTTGAGCGTGTTGACGGTCTGCCAGTCGGGGAACTGGTCGATCTGCTCCTGACCGCCCTGCAGCTGCAGCTGGCGCGTGTTCGTGTCGGTCACGGTGCGGAAGGTGATCGAGTCGAGGTACGGCTTGCCCTTCTGCCAGTAGTGCGGGTTCTTCAGGAGCTCGATCTCCGAGCCGTGCGTCCAGTGGCCCCACATGAACGGCCCCGTGCCGATCGGATGGGTGTAGAACTGCTTGGCCGTCTCGCCGCCGTAGTGGTTCGGGACGATGCCGTTCGCGAACAGGGCGATGTCGGCCAGGAACGGCGCCCACGGGTACTTCGTGTCGATGACGAGAGTCTGCGGGTTGGGCGTCTTCATGTCCTTGATCGCGGAGTCGAGATAGCCCCACCCCTGCGAGCCCGTGTTCAGGGTCTGCTGGATCGAGAACTTGGCGTCGGCCGACGTCATGGGCTGGCCGTTCGAGAACTTCACGCCCGGACGCAGGTGGAACGTGTACGTCTTCTTGTCGGGCGACAGCGTGTAGGAGGTGGCGAGCCACGGCTTCACGCTCTTGCCGTCGGGACTGACGGTGAAGAGCGGCTCCATGATCTGCTCGAGCACCCAGATCGACTGGTTGTCGAAGACGTTCTCCTTGTCCATCGACTCCGGCTCGGCCGACCAGCCGACGACGAGGTTGCCCCCGTGCACCGGAGCGCCCGCGCTGCCGCCCGACGAGGATCCGCCGCTGCCGCCGCTGCTCCCGCCGCAACCCGCGGCCAGGGCGACGACACACAGGATGACCACTGCGGCAGGCGTGATGAGCTTCTTCATGCGACGGCTCCTTGGGACACGGGGCGCGCAGTATCCCATGCCGGGGGGACGACGTCCATATGGTGAACGCATAGTCCGGTCCCGTGCCCGCGGTAGGATCGGACAATGCGCTATGCCGTCATCGGGGCGGGTGCGATCGGCGGCACGGTTGCCGCAGGGCTCGTCCGTGACGGCCACGACGTGCTCCTGTGCGATTCCGACCCTGAGCACGTCGCCGCGATCAACGCCGACGGCCTGCGCATCGAGGGCCCGGTCGAGGAGCTGACCGTGCCGGCCCGGGCGGTGGCGCCGGACGACCTGCCCGACGGGCTCGGCGCGGTGCTGCTCGCCGTGAAGGCGCACCACACGGCCGCCGCGATGGAGCAGGTCGCGCCGCGGCTGGCACCCGACGGGTTCGTCGTCTCGCTCCAGAACGGCTTCAACGAGGACACGATCGCCGCGGCGGTCGGGCGCGAGCGCGTCGTCGGCGCGTTCGTCAACTTCGGCGCCGACGTCGTCGCGCCGGGGCGGATCCTGCGCGGCAACCGGGCGACGTTCATGATCGGCGAGCTCGACGGCGGCGACACCCCGCGCGTGCGAGCGCTCGTGGACGACATCGCCGACGCCCGCCAGACGGCGAACATCCACGGCTTCCTGTGGGCGAAGGAGGCCTACGGCGCGATCCTGTTCGCCACCGCGGTCTCGGATCTCTCGATCGCAGACGCCCTGGCCGAGCCGCGCTATCGCCCGCTCTATCTCGCCCTCGCGCGCGAGGTGCTCGCCGCAGCGACGGCGATCCCCGAGCCGTTCGACGGCTTCGACCCGGCCGACCTCGAGGGCTCGATCGACCGGCTGGTCGCGTTCAACCGCGGCTCGGCCAAGACGCACTCGGGCATCTACCGCGACCTGGCGGTGCGGCACCGAAAGACCGAGGTCGACGCGATGCTGACCGTGCTCGACGGCCCGCTCGTGCGCCACACCGCCGCCCTGATCCACGCCATCGAGGACGGGCGCCGCGTCTGCGAGCGCGCGAACCTCGAGCTGCTCGCCGCCTACGAGCGGCTCGAGCGGCTCGGCCGGCCCCTGAACGCCGTCATCGCGGTCATGGACGCGCCCGAGCGCGCAGCCGCCGGGCCGCTGCTCGGCGAGCCGGTCGCGGTGAAGGACAACATCGACGTTGCCGGCCAGGTGACGACGAACGCCTCGACGGTGGCCGTGCCGCCGCCCGCGGCTGCCGACGCCGAGGTCGTCGCCCGCGTGCGCGCCGCCGCCGGCGACGTCTTCTGCAAGACGAACCTGCTCGAGTACGGCGCGGGCAGCGTGAACCCCGCCTACGGGATGACATACAACCCGCGCAACCCGACGCGCACGGCCGGCGGCTCGTCGAGCGGCTCGGCGGCGCTCGTCGGCGCAGGCGTGTGCGACCTCGCCGTCGGCACCGACAGCGGCGGCTCGATCCGCGTTCCGGCCGCATATTGCGGCATCGTCGGGGTGAAGCCCACGACGGGCTCGGTGCCGGCGGCCGGCCTCTTTCCGCTCTCACGCACGTGCGACGGCGTCGGGCCGCTCGCTCGCACCGTCGCGGGTGCGGCGCAACTCCTGGCCGTGCTCCAGGGCCGTCCGTGCCCGATCGACCCTGTCGACCGCGTCCGCGTCGGCGTGCTGCGCGCCCAGCTCGACGACCCCGACGTGCGACCGGGTGTGCGGGCGCGGGTGTCCGAGGCGGTTGACGCCCTCGCCGGCCTCGGCTGGGAGCTCTCGGACGTCGAGATCCCCGAGCTCGACGTGGCCGACTCCGCGCTGGGCACGATCGTGCTCTACGAGGCGTGGGAGGTGCACGGCGAGAGCTATCGCCGCGAGGGCGCAAACTACGGCCCGGGGACGCGGGCGCTGCTCGACCTGGCCTCGCGCATCACCGACCCGGAGTACGAGGACGCGCTGGCCGCCGCCGACGAGGTCGCGGCTGGGTTCGCGCAGGCGTTCTACGACGTCGATATCCTCGCCGGCCCGACGATGGCCTACGTGGCGCCGCCCGAGGATCCGCCGTTCGGGACGCCCGAGGGCGACGTCGAGGCGCGCTTCACCGGCCCGTGCAATCTCGCCCGCATCCCCGCCGTGACGCTCCCGTGCGGGGCGGCCGAGGACGGTCTACCGGCCGCCCTGCAGCTGATGGCGGCCGTCGAGCGCGAGCCGTTGCTGCTGTCGGTCGCGGCCGCGTATGAGAGGGTGGCGCCGGCATGAGGGTCTTCGACCGCACGTGGATGCAGATCGAGGAGTACCTGCGCTCCGACGACCGCGTCGTGCTGCCGCTCGGCTCGACCGAGCAGCACGGCTACCTCTCGCTCGGCGTCGACACCATCCTGTCCGAGCGTGTCGCCGTCGAGGCGGCCGAGCCGCTCGGCGTGCCGGTGCTGCCGTCGCTGCCGTACGGGCTCACGCCCTACTTCGCCGCCTACCCGGGCAGCCCCACGCTGCGCGCAGGCACGTACATGGCCGTCGTGCGCGACCTGCTCGACTCGCTCCACGAGCAGGGGTTCCGCCGCTTCCTGATCGTGAACGGCCACGGCGGCAACTCGCCGGCGGGCGGCGTCGCGCCCGAGTTCATGCGCGACCACTCAGACGCCCAGGTGCTCTTCCACAGCTGGTGGAACGGGCCGCGGGTGTGGCCGGTGGTGCAGGCGATCGACCCGCACGCGTCGCACGCGTCGTGGCTCGAGAGCTTCCCGTGGACGCGCGTCTCCGGCGTCGAGATCCCCGAGGGGCACAAGCCGCCTGTCGACGCCGCCGCGCTGCGCGTGGCCGACCCGGGAACGGTGCGCGAGCTGCTCGGCGACGGCTGCTACGGCGGCGACTACGGCCGGCCCGACGCCGACTGGCAGGCCGTGTGGGACGCGGGCGTGCACGAGGTGCGCGAGCTGATCCGCTCGGGCTGGCGGTAGCTGTCGTGGGGTGGCTGCCCGCCGGCTTCGAGACGCCGCAGCGCGTCGAGCTTGCGACCGGGCATCACCTGCGCCCGATCCGTGCCGACGACGTCGGCATCGACTATCCCGCCGTCATGGGCTCGCGGGAGCGGTTGTGGGCCCGCTACGGCGCGCCGTGGGGGTGGCCGCCGGAGACCATGACGGTCGCGCAGGATCGCGACGACCTCGCCCACCACGAGGCCGAGATCGCGGCCCAGGAGTCGTTCAACTACGCGGTGCTCGACGCGGGCGAGACGGAGCTTTGCGGCTGCGTGTACATCGACCCGCCCGACGACGCCGCCCCGCCGGGCACCGACGCGGTCGTGTCGTGGTGGGTGGTGGACGACGCCGTGGGGAGCGCGCTCGACCGTGAGCTCGCAGAGCTCGTCCCGCGCTGGCTGGCCGAGACGTGGGGCTTCGCCGCGGTCGACTACGCCCCGTGACGCGCGGGTGCATAAACGGGGTCTGACCCGCGTTTACCTGCACGTTGCCTGGCACCTGAGTGCGCGTGCGGCTAGATCGGAGAGATGCCGGCGCCGAGGCCGAGCAGCAGGCCGTCGTCGGTGACGGCGGGGCTCGAGGTGATGAAGAGCGCCACGCCCGCCTCGGGCGCGGCGATGACCTCGAGCTCGTCGCCGAACGGGTCGAGCACGGCGCCGAGCCGCTCGCCCGCCGCGACCTCCTGGCCCACCCGCACGTCCGGCTGCCACCAGCCGGCCGTGCGGCAGCGCAGCCAGACGAACCGCTCGATGAACCGCACGGGTCGAGCCGGGGGCTCCTCCGGCTCGGCGAGCATCCCCAGCCGGCGCATCACGTTGCGGCAGCCGCGCACGTGCGCGGCGACGGCGTCGGCCTCGAGCAGCCCGCACCCGCCCACCTCGGCGGTGATACCGGCCACGCCCGCGTCCGCCGCGGCCGCGCTCGTCGTGCCCGCGATGGCGGCGCCCTCGCGCTCGGTGCGCACCAGGTAGGGCAGGCCGAAGGCGATCCCCATCGCCCGCGCCCTCTCCTCGACCGGCGATCGGTCGTAGAGCGAGAACGGCTCGAGCGCCTCGACCAGGTCGCCGCCGTGCAGGTCGACAAGCGCGTCGGCGGGCGCGATCAGCTCGGTGTAGACGTGGTGGGCGAGCTGATCCGAGTACGTGCCGCCGGGATCGCCGGGGAAGCAGCGGTTCAGGTTCTTGCCGTCGCTCGGCGAGACGAAGGGCGTGCGCTTCCGGAACGACTCCAGGTTGACGATCGGCACGGTCGTCACCGTCCCGCGCAGCGCCGCCGGGTCGAGGCCGCGCATCAGCTCGACGGCGCCCCTGATCGACGAGTACTCGCAGCCGTGGATGCCGGCGATGACGCACAGGTGCGGTCCATCGGCGGCGCCGCGGGCCTCGAAGCACGGCCACTCCAGGTCGCGCAGCGCGGGGGCGTCGAAGCGCAGCATGCGCCGCGAGGCGGTGCCCGCGGCGCTCATTCGCCCAGGCCGCGGGTGAGCGCGACGATGGTGACGAAGGTGCGGTAGAGCGCGAGCGGCTCCTCGCCGGTCGTGATGATCGTGCGGTGCGCGGTGCGCTCGACCCCGCGGATCGCGGTCGCCGCCTCGGCCATGTCGGCGGTCAGAAACGTGATCTCGAGCGTGGCCGGGAGCGTGATCCGGGGCGGCCCCATCTCGCCCAGCCGCTCGAGCGCCGTTCGCGCCCCGGCGCGGATCAGCTCGCATGCCTGGCGCGGGTGCACGCTCTCGGCGGCAAACCGGCTGACCGAGCGCTTCACGACGACCGCCTCGATCGCGGGCGCGAACGTGCGCGCCTCGTCGGCCGTGGCCTGGTCGCCGGTGATCAGCGCGACAGGCACGCCGTGGTGCAGCGCGACCAGGGCGTTCAGGGCGCTCTCGCCGACGACGACGTCGTTCAGCCTGACCTCCCAGATCGCGCTCGGGTTGTAGGTATGCGCGAGCACCGCCCGCTCGTGCCCGATCGAGCCGTGGTAGGCGATGAAGAACGCGGCGTCGAAGCTCGCGTCGAGCCCCTCCATCATGTAGAGCGGCTTGTGCTTCCCGGAGAGGTACGACGCCTCGCCGTGCACGGCGGCCGGCGGCAGGTTGAACATGCTCGCGTGGGAGTCGTTGACGAGGAAGGTGGTCGCGCCAGCCTCGGCGGCGCCGTCGATGGCGGCGTTCACCTCGGCCAGGAGCAGCCGCCGGCCGACCTCGTACTCCGGGCTCGGGCCCAGCACCTGCGACCAGTCCACGATGCCCGCGGTGCCCTCGATGTCGGTCGACAGGTACACCCTGGATGCACTCATTCGCGCTCCTCTCCCACCCGGGCGACGGCGTCCATCTCGACCAGCATCCCCTCGAACAGAAACCCGCCCGCGACGATCGCGGTCGAGGCCGGGTACGGCGGTCGGAAGAGGTCGCCACGCACGCGCTTGAAGGCGTCGTAGTCCGAGGCGTGGGCGAGGTAGACCGTCATCTTGACGATCGTCTCGAGCGCCGCGCCCTCGGCTTCGAGCACCGCGGCCACGTTCGCGAACGCCTGCCGGATCTGCGCCTCGGCGTCGTCTGGATCCACGACGGCGCCGGCGGCGCCGAAGCCGCCCTGGCCGGCCGTGAACACGAGCTCGCCCGACGTGACGACCGACTGCGAGTACTGGTAGTCGGCGGCGAAGGGGAACGGATTGCGGCCGGCGCGGTTCACGGCCGCGGATACTACAAGGGTGGACGAGCGCGAGCGGATCGGCGAGCTGGACGCGCTCCAGCGGGCGCTGCGGCCCTGCCGGCGGTGTGTGGCGGCGGGGATCAGGGTCGAGTCGATGCCGGTCGTGAGCGGAGGCCGCGACGCCGAGGCGATCCTGGTCGGCCAGGCGCCCGGCATCCGCGAGCGCGAGAACCTGCGGCCGTTCAGCGGGCCGGCCGGGCGGCGCCTGCGGGAGTGGCTCGCGCCCGCCGGCCTCGGCGACGAGGCGGCGTTCTACGGGCGGCTCTACATCGCCGCCGTCGTGCGCTGCTTCCCCGGCAAGCGACCCGGCGGCAGCGACGTGCGCCCGTCGGCGGCGATGGTGCGCGAGTGCGTGCCCTGGCTGCGGCGCGAGCTCGCGCTCGTGCCCGCGCCGCTCGTCATCTCGGTGGGGACGCTCGCGCTCGAGGAGCTCGCGCCCGGCGTGCGCCTCGACGATGCGGTCGGAGCCGAGCTCGCCATTGCGGACGGCAGGCCGCTCGTGGCGCTGCCGCACCCGTCGGGCGCGAGCCCGTGGCCGCACCTGCCGGGCAACGCCGAGCGGCTGGAGCGGGCGCTGCGGATGGTGGCGGCGCGGCTGGGTGGCGGCGGCGCTCCCAATTGACATCCGCAGTGGATGTCAATTGGGATGTCCCGGCCCGTGAGGCGACGCCGACTCATGCCAGGTTCTACGCTCTCCTCATGGATGCAAGACCCGCTCCGGATCGTGACTACGCGAGCGAGCCGTCGGAGGTGGCCACCGCGTATCGCGTCACCCTCTGGGAGCAACCCGCCCCGCCACCGGACATCGACCGGCCGCAGATGGGGTGGAGTCCCTCCCCGGGCGCGCCCATGGGGTGGGAATGGATGACGTTCGATCTCATCGGCGCTCAGGATGTCCGGGAAGCGATCCAGTGGGCGCACGCGACCCTCGGGTCGCATGAGGGGCCGGCCAGCCGCCGCGGTTGTCCGGTAGCCGACCAGGAGTACGTGATCTACGCCAAGGTGCCGAGTGAGGATCTCTGGCTGCAGGTCGCCGGCCGGACCCCGGTGCTTGGCCCCTGAACCCATTGCGGGGCGGGAGAGGCAAAACCGCCTCGTGATACCAGCAGAGTCAGGCACCTGCGCGGGTAGCCGCGATCGCAGGTGCGCCTACGGGCTCTGTGCCCGATGCCGGGCAGGAAGGCGAAACCCGCTCGTGGAGTACCAGCAGATCGAGGCGCCTGCGCCGGTCGCAGATGCCGTGATCGTCTGCCGCCTATCCTCGATCGCGAGGGGCGCCTGCCCAACGGCCCTCGTGCAGTGCGTCGCCGTCCCGCCCAATTGACATCCGGGGTGGATGCCAATGGGCCGTTCCCGCCGCCCCGACCTTTCTGGGATGATCGAGCGTCTCGAACGAGGGGGCTGACGTGAGCGAGCAGACCAGGAAGACGAACGCCGCGGACATCGCCGCCGTCACGGACGTTGTGCGCGCCTACTACGACGGGACGATGACGGGCGATGAGGCGAAGCTCGCCGGGGCGTTCCACCCGCGCGCATGCATCGTCGGGACGTGGGAAGGCAAGCTGGACTGGGTGACGCTCGCCGAGTACATCGCCGAGTGCAAGGAGATGGTCACGGACGCGGGCCACTACGACTGCCGGATCGACGGCATGTCGTTCGCAGGCGACACGGCCCACGTTCGGCTGGGAGCCCACCACGCCGGGGTGTACTACGACGACGACCTCTCCCTCGTCAAGGCAGATGACGCCTGGCGCATCGTCCACAAGACCTACTACGCGCGTCCCGCCTGACCGCTCAGCCGGACTCGCCCGGCGTGCGCACGACCCGCTCGCGGCCCTCACGGGGCCAGCCCTCGCCGCGGACGACCTCGAGCAGCGCGCGCACGCACTCGGGGTCGAACTGTGTCCCGGAGCAGCGCTCGATCTCGGCGATCGCCTCGGCCGGGGCCATCGCCTTGCGGTACACGCGGTCCTCGGTCATCGCGTGGAACGCGTCGCACACGCCGATCACCCGGGAGCCGAGCGGGATCCGGTCGGCGGAGAGGCCGTCGGGGTAGCCGTCGCCGTCGAAGCGTTCGTGGCTCGCCCGGACGAGCGGGACGAGCTGGGCGAAGTGGGGGACGGGCTCGAGGATGCGCGCGCCGATCTGGGGGTGGCGCTGCATGACGGTGGACTCGTCGTCGGTCAGCGGGCCGGGCTTGCGCAGGATCGACTCGGGGATGCCGATCTTGCCGATGTCGTGCAGGAGCGCGCCGAGCCGGATCAGGCGCGCGTCGGCGGGCGCGATGCGCAGCTCGTCGCACACGGCTCCGGCGAGCTCGGCGATCTCGATCGCGTGGTCGTTCGTGTAGGCGTCCTTGGCCTCGAGCGCCGCCGCGAGCGCGCCGAGCGTGGCGAAGTACGCCTCCTCGAGCCGCTCGGCCATGCGCGCCTGCGCCACCACCTTCCCAGCCTCGGCGGCGAGCGCCCGGCACAGGCGCACCTCGACGCCGCCGAACGAGCGCATGCGGGTGTCGTAGATCTCGATCAGCGCGTACGGCGCGCCCTCGACCGCGAGCGCGAACATCAGCAGCGACCGGTACCCGAGCTGCTCGAGCCGGGCCGCCTCGGCGGCGTCGGTGTCGGCGTCACCCAGCCGGCAGACGAGCTCGACGTCCCGCTCGATCACGTCGGCGGTGCGCGGGTAGTCCGCGAGCCGGTACTCCTCGGCGTGCTCGTCCCAGGTGTGGGGCGGCCGCGCGTAGCCGGCCAGGTCGCGCACGCTGCCGGCGCCCGTGTCGATCGAGGACACCATGCAGGCCTTGGCGTCGACGAGCTCGCACAGGCTGCGTGCGAGCACGGCGAGCATCTCGGTCGGGTCGTCGAGCGCAAACAGCGCCTGGGCGGCCTCGAACACGCCGAGCGCGGGCTCGAGGTGCTCCGAGGCGAGCCGCGCGATCGGCGGCTCGAAGGGTGGTCGTTCGCCAGGTTCTGGCATCCGGTTCAAGTTCGCGCCGGCGCGAGCGGTTCCCTCTATCCGGGCGCGGTTCTAGACGTTGTGTTCCCGGACCCGGCGCATCGCACGCTCGATCGCGGCCGCCTCGCCCGCATCGACGTGACGCAGGAAGACGTCGGCGACCGCCCGGCGGTGGTCGGCGCGGGCCCGGCCGTACACGTCGGCGCCGGCCGGGGTGAGGGTGACGTGGATGACGCGGCGGTCGCCTGGATCGCCGGTGCGCTCGACGAGCCCGGTGCGCTCCATCCGGTCGACGAGGCCGGTGAGCCCGCTCTTCGAGATCACCACGGCCTGGCCGAGGTCGCGCATCGTCAGCCGCCCGCCGGGAGCGTTGGACAGCTGCAGGAGGACGTCGTACCAGCGCAGCGACAGGCCGTGGTCGGCCTGCATCCGGGCCTCGAGGCGGGCGTACACCGCGGCATGGGCCTCGAAGAACATCTGCCACGCGGCCCAGCTCTCGGGCGCAGGATCCGGATCGGCTTGCATTTCGGGCATCGCTGTGGTGTATTGTACCCATAAGAACAGTACGTATACGTACAAACTACCCAGAGGAGGCGCGCGATGCATGCGATGGTGATCACGTTCAAGGACTCCGAGGCCGATCTCGCCGACGGCATCGAGCACGTGCGCGACGAGGTCGTCCCCGCCGCGGAGGCGACCGCCGGGGTGCAGGGCATCTGGCTCGTCGACCACGAGACCGGCGACCGGCTGAGCGTGATGGTGTTCGACTCCGATGCGGCGGAGCGGACGTTCTTCGCCGCAGTCGGCGAGCGCCGCGCCGCCGATCCCGACCGCAATCGGCCCAGGCCGACCGGCTCGCACCGCTACGAGGTGTTTGCCCGCGCCGCAACCGGAGCGTCGTCTCCGGCGTGAGCAGGGCGCGTGTGGCCGCGCTCGTTGCGTCGCCTCCAGCCGCTGCGGTATGGTCGCGCCCGCAACGCCGACCGGGGGGAACGCATGGCGACGACCGTCGACACGCTCGAGCACGACACGGGGGAGAAGGGGCTCAAGACCGGCGCGCTCGGCTTCATCTCGAGCGTCGTGATCGGGGTCGCGTCGACCGCGCCGGGCTACAGCCTCGCGGCCAGCCTCGGGCTCGTGGTGGCCATCGTCGGCCTGCAGGCGCCGGCGATCATGCTGCTCGCGTTCGTGCCGATGCTCTTCATCGCCTCGGCCTACTACTACCTGAACCGGGCCGACCCCGACTGCGGCACGACCTTCTCGTGGGTGACGCGGGCGATGGGGCCGCACCTGGGCTGGATGGGCGGCTGGGGCATCATCGCGGCCGACGTGATCGTGATGGCGAACCTGGCCCAGATCGCCGGCCAGTACACGTTCTACCTGTTCGGCGCCGACAGCCTCGCAAACAGCAAGTGGTGGTCGCTCGCCCTCGGCGTGCTCTGGATCGCGGTCATGACCTGGATCTGCTACGTCGGCATCGAGGCATCGGCCAAGACGCAGTGGTTCCTGCTCGGCGCCGAGGTGATCATCCTGGGAATCTTCGCGCTCGTGGCGCTCATCAAGGTCTACACGTCGAGTCCACTGCACTCCGTCCACCCGGCGCTCTCGTGGATCAACCCGTTCGACATCAAGAGCACGAGCGCCCTGGCGGACGGGATCATCGTGGCGGTGTTCATCTACTGGGGCTGGGACAGCACCGTGACGGTGAACGAGGAGACCGAGAACTCGACCGAGACGCCCGGCAAGGCCGCCCTGTGGGCCACGGTCATCCTGGTGCTGCTCTACGTGATCGACTCGGTGGCGGCACAGGCCTACCATGGCGCCGCCTTCCTCTCGAACAACTCCGACGACGTGTTCAAGGCGCTGGGCGGCGACGTGCTCGGCTCGCCGTGGGACAAGCTGCTGATCATCGCCGTGCTCACCTCGGCGTCGGCCTCCACGCAGACGACGATCCTGCCCACGGCGCGGACGTCGCTCTCGATGGCGGCCCACGGCGCGATCCCGCGCCGGTTCGCAAACATCCACCCCCGCTACCTGACGCCGTCGACGTCCACGATCTACATGGGCGTGCTCTCGATCGTCTGGTACGTCGGCCTCACGATCATCAGCGAGTCGATCCTGTTCGCGTCGATCGCCGGGCTCGGCCTGATGATCGCGTTCTACTACGCCCTCACCGGCTACGCGTGCCCGATCTACTACCGCCACCACCTGACCAGGAGCCTGAAGAGCTTCCTGTTCATCGGCCTCTCGCCCATCATCGGCGGAATCATCCTCACGTGGGCGTTCGTGCAGTCGGCCCATGACCTCTACTTCTCGAGCGACAACGGCACCTGGTTCGGGATCGGGCAGGCGTTCATCATCGGCATCGGGTTCCTGCTCGCCGGGGTGGTGCTGATGCTCGTCTACCAGCGCATCGCGCCCGAGTTCTTCCGCAAGCGGCCGGAGGTGGTCGACGACTACGTCGCCATCCACGGCGCCGTGGCCCCGACCGGAGGAGGCGACTGATGGCATCCACGATCGTGCTCGGCTACGACGGCTCCGACTGCGCCAAGGCGGCGCTGCAGGCGGCGGTCGAGGGCGCCAAGGCGTTCGGCGACCGGATCGTCGTCGCGTTCGGGGCGGGGGTGTACCCGATCGGCGAGGACTCCGACCACATGCGGCTCGTGCACAGCATGGGCGCCGACTGGGCCGCCGAGGCCGTCGCCCTCATCCAGGCGGCCGGCGTCAGCGACGTCGAGACCGAGGTCGTCGACGCCCGCCCGGCCGAGGCGCTGCTCAAGGTCGCGACCGATCGCGACGCGCGCATGATCATCGTCGGGACGCACGGCGAGCACCCGCTCACGGGCGCGGTGCTCGGGTCGGTGCCGCACAAGCTCCTGCACCTGTCCGAGGTGCCGGTGCTCGTGGTGCCCGTGCACGGCTGAGCCCGCTCCGCTCCAGCTAATCCCCCTGCATCTGCGGCCGATCACCGGGGCCGAGGAGGCTGCGCGTCCGGCAGCCGACCGCACATGCCCGAAACCCCATCGCCGCACCTGCCGACCCCGGCCGAGGCCGCCGCCCTCCTGGTGGAGGCGTCGGCGATCGATGTCGACACCGACCGTGGCGAGACGATCGAGCTGTGGACGATCTCGAGCGACGGCGATCTCGTCGTCGCGAGCGGTCCCCGGCTGGCGGTTGCGGGCGGGATGACGGTGACGTGCCGCCTCGCCCAGGACGGCCGGCCGGTCCAGGTCGAGGCCGTGATCGAGGAGGCCGAGTACCGCTCCCAGTCGCGCGCGTCGCTCACACTGCGGGTCGTCGACGTCGCCTCCCACGGCTACCGCCGTCGCACCGAGCGCCTGTCGATGAGCTCGCCCGCCTCGCTGCGCGCGATGATCTGCGACCGGATCGTGCCCGACGAGGTCATCCCGGTCACGCTGACCGACCTGAGTGACCACGGCTGCGCGATGACCCTGACCGACAACCGCGTCCGCGAGGGCGATCGCCTGGCGCTCACGGCCCGCTTCCTGGAGGGCGAGATGACCGCCGACGTGCGCATCGTCCGCGTCGCCTCACCGGCCACCGACGTCTACAGCGCCGGCTGCTACTTCATCTGCGCGCCCGCCGCCGCCCAGGTCGTCCTCGAGCGGGTGCTGGGGCGCCTGGCCGGCAACGCCCGGCCGGCCGCCGACATGGGCTCGCTGCGCGACACGCTCACCGAGGGCCAGGACGCGAATTCGCTCAAGCCCAAGTCGGGCCGTGCCGATGACGCATATTGGACGTTCGCCAATCGTTCCGCTGCACGCATTCCTCCGGCCAGACGCGCGGTCTGAGCCCGACGGCACCGCCGAGGTATCCCGCATGTCCCAGCCAGGCCGAACCGCACCCCCCGCCCACACCGAGCCTCGCCCCGACCGCACGAAGCGGCGCAGCCGCGGACAGGCGATGGTGGAGTTCACGCTGATCCTGCCGCTCCTGATGCTCCTGATCCTCGGCATCTACCAGTTCGGGCAGACCTACGCCGACTACATCCAGGTGACCAACGCCGCCCGCGACGGCGGCCGCAAGGCGCTGGTCTCGCGCAGCGACGTCACCGGCGTCGCCGACGTCGTGACCGCGGCCAAGAACGCGACCTGGTGGCTGGACAAGACGCAGATGGGTGTGACCGTGACGCCGGCCCAGCCGTGGGCGCAGGGCTCGACCGTGACCGTCACCGTCACCTACCCGTACAGCATCAACCTGCTCGGCTTCGTGGTCGCCTCCGGCACGCTCAAGTCGGCGACGACCGTCCGCATGGAGTAGCGCCGCCCTAGGCGGTCGTCCACGTGAGGTGCAGGCTCTGCGGCCGGCGGAAGGCGAAGCCGGCCGGCTCGTCGACCGCGGCGAGCGCGACGTCCGGCAGGGCGCGGAGCAGCCGGCCGACGGCGGCGACGGTCTCGATCCGGGCCAGGTGCGCGCCCAGGCAGTGGTGCTCGCCGAACGAGAAGCTGAGCGCGTGGCGGGCGTTCGCCCTGCACACGTCGAACCGCAGCGGGTCGGCGAAGACGGCTGGGTCGCGGTTGGCGGCGATCACCGAGACGCCGACGAACTCGCCCGTGCCCAGCGCGACGTCGCCGATCCGCACCGGCGCCCGCGTCCACCGCTCCATGAACGCCACCGGCGGGATCAGCCGCAGCGCCTCGTCGACCGCGCTCCCGAGCAGGGCCGGGTCGGCGCGCACGAGCGCGAGCTCCGCGGGATTGCGCAGCAGGAGCAGCATCGTGTTCATCACCGAGCCCTGGATCGTCTCGATCGCGCCGAACATGATCACGCGCAGCTGGGCGGCGATCTCGGCGTCGTCGAGGCCGGCGGCGCGGTCGTTTGCGACCTGCGAGGTGACCGAGGCATCCGCCTGTGCCCGGGTGCGGGCGAGCTCGGCGTGCAGGATCGTGTCGAGCGCGTCGCGCGCGGCATCTGCAAGGCGCTGCGGCTCGGGGTTGCCGTCGTAGCTCATCGCGCCCGCAAAGGCGGTGTAGAAGCCGTCGATGCGGGCGGCGTCGCCGAGCGAGAGGCCGAGGATGCGGCCCGCCATACGGATCGCAAACGGCGCTGCGAAGTCGCGTCCGAGCTCGCACGCCCCGGCGGGAGCGAGCGCGCCGACGAGGTCGTCCGCCGCCTCGTCCACCGCGGCCCCGAACAGCTCGCCCGACTCGCGCATCCGGAACGGGCGCTCGAACGGCGCCCGCATGCGCGTGTGCTCGGCCGCATCGGACGTCAGCATCATCCGCCCGAGCGAGGCCCGCACGAGGTTCTGCTCGGCCTCGACGGTCGTCGCCGTGCGCGGGCTGAGCGCCTCGCGGGCGGCCGCGTGGCTCGTGACCAGCCAGCCGCCGAGCGCCGGCAGCCACGACACCGGCTCGGCGTCGCGCAGCCGGTCGAGCACCGGCTCGCGGCCGGCGTCCTCGAGGTCCGAGAACGCGATCGCGGCGCCCGCCGGGAACCGCTCCTGCCGGGCGACGGCGTCGGCGGCATCCACCTCGACCTGCTGCAGCAGGGTCGCCATCGCGTCACCGTAGCAGCCGTCCGGGGGCCGCGCCGGGTATCGTCTGGAGCGTGCGCACCGTCCCCACGGCCGTCGTCGCCGCCGGATCGCTGATCGGCGGATACGTGGTCGCGCGCGAGACTGGGGTGCGCCCGCTGGGAGGCGTCGTCCTGCTCGCTGGCGGCGCCTGGTGCACGCGCTCGTGGCTGCGCTCGCGCGGGCCGGGCGTCGCGGGGACGCTGCTCGTGGTGTGCGTCGCCGCCTTCGCCGGATCGCATCCGCTGGCGAAGAGGGTGGGCGCGTGGCCGGCGGTGCTCGGCGTCTCCGCCGCTGCGGCGGCCGCCGCCTGGACGCTGGCCGACCGCGAGGGTGCCGGGGCGCGCGAGCATGCCGGCTGAGCCGGCCCGCGGCGGGTCCGTCTCGGCGCAGCTCTCGGTGCGCCGAGGCCGCGAGGCGGTCGACTTCTACCGCGCGGCGTTCGCCGCGGAGGAGATCCACCGCGTCGGCGGCGACGACCGCAACCCTGCCGTCGTCTCGCAGCTGCGCGTCGGCGAGACGACGTTCTGGGTGGCCGACGAGTCGCCCGAGCACGGCAACTTCAGCCCGGAGTCGCTCGGCGGCGGCACGGTGCGCATGCTGCTGCAGGTGGACGACCCGGACGCGGCCATCGCGCGGGCGGTCGCCGCGGGTGCAGCCGTCGTCTCCCCTGCGGCCGACGCCTACGGCTGGCGGCTGGGTCGCATCGCCGACCCGTTCGGCCACCACTGGGAGATCGGCCGGCCGCTCGGCCCCTGGCCGCCTCGGTAAACACGGCGAAAAGCGTGCCTGGCCCCAGCCTCGCCGGGCTAGGAGCGGCGGCCGACGACGGCCACGAGCGCGCGGCTGACCTCGGCCAGCGAGCGCGCGGCGGGCGAGCCGGGATCGTCGCTCGTGACAGGGCGGCCGCGGTTGATCGAGAGCGGCACCGCACGGTCGGACGGGACCGAGTAGGCGATCTCGTGCCGCAGGATTTGCTCGATGTCGTCGATGTCCAGGCCGACGTCGGCACCGGCGCGGTTCATGAGGATGCGCACGTCGGGCAGGTCGAGCTCGAGCAGGTCGAGCGTCTCCAGGGCGATGCGGACGCTGCGCACGGCGGGCACGTCGGGCGCGCCGACCAGGATCAGCGTGTCGGTGTGGTCGAGCGCGAGCAGGGTCGCCTCGGAGAAGCTCGCGGCGGCGTCGATCACGACCGCCTCGTAGCCGGCCCGGGCGACCTCGAGCAGCCCCGCCAGCCGGTCGACCGCGATCAGCGCCTCCTCCTCGGGGCGGGCCGGGGCGGCCAGCACGTCGATGCCGCTCACGTGTCGGGTCACGGCGCGAGCGAGCGCTCCGGCGTCGATCGGCGCGCGCGCCGTGACCAGGTCGACGACGGTGGTGCGGGGTGCGAGGCCGAGCACGAGCGCGTCGTCGCCGGAGTGCAGGTCGAGGTCGACGAGGAGGGTGCGCACACCGCTGCCGGCAAAGCATGCCGCCAGGTTGGTCGCGATCGCGGTGCGGCCGGAGCCGCCCTTGGTCGAGAAGACGGTGAAGACGTGGGCGCCGGTGTGGCGGGACGCCTCGGCCGCCGGAGCCCGCCGCGCACGCGCGGCGCGGGCCTTGGCCGCGGCCATGCCGAGCGACTGGGGGGTCTGCGGCAGGCAGAGGACGTCGTCGACGCCCAGGCGCAGCGCCTCCTGGAACCACCGGATCGGGTGGCGGTCGGCGAGCGCGACGACGCCGGGCGCCGCCGGGTCGGCCAGCGCCGCCAGGATGTCCGCCGGCAGGCCGTCGGCGTCGTGGGGCAGCTGCCAGACGAGCACGTCGGGCACCGCGTCCACCACGCGCACCATCCCCGATCGCTCGAACAGGTCGCGCAGGCCGGCCTCGTCGCCCATCAGGGCGACACGGATCAGCTCGGGATGGGGCGGATGATCGGAGGAGGCAGGCATCGAGTGCGGCGGGGGGCGCCGGTGGAGCGGGACGGCCGCTGGCTCTTGCGGCACTACTCCATTGATAGCGCAGGTCTAGTGGATTGTCGAGCTTGCTATGGACTGCGGCGGGCGGTCGTCCCGGTAGGCTGCCCGCGCCGTGCTGCTCTCCATACCCAGCCCCGGGGATGCCTTCATCTTCCAGTTGGGGGGCTTTCATCCGCGCTGGTACGGGGTGCTGCTCGCCGTCGCCGTCGTGGCCGGCGTGTGGCTGACGCGGTCGCAGTTCGGGCGGCGCGGGCTCGACCCGGAGCTCGTGTTCCCCGTCGCGGTGTGCGCGATCGTGCTCGGCCTGGCCGGCGCCCGTGTGGAGCACATCCTCACCGACTGGCAGCCGTACGAGGCGATCCCACGCAACACGTACGTGATCTGGCGCGGCGGCCTGGGCATCTTCGGCGCCGTCCTCGGCGGCATGGCGGGGACGTGGATCGGCTGCCGGTTCGTGCGGCTGCCGTTCCTGACGGTGGCCGACTGCGCCGCGCCCGGACTGATCCTGGGGCAGGCGATCGGACGGCTCGGCAACTACACGAACCAGGAGCTCTACGGCCGCCCCAGCAGCCTGCCGTGGGCGCTTAGGATCGACCACCCGGTGCCGCCGTACCTGCCCGGCACGACGTTCCAGCCGACCTTCCTGTACGAGCTCCTGCGGGACCTCGGGGTGCTCGCCGTGCTGCTCGTCTTCGTCCGCCGCACGGCGAACCGGTCCCGGCCGGGGACGGTGTTCGCGCTCTACGCCCTGCTCTACGCCCTCGGGCGGGTGTGGATCGAGACGATCCGCATCGATCACACCGACCACGTGCTCGGCCAGCGGGTCGAGGTGTGGGTCGCCGCCGTCGTCGCGATCGTGGCCGGCGCCGCCTTCGCCCGCCTCTGGCACGGGCGCGCCGCGGTCGGCGAGCGATGACCCGGGATGCGCACCTCGAATGGCGGGCACAGTTCGACGACCGCGCGCTGTGCGAGCTCCACGCAGCGGCGTTCGGGGGCCCGGCGGGCGATCACGCGTGGTTCGCCCAGGTGTCCCGGCACAGCCTCGGCTGGGTGTGTGCCCGAGACGGCACCGGCCGGTTGGTCGGCTTCGTCAACGTCGCCTGGGACGGCGGTGCGCACGCGTTCGTCCTCGACACGATCGTGCACCCGCGCCGGCAGCGGGACGGCATCGGGACTCGCATGGTCGGGCTCGCGATCGACCAGGCGCGCGCCGCGGGGTGCGAGTGGCTCCATGTCGATTTCGATGCCCGCCTCGAGCCGTTCTACCTGGACGCCTGCCGGTTCGCCCGCACGAGCGCTGGACTCATCGACCTGCGAGCAGGCGCGCGTCCCGGCTAGCGCCGCCGGCGCAGCGGCTCGATCCCCGTCAGGACTCGCACCGCCCTGCCGGCCCGGCTGCTCGCCTTGAGCGCCAGTGCGACCGCGGCCGGCGGGCGGCGGTCGACGGTCCTGCCCGCACGCAGGAGCTCCGGCAGCGCCGCCGCCGTCACCGGGGCGGCCGGGATGGAGGTGACGCACGTGCCGATCGCCGCCGGCTCGTGCGCATCCGAGGAGGCGGCGTGGGGCAGGCCGCACGCGCGCGCCCATGCGAGCGCACGGGCGTTGTCGGCGGCCGCGAACGGGCCGCCGTTTGCCGCCTCGACGATGTCGATCAGCCCGCGCCCGCGCAGGAGCTCGCGCGCCGCCGGCCGCATCCGGCCGCGGACGATGCGGTAGAACGGATGCTGGAGGTACACCAGGCCGCCCTGGGCGCGAATGCGCTCGGCGGTCTCGGCGGCGGGCAGCTCCGCCGGCACCGCCCGCTCCAGGAAGAGGCCGATCAGCTCGCCGTCGGCGGTGTCGATCTCCTGGCCGACGATGATCGGGAACGTCGCGTGCGCGCGCAGCTCGAGGGCGCCCGCGATCGTGTTGTGATCCGTGATCGCGACCACGTCGACACGGCCCCGGCGGTGGGCGCGCTCGTAGTCGGCCAGGCGGTTCTGGGCGTCGTAGGAGTGGAACGTGTGGTTGTGCAGGTCGACCAGCACGCGCCCCGGATCACGCACCTAGACCTCGGCGGTCTGGTTCGCGAGCAGCGTCTCGAGGGCGCGCACACATGCCGGATCGAACTCGCTGCGGCGCTGGTAGAGGTCGGCCAGGGCGCGGCCGGCGCCGGCGCTCGACGTGTGCCCGCCGGCCTCGACGAAGGCCGAGGCAACGGCGATCACGCGCGACTCGATCGGGGCGGTGTGGTCCTCCGTGTGCGCCGCGAGCAGCCATTCGGCCGCCTCGGCGTCGAGGGCGTTTGCCACCACCTTGGCCGCGAGCCGCGCCCGCTCGTCGCGGTCGCCGCCGGGCGTCGTCGAGTCGAACAGGAACGCCGCCAGCCGCACGCGGTCGGTGCGATCGGGCGAGAGTCCCACCTCGGCGGCGATGTAGCCGGCGTAGTCGCTGACGGCGCGGGCGCTCGCGGACTGGCCGCGGGCGGCCTCGAGGGCGCGCATCGTGCGCTCGTACGTGTCGCGCTCGAGCTGGCGGGCGCGCTCCTCGGCCGAGAGTGCCTCGACAACCTCGGAGTCGTAGGCAACGGCGCGGCCGCCGCCGCCGCGGCGGGCCCAGTAGAGGGCGCCGGTGGCCAGGCGCACGAGCTCGGCCTGCGTGTCGCCGTCGGCCGGGAATCCGGCCACGCCGGCCGAGACGGTGGCGCCCTGCGCCGACCCGGCGAATGCGGCGGCGAGCCGCTCGAGCAGCGCCCGCGCGACGGCCGGCTCCATGCCCGGCAGCACGAGCCCGAACTCGTCCGGGCCGATCCGCGAGACGTTGTCGTACGTGCGCACGCCGGACGCGAGGCAGCGCGCGGCGGTGCGCAGCAGCTCGTCGCCGGCCGCGTGGCCGCGGCGCTCGTTCGCCGCCTGGAAGCCGTCCAGGTCGACCATCGCCACCGAGACGGGCGCGCCGCCGCGCATCGCGCGGGCCAGCTCGCGGGTGAGCGCGCGCTCGAAGCCGCGATGGTTGGGCAGGCCGGTGAGCACGTCCTGGGTGCCGGAGCTGTCGCCGGCCCGCTCCCACAGCCGCGCCGACTCGATCGCCTGCGCGGCCAGCACCGCGATCAGCCGGATCGGGCCGAGGTCGGCGTATGCGGGGGCATGGGTGACGATGCAGCCGACGGTGCGGCGGGCGCTGATGAGCGGGATCAGCCAGCGGTCGCCGATGTGCACCGGGCCCTCCGGCTCGGGCGGGTCGAGCTCGTCCACGCCCTCGCCGGCCACGAGCCGCAGGTTCGCGCCGTCGTCGGTGAGCACGTAGGCGGCGGTGGCCGCGCCCGAGAGCGACGCCGACACCGCTCCGCAGGCGGCTGCCATCACGGCCGGCAGGTCGAGGCCGTTCTCGCACGCCTCGACCAGCGCGTCGACCGGCGTGGTGGTCTGGCGGTGTCTACGCCACATCGGCGTGGTCGTGCGCGGGCAGGGTGACGCGCAGCTCGGTGCCGGCGCCCGGCACCGAGTCGATCCGCAGCCGTCCGCCCAGGATCTGGGCGCGCTCGCGCATCGATGTCATGCCGTGGTGGGGGAGGCCGTCGTCGGTCGTCGTGACCGCGAAGCCGGTGCCGTCGTCGCGCACGAGCAGCTCGAAGCCGGTCGCCGGATCGCCCGACACGATCACCTGCACCGAGCGCGGCGCGGCGTGCTTGACCGCGTTCTGGACCGCCTCGCGCACGATCTGGTACAGGAACACCTGGTCGTCGGCGGGCAGGTCGCCCGCCGCGTCGACGTCGAGCTCGACCGAGACGGCGTGGCCGCGCTCCATCTCGTCGGCGAGCGCGCGCAGGGCGACGACGAAGCCCTGGTCACGGAGCACCCACGGCTCGAGCGCGAACGAGAGCTCGCGCAGCGACCGGATCACCGAGCGCTGGCGCTCGCGGGCGGTCTCGAGCACGCGCAGCGCACTCTCGGTCGAGCCGTCGGCCGCGTCCTCGGCGACGGCGTCGAGCATCATCGCGATGCCGGACATGGCCTGCAGCGGCCCGTCGTGCAGGAAGAGCGAGAGCTTGCGGCGCTCGTCCTGCTCGGCCGACAGGATGCGGCGTGACAGCTCCGCCCGCTCGGCCTCCCGCATGCGGGCCTGGGCGAGCAGCGACTCGACCCGCTGGAAGAGCTGGGCGTTTGCGGCCGCGCTCGCGCCGAAGTCGGCCACGAGCACCGCCTGCGCCACTTCGGCCGGCCCGAAGCCGGCGTCGCCCTGCAGCCGGAAGAGCACGAGCAGCGCGTGCAGCTCGTCGAGCACGACCAGGGGCGCCGCGATCGCGGCGACCGGCCGCAGATGCTTGGTCAGCGCGTCGCCGCCGGCGTTGACGGGGCCGGCCGCCGGCGTGCGGCTCGCCGCGGCTTCGGCCACGAGCGATCCGGCGCTCGCCGGGTCGACCACGATGCCCGCGATCGGTCCGAGCGCAATGCCGCGTGCGACCGCCGGGCGCAGGCCGCGGCCGTCGGCCGACGGCACGAGCACGACCGTGGCGTCGGGGCGCAGCAGCCGGTGGGCCTGGTCGGCCGTCGAGGCCAGCACGTGGGCGGCGTCGCGGCTCGACGCCATCGCGGCGAGGCTGCCGACGACCTCGTCCAGAAACGCCGCCTGGGCCATCAGCTCGGCGCGCAGCCGGCGCTGCCACTCCTCGGAGGTCTCGAGGCGCGCGGCGTCGCGGCGCACGGCGTGTGCGGCCGCAGCGCCCACCAGGGCGATCGCGGCGACGCCCGCCACGAGCAGCGCGACTGCATCCGAGAAGGCGCTCGCCGCAAGCGCGAACGCCACCGCCGTCACGGCCACCGAGAGCAGCGCCAGGCCGCCCACTGCAACGATCCGTTCGGGCGCCGTGCTCGTGCGCGCCCCGGGGTCGTCGGGGTTAATCGATGATGGCCTGTCTGAGGGCGATGGCGACTGCATGCGTACGGGTATCCGCCTCCAACTTGGAGAGGATATGCCGTACGTGGCTCTTGACGGTCTCCTGGCTGATGAAGAGCTTGGCGGCCACGTCGGCGTTCGACATGCCGTCGGCCAGCAGCTGCAGGATCTCGCGCTCGCGCGCCGTGAGCATGTTCTCGCGTTCCTTGGTCAGGAACGCGGGCATGAGCGCGGGGTCGACGTAGCCGTCGCCGCCGGCCACCTTCTGGATCGCGCGCACCAGCGTCTGGTGCGGAGCCTCCTTCAGGATGTAGCCCTTCGCACCGGCCTCGAGGCCGCGCGTGAGCAGGCTGCGCTCGCCGTAGGCGGTGAACATGAGCACGGACGCCTCGGGCACCTCCGCCGCGATCTCCCGAGCGGCCTGAAGGCCGTCGGTGCCGGGCATGCGCACGTCCATGATGATGACGTTGGGCCGCCGCCGGCGGGCCAGCGCGACTGCGGCGCTGCCGTCGGAGGCCTCACCGACGACCCGGATGTTGTCCGTGCGGGAGAGCGCCAGGCGCAGCCCCTCGCGGACGACCTCGTGGTCATCGACAATCAGACAGGTAATCGGCTCGGCCACATGTGCTCCACTCGTCGGAAGACCAGGTTCCGCTTCACCGGGTATCGGCAGAAAACCCTGCGGCCGTTAGCACTCCCGTGCTTGTGGCGTCCGGTTTCGCCGGGTCCCCGGGTATTTCCTGCCGCAGTGAATCGGCAGCAGCGCCGTGGGCTTGAGCGGTCGTCCCCTCCCGATCTCGCTGATGACCCCCCGACTATACTGGGGAGCGCTTGAGCGACGACGGTCCGTGTAGGCGATGACAACCGCACTCGAGCTGCTCGCGGTCCTCTTGATCGTGGCCGCGAACGGGTTCTTCGTGGCGGCCGAGTACGGGCTCGTGACGGTGCGGCGCACGCGCATCCAGGAGCTTGATGCGCAGGGCAGCCGTGCCGCCCGGCGGGTGCTGCGCCTGCTCGAGGTGCCGCCCCGGTTCATCTCCTCGATCCAGCTCGGCGTCACGCTGTCGAGCCTGGCGCTCGGTGCGATCGGCGAGCCGGTGGTGTCCGAGCTCCTCAAGCACCCGCTCGATCTGCTGCCGCAGAGCTGGCACACGAGCATCGCCACCACCATCTCGGTGATCCTCGCGTTCACGATCCTGACCTACTTCCACGTCGTCATGGGCGAGATCGTGCCCAAGTCGTACACGCTCCAGCACCCCGAGCGGGTCGCCCTCCTCACCGCCGGCCCGATCGGCGCCTTCTACACCATCTTCCGGCCGTTCATCTGGGTGCTCGTGCGGTCGAGCTCGGCCGTGCTCGGCTGGTTCGGGGTGACCGCCTCGAGCGGCATCACCCTCGTGCACTCCGAGGAGGAGCTGAAGATGCTCGTGAACGCGAGCCGCGAGAAGGGCGTGCTCGAGGAGGAGGAGCAGGCGATGCTGCACAAGGTCTTCGAGTTCGCCGATAAGGACGCGGTCGACGTGATGGTGCCGCGGCCGGACGTCGTCGGCGTGCCGGTCGACCTGCCGGTGCAGGAGACGCTGCGGCTCGTCCTCTCGCACCCGTTCACCCGCTATCCGGTGTACGAGGGCGAGCTCGACGACATCGTCGGCGTCCTCCACGTGCGCGACCTGTTCTCGGCGCTGCACGACCGGGGCCTCGAGCGTGTCGATGTGCGCTCGATCCTGCGCGACGCGATCATGGTGCCCGAGACGAAGCCGCTCGACGAGCTCCTGGCCGAGTTCCAGCGCACGTCGAACCACCTCGCGATCGTCGTCGACGAGTACGGGTCGGTCGAGGGCCTGGTGACGCTCGAGGACCTGCTGGAGGAGATCGTCGGCGAGATCGGCGACGAGTTCGACCTGCCCGATGCCGGCGTGGTGCGGATCGGCCGCGGCCGGGTGCGGCTCGTGGGCTCGTTCCCGATCGAGGAGTTCAACGAGCGCTTCGGCAAGCACCTACCGGTGGACGACTACCACACGGTGGGCGGGTTCGTGTTCGGCGAGCTCGGCCGCATGCCCAAGGTGGGTGACACGGTGGTCTTCGACGGCGCCCGGTTCGAGGTCAGCGGCATCGAGGGCCCACGCATCCGCGGGGTCGACGTGACCCTGTCGGCGCCGACGACCGCAACGCCGCAGCCGCAGTCGGCCGAGGAGCGATAGCACCCGCACGTGGCGGTCTCGCCCAATTGGCATCCACGGCGTTTGCCAATTGGTGGGTTCCGCGGGGTGGGGTTCCGCCCAATTGGCATCCACGGCAATTGCCAATTGGGGTGGGTACGGCCCCCTCTACGCCAGCCCGTCGCTCTTCCCGGCCATCTCCACGTCGCGCTCGGTGATGCCGCCGGCGCTGTGGCTCACCCAGCGCAGCGTGACCGTGTCCCACGAGATCACGATGTCGGGGTGGTGATCGGCCGTGGCGGCCGCGGCCGCCACGCGGTTCACGAACGCCATCGAGCCGTCGAAGTCGCCACACGAATACGCCTTCTCGAGCGCGCCGTCGCGCACCTGCCACCCCGGCATGTCCGCGATCTGCGCCTGGAGCTCGGTTTCCGCTAGCACCGGCATCGTGCCCTCCTGGTCGTTTCCCGGGACGTTTGCAGGGTACCGGGCCAGGACGGGTATGGTTCCGGATCACTTCGGACGTGAAAGACCTGAACGACATCGATCGAGCGATCGTGGCCGTGCTCCAGGTCGAGGGGCGGTCGACCTTCGCCCAGATCGCGCAGCACGTCGGGCTCTCGCCCGCGGCCGTGCACGAGCGGGTGAAGAAGCTCGAGGCCCGCGGCGTGATCACGGGGTACCGGGCTGCGGTCGACCCCGAGAAGGTCGGCGTCGGCGTGACCGCGTTCATCCTCGTCACCCAGATCGCGGGGCCGCGGGGCAACCTCGAGGAGGCGTTCGCGGGCATGTCGTGGGTCGAGGAGTGCCACCACATCGCGGGTGAGGAGAGCCTGATGCTCAAGGTGCGGGCCGAGTCGACCCGCGCCCTCGAGCACCTGATCTGGGACATCCGCGCGCTCGAGTCGGTCGAGCGGACGAAGACCGTCGTCGTGCTCGCGACCGAGTTCGAGGGCCGCCCGGTGACGCCGATGGCCACCGAGGTCGTGCTCGACCCCGCCCAGAGCGGGTAGAACCGCTCCTTCGGGTGCTTGCCGTTCGCTGCGGCGGCACGTATGCCTGAAGAAGTGGCAGGAATTACCAGCACCGTGGCCGGCGGTCGCCGGCACCGCCGCGAGCGGCGCACCAAGAGGGGTCTGACCCCGTTTGCCGCGCGTGATGCGCGCAGGCAGAGGCGCCGGCGGGCGCGCTTTGCCGCCGTGCTCGCGCGGCCCGAGAACGCAACCCTGCGGACGCTCGCGCGGTCGGTCCGTTCAGAGGCGGCCATCTGCGACCTCGGCGCCGAGACCGACCGCGTGTGGGAGCGGCTGCTCGCCGCCGACCGCGACATGCTGCGCTACCACCTGCGCGCGGTGGGCGTGCCGGCGACGCTGCGGCGCGCCGGCCGGTCGTGGCTGGCCCGCAGACGGGCGCGGGCGGCGATCGCGATGGGCGATCTGCGCCTGACCGAGAGCACACGCGAGCTCGACCGGCTCCTGCGCGACCGCGATCCACGCGTGCGCCTGGGCGCCGCCCGTGCGCTCGGCAGGCTCGCGACCCCCGCCTCGGCGCGGCTCCTGATCGCGGCGCTCGAGGACGGCCTCGTGCCGGAGCAGCGGCTCGTGGAGGCGCTCGGGGCGCCGTGGGCGGCGGCGCCGCTCCTGCTCGCGTTCAGGGCGCCGCGCACGGTCGCGCTGCGCGTACCGCTCGCCGACGCGCTCGGCCGCACCGGCTCAGCGGCCGCCGCCGACACACTCGTTGCGGCCATGCCCGCGGCCGGCACCGACCTGCGAATCCGGATGGTGCGCGCGCTCACGCGCATCGGCTCGCCCGCCGCCGTCGCGGCCGTGCGCGAGGCGATGTCCGACCCGCACGGGCGCGTGCGCGCCCAGGCGGCGTGGTCACTCGCGCGGCTGGGTGACCCCGACGCGACGGCGCTGCTCGAGCGCGGCCTGCACGACAGCGCGCCCTGGGTGCGGGCAAACTGCACCGCCGCGCTGCGGCGGCTCGCCCAGTAGCTACGGCCCCTGGGGACTGTCCCCGCCTTTCCCGCCCTACTCGATCCGCAGGGCTTCCTCGGTGACCGTCATGTCGTGCATCTTGTAGCCGCGCACGTCGGGGTCGGCGCCGGCGAGCGAGACGATCACGTACACCGCGTCGGGCCAGAAGGCCTGCTCGGCGTCGGTGCGCGACGGGTACGCCGGCGAGCTCGTGTGCGAGTGGTAGATGCCGAGCAGGTCGAGGCCGGCGGCGTCGATCTCGTTCATGATCCGGATCTGGTCGCGCGACTCGATCCGGTAGTAGTACGGGCTCGGCTCGTCGGGCTGGGCGGGAAAGAACCGCTCGACGCGACCGTCGATCCCCGCCAGGATGCCGCACGCCTCGTTGGGCAGCCCTGCACGCGCGTGCGCGACGATCTCGTCACGCACGGCCGCCGGGATCACCACCAGACGCGCTCTTCCATCTCGCGGTCGAGCACGTCCGCAGCCTTGGTGTAGATGCCCGCGGACAGGTACTTGGACCCGCCGTCGGCGAACACGCACACGACGTTTCCGCCGTCCATGTCGTTCGCGACCCGGCGGGCGACCGCGAGCGCCGCTCCGGCCGAGACGCCGGCGAACACGCCCTCGAGGGCGAGCAGCTTACGCAGCGCCGTCACCGCTTCGGCGTTCGAGACGAGCACCTTGCGGTCGAGCTGCGTGATGTCCAGGATCGGTGGCGTGTAGCCGTCCTCGAGGCTGCGCAGGCCCATCACCGGGTCGCCCTGCAGCGGCTCGGCGGCCACGATCTGGACGTCGGGGTTGTGCTCGCGCAGGCGCCGCGAGCAGCCCATCAGCGTCCCGCCGGTGCCGAGGCCGGCGACGAACGCGTCGATCTGGCCGTCGGGCACCTGGTCGATGATCTCGAGCGCTGTGCCGCAGTAGTGCGCATTCGGGTTGGCCTCGTTGGCGTACTGGAACGGCATGAAGACCGAGGGGTCGCGCTCGGCCATCGAGCGCGCCATCGCCACCGCCCCGTTCGACCCCAGCGGGCCCGGCGAGAACACGATCTGGGCGCCGTACATGCGCAGCAGCTCGATCCGCTCGGGGGTGGACGACTCGGGCATTACCGCTGTGACCGGGTAGCCCTTGACCGTGCCGATCATCGCCAGGGCGATGCCGGTGTTGCCGCTCGTCGGCTCGAGGATGCGCCGGCCCGGCTCGAGCTCGCCGGTCATCTCGGCCGTCTCGACCATCGAGAGGGCGACGCGGTCCTTGATCGAGCCGGTCGGGTTCTGCTCCTCGAGCTTGGCGAAGATGCGCACGTCCGGGTTCGGCGACATGCGCGGCAGCTCGATCAGCGGCGTGTTTCCGACCGCCGTCAGCGCGGCGCTGCGGCGGGTCTCGAGGCAGCTCACGGCGCGATCCCCCCGCCGGCCATCGCCGGCAGCACGATCACGGTCGAGTCCGGCCCCACCGCGGTGTCGAGCCCGCTGCCCAGGCGCACGTCCTCGTTGTTGACATAGACGTTCACGAACCGGTTCAGGTCGCCGCCGTCGTCGAACAGGTGCGTCTTGATGGCGGGATAGCGGCCGGTCAGGTCATCCAGCACCTCGCGGACGGTGCCGCCCGAGGCGTCGACCTCGCGGGCTCCGCCGACGGCCTGGCGCAGGATGGGGGGCATGCGGACGGTGCTCACGAAGCGATGGCCTCCTCGGGACGCGCCATCGCCCGGGAGGGCAGGGCGCAGAACTGCTCGTAGTCGATGAACTCGATGTCGTCGGGATCCTTGCTGCACACGGGGCACTCCGGGTCGCGGCGCATCTTGAGCTCGACGAACTCCATCGCGAGGGCGTCGTAGCGGAGCTGCCGGCCGACCAGGGGCTCGCCGATCCCGAGCAGGAGCTTGACCGCCTCGGTGGCCTGGAGCGTGCCGATGACGCCCGGGAGCACGCCCAGCACGCCGCCTTCGGCGCACGAGGGCGCGAGCTCGGGCGGGGGCGGCTCGGGGTACTGGCAGCGGTAGCAGGGGCCGTCGTGCGGCTTGTAGACCGTCACCGAGCCCTCGAACTGGTAGATCGACCCGTGCACGACCGGGATGCCGGCGACGAGGCTGGCGTCGTTCAGCAGGTAGCGCGTTGGGAAGTTGTCGGTGCCGTCCACGATCACGTCGTAGCCCGTGATCACGTCGAGCACGTTCTCGGACGTGAGCCGGGTGGCGTACTTCACGACGGCGACGTCCGGGTTGAGCGCGCGGATCGTGGCCTCGGCCGAGTCGACCTTCGGCGTGCCGATGCGGTCGACGGTGTGCAGGATCTGGCGCTGGAGGTTGCTCGAGTCGACGACGTCGGCGTCGATGATGCCGAGCGTGCCGACGCCGGCCGCCGCCAGGTAGAGGCCCGCCGGCGAGCCGAGCCCGCCCGCGCCGATCAGGAGCACCTTCGAGTCGAGCAGCTGCAGCTGGCCCTCCTCGCCCACCTCGGGGATGAGCACGTGCCGGCTATAGCGCTCGAGCTGCTCGGGCCGCAGGGTGCGCGGCTGCGTCCAGTCGTAGCCGTTGTGCTTCCAGCCCGAGAAGCCGGTCGCGAGCGACACGACGTCCTCGTAGCCGAGGTCGGCCAGGGTCTTCGCCGCGTAGGCCGACCGCGCGCCGGAGGCGCAGTAGATGATGATGGGCGTCGAGCGGTCGGGGACGCGGGATTCGATCCGCGTCTCCAGGTTCCCGCGCGGGATATGGATTGCGCCGGGGATCAGGCCCTGCTCGTACTCCTCGCGCTCACGCACGTCGAGCACGACCGGGCGCGGCTCAAGACCAAGCCGCTCCGCGGCCTCCTGAGGCGTCTCCTCCCGGATCTGCTGCTTGACAGATGCGAGGTAATCGCGGGCCGAAACCACCAGCTTCACCTACCCTTTCCCCTCCGACTTGTACGTGCACCAAGAAGTCTACCAACCGAATGGATCCAAACTTTTCTCCAGACGTCCCTAACGTGGGATCGGGTGTGCGTATTCCCAATGGGCGCCGCCGGCTGATCCTCGTTGCGGCGGTCGCGGTCGCCGCGGGCGCGATCGCCGCGGCGGTGGTGCTCGGCACGCGCGGTGGTGGTGGCGGCGGCGGATCGCCGCAGGCGGTCACGGCGAAGCCGCTCACCGGCAGCCCGCCGCTCTTCCTCGACCTGCCGGGGCCGGCTGTCAACGGCGGCAACGCGGCGATCTACGCCGCCGCCCAGAAGCGGCTGCCGGCGGGCGACGCGCGCCTCGCGGTTGCGCGGGCGCTGATCGGCTACAGCCCGGCCACCCGCGCGCAGACGATCGCGACGCTCGAACGGCTGCCGCAGCGGAACCCGGCCGTCGTCTTCGCGCTCGGGATGGCCCAGCTCTGGGCCGGGCAGCCGGGGGCCGCATCGGTCACGCTCGAGCGCGTCAAACGGCTCGACCCCTACGGCTACTACGGCACGAACGCCGACGACCTGCTGCACCTGGGCCACGAGGCGCCGGGGTATCCGCCGTACTTCCCGCCGACCTCGCCACGGGGGTCTCTGCACGCGCTGCAGGCGGCGGTCGCGGCCAATCCGACGAGCTCGGGGGCGTGGCTCGCGCTGGCGACGCGCCTGGAGCGCACGGATCGCCTGGCCGCCCTGCGCGACGCCCGCCGCGCCGCCGATCTGAACCCGGAGGGCATCTCCGAGCAGGTGGCCGTGGCCGTGCTCGGGTTCGACAAGGACCTGCCCATGAACACGCTCAAGACCATGCTGACGCTGGCATCCCAGACGCAGACGCAGCAGGACCCCGAGGTGCTGTTCCATCTGGGGCTCGTGTACTTCTGGATGAAGGACAACCAGGACGCCGCGGCGGAGTTCAGCCAGGTCGAGTCGGACGCGCCGCACAGCCACTACGCGCCGATCGCGCACGTCTTCGCGCAGTGCCTGGACAGCCCGTCCGCCTGTCGCCGCATCGCCGCGGGCGGCTGAGAAGCGGGGCCAGGCCCCGATCTACCAGGGCGGGGCGCCGTGCACCCAGCGGCCGTTCAGCATCGTCGCGACGACCTGCGCGCCGGCGATGCGGTCGGGATGGGCGATGATGTCGGTGTCGAGCACCACCAGGTCGGCGGCGTAGCCGGGCAGGAGCAGGCCGCGGCAGCGGTGCTCGCCGACCGCATGCGCCGCGCCCGCTGTGAACCCGAGCACGGCGTCGGCGACGGCCAGGCGCTGGCCGGGGTACCACGGCTCGCGCCCATCGGCGGTGCGGTGCACGGCCGCCTGGATGCCTGCGAGCGGGTCGAGATCGGCCACCGGCGCGTCGGAGCCGAAGGCCAGGTCGGCGCCGGCGTCGGCCAGGTCGCGCCAGCGGTAGGCCGCCGCGGCGCGCGCCCCCCAGACGCGGTCGGCCAGGTCGCGGTCGTCCATCGCGTGCGACGGCTGCACCGAGGCGGTCACGCCGAGCGCGGCGAAGCGGGGCAGGTCCGCGTCGTCGACGCACTGGGCGTGCTCGATCCGCGGCGCGACCGGCACCGCCTCCCAGGCCGCGCGCGAGGCCTCGAGCCCGTCGAGCGCCGCCCGCACGGCGCCGTCGCCGATCGCGTGCACCGCCACCGCCAGGCCGCTCGCGGCCGCCTCGCGGGCGATCTGCCCCAGCTCGGCGGCGTTGACGAGCGCGTCGCCCGAGCCGTCGAGCATCCACGCGGTGCCCGACCCGAGCGCCCCGTCCATGAACACCTTCACCGGCCCGACGCGCGCCAGGTCGCTGCCGAACCCCGACCGCAGCTCGAGCGTCGCCGCCGCGCCGAGCATGCTGACCGGGATCGACATGTGCACGCGCAGGCGCAGCCGGCGGTCGGCATCGAGCCGCTGCCACAGGCCGCGGCTGCCGGGGCGCTGGAAGTCGTGGATGCAGACGACGCCGCGGGCGTTGGCCGCGGCAATACCGGCGCGCACGGCCTGCGAGCACGCAAGCGGCTCGGGCGGCGGCAGCGGGAAGTCGAACGCGGCCGCTTCGCGCAGCACGCCGGTGGGGTGGGTCGCGCCGGCCGCGGCCAGCGCCGCCGAGCTGACCCACAGGCTGTGGCCGTCGCGCGACCAGAGCGCCGCCGGGCGGTCGCCCACAACGGTGTCCAGGTCGGCGGCGGTGACCGGTCCGTCGGGCCAGCGCACCGGCTCCCAGCCGGCACCGCGCAGCCAGCCGTCGCCGCTCTGCGCGGCCACCCGGCGCAGCGCCTCGGCCTTCGACCCGCACTCCCGCAGGTCGATCTGGGTGCGAGCGAGCGCCCACTCCTGGAAGTGCACGTGGCTGTCGGTGAACCCCGGCAGGACGCAGCGGCCGTCGAGGTCGATGCGCTCGTGGCCGACCGTGTCGGAGTCGCCCTCGCGCACGTCGACGCCGCCCGCGATCGTCTCGCCGGCGACGGCGAGGGCGGCGACGCGCGGCAGCCGCGGATCCATCGTGTACACCGGCCCGTTGGTCAGGATCATGCGCGGGTTACGATAGGGCACGTGACTCCCGCCGCCGAGATCGAGCGCCGGATCGGGTGCCTGCGGGAGGGGCTCGTGCGAGCCGGCCTCGACGCGGCCGTGATCGTGCAGCACGCCGACCTTGCCTACTTCTCGGGCACGAACCAGCAGGCGCACCTGGTGGTGCCGGCGCGCGGCGACCCGGTGCTGCTCGTGCGGCGCGTGCTCGAGCGCGCGCAGCGCGAGTCGGCGATCGGGCGGATCGCGCCACTGCGCTCGCTGGGCAGCCTGGCCGACGAGCTCGCGGCGGCCGGAGTGGAGGCGGGGGCGAAGGTCGGCTTCGAGCTCGACGTCCTGCCCGCCCGCGCCTACCTCGGCTACGCCCGCCGCCTGCCAGGCCTCGAGCTCGCCGACTGCTCGGAAGTCGTGCGGGCCGTACGGGCCGTGAAGTCGCCGTGGGATCTGGGCCGGATGGCGGCGGCCTGCGAGCAGGTGCGCCGCGGCGCCGAGGCAGTGCCGGCGCTGATCGGCGCGGGCGTGAGCGAGGCCGACGTCCAGCTCGAGGTCGAGCGGGTGATGCGCAAGGCCGGCCACCAGGGGCAGCTGCGCTTCCGCGGCTTCAACCAGGAGATGCACTACGGCCAGATCCTGGGCGGCCCGAGCGGCGCGGTGCCGGGCTACTCCGACTCGCCGCTGTGCGGCCCCGGCCCGAACGCCGCCATCGGCAAGGGGCCCGACGGGCACGTGCTCGCGCCCGGCGACACCGTGATCGCCGATCTCGTCGGCGGCCACGAGGGGTGGCTGTCCGACCAGACGCGCACGTTCGCGGTGGGGACGCCGCCGGCCGACATGGTCGCGGCCTACGACACGGCGGTCGCCATCCTGCGCGCGGTCGAGGAGCGGCTGCGGCCGGGCGCGCTGCCCTCCGCGCTGTACGACCTGGCCGAGGGCCTGGCGGTCGCCGCCGGCCTCGGCGAGCACTTCATGGGCGCGGGCGCCGAGCGGGTACGGTTCCTGGGTCACGGCGTGGGCATGGAGATCGACGAGCTGCCCATCCTCGCGCCCGGATTCGACGAGCCGCTCGTGGAGGGAAACGTGGTCGCGATCGAGCCCAAGTTCGTGTTCCCCGGCCGCGGGGCGGTCGGGATCGAGAACATGTATGCGCTCACGGCCTACGGCCACGAGACGATGACCACGGCGCCCGAGGAGCTGATCGTCCGGTGATCGACGAGAGCCGCCTGCTCGTCGACGCCGTGCGCACGCTCGCGCGCGAGCGGATCGCGCCCCGCGCGGCCGAGGTCGACCACACCGCCGAGTTCCCCTGGGACGCGGTCGAGCTGCTGCGCGAAAACGACGTGTTCGCGCTCGCGTTCCCCGAGGAGTACGGCGGCACCGGCACCGGGATGCTCACGCACCTGCAAGCGGTCGAGGAGCTGTCGTGGGCCGATGCGACCGTCGGCCTGCTGCTGGCCGTGCAGGGGCTCGGCGGCCTGCCGGTGCTGCTCGCGGGCACCGAGGAGCAGCGCCGCCACTACGTGCCGCGCTGGGCGAGCGGCGAGTGGATCGCCGCCTACGCGCTCACCGAGCCCGGCGCCGGCTCCGACGCCGCCGCGCTGGCCACGAAGGCGCGCCGCGACGGCTCGGACTGGGTGCTCGACGGGGTCAAGCGCTTCATCACGAACGCGGGCGTCGCGCAGACGTACGTCGTCTTCGCCCGGGCCGAGGCGGGCGTGTGCGCGTTCATGGTCGAGGCGGACGACCCCGGCTTCGCCGTCGGCCGGATCGAGCCCAAGATGGGCATCAAGGGCTCGACGACGGGCGAGCTCCTGCTCGACTCGTGCCGGCTGCCGGCCGACCGGCTGATCGGCGCCGAGGGCGAGGGCTTCCACCTGGCGATGCGCGTGCTCGACCGCTCGCGGCCGGGCATCGCCGCGCAGGCGCTCGGGATCGGCCAGGCGGCGCTCGACCACTCGGCCCGCTACGCGACCGAGCGGGTCGCGTTCGGGAAGCCGATCGCCGCCCAGCAGGGCATCCAGTTCATGCTCGCCGACATGGCGACCGCGCTCGAGGCGGCCCGCGGGCTCGTGCATCGCGTCGGCGCGATGCTCGACGCGGGCGCAGACGGCTCGGAGCTGACCAAGCTGTCGGCCATGTGCAAGCTGGCCGCCTCGGACGCGGCGATGCGGGTGACCACCGACGCCGTCCAGATCCTGGGCGGCTACGGCTACATCCAGGAGTTCCCGGTCGAGCGGATGATGCGCGACGCCAAGATCACCCAGATCTACGAGGGCACGAACCAGATCCAGCGGATCGTGATCGCCCGCGAGCTGCTGCGCGAGCTGGGCTGACTGCATAAACGGGGTCTGACCCCGTTTATGCACCAGAGTTTGACTGCGGCCGGGCGCCGTGGCAGCATGCGTGTGGGCGATTTGGTTTTGACCGGGACACACCCTCCGCGTTCCGGCAGGCTGGGCACGGTTTCGCTTGCGAGTGCGATGCTGATCCTTGCGCTGCTGCTGTTCCCTGCCACCGCGGGGGCCAAGCAGCATGCCCGCGACCTGCCGTTCGGGAAGTGGATCGCGTTCGACGCCGGCGCGGCCGGCTCGTTCGACGCGCAGGGCCTCTTCAAGTTCGCGAGCACGTCGCCGGTGATCCTGCGGGTGACCGACGGGTTCTGCCGCGGCGACCGCTACCGCGTGCTCGACCACGGCGAGCGCGTGCTCAACACCTCGGACGTCCCCGTTGACACGACGTGCACCGAGCAGCCGTTTGCGACCACCGGCCCGGAGGGCTGGAACGACCAGGGCTACAGCCGCGGCCGCCTCACGCTCGCCCCGGGCCGGCACCGGATCCGCATCCGCTCGCTGCTGAGCCCGTTCGGCGCCAGCACCGGCTGGCTCGAAGCGCTGCGCGTCGACGACTAACGCCAGCGCGAGATCTTGACCCAGTCGATCTGCAGTCCGACCTTGCTCGGCGTGCTCGAGCTGGGGTTCGGGCCGGTCTGGCCGTTCGTGCCCACGTGGGTCTGCAGGCCCAGGTGCATCGGCACGTTCGGGACATGGCTGCCGGTGACCCTCGCCCACACGTGGCCGTCGAGGACGTAGAGCAGCTTCCCCGGCGTCCAGTTGACGCCGATCGTGTGCCACTTGGTGAAGTTCGCGTGCACGCGGTGGTGGATCTCGGTGTTGTGCGAGCCGTAGTGCAGGGTCGAGGTCTCCCAGCGGCGGCCGCCGACGCCGGAGGACTCCTCGGCGAAGTCGATCTCGGGCGGCCAGCCGTGCTTCGGCCACAGGAAGAGGCACATGCCGACGCCGCGGCCCTTCGTCATGCGGAAGCGCACCCGGTAGCGGCCGTAGGTCTGGTTGAGCGACCGGCCCATCGAGACGCCGCCCGACACCCACCTGCCGCCGTAGGCCGAGTCGCGGTAGTTCTGCAGCCGCAGGATGCCGCCCTTGACGACGACGTGGGACTTCTTCCACAGCGTCTGCGGGCAGCAGCGCGGCGTTCCGTTGTACCGCGTCCACACGCTGCGGTTGATCCCGTGGCTGAACCGCCCGTAGTAGCGCAGCTGCCACGAGGCGGACGCCTGGGAGGGGGCGATCAGGGCGACGAGGGTGACGATGCAGATGGCAAGGATCGGCAGGGCGCGACGGTGCAAGGCTTCCAACTCCTTCCTGGGAGGCGTCCACCGTCGCGCACCCCGCAGGGGCGGGTCAAGCGCGACGGACGCCAATTTACCGAGTTCTTACGCCCGATTCACAAAGGCGCGGAAGGTGTGATCAGCGTGGGTGGAAACCGGGCGGAGGCGGCCTGCAGGCGTGCAGCATCCGCGCGTGCAGCGAGCGCAGCTGCACGCGGTACGCCGGATTCGCGGCCAGGTTGTGCAGCTCGCCGGGGTCGGTGCGCAGATCGTAGAGCTCCTGCGCGCCGCCCTTGTACTCGGTGTACGCGAAGTCCTGGGCGCGGATCCCGCAGTAGCTCGGGTCGGCGGTGACGGGGTTCTCGCCCCAGCCCTCCATCAGGAACCCGGTGCGCCAGCGCACGCGCCCGTGACCCGGGCGCAGGAGCGGCAGGAAGTCGAGGCCCTCGGTGGCCGGATGGCGGACGTGCGCGAGCGCCGCCCACGTCGTCGCCCAGTCGGTGTTCAGGATCAGATGGCGGTCGACGGCCGGCCGCGTCGTCAGCGGGTCGTAGCGCACGACCATCGGCACGCGGATCGACTCGTCGTAGGGCGTGCGCTTGACGGCGGCGGGGAAGCGGTGCTGGCCCCATTCGAGCCCGTTGTCGGACGCGAACACGATCATCGTGTCGTGCAGGCGCCCGGTCGCCTTGAGCGCCGCGACGATCCGGCGCACGGCGTTGTCGACCGAGATCAGCGACGCGTACTGGTCGCGGCGGAATTTGTCCACGAACCGGATGCCCTTGGGCCGTAGCGGGTGCATCGCGCGCAGCCACGCCGGCTGCGAGCGCGTCACCCGGTTGAAGTTCTGCGGCCGGAACGGACGCAGGTGCGCGAAGCGGCCGGCGTAGCGGTGCTCGGGGATCGCCGGCAGGTGCGGTGCATACGGCGCGTAGTAGAGGAACATCGGCCGGCTCGCGGGCGCCGTGCGGATGAACTTGGCCGCCATGCCCGCGAGCACGTTCGTCGAGTACTTGCGCGGGCCGTAGGTGACCGGGCACCTGGCCGCGCCGTGGCAGGCGGGCGGGCTGCCGTTCTCGTAGAGCTGGAAGCCGTAGTAGTAGAAGCCCCAGTTGAACGCGTCCCACGTGTCCCAGCCGGGCGGGATGAAACGGCCGTGGTAGCCGTTCAGGTACTTGCCGACGAGGCCGGTGTGGTAGCCGGCGGCGTGCAGCCAGGTGGCGATGGTCGAGCGGTCGTCGCCGTAGCGGTGGAAGTCGACCGCGCCGCCGTGCGGCGGCCGGTTCACGTAGATGCCGGTCGTGTGCGAGTAGTTGCCGGTGAGGATCGTCGAGCGGCTCGGGCAGCAGTCGGAGTTGGTCACGAACGCGTTCGCGAAGGTGACGCCGTGGTCGACCAGGAGCCGGTGCACGTTCGGCATCGACCACAGCGTGTCGAAGCGCTGGTCGTCGGTGAGGATGAGGACGATGTTCGGGTGCTTCGTGCCCTTCGGCGGGGGCGGAGGAGCGGGCGCGGTCGTCAGGAGGGCCGCGCGCGGGCCGGCGGCGGCGCGGTCGACCACGACCACCACGGCGGCGGCCACGACCATCAGGATGCCCACCGTGGCCGCGACAGCCGCGAGCAGGCGGATGGGGAAGCCGTGGCGCACCGACGCCGGAGCCTAGGCGGGCGGGATTACACGGCGGTTGGGTTGCCCGGGCGCTCGACCGCCATGATGACGACCGGGTGGCCGTGGCTCTCGTCGGCGCGCATGTGGCGCATGCCGAGCCGCGTGGCCACGGCCAGCGAGGCGGCGTTGGCCGGATCGATCGCCGAGATCAGCCGGTCGACGTCGAGGCTGCGCCACGCCCACTCGACGGCCGCCCACGCCGCCTCGGTGGCATAGCCCTGCCCCCAGGCGTCGCGGTCGAGCTTCCAGCCCACCTCGACCCCGAACCAGCCCTCGGGGTTCCACAGCCCGGCGCGGCCGATCAGGCGCCCGTCGGCGCGCCGCTCGAGCGCCCACTGGCCGTAGCCGCGCAGCGTCCAGTGGCCGATGTGGGCGGCCAGGCTGCGCCAGCTCGCCTCACGGTCCATCGGCCCGCCCAGGTGCCGGCACCGTACCCGGGCAGCGGCCGGTAGTACGCTACGGGCGTGCGTCGCGCCCTGAACAACCACATGCTGGCGCTTGCCGTGCTGCTGTGCCTGCAGGCGGCGGCCGGGATGATGGCGGTGCGGCGCGACCCGGTCGACCGGTTCCGCGCGGCGGTCGTGACCGCGCTCGTGTGGGAGTCGCTGCGGCGGCTCGACCGGCGGCCGGCGCCGGTGCGTCTCCGCCGCGCCCTCTGACCTGCGCCCGTCGCGTCAGGCGCGGACGATGTCGAGACCCCGCAGGACCCCGGAGCGAGCGGTCCCGCTCGGCGTCCAGGCGACGAGCTTGCCCTCGCGGCGCCCCGAGCCAACCCGCGCGAGCGCGAGGGTCGCGCGGCCTCGCTCGCACGCCTCGACCGAGACTGCGTGCCACAGCCGCGGCCTGTCCTCGTCGGCCTCCTCGACTGTCCGGCGGATCTGCAGAGCCACCTGGATCTCGTCGTCGGGCGCCGCTCCCCGCACCTCGATCTCGAGGCGCCCGTCCTTCGTGCAGGCGATGAGCGGCGCGTCGTCCCCCTGGGTGGGGTAGACGCCCGTGGGCTCATCGTCCTGGATCAGCCGCACCGATTCGATCCGAAGCGCCGGCAAGGTGGCTCTGTCGGCGGTCGCCTCGTCCGCGCCGGCACCGCCGCTCGTGACCGGCGCGGCCGGGGGCTCCGCGATCGGGAACCGGGAGCCGAACCACGAGCCGAGGGTGGCGGGGCTCCATCCCGGGAGCGATGTGGTCTCCTCCTCCGGCTCGAGCTCCGTCCTTGCAACCGTGATCCTGCGCTCGACGTCGCCGGGATCGCCGCGCTGCTCGAAGATGACGGCGTAGCTCGCGATGTCCTCCCATTCAGGGGTCGCAGCCCCCTGCCCGGCCCGGGTCGACGGCGCCGCGCCCGTGGCCTTCCGCGCGTGGGCCTGCCACTCGTCGACGGTCGCCCGCTTGACGCGGGTCGGCCGCAGCACGTCGCGAAGCATCTTCGGATCGGCGTTCGCGAGCGCGCGCAGGGTTGTGACGCCCGCCCCCGCAAGCGCCTTGCGATGTGTGTCGCGAAGACCCGGGATCGATCCGAGGCCGTTACCGCTCATGACGGGCTCCCTCCATGCGATGCGCGCCCGCGGCGGCCCCGGCGCACCGGGACCGCCGCATGCGCGCGGACGGGCTTCGGGTCACGGTGTGTAGAACTCGTACTCCTCGAGCGCCTCGCCGCCCACCGCCCCGACCTGGTTGCTGCAACACGTCAGTCTGTAGGTCGCGGCCAGCTCGTACATGGTCACGCCATTCACGACCGGGATCGTGTTCGGCGGCACGATGTACTCCTTCTTGACGCACTCTCCGTCCCTGGCGCAGCCGTTCCAGCCGATGATGTCGAGCGCGCCCGCCGGCAGCAGCGACGACAGGTCGAACATCCCACCGGGGCCGATGCTGGTGAATCCGATGTCGAAGATCCAGTCGCCCGTCATGCAGCGCCAGAGCGGCCCGACGAGCTCCACGCGGAACCGCACGAGGAACGGATCGGTCGTCTTGATGATGCGGCGCGGCTTGATCCCGAACTCGTCGAGGACGTCGGCGTCCCAGTAGGCGCGCATCGCGTCCTTGGAAAGGGGCAGCTCGTCCCACCCGTCGAGCGGATCCTGGCCGGGCCAGCATGTCGATGTGTATCCCATACGCGGGGCTCCCATCCCGAGGTTGACCACGTCCCGGGCGGGGCGCGGTGCCAGAGGCGCCTCGACCCTAGGGACGCCCGCTTTGCCGGTGCCGTCGCCGCCGGTTAGCGACCGCGCACCGTTGCCTTAATTCGTTGGCGGATCTGCTTACGTGGCGGTTAACAGGGCCGACAGAGATCCTCCGGCATCGCATTGCCATTAATTGGTATCAGTTGACACGATGTGCCGATGGGGCTATGTTCGGCCGCCTCGTCGACCAGGCAAGGGGTGGGGAACTGGACGGAGTCACCGAGCCCGTGCGCGAGCTGATCTGCGCACGCCGGTTCGCCGAGGCTGAGCGGCTTCTGGCGAGCGTTGCGGATGAGGCGGGCCGGGATTCGCCGGCCGAGGCGATCCGCGCGATGGAGCTCTGTGGCCTCGCCGCCGAGCATCACCGACTCTCCGAGGAGCTCGCGGCCTCGGCGAGGCGGCATGAGTCTGCCGAGCGTGAGGCCGCTGCCGCGCTCGACGATCTCGTCGGCACGTGGCCTTCGCCGGACGCCGCGCCGATCGCGGCTCGGGACGCGGCCGTCGACGTGAAGATGCTCGGCCCTCTGGACGTCGCGATCGACGGCCGTCCGGTCGTGCGATGGGGGAGCCTGAAGGCCCGGGCAGTGTTCGAGTATCTCGCCTTCCACGGCGGCAAGCCGATCCGGCGAGAGGTGCTGATGGAGGTCTTCTGGCCGGGGCACAGCGGCGGATCGGCTCGCAACAACCTGAACGTCGCACTCCACAAGCTGCGGGGCACTCTCCAGGGCGGACGTCCCGGGCGGTACGTGACGCACACGGACGGCTGCTACGCGCTCGACGCCGCTGTGTCGTGGTGGTTCGACACCGAGGCCTTCCTGGCGTCCCTCGCGGTTGCCCGTGATCATTCGCGCGAGCACCGCGCCCGCGACGCGATCCAGGCGTTCGAGCGCGCCGTGGAGCTCTACCGCGGCCCCCTCTTCGAGGATGACACCATCTCCGAGTGGCACCTGCCCGATCAGCGCCGGATCGAGGATCTGTATCTCCAGGCGCTCGAGCACCTCGGCGAGCTTCACCTCGAGCTCGGCGACTCGGGCCTCGCCGGAGAGGTGGCGCACATGGCCGTCGCCAGCGACCCGTGCCGCGAATCGGCTCACCGGCTGCTGATGCGCTGCTACGCCGAGCAGCACCAGCATCACCTCGTCAAGCGTCAGCTCCAGATCTGTGCGAGCACGCTGCGCAGACAGCTCGGGATCTCGCCCGCGCCCGAGACGCTGAACGTCTTCGAGTCGCTCACGACCCGCGCCTGACGACGAGGAGTCACGGCGCCGAGAAGCCGACCAAGCGGGTGCCGCGGCAGGTGTAGCCGATCGTCTGCGCGCCCACCGTGATCGTGCTCGGCGCCCCGTCGGCCGGTGCGATCCAGTCGGTGGCCGAAGAGGTGCCGGTGCCACCGCCCCACCAGGCCCGCTGGGACTCGGTCACCGTCCCGGGGGCGCAGCGCAGGAGCGGCGGCTGGGTGCTCACGATCGCGACGGCGACCAGGCCCGCGCCCAGCGGCGCGCCGCAGAGCAGGGCCAGGCCCCATTCGCGCCGGTGGGCGCCGCGCAGCGTGGGCACGAGCGCGAACGCGGCGACGACCGCGACCGGCAGGAGCAGCAGGCCGATGCTGAGCACCGTGGCGATGCCGGCCGTCGCCAGGCCGGCCACGAGCGCGATCATCACGGTCGCGCGCGGGCGTGGCACGAGTGTCATCCCGACGGCCGCGAGCGTCCCCACGACCCCCGCGCCGACCACGGTGATCACCGCCGCCTGCGGCAGCTGGTAGACCGGGTGGCGGGCGTGCGCGATCGTGGTCACGACCCGCAGCTCGAGCAGCGTGATGAGCGCCGCGGCGAGCACGATCACGGGCAGCCGCCGCCGCCAGCTCCAACCCACCAGGCCCAGGGCGCTCGCAGCCGTCACCGTCGTAGCTTACGTCCGGGCCCCGGCAGGCCGGGACCCGGACGCGTTTCCGCTAGCCGACCTTGAGCGTGTGCACCGGGCTGACCGCCGGGCGGTGGCCCTGCTCGCCGACGTACACGGCGTGCCACAGGAACTTCCTCGTGATCTGCTTGCGGGTCAGCTTCTTGGCCCACGCGCCCTTGCGGCCTGTGTGCAGCCGGATGAAGACAGGGTTCGGGTTGCTGCCGATGAACCCCTCGATCCAGACGACGCGACCGCCGAGCGGCGTGTGCGACGTCACGTCGCGCAGCGTGCCCGACAGGGTCGTCGCGTGCGCGGCCGTGACCGGGTTGACGCTCGCGCCCGCCGTGATCTTGGTGCCGTGCACCTTGACCGCCGAGCGTGTGTAGTTGGAGAGGTCTGTGGCCATCCTCTGCACGTTGACCGAGCCGAGGCCGCTGGCGAGGTCGTAGCCGGTGCCAGCGGTGTAGGTAATACCGCCATTGATGTTGTTGTCCCCGGACGTGACGTCGTGGAACATCGCCGGGTTGACCTTGAACTCGTGGTACAGGAACGGGTTGGCAAAGCCCATCCGCATCCCGCCGTTCTGGAGGCTGAAGCGGTTCGCGTCGGCTGTGAACGCGGCCATCAGCGGCGCGGCCGCCGACGTGCCGCCGACGATCGTCCAGCCGGGGCTGGATGAGCAGCTTGCCGTCGAGCAGTTGATGACGTATCCCGTGGTGGGATCGGCATCGAACGCCACGTCAGGCACCTCGCGGCACCAGCGCGTCTTGCCACCGCACTTGGTCTTGCTCGACTGACCGACACGGACCACCCCCGTGCCAACCTGCCACGACGGCTTGGTGAACGAGAGCGAGACACCGCCGCCCCCACCGCCGGCGGACGGGCCGTTGCCGCCCCAGACTGTCTCCGCGACGCCGGGGTCGAGGTTGGTGCCGCCGACACCGGTGGCGTACGGCTGGACGGCCGGATCGTCGACCTCGGGCGCGGTGATGCCGAAGCGATCGCAGTCGGCCGATCCCGAGTCGCCCGACGCGGCGTAGAACGACATGCCCGCGACGGCCATCAGCTGCAGCTCGCGGTTGTTGGCCGCCTGGTCGGCCTCGAGCAGGGCGACCTCGCAGTTGCCCCAGCTGTCGGACACAATGTGGACGCCCTCCGAGACACGCTTGGAGTAGATCGCGTCCAGTACGGCTGCCATCGAGGACGACCCCGGGGCGACGAAGGTCCAGATGTGGGCGAGCGCGGGCGCCGCGCCCTCGAGCACCTCCTGGTCGAGCGCGACCTCGTCGCCGCCGGCCTTCGAGATCGTGCCGCCGTTCACCTTCACCCTCGAGACCGGGACGTTGGTGGCGAAACACGTCTGGAAGTTCAGCTGGTCCCCGTTCGCGTAGTTCGAGAACTCCACGAGCGCGACGCTCTCGCCTCTGCCGTCGTCGTTTGCGTTCAGCAGCGGCTGCGAGTTGTACGCGTTGGCCGCGGCCAGCTCACCCGGCAGGAACGTGCTGCTGGAGTCTGCGTTCGTCGCCTGGACGCAGGGCGGGCCGGTCGAGATCTGCGGCTTGTGGGTCGCGCCCGCCTTGTGGTGCAGGCGGTGCAGCCCGAGCGGGTGCATGAGCGGCAGCGTCGAGAGCCCGTCCACGCTGATCACGCGGCGCGCGAGCGCCGGCGGCAGGTGGATCGCGCCCGACGGCGCCCGGTAGCCGGTGCCGCTCGCAAGGCGATAGTGGTTAAGCGTCACGCCGAAGGCGCGCTCGGCCTGGGCGGCGGTGCCGGTGAAGGACATCGCCAGCATCCCGTTCCCCGCGGCCGCGAACCCGCGCGAGCGCATGTACGCGGCCACCTGGGCGCGCACGACCGGACTGGGCCGGAAGAGGCCGTTCATCACCCGCTGCGAGAGCCCGGCCTGCCCGCTCGACTGCGCCGCGAGCGCCGCCAGCAGCCGCGGGTGCGACGGCTTCAGCACGAGCGAGACGTGCACTGCCGCGGTCGCCGGTGTCGGCGCGACGAGCGCCGAGCTCGCCACCGAGGGCAGCACGGAGCCGCGCAGCGTCGCCGTCGGCGCAGCCGCGTCGGCGCGCGTCGTCGATGCGGTGGCGAGGGGCGCCGCCGAGGCCAGCACGGCCAGCGCTGCGGCGGGGACGACGAGCTTCACGAACGGGCGCAAATCTGGCTCCAATCAGTCGGCGGCGAACGGAGGATAAACGCACCCCCGGCTCCCGCAAGTCCCCCGTCCGGTTACTCCTGCGCGAACAGGTGCCGGCTGACCGCCGCGAGCCCCTCCAGGTCGTGCACGTCGTGCTCGAGCAGCGGCACCTCGACCACCGCGTCCGCGCCGACGCGCGCCTGGAGATGCTCGATGTTCGCCCGGTCGCGGTCGGCCAGGTGCTGGAAGTGGAGCAGGTTCTCGGCCGCGCGGGCCGCGGCCGGCTCGGGCACGCCCGCCTCGTGCAGCGCCCGGCGGGCGCGCGCGCGGATGCCGCGGCGGGCGCCGACGTAGCTCGGATGCACCTTGTTCACGACGACGCCGCCGAAGGGCAGGTCGCGCTCGCGCAGCGCCCGCCAGAAGAAGTCGGCCTCGGTGATCGGCTCGGGCAGCGGCACCGTCACGAGCAGGAACGTCGTCTCGGGCGAGGCCAGCAGCCGCGAGACCTCGTCGGCGCGGCGCTGGAAGCCCTCGTACATGCCCTCGAAGCTCGCCAGGAACTCCGACAGGTCGATCAGGAACGTGCCGCCGGTGAGCCGCTCGATCGCGCCGAGCGCTAGGTTGGGGCCGGCGCCGAGCACGCGCATCCCGAACGTTCCCGCGCGCACGCCGGGGCGCACCAGCAGGCGCAGCGCGCGGCCGTCGACGAAGCGGGTCACGCGCCCCGGCGCCTCGAGGAAGTCGAGCGCGTGCCGCGAGGGCGGCGTGTCGAGCACGATCAGGTCGAAGCGGCCGCTCGACCACACCTCGTAGAGCCGCTCCATCGCCATGTACTCGTGCGACCCGGCGACCGCCCCGGCGAGCTGCTGGTAGATCGGGTTTCGCAGGATGCGCTCGGCCGCCTCGGCGGTCGGGGCCTGCTCGCGCACCAGCGCGTCGAACGTGCGCCGCGCGTCGAGCATCGCCGCGTGCAGGCTGCCCGGGCCGGCCATGCCGTGCGCCGCGAGGTCGACCGCATGCTCGTCGTCGTCGGTCTCGGGCAGGCCGAGCGCCCCCGCCAGGCGGCGGGCGGGGTCGATCGTGAGCACGAGCACGCGCCGGCCGCGCTGCGCCATCCCGGCCGCGAGCGCCGCGGCGGTCGTCGTCTTGCCGACCCCGCCCGCGCCCGCGCAGACGCACACCGTCGTCTCGTCCATCAGGGCGGCGATGTTCACAGGCCGGCCAGCCTCTCGCCCATCCCGGCCACGGCGGTCGTGTCGAGCCGCGGCGCGAACAGGAACGGCAGCTCGGCCAGGCAGGGGCGCACGCGCTCGAGCTGCTCCTGCTGGTCGGCGGTGCGCGCGATGCGCGCCCGGGCGGCCGACGCCGCCGCGGCCGCGGCGCCGCCCCCGCGCACCGGCGCGAGCGCCTCGGCGTCGGCGGCGTCGAAGAGCGGCTCGAAGACCGCGTTTGCGACCACCCCGGCGAGCGGCACCCCCTGGCCGTCGACGTCGGCGATCGCCTCGAGCGTCTCGCTCACCGGCAGCTCCTCGGGCGTCGTCACGAGCACGACGGCGGTCTGGGCGGGGTCCTCGAGCAGCTCGGCGACCCACATCGCGCGGGCGTGCACCGGGCCGACGCGGGCGACGCGGGTGAACGTGCGCGGTACCTTCAGGAAGCCCAGGCCATGGCCGGTGGCGGGCGCGTCGACGACCGCGAAGTCGTGGCGGCCGCGCTCGAGCAGCTGGCGGATCTTGGCCAGGGTGACGAGCTCGCGCAGGCCTGGCGCGGCCGAGGTGATCTGGCCGAAGGCGTGGTTCTCGACCAGGCGCTCGACCACCGCGCGCACCTTGAGCTGCGAGACGAGGTACTCCTCGAGCGCCTTCTGCGGGTCGATCGAGAAGGCGTCGAGCCCGGGGTAGACCGGCGTCGCGTGGTAGCCGATCGGCCCGCCCTGGTCGAACAGGAGCGACATGCGCTCCTGCGAGGCGACCTCGATCAGGAGCGTCCGCAGGCCGTGGCCGGCGGCCGCCATGCCGATCGCCGCCGAGACGGTCGACTTGCCCACCCCGCCCTTGCCCGACACGATCACCAGCCGCTTTCCGAAGAGCGACATGGCGGCGAGCATAGCCCGGGCCGAGAAGCGGGGCCTGGCCCCGCTCCTCGACAGGTGCCTGGCACCCGCACGGTGCCAGGCACCCACCCCGGCGTACGCTTCAGCCATGACCGCAACCGACGATCCGCTCCGCCAGGCCGAGGCCCGCCGCTACCAGCGCGCGCGCCGCCGGCTCGGCCTGGCCTCGAACATCGTCGAGCTGGCCGCCCTGGTGGCGATCGTCGCCGCCACGGGCGCGATCGGCGGCCGCTGGGCGGTCGCGCTGCTCGTGGTGGGCATGTTCGTGCTCGACCTGCCGTTCGGGGTGGCCGGCTACCGGCTCTCGCGCGCCCACGGCCTGTCGCGCCAGACGCCCGCGGGCTGGCTGGCCGACCGGTTGAAGGGCGCGGGCGTCGGCCTCGTCCTGGGCGCGATCGCGGCCGGCGGGCTGCTCGGCATCCAGCGCGCCGCGGGCGGATGGTGGCCGTTGCCGGCCTGGCTTGCGATCGTCGCGTTCAGCGCGCTTCTGGCCGCGCTCTGGCCGGTGCTGCTCCTGCCGATCTTCCTGCGTAGCGAGCCGATGAGCGCGGGCGCGCTCGCCGACGAGCTGTGGGCCACCGCCCGCCGCGCGCAGGTGCACGTGCGCGAGCTGCGCCTGCTGAAGATGGGCGAGAAGACGGCGGCAGCAAACGCGATGGTGGCCGGCCTCGGGCCGACCGTGAAGATCTACGTATCCGACACCCTGGCCGAGCCCGAAGAGGACGAGGACGAGGGCGGCGCGCTCGCCCGCACCCGCGTCGTGCTCGCCCACGAGCTCGGCCACCACGTGCACCACGACGTGTGGCGGCTGCTGGCCGTCTCGGCGGCGACGCTCGCGGTCAGCGTGGCCGGCATGTGGGCCGCGGTCGAGGCGTTCGCGCCCCACGGCGCCGGCCACCTCTCGACGCTGCCCGCGGCCGTGCTCGGGTTCTCGCTCGCATCGGCGGCCGTCTCGCCGCTCGGGGCCGCGTACTCGCGCCGGCGCGAGCGCGCCGCCGACGCGTACGCCGCCGCGCTCGCCGGCGAGGGCGAGACGTTCGCGCGGGCGCTCGAGCGGCTCGTCGCGCGCAACCTGAGCGAGCTCGAGCCGCCGCGCCTGTACCACCTGCTGACCGCGTCGCACCCGACGCCGGCCGAACGGATCGCCGTCGCGCGCTTCGGCGGACGCGTTCCGGTGGCCTGAGAACACCGATCGGCGGGCAGGATTACACTTGTTCCAGGCGAACTGCGGCCTGATGCGAAATGCCACACTCCCCAAATCACCCCCTCTTGAAGCCGAGATCATCCGTCGGCTGCGCCCTGTCGAAGGAGTCGGCCCCTTGGGTCAGGTAATCGCCTTCGCCAACCAGAAGGGCGGGGTGGCCAAGACCACGACGACCCTCAACCTGGGCGTCGCCCTGGCCGAGCGCGGCAAGCGCGTGCTCACGGTCGATCTCGACCCCCAGAGCAACCTGACCATGAGCCAGGGCATCGACCCCGAGGATCTCGAGAAGTCGATGTTCGACGTGCTTGTGCACAAGACGCCGATCGAGGAGATCATCGCGAACGTCGAGGTCGACCTGGCCGTCTCGAGCATCGACCTGGCCGGCGCCGAGCTCGCGATGTCGTCGATGATCGGCCGCGAGCGGGCGCTGCAGAAGGCGCTCCTGCCCGTGCGCTCGGTCTACGACTACATCCTGATCGACACGCCGCCCTCGCTCGGGCTGCTCACGATCAACGCGCTCACGGCCGCCGACGGCGTGATCGTGCCGGTGCAGTGCGAGTACCTGTCGCTGCGCGGCCTGATCCAGCTCGAGAACACGCTCGCCATGATCCGTGAGAACCTGAACCCGGATGTGCGCATCAAGGGCATCCTGCCGACCATGTTCGACGCCCGCACGCTGCACGCCCGCGAGGCGGTCGAGATCCTGCAGGAAAACTTCGGTACGCTCGTGTTCGAGACACGCATCAAGAAGACGGTTCGCTACGCTGAGGCGCCGGTGAAAGGCACATCCGTGCTCAAGTACGACTCCAATGGGAACGCGGCCAGGGCCTACCGCGATCTGGCCGGGGAGGTGCTTCGCAATGGCAAAGCGCCATAGCATGCATGACGGCCCGCTCGCGGCCCTGTTCAAGGCCACGGAGCGTGCCGAGGCGGCCGTCGAGGCGGCCGCCCACGACGAGGCGCTCGACGAGGACACCCAGGTCGGGATCGAGCCCGAGCGGCCGCGCGTCGTCGACCTCGGCGTGACCGAGGACTACGGCGCCACCCCGCCGCCGATCGCGTCGAACACGCCGTATCTGGCCGTGATCCGCGTCGTCGGCGTGGGCGGGGGCGGCTGCAACGCCGTCAACCGCATGGTCGACGCCGATATCGGCGGCGTGGAGTTCATCGCCGTCAACACCGACCTGCAGCAGATGCAGATGTCCGATGCGACCGTCCAGATCCACATCGGCCGGCAGCGCACCCAGGGCCTCGGCTCGGGCGCCGACCCCGAGGTGGGGCGGCAGGCGGCCGAGGACTCCTACGACCGCATCAAGACCGCCCTGCGCGGCTCGGACATGGTGTTCGTGACCGCGGGCGAGGGCGGCGGCACCGGCACGGGCGCCGCGCCTGTCGTGGCCCGGATCGCACGGGAGGTGGGCGCGCTGACCGTGGCGATCGTCACCTCGCCGTTCGGCTTCGAGGGCAACCGGCGCAAGTCGCAGGCGCTCGCGGGCGTGCGCGAGCTGCGCGACGCGGCCGACACGCTGATCGTGATCCCCAACGACCGCCTGCTCGAGGTGCTCGAGAAGGGCACGAGCCTGGTCGAGGCCTTCCGCGTCGCCGACGACGTGCTGCGCCAGGGCGTGCAGGGCATCTGCGACCTGATCACGCTGCCGGGGCTGATCAACCTCGACTTCGCCGACGTGCGCACGATCATGTCCGGCGCGGGCAGCGCGATGATGGGGATCGGCATGGCCACGGGCGCGCACCGCGCGAACGAGGCGGCCACGCACGCGATCCGCAGCCCCCTGATCGACCACGAGGTGCACGGCGCACGCGGCATCCTGCTCGCCATCTCGGGCGGGAGCGACCTCGCGCTGCACGAGGTGAACGAAGCGGCCGAGGTGGTGCGCGCGGCGGCGAACGACGACACCACGATCATCTTCGGCGCGACCGTCGACGAGCGCCTGGCCGGACAGCTGTGGGTGACCGTCGTCGCGACGGGATTCCCGCTGCCGGGAGAGGCGCCCCCAGCGCGCGGCATGCGGACGCAGCGCGAGCCCGACCGCCCGGCCGAGCCGGCGCCGCGCCCGGTCGTCGAGGACTTCACGCTGGAGCCGCCGAGCTTCCTGAACTAGGCGCGGTTGGTCCACCCTGAGGCGGCGTGTCAGGCTGGGGACTGTCCCCGCATGGGGACTGTCCCCGCTTTTCGGCAGCTACGCACGCCGGGCGATGTGCAGCGCCGCGCCCCAGTGCCGGCGCACGCGGCCGCCTGGCCGCTCCGCCAGCCGGCGGCGGATCTCGGCGTGCAGGCGCTCACGCTGCCAGGGCTGCATGGAGATATGGCCCGAGAACGTCTCGAGCAGGTCGATGTAGCCCTCGGCGTCGTAGGTCACCTCCCAGTCGAACTGGGTGACGGTGGCGGCGTCGAAGAGGCCCGTGGCCAGGATCTCGCCGCGCTCGTCGGGGAGCTCGCGCGGCTGCGGCCAGCCGCGCCGCCCGAGCGGCTCGCCGATCTCGTCGTAGACGGGCTGGAGCTCGCGGAAGAACGGGTCGCCGCCCGGCGGGAACACGTGCACGCCCGCCCAGAAGGCGAGGTGGCCGCCGGGGCGCAGAAGCTCCCACGCCCGCCGGTAGCGGACGTCGGGGTCGGTCCAGTGCCAGGCGGTCGCCGCGACGATCGCGTCGAAGGCCCGCCCCGGCGGCGGCCACGTCTCGAAGGCGGCGTTCACGACCTCGCAGTTCGGGTAGCCGGCCAGGTTACGCCGCGCGGCCGCTGCGAGCTGCGGCCCCAGCTCGACGCAGGTCAGGCGCAGGCCGCGCTCGGCCAGCGGCCGCGTCGCCTTGCCCGTCGCACAGCCGATCTCGAGCACGCGGTCGCCGGGGGCGAGGCCCGTGCGCCGCATGAGCACGTCGAAGAGCGCGTCCGGATACGCCGGCCGCGCGCGGTCGTACCGCTCCGCGACCGCGTCGAATGTCGCGCGTCGCGCCTTACGATCGTCCGTCATGCGCAGGATTGTGCTGCATGCGCCCGCGCAGGCGCACGGCTGCGGCGGCGCAGGCCGCGACGAGCAGCCCGATGGCGGCGGCGATGGGGAGGGCCGGAATACCCAATTGGCGGTTGCGGTGGATGCCAATTGGGTTCTTGGCCGCCACCGCCCGCCGCTTCGCCCCCACCGCGACGACCCGGAACGTGTGCAGGTCGACCGCCGCCACGGTGCGGGCACCGGCGCGCACGAGCAGCCGGGTGCCGCCGTCGGCCAGGCGCAGGCGCATGGCCATGACGTTGCGATACCGCATCCCCGGCAGGTCGATGCAGTGGGCCGTGCGCGCGCGGGTGTCGAGCGCGTGCACGAACGCGCCGTCCTCGCCGCCCTGGTAGAGGGTGTACGCCCAGCCGCCGGCGGCCGTCTGCAGGCGCGTGGCCGGGATCCCGTCCATCTTCCACTCGCCGCTTCGGCGGTCGGCGATCACGCCGGGGAGCAGCCGCCCGCGGCGCAGGTCGTACGCACGCACCGTGTAGCGCGTGATGTGCGCCGCCGAACGGTGCTCGGTCAGGTACATCGTCGTCCCGCCCGGCGAGAGCGCGTCGAACGCGAACGCGCCCGCAAGTGTGATCCTGCGCACGACGTGCAGGCCGGCCGTCGCGAGCACCACGAAGCGCGTCCGCCGCGGCAGTGCCACCCGGGTGCGCCCGGCGACGACGACCGTCGCGCTCGCCGCGGGCACCTGCTCGAGGTTGCCATCGTAGGCGACGCCCGGGATGCCGTAGGCGCCGCCGACACGCACTGAGCGCACCGTCGCGCCGTCCGCCCGCCGCAGTTCGCGGACGACGGTGCCCGCGCCGTCCGGCACGGCCACAAACCGCTGCGCGTGGGCCTGCCACGACGCGCCGTCGCCGCCGATCGCCACCCCGGGCGATGCGCCGACCGCCCCGGCCTGACCGGGGAGGGCGAGGCCGAGAACGACGGCTGTGCCAGCCACGAGCGCTCGATGAGACTCCATCACACGTGCATATCCGCGCACGCGCCGGAAACCTCACGCAGCGCGGATTTTCGGGCATTCCGACCGCCGCGCGCGCCGGAAATTGGCTGCAAAGGCTCAAGAGTGGGGCGGGAACGGCCGATTGCGGGGCCACGGGCCCGGCTGGTTGGGGTCCAGGCGGTAATGCCAGTCACCAAGAAAGGGACCCCAAAATGTTCAAGCTTCTGAAGCGGCCGATGGGCCTGGCCGTCGTGGCCGTGGCCGCAGCCGCACTGGTGGGCGCGTACGCGTTCACCGCGAGCAACACGATCGCCGACGGCGGTCAGGCCGGTATCGGCAACGCGACGATCACCGGCTACACCGTGTCGAACGTCACCTACACGATCGACCCGACCGCCCCGGCGACCTGGTCGTTCGTCGACTTCGACCTGTCGGCCGACGCCACCCAGGTGCAGATCAAGCTGGACGACTCGAACAACACGCTGACGAGCAGCGGCTGGGTCGATTGCACCGCCGGCTCGAGCACCATCCAGCACGTCTCTCCGTGGCACGTCCACTGCCAGCTTCCGAGCGGCGTGGATTCCGGGCTCGACAAGCTCACCGTCGCAGCCTCTCGGTAGTCCCCTCACGCAGCTCCGCACGCGGGGCGGCGGGAACCCTCCTCCCGCCGCCCCGGGTGCATACGTCATATGTACCTCCCCCGCACATCCGGCCATCGCCTATGGCGCCGACTCACGGCTCTTGGAGTCGGCATGGCCGTACTCGGCGCGGGCTGGTTCTTCCTCGCACCGCCGGCGCTCGGCGGCGACACCGGATATGTGGTCACGAACGGGGTCAGCATGCAACCCCGCATCCACACCGGTGACCTCGCCCTGGTGAGGCCTGCGAGCGCCTACCACGTCGGCGACATCGCCGCCTACCGCAGCCGCACGCTGCACGTCACCGTGCTGCATCGCATCGTCGCCGTCACTCCGCACTGGTACATCTTCAAGGGCGACAACAACAGCTGGCGCGACCCGGAGCACGTCACCCGCGCCCAGATCATCGGCAAGCTGTGGGTGCTCGCGCCGACGCTCGGCCTGCGGATGGCGCAGGTGCGCTCGCCCGTCGTCATGGCGGTGCTCGCCGGGCTCGCCGTCGTGCTGCTCTTCGGTGGCGCGGGCGTTCATCGCTCGCGGCGGCGCCGCCGCGGCCCCGCGCCCAAGTGGCGCACAGCGCAGCCCAAGTGGGTGCCGGCGTCGCGGCCGGCGACGCAGCTCAGTGCGATCGGCACGTCCGGGGCCGTTGTCGTCGCCGCCGTCGCCCTTGCCGCCTGCCTCGGCGTCTCGCTCCTTGCCTGGACCGCGCCTGCGCGGCGCACGGCGACCGCGCACGTCGGCTACCAGCAGTCCGGCGTGTTCGCCTACGCCGCCACCACCATCCCGGGAGCGGTCTACCGCACCGGCCACGCGACCACCGGCCAGCCGATCTTCGCCCGGCTCGCCGGCCCCGTGCAGGCCCAGTTCGCCTACGCGCTGCACGCCGCTGCCGTGCGCGGGCTCTCGGGGACGGCGGCCATGAACATCGTGCTGGCATCGCAGAACGGCTGGACGCGGACGGTGCCTCTCGAGGCGCCCACCGCATTCACGGGCACGCACGTCGCGCTCGCCGGGATCGTGCACCTGCGCCGGCTCGAGCGGCTGCTCGGACGGGTCGCCACCGCGACCGCGCAGCCCGGCGCGAGCTTCACGCTCACCCTCGTCCCCGACGTCCACGTGCACGGGACGATCGCCGGGCATCGGTTCGCCGCCGCCTACTCGCCCCAGCTCCCGTTCACGCTGACGCCGTACGAGCTCGCGCCCGTGCTGCCCGCCCTGCCCCAGGGCACGCTGCCGCCCCCGGCGCGGCTCGCGCCCGTGTTTCACCCTGGCGCGAACGGGTCGGTCGCCGCCGCGACAACGGTCGCCCAGAGCATCGGCGCCCGCAGCCTGCGGGTGCCGGTCACCGTCGCCCGCATCGCCGGCCTCGTCGGCGTGCTCGTGGCGCTCGTGGCGCTCGCCTTCGCGGTGCGCCTCTACCGGCGCTCGCGCGGGGCGGACGAGCCGACGCGCATCGCCGCGCGCTACGGCGAGTCGATCGTCTCCGTCGTCCACTCGAGCCTGGGCAGCCACGGCGATCTCGTTCAGGTGAAGAGCATCGAGGAGCTCGCCCGGCTCGCAGAGCGCTACGAGAGCATGATCATCCACGAGCAGACCGATCTCGGGCACGCCTACCTGGTCGCCGACGGGGCGACGCTGTACGCCTATCTGGCCGAGGCGCAGGGGGCCGAGCGCGGCCTGCGCGACCTGCTGATGTCGGAGCGCGGCGAGCGCCCGGGGACCGGATCCGCCACCGGCAGAGGGGTGACGCGTACGATTCCGGCATGAGGGCCGCCGCCGCCGCCGGACACGAGCAGACCGCCCGCACCGCCGCCGCCGTCCTCGCCGAGGGCGGCAACGCGGTCGACGCCACCGTCGCCGCCGCGGCGATGTCGTGGGCGGCCGAGCCCGGGCTGATCAGCCCGTGCGGAGGCGGCTTCCTGCTGGTGCGGCCCGCCCGCACGCGCAAGGTGCACGTGCTCGACGCCTTCACGGCCATCCCGGGCCGTGACCTGCCGGACGACCGCCCGCTGGGCGAGCCCGACGCGGTCGACGTGCCGTTCGACGAGCAGACCACCCAGGTGTTCCACATCGGCGCGGCCGCCTGCGCCGTCCCCGGAGTCGTTGCCGGGCTCGCCGCGGTGCACGGGCGCTTCGGATCGCGGCCGTGGCGCGACCTGCTGATGCCTGCCGCCGTGGCCGCGAACGAGGGTGTTGCCTCGACGGGGGGCCAGCAGGCGGTGCTCGTCGCCATCCAGGTGGTGCTCGAGCACACTCCCGAGGTGCAGGCCGTGTTCGCGCCGGGCGGCCGATTCGTGCGCGAGGGCGAACGCGTCTGCCAGCCCGATCTGGCCGGCACGATCGAGCGCCTGGCCGAGCTGGGTGCACGCGACTTCTACGACGGCGGCCTCGCGACCGCCATGGTCGACCACCAGCACGGCACCGGTGGGCGGCTGACGATGGCCGACCTGGCCACCTATCGAGCGGTCTGGCGGCGGCCGCTGATGGTGCCGTACCACGGCGGCCGCGAGATCTTCACCAACCCGCCGCCCTCGTCGGGCGGGGTGCTGATCGGGCACATGCTGGCGGTTCTGCGAGGCGTCGGCGAGCCGCTGCCGCCCGGCCGGGCGCGCACGCTGCGCGCCTATGCCGAGGCGATGCGCGCCGCCGGGCGCATGCGCGACCGCCGGTTCGAGCAGCTCCTGCACCGCGGCGGCCTCGCCCGGCACATGCTCTCGGACGAGGCGGTCGGGCGCGGTCGCGCGGCGGTGGCGGCGGCGCTCGAAGGTGCGCCGACGACGGCCGCTGCCGTGCCCTCCGACCGCGGCACGACGCACATCTCGGTGGTCGACGCCGACGGCAACGCCTGCGCCTTCACCTCGTCGAACGGCTGCCACTCGGGCGTGATCGTCCCCGGCACCGGCCTGCACCTGAACAACATGATGGGCGAGGAGGACCTGGCCGCCGGGCGGAGCATGCCGCCGGGGACGCGGCTCACGAGCATGCAGGCGCCCACGATGGTGGTCGGCCCCGACGGCATCGAGCTCGTGGTCGGCTCGAGCGGCTCCAACCGGCTGCGTTCGGCGATCACCCAGGTCGCGATCAACGTGATCGACCACGGGATGGGCGCGAGGGAGGCGATCGAGCACCCGCGCGTGCACGTCGAGGGCGACCGGCTCGACTGCGAGGGCGGCTTCGACCCGGCCGAGATCGACCTGCTCGAGCACTGGGGCGAGCGCGTGAACCGGTTCCAGGGCCTCAACCTGTACTTCGGCGGCACGAACGCCGTCCTCATCCGCTCCGGCCGCACCGAGGCCGCCGGCGACCCGCGCCGCGGCGGCACGGGGTTCGTGCTCGACGGGTGAGCGGCTAGCCCCTCCCGCCCGGCGGCGCCACCTTGCCGTTCGTGTGGGCGCGTTCGCGGATCTCGGCCGAGGCGGCGATGTTCTCGAGGGCGCGGGCGAGGAGCTCGACGATCACCATCAGCCGGCCGCGCTCGCTGCGCTGCTCGAGGATGCGCTGCTTCTCGCCCGCCGGGAAGTCGACCCGCGCGGCGATCGCGTAGGCGACCGAATCGGAGGCCGCGGTGAGGTCCGGGTCGGGCTCGCTGCCCGTGGCCTCGGCGACGCGCTGGTAGAGCTCGAGCGCCGCGGCGGCCTCGTCGCCCGCCTCGCCGTCATCCGGGGCCGGCTCGACCCTGCCGGTGGTGTACGCCCGGCCGCGGGTGAGCTCGACCACCTGCACCACCTCGCCGCCGCGCACGACCACGTTCAGGCGGCCGTCGTCGAACCGCTCCGTCACCTCGACGAGCTCGGCCGTGCAGCCCAGCTCGCGCGTGCCGTCGTCGTCCGCGTACAGCAGCGCGAACTGCTGGCCGCGCTCCTCGCAGTCGCCGATCAGCCGCTTGTAGCGGTCCTCGAAGATGTGGAGCGGCATCAGCTCGCCGGGCACGAGCACCGCTGCGAGCGGGAAGAGTCCGATCTCGCGTGCCGACATGGCGTTGGTACTCTAGTGCCCCGTGCGTCCCCGACCCGCCCTCGCCGACCTGCGACCGTACGAGCCGGGCAAGCCCGCCGCCGAGGTGCGGCGTGAGCTGGGGCTCGAGCGGATCGTCAAGCTGGCCTCGAACGAGGGCCCGTACGGCCCGTTCCCGTCGGCCCTCGAGGCGATCGCGCGCCAGGCGCCGCACCTGAACCGGTATCCGGAGCTCGGCGGCGAGCTGGTCGAGCGGCTCGCGGCCCGGCACGGCACGACCCCCGACCGGATCGCGGTCGGAAACGGGGCCGACGCGCTCGTCGCCTGCCTCTCGATGGCCTATCTCGACCCCGGCGACGAGGCCGTCATGGGCTGGCCGTCGTTCGTGAGCTACCGGCTCGACGCCGTCAAGCAGGGGGCGACGCCGGTGGCCGTCCCGCTGCGCGACGGCGCGTACGACCTGGACGCGATGGCCGGGCAGATCGGGCCGCGCACCCGCATCGTCTACGTCTGCAACCCGAACAACCCCACTGGCACGATGGTCGGCCGCGATGCGGTGCGCACGTTCATCGACCGCGTACCGGAGGATGTGCTGGTCGTCGTCGACCAGGCCTATTTCGAGTACGTCACCGACCCGGACTACCCGGACGCCGTCGCCGAGCACGCGCTCGAGCGCCCGAACGTGGCCGTGCTGCGCACATTCTCGAAGATCTACGGCCTGGCGGGCCTGCGGGTCGGCTACATGGTCGGCCCGGCTGCGGTGGTGCGTGAGGTGATGAAGGTGCGAAACCCGTTCGACGTGTCCGAGCTCGCCCACGTCGCCGCGATCGCGAGCCTCGACGACGCGGCCGAGCTCGTGCGCCGGCGGGAGCTCAACGAGCAGGGCCGCGCCGACCTCGTCGCCGCGCTCGCCGCGGCCGGGATGACGGCGTTCCCCGCCTGCGCGAACTTTCTCGCCGTCGACGTGGGGGACGGACGCGCGCTCGCCCGCGCCCTGGAGGCCGACGGCGTGATCGTGCGCCCGCTGGAGCCGTTCGGCGCGCCGGGGAGCGTCCGCATCACCGTCGGCACGCCGGCCGAGAACGCGATCTTCGCCGACGCGCTGAGACGGGCGCTGCAACCGCGGTGACCCGCCGCCCGACCGATCTGCGCGCCCTGGTGGACGGGGTCAGCGGCGGCGACACGCGCGCCGTCGCGCGGGCGATCACGCTGGTCGAGAACCGCGATCCGCTCGCCTACGACCTCGTCCGGGAGCTCTACCCGAGCACCGGGCGCGCGGCGATCGTCGGGTTCACCGGCCCGCCGGGGGTGGGCAAGTCGAGCCTGATCGCCTGCGTGATCGCGCTCCTGCGCGGCGAGCAGCAGCGGGTGGGGGTGGTGTCGGTCGACCCGTCGAGCCCGTTCTCGCGCGGAGCGCTGCTCGGCGACCGCATCCGCCTGGCCGACCACTTCACCGACGAGGGCGTGTTCATCCGCTCGATGAGCACGCGCGGCCACCTGGGCGGCGTGTCCGAGGCGACCCTGCAGGCGCTGCTCGTGCTGGACGCGGCCGGGATGGACGTGCTGCTGCTCGAGACGGTCGGCGTGGGCCAGAGCGAGGTCGAGGTGGCGTCGCTCGCAGACACGGTCGTGCTCGTGCTCCAGCCGGGCTCGGGCGACTCGATCCAGGCGCTCAAGGCTGGGGTGATGGAGATCCCCGACATCATCGTCATCAACAAGAGCGACCACCCCGCCGCGCGCACGATGCGCGCCGAGATTCGCTCGGTGCTCTCGCTCGACGCATCGGCCCAGCGCGTGCCGATCGTCGAGACCGAGGCGTTCCGGGCCGAGGGCATCGCCGAGCTGTGGCAGGCGGTGCTCGACCACCGCCACCGGCTCGAGGAGGGTGGCGGCCTCGAGGAGCGCCGGCGTCAGAGCATCGAGCACGAGGTCGTCGCGGTGGCCGTCGCCCAGGCCCGCCGCCGCCTGACCGCAGCGCTGGAGCAGGATCCCGAGCTGCGCCGGCTGCTCGACGAGGTGCACGCGCGCCGGCTCGACCCGCTGACGGCCACGCGCGAGATAAGCGAGCGCGTGTTCAAGGCGGGCGCGGGGGACGGGGACCCGCCGCAGGCGTGATCGTGCACGCCGAACTGCCAATTGGCAGTTCGAGCGGATGTCAATTGGGCCGGGGCCCCGCGCTCACCCAGCCGCGAACGCGCGCCGCCCCTCGGCGATGATCTCGTCGGCGTAGGCGCGGTTGCGCCAGCCGCCGATCTCGGTGCCGGCGCCGTGCTCGAGGTCTTTGTAGACGTCGAAGAAGTGGGCGATCTCGTCGAGCAGCGACACGCGGATGTCGCCGATGTCGTGCACGCGGCTCCACTTCGGGTCCTTGAACGGGACGCACAGCACCTTGTCGTCCTCGCCCTTCTCGTCGTGCATCTCGAACACGCCGACGGGCTCGACCTTGATCACGCAGCCCGGGAACGTCGGCTCGGCGACTAGCACGAGCGCGTCGACCGGGTCACCGTCGCGGCCGAGCGTGTCCATGATGAAGCCGTAGTCGGCGGGGTAGACGACGCTCGTCCACAGCGTCCGGTCGAGCACGATATGCCCCAGGTCGGGGTCGTACTCGTACTTGTTGCGGCTGCCCTGCGGGATCTCGACCAGGACGTTGAGGGGTTCGTCGGCCATGTGGAGGGAAACAGGGTACCCTTCGCGGCCATCTCGTGGTCAGCCTGGACGACATCCGCGCCGCCGCCGAGGGCTTGAAGGGCGTCGCCCACCGCACGCCGACCGAGCGCTCGGAGACCTTCACCCGCCAGTGCGGCGGCGAGGTGTGGCTGAAGTTCGAGAACCAGCAGCGCACCGGGTCGTTCAAGATCCGCGGCGCCTACACCAAGATCCAGTCGCTCACGCCCACGGAGCGCGCCGCCGGCGTCGTCGCCCCGTCGGCCGGAAACCACGCCCAGGCGGTCGCCTTCGCCGCCCGCTCGGCGGGGGTCGACGCGACCGTCTACATGCCCGAGGCGGCGTCGCTGGCCAAGGTCGGCGCCACCGCCGGCTACGGCGCGACCGTGCGCCTCGTCGGCGACAGCGTCGAGGGATCGGTCGAGGCGGCCCGCCAGGCCGAGCGCGACGAGGGCAAGACGCTCGTGCACCCCTACGACGACGAGATCGTGATCGCCGGCCAGGGCACGGTGGGGCTGGAGATCCTCGAGGACGTGCCCGACCTGGACGCGGTCGTGGTGCCCCTGGGCGGCGGCGGGCTGCTCTCGGGCATCGCCATCGCCGTGAAGACGCTGCGCCCCGAGGTGCGCGTGATCGGCGTCGAGGCGGCCGGCTGCGCGCCCTACGTCGGCTCGCTCGAGCACGGCACGATCACCCCGGTGCCGCAGACCGAGACGATCGCCGACGGCATCGCCGTCAAGCACCCCGGCGAGATCACCTTTGCGCTCGTGCGCGAGTACGTCGACGACGTCGTCACCGTCACCGACGCCGAGATCAGCCAGACGATCGTCCAGCTGCTCGAGCGCTCCAAGGCCGTGGTCGAGGGCGCCGGCGCCGTCGGCCTGGCGGCGCTCCTGGCCGGCAAGGTGCAGGCCAAGCGCGCGGTGGCGGTGCTGTCGGGCGGGAACATCGACACGCCGCTGCTCATGCAGGTGATCCGCTTCGGCCTGACGAACGCCGGCCGCTACCTGGTGATTCGCACCCGCCTGATCGACCGGCCCGGGCAGCTGATGGCCCTGCTCAAAGTGCTCGCCGACGCCCACATCAATCTGCTCGTGGTGTCGCACCACCGCGAGAGCGTCGACGTGGCCGTCGCCGAGACGGGCATCGAGCTGATCCTCGAGACGCGCGACGAGGCCCACGCGCACGAGGTGATCGAGCTCGTGCGCAACAGCGGCTACCCCGTCACGCGCATGCACTGACCGGGGCCTGGCCCCGACCTTCGACTGGTGCCTGGCACCAGGACGGTGCCAGGCACCTTGCCTACGCGGTCGTCAGTGGGCGATCTCGCGCACCTTCTTCACCAGCGCGCGGTGGTATGCGGGTCGAAGCGTCGTGTCGGCGGCGCCCAGCATGAGCGCGATCAGGGCCGTGTCGTAGCGCCCGATCACGTAGCCGACGACGATCAGGGCGGCCGCCGCCAAGCCGATCACAAGCCGGCCGGTGTTGGTGACCGGGCGCGGCTCGAGCGCCTCCGCGTTCTGCCACACCTCGCCGAAGCTCGCGTCCTTGTCGAGGCCGAGCAGCATGCGCACCCCGTCGCGGTTGGCACGCCGCACCTGGCGCATGCGCACGAGGTAGAAGCCGCCGTAGCCCGCCGCGATCACGGCGGCCGGCGGCCACAGCCGGTGATACAGCCAGGGCGAGAGCAGCGCCAGCGCGGGCGCGGCGAAGCCCAGGATGAGCGCCGTCTCGTCGGTCAGCCGCCGGCCCGCGCCCGGCGGCAGCCCGCGCGACACGACGGTCGCGAGGAACACGGCGCACACGAGCACGGCGCCGGCCGCGGTCAGGCCGGCCGACGTGCTCACAGACCCAGGCCGCGGGCGATCACCATCCGCTGGACCTCGTTCGTGCCCTCGCCGATCTCGAGCACCTTCTGGTCGCGGTAGAACCGGCTCACCGGGTACTCGTCCATGAAGCCGTAGCCCCCGTGGATCTGGAGCGCCTCGTTGCACACCCGCCGCGACAGCTCGCCCGTGTACAGCTTGGCCATGGCGGCGACCTGGGCGAAGTCGCGGCCCGCGTCCTTCAGCCACGCTGCCTTGTAGACCAGGTTGCGCGCCGCCTCGATCTCGGTGGCCATGTCGGCCAGCTTGAACTGGATCGCCTGGAAGCGGCCGATCGGGCGGCCGAACTGCTCGCGCTCCCGGGCGTAGGCAAGCGACATCTCGTACGCCCCCTGGGCCGCGCCCAGGCCGAGCGCGGCGACGCTGATGCGGCCGCCGTCGAGGATCTCGAGGAACTGGCGGAAGCCGGCGCCGCGCGGGCCGAGCAGGTGATCGTCCGGCACGCGGCAGCCGGCGAAGGCGAGCTCGCGGGTGTCCGACGAGCGCCAGCCCATCTTCTTCATCGGCGCCGACTGGGTGTAGCCGGCGGTGCCGTTCTCGACGACGATGTTCGAGATCTCGTCGGGGCCGGTGCGGGCGGTGATCGTCACGAGCGCCGAGATCTCGGTGCCGGCGTTCGTGATGAACATCTTGGCGCCGTCGATCACCCACTCGCCACCCTCGAGCCGGGCGGTTGTGCGGGTCGCGCCGGCGTCGGAGCCCGCGCCGGGCTCGGTCAGGCCGAACGCGGCCAGCCGCCGGCCCGAGGCGAGCTGCGGCAGCCAGCGCCGCTTCTGCTCGTCGCTGCCGAAGAGGTTGATCGGCTGCGTGCCGAGCGAGGTGTGCGCCGCGACCGTGATCGCAAACGACTGGTCGACGCGCGCGAGCTCCTCGATCGCGATCGCATACGCGAGCGTGTCGGCGCCGCCGCCCTCCCACTCGGGCGCGATCGGGATGCCCATGAGCCCGAGCTCCGCCGCCTGCGCGACCAGCTCGAGCGGGAAGCGGCCCTCGCGGTCGAGCTGCTCCGCCTGCGGTGCGATCGCACCCTCGGCGAACTCCCTGACCGTGTCGCGGAAGAGGCGGTGCTCGTCGGAGAGGTCGAAGCTCAGCACAGCGACTGGGCGAGCTCGACCAGCAGGCGCACGCCCCAGCCGGTGCCGCCCTTGCCGAGCCCGTCGCCGCGATCCGAGTCGAGGTCGGCCACGCCCGCGATGTCGAGGTGCGCCCACGGCCCCTCGCCGGCGAACTCCTGCAGGAAGCGGGCGGCGAAGCAGGCGCCGCCCTTGCCGGCGGTCGAGGCGTTCATCATGTCGGCCACGTCGGAGCGCATGAAGCGCTTGTACGTGTCGTGCAGCGGCATCCGCCACACGTGCTCGCCGCCGAGCTCGCCCGCGGCGCGGATCCGCTCGACGAACTCGTCGTCGCGCCCGAACATGCCTGTGTGCAGGTCGCCCAGCGCGACCACGATCGCCCCGGTCAGGGTGGCGAGGTCGACGACGTGGGTGGCGCCGAGGCTGCGCGCGTGGTGCAGGCAGTCGGCCAGGACGAGCCGGCCTTCGGCGTCGGTGTTCGTGATCTCGATGGTCTTGCCGTTCGCGGCGCGGACGACGTCGTCGGGACGCATGCCGGTGGCCGAGACGAGGTTCTCGACCGCCCCGACCACGGTGACGACCTGGATCGGCAGCCCCAGCTCGGCGATGGCCGCGGTCGCCTCGAGCACCGCGGAGGCGCCCGACATGTCGAACTTCATCCCGGTCATGCTGCGCGCGGGCTTGAGCGAGAGGCCGCCCGTGTCGAACGTGAGCCCCTTGCCCACCAGACCGAGGACGACGTCGCTGCGAGGGGTGCGCGGCGGCCGGTGGCGCAGCGTGATCAGGGCGGGCTGGGTGCCGCCGGCCGCGGCCACGGCCAGGAAGGCGCCCATCCGCCGGCGCTCGAGGAACCGGCGGTCGTGCACCGTGGCGGTGACGCTCGCGTGCTCGCTCGCGATCGCGCGGGCGCGCTCGCCGAGCTGCTGCGGCCCGAGCAGGTTCGAGGGCGTGTTCTGCAGGTCGCGGGCGCGGTTGACCGCGGTCGCGACGATGGTCGCGCGCTGCACCTGGCGGCGGTCGCCGCCGATCAGCGTCACGGCGTCGAGCCGGCTCGGCCGGTCGGCGGCGGGCTCGCTGCGATAGCGGTCGAAGCGGTACTCCCCGAGCATCGCGCCCTCGACCAGGCAGCGGCTGGCGAGCTCGCGGTCGAGCGGCACCGAGTCGACGACGAAGGCGAGCGATCCGGCCCGTGCGCCCGTTGCCGCCCGTGCGCTCGCGGCGGCTGCCAGGCGCACGTCGTCGGGCCCGGGCGAGGCGCCCAGCCCGGCCACGGCCACGCGGCGTGCGCGCACGCCGGCGGGTGCGTGGACGACGGTCACCTGGCCGCGGGCGCCACGGATCTCGCCGGCCTCGATCAGTCCGGCGATCGTCCCGCCGAGCGCCGCATCGACCTCCGCCGCCGCCCCTGCGAGCACCGGAGGCTTCGCGACGGTCACCACGAGCACATCGGCGCCGGAGCGGAGGGGAGAGGTGTTTGTGGCGGTGATTCGCATCCTGCGGACGGCCGAACGGCCGGCGTGGGGCATCCTACCGGGCACACCGATGCCGACCACCCGTTGTCCCAACTGCGGCGCCCTGCCACCCGACGGCGCCCGCTTCTGCCCCAGCTGCGGCCGCCCGCTGGCCGTTGGGGACACCGCCGAGCGCAAGCTCGCGACCGTGCTCTTCGCCGATCTGGCCGGCTCGACCGAGCTCGCCGCGAGCATGGACGCCGAGACCCTGCGCGACCTCCTGGGCGACGTCTACGACCAGCTCTCGCGGGCGGCCGAGGCCTACGGCGGCACGGTCGAGAAGTTCATCGGCGACGCGGTGATGGCCGTGTTCGGCGTCCCGATCGCCCACGAGGACGACCCCGAGCGGGCGGTGCGGGCCGCGATCGTCATGCGCTCGCGGCTTATGTGGGTGGCCGAGCGCAGGGACAAGGCGCTGACGCTGCGGATCGGCATCAACACCGGCCTCGTCGCGACCGGCACCGTCCCGGGGCGCGACTTCCTCGTCACCGGCGAGGCCGTGAACCTGGCGGCGCGCCTGCAGCAGGCGGCCGAGCCGGGCGAGATCCTGCTCGGCGAGCGCACGTTCCGGGCCGTCGAGCCGCTCGCGCGCACGGTCGCGCCGCGCTCGCTGCGGGTGAAGGGCCGCGCGGGGCCGATCACGGCCTACGCCGTCGAGCGGATGGCCCCGGCCGGGTCGTACCGCCGCCGCCGGCGCGCGTTCGGCCCCTTCGTGGGCCGCGAGGCCGAGCTGACCCTCATGCGCTCGCTGGTCGAGCGCGCCGTCGAGCACGCCCGCCCGCACCTGATCACGATCGTCGGCGAGCCGGGCATCGGCAAGAGCCGGCTGCTCGAGGAGGTCGTCGTCGAGCTGCGCCGGTCGGACGAGCCGCCGGCCGTGTGGGTCGGGCGCTGCCTGCCCTACGGCGAGGCGGGGCCGTACGCGCCGCTGCGCGACGTGCTGCTGCGGGCGGCGGCCGTCCGCGCCGAGGACACGCCCGACGAGGCCATCGCGCGTGTCACCGGCTTCCTGCACGCCCTCGTCCCCGACGCGACCGACGAGTGGATCGCAGAGCTCCTGCGCACCGTCTCGAACCGGTGGCGCGCGAGCCGCGACGCCGACGCCCTCGAGCGCGACCGGCAGAGCGGCCACGACGCCTGGCGCCAGCTGCTGGTCGCGATGGCCGCCCGCGAGCCGACCCTGCTCGTGATCGAGGACGCGCACTGGGCCGAGCCGGCGCTGCTCGAGCTCATCGCGGCCGTGATCCGCGCCGAGGCGCGGGTGCCGCTCGTCGTGCTCTGTCTCGCCCGCGACGACCTGCTCGTGCAGCACCCGGGCTGGGGGTCGGGGATGCGCGACGAGACGACCGTGACGCTGTCGGCACTCAGCGGGGAGCACATGCGCCGGCTCGCGACCGCGCTTGGCTGCGAGGACGAGGCCGGGGTGGCGCTCGCGGGCGGCAACCCGTTCTTCCTCGAGGAGATCCTGGCGATGACCGGCGAGGGCGGCGACCGGGTGCCCGAGACGGTGCAGGGCGTGATCGCCGCGCGCATCGACCTGCTGCCGCCCGACGCGAAGCAGGTGCTCCAGCGTGCGTCGGTCATCGGCCGCCGCTTCACCCAGCCGCAGCTCGCCGTGCTTTCGGGCGGCCCCGACCTGGGGCGGATCCTGCGCCGCCTGGCCGAGCGCGGCCTGCTCTTCACCGAGCCCGGCGGCGGCCTGGCCTTCAAGCATGCGCTGATCCGCGACGTGGCCTACGAGAGCATCCCCCGCCAGGAGCGCGCCCGCCTGCATCTGGCCCTGGCCCGCTCGCTCGAGTCCGACCCGATGGTGAGCCGCCAGACGGTCGCCAACCACTATGCGGCCGCCGCCGGGCTCGGTGCCGACGACGCGCGCGCGGATGCGGTGCGGACGCTGCTCGCGGCCGCCGTCGATGCCCGCGCCGTCTATGCGCACGGCCTGGCGCTGCGCCAGGCGACGCTCGCCCAGTCGCTCGCCTCGGGCGACCACGAGCACGCGCTGGCGGCGGAGGCGATCGGCGACGCCCGCTGGATGACCGAGGCGGCCGAGGATGCCTGGCTCGCCTACGGCGAGGCCCTCGAGCACGCCGAGCGCGCCGGCCTCGGGCCGGGCGACCGCGCCCGGCTGCGGTGGAAGTGGGCCGACATGCCGACCCGGTGGGGATCGATGCTCGTGGGCCTGCCCGGGCAGGGCGGGCTGGCCGAGATGATCGCCACGGGCATCGACGAGGCCCGCGAGGCCGAGCTGCCCGCGATCGAGGGGCGGCTGCTCGTCGCGAGCGCCCTGCGCCGCTGGCGCTACGACTCCGACGACCGGGCGGCGCTCGAAGAGGGGCTCGAGTCGGCCGAGGCCGCGCTCGCGATCGGCGCGCGCATCCACCGGCCCGAGCTGCGCTCGGCCGCGATGGACGCGATCGGCACGGTGCTGCTCGGGCTCGGCCGCTACCAGGAGGCGCGGGTCCTGGCCGACCGCCGGCTCGAGCTGGCCGTCGCCGACGGCGGGCGCGTCGAGCGCATGGACGCCTGCTCGCAGGCGGCGCAGACGCGGATCGTCGTGGCCGACTACGCCGGCGCGGTGGCCGCGGGCGACGCCGCCGGCGTTCCGGGCGCCGAGGACGACGCCCACTGGCAGGCGCGGCCGGTGCTCGACGTCGCCGAGGCGTTCTTCGCGTGGGATCGCTGGGACGAGGCGCTGCAGTCGTACGAGCGCTACCTGGCGCTCTACCGGCGCAGCGGCGGCGGCCGGGCGGGCAAGGCGCCGGCGCGGGCGAGCGGCGTCGCGGCGGCGGTGCACCTGCTGCGCGGCGACGCCGACCAGGCGGAGGAGCTCGAGCAGCGGCTCGGCTCCGAGCCGAAGGCGGCCTTCCAGCTGATGATGGGCCAGGCGCTGCTCGGCCGCGGAGAGCCGGAGCTTGCCCTCGACCGGGTGCGGCATCTCGATCTGCACGCTCACCCGGTGTACCGCATCGCCCCGGCCGCGCTCGCGATCCGCGCCGAGGCGGCGGCGGCGCTCGGCCGCTGGGACGAGTACGAGGAGGCGCTCGCGGTGGCCTGCGCGCTGCCGGGCGTCGACGAGATGCCGCGCATCCTGGCCCAGCTCCAGCGCGCCCGTGGCATCGCCGGCGCCGAGGCCGAGCTCGTCAGGGCGGCCGCCGCGTTCGCCGCGCTCGGCTGCCGGTTCGAGCACGCCCGCTGCCGGGAGCTGCTCGGCGACGCCGGCGCGGCGCGTGAGGTGTACGAGCGGCTGGGGGCGATCCCCGCCCTCGAGCGCGTCGGCGCCTGATCGGCCGCGACTATCGTGCGGTCGTCCCAGCACACCGAGCCAGAGGTCAGAGACGTATGCCGAACACGAGCGCCACCATCGAGACGAGCATGGGCACCATCGAGCTTGAGCTGTACGCCGACGACGCGCCCGAGACGGTGGCGAACTTCGCCAAGCTCGCGGGCGACGGGTTCTACGACGGGCTGATCTTCCACCGCGTGATCCCCGACTTCATGGTCCAGGCGGGCTGCCCCCAGGGCACCGGCACGGGCGGGCCCGGCTACAAGTTCGACGACGAGATCAACGACCACCGCATCGTGCGCGGCACGCTGGCGATGGCCAACGCCGGACCGAACACCAACGGCAGCCAGTTCTTTATCGTCACCGCCGACGCCACCCCCTGGCTCGACGGCAAGCACACCGCCTTCGGCCAGGTCACGAGCGGCCAGGACGTCGTCGACGCGATCCAGAGCGTCGAGCGCGACGGCCGCGACAAGCCGATCGAGCCGGTGACCATGGACAAGGTGACCGTCAGCTCGGAGTAGCGCCGGCTGGGTGGCGGCAGGAGGGCGAAGGCGGCGGCCGGGGGTGTCCGGGTGGGTGGCCGCACCACTTGGCAGTGGTCGGAAGTGCCAATTGGGTGGGGTGGAGCCTGGACTCCCAATTGGCATCTGCGACGTGCGCCAATTGGGTACTCGGCCCCTCGGCATGGCCAAGTGGCCGTCCTGCTCCCCGCCCTACCACCACCCGAGCGCCGCCAACCCGCCCAGGTCGGTGATCCGCGCGTCGGGGACGACGCCGCGTGCGTCGCCGCCGTCGCGGTCGATCCAGACTGCGCGCAGGCCCGCCTGCTGGGCGCCGGCGACGTCGCGCAGAGGGTTGTCGCCGACCATGGCCGCCTGGTCGGCTCGGCAGCCGACCGCCGCGAGGGCGGCGTGGAAGATCGCCGGGTCGGGCTTGGAGGCGCCGACCGACTGCGACGAGACGATCGCGTCGAACCGGCCGGTCAGGCCGGCGGCGTCGAGCTTCGTGCGCTGGTGGCGCTCCATCCCGTTCGTCACGACCGCCAGCCTCACCCGGCCGTGCAGAGCGTCGAGTGCGGCCACGGCCTCGGGGTAGGGCCGGCAGTGTGCGTGCCGGTAATCGGAGTAGGCCTCGGCGAGCCGCCGCGCCAGCGACGGGTCGTCGACGCCGTGCGCGACCAGCGCGTCGTGCCAAGCGCCCGACCGGTAGGCATCCGCCCACGGCTGCGCCTGGGCCGGAAACGGCGCCCAGAGCGCCTCCCACGAGCTCATGTCGCGCATCTGCCACGTCGCCTCGGGCGCCTGTCCCCACCGCGGCCGCGCCCGCTCGTGCACCGTCCGGCCCATCCCGGCGGGGGCGCCGAGCGCGGCCGCCGTGTCGTCGACCGCCGCCAGGAAGGCGGCGTGATCCGGCACGAGCGTGTCGTCGAGGTCGAGCAGCACCGCCCTCACGGCCGCACCAGCCCGCGCATCCACGCCCCGGTCGCGCGCACCGCGTCGGCGTCGACCCCCGTCTCGTAGCCGCGGGCGTGCAGCATGTCGACGAGCGCCTCGGTGGCGAGGTTGCCAGGCGCGCCGGGGGCGAACGGGCATCCGCCCAGGCCGCCGGCCGAGGAGTCGAACACGCGCACGCCGGCCTCCAGGCCGGCGGCGACGTTCGCGAGCGCCCGCCCGCCCGTGTCGTGCAGGTGCAGGGCGATGCGCTCGACCGGCACCGACGCCGCCACCGCGCCGACGACCTCGGGCACCTGCTCGGGCCGGCCCACGCCGATCGTGTCGCCCAGCGAGATCTCGTCGCAGCCGAGCCCCGAGAGCGCCGCGGCGATCCCGGCCACGACGGCGGGCTCGACGACGCCCTGATACGGGCAGCCGAAGGCCGTCGAGACATAGCCGCGCGTCCACATGCCCTCGGCCCGCGCCCGCTGGAGCACCGGGGCGAACGCGAGCAGCGACTGCGCCACCGACATGTTGATGTTCGCGTGGGCGAACGCCTCGGACGCCGCGGTGAACACGGCCACGGCATCGGCGCCTGCCTGAAGGGCGCGCTCGAGCCCGCGCAGGTTGGGGACGAGCACCGGGTAGCGCACCCCGGGGCGGCGGTGCACGGCGGGCAGCACCTCGTCGGCGTCGGCCAGCTGCGGCACGGCGCGGGGCGAGACGAACGACGTCGCCTCGACGACCGGAAGGCCTGCGGCCGCCAGCCGCTCGATCAGCTCGACCTTGGCGGCCGCCGGCACGATCGCGGCCTCGTTCTGGAGGCCGTCGCGCGGGCCGACCTCGACGACCGTCACCGCCGCGCTCACCGCGGTGCGAGCTCCACGAGCGCCTGGCCGCGGGCGACCAGGTCGCCCGGCGCCACCAGCACCGCCGCCACCGTCCCCGCCGCCGGCGCCGACACGGCGAGCTCCATCTTCATCGCCTCGAGCACGACCAGCGGCTCGCCCTCGGCGACGTCCTGGCCCTCGTGCACGTCCACGCGCAGCACCGTCCCCGGCATCGGCGCCTGCAGCGAGCCGGCGGCGACAACCTCGAGCGCCGCCGTGTCGTCGTCGGCCGCGACCCGGTGGTGCCAGCCGCGATCGAGGACGTATCCGCCGGCGGTCTCGACGGCCGGCCCGGGTGGGCCGAACGCGTGCCAGATGTCGGTGTGCCCCGCGGCGAGCGCGGCGCGGCGCACGTCGTCGGGCAGCGGCGGCGCCAGGTCGGCCCGCCACTCGCGCTCGACGAAGTCGATCCCGGCCTCGCCGGCCCGGAACCCGGGCTGGTCGAGCAGCCAGCGCAGGAACCCGAGGTTCGTCGTCACGCCGAGCACCGACACCTCGGCGAGCGCCGCCGCCATGCGCTCGATGCAGGCGTCGCGGTCCTCGGCGTGGGCGATCAGCTTGGCCAGCAGCGGGTCGTAGCGCACACCCACCTCGTCGCCCTCGCGCACGCCGGCATCGACGCGCACACCCGGCCAGGCGGGCAGCCGCAGCCGCAGCAGCCGCCCGGTCGCGGGGACGAAGCCGGCCGCGGGATCCTCGGCGTAGAGACGGCACTCGATCGCGTGGCCGCGCAGCTCGACGTCGGCCTGCTCGAGCTCGAGCGGCTCGCCGGCGGCGACCTCGATCTGGGCCCGCACGAGGTCGATCCCGGCCACCGCCTCGGTGACGGGATGCTCGACCTGCAGCCGCGCGTTCAGCTCGAGGAAGCACCAGCCGCCGTCGCCGGACACCAGGAACTCGACCGTCCCGGCGCCGCGGTACCCGGCGGCCGAGGCGATCGCGACGGCGGCCGCACCGAGTGCGGCGCGCTGGTCGTCGTCGACCGCGGGCGAGGGCGACTCCTCGACGATCTTCTGGTGGCGGCGCTGCAGCGAGCAGTCGCGCTCGCCCAGGTGGATGCAGGCGCCGTGGCCGTCGGCGAGCACCTGCACCTCGACGTGGCGCGCCCCCGCCAGGCGGCGCTCGAGATACACGCGGTCGTCGCCGAACGCCGCCGCCGCCTCGCGCCGGGCCGCGTCGATCGCCGTCCGGATCCCACCCAGGTCGGCCACCGCGCGCATGCCCCGCCCGCCGCCGCCCGCCGCCGCCTTTACGAGCAGCGGCGCGCCCAGCCGGCGGGCCTCACGAGCGAGCGCGGCGTCGGACAGGTCGTCGCCCGCATACCCCGGCGCGACCGGCACGCCGGCGGCCTCGGCCAGGCGGCGGGCCGCGATCTTGTCGCCCAGCGCGCGCATCGCCGCTGCCGGCGGCCCGACCCAGCGCAGCCCGGCGTCCTGCACCGCCTCCGCCAGGTCGGCGTTCTCGGCCAGGTAGCCGTAGCCGGGATGGACGGCGCCCGCGCCCGCGGCGGTCGCCGCCGCGACGATCTCGGGGATGGCCAGGTAGCTCGAGATCGCCGTCGCCCCGTCGGCGAGGGCGACGTGCATCGCCGTCCGGTCGGCCGGCTCGTACACCGTGTGCGCCTCGATGCCGAGCTCGCGGCACGCGCGGATCACGCGCACCGCGATCTCGCCGCGATTTGCGATCAGGAGGCGGGTGATTCCGGCGACCATGCCGGCGGCCGCTTGCCCAGGAACGCGTCCAGCCCCTCGCGGGCCTCGTTGCCCGAGCGCGTGATCGCGAGCCGCTCGGCGAGGTCGGGAAGCGCCAGGCCCGCCGTCGCGTCGCGCACGAGCTGCTTGCAGGCGGCGATCGCGTCCGGGCCGCAGGCCAGGTAGGCGAGGATGTGGTCGGCCACGGCGTGCTCCAGGCGATCGCGCTCGACCACCTCGTGCACGAGGCCGATCCGGCGTGCGTGCTCGGCGTCGAAGCGCTCGCCGGTGGTGAAGAGGGCGCGGGCATGGCCGGGGCCGATCGTGCGCAGGACGTACGGGGACACGGTCGCGGGGATGATCCCCAGGCGCGCCTCGGTAAACCCGAACACCGCGTCGGAGTCGGCGACGGCGACATCGGCGCAGGCCACGAGGCCCGACCCGCCGCCGAGCGCGGGGCCGTTCACCTGGGCGATCACGGCCCGCGGGCAGGCGTCGATCGCCTCGAACATCGTCCGCGCGATCGTCGCGTCGGCGACGTTCTCGTCCTGCTCGAGATCCCGGGCGCGGCGCATCCACTCGATGTCGGCGCCGGCGCAGAATGCCGAGCCCGCGCCCGTCAGCACGACGACGCGGGTGCCGTCGTAGGACAGCGTGTGAAACATCTGCGTGAGCTCGATCATCAGCTCGCGGTCGAGCGCGTTGCGCGCGTCGGGCCGGTCGAGGGTCACCGTGGCTACGAGGCCGTTTCTGTCCAGTCGTACGCTGCTCACATCCGGAACACCCCGAAAGTCGTGTCTGGGACGGGCCCGCAGGCGGCCGCCGCGAGCCCGAGGGCGAGCACGCGGCGCGTGTCCACCGGGTCGATGATGCCGTCGTCCCACAGCCGCGCCGTGGAGTAGTACGGGCTGCCCTCGCGCTCGTAGGTCTCGAGGATCGGGGCCTCGAACGCGTCCCGCGCGGCCTCGTCCATGTCGCCGCGGACGGTCGAGAGCACCCGCGCCGCCTGCGCGCCGCCCATCACCGAGATGCGCGCGTTCGGCCACATCCACAGCTGCCGGGGCGAGTAGGCGCGGCCGCACATGGCGTAGTTGCCCGCCCCGAACGACCCCCCGATGACGACCGTGAACTTGGGCACCTCGGCACACGCTACCGCGGTCACGAGCTTCGCGCCGTCCTTGGCGATCCCGCCGGCCTCGTACTCGCGTCCGACCATGAACCCCGTGATGTTCTGCAGGAACACGAGCGGGACCCGCCGCCGCGCCGCGAGCTGCACGAAGTGCGCGCCCTTGAGCGCCGACTCGGAGAAGAGGATGCCGTTGTTGGCCAGGATCGCGACCGGATAGCCCATCAGGCGGGCGAAGCCGCACACGAGCGTCTCGCCGTAGAGCGGCTTCCACTCCTGCATCTGCGAGCCGTCGACGATCCGGGCGATCACCTCGCGCACCTCGAACGGCCGCCGCGGATCGGCCGGGACGGCGCCGTGGAGCTCGGCCGGGTCGTACGCCGGCTCGGCCGGCTCGCGCCGCTGCCACGGCTCGGGCGCCGGATCGCCCAGCGTGCGCACGATCTCGCGCGCGAGCGCGAGCGCATGGTCGTCGTCGGCCGCCATGTGGTCGACGACGCCGCTTCGGCGAGCGTGCACCTCGGCCCCGCCCAGCTCCTCGGCGGTGACGTCCTCGCCGGTGGCGGCCTTCACGAGCGGCGGGCCGCCGAGGAAGATCGTGCCGGTGCCGCGCACGATCACCGCCTCGTCGCTCATCGCCGGCACGTAGGCGCCGCCCGCCGTGCACGACCCCATCACGACCGCGATCTGGGGGATGCCCGCGGCCGACATGCGGGCCTGGTTGTAGAAGATGCGGCCGAAGTGGTCGCGGTCGGGGAACACCTCTGCCTGGAGCGGCAGGTAGGCGCCGCCCGAGTCGGCCAGGTAGATGCACGGCAGGTGGTTCTGCGCCGCCACCTCCTGCGCGCGCAGGTGCTTCTTGACCGTCAGCGGGAAGTAGCTGCCGCCCTTGACCGTGGCGTCGTTTGCGACCACCACGCACGGGCGGCCCGCGACCGGGCCGATGCCAGTGACGATGCCGGCCGCCGGCGCCTCGCCGTCGTAGAGGCCGTGGGCGGCCAGCGGCGCGAGCTCGAGGAACGCCGCGCCGGGATCGATCAGGCGCTCGATCCGCTGGCGGGCGAGCAGCTTGCCGCGGGCGTGGTGGCGCTCGACCGCGGTCTCGCCGCCGCCCGCGCGGACGCGCTCCAGGTGCCCGTCGAGCTCCGCCACCAGCCCGCCCATGCGCTCGCGATTGCGCTCGTAGTCCTCCGAGCCGGCGTCGAGGTGGCTGGCGATGCGCGGCACCGGAGCAGATTACCGGCGCGCCCTCGGCGTCAAGCAGACATTTGACAGACAGCATTAGTGACGTCATAATGACGTCATGGAGACAACACGGTTCGTAGACGCGGTTCGTGCCGACCTCGAGGCGGCCGCCGCAGTGGGAGGGCCGGCGCTCGCCGAGGCGGCCGACCGGCTTTCTGCCGCACTCGACGCCTCGATGCGGCTGGCGCTTCTGGACGCGCTCTCGGAGGCGTCGATGGAGCTCGGCCGCCAGCTCTCGGCCGGCCGCATCGAGGTGCGCCTGGCCGGGCGCGAGGTCGAGCTCACGTACGTCGCCGACGCGCCCACCCCGCCCGTTTCCGGGGACGACGACGCGTCGGCGCGGATCACCCTGCGGATGCCGGAGCGGCTCAAGGCCGACGCCGAGGCGGCGGCGGCCCGCGAGGGCGTGTCCACCAACGCCTGGCTCGTGCGCGCGGTCTCGGCCGCGGTCGCCGCGGGCCAGCGGCGGGTCGGACACCGGCTGCGCGGCTACAGCGACGGATGAGAGGAGAGGACATGAACACGACACACAACCTGGGGCTGCCGGCGTCGGAGTGGGGCAAGCTCACGCCCGCCCGATCGCTGGACGAGTTCCGTGCGGCCCCCGCGGACGTCGTCCGCGCAACCACGGCCGACGCGCCGGTGCTCACCGCCCCGGCGGTGCGGCGGCGCCCCCCGAACCACCTGTCCGGCTTCGCCCGGGCCTGAACCGAGGAGACCTGTCATGGCAACCCATCACACCCCCGAGCACCTGCGGCTGCGGCTGCGACTCCCTGCCGGACGCTGCGAGATCGCCACGGCCGAGACGACCGAGACCGTGGTCGAAGCCGAGGCGCTGAACGGCTCCAAGGCTTCGCGCGAGGCCGCCGAGTCGATCGTCGAGACCCTGCGCGACCACGCCGACGGCGGGCAGGAGCTGGCGGTCGAGGTGCCGAAGCGCAAGCTGCTCGGCTTCAGCAATGCCCAGGTGCTGATCCGCGTGCACGGCCCACACGGCCTCGATCTGGACGCGGCCACCGCCTCGGCGGACGTCGTCGTCACCGGCCGGCTGGGGGCCGCCGACGTGCGCACGGCATCGGGGGACGTCACGATCGAGGACGGCGGGGCGACCCTGGTCAAGACGGCCAGCGGCAACGTCGAGCTCGGGCACATGCGCGACGCGACCGACGTAAAGACGATGTCCGGCGACGTGCAGGTGCTCGAGACCGGCGGCGCGACCGACGTGAACACCATGTCGGGCGACGTGCGGATCCGGCGCGCCGCCTCCGGCGCGATCCAGCTGCGCAGCATGTCCGGCGACCTGCATGCTGCCATCGCCCCCGGCGCCACCCTGTTCGTCGACGCGACCTCGGCGTCCGGCGACGTCAGCTCGGAGCTGCCCATCACGGGGAATGCGCCCAGCAGCGGCCCCGCCGACGTCGACCTGCGCGCGAGCTCGATGTCCGGCGACATCCGGGTGACCCGCGCGCCCGCCGTCGAGACGGCAGCGGCCCGCGACTGACGCGGGTCCGCCGCTCGGCCGCGGCTCAGTCGCCGTGGCCGAGCGGCAGGCTCACGGTGAACGTGCTGCCGCGGCCGGGCGCGCTCTCGGCCGAGATGCGGCCGCCGTGGTCGTTCACGAGCTGCTCGGCGATCGAGAGCCCCAGGCCGGCGCCGCCGTCGGCGCGGTTGCGGGCCTCGTCGGCGCGGTAGAAGCGCTCGAACACGTGCTTCAGGGCGGTCCGGTCGATGCCGATCCCGGTGTCTCGCACGGCCACGACCGCCGTGCCGTCGTTGCGGTGGGCCTCGACCGACACCCGTCCGCCCTCCGGGGTGTACCGCAGCGCGTTGTCGACCAGGATCACGACGAGCTGGCGCAGCTGGTCGGGATTCCCGCGCACCTCGAGGCCGGGCACGGTCTCGACGTCGAGCGCGACCTTGCGGTCGGCCGCGAGCGGCTGCATCGCCTGCGCCGACGCCGTCACGATCTCGCCGAGGTCGAGCGGGCGGTCGGCCGTCGCGCCGCCCTCGCCGCGGGCGAGCGCGAGCAGCGAGTCGACGAGCGCCGTCAGCCGGTCGGTCTCGGTCAGGATCTCGGCCGCCTCCTCGCTCTCGGGCTGCTCCTGCTGCAGGTACTCGGCGTTCGCGCGGATCACGGCGAGCGGCGTGCGCAGCTCGTGCGAGGCGTCGGCGACGAACACCTGCTGGCGCTCGAAGGCGTCGACGACGGGGGCGAGCGACTTGCCGGCCACGAACCAGCCGCCGGCCGCCGCCAGGGCGATGCTGGCCGCGGAGCCGAGCAGCATGAACGCCAGCAGCCCGTGCAGCGCGTCCTCCTCCGGCTCCATCGACCGCGCCACCTGCACCGCCAGCTGGGGCGTCAGCCGCAGCGAGAAGATTCGCGTCGTGACCCCCTTGCGCTCGATCGTGCGCATGTCCGACCCGTGCGCGAGCGCGGTCAGCGCCGACGCGCGGTTCGGCTTGCCGCCGGGGCCGCCGGCCGAGGATCCCGTGCCGTCGCTCCACGAGATCGTGTAGGACGCGCCGTAGGTCTCGTCTGCGGCGGCGTTGAAGTTCGAGCTGCGGTACTTCGCCTGCACCCGCTTGGCCGTCACGGTCAGCCCGTGATCGACGTTCGTGCGCAGCTGGTGCTCCTCGAGCTGGTAGACGACGGTGCCGAGTGCGATCAGGAACACCGCCAGCGCGCCGACGTACCAGGCCGTCAGGCGGATGCGTGTCCGGGTGAACACGGTCAGGCTCTCAGTCGTTGCGGCGGAAGGCGTAGCCCAGGCCGCGGACCGTGCGGATCGGGTCGTGCTCGGCGCCGGCGCGCTTGAGCTTGCGCCGGACGTAGTGGACGTAGATGTCCACGACGTTCGAGGCAGGCTCGAAGCCGTCGCCCCACACCTGCTCGCGCAGCTGGTCGCGCGAGAGCACGACCCCGGGGTTTCGCATCAGGTACTCGAGCAGGGCAAGCTCGGTGCCCGTCAGCTCGACGGTGGTGCCGTTCACACGCAGCTCGCGGGCGCTCGTGTCGAGCTCGAGCGGCCCGGACTGCAGCACCTCGGGCTCGACCTTGCCGCGGCGATGGAGCGCGCGCAGGCGCGCCTGCAGCTCGGCGAGCGAGAAGGGCTTGGGCAGGTAGTCGTCGGCGCCGACGTCGAGGCCCTCGATCCGGTCGGCCACCTGGCCGCGCGCGGTCAGCATGATGATCGGCACGGCGTTCCCGTCGTCGCGCAGCCGCCGGCACACCTCGATCCCGGACAGCCGGGGCAGCTGCAGATCCAGCACGAGCGCGTCGTGCGCACGGGTGCGGGCCATGCGCAGACCCTCGTCTCCGTCCCCGACGATATCGACCGTATGGCCGCTTGACTCCATCGACTTGCGCAGGATCCGGGCCAGCGGCCGGTCGTCCTCGACCACCAGGATATGCATGTCACAAAGCCTAGCGATCCGCGATTGGCCGGTTCTAACCCGCGACCGCGGCGGTGACCGCCCCGATGAACTCCGCCAGCGCGCCCGGACCGCCCGCCTCGGCGACCTCGATCGCCTTCGAGCCGATGATCACCCCGTCGGCGCCGGCGGCCAGCGCGGCGACCGCGTGGGCCGGGGCCGAGATGCCGAAGCCGACGAGCAGCGGCAGGTCGGTGTGGGCGCGCACCCGCGCGGCCAGCCCGGCGACGCGATCGGAGAGCTGCGCGCGGGCGCCGGTGATCCCGGCCACCGAGACCAGGTAGACGAAGCCGCCGGCGTGGGCGCAGGCAAGCGCGATGCGGTCGTCGGTCGACGTGGGCGCGAGCAGCGGGACGAGGTCGAGGCCGCTCTCGCGGCAGCCCTCCTCGAGCGCGCCCGCCTCGTCGGCCGGAACGTCGGGGACGATCAGGCCGTCGGCGCCGGCCGCGGCGGCATCGGCGCAGAAGCGGCGCTCGCCGTAGGCCATCACCGGCGCCGCGTAGGTCATCGGCACGAGCGGGACGTCCACCCGGGCGCGGATCTCACGCAGCACGTCGAGCGCCCGCCGGGTCGTCATGCCGGCGGCGAGCGAGCGCTGCCCCGCGCGCTGGACGGTCGGGCCGTCGGCGAGCGGGTCGGAGTAGGGGATGCCGATCTCGAGCAGGCCCGCGCCCGCTCTCACTGCTGCTGCGGCCAGGTCGGCGGTGTCCGCATCGGCCATCAGGTACACCGACACGACCGGCGGGTGCAGCTTCACCTCCGCTCCAGCGCCTCGACGGTGTCCACGTCCTTGTCGCCGCGGCCGGAGAGGCCGACGAGCCACACCTCGCCGGGCTGCGCCGAGCGCAGGGCAAGCGCGAGCGCGTGGGCCGACTCGAGCGCCGGGATGATGCCCTCGCGGCGGCAGAGCACGTGGAACGCGTCCAGGGCCTCGGCGTCGGTGACGGCCTCGTAGACGGCGCGGCCGGAGTCCTTCAGGTAGGCGTGCTCCGGCCCGACCCCGGGGTAGTCGAGCCCGGCCGAGATCGAGTGGCTCTCGAGCACCTGGCCGTCGTCGTCTGCGAGCACGTAGGAGCGCGAGCCGTGCAGCACCGACACCCGCCCCTTCGTGAGCGTCGCTGCGTGGCCGCGGTCGTCGCCGCCGGCCTCGGCGCCGCACAGGCGCACCGCGGCGTCGTCCAGGAACGGGTGAAAGAGGCCGATCGCGTTCGACCCGCCGCCGACGCAGGCGCACACGACGTCGGGCAGCCGGCCCTCGCGCTCGAGGATCTGGGCGCGGGCCTCGCGGCCGATCACCGCCTGCAGGTCGCGCACGAGCATCGGGTAGGGGTGCGGCCCGGCCGCGGAGCCGATCAGGTAGTGCGTCTCCTCGACGTTCGTGATCCAATCGCGGATCGCCTCGTTCATCGCGTCCTTCAGCGTGCCCGCGCCGGCCGAGACGGGCACCACCTCGGCGCCCAGCATGTGCATGCGCACGACGTTTGGGTGCTGGCGGCGGATGTCCTCCTCGCCCATGTACACGTGGCAGTCCAGGCCGAAGCGCGCGCACACGGTCGCGGCGGCGACGCCGTGCTGGCCGGCGCCGGTCTCGGCGACGATCCGGCGCTTGCCGAGCCGCACGGCCAGGAGCGCCTGCCCGACCGCGTTGTTGATCTTGTGCGCGCCCGTGTGGTTCAGGTCCTCGCGCTTGAGCCAGATGCGCGCGCCTGTCCCCTCGGCCACTCGTTCGGCCAGGTAGAGCGGCGTCGGCCGGCCGACGTAGTCGCGGCCGAGGCGCTCGACGTCGGCGGCGAACGCCGGGTCGGCGCGCGCAGCCTCGTAGCCGGCGGCGAGCTCGTCGAGCGCGCCCATGACGGTCTCGGGGACGAAGCGGCCGCCGAAGTCGCCGAAGCGGCCGCGCTCATCGGGAAGGGCGGTCACGTTGCCTCCTTCGCGGCGCGGACGAACGCCCGCACGCGGTCGTGGTCCTTCACGCCGGGCGCCGCCTCGACGCCGCGCGAGGTGTCCACTGCCCACGGGTGGGCGACGGCGATCGCGGCGGCCACGTTCTCGGGGCCGAGGCTGCCCGCCAGCACCACCGGCCTGCGCACGCGGGCGGCCCGCTCCCAGTGCCGGTGCAGCGCCTCGGCGTCCGGCCGGGAGCCGTAGTCGAGGTCGAGCAGCACCGGCACGTCGTCGGGCACGCCGGCGGGCGGCTCGCCCCGCGCGGCCACGATCGTGTCATGGAATTCGGCCGTGGTGTCATAGGTCTGCACGAGATCGAACGCGCCGCCCGCAGGAACTGTTAAGACGCCTGTCCCCTTAACACTGCCGTCGACCACAGCGACGGTCTTCACGCCGTCCGGGACGCGGGAGGCCAGCGCGCGGGCGCGGTCCAGCTCGACGTACCGCGGCGTGTCGGGCACGAGCACGAACCCGACCATGTCCGCCCCGGCCGCGACCGCCACGTCGACGTCCTCCTCGCGGGTGAGCCCGCAGATCTTGACCAGCGTCATCGCGGCACCCCGGTGAGCTCGGCCAGGAGCGCCGGGCTGCGCATGAGCGCGGTGCCGACAAGCACCGCGTCGGCACCGGCGTCGCGGGCGGCCTCGACGTCGGCGCGCGCCGCGATGCCCGACTCGGCGACGCGCACGACCGATCCCGGCAGCGACGCCACGAGCGCGAGCTGGCGGTCGCGGTCGATCGCGAGCGTGTCCAGGTCGCGCGCGTTCACGCCCACGACCGCGGCGCCGAGCCCCAGCGCGCGCTCGACCTCGGTCGCCGAGTGCGTCTCGACGAGCGCGTCCATCCCGAGCAGCTCCGCGGCCTGCAGCAGGCGCCGGGCCTCGTCGTCGCTCACCATCGCGAGGATGACCAGGATCGCGTCGGCGCCCGCGAGCCGCTGCGCCGCCACCTGCTCGGGGAACACGGTGAAGTCCTTCGCGATCGCCGGCAACCCGGCCGCCCGCCGGGCGGCCGCCAGGTCGTCCAGGCTGCCCGCGAAGTCGCGCTGCGCGCACAGCACCGACATCGCGGCCGCGCCCCCCGCGGCGTAGGCGCGTGCGGTCTCGGCCACGTCGGCGGCCGGCGCGATCGCGCCCTGCGAGGGCGAGGCGCGCTTGATCTCGGCGATCACGGCGACGTGCGGCCCGGCCGCGAGCGCGTCGGCGAAGCCCCGGGTGGGCTCGGGCGCGTCGCGGCGGATGTCGCCCGAGAGCCGCGCGAGGTAGCCGCTCATCCGGCCGCCGGTGCGCGGTCGCGGGTGAACTCGACCAGCTCCTGCAGCTTGGCCAGCGCCGCGCCGGAGTCGATCGTGTCGACCGCGAGGTCGATCGCCGGCTCGATCTCGGGCACGACCCCGCCGACGACGAGCGCGGCGGCCGCGTTCAGGATGACGGCGTCGCGGCGCGGCCCCCGCTCGCCGTCGAAGACGGTCAGGATGACGGCCGCGTTCTGGGCCGGGTCGCCGCCGCAGCGCAGATCGTCGGGACTGCCCGGCCCCGGCCCGGTCGAGAGCGGGCGCGGATCGAGCGTGTAGGTGCGAACCTCGCCGTTCCGCACCTCGGACACCAGGTTCTCGCCGGTCGGCGTCAGCTCGTCCAGGCCGCCCGCGCCGTGCACCACCATCGCGTGCTCGGCACCGAGCTTGGCCAGCACCTGCGCGATCGGCTCGACCAGCGACTCGGCATAGACGCCGAGCACCTGCCGGCGGGCGCCGGCCGGGTTCGTCAGCGGCCCGAGCAGGTTGAACACGGTGCGGATGCCGAGCTCGCGCCGGACCGGCCCGACGTGGCGCATGGCCGGGTGGTGCGCCTGCGCGAACAGGAACCCGAAGCCGACCGTGTCGATGCACTCCGCGATGTCCTCGGGTCGCAGGTCGATGCGCACGCCGAGCGCCTCGAGCACGTCGGCCGAGCCGGTGCGCGACGACATCGCCCGGTTGCCGTGCTTGGCCACGGTCGCGCCCGCCGCGGCGGCGACGAGCGCGGCCGAGGTCGAGATGTTGAACGTGTTCAGGCCGTCGCCGCCCGTGCCGCACGTGTCGACCAGGTCGGCCCGAGACGGCCTGGCCGGTGTCACATGCGCGCGCATCGCCCGCGCGCAGCCCGCGATCTCGTCCGGCGTCTCGCCCTTCATCCGCAGGGCGACCACGAAGGCGGCGATCTGCGTCGGCGACGCGTCGCCGCTCATCACCTGCATCATCGCGATGTGGGTCTCCTCGCCCGACAGGTCGCGGCCCTCGACGAGCGTCTTGATCGCGTCGGTGATCACGGTCGCGTCCCCTCCATCGCGAGGAAGTTCGAGATCAGGGTGCGCCCGTGCGGGGTCAGCACCGATTCGGGATGAAACTGTACGCCGTGCACCGCGTGCTCCCGGTGGCGCACACCCATCACCTCGCCGTCGGGAGTGCGCGCCGTCACCTCGAGCACCGGCGGGATCGTGCCGACGGCCGCGAGCGAGTGGTAGCGGCCGGCCTCGAACGGGGTGGGGATGCCGGCGAAGAGGGGCGAGCCGTCGTGACTCACCTGGTCGGGCTTGCCGTGCACGATCCGCCCGGCGCGGTCGACCGTGCCGCCGTAGAGGGTCACGATCACCTGGTGGCCGAGGCAGACGCCGAGCACGGGGATGCGCCCGGCCGCGCGCTCGATCAGCGCCGCCGACACACCCGCGTCGGCCGGCGTGCCCGGCCCGGGGGAGACGACCAGGTGGCTCGGCGTCCACCGCTCGACCTCGGCGGCGGACACGGCGTCGTTTCGCTCCACCCGCACCTCGGCGCCGGCGGTCGCGATGTAGTCCACCAGGTTGTAGGTGAACGAGTCGTAGTTGTCGAGCACGAACACCCGCGCGCCGCTCATCTGCCGTACACCCCCGACTCGGCCCGGTCGATCGCCACACCGAGCGCCGCCACCTTGTTCATCGCCTCCTGGTACTCCTCCTCCGGGTCGGAGTCGGCCACGACCCCGCACCCCGACTGCAGGTAGGCCACGCCGTCGCGCAGCACCATCGTGCGCAGCGCGATGCAGGTGTCCATGTCGCCGCCGAAGCCGAGGTAGCCGACCGCGCCCGCGTAGGCGCCGCGGCGACGGCCCTCGAGCTCAGAGATGATCTGCATCGCCCGCACCTTCGGCGCTCCCGACACCGTCCCGGCCGGGAACGTCGCCCGCAGCAGGTCGACGGCGTCGCGCCCGGGGGCGATCTGGCCGAAGACGCGCGAGACGATGTGCATGACGTGGGAGTAGCGCTCGACGTCCATGTAGCGCTCGAGCCGCACGGAGCCCGGGACGCACACGCGGCCGAGGTCGTTGCGGGCGAGGTCGACGAGCATCACGTGCTCGGCGCGCTCCTTCTCGGAGGCGAGCAGCTCGGCGGCGAGGGCGTCGTCCTGCGCCGGGTCGGCGCCGCGCGGACGGGTGCCCGCGATCGGGCGCAGCTCGCAGGTGCCGCCCATGTCGAGGCGCACGTGCGTCTCCGGTGAGCAGCCGATGAGCTGAAACCCGCCCATGTCGAGCAGGAACATGTACGGCGACGGGTTGACCGTCCGCAGAGCGCGGTAGATGGCAAACGGCGAGGCCTGCGTCGGGCGGCGCACGCGCTGAGACGGCACGATCTGGAACGCATCCCCCGCCGCGATGTGATCCTTGGCCCGCTCGACGGCCGTGATGAAGCCGGAGCGGGTCATCTCGGCGGTCGCGTCCCCGGCCGGCACCGATGCGGCGGGCGGCGCGGTGGCGGCCACCTCGAGCGCGGCCGTCACGCGGTCGACCTCGGTGCGCGGGCCGGTGACCGTCATCGTGCGGCGGACGTGGTCGAAGGCGACCGATGTCGAGGCGAGCAGGAACCGCATCACCGGCAGGCCGGCATCGGCTGCGTCTGCGGCCGGCAGCGGGACGGGCTCGAGCTGCGTCACCCAGTCGTAGCTCAGGAAGCCGACGGCGCCGCCAAGGAACGGCGGCTGGCCGGGTGCCGGGCCGGGCCGGGCGGCGGCGAAGGCGGCCGCGTCGGCGAGCGAGTCGACCGCCGGCAGGCCCGCTCCCAGGAACGAGAACCGGCCTACCTGCTCGCCGCGCTCGACCGACTCGAGCAGGAACGCCGGCGCGCCCAGCGCCTCGCGCAGGCGCAGGTAGGCGCCGACCGGCGTGACCAGGTCGGCGGGCAGGATGCGGGTGTGCAGAGCGTCGTTCATGGCAGAAAAAAAGCCTCCCGCCGGAGGGCGGAGAGGCCGAGTGCGAAGCGCGGATGCCGTGGCAGAGCTAGCGGGCCGCACCTCGCACGCATCGCCACCACCATGTTCCGCCGGTCGTCATTTCGGCCTTGACTATGCTGCATCGCCGGTCGTCCGTCAAATTTGGAGAGGATCCCTTGCCGCGCACCGTCGTCCTGGGCACCGCCCGCACACCCTTCGGCAAGCTGGGCGGCAGCTTGTCCGCGCTGCCCGCGCCGCAGCTTGGCATCGCCGCCGCCGGCGGGGCGCTCGAGCGCTCCGGCGTGGACGCGGCCGACGTCGGCTACGTGATCATGGGGCAGGTGCTCCAGGCCGGGTCGGGGCAGATCCCCTCGCGCCAGGTCTCGGTCGGGATCGGCCTGGGGCCGACGGTGGGATCCGAGACGATCAACAAGGTGTGCGCGTCGGGCATGCGCGCCGCGACGCTCGCCGACGTGCTGATCCGCGCGGGCGAGCACGACGTGATCGTGACGGGCGGCATGGAGAGCATGTCGAACGCCCCCTACCTGTTGCCGAAGGCCCGCTTCGGGTACACGTTCGGCGACGGCGCGGTGGTCGACTCGATGACCGCCGACGGGCTCACGTGCACGTTCGACGGCCTGATCATGGCCGCCCAGAACTCGCAGGTGTCGGCCGAGATGGGCATCACCCGCGAGCAGCAGGACGCGTGGGCGCTGCGCAGCCACGAGCGCGCCCTGGCCGCGATCGACGCCGGCCGGCTGGCCGCCGAGATCGTGCCCGTGACCATCCCCGGCCGCCGCGGCGACACCGTCGTCGACACCGATGAAGGGCCGCGGCGCGACTCCTCGGCCGAGCGCCTGGCGGCGCTTCCGCCCGTGTTCTCGAAGGACGGGGCGACCACCGCAGGCAACGCGCCGGGCGTGAACGACGGCGCCGCGGCGCTCGTGCTCGCGTCCGAGGACTGGGCCCGCGAGCGCGGCCTGCGCCCGCTGGCCGTGATCCGTTCGGCGGGGTACGTCGCCGACGACTTCGCCTACCTGGTGCGCACGCCCGCCGCCGCCACCCGGGTCGCCCTCGAGAAGGCGGGGCTCGCGGTCTCCGACATCGACCTGCTCGAGGTGAACGAGGCGTTCTGCTCGGTGGCGCTGAACACGATCGACCTGCTCGGCATCGACCCCGAGCGGGTGAACGTGAACGGAGGCGCGGTCGCGCTCGGCCATCCCATCGGCGCCTCCGGCGCGCGCCTGCTCGGCACGCTCGTGCACGAGCTGCGCCGGCGCGGCGGCGGCATCGGCGTGGCCGCGATCTGCTCGGGCGCCGCCCAGGGCGACGCGACCGTGCTCGAGGTGTTCGCGCCGTGACTGAACGCGTCTGCGTGGTGGGCGCAGGCCAGATGGGCTCCGGGATCGCCCAGGTGGCGGCCGTCGCCGGCTACGACGTGACGCTGGTGGACGTGTCGCAGGCACAGCTCGATCGCGCCCGCTCGGGCATCGAGCGCTCGCTCGGAAAGCTCGTCGAGAAGGGCAAGGTCGAGGCCGGCGCGGCCGCGGCCGCCGTCGCCCGGATCGCCCCGTCCGCCGAGCCGGTCGCCGCCGACCTGGCCATCGAGGCCGCCACCGAGGACGTCGCCCTGAAGGAGCGCATCTTCCGCAGCCTCGACGAGGCCGCCGGGCCCGGCGCCGTGCTCGCCACCAACACGAGCTCGATCCCGATCACGCGCCTGGCCGCCGTCACCTCGCGGCCGCAGAGCGTCGTCGGCATGCACTTCATGAATCCCGTGCCCCTCATGCCGCTGGTCGAGCTGATCCGCGGCCTGGACACGTCCGACGAGGCCGCCGCCTTCGTCCGAGCCGCGGCGGAGCGGATGGGCAAGACGGTGGCCGAGGCGCACGACCATCCCGGTTTCATCTCCAACCGCATCCTCGTGCCGATGATCAACGAGGCGGTCTACTGCCTGATGGAGGGCGTCGGCGACCGCGACTCGATCGACACCGTGATGCGGCTGGGTATGAACCACCCCATGGGACCGCTGCGGCTCGCCGACCTGATCGGCCTGGACACGTGCCTCGCGATCATGGAGGTGCTCCACCACGGCCTCGGCGACGACAAGTACCGCCCCTGCCCGCTGCTGCGCAGCTACGTCGAGGCCGGGCGGCTGGGACGCAAGTCGGGCCGCGGCTTCTACGAGTACGGGGACTGACGTGGCCGTGAGCACCCTCGTGCAACCGGGCTGGTACGAGACCTTCTTCGACGAGCACTGGCTCACCATCTCGAGCCACACGCACCCGCCCGAGAAGAGCGCGGCCGAGGTCGAGTTCCTGATCGCCGGGCTCGGGCTCGAGCCGGGCCAGCGGGTGCTCGACATCCCCTGCGGGCACGGCCGCCACAGCGTCGAGCTCGCCCGGCGCGGCATGCGGGTCGTCGGCGTCGACCTGAGCTCCGAGCCGCTCGAGCTGGCCCGGGCGGCCGCCCAGGCGGCGGGCGTGCAGGTCGACCTGCGCCGTGTGGACATGCGCGAGATCGAGTTCCGGGACGAGTTCGACGCCGCGCTCAACCTGTGGACGTCGTTCGGCTACTTCGAGACCGAGGCCGAGGACCGGCTCGTGCTCGACCGGGTGCTGCGGGCGCTGCGCCCCGGCGGGGCGTTCGTGATCGAGACGATCAACCTCCACGGCGTCCTGCGCCGGTTCGAGCCGCGCGCGTGGCACGAGCTCGGCGGCGGGCGGCTGCTGCTCGAGGAGCGCGCGTTCGACCCCTGGACGGGGCGGATGCACTCGGGCTGGACGCTCGTCGAGCCGTCCGGCGAGCGCATCGAGATGTCGTTCGCGACCCGTGCGTACACGCTGGTCGAGCTGGCCGGGATGATGGCCGACGCCGGGTTCGACGTCGAGGGGGCGTGGGGCGACTACCAGGGCTCCGACTACCGGGTCGACAGCCGGCGCATGATCGTGCTCGCCCGCCGCCCGCGGCGGTGAACTTTTCGGCCCCACCGGCCGACTAATGGGTATGCACGTTCGCGCAGCACTCACCGCCCTGTCCGCAGCCGTCGTCGCGATCGCGCTCGCCGGCTGCGGCAGTGCGACGCCCGCGGGGTCGGGGACGGGCGGCCCCGGCAGCTCGGCCACACCCGCCCTGAGCGGCGTCGTCATGCAGACGGTCGCGAGTGACCCGAACGGCGGCACGCCGGCCGCCGGCGTCAAGGTGGGCCTCTACCTGCAGCCGGTGCACTCCGGCGGGCCGATCGCGGCCGACCCGCCGCAGCCGATCGCCACCGTGACGACCGGCCCGGGCGGAACGTTCACGTTCACCGGCCTCAAGGCCGGGAAGCGTTACTTCGTGTTTCCGATGGGCGCGCGAGGCTACGCGATGGGGCGCTGGGCGGTGCCGGGACAGGTGGTGCGGCTGACCGCCTGCACCGACTGCGTGATGCCGCTCTAGCTGCGGCGGTGGATCGCGGCCGCCGTGCCGCCTCCGAGCACCGCAAGGGCGAGCACGAGCTTCCAGCGCATGTGCTCAAGGATACGACGAGCCTCGGCGCCGGCCATCGCCATCTCCGCAGGCGGCGTTCCCGCGGGGCTCGGCAGCCAGCGCCATGCGATCGCCGCGCCGCCCGCACCCGAGCAGGCCGCGATCGCCCACAACGCCCAGTAGCCGAGGTGCTCCACGGCGAGGCCGGCAGCCGGTGCCACCAGGGCGCCTCCGCCGAACACGACGGTCGAGGCGACGCCGACCGCGATGCCCGAGCGGGCCGCGCCCGCCAGCTCGCCGACGATCAGGTAGAGGACGCCGTTGAAGCCGAAGGTGCCGAACGCGAGCACCGCGGTCGCGGCCAGGCCGGCGACGACGCCCGCGTGGAGGGCCGGCAGGATGACGAGCGCGGCGGCGGCGCCGACGATGCCCGTCTCGCGGAGGGTGCGCATGCGCCGGGTGCCGCCGTCGCGGTCGGCGCGCCGCCCCCACAGCGGCCGCGAGATGCCCGCGACGACGTTCACCAGCGTGAACCCGACGGCGGCCTGATACCGGGTGAACCCGTCCGCGCGGACGGCCGGGATGTAGTACGTGAGCACGGCGGTGAGTCCGAGGATGTAGACGAACGCGACGACGAGGGCCGGCCGGATCCTCGGCACCCGCAGCACGTCGCGCAGACCGGTGCGGCTCGGGACGGTGCCCGCCGGCGGGCGGATGGTCGACGAGCAGCCCGAAGGCGACCGAGGTGACCGTCACGGCCACGGCGCACGCGACGAGGGCGAGCGGCACCCCGCCGCGTCGGCAAGCAGCGGCAGCGCCACCGCGCCGATGGTGCCCCCGAGCGGCACCGCCAGCTGGCGCCAGCCCATCGCCGCGCCGCGCCGCTCGGGCGCGAACGCGCGCATGAGCGACGCCATCCCCGCCACGGGCACCGCCGAGCCGCCGATTCCGGCGACGAGCAGCGCCCCGGCGTAGGCGAACGGGTTCGTCAGCGCCGCCGCCGCCAGCGTGCCCAGGCCGTTCACGATCCCGCCGATCACGAGCACCCAGCGCGCGCCCAGGCGGTCGACCAGCATGCCGGCCGGGATGAGCGCGATGGCCGATCCCAGGCTCACCGCCGCGAACACCGCCCCGAACCCGGCCAGGCCGATGTCGAGCCGGTCGCGGATCTGCAGGGCGATCGCCGGCAGGCCGAACGAGATCAGCGAGTACGCCGCCTGCGACGCGATCGCGAGTGCCAGGATGGTGCGCTGCTTGCCCACTGCAGCGCAGCCTAGAAGGTGCCTGGGGACTGTCCCCGCAGCAAACGGGACCCCCGTCGGCGGGGACAGTCCCCCGAGTCTGCTTACGCGGCGACGCGGTGGCGCAGGCCGCCGCCGAGGTACACGCGGCGGGTGACGCGGATGGCCTCGTCGATGCGCCGGCGCAGGTGCAGCGCGTTCGTCGGCTGCTCGGGGTCGACCATGATCACGGGGGTCGAGTCGAGCTCGTCGCACGCGGCCAGGGTGACGGTCACCATGGCGATCTCGGCCGTGTCGAGCGTCATGTCCACCATGACGACGTCGGGGCGCTGGTCGTCGATCATGGCGAGCGCCTCGGTGCCGGTGGTGGCGACGAGGATCCGGTAGTGGCCGGCGACGGCGCGGCGGGCGAGGTCGAGCGTGAGCGGGTCGCGGTCGATGACGAGCACGGTCGCGGACGGCCCGATCGGGGTCACGTTCTCGAACTCGTTGGCGAAGCGGTGGGAGAGGCCATACATGGGAAGTCCTTTGGAATGCGAGGGGAGGCGACTGGCTGCCTGGTATTCGGCCGTTAACAACTTGCTCACAAACCCCTAACGGGTGAACCGGGCCCCGCGGACGGGGGATACGTCGGATAGTGTCCGGAACGTGCGCATCGACCGCATCTACACGCGCGGTGGCGACACCGGGCAGACGTCGCTGGGAGACGGCGAGCGGGTCTCCAAGAGCGACCTGCGCATCTGGGCATACGGCACCTGCGACGAGACCGGGGCGGCCGTCGGGGTCGCGATCGCGACCGGCCTCGAGCCGACCGTGGCCGACCTGCTGACCCGTGTCCAGAACGACCTGTTCGATGTCGGCGCCGACCTCTCGGTGCCGCTCGACACCGAGCGCGGGCACGGCAAGAGCCGTCTGCGCATCACCGACGCGCACGTGGCCGCGCTCGAGCGCGCGTGCGACGAGCTGGGCGAGCGGCTCGAGCCGCTCACGAGCTTCGTCCTCTCCGGAGGGACGCCCGCGGCGGCCGCGCTGCACCTCGCCCGCACGACGTGCCGACGGGCCGAGCGCCACGCGGTCGCCCTGGCCGAGTCCGAGCCGGTGAACCCGGCCGCGCTTGCCTACCTGAACCGGCTCTCCGACCTGCTCTTCGTCGTCGCCCGGATCGCGAACGACGACGGCCGGGCGGACGTGCTCTGGCGCCCGGGCGGATCGGTGGCCGAGCCGTGAGCTCGGCGGCGCGCGCGCCCGAGCCGCCGGCCGAGCCCGAGCGCTCGACCATCTCGGGCATCCCCTACCAGACACTCTACGGGCCGGGGGACGTCGACCTCGACTACGACCGCGACCTCGGCGACCCGGGCCACTACCCGTACACGCGCGGGATCTACGAGACCATGTACCGCGGCAAGCCGTGGACGATGCGCCAGTTCGCCGGGTTCGGCACCGCGGAGGAGACCAACGAGCGCTTCCGCTACCTGCTCGACCACGGCCAGACCGGCCTCTCGACGGCCTTCGACATGCCCACGCTGATGGGCTACGACTCCGACCACACCCGCTCGCTGGGCGAGGTGGGGCGCGAGGGCGTCGCGGTCGACACGCTGGCCGACATGGAGGACCTGTTCGCCGGCATCCCGCTCGACCGCGTCACCACCTCGATGACGGTGAACGCCCCGGCCGCGGTCGTGCTCGCGCAGTACGTGTGCGTGGCCGAGCGCCAGGGCATCCCGCCGGAGGCGCTGGGCGGCACGATCCAGGCCGACATCCTCAAGGAGTACATCGCGCAGAAGGAGTGGATCTTCCCGCCCGAGCCGTCGATGCGGCTGATGGTGGACATGATCGAGTGGTGCACCGGCACGATGCCGCGCTGGCATCCGATCTCGATCTCGGGCTACCACATTCGCGAGGCGGGAGCCACCGCGGCCCAGGAGCTCGCGTTCACGCTGGCCGACGGCTTCGCCTACGTCGAGGCCTGCCGGGCGCGGGGGATGGACGTCGACGACTTCGCGCCGCGGCTGTCGTTCTTCTTCAACGCCCACATCGACTTCTTCGAGGAGATCGCCAAGTACCGCGCCGCCCGCCGCATCTGGGCGCGGGAGCTGCGCGACCGCTACGGCGCGACGGGCGAGCGCTCGCTGCTCATGCGCTTCCACACCCAGACCGCCGGGGTGTCATTGACCGCCCAGCAGCCGGAGGTGAACATCGTGCGCACGGCGCTCGAGGCGCTCGCGGCCGTGCTGGGCGGCACCCAGTCCCTGCACACGAACTCCTACGACGAGGCGCTGGCGCTGCCGACCGAGGGCGCGGCCCGCCTCGCGCTGCGGACGCAGCAGGTGATCGCGCACGAGACCGGCGTCGTGCATGCGGCCGACCCGCTGGGAGGGTCGTGGCTCGTCGAGAGCCTGACCGACCGGCTCGAGCGCGAGGCCTACGACTACTTCGAGCGCATCGACCGCCTTGGCGGCGTCGTCGCCGCCCTGAACGAGAACTTCTTCCAGCGCGAGATCGCCGAGGCCTCGTACCGCTACCAGCAGGAGGTCGAGGACGGCCGCCGGCTGATCGTGGGCGTGAACGCGCACACGTCGGACGACGACGACCAGGTCGAGATCCTGCGCATCTCCCCGGACGTCGAGCGGCGCCAGCGCGACCGGCTGAACGCCGTGCGCGGCCGTCGCGACGCCGCTGCCGTCGAGGCGGGCCTCGCCCGGCTCTCTACGGACGCCGCGAGCGACCGCAACGTGATGCCGGCGCTGATGGACTGCGCCCGCGCGTACGCCTCGGAGGGCGAGATCTGCGACGCCCTGCGCGCCGTGTGGGGCATCTACCGCGAAACGCCTGTGTTCTAGCCGAGGGTGGGGACTGTCCCCGGTGGATGGGGACCGTCCCCGCTTCTCGCCCTCCGCGCCACGTTCCGCATAGGATGGCGCGGATGGAAGCGTTCGAGATCGACGGGCTCGAGGCGTCGCGATCGGCGGCGGGCGAGCTCTACCACGAGTTCCTGCGCCAGGACTCGATGAGCGCCGGCCTCTACGTGCTGCGGGCGCGCGAGGACGATCCGCAGACGCCGCACGCCCAGGACGAGCTCTACTACGTGGTCTCGGGCCACGGCCGCTTCCGCGTCGGCGGCCACGACCGCCCGGTCGGCCCGGGGTCGATCATCTTCGTCGAGGCCGGCGCCGAGCACCGCTTCCACACGATCACGAGCACCATCACCGTGCTGGTGGTGTTCGCACCGCCCGAGGAGTGAGCGCGTATACACTCGGCTCCCAATGGCTGGGCCAATTCGTGTCGTCGTCGCCAAGCCCGGTCTGGACGGACATGACCGGGGCGCCAAGATCATCGCCCGGTCGCTGCGCGACGCGGGCATGGAGGTGATCTACACCGGCCTGCACCAGACGCCGGAGCAGATCGTGGCCACGGTGCTCCAGGAGGATGCCGACGCGGTCGGGATCTCGATCCTCTCGGGTGCGCACATGACGCTCGTGCCGCGCATCCTCGATCTGCTGCGCGAGCGCGGCGCCGGTGACGTGGTCGTCGTGGTGGGCGGGACGATCCCGGGCGAGGACGTGACCGAGCTGAAGGCGCTCGGGGTCGCCGAGGTGTTCACGCCCGGAGCGCCGACCGCCGGCATCGTCGAGTTCCTGCGCACCACCGTGGGGGCCGGGTAGTGGCCGGCGCCGGCCTGCGCATCGCGATCGACGGGCGCGTGGCGACGGTCACCATCGACCGGCCCGACGTCTTGAACGCGCTCAACACGGCGCTGCTCGAGGAGCTCCTGGCGACGCTCGGTGACCTGGGCCGCGACGGCGCCGTCGGCGTGGTCGTGCTCACCGGCGAGGGCGAGCGCTCGTTCATCGCGGGCGCCGACATCAAGGAGATGGCGGGCAAGACGCCGCTCGAGGCGCGTGCGTACTCCGAGCTCGGCCAGGAGATCGCCCACAGCCTCGAGACGATGCGCAAGCCCACGATCGCCGCGGTGAACGGCTTCGCGCTCGGCGGCGGCTGCGAGATGGCGCTCGCGTGCGACGTGCGGCTCGCCTCGCAGAACGCGCAGTTCGGCCAGCCCGAGATCAACCTCGGCATCATCCCGGGGTGGGGGGCGAGCCAGCGCCTGGCCCGGGCGACGAACATCGGCTACGCCAAGGAGCTGATCCTGACCGGCCGCATGATCGGCGCCGACGAGGCGCTCGAACGCGGCCTCGTCCAGCACGTGTATTCACCCGACGAGCTGATGCCCGCGGCGTGGCGGATGGGTGCCGAGATGGCCTCGAAGAGCCCGGTCGCGCTGTACTACGCCAAGGAGGCGACCAACCGCGCGCTGCACGGCGACATCGGCGGCAACCTCGTCCACGAGGCCGACCTGTACTCGCTGATGTTCTCGACCGAGGACGCGCGCGAGGGCATGAACGCCTTCGTCGAGAAGCGGCGCGCCTCGTTCGTCGGCAAGTAGCTCTCGGCGCGAGCCTCCCTGGCTAGGCTGCGGGCGATATCGGGTCCAAGGAGGAAGTGCGCGTGAATATCGCAGTGTGCGTCAAGGAGGTGCCGAGCGCGACGTCGCACCGGCGGCTCGATCCGTCCACCCAGCGGCTCGACCGGTCGGGAGACTCCGAGCCGAACCCGTTCGACGTGCACGCGCTGGAGGAGGCGATCCGGATCCGCGAGGGCGGCGCCGACGTCGGCGAGATCGTGGCGGTGTGCATGGGGCCGGAGTCGGCCCAGCGGGTGCTGACCAAGGCGCTCGCCCTGGGTGCCGATCGCGCGGTGCTCGTCACCGACGCCGCCCTGGCCGGGTCGGACATCGCCGGCACCGCCTACGTGCTCGCCACGGCGCTCGCAAAGCAGGACGCCGAGCTCGTCCTGCTCGGCCAGCAGGCCGCCGACGCCGACTGCTACGTGATGGCCGCGGCCGTCGCCGACCACATGCGCCGCCCCCTCGTCACCCAGGTCGCCGAGCTTGCCCTCGAGGGCGGCAAGGTGCGCGCGAAGCGCCAGGCCGAGCACGGCTACGACCTGATCGAGGCGCCACTGCCCGCGGTGATCTCGGTGTCGGATGCGATCAACACGCCGCGGCTGCCGTCGATCAAGGCGATCATGGGCGCCAAGCGCAAGCCGCTCGAGACGCTGTCGGCGGCCGACCTCGGGCTCGACGCCGCCCGTATCGGCGGCGACGGCGCCCGCAGCGTCGTGCGCTCGATCTCGCCCCCGCCGCCCAAGTCGGAGGGGCTGCGGATCGAGGACGCGGGCGGCGACGCGGCGGACAAGGTGGTCGCGTTCCTGAGCGAGAAGGGGCTGATCTAGATGGCACTCCTGGTCTACATGCACCACGACGACGGCGAGTTCTCGGCCAACAGCCTCGGCGTGCTGGCCAAGGCCGCGAGCCTCGGCGGCGAGGTGACCGCGTTCGTTGCCGGCTCGGGTGTCGACGACGGCTGGGCCGGCGCGCTCGGCGGGCACGGCGCCGCCAAGGTGCTCGTGGCCGACGACGCCGCGCTTGCGGGCGGCCTCTCGCAGCCGATCGTGGACGCGCTCGAGCCGTCGGCCCGCGCGGCGGATGCCGTGCTCTTCGGCGCCGGCGTCGTCTCGGCCGACGTGGCCGCCGGCCTGGCGGCGCGGCTGGGCGCGGGCATCGCCTGCGAGACGACCGATCTCGCGACCGGCGACGGCGGCATCGTCGCCACCCGCCCGGCGCTCGACGACACGGTCATGGTCGAATCCGGCTTCAGCGCCGCGCCCGGCGTCGTGCTGGCGCGGGCCAACGCGTTTGCGCCGCGCGAGGACGCCTCCGGCACCGCGCCCGTCGAGCGCGTCGCCGTGACCGTGAACGACTGGTCGCAGGCGGCGTCGCTCACCGGCCGCGAGGCCGCCGAGGCCGGCGGCGTCGACATCACCGAGGCCGACATCCTGGTCAGCGTGGGCCGGGGGATGGGCGGGCCCGAGAACGTGCCCCTCGTCGAGGCTCTGGCCAAGGCGCTCGGCGGCGAGGTGGCCGCCACGCGCGCCGTGGTCGACGCCGGCTGGGTGCCGTACTCGATGCAGGTCGGCCAGACCGGCAAGACGGTCGCGCCCAAGCTCTACATCGCCTGCGGCGTCTCCGGGGCGATCCAGCACAAGGTGGGGATGGCCAACGCCGGCACGATCATCGCGATCAACAAGGATCAGAACGCGCCGATCTTCGAGTTCGCCGATGTCGGCGTGGTCGGCGACGCGCTTGCGATCCTGCCCAAGCTGACCGAGCTCATCGCTGCCCGCAAGGGCTAGGGCGACGTCTCCTCCGAGCTGTCGCGCAGCACCAGGAGGGCGTTTCGCAGCCGCACGACCTCAGCCAGGACGTCGCTCAGGCGCTGTTCCGGCGGCGCCTCGGGCACGGGCTTGCCGAGGCGTGCGAACAGGCGCTCGGTGTCGGCGATCGACCAGCGCCGATCGGCGCCGACCTCGATCGGCACGCCGCCTCGGCGGCGGTCGGACCCGGCCAGGAAGTCCTCCAGGTGTTCGATCAGCGCCTCGATGCGCTCGCGGTCGCCGGCCACGGCTACATGTGGGTGTACTCGGGGCCGCTGCCGCCCTCGGGCGGGGTCAGGCGGCCGCCCTTGGCCGTGATCGCGCCGCACTGCACGCAGTTGGACGGCGTGATCTCGACCTCCACCATCCCGGCGCGGTCGCCGCGCAGCTCGTATACGCCGGCGGGGCACATCGACACCCACGCCTGGCCGACCTCGCGGGGGACACGCGTGCGCACGCGGATGTGGTTCGGCTGGTCGTCGCGGCTGCGGTTGCCGGAGAGGAAGACGCTCGAGAGCTTGTCGAAGGTCAGCGTCCCGTCCGGGGCCGGATAGGTGCGCGGCTCGACGGTCATCGCCGCCTCGGCGTCGCGGTGGGTGCGGAACGTCCCTCCCGGGAACGCGCCGCGGGTGACGTCCATCGCGCTTGCGAGCGCGCCGCCGACGAAGAGGCCGCGGTTGAGCGCCTGGCGCATGTTGCGCACCTTGTTCAGGTCGCTCCATATGTGGCTTGCACGCACGCGGGCGTCGTAGCCGTCCAGGGCGCCGGCGGCGGCCGGATCGGCGCCGGCCTTCAGTTGGTCGTAGATCGCCTCGGCCGCCAGCATGCCCGAGCGCATCGCGTAGTGGATGCCCTTCAGCTTGGGCACGTTCACGAAGCCGGCCGCGTCGCCGGTGATGACCGCGCCGGGCACCGAGAGCCGCGACGGCAGCGCCAGCAGGCCGCCCTCGGGGATCGTCTTCGCGCCCCAGCCGATGCGCTCGCCGCCCTCGAGCAGCGGCCGGATCAGCGGGTGCGTCTTGAACTCCTGCAGCAGGTCGTGCACCGAGAGCGACGCGTCGGTGTAGTCGAGCCCGACGACCAGCCCGAGCGCGATCTGGTCGGCGCCCATGGGGTAGATGAAGCTGCCGCCGCTCTCGCCGTGCTTCGCCGCCGCCCGCAGCGGCCAGCCGAGCGTATGGACGACGCGGTCGAGCGGCCGCGGCACCCGCCAGAGCTCCTTGACGCCCAGGCTCCACACCTGCGGGTTCTGCGATCGCAGGCCGAACGCCTCGGTCAGCGCCGCCGTCAGGTGACCCTGGGTGCCCTCTGACAGCACGGTCGCGCGGGCGTGGATCTCCGAGCCCGGCTCGTATGTGCCCAGCGGCTCGCCCTCGCGGCCGAGGCCCTTGGCGCCGGTGACGACGCCGCGCACGGCCCCGCCCGAGACGAGCAGGGTGTGCGCGTCGGTCTCGGGCAGCACCATCGCGCCGAGCTCCTCCGCCTGCTCCGCCATGTACCGGCCGAGCTGGGCGAGCGAGAAGATCCAGTTGCCCTTGTTGTGGAACGGCGGCGGGGTGGGGATGCGGACGCCGTAGCCGGGGCGCATGAAGTACACCGACTCGCGCTTGACCGGCCCGTAGCCGGGCAGCTGCTCGATCGGCGTGCCCGGCAGCAGGTCGCGCAGCGCCGACGGGTTCACGACCGCGCCGGACAGCAGATGGGCGCCGGCCACCTTGCCCTTGTCGAGCACCGCGACGGGCACCTCGCCGAGCTGCTCGGCCGTGGCCGGGTCGGCGGCCAGGAGCTGGCCCAGCCGGATCGCGCCGGCCAGGCCGGCCGGGCCGCCGCCGACGAAGAGGACACCGACGTCGATGCGCTCATCCTCGGGCGCCTGCGGCTCGGCCACGAACTCCCGCACCTTCACCGGCGGTGGATAGTCTGAGGGACGCCGCGCCACGGGCGGGCATGCTACCGGTTCGGCACGGTCACGAGACACCTCGTGACAGACACATGACGCAGGTCGCTCGTATCGTGGCCGCATGAACTCCTTCACCGGCTTCGATCCCAGCGCCTTCGCCTTCCTGCGCGACCTCCACGAGCACAACGAGCGGACCTGGTTCCACGAGCACCAGGCCGACTACCGGGAGCTCCTGCTCGAGCCGGCGCGCGCGCTCGTCGTCGCGCTGGGCGAGCGGCTCACCGCGGTCGCGCCCGGCATCCACGCCGACCCGCGCGTGAACGGCTCGATCCTGCGCATCGCGCGCGACACCCGCTTCTCGGCCGACCAGACGCCCTACCGCACCCATGTCGCCCTGTGGCTCTGGGAGGGCGACGGCCCCAGCCGCGAGTGCGCCGGCTACCTCGTGCGCCTCGACGCCGACTCCGTGACCCTCGGCGTCGGTGCCCATCACTTCTCGCACGCGGCCCTGGCCGAGTACCGCCGCGCCGTCGACTCCGACGATCGCGGCCCGGCCCTCGACCGGGCCGTGCGCAAGGCGGCCAAGGCGGGGGCGCAGTTCGGGCCGGCGCAGTGGAAGCGCGTCCCGGCCCCGTACCCCGCCGACCATCCCCGCGCCGACCTGCTCCGCCACGGCGGCCTGGTCGCCGCCACGACCGACCCGATGCCGGCCGAGGCGCTCACCGCGGCCTTCCCGGACTGGTGCGTCGCGCGGTGGCGGCCGTTGCGCCCGCTGCAGGCCTGGGTGACGGGGGTGGTGGGCGCGGCGGGCGCCTGACCGGGACGGTACGCTCCCCGGCCATGCGCATCGTCGACCTCCGCTCCGACACCGTCACGCGGCCGACGCCGGAGATGCGCCGGGTCATGGCCGAGGCGGCGGTGGGCGACGACGTCTGGGGCGACGACCCGACCGTGATCGAGCTCGAGGCCGAGGTCGCGCGCATGCTGGGCAAGGAGGCGGCCGTCTACGTCCCGTCGGGGACGATGGGAAACCAGATCGCGATCCGCTCCCAGACCCGGCCCGGCGACGAGATCTTCATCCACGAGGCGGCCCACGTCGTCGTCCACGAGCAGGGCGGCGCCGCCGCGCTCTCGGGCGTCCAGACGCGGATGCTGCCCGGCGCGGGCGGCATGCTCGACGTCGAGACGATCGCGGTGCGCCTGCGCGACCCCGCCGACCCGCACCACGCCCGCCAGAGCCTGCTCTGCCTCGAGAACACGATCGGCGAGATGGGCGGCCGCGTGCTGCCCGCCGAGCGCATGGCCGCGCTGGCCGGCTTCGCGCACGAGCATGGCCTGCGCGTGCACCTCGACGGCGCCCGCATCTGGAACGCGGCGGTCGCGAGCGGGCGCACCCCGGCCGAGGTGGCGGCGCCGGTCGACACGGCGTCGGTGTGCTTCTCGAAGGGCCTCGGCGCGCCGGTCGGCTCGGCCGTCGTCGGCTCGGCCGAGGTGATCGAGTCCGCCCGCCGCAACCGCAAGCTCTTCGGGGGCGGCATGCGCCAGGCCGGCATCATCGCGGCGGGGGCGCTGCACGCCCTGCGCCACCACGTCGACCGCGTCGCCGACGACCATGAGAACGCGCGCCGGCTGGCCGCGGGCCTGGCCGGCTACCGGCGGCTCGCGTTCGCCCCGGATGCGATCGAGACCAACATCGTGCTGTCCACGGTCACCGACGGCACACGCGCCTCGGACATCGTCGCAGAGCTCGCCGCGGTGGGCGTCCTGTGCGCCGATCTGGACGCCCGCACGGTGCGTTTCGTGACCCATCTGGACGTCGATTCCGAGGGCGTTGACGCGGCCGTGGAGGCCGCAGGACGCGTGCTATCCTGACCGTCATGAAGGCTGACATTCACCCTGACTACGTTGTCTCGCACGTGACGTGTTCGTGCGGCAACGAGTTCATCACACGGGCCACCAAGCCCGAGCTGCACGTCGAGATCTGCTCGGCGTGCCATCCGTTCTACACCGGCAAGCAGAAGCTGGTCGACACCGGCGGCCGGGTTGAGCGATTCCGTCGCCGCCAGGCCCGCTCGTCGACACCCGCCTAGCACCGGGCTCACGATCTCCTCGCCCGGTGCCGACAAGGACCGGGTGAGGCAGCCGTGGCTTCCGTGAACGCGAACGTGGGCGGGCAGGCGGTGCTCGAGGGCGTGATGATGCGCAGCCCGGGCTCGTGGGCCGTGACGGTGCGCCGTCCCGACGGCGGGCTCGCGCGCGTCTGCCGGCCCGTCTCGAGCGCCGCGTCGCGCCACCGCGTCCTGCGGCTGCCGATCCTGCGCGGCATGGTCGCGCTCGGCGAGTCGCTCGTCATCGGCTTCCGCGCGCTCGCCGTGTCGGCGTCGTTCGCCGCGGTCGAGGAGGGCGAGGAGCCAGATCTCGAGGCCGCGGCCGAGCTGACGCGCGGCCAGATCGCCTTCGCCTTCGTGATCGCAATCGGCTTTGCGGTGCTCGTGTTCAAGGTGTCGCCGGCGGTGATCACCGATCTTCTGCCGATCCACTCGACCGTCGTCTTCGTGCTGGTCGAGGGCGCGATCCGGGTCACGCTGCTCGTGGCCTACCTGGCCGCGATCTCGTTCATCCCCGACCTGCGACGCGTGTTCCAGTACCACGCCGCCGAGCACAAGACGATCAACGCCTACGAGGACGGCGCCGAGCTCGTGCCCGAGCGGGTGCAGACGTATTCCAAGATCCATCTGCGCTGCGGCACGGCGTTCCTGCTCTGGGTGATGGTGATCGCGATCTTCGTCTTCGCGTTCGTCGGCCGGCCCGACTGGCCGACGCTGATCGCGTCGCGCATCCTGCTGCTGCCGGTGATCGCCGGGCTCGCCTACGAGGTGATCCGCTTCGGCGGCAAGCACCCCGACAACCCGATCGTCCGCACGCTGCTCACCCCCGGCCTGTGGCTGCAGGGGCTGACGACCCGCGAGCCGACCCTCGACCAGGTCGAGGTCTCGATCCAGGCTCTGCAGGATGTGCTCGAGGCCGAGCGCACCTCCGGCGCCGGTGCGCCGGTCGAGGTGATGGCGTGATGATCGATCGGCAACTCCCGTGATGTCCTAGGCGGCTGCGACGGTTCGCAGCCGCAGCCCCACCGGCACACGTCTCCACTCCAGACCCGTGTGCGTCCAGGCGCTCGCGGAGTTGCCGATCGATCATCTAGGGTTCCCGGCGTGGCCGGACCCGACTCGCCCGAGCAGCTGCAGGAGCTGATCGACCGCTACAACGACGCCTGGAACCGCCAGGACGTGCCCGCGATCGCCGCGATGCACACCGACGACATCGTGTTCCACAACCACACGGCCGGCGAGCGCGTCGAGGGCCGCGACGCGGTCAGCGCGCACATCGCCGGCATCTTCGGCAACTGGCCGGGGATGCAGTTCAGCGGGCGCAGCCTGTACCTGCGCGACGCCCTCGTCGTGCAGGAGTGGACCGCCACGGGCACACACGCACCCAGCGGGAAGAGCGCGACGTGGGACGGGATGGACATCCTGCCGACGCGCGCCGGCCGCTTCGCGCGCAAGGACGTCTACTCCGACTCCGTCTCGGTCATGCGCCAGCTCGGCCTCATCGGCTGACGTCACTATCCTTCGACGGTCATGGAACCGCTGGTCGCAGAGATCGAGCGCCGCTATGCCGAGCTGGAGGCCCAGCTGGGCGATCCGGCCGTGCTCGCCGACCAGCGCCGCTACGCCGGGGTCGCCCGCGAGCACAAGCGCCTCTCGGCCGCGGCCGAGCTGGCGCGGCAGTGGCGCGAGCGCACCGCCCAGGTGGCCGATGCGGCCGAGCTGCTCGACGACGCCGACGAGGACATGCGCGCCTTCGCGCAAGAGCAGATCGCCGAGGCGCGGGCCGCGCTGCCCGGGCTCGAGGAGGAGATCCGCGTGGCGATGCTCGAGCGCGACCCGGCCGACGACAAGGACGTGATCGTCGAGCTGCGCGCCGGTACCGGCGGCGACGAGGCGGCCATCTTCGCCGGCAACCTGTACGAGATGCTGACGCGCTACGCGCAGCAGCGCGGCTTTCGCACCGACACGCTGTCGGCGTCGGGCGGCGACGCGGGCGGATTCAAGGAGCTCGTGTTCGAGATCAAGGGCGACGGCGCCTACTCGGTGTTCAAGCACGAGAGCGGCGTGCATCGCGTCCAGCGGGTGCCGGCCACCGAGTCGCAGGGCCGCATCCACACCTCGACCGCGACCGTCGCGGTGCTGCCCGAGGCCGAGGACATGGACTTCCACGTCGATCCGAACGACCTGCGCATCGACGTCTACCGCGCCGGTGGCCACGGCGGCCAGTCGGTCAACACCACCGACTCGGCGGTGCGCATCACGCACATCCCGACGGACACGGTCGTCACCTGCCAGGACGAGCGCTCCCAGCTGCAGAACAAGGAGCGGGCGATGAAGATCCTGCGCGCGCGCCTCTACGAGCAGGAGCGCGAGCGGCTGGCGAAGGAGGAGGCGGCCGCCCGGCTCGCCCAGATCGGAAGCGGCGAGCGGTCGGAGAAGATCCGCACGTACAACTACCCGCAGGACCGCGTCACCGACCACCGCATCGGGCTCACCGTGCACGACCTGAACCGCGTGCTCGGAGGTGACCTGAGCGACTTCTCGGACGCGCTCGCCGCCGAGGAGCGCCGCCTCAAGCTGGCCGCGGCCGCCGGCGGGTGAGGACGCTCGCCGAGGTGCTGCGGCTCTCGACCGGGTACCTCGAGGAGCGCGGCAGCCCGACCGCGCGGCTCGACGCGGAGCTCCTGATCGCGCACGCGCTCGGCCTGCAGCGCATCGAGCTCTACACGAACTTCGAGCGGCCGTTGCACGAGCCGGAGCTGGCCGCCTGCCGGACGCTGCTCGAGCGGCGCGGGCGGCGCGAGCCGGTCGCATACATCCTGGGCCGGTGGGGGTTCTGCGGGCTCGACCTGCAGGTGGACGAGCGCGTGCTCGTGCCCCGGCCCGAGACCGAGGGGCTCGTCGAGCGCTGCGTGGCGCTCCTGCGCGAGCGGCCGGGAGCGCGCGTGCTCGATGTCGGCACCGGCTCGGGCGCGATCGCCCTCGCGGTGAAGGCGGCCCTCCCGGACGCGCTCGTCACCGCGACCGACGTCTCGGCCGACGCGCTCGCGGTCGCCGCCGCCAACGCGGCGGCACTCGGCCTGGAGGTCGAGCTCGTGCAGGGCGACCTCCTGAGCGGCTTGCCCGACCGCCGCTTCGACCTGGTGGCTTCCAACCCGCCGTACGTGACCGAGGCCGAGATCGAGACGCTCGCGCCCGAGGTGGCGCTCTTTGAGCCGCGCGGCGCGCTCGTCGCCGGCCCGCAGGGCACCGAGGTGCTCGCGCGCCTCGTTCACGACGCGCCCGGCGCGCTCGCGCCGGGGGGCTGGCTCGTGGTCGAGTGCGGGGCCGGCCAGGCCGCGGCGGTGGGTGACCTGATGCGGGCCGCCGGCGCGGGGGAGACGTGCGCCGAGCGCGACCTGGCGGGGATCGAGCGCGTCGTCTGCGGCCGGTGGCCGTGACCGCCCACGAAGATGCGCTGCGCGCCGGCGGCCTCGCCGTCGTGCCGACCGACACGGTGTACGGCATCGGCTGCGCCGCCTCGCACCGCGCCGCGTGCGCGCGCCTCTATGCGGCCAAGGCGCGGCCGCCGGAGCAGGCGATCGCGGTCGTCGCGGGGAGCGTCGCCAGCCTGCTCGAGGACGTCCTGCCCGACCTGGATGTGCGCGTCGCCGGGCTGTGCCGCCGCGCCCTGCCCGGCCCGGTGACGCTCGTCGTGCCGAATCCAAGCCGCCGGTTCGCCCATCTGTGCGGGGCGACGCCGGAGCGGATCGGCGTGCGCGTCCCGGTGCTCGCGGCCGAGGTCGCGCGGCTCGCCGACGCCGTCGGCGGCCTCGCGCTCACGAGTGCGAACCTGCGCGGCGAGGCCGCGCCGGCGCGGCTCGCCGACGTGCCCGCCGCGCTGCGTGCGCTGTGCGCGTTTGCGATCGACGGCGGCGAGACGCACGGCACGCCGTCGAGCGTCGTCGACGTCACCGGCACCGCGCCCGTCCTGCTGCGGGCCGGGCCCGACGCCGCCTCGGTGATGGTCCTGCTGGGATAGAGTCGCGCAAGTCGATCCGAGGAGGCACCCGTGGCCACGGCCGAACAGACCTTCGAGCATCTCCGTGCAGCCGGCCTGGCCGACATCGATTCCGACGTCGCCGGCCTGATCGATCACGAGCTCGGCCGCCAGCGCGATCAGCTCGAGCTGATCGCGTCCGAGAACTTCACCTGGCCGGCCGTGCTCGAGGCGGCGAGCTCGGTGCTCACGAACAAGTACGCCGAGGGCTATCCCGGCCGTCGCTACTACGGCGGCTGCGAGTGGGTCGACGAGGTCGAGCAGCTCGCGATCGACCGGGCGAAGGCGCTCTTCGGCGCCGAGCACGCCAACGTCCAGCCGCACGCGGGCGGGCCGGCCAACCTGGCCGCCTACTTCGCGATGCTCGAGCCGGGCGATCCGATCCTGGGACTGCGGCTCGACCACGGCGGCCACCTCACCCACGGGCTCAAGGTCAACTTCTCCGGGCGGCTCTACGACGTCCACTCCTACGGGGTGCGGCGCGAGGACTCGCTGATCGACTTCGACGAGGTCGAGCGGCTCGCGCGCCAGCACCGCCCCCGGCTGATCGTCGCCGGCGCGTCGGCCTATCCGCGGGTGATCGACGCCGCCCGGTTCCGGGCGATCGCAGACGATGTCGGCGCCCGGCTCATGGTCGATATGGCGCACTTCTCCGGCCTGGTCGCCGCGGGCCTGCACCCGAACCCGGTCGAGTATGCCGACGTGGTCACGTCGACCACCCACAAGACCCTGGCCGGGCCGCGCTCGGGGCTCGTTCTCTGCCGCGAGGAGCACCGCGCCGCCGTCGACAGGGCCGTGTTCCCGGGGCTCCAGGGCGGGCCGCTGTGCCACATCGTGGCGGCCAAGGCGGTGTGCTTCAAGCTGGCCGCGACCGAGGCGTTCCGCGAGTACCAGGGCCGGATCGTCGCAAACGCCAAGGCGCTCGCCGCGACGCTCATCGACGGCGGGCAGCAGTTGCTCACCGGCGGCACCGACATCCACCTGCTCCAACTCGACCTGCGCTCGACGCAGTGGAGCGGGAAGGACGCCGAGGAGCGCCTGCACGAGGTCGCGATCACCGTCAACCGCAACACCGTGCCGTTCGATGAGCGGCCGCCGACCATCGCCTCGGGCGTGCGCATCGGCACTCCGGCCGTGACCATGCGCGGCTTCACCGAGGACGACATGCGCGAGGTGGGCGCGATCATCCTCGAGACGCTCGATCCCGCCGCCGACCTGCCGGCGCTGCGCCGGCGCACGGGCGAGCTCCTGGCCGGCCGGCCGCTCTACTCCGGGTTCCCGCATGGTTACGCCGCGTACTGACCGGCTGGTCGTCCTCGACCACCCGCTCGTGCAGCACAAGCTCGCGCTGCTGCGCGACGCCGACACGAACACCAAGGACTTCCGCCACCTGATGGGCGAGCTGGCCGCGTTCCTCTGCTACGAGGCGACGCGCGACCTCGAGCTCGAGGCGGTCGATGTGCGCACGCCGCTCGAGGTGACGCCGGCGCGGCGGGTGTCGGGCAAGAAGCTCGGCGTGGTCGCCGTGCTCCGCGCCGGCCTGGGGATGCTCGACGCCGTGCTCGACCTGGTCCCGGTCGCCCGGGTCGGCTTCGTGGGTGTCTACCGCAACGAGCGCACGCTCGAGCCGGTCGAGTACTACTGCAAGCTGCCGGGCGACCTGGCCGAGCGCGACGTGCTCGTGCTCGACCCGATGCTCGCCACCGGGGGATCGGCGTCCCAGGCGCTCACCCTCTGCAAGCGCCAGGGCGCCGTGCGCACGAGCCTGCTGTGCGTCGTCGCCGCGCCTGCCGGCATCGACCGCATCGCCGCCGACCACCCCGACGTGGCCGTCTACACGGCCTCGGTCGACCGCGAGCTCAACACCGACGGCTACATCCTGCCCGGCCTGGGCGACGCCGGCGACCGCCTCTTCGGCACCCGCTGATCGTTAAGGGGCCTGTCCCCTCAGCATTCGCCGGCGATGAACGCCCGGTAGCGGGCACAGGCCGATCTGGTCTCGGCGCCGAAGAACCCGCGCGTCCAGTCGACGTGGAGGTATGAGGGCGGCGCGATGAGGCCGGCGGTGGCGCGGTAGCTCGACCAGCGCCACTCCGCCGGCTCGGCGCATGCGCCGGCTGCGACCGGGTTCAACGGGATGTACCGCATGACCTGGAGCAGGTGCCCGTCGGTGACGATCGGCGTCGACCAATACCGCTCGCGGAACAGATGGCCGCGGCGACCGTGGCGGCGGTTGTGCGTCTGCGCATAGATGGTGTTGAGGCGCCACATTCCCGCTGCCAGGCTCACCTCCGGCGTGTACACCAGCAGGTGGTAGTGGGTGTCCATCAAGCAGTAGGCGTGGAGGTGCCAGCCGGATCGGTCGACCGCGTCGGCGAGGATGGCCAGGAATCGGTCGCGGTCGCGATCGTCGGCGAAGATCGCTCCGCGGTCGTCGTTCCCATGGGTGCTGACGTGGTAGGCCGTCTCGGCGGGCTGCTGGCGGTTCGGTCGCACTCGCGTCGAACGTACGAGCGCGACGGGCTCCGTGTGTGCGTCAGGCTGTGACGACAGCGAGTCGATCCAGGCACACGCCGCCGCGCAACTGTTAAGGGGCCTGTCCCCACCGGCGGCCCGGGAGGGGGATCTTCCGGCGGGGCGAAGGGTTACCCTTTCCTGGCTGGCACCTGACCGATGACCGGATCGCTCCTCGATTATCAGGCCGCCGCCGTCGGCTTTGCGGTGGCCTTCATGCTGGTGTTGCTACTCACGCCGGCCGTCTCGCTCGCCGCCTGGCGAGCGGGTCTGCTCGACCGCCCGGACGACGACCGCCGGCTGCATCGCGAGCCGATGCCGCGGCTCGGCGGGATCGCCATCTTCGCCGCCATCGTCATCCCCTCGGCCGCGCTCGGAAACCAGCATGGGTTCTGGGGCGTGATGCTCGGCGCGGCGCTCATGTGCGCGCTCGGCGCGATCGACGACATCTGGTCGCTGCACCCGCTCACCAAGCTCCTGGGCCAGATCGCGATCGCCGCGCTCACCGTGCACCTGGGGATCGCGATCGACCACGTCACCCTGCCCGTGGTCGGCGTGTTCGACATGGACTGGCTGCGCTACCCGGTGACGATCATCTGGATCGTCGCCATCGTGAACATCGTCAACTTCATCGACGGGCTGGACGGCCTGGCCGCGGGCTTCTGCGGCATCGCCGCGCTCACGTTCGCGATCCTCTCGGCGTCGCTCGGCCGGGTCGACGCGGCCGCCGTCTCGGCCATCCTCGCCGGGGCCGCCATCGGGTTCCTGCGCTACAACTTCAATCCCGCCACGATCATCATGGGCGACTCGGGCTCGCTGATGATGGGCTACCTCCTGGCGACGATCGCCATCGAGGGGGTGCTGAAGACGGCCGCCGCGGTGTCGCTCGTGTTCCCGCTCGTGATCCTGGCGCTGCCGATCCTCGACACCTCGTTCGTGATCCTGAAGCGGCTGAAGTACCGCCAGCCGATCTACCAGGCGGACAACTGGCACTTCCATCACCGCTTCTCGAACATCGGGTTCTCGCAGCGGCGCACCGCGCTCACCCTGTACGCCTGGTGCACCGTGCTCGCGGTCTTCGCGCTCGCGATCCGGTTCGTGCCGTCGCACCGGCACGGATGGGGGTGGGAGTCGATCGTGATCCTGGGCGGGCTGGGCGCCGTCGCCCTGGGATCGTCGGTGTACGTCGTGTACACGCTGGAGATCCTCAAGCTGCGCCGGCTGCGGGCGCGCCGCGCCGGCCGGCGAGAGGCGCGAGATGTGACACAAACTCGCCCGGCAGCCTGACCCGATCGTCGCGAAATTCGCCGAAAATAGGGTATTCTGAGCCGGTCGTGGATGAACTCCTGTTGTCACGAAGTCGAACGTCTGGCATACTTACGCGCGCCCGCTCTACCGTCCGCTCCGACGACAGGATCACCACGGCAGGGAGACCTGCAGCATCCGGCGCGATGGCCGGGATCCAGCTCCTGGTCACGCTCATCGTGTGCGTGGGATCCGGCCTCGGAATCGGATGGGCGGTGGGCAGCCCGGCCGTCGGCGCGGCCGTCGGAGCGGTGATCGGAATCCCCGCCAGCTTCTACCTCGTCTACCGCACGTACCGAGACATTTGACCACCGCCCGAACGACCAGCCCCGCGCAACTCTGCGCCCACAACATCGACGCCATCCTGGCGCTCGCGGCGCTCCCCGTGTTCGCCGCGACCGGGCTCCCGCTCGAGGGCTGGTTCTGGGCGTGCGCGCTCTGGGCCGTGAACCGCTATGCGCAGACCGCGGTCGAGCGCAGGGCGGCGCGGATGGGAGCGCTGCAGGGCGTCGGCACGCTGGGGGCGAGCATGCTCCTGCGGCCGTGGATCGGCATGCTCATCCTCTTTCTGATCACGCGCCACTCGAGCACGCTGCTGATCTCCTCCGTGCTCCTGTTCCTGCTGCTCCTGACCGTCGACATCCTCACGCGCGTGGTCACCCACCGCAACGTCGGGAGCAGCGGCCTGGGGGGACGGCCTAGGTGCTCCTGCCGCTCCTCAAGGTCGACTTCAACCCCGTCTCGGAGTTCACGGACTTCGTCCACAACCCGTACGTCACGCTGCCGCTCGGGCTCGACATCAACAAGGCGGTCGTCTACATGTGGATGGCCGCGGCGCTGACGCTGATCCTGACGCTCGTCGTCGTCCGCCGCGGCCTCAAGCTGCGCCCCGACGGCAAGCAGACCGCCGCCGAGGTCGTCTACGACCTGTGCCGCAACCAGATCGCGCGGGCCGGGCTGCCCGACGGAGGGCATGCGGATCTGGTTCCCGTACGTGGCGACGCTCTTCGTGTTCATCTGGATGATGAACCTGATCGGGTTCGTCCCGCTGCCGTTCGGCCACGCCACTTCGTGCTGTTCGGCCTCAGCATCCCCGAGTTCCAGATCTACGCGGCCACCGCGAACCTGTCGGTCACCCTCGCGCTCACGCTGGTCACCTTCTTCGCGACCCACATCGAGGGCATCCGCTACAACGGCCCGGTCAAGTACTTCAAGAGCTGGATGCCGTCCGGCCTGCCGTCGCCCCGGCCGTGGGGGCTGAAGACCCCCGCCGTGCTGATCCTGCTCACGTTGATCGCGGTGATCGAGGTGCTCTCCCAGTTCGTCCGCATCGTCTCGCTCAGCTTCCGTCTCTTTTTCAACCTCCTCGCCGGCCACCTCGTGATCGACGTGTTCCTCGGCCTCGCGTCGCTGCTCGGCACGTACTTCATCCTGCCGATCGGGATCCCGATGGGCGTCGCGCTCTACCTGCTCGAATGCACGCTGATCGCCGGTCTGCAGGCGTTCATCTTCGCCACCCTGTCCGCCATCTACATCGGTGGAGCGATCCACCCCGACCACTAGGAGCACCACATGGCCCTCACCGGCGACGTCCACTCAGCCTCACGCGCACTCGAGCTCGGTCTCGCGACCGGCCTCGGCGCGATCGGCCCCGGCATCGGGGTCGGCTTCATCTTCGGCAAGACGATCGAGGCCGTCGGCCGCCAGCCCGAGCTGCGCGGGCAGCTCCAGGGCCTCATGTGGCTCGGGTTCGCGCTGACCGAGGCGATCATCTTCTACGCCCTGGGCATGGCCTTCGTGGCCTACGCGATCGCCTGAGCGCGGGGGAGCACGGCATGATCCTCTACGACTCGACCCTGATCACCCCGACGACGGGGTTGATGATCTGGACGCTGGTGACGTTCGTGATCGTGCTCATCGTCCTGCGCAAGTACGCGTACGGCCCGCTGCAGCAGATGATCGACGCCCGCCGCCAGGCGATCGTCGCCGACCTCGACGCGGCCGAGTCGGCCCGCACCGAGGCGCAGGAGACGCTGGCCGAGTACCGCCAGCAGCTGGCAGAGGCGCGCAGGGAGGCGGGCAAGATCGTCGAGGACGCCCGCCGCGTCGGCGACGAGCGCAGGGCGGCCGCGGTCGCCGAGCTCGAGGCCGAGAAGAACCGGCTGATGCGCCAGACCCAGGACGAGATCCGGGCCGAGACGCGCCAGGCGCTGAACGCGATCAAGACGCAGGTGGCCGACCTGGCCGTGGCCGCCACCGAGAAGGTGGTGCGGGCGCGGCTCGACGAGGCCGAGCAGCGGCGTCTGATCGACGAGGCGCTCGCCGACGTCGACCTCTCGACGCTCGTCCCGCCCGACTCCGGATCGGGGAGCCGCGCCTAGATGGCCGACCGCGTCGATCCGGCGGCCCACGTCTATGCGAAGGCCCTGCACGAGGCCGCCGGCGACGCCGGCCGGGTGCAGGAGGTCGAGCGTGACCTGGCCGCGCTCGTCGCGACGCTCGGTGAGAGCCCCGTCGTGCTGCGGGCGCTCGTCAACCCGGCCCTGCCCGGCGAGGGCAAGCGCCGCATCCTCGTGGGCCTTCTGACCGGCTCCGAGCCGCTGGCCCGAAACGCCGTTCTCGTGCTGCTCGACCACTCGCGGCTCCCGCTCCTGGTCGACCTGCAGGTCGCCTACGCCGAGCTCGCCGCAGACGACGAGCACATCCTCCCGGTACAGGTAACCACCGCGGTCGCGCTTGAGCAGAAGGAGCTCGACGCCCTCGAGGCGCGCATCTCGGCCGCGGTCGGCCGCCGCGCCCAGCTCACCGCGAGCGTCGACCCTGCCCTGATCGGCGGCCTCGTGCTGCGCGCGCGAAACGTGCTGGTCGACGCCTCCGTCAAGCGCCGCCTCGAGGAGCTGCGGCGCGCCCTGATCCGTACACCCTTGCCCGTTGGGAGTGAAGCGTGAAGCTGCGACCAGACGAGATCGCGAACATCCTGAAGACCGAGATCGAGCGCTACGAAGTCGAGGCCGAGGTCGAGGAGGTCGGCACCGTCATCCAGCTCGGCGACGGCATCGCCCGCGTCTACGGACTCGACCGGTGCGTGGCGATGGAGAAGCTCGAGTTCGGGCACGGCGTCACGGGCCTCGCGCTGAACCTCGAGGAGGACAACGTCGCCTGCGTGCTCTTCGGCAACTGGGACCAGATCAAGGAGGGCGACACCGTCCGCCGCACCGGCGAGGTGATGGCGATCCCGGTCGGCGACAAGCTGATCGGGCGCGTCGTCGACCCGCTCGGCCAGGCCATCGACGGCGGCCCCGAGATCGAGCCCGGCGAGACGCGGCCGATGGAGTTCAAGGCCCCGGGCGTGGTTGATCGACAGCCGGTCTCCGAGCCGGTGCAGACCGGTATCAAGGCCATCGACTCGATGATCCCGATCGGCCGCGGCCAGCGCGAGCTGATCATCGGCGACCGCACGACCGGCAAGACGGCGATCTGCGTCGACACGATCCTGAACCAGAAGGGCCAGGACCTGATCTGCATCTACGTCGCGATTGGCCAGAAGGCCTCGACGGTGCGGGCGGTCGAGGCGCAGCTGCGCAAGGCCGGCGCGATGGACTACACGATCATCGTCGCGGCGTCGGCCACCGAGGCCGCGCCGATCAAGTTCATGGCCCCGTACGCCGGCTGCGCCATGGGCGAGCACTTCCTCTACAACGGCAAACACGCGCTGGTGATCTACGACGACCTCTCCAAGCACGCCGACGCCTACCGGCAGATGTCGCTCCTGGTGCGCCGCCCGCCGGGCCGCGAGGCCTACCCGGGCGACGTGTTCTACCTGCACTCGCGCCTGCTCGAGCGAGCGGTGAAGCTGTCCGACGAGCTCGGCGCCGGCTCGCTCACCGCGCTGCCGGTGATCGAGACGCAGGCGGGCGACGTATCCGCCTACATCCCGACGAACGTCATCTCGATCACCGACGGCCAGATCTTCCTGCAGGCCGACCTCTTCTACTCGGGCGTGCGCCCGGCGATCAACGCGGGCATCTCGGTGTCGCGCGTCGGCGGCGACGCCCAGATCAAGGCGATGAAGAAGGTGGCGGGGCGGCTGCGCCTCGACCTGGCCGCCTACCGCGAGCTCGAGGCGTTCTCGCAGTTCGGCTCCGAGCTCGACCAGGCCACCCAGCAGCAGCTCGCCCGCGGCGAGCGCGTGGTCGCGTCGCTGAACCAGCCGCAGTACTCGCCGTGGCCGGTCGAGGAGCAGGTCGCGGTGATCTGGTCGGTCACGAACGGCTTCGTCGACGACATCCCGGTGAGCGAGGTGTCCCGGTTCAACGACGAGCTCGTCCAGTCGCTGCGCGCAGAGGGCTCGATCATGAAGGACATCGCCGAGAAGGGCGACCTGCCCGACGAGATCGTCGAGCGGCTGCGCAAGCACATGGAGTCGTTCAAGCCTGGCTTCTTCGTCGAGGGCGAGGCGGAGGCGGCGGGCTCCGCAGCCTGATATGGCCAGCCAGCAGGACATCGCGCGCCGCATCCGGTCGGTGCGCAACACCGGCAAGATCACGAAGGCCATGGAGCTCGTCGCGGCGTCGCGCCTGCGCCGGGCGCAGGCGCGCGTGCAGGGCCTGCGCCCGTACGCCGACCGCATGCAGCAGCTGACGGTCGAGGTCGCGGCGGCCACCGCGCTTGCCACCGGCCAGCCGCTGCTCGAGAAGCGCGACCTGAAGGGCGTCGCCGTGCTCGCGCTGACCGCCGACCGCGGTCTTGCGGGCGGCTTCAACGCGAACGTGATCCGGCGCTCGCTCGCGATCGCGAACGAGCACCGCGGGGCCGGCCGCGACGTGCAGTGGGTCGTCGTCGGCCGTAAGGGCGGCTCGTCGCTGCGCTTCCGCGGCCAGACGGTCGCAGACGCCTACACGGGCATCACCGACCGGCCGCAGTACTCCGACGCCCGCGCAATCGCCGGACGGGTGGCCGAGCTCTACGCGGAGGGTGAGGTCGACCGGGTCGTGATGGTCTACAACCGTTTCGTCTCGGCGCTCACCCAGCAGGTCGAGACGCTCGAGGTGCTGCCCGTGCCCCAGAAGGCGCTCTCGGGCGTCGAGCCGGAGCTGATCGAGGGCGCCTACCTCGAGGAGCCCGACCGCTCCGAGATCCTGCGCCACCTGCTGCCCACCTACGTCGAGGTCACGATCTACCGGGCGCTGCTCGAGTCGACCGCGTCCGAGCACGGCGCCCGCATGACGGCGATGGGCAACGCGACCGAGAACGCGTCCAACCTGATCGACTCGCTCACGCTGGCCATGAACCGCGCGCGCCAGGGCGAGATCACGCAGCAGATCCTCGAGGTCGTCGCAGGCGCCGACGCGCTCGAATAGCGGAGCTACACTGAACGTCGTGGTGGAACGTGTGGGTCAGCTGTGGGACCGGTCGCTGGTGCGGGTGGTCTTCACGACGGTATCGGTGATCGTCCTCCTCGCGGGGCTGGTGGTGTACATCAGCTCGCGCGACGGCGTCCGCGCGGCCACGGCGCCCGGGTCGGCCCTGGCGGCGACGCCGAGCGCGGCCAAGCTCTACGGGCCCGAGATCAAGCTGCCGAAGCAGGCGCTCGCGACGGCGCAGCGCTTCATCCAGACCGCCGTCCTGCGCGCCGACGTCCCGGCCGCCTGGAAGCTCACCACCGCGCACGTTCGCGGCGGCCTCACCCGGGCGCGGTGGGATACCGGCGCCATCCCGGTCGTCCCGTATCCGCGGCAGAAGTTCGGCGGCGCCAAGTTCAAGATCGACCGGTCGCGGCAGCGCGACATCCTGCTCGAGGTGCTGCTGACGTCGCACAAGCTGGGCGTCGCGCCGATCGACCAGTTCATCGAGCTCGTCCCGCGGCACGGCCGCTGGCTCGTCCAGGACTTCTCGCCGCGCGGCGTCAATCCACCGGTGCCGGCAGCACAGCCGTAGTGTCCGATGTGACGCGTCCGTCTTGCCGGGCGCCGATTCCCTCGTTATCCTGAGCCCTGCCGATGGCGTCACACCAAGAACGGTCCACACTCGTCCCCGGTGCTGCTGTCGTCGCACTGCCGGGCAGCATGGAGGGCGATCCCGGCGATGTCCGCGCCCGCGGCTACTGGGAACAGGCCTGGATCCGCTTCCGCCGCGACCGCGTCGCCCTCGCCAGCGGGATCATGATCATCCTGATCGTGCTCGCAGCGTTCATCGGGGCCCCGCTGGCGGCGCACATCCTCGGGCACGGGCCGAACGACATCAACTCGAACGCCGTCATCAATTTCGCGCCGGCCGGGCCGTTCTCGAGCGTCAAGGATCAGAACGGCAACCCGACGTACTACGTGCTCGGCGCGTCCGATGCCGTCGGCCGCGACGAGTTCCTGCGCGTGCTCTCGGGCGCGCGCGTCTCGCTCGAGGTCGCCGTGTTCGCCACGATCATCGGCCTGTTCGTCGGCGTGGTGATGGGAACGCTGGCCGGCTTCTACGGCGGGCTCACCGACACCGTCGTCTCGCGCATGACCGAGATCGTCATGGCCTTCCCGCTGCTTCTGTTTGCCATCGGCATCGCCGCGACGGTCGGCGACCGGCTCAACTCCTACACGATGTTCGGGCTGTTCGTGCCCGGGATCGTCACGCTGGTCATCATCATCAGCGTGTTCTCGTGGTATTACCCTGCCCGAATCGTGCGGGCGCAGGTGCTGTCGCTGCGCGAGAAGGAGTTCGTCGAGGCGGCGCGCATGGTCGGCGGTTCGAACTTCCGCATCATGCGCTCGCACCTGCTGCCGCACCTGGTCGGCACGATCATCGTCTACGGCACGCTGACCGTGGCCACGAACATCCTGTTCGAGGCCGCGCTCTCGTACCTCGGCGTCGGTCTGCCGCCCCCGAACGCGAGCTGGGGCAACCTGCTCTCCGACGCCGTGACCTACTACACGGTGCAGCCGTGGCTGATCGTGTGGCCGGGCCTCGCGATCCTGATCACGACGCTGTCGTTCAACCTGCTCGGCGACGGCATGCGCGACGCGATCGACCCGCGCTCGACGCTCTAGGCTCGCGGCTCTAACTTCCCGCCCGGCACGGCGTCTAAGCGGTCGTAGCATGGGGACCGGGCGCAGTGCGTCCGTGGTCCTTGAAATCCAACTCGAGGGGTACACATGAGACGACCGGGATTGTGGCTCGCGGTGGCTTCGCTCACCGTGGGCGTCGTTCTCCTCGCTGCCGGCTGCGGCAACTCCAGCAGCTCGGGCAACAGCGCGGGGTCGAGCACGCCGGGGGGCCAGAGCGTGGGCGCTCACATCAACGGCGGCACGCTCAAGGTGGCGGCGCACGGCGACATCGACTTCATCGATCCCGCCCTCGCCTACTACCAGACGTCGTGGCAGATCGAGTACGCCACGTGCGTGAAGCTTCTGAACTACCCCGACAAGTCGGGCGACGCCGGCAAGGTGCTGACCCCCGAGGCCGCCTCGGCGCTGCCGACGGTCTCCGCGGACGGCAAGACGTACACGTTCACCGTCCCGGCCGGCAAGTACAAGTTCAACACGGGCGAGCCGGTGACGGCGGCCACGTTCCAGCATGCGCTCGAGCGTGACCTGAGCCCGAAGCAGGCGTCGTATTTCGGCGCCACGTTCCTGAGCGACGTGCAGGGCGCATCGACCTACAAGGGTCTGCCCGCGCACGTCTCCGGCATCAAGGTGACCGGTGACCAGCTCTCGATCACGCTGACCAAGGACGACGCAGGCTTCCTCTCGAAGGTGGCCACGCCGTTCGCCTGCGCGATCCCGAAGAACACGCCGATCAACTCGAAGGGCGTCCAGTCGATCGCCGGCGCCGGCCCGTACTACATCTCGAACTGGACCCAGCACCGCTCGATCGTGCTGAAGGAGAACCCGAACTACCACGGCACGCGGCCGCACTACCTGAACCAGATCGACTACACGCAGCTGACCATCGACCAGAACCAGGGCACCCTGGAGCTCAAGAACGGCCAGCTCGACTACTGCCCGGACTGCGTTCCCGGCAGCCAGACGTTCCAGCTGAACCAGCAGTTCGGTCCGGAGGGCACGTCGACGAAGTCGTCGGGTAGCCAGCGGTTCTTCATCACGCCGGCGGCGATCATCTCGTACTTCGCCCTGAACACCGCTCGGCCGACCTTCCAGAACCCGCTCGTCCGCGAGGCGGTCAACTGGGCGATCGACCGTCCGGCGATCGAGAAGCCGTACGGCTACGGCTACGGGACGCCGGGCGACAAGATCCTGCCGCCCGCGCTGCCTGGCAGCCAGTACGAGAAGAGCCTGTACCCGACGACGAGCCCCACGACGGCCGACATCAACAAGGCCAAGGCGCTCATCAAGCAGGCCGGCGTCACGACGCCGCTGACGGCGATCGAGTACTCGACCGCAGGCACCCCGTCGGTGAGCTCTGCCGACGCCGTGCTCCAGTCGAACCTCGCCAAGATCGGGATCAAGGTGCAGCCCAAGTACTTCACCCGCGCTCTGCAGTTCCAGAACGAGGGTGTGAAGGGCGTTGCGATGGACATCGCCAACGAGGGCTGGATCGAGGACTATCCCGATCCGTACGACTTCATGAACATCCTGCTGTCGGGCGACAACATCCCGAAGACGGGCGGAAACAACTTCGCCTACTTCAACGTCCCCAAGTACAACCAGCAGATGGATCACGCCAACACGCTGAGCGGGAACCAGCGCTACCAGGCGTACGGCTCCATCGCGACGGACATGATGACGAACAATCCGCCGTGGGCGCCGTGGCTCTACACCAACAACATCGACTTCTTCGGCCCGAACGTGGGCTGCACGGTCGATACCCCCTCGTACATCATGGATCTCGACCACGATGTGCCTGAAGAAGTAGCGAGGCGTTAGACTCGCTGCGTAGATGAGAGAACGCGGGGCGCCGGCCCAGGCCGGCGCCCCGCGAATCCTTCGAAATCGGGGAGAACGGCATGGTTCGATACGTGATCCGGCGTCTGCTCTGGGCAGTCGTGCTCTTCATCGCAGTGACGGTGGTCACCTATCTGATCTTCTTCCTGATCCCGGTCGACCCGGCCCGCCTCGCGGCGGGCAAGTCGGCCACGCCGGCCGAGGTGAAGGCGGTGGCCCACCGGCTCTACCTCGACCGCCCGGTCTACGAGCAGTACCTGCACTTCCTGAGCCAGCTCGTGCTCCACGGAAGCCTCGGCTACTCGTTCAACGACCGCCAGAGCGTCAACTCGTCGATCTTCGCCGCCGCACCGGTCACCGCATCCCTCGTCATCGGCGGCGCCGTGGTGTGGATGCTGATCGCGGTGCCGGTCGGGATCCTCTCGGCGCTCAAGCCGCGGTCGCTCGGCGACAGGATGGCCATGGTCGGCGTCCTCGGCGGCATCTCGGCCCACCCGGTGTGGATCGGCCTCATGGCCTCCTACATCTTCGGCTACAAGCTGAACCTGCTCCCGATCCAGGGCTACTGCAACCTGCGCGGGGCGTCGCCCGGCCAGGCCTGCGGCGGGCCCGTCGACTGGTTCACGCACATGCTCATGCCGTGGCTGGTGTTCGCCGTGCTCTACTCGGCGTTCTACGTGCGCATGATCAGGGCGAACGTGATGGAGACACTCAACGAGGACTACGTGAGAACCGCGCGCGCCAAGGGCGCGCCGGAGTCGATCGTGATGCGCCGGCACGTGCTCCGGAACGCCATGCTCCCGGTCGTCACCATGCTGGGCATGGACATCGCGATCGCCCTCGGCGGCGCGGTGCTGATCGAGGAGGTGTTCGGCCTGCCCGGGCTGGGCGACCTCGCGATCCAGTCGGTGTACCAGTTCGACTTACCGAAGATCGTGGGGGTGACCGTGTTCGCCTCTGTGCTCGTGATCGGCTTCAACCTGCTGGTCGACCTGCTGTACGCGTGGATCGATCCCAGAATCAGGCTGGCCTAGCATCCTCTCGGTAGACTGACCGCGTGGCGCTTCTCGAAGTTCGCGACCTCAAGACGCAGTTCCGCACCGACGACGGCATCGTCGGTGCGGTCGACGGCGTCTCGTTCTCGGTCGAGAAGGGCAAGACGCTCGCCATCGTGGGCGAGTCGGGCTGCGGCAAGAGCGTCACCTGCCTGACGATCCTGGGGCTCAACCCGCGCGCGAAGACGGTCTCGACCGGCGAGGCCGTGTTCAAGGGCCGCAACCTGCTCGACCTGCCGGTCTCGGAGCTGCGCAAGGTGCGCGGGAACGAGATCTCGATGATCTTCCAGGACCCGATGACGTCGCTGAACCCGGTGCACTCCATCGGCAAGCAGCTGCGCGAGGCGATCACGCTGCACGCCGACGCGTCGAAGGCGGCCGCCAGCAAGCGCGCCCTCGAGATGCTGAAGGCGGTGGGGATCCCGCGCGCCGAGCAGCGGCTCGAGGACTACCCGCACCAGTTCTCGGGCGGGATGCGGCAGCGGGTGATGATCGCGATGGCGCTCATCAACAACCCCGACCTGCTGATCGCCGACGAGCCGACGACCGCCCTCGACGTGACCACCCAGGCGCAGATCCTGAAGCTGATGAACGACCTGCAGCGCGACTTCGGCAGCGCGATCATCCTGATCACGCACGACCTCGGCGTCGTCGCCGAGACCGCCGACGAGGTGCTGGTCATGTATGCCGCAAAGCCGGCCGAGCAGGGCACCTACCAGGACATCTTTTACCACGCCCACCACCCGTACACCTGGGGGCTCATGCGGTCGCTGCCGCGCCTCGCCGGCGAGGGCCAGGAGCTGCGCCCGATCCCCGGATCGCCGCCGTCCCTGCTGCGCCCGCCCGCCGGCTGCCGCTTCCATCTGCGCTGCTCGTACGCGATGGACGTGTGCCGCCAGACAGAGCCGCCGTTCGACGCGGTGCCGGGTTCGAGCGTGCACCGGGCGGCGTGCCACCTGGACGCCGAGACCCAGCGGCTCGAGGCGGAGAAGATCGTGGCCGAGACGATGGCGTCGGCGGGCTGAGGAGGAGCGGGTGGCCGAGGACCTCCTGACCGTCGAGAACATCGAGAAGCACTTCCCGGTGACGCGCGGCATCATCTTCCAGAAGGAGGTCGCCAGCGTCCGCGCCGTCGACGGCGTGTCCTTCACGATCCGCAAGGGCGAGACGCTGGGCGTCGTGGGCGAGTCCGGCTGTGGCAAGTCGACGATGGCCCGCTGCGTCATGCGGCTGCTCGACACGACCGGCGGCAAGATCGTGTTCGACGGGCAGGACATCACCAAGCTCAAGGGCAACGCCCTGATGCGCACGCGGCGCGAGATGATGATGGTGTTCCAGGATCCGTACGCGTCGCTCAACCCGCGCAAGCGCGTCGGCGCGATCGTCGGCGAGGCGCTCGAGGTGCACAGGATCGGCACCGCCGCCGAGAACAAGCGCCGCGTGCAGGAGCTCCTGGACGTCGTCGGGCTGAACCCGGAGCACTACAACCGGTTCCCGCACGAGTTCTCGGGCGGCCAGCGCCAGCGCATCGGCGTCGCCCGCGCGCTCGCGATCCGGCCCAAGCTGATCGTGTGCGACGAGCCGGTGTCGGCGCTCGACGTCTCCGTCCAGGCCCAGATCCTGAACCTGCTCAAGCGTCTCCAGCGGGAGTTCGACCTCACCTACATGTTCATCGCCCACGACCTCGACGTCGTGCGCCACATCTCGAACCGCGTCGCCGTGATGTACCTGGGCAAGATCGTGGAGCTGGCCAGCGGCAACGGCCTCTACGACCAGCCCCGGCACCCGTACACGGGGGCGCTCCTGTCTGCCATCCCGATCCCCAACCCCGACCTGGCCCGCGCGCGCAAGCCGATCGTGCTCGAGGGCGACGTGCCGAGCCCGATCAACCCGCCCCGCGCCTGCCGCTTCCACCCCCGCTGCCCGCGCTTCCAGCCGGGCACGTGCGACGTGGACGAGCCGCAGCTCGTGGCGGACGAGAACGGGCACATGACGGCGTGCCACTACCCGCTCGAGAGCTGGCCGCTCGCCGACCTGCGCCTGCCGGCCAGCGGAGCGGCCACGTCCTAGCGCCGGATGGCGACGCGGCGCGAGATCGTCGACGGCGTCCGCCGCTTCCTCACCGTGGCCGCGGTCGCGATCGCGGTGACCGCCCTCGTGTCGCTCGCGCTCGGGCTGCTCGTCGGCGACTCCGTGAACCGGTCGCTCTCGGTCGGGTTCTACCTCGCGGCGTGCATGAGCATGCTGCTCGGCGTCTTCTTCGGGATCCGGCCTCCGGTGCGGCAGGAGGGCGACGCCGGGGCGCTCGGCGGGCTCTTCGGCGTGTTCGGCAGCGGACCGGTGCGGTTCGCCACACCGGAGGAGCGCGAGGACTCGCTCGCGAGCTCGGCTGTCTTCGTGGTGCTCGGCCTCGTGCTCGTCCTGTGCGGCCTCGTATGTGACGGGCGCCATCCGCTGGCCTAACATTCGTCGTGACCATCACGTCGAACGAGTGAGACCGTGTACACCGGCAACCCCCATCGCGACGAGTGCGACCGCGCTCGTGAGCTGGCCTCCAGGCACCTCGACGGTGACCTGAGCGAGTTCGATGCGAGCGCTCTGCGCACGCATCTGCGCGACTGCGCCGAGTGCGCCGAGGTGGCGGCGGCGATGGAGAGCGTCACCAGCGGCATCCGCCGCTCGGCCCGGCTTCAGCCCGCGGCGCCCCGGCCGGTCGTCGTCTCGGCGGCCCGCCCGCGCGCGCGCAGGCGCCGCCCGGCGCGAAGCCTGCTCGTCACCGCGGCGGCGCTCACCGCCACGGCGGCCGCGGCCGGTGCGGGGGCGTTCGTCGCATCCCAGGCGCAGCGCACGACTGCGCAGCCGGCGCACACGCAGACGATCGCCGAGCTCGCGCCGCTCGACCACCAGTTCCGCAGCATCCGCGAGGGCAAGCTGCTGCTCGTGCTGCCGCCGCCGCACGTGCGCTCGCCGCACCTGCGCGGCGTGCTCGTCTAGCGCCGAGCGCGCGATGTGCGCGCGGCGACCGTAACGGGCGGACGGGCGCCGGTACAGTGTCGTATGGCGCTGATCTCACAAGTCTCGTCGCGGGTCTGACACCTCGACCACGCCGCCCGTGTGGCGGCATCGATCGAGGCCCAGCGCATCGACGCCGAACTCGCGCCGCGCGAGGGTGCGAAGTGGCGTCTGCGCGCCCCGAGGTTCGTGTCACAAGGTCGGCCGGCGCTCATCGCCTTCGCTGGTAGAATCCGGCCTCGATAAGCCGAGAAACCCTCGCTCCGGCCCTCTTCCAAGGAGTTACATGTCCCACACCGGACAGTCCGCGCACGTCGGCAGGATCGTCGAGATCAAGGGCGTCGTGGTGGACGCCGTCTTCCCCGAGGAGATGCCGTCCATCTACAACGCGCTCGAGATCGACGTGCCCCCCACCGCCGGCGAGACGTCCTCGCGGGTGCTCGTGGCGGAGGTGCAGCAGCACCTGGGCGACGGGCGCGTTCGCGCGATCGCAATGGACGCGACCGACGGCCTCTCGCGCGGGCTCGATGTGCGCGACACCGGAGGGCCGATCACCGTGCCGGTCGGCGAGGCGACGCTCGGCCGCATCTTCAACGTGCTCGGCGAGACGATCGACAACGGCGACCCGGTGCAGACCGAGGAGCGCTGGCCGATCCACCGCCCCGCGCCCGACTTCGAGATGCTGTCGCCGACCACCGAGATCTTCGAGACCGGGATCAAGGTGATCGACCTGCTCGCCCCGTATGTCAAGGGCGGCAAGGTGGGCCTGTTCGGCGGCGCCGGCGTGGGCAAGACCGTGCTGATCATGGAGCTGATCAACAACATCGCCCAGGAGCACGGCGGCCTGTCGGTGTTCGCCGGCGTGGGCGAGCGCACGCGCGAGGGCAACGGGCTCTACCTCGAGATGAAGGAGTCGGGGGTCATCTCGAAGACCGCGCTCATGTTCGGGCAGATGAACGAGCCGCCGGGCGCGCGCCTGCGCGTCGGCCTCTCCGGCCTGACGATGGCGGAGTACTTCCGCGACCAGCTTGGGCAGGACGTGCTCCTCTTCATCGACAACATCTTCCGGTTCGTCCAGGCCGGCTCCGAGGTGTCGGCGCTGCTCGGGCGCATGCCGAGCGCCGTGGGCTACCAGCCCACGCTCGCCACCGAGATGGGCCAGTTGCAGGAGCGCATCACCTCGACCGCGAAGGGCTCGATCACCTCGATCCAGGCCATCTACGTGCCGGCCGACGACCTGACCGACCCGGCGCCGGCGGCGTCGTTCGCCCACCTCGACGCGACGACCACGCTCTCGCGTGCGATCGCCGAGCGCGGCATCTACCCGGCCGTCGACCCGCTCGACTCGCGCTCGAACCTGCTCCAGCCGGGCACGGTCAGCGATGAGCACTACCTGACAGCGACGCGGGTGCAGGAGGTGCTCCAGCGCTACAAGGACCTCGAGAGCATCATCGCGATCCTGGGCATGGACGAGCTGTCCGACGAGGACAAGGTCATCGTCGCCCGGGCGCGCAAGGTGCAGCAGTTCCTGGGCCAGCCGTTCCACGTGGCCGAGGTGTTCACCGGCACGCCGGGCAAGTACGTCCGCCTCGAGGACACGATCCGCGGGTTCCAGGAGATCCTGGACGGCAAGCACGACGAGCTGCCCGAGCAGGCGTTCCGGCTGATCGGCGGCATCGAGGAGGCGGTCGAGGCGGCCGAGCGGCTCAAGGCGACGGTCTAGCGGTGGCCGAGTTCACGCTCTATCCGGTCGAGCTGATCACCCCCGAGGGGATCGCGTACGCGGGCGAGGCGGAGCGGCTCGTGGTGCCCGGCGCCGCGGGCGAGCTCGGCATCCTGGCCAACCACGCACCGCTGATCTCGCTGCTCAAGCCGGGCGAGACACGGCTCACCGACGCCGACGGCACCGTGCGCCGCTACGCCACCGACGACGGCTACGTCCAGGTGCGCAAGAACCACGCGCTCGTGCTGGTGGGCGAGGCGGTGCCGGCCGAGTCGATCGACGCGGCCGAGGCCGCCCGCCGGCTCGACGACGCCCAGGCGGCCCTTGATCGGGCCGTCGGCGGCGACGGCGACGAGCGCGCCGCGCGGCGCGAGGTCGGCTTCGCCGAGGCGCTCGTGAAGACCGCACAAGGCTGACGGCCGCACGCCGGGCTAGGGTTGGCCGCGCATGGCGTACCCGGTCCACTTCGACGTGCAGCATCAGGAGCGCTACTCGCGCCTCTCGACGTTCTTCCGGATCATCCTCGTGATCCCGCACCACATCGTGCTGTTCTTCTACGCGATCGCGGCGTTCGTGGTTGTCGTGATCGCCTGGTTCGCGATCCTCTTCACCGGTCGCTACCCGAGCGGCATGTTCCGCTTCGTGACCGGCTTCGTCCGCTACTCGACGCAGGTCACCTGCTACCAGTTCCTGCTCACAGACCGCTTCCCCGAGTTCGGAGGAGGGTCGTACGGGGATGGGTATCCGGTGCAGGTCGGCATCGACGAGCCGGAGCGCCTGTCGCGCCTGACGACGTTCTTCCGCTCGATCATGCTGATCCCGGCGTACGTCCTCCTGTACCTGCTCACGCTGCTCCTCGAGCTGGTTGCGTTCGTCGCCTGGTTCGTCGTCGTCGTCATCGGCCGGCTGCCGAAGAGCCTCTTCGAGGTGATGGAGCTGCCGGCGCGTTACGGGGCGCGCTTCTCCGCGTATGCGGCGCTCGTGACCGACGCGTACCCGTGGTTCCAGGAGGAGACGCTGCCCGACCCGGAGCCGTGGACCGGGCCGCCCGCGTCGGTCTAGCATCTCCCGGGTGGCCGGCCACCCATATCTGGATCTGATCGAGCGCAGGGCCGTCGTCTTCGACGGTGCCATGGGCACGCAGATCCAGGCCGTCGAGCTCGGCGCCGCGGACTTCGGCGGCGAGCGCCAGGTCGGCAACAACGACCACCTCTCGATCACGCGTCCCGATGTGATCACGGCCATCCACGAGGCCTACCTGGACGCGGGCGCCGACGTGGTCGAGACGAACAGCTTCCAGGCGTCGCGGATCCGGATGCAGGAGTGGGGGGTGGGCGAGCACACCCACGAGATCAACCTGTCCGCCGCCCGGATCGCGCGGGCGGCGGCCGACGCGTTTGCGACGCCGTCGCGGCCGCGGTTCGTGGCCGGCTCGATCGGCCCGAGCGGTATGCTGCCCTCGAGCGACGACCCGGCGCTCTCGGGGATCTCGTTCGCCGGCCTCTCGGAGGCCTTCCGCGAGCAGACGGCGGCGCTCGTCGAGGGCGGCGCCGACCTGATCCTGATCGAGACACAGCAGGACATCCTCGAGACCAGGGCGGCGATCGACGGCGCCCGCGCGGCCTTTCGCGAGCTGGGGCGGTCGGTGCCGCTGCAGGTACAGGTCGCCCTCGACGTCACCGGCCGCATGCTGCTCGGCACCGACGTCGGCGCGGTGCTCGCCATCCTGCACGGCATGCGCGCCGACGTGATCGGCGTCAACTGCTCCGTCGGCCCCGAGCACCTGCGCGAGCCTGTGCGCTACCTGTGCCAGCACGCGCCCGGGCCGGTGTCGGTGATCCCGAATGCGGGCCTGCCGCGCAACGTCGACGGGGTGGCGTCCTATCCGCTCGGCCCCGACGACATGGCCCGCGAGCTGGCCCAGTTCGTCTCGGAGTTCGGCGCCCCCGTCGTCGGCGGCTGCTGCGGCAGCACGCCGGAGCACATCGTCGCGCTGCGCGAGGCCGTCGAGGGCGTCGCCCGGGCGCCCCGCCAGGTCGTCTTCGAGCGGTCGCTCGCGAGCGCGATCACCGCCTCGGCGCTCGAGCAGCAGCCCAAGCCGCTTCTGATCGGCGAGCGCGTGAACACGCAGGGCAGCCGCGCGTTCAAGCAGGTGATGCTCGCCGACGACTACGACGGCGCGGTCGCGATCGCCCGCGACCAGGTCGAGGGCGGCGCGCACGCGCTCGACGTGTGCGTCGCGCTGACCGAGCGCGCCGACGAGGCGGACATGATGGGCACACTCGTCAAGCGCCTCGCGATGAGCGTCGAGATGCCGCTCGTGATCGACTCGACCGACGCCGGCGTGATCGCCCGCGCGCTCGAGACGTACCCCGGCCGGGCGCTGATCAACTCGATCAACATGGAGAGCGGCCGCGAGCGGATCGAGGCGGTCGTCCCGCACGCGGTTCGCCACGGCGCAGCGTGCGTGGCGCTCACGATCGATCCGGAGGGCATGGCCAAGACGGCCGCGCGCAAGCTCGCGGTCGCGCGGGCGATCCACGACATCTGCGTCGGCGAGTACGGCATGGATCCGGGCGACCTGATCTTCGACACGCTCACGTTCACCCTCGCGACCGGGCAGGAGGAGTTCCGCAGGAGCGCGATCGAGACCATCGACGGCATCCGGGCGGTGAAGGAGGCGCTGCCCGGGGTGTGGACGGTGCTCGGCGTGTCGAACGTCTCGTTCGGGCTGTCGCCCCCGGCGCGCGCGGTGCTGAACTCCGTGTTCCTGCACCATGCGATCGACGCCGGACTCGACGCCGCGATCGTGAACCCCACCCATGTGCGGCCGGTGTACGAGATCTCCGAGCAGGAGCGCGAGCTCGCCGACGACCTGATCTTCGACCGGCGGCCGGACGCGCTCGAGCGCTGCATCGGCTACTTCGAGCAGACTGAGGTGGTGACGGCGCAGCAGGAGGACCCCTTCGAGGGGTTGAGCACCGATGAGCGCCTGCACGCGAAGATCCTGCACCGCACGCGCGAGGGGGTCGAGGACGACATCGACCTGGCGCTCGACGAGCGCGGCGGGCGCGACAACGACCGCGCGGTCGACGTCCTGAACGGCGTCCTTCTGCCGGCGATGAAGGACGTCGGCGACCGCTTCGGCGCCGGCGAGCTGATCCTCCCCTTCGTGCTCCAGTCGGCCGAGGTGATGAAGCGGTCGGTGGCCCACCTCGAGCGCTACCTCGACCGGCTCGAGGGGCAGGCCAAGGCCACCGTCGTGCTCGCGACCGTGTTCGGCGACGTGCACGACATCGGCAAGAACCTGGTGGGCACGATCCTCTCCAACAACGGCTACCGCGTGGTCGACCTGGGCCGGCAGGTGCCGCTGAACGTGATCATGGACAGCGCGGTGGCCGAGCGTGCCGACGCGGTCGGCCTCTCCGCGCTACTCGTGTCGACGTCCCGGCAGATGCCGCTCGCCCTGCACGAGCTCGACCACCGCGGGCTGCACGTGCCGGTGCTGGTCGGCGGCGCCGCGATCAACCGGGCGTTCGGCCGCCGGATCGCGTTCCTGGACGACGGCCGCATGTACGAGCCCGGAGTCTTCTACTGCAAGGACGCGTTCGAAGGGCTGGGCGTCATGGACAGGCTGAGCGACGCGGAGCTGCGCGGCGGGCTGATCGCCGAGCGGCGCGAGCAGGCGGTGGCCGATCGCGACACGCCGAAGCCGGCCCCGGCAGCAGAGCCGGCGCCGGAGCGCACGGGGCGGGCGACGCTGCGCGCCGGCGTCCCCGTGCCGGAGCCGCCGTTCACCGGCGCGCGGCTCGTGGACGCGATCGACCCGGCGGCGGCCTTCGCGCTGATGGACGAGCGGTCGCTGTACAAGCTCTCGTGGGGCGGCAAGGGCGTGCGCGGCGACGACTGGGAGCTGCTCCTGGCGGACGACTTCCGCCCCCGGCGGGCGCGGATGCAGGCCGAGGCCGTCGCGCAGGGCTGGATCGTGCCGCGGGCCGCCTACGGCTTCTTCCCGGCGGTCGCCGACGGCGACGACACGGTGGTGCTCGACGCCGGCGGCGGCGAGCTGGCCCGGTTCGAGTTCCCGCGCCAGGACCGGCACGACCGCCTGTGCATCTCCGACTACCTGCGCGAGGCCGGCGGCGGTCGCGACGTGATCGCCCTGCAGATCGTCACCGCCGGAGCCGAGGCGACCGAGCACATCGACGCGCTCCAGGCGGCGGGCGAGTACAGCGAGGCCTACTTCGCGCACGGTCTGGCGGTCGAGGCGGCCGAGGGCCTGGCCGAGTACGTCCACCGCCGCATCCTGTCCGAGCTCGGGCTCGAGGCCGGCCGCGGCCGCCGCTACTCGTGGGGCTACCCCGCCTGCCCCGATCTGGAGCAGCACGAGCTGGTGCTGCGGCTGCTGCCCCCGGCGGCCGAGCTCGGCATCGAGCTCTCGGCGGCGTACCAGTTCATCCCGGAGCAGACGACCGCCGCCATCGTCATCCACCATCCCCAGGCGACATACTTCTCCGCCCGCCGCGGCATCCGCTCCGGTGAATAAACGGGGTCAGACCCCGTTTATTCACGTTGGCGAGCGCGTTGGACGATTCGCGAGACGGTCGGCTGGCTCACGCCGAGGTGTGCCGCGATCTCGGCTTGCGTGTACCCGTGGCGCTCTCGCGCGGCCAGGATCGCATCCGCTGACCGCACGTTGACGAGGTCGCTCAACTGGGGCCGCGGCTCCGCCGCCAGACCGTCCGCCACAAATTGCCGGTAGCGGAGCCGCGATTCAGCCTCCGTTCCGCCGAACAGCGCGATGACCCTCCCCGCGTGTAGCCACCGCGGAGGTTGGCGCAGCCCTGCCGTCGCTGCGTAGCTCGACCATCTCCATCCACTCGGATCGGGCACGAGTCGGGCGCGCACCGGGTTGAGCACAACGTACCGGAGTGCTTCGAGCAGATGCTCATCCCGTTTCACCACTTCGGCGTGGAACCGGCCCTGGAAGACGTGGCCGCTATGGCCATGAGCGGCGTTGTATCGGGCGCCGTATGTTCCGTTCAGGTACTGCATTCCCCTGGACAAGCTGTCCTCGGTGGTTTCGAGGACGAGGTGATAGTGGTTGGGCATGAGGCAATAGGCGAGACATTTCCACCGCGCCGTGGTGGCTGCGGCCGCCATGGTCGCAACGCAGACGCTGTAGTCGCGATCCGAATGAAAGATCGCGGCTCTGTCGGCCCCCCGTGCCGTCACGTGGTGGATCGCGCCGGGATAGTGAACTCGTGAGGTGCGTTGCATACGTCCACGGTAAGCAGGCGGCGGGTGTGTGTTGGTGAATACGCGGGGTCTGACCCCGTTTATTCACTGCTCTGCCACAATCGGGGGGTGAGCGGTGTCGACGACCTTGCCCTGGCCGAGAGCCTGATCGGCTACGACACGTCGACCGAGGAGGGGATCCGGGGCGCGGTGGGGTTCCTGCAGGGCTGGCTCGAGGGGCAGGGGATCGGCCACAGCGTCGTCGAGGTGAACGGGCGACCCGCGATCGTCGCCGCCGTCGGCGACGGGCCGCGCGCGCTGATCCTGAGCTCGCACGTCGACGTCGTCCCGGGCCACCCCGACCAGTTCTCGCCCCGACGCGAGAACGGCTCCCTGTACGGCCGCGGCGCCTACGACATGAAGGGCGCCCTTGCCGCGATGCTGGCCGCGCTGGCCGATCTGGCCGCCGATCCCGCCGCGCTCGCCGGCGGCCGGGTGAAGCTGCTGATCGCCCCGGACGAGGAGTCCGACGCCGCCTCGATCGACGCGAAGGCCACCGCGCGTCTGGCCGACTCCGGCAATCTGGGCGAGTTCGCCATCTGCGGCGAGCCGACCGACCTGCACATCGGCGTCCAGGCCAAGGGCGCGCTCGTCGTGCGCTTCGACGTGCGCGGCCGCTCCGCCCACGGCTCGACCCCCTGGCTGGGCCAGAACGCAGTCCTCAAGGCTATCGACCTCTATCACCGCATCGGCGAGCTGCCCTTCGCGTCGGAGCGCTCCGAGCTCTTCGAGGGGCCGTCCGTGAGTCTGGGCCGGATCGCGGGCGGCCAGGCGGTGAACGCCGTCCCCGACCACTGCCGGATGGACGTTGACATCCGCCACCTGCCCACCCAGGATCCCGACGACGTGATGCGCCAGGTGCGCACGCTCGATGCCGGAGCGACCCTGCTCTACCAGGTTCCTGCCGCCCAGCTGAACCCCCACAACGACCACGTGCGGCTGCTGCGAAGCGTCGTGCGCGAGCACCGCGACGGCAAGGCGATCGGGGTCGGCCGTCACGGCGCCTCCGACGCCGTGCTCTTCCTCGCCCGGGGCATTCCGTGCGTCGAGTTCGGCCCGGCCGGGGCCGGCCACCACGGCCCGGACGAGCACGTCGACATCGCCTCGCTCGCCACCTACAGGCAGATCCTGGTCGGGTTTGCGCGCGCGCTGGCGGCCGCCCAGCCGGGGTAAGGACTCCGGCGGGCGAGGTCGAACCCTCGGTCTATACTCAATCGGGCCTGCCGCTGCGGGCCCGTTCCCACGAGCCCATGGCAACCCAGACTCCGCCCACGACGCCGAGTGACGGGGGCAGCGGCGGTCGTCCGCCCCGGCCGCCACTGGCCAGGATGACCGTTTACGGCGGCGGCCCGCCCCCGCGCAAGCCCCGCAAGCGCAGGCGGGGTTGGGTGCGGGTGGCCCTGTGGACGACCGGCACGATCCTGCTCGTCGTGCTCGCGGTCGCCGCCGCGGGGGTCTACATGTTCTACGGCGACTACTCGCGCATCACGAGCCCGCCGAAGGACTTCCAGAACGCCGAGAAGTCGATCGATCCCACCCTGCCCGTCGCCAATGCACCGGCGATCGCGCTCGTGATCGGCTCCGACCACCGCTACACCGACGGCTCGGCCCCGGCCCGGTCGGACACGCTGATGCTCGTGCGCATCGATCCGCGCACGCACCTGATCTCGCTGCTCTCGCTGCCGCGCGACCTGTGGGTGGACATCCCCGGTCACGGGCAGGACAAGATCAACGCGGCCTATTCCGACGGTGGCCCCAAACTGGCGCTCCAGACGGTGAAGCAGGTGACGGGCCTGCACGTGAACTACCTGATCGGAGTCAACTTCCACAGCTTCGTCAGCCTGGTGAATGAGCTCGGCGGCGTGTACATCCCGGTCGACCAGGCCTACATCCACACCGAGGCCGAGAACAACGCCCTGCCCGTCAGCGAGCGCTGGTCGGCGATCAACATCCTGCCCGGCTACCAGCTGCTGAACGGCGCGAACGCGCTCGCGTTCTCACGCTTCCGCCACACCGACTCCGACTTCTACCGCACCGCCCGCCAGCAGGCATTCCTGCACGCCTTCGAGCAGAAGGTGTCCGCGCGGTTCCACGGCATCAGCCTCACCGATCTCGGCACGATCAAGTCGGTGATCGACACGATCTCGTCCAACGTCGACATCGCCGGCGCGTCGGGCGGGATCGGCATCCACACGATGCTCAACTACGCCACGCTCGCATACTCGATCAAGGGCCACATCATCTCGGCTCGCCTGCAGGCGGGGACGGGGATGATCGGGTCGGCGTCGGTTGTCGAGGCCACGCCGGAGGCGATGAGGCAGGCCGTGTACGCGTTCACGCACCCGCAGAACATCCCCACGCCGACGAGCCAGCTGCCCGCGGCGCCGAGGAAGCACGCGCAGAAGAAGCACAAGTTCAAGCCGGCGGTGGCGCCCGCGACCGTGTCCCTCGCGGTCCTGAACGGGTCGCTCAAGACCGGTGCGGCGGCGACGGCGGCGCAGCAGCTGGCGAGGTTCGGCTACTCCACCTCGTCCGGGAACGCGCCCACCCAGTCCTACAACCAGACCTGGGTCTACTACGCATCGGGCCACGCCCGCGCCGCCGCCGACGTCGCCCACATCATCGGCCGCAGCCCGCCGACGGCGCCGATGCCGGCGGCGATCGCGTCGGCCGAGGACGTGGTCGTCGTGATCGGGAGCGACTTCTCGGGCAAGCTCGCCGTGGCGCCGCCGAAGTCCGGGCACTCGTCCGCCCTGCCGGCCGACATCACGCCGGACAGCCAGGCCTACCTGACCGAGTTCCGCTCGGTGGCGCATCACGTCCCCTTCCCGGTGCTCTACCCGACGGTCACGCAGGAGGCGTCGAACGTGCCGTCGCTCTACCCGATCCGGGCGTACCACATCGCGGCCGAGGGCCGGCACTGGAGCTCGCTCTACGCCTACTTCGAGCTGCCGAGCACGCCGGGCGCCAACTGGGGCATCGAGGAGACGCGCTTCGTCGACGCGCCCATCCTGGCCAACCCGAGCGCGGTGCGGCGGATCGGCGCGCGCACCTACCGGTTCTACTTCAACGGGGCGAAGATCCACATGATCGCGTTCGTCGAACACGGCACCGCCTACTGGGTGCAGAACACGCTCCTCGACGACCTCTCGAACGCCGACATGATCGCAATCTCCAAGTCGCTCGCGCCCGCCGGATGAGCCAGACCGGGGACACGCAGCCGGTCGGCGTGATCGGCGTCGGCTACGTCGGCCTGGTCACGGCGGTGTGCTTCGCCGACCTCGGCCACGAGGTCGTCTGCCTGGACGTGAATGCCGAGCGGATCGAGGCGCTGCGCGCCGGGAAGGTGCCGATCTACGAGCCCGGCGTCGACCGGCTGCTCGCGCGCAACCGCTCGCGCCTCCGATTCACCCTCGATCTGGCCGAGGTGGTCGACCGCTGCCGGATCGTGTTCGTGTGCGTCGACACGCCGGCCACCTACTCGGGCGACGCCGACCTCTCCCGCGTGCGCGCCGTCGTGGATGCGCTGCCGCGGACGGGCGAGCGGTTCGTGCTCGTCATGAAGAGCACGGTCCCGGTCGGCACCGGCGAGAAGGTGCGCGAGGACATGGACGCGCGCGGCCTCGGCCACCTCGGCTACGTGGCCAACCCCGAGTTCCTGCGCGAGGGGCGGGCCGTGGCCGACTTCATGGAGCCCGACCGGATCGTGATCGGCGCGTTCGCCGCCGCCGACGCCCGCGCCGTGGCCGACCTCTACGTGAACGTGCGCGCGCCCGTGATCCGCACCGACGTCGCGAGCGCCGAGATGATCAAGTACGCCTCGAACGCGTTCCTGGCGACGAAGATCTCGTTCATCAACGAGATCGCGAACGTGTGCGAGGAGGTTGGCGCGGACGTCGGCGTCGTCGCCCAGGGGATGGGGCTCGACGCGCGCATCGGCACGCACTTCCTGCGACCCGGCATCGGCTACGGCGGCAGCTGCTTCCCCAAGGACGTGAAGGCGCTGAAGCAGCTCGCCGGCAACTCCGGGTACCACTTCCAGCTGCTGATGTCGGTGATCGAGGTGAACGACCTGCAGAAGCGGCGGGTGGTGGGCAAGCTCGAGCGCCACCTCGGCTCGCTGCGGGGGACGCGGATCGCCCTGCTCGGCCTGGCGTTCAAGGCCGACACCGACGACATGCGCGAGGCGTCGAGCCTCGTGCTCGCCTCGCGGCTGCGGGCCGAGGGCGCGACGGTGGTGGGCTACGACCCGGTGGCGATGCCGAACGCCGCCGCGCTGCTCGGCGCCGACGTCGAGCTCGCCGGCTCGATGCTCGAGGCCGTGACCGGCGCCGACGCTGCCGTGATCGTGACGGAGTGGGGCGAGTTCCGGCAGGTGTGCTCGGCGGCGGTGCGTGACGCGATGCGGACGCCGCTGCTCGTCGACGGCCGCAACCTGCTCGACCCCGGGCAGGCGCGCGCGGCCGGGTTCGCGTACGAGTCGGTGGGCAGGCCGTCGGATCCCGCCGACCTCGGCCGGCCCGCGGCCGACGCCGACGTCGCCGCGCGGTGATCGCAGTCGTCCTCGTCGGCGGCGAGGGCACGCGCCTGCGCCCGCTCACCCTGACGACGCCGAAGCCGATGCTGCCCGTGGCCAACCGGCCCTTCCTGGAGCACCAGATCGAGCACCTGCGGGCGCACGGGATCGACCGCATCCTGCTTGCCTGCGGGTACCGCCCCGACGCGATCCGGGCCCACTTCGGCGACCTCCTCGAGTACATCGTCGAGCCCGAGCCGCTGGGAACGGGCGGTGCGATGGCCTACGCCGCCCGAGGCCTCGACGAGACGTTCGTGGTCGCAAACGGCGACGTGCTCACCGATCTCGACCTGACCGCCCTCGTGGGCTTCCACCGCGACCGCGGTGCGCGCATGACGCTCGCCCTGCACCCCGTCGAGGATCCCAGCCGCTACGGCGTCGTCGTCACCGATCCCGAAGGCGCCGTGACGGCGTTTATCGAGAAGCCCGCCCCGGGCATCACGAACGCCGTGACGATCAACGCGGGCACCTACGTCGTCGAGCCTGATGTGCTCGACCTGATCCCGGCCGGGCGGGCCGTATCGGTCGAGTACGAGGTGTTCCCCCGGCTCGTCGGCGCCGGCCTCTACGCGCGCAGCTTCGCCGGCTACTGGCGCGATATCGGCACGCCCGAGAGCTACCTCGGCGCGAACCTCGAGCGGATGCCGTCCGAGGGCCTTGTCGACCCCACCGCCCGTGTCGATCCGGCCGCCTCGGTGCGCGCCTCCGTGGTCGGCCCGGGCTGCCGCATCGAGGCGGGCGCGCGCGTCACTGATTCGGTGCTTCTGGCCGGCGCAGTTGTGGCGGAGGGCCGGACGGTGGACAATCAGGTTGTGGGAACAACTGGAGAACCCGTGTGGTAGCGGCCGCCGACCCGTCGGGGATGGCGGACGCCATCGCCGGGATGGCGGAGCAGTTGCGGCAGGGAGAGCGAGTCGGCGCGGCGGTCGGCGTCGGCGTGGCGCTCCCGGGCGCGGTCGTGATCGCCGCGATGGGCGGCTCGGCGATGGGCGGCGAGCTCCTGCGCGCGCTCGTCGCGGGCGAGTGCCCGGTGCCGATCACACGCGTGCGCGGGTTCCGGATCCCGCACTGGGCCGGCCCGGGCACGCTCGTCCTGTGCGTGAGCTATTCGGGTGAGACCGAGGAGACGCTCGCGTGCGCGCGCCAGGCGCACCGCCAGGGCGCGGACATCCTGATCGTCGGCGCGGGCGGGACGCTTGTGAGCCTCGCGCAGGAGTGGGGGGTGGCCCACGCGCAGGTGCCGAGCGCCGTCGCGACCGGCCAGCCGCGGGCCGCGCTCGGCTATCTGTTCGGCGCGATGGCCGGCGCGTTCGGTGCGTGCGGCCTCGCCTCCGAGGGGATCGCGTCCGCGGCGGCCGAGGGCGTGGAGGCGGTCGACGGCGCCGCGGCGCGCGAGCTCGGCGAGCGGCTGGCGGGGACGATCCCGCTGATCTACGGCGCTGGACCCATGGGCGCCGTCGCCTACCGGTGGAAGACGCAGATGAACGAGAACGCCAAGATGCACGCGTTCAGCCACGCCCTGCCGGAGCTGGCCCACAACGAGATCGTGGGCTGGGAGCACTCGGCGCCGGGGAGCTTTGCGGCGGTGCTCCTGTCCGATCCCGGCCAGGACGATGCCGTACAACGCAGCATCGCGGCCACCGCCACACTGATCGCGCGTGAGGCCGCGCTCGTCGAGATCGTCGAGGGGCGGGGGTCGACGCCGGCGGCGCGCGCGTTCTCGCTGGTCGTTCAGGGCGACTGGGCGAGCTACGGCGCGGCGCTGCGGCGCGGGATCGACCCGACGCCGGTGCAGAACATCGACGTGCTCAAGCAGGCGTTGCGCATCTAGCGCACCGACCGCGTCGTCGGCCAGAGCGCCGGCTGGGCGGTCGCGGTGGCCGCGTTCGGCCTCGGGCTGGGCGCGCTCGGTGGCCTGATCGGCCGGCGGCGTCGTCCGGGACGGAGCGCCGCCGCGTTATAGTGGCCCCCCGGTGATCGCGCCTCCTCGCTCCTCCGCGCTTGACCCGCATCGGATCGCCCGGCTGCAAGACGATGTGGTCGTCCTGCTCGACCAGACCCGTCTCCCCGGAGAGGTGGTCGAGATGCGCCTGCACACATGGCAGGAGGTGGCTGCGGCCATCCGCGCCATGGTCGTGCGCGGCGCCCCGGCGATCGGCATCGCCGCCGCCTACGGGGCCGCCCTGGCCGCGGCGTGCAGCCGGGCCGAGGACGTCGACGTGCTGCGCGAGGACGTCGAGCGCGCCTGCGCCGGCCTGGCTGCGACCCGGCCGACGGCGGTGAACCTGCCCTGGGCGATGAACGCGATGCGCGAATGCGCGCAGCGGCCCCATCGCGACGCGGACGAGCTGCGGGCGGCGCTGCGGGCCCGCGCCGAGGCGCTGCACGCCGAGGAGGTCGAGCGCTGCCGGCGCATCGGCGGGCACGGCGCGGAGCTTCTGCGGGCGGGCGCCCAGGTGCTCACGCACTGCAACGCGGGCGCGCTCGCGACGGCCGGCTACGGCACCGCGCTCGGCGTGATCCGCTCCGCCTACCGGCGTGACCCGTCTCTGCACGTCTGGGTCGACGAGACCCGCCCGCTCCTGCAGGGCGCGCGCCTGACGGCCTGGGAGCTGCGCGAGGAGGGCATCTCGGCCACGCTCATCACCGACTCGGCGGCGGGCTGGCTGATGGCGCAGGGCAAGGTGGACGCGGTGATCACGGGCGCCGATCGCGTCGCCCGAAACGGCGACACCGCGAACAAGATCGGCACGTACACGCTCAGCCTGCTCGCCAAGGCGCACGGCCTGCCGTTCTACATCGCGGCGCCGACGTCGACGATCGACCGCTCCATCGCGACCGGCGAGGACATCCCGATCGAGCACCGCCGCCCGGACGAGCTCGGGCCGGCCGTACCGGAGGGCTTCGGGGTCTACAACCCCGCGTTCGACGTCACCCCCGCGGCCAACATCAGCGCGATCATCACCGAGCACGGCGTGCGGCGGCCGCCCTACCTGTTCGGCTGAGGTCACGGGTGGGGCAAGACCGGTTCGGCGACCTGCGGGCGGCGCTTGAGGCGCACGGGCAGGGGCACCTGCTGCGGTTCTGGGACGAGCTCCCCGCCGGCGGCCGGGAGCGGCTCCTGCGCGATCTGGAGTCGCTCGATCTCGACCTGCTCGACCGCCTGGTTGCGACGCTCGTGCGCGCGGGCGACGTGCCTGTCGACGTCGACGGCGTCGAGCCCGCGCAGCTCGCTCCGGCGCCGTCGGCCGAGAGCATCGCCGCCGGCGAGCAGGCGCTCGCGCAGGGCGCGGTCGCGGTCGTGATCGTGGCCGGCGGCCAGGGCACGCGGCTCGGCTTCGACGGCCCCAAGGGCTGCTATCCGATCGGCCCGGTCACGGATCGCTCGCTCTTCCAGATCCACTGCGAGAAGGTCGCGGCGCTCGGCGGGCGCTACGGGCCGACGCCGCCGCTCTACGTGATGACGAGCGACGAGAACCACGCGCCGACCGAGGCCTTCCTCGCTGGGCGCGACTGGTTCGGCCTGGAGCATGTGATGCTCTTCCGCCAGGGCACCATGCCGGCCGTGGACGCCGCGACCGGCGCCGTGCTCCTGGCCGAGCGCGATCACGTCGCGCTCAGCCCCGACGGCCACGGCGGCACGCTGCGTGCGCTTGCCCGCGGCGGCTGCCTGGACGACATGCGCGCGCGCGGGATCGAGACGGTCTTCTACCTCCAGGTCGACAACCCGATGATCGCGATCGGCGATCCGGGCTTCGTCGGCGCGCACCGCCTCGCCGGCGCCGACGTCTCGTCGAAGGTCGTGCGCAAGCGCGACCCGGGCGAAAAGGTGGGGATCGTCGCCGAGCGCGCCGGCCGCCAGCTCGTGATCGAGTACTCCGACCTGCCCGACCGGCTGGCCGAGCAGCGGCGACCCGACGGCGGGCTCGCGTTCTCAGCCGGGAGCATCGCCCTGCACGTGTTCGCCCTGGACTTCGTCGCCGGGCTGGCGGGGGCGGCGGAGCTGCCGTACCACCGCGCGCGCAAGCGGGTGCCGTTCGTCGACGAACAGGGCTTCCGCATCGAGCCGATCTTCGCGAACGCGGTCAAGTTCGAGCAGTTCATCTTCGACACGCTGCCGCTGGCCCGGCGCGCGCTCGTGCTCGAGACCGGCCGCGCGGCCGAGTTCGAGCCGCTCAAGAACGCCTCCGGCGACTCCTCGCCCGAGACGGTGCGGCAGCGGCTGAGCGACGCTGCCGCCGACCTGCTCGAGGCCGCCGGGGCGGTCGTCGAGCGGCGGCCGGACGGCTCGGCCGCCATCCCGATCGAGCTCAGCCCCCTGATCGTCGCCGATCCCGCCGCGCTCGCCCGGCACGTGCCGGCGGGGACGGTCGTGGACGCCCCGTTCACGCTTTCGTGACGGGGCCGGCACGGCCGCGCGCACACGTGTGACGGCGCGTCCCGTACGGTCGCGTGGATGCGGCTCCTGCTCGATCTGCTCGTCCCGCCCCGCTGCGCGCTCTGCCGGCGCGCTGCCGCCGCCGTCTGTCCGGAGTGCCTGGCCGCGCTGCCGCTGCTCGGCGGCCCCGAGTGCCGCCGCTGCGGCAAGCCGACCGCCGCGCCCGTCGCCGACTGCCGCGAGTGCCGCGGGCGGCGGCTGGGGTTCGACTCGGCCGTCGCCGCGCTCGCGTTCGAGGGACGGGGGCGCGACCTGGTGCTGCGCTTCAAGGACGCGGGCCTGCACGGGCTGGCCGAGCCGGCCGCCGGGATCATCGCCACGGTGGTCGCGGCGCCCGCGTGCGACGTGGTGACCTGGGTGCCGGCCGACCGCTGGCGCACGATCCAGCGCGGCTACCACCCGCCGCAGGTGCTGGCGGCGAGCCTCGCGCGGCGGTGGGGCGTCCCGGCGCAGGGGCTGCTGCGGGCAGCCCCGATTCGGCGGCCGCAGCGCGGCCTCGACCACGCCGCCCGCAGGCGCAACGTGCGCGCCGCGTTCCGTGCGCTCCCGGCGGCGGCGGGCCGGCGGGTCGCGGTGGTCGACGACGTCTTCACCACCGGCGCCACGCTCTCGGCCTGCGGAGCGGCATTGCGGGCCGCCGGCGCAGACGCGGTGGCGGCCGTCAGCCTGGCTCGGGTCGTGCGGATCTAGGCGTGTCGCGTGGATGCCCTGCGGAGCGAGTATGTTTCCGGCACTCCTCCGTCCAAAGGAGCGCGGATGAAGCTTCAGGTTAAGGGCCGGAATGTGGACGTGACCGACGCGCTGTTCGCATATTCGGAGCGCAAGCTGGGGAAGCTTGCGCGGCATCTCTCCGACGAGAGCCGGTGTGAGCTGGAGCTCGCAGTCGAGCACAACCCGTCGATCAACGAGAAGCAGGTCGCCGAGGCGACCGTGTGGACCAAGGGGCCCGTGCTGCGTGCCCGTGAGTCGTCCACCGACATGTACGCCTCGATCGATCTCGTGGCGGACAAGCTCGAGCGGCAGGTGAAGCGCTACCGCAACAAGCGCAGCCGCAAGGGCGCCCAGCACATCGCCACCCACGTCGCACCGCCCCCCGACGAGGCGGCTGCCCTGCCCGATGAGGAGGACGCGGTGATCGTCAAGTCCAAGCAGTTCAACATGAAGCCGATGCCTCCCGAGGAGGCGATGCTGCAGCTCGAGCTGATCGGGCACGACTTCTTCGTGTTCGTGAACGCCGACTCGGACGACGTGAACGTGATCTACAAGCGCCGCGACGGCAACTACGGTCTGATCGAGCCGACGCGGGACGAGGGCTGAGCGGGTTCGAGCGCCGGGCGGCGGCGCTGGGCGTCACGCTTGAGTGGGGCGGGACGGAGCTCCTCGCCGAGATCGAGCCGCTGTGGCTCGCCCTGTTCGACCACCACCGGGCGATCGGGTCGGCGGGGCTGCCGACGATCGACCGCGCCGAGACGTGGCCGCGGCGGCGGGCGCTGTACGAGCGGCTGCTCGCGACCCCGGACGCCTTCGCCCTGGTCGCCCGGCGCGAAGGCGCCGCCGTCGGCTACGCGCTCGTGCACGTCCACGAGGGTGCAGACGACACCTGGCCGACGGGCGGGCGCATCGCCGAGCTCGAGTCGTTCGCCGTGCTCGCGCACGAGCGCGGCCGCGGTGTCGGCACGCTGCTGCTCGACGCAGTGGACGGGCGTCTGGCCGATCTCGGCATCTTCGACATGGTGGTCGCGGTGCTCGTGGGCAACACGGCAGCCGAGGAGCTCTACCGCCGCCGCGGCCTCGTGCCCGCGATGACGAAGATGATCCGCCTCGGCGGCCTCGTACACGGCCGGTAGGTCGGGGCTCCCCATCGCGGAGGGGTGAGCCGGCCTCACCGCCTGCCCGGCGGGGGTGACCCGGCGGGCCCGGCCTGGCGTATTTGGGCGAATTGGGGCTTGAAGCGGCGGTGGGCCTGCCGACACCCCCAGCGACTTCCAATTGGGCCGCCCGGGACAGGCGAGTGCCCACGCCGAGGAGTGATCCCTCTTGAGATACGCCACCATCGCAGTCATCTGCCTGCTCGCGCTTGCCGCGGGAACCGCCACCGCCGTGGCATCGACCGTCCCCGCCGGAGTCGCGGCCGCCCAGTCCGGCGGCGAGGTGCCCGCCGCGGTCGTGGCGCTCCGCCACCAGATCCGCGAGACACGCCGCCTCGCCCTGCGGACGGCGCACGCCGCTGCGCTTCCGGCCCCGCGCCACGGCCACGCCGAGCGCAGCGCCACGACCGTGCCCGCGCTCGTGCCGATCCTCGTGCGCTGGCAGGGCCGCCTCCGTCGCTACCGCGCCGCGCTTGCCCGGCGGTTGCCCGTGCTCACCGGGCTGCGCTGCATCCACCGCTACGAAGGCGCCTGGAACGCCGTGTCCGACTCGACGCCCACCTACTACGGTGGCCTGCAGATGGACCGCGCCTTCGAGCGGGCCTACGGCAGCGACGTCCTCACCGCCCACGCCGGCGCCGACGCCGACACCTGGTCGGCCCACGACCAGCTGATGGTGGCGATGCGCGCCTACCGCGACGACGGCTACAGCCCGTGGCCGAACACGGCCGCGGCGTGTGGGCTGAGCTGAGTCGTGGTGGCTCGCAGGGCCGGTGGATCGGGACGACTGACCGCGCCGCACCGCCCGGTGCGCAGGCCCGGGGCGCCCCGTTCGATACCATCCAGAAGCCATGAGCGTCTTCCAGAAGATCCTGCGCGCCGGCGAGGGCCGGACGCTGAAGCGCATGCAGGAGCGCGTCCGCGACATCAACGCCCTCGAGCCCGACATCGAGCGCCTGTCCGACGACGAGCTGCGCGCGAAGACCGACGAATTCCGGGCCCGGTTCGACCAGGGCGAGGAGCTCGACGAGCTCCTCCCCGAGGCGTTCGCGTGCGTCCGCGAGGCGGCCCGGCGCACGCTTGAGATGCGCCACTTCGACGTGCAGCTGATCGGCGGCATGGTGCTGCACGAGGGCCGCATCGCCGAGATGAAGACCGGCGAGGGCAAGACGCTCGTCGCCACCCTGGCGCTGTACCTGAACGCGCTCGCGGGCGTGAACGTTCAGCTGGTGACGGTGAACGACTACCTGGCCAAGCGCGACGCCGAGTGGATGCGGCCCGTCTACGAGGCCCTGGGCGTCACGGTCGGGATCATCCAGTCGAACATGCCCGATGACTGGGAGCAGACCAACCGCCGCGCCGCCTACGCCTGCGACATCACCTACGGCACGAACTCCGAGTTCGGGTTCGACTACCTGCGCGACAACATGGCCGCAGAGCTCACGCAGACGGTCCAGCGGGGGCACTACTACGCGATCGTGGACGAGGTCGACTCGATCCTGATCGACGAGGCGCGCACGCCGCTCATCATCTCCGGCCAGCCGGAGCAGGCGGCCGAGACCTACTACTCGTTTGCCCGCGTCGTGCGCGACCTGAACCTGACCGACGACTACGAGGTCGACGAGAAGTTCCAGACCGCGTCGCCGACCGAGGAGGGCGTGACCAAGGTCGAGCGAGCGCTCAACATCGAGAACCTGTATGCGCCCGAGAACGGCCAGCTGGTCAACCACCTGATCCAGGCGATCAAGGCCAAGGAGCTCTACAAGCGCGACGACGAGTACGTGATCGTCGACGGCGAGGTCAAGATCGTCGACGAGTTCACCGGCCGCATCATGGAGGGCCGGCGCTGGTCGGAGGGCCTGCACCAGGCCGTTGAGGCCAAGGAGAACGTGAAGATCCAGGAGGAGAACGTGACCGTCGCCACGGTCACGATCCAGAACTACTTCCGCATGTACAAGAAGCTCGCGGGCATGACCGGCACGGCCCTGACCGAGGCCAACGAGTTCCACGACATCTACGCGCTCGAGGTGGTGCCGATCCCCACCCACCGGCCGATGGTGCGCAACGACAGAAACGACCAGATCTACCGCACGAAGGACGAGAAGTTCGCGGCGGTGGTCGAGGACATCGTCGAGCGCCACACGCTGGGCCAGCCGGTGCTCGTCGGGACGATCTCGGTCGAGGTGTCCGAGCACCTGTCCACGCTGCTCGGCCGCCGCGGCGTCCCCCACGAGGTGCTGAACGCCAAGAACCACGAGCGCGAGGCGCTGATCATCGAGGGCGCGGGCCAGCGCGGCGCGGTCACGATCGCGACGAACATGGCCGGCCGCGGCGTCGACATCAAGCTCGGCGAGGGTGTGGCCGACCTCGGCGGCCTGTACGTCCTCGGCACCGAGCGGCACGAGTCGCGCCGGATCGACAACCAGCTGCGCGGCCGCTCCGGCCGCCAGGGCGACCCCGGCGAGTCGCGCTTCTTCCTCTCGGCCCAGGACGAGGTCATCCGCCTCTTCGCGGGCGAGCGCATCTACAAGATCCTCGACTCGCGCTTCGGCCCGCCCGACGGCGAGCCGATCGAGGCCAAGATGCTGACGAGCCGCATCGAGGGCGCGCAGAAGAAGGTCGAGGAGTTCCACTTCGTGAACCGCAAGAACGTCGTCAAGTACGACGACGTCCTGAACGAGCAGCGCGAGCAGGTGTACGCCACCCGGCGCGAGATCCTCGAGGGCGAGGATCTGCACGAGATGGTGGCGGGATGGTTCGAGGACGTGATCGAGGCGGCGGTCGACGCCCACACCGGCGGCGTCGGCTTCGCCGACGACTGGGACTGGGAAGGCATGTGGGTGGCGCTCCAGTCGGTCTACCCGATCCGGATCGGGCTCGACGACGTCGACCGCCACAACATCACCCGCGAGGATCTGCTCGACCGCGTCTTCGACGACGCCATCTCGGCGTACGAGGCGCGCGAGCAGGAGTGGGGCGAGGAGCTCACGCGCAACCTGGAGCGGTGGGTCGTCCTGCAGGTGCTCGACGTGCGCTGGCGCGAGCACCTCGACAACATGGACTACATGCGCCAGGGCATCGGCCTGCGCGGGTACGCGCAGAAGGATCCGCTGGTCGAGTACCGCGCCGAGGGCGCGGCGATGTTCAACGAGATGGACTTCCTGGTGAAGCAGGAGACGGTGCGGGCGCTGATGCACGTCGAGGTCGCGGTCGAGGACGAGGCCCAGTACGACCACTCCCCGCAGCGGCACGAGCAGCTCTCCTACGAGCACGACGCGGGCGCGACGCTCGAGGCGTTGGCCGCGGCCGGCGCGCCCAACGGCGACGTCGAGCTCGACGGCGAGGCGTTCCCGGTCGTCGAGCAGCGCACCGTCGACCCCGACCGCGACGTCGGCCGCAACGACCCGTGCTGGTGCGGGTCGGGCAAGAAGTTCAAGAAGTGCCATGGCGCATAACGGCGGCACCCCGGAGCCGCGCTCGCTCGACGAGCTGCGCGAGGCGGTCGAGGAGATCAGAGCCCAGTTGCACTGGGTTCGTGATTACCTTTGACCCGGATTCCCTGAGCACACGCAAGGCTGAGCTCGAGGCCGAGACCTCGCAGCCCGGCTTCTGGGACGACCAGCGCCGGGCGGCGCGGGCGTCCGCCGAGCTGGCCCGCACCCAGCGCAACCTCGACATGTTCGAGCGGCTGCAGTCCGACGCGGGGGAGCTCGAGGGCATGCTCGAGATGGCCGCCGACGACGCCGAGTGGAAGGGCGAGGTCGAGCGCTCGCTGGGGCCGCTCGAGCGCGACCTGGGCCGGCTGCAGGAGGAAGCGCTCTTCACGGGCGAGTACGACACCGGCCCGGCCGTCGTCAGCGTGCATGCCGGCGCGGGCGGCACCGACAGCCAGGACTGGGCCGAGATGCTGCTGCGCATGTACCTGCGCTGGGCCGAGTCGCGCGGATTCAAGGCCGAGCTGCTCGAGGCGACCCCGGGCGAGGAGGCGGGCCTGAAGAGCGCGACCTTCACCCTGGTGGGCGACAACGCGTACGGCATCATGCAGGCCGAGAAGGGCGTGCACCGGCTCGTGCGGCTCTCGCCGTTCGATTCGGCACACCGCCGCCACACGAGCTTCGCGCAGGTCGAGGTGTCGCCGCTCGTCGACGACGACGTCGACGTCGAGATCGACGAGACCGAGCTGCGCATCGACACGTACCGCTCGCAGGGCGCCGGCGGCCAGCACGTGAACAAGACCGACTCCGCCGTCCGCCTGACGCACCTGCCGACCGGCATCGTGGTGCAGTGCCAGAACGAGCGCTCGCAGCTGCAGAACAAGGCCCAGGCCATGCGGATCCTGAAGTCGCGGCTGCTCGAGCGCGAGCGGGAGGAGCGCGAGGCGGCGATGGCGAAGGAGCGCGGAGAGGCGCAGGACATCTCGTTCGGCAGCCAGATCCGCTCGTACGTCCTGCACCCGTACACGATGGTGAACGACCACCGCACGAACCTGAAGATCGGGAACGCCCAGGGCGTGCTCGACGGCGATCTCGACGAGCTGATCCGGGCCGAGCTGCTGCGCCGGGCTACCGCAAAGTCGTCGGCATGATCGGATGTGTCTGCATCGATAATGTTGGCAGATACTGGGAATGCGAGTGGTTGCGTTTGCACCCATCCGGCCGCACCGGTACCCTGAACCGGCAGCCATCGCCCGCCGCGGCGACCCGAAGCCGCCTATGAGCAACGAGATCCGAATCCACCAGGCCGTGTCCGACGCGCCGCCCCCCGCATTCGATGCGGGTGCCGGGCCGCTCCGCGCCGCAACCGCACCACCGCCGCCCGACGCCCCGCGCGTCGCGGCCCAGGCGATGATCATCTTCGACGGGGTCTCCAAGGAGTACCAGGGCGGCGTCGTGGGCCTGAACGACGTCTCGGTGCAGATCGACAAGGGCGAGTTCGTGTTCCTGGTCGGCCCGTCCGGCTCGGGCAAGTCGACGTTCATCAAGCTGCTGCTGAAGGAGCTCGACGTCACGACGGGCAACCTGATCGTCGGCGGCCGCTCGCTGCCGAAGCTGAAGCGCTCGCGCGTCCCGACGCTGCGCCGCAACATCGGCTGCGTGTTCCAGGACTTCAAGCTCCTGCCGAACCGCAGCGTCTACCAGAACGTCGCCTACGCGCTCCAGGTGCAGGGCAAGTCGCGCGCCGAGATCCGCAAGAAGGTGCCGGACATCATCGGCCTCGTCGGCCTCGCCGACAAGGGCGACCGCTTCCCGCATGAGCTCTCGGGCGGCGAGCAGCAGCGCGTCTCGGTGGCGCGGGCGTTCGTCAACCACCCGCCGCTCCTGATCGCGGACGAGCCCACCGGCAACCTCGACCCGGACACGTCGGTCGGGATCATGCAGCTGCTCTACCGGATCAACCGCGCCGGCACCACCGTCGTCATGGCCACCCACGACCGCGAGATGGTCGACAAGATGCGCAGGCGGGTGATCCAGCTCGAAGGCGGGCGTGTCGTCCGCGACGATCGCCGCGGGGGCTACGAGGGTTGAGGTGGCGGTTCTTCTTCTGGGAGGCGCTGGCCTCGATCCGGGCGAACGCCGCCACGACGATGGCGGCGACGGTGACCGTGCTCATCGTCACCTTCCTGCTCGGCATCTTCGTCAGCACGGCGTGGTGGGTCTACCACTACGCGGTCGGCGTGCGCAACGAGGTCACGGTCAAGCTCTACCTGCCGGGTGACTACTCCACCGATGCGGGCAAGCGCGGCCTCGTCGCGAACCAGGTGAAGAACCTGCCCAACGTGAAGTCGTTCCGGTACGTGTCGCCCGCCGCGGCCGTGAGGATGCTCTCGCCGAGCGCCCAGAAGGCGCTGATCGAGTACATGAAGGGCGGCCAGGCCAACCCGCTTCCACCGGCGTTCTACGTCAAGCTCACCGACGCGAACAAGGCGGGGGTGACGGCGGCCGCCGCGCAGAAGATCTCGGCCATCCACAACTGCGGGCAGGAGCCGTGCGTCACGTACGGCAAGAAGATCACCGACCGCGTGCTGAACACGCTGAAATACGTGCTCTACTTCGTGTTCGGGTTGATGATCCTGCTCGGGGTGGCGGCGATCGTGCTGATCCAGAACACGATCCGGCTCTCGATCTTCTCGCGCCGGCGCGAGATCGAGGTGATGAAGCTCGTTGGGGCGACCAACGCCTTCGTCCGGCTCCCGTTCATGCTCGAGGGCATGCTCACGGGCCTCTTGGGGGCGGTCGGGGCGCTCGCCCTGCTGGCGGTCGTCTACTTCGCCCTGAACGGCTACGACCGCGGCCTTACCGATCCGGCGCGCCTGGTCGGGGTGCCGCTCCTGATCGCGATGCTGGCCGCGTTCGGGCTCCTGCTCGGCGCGTTCGGCTCCGGCCTCACCCTGCGCCGCTTCCTGAGGGTCTAGAGACCTCGGTCATCGCGCTTGCAGACGCGGGCCGCTGCAAGCGTTACAATCTCAGGTCGGTGAAGGGGCACCGTCTACTCGCGCTGGCCGTTGCCACCGTGGCGCTTCTGGCGTCATTCGCGGTCGGGTTCGAGCTCCGGACGCAATCGCTCTCGGAGCCGGCTCCGGCCCCGCGTTCGGCACCCCTGCGCACCCAGGTCCTGGACGACCTCCAGGCCTACTACTTCCGCAGGCTGCCGCGCGCGGCAGCCCGCGCGCGCACCGTGTCGGCGATGCTGGAGTCGCTGGGCGACCCGTACACCCGCTACCTGCCCCCGACCGCGTACACCCAGCTGCGCAACGCCGAGGCGGGCACCTATCCGGGCGTCGGCCTGGGCCTCTTGCGTGAGCCGCGCGGGCTGCGTGTGACCGCCTCGATCCCCGGGCTGCCCGGACGGGAGGCCGGCATCCGCCCGGGCGACGTCATCACGACGATCGACGGGACGTCGCTCGCGAGCCTCTCCTACCGGCGCGCGCTCGACCTGATCGGCGGGCGCGCCGGCCAGGCGATGCACCTGAAGGTCGTCCGCTCCGGCCACGCGCCGATGGAGCTCACGCTCGTGCGCCGCCCGATCGTGCTGCCGTACGTGTCGAGCCGGGTGGTGCGCTCGGGCGGGGAGCGCGTGTGCGTGATCCGCCTGCTGAGCTTCCCGGCGACCGCCGCAGCGCAGGTGCGCCGGATCGCGGCGCGCGCCGGCCGCCGGCGCGAGCCCGTGATCCTCGACCTGCGCGGCAACCCCGGCGGCCTGCTCTCGCAGGCGGTGGGCGTCGTGCGCGTGTTCGCCGCACGCGGCATCGTGGTGAAGACGCGCGGCCTGCACGAACCGGCCCGCCGGTTCGAGGCCGACGGCACCGCGGTCGGCAAGCTGCGCCTGGCCGTCCTCATCAACGGCGGCACCGCCAGCGCGGCCGAGGTCGTGGCCGGAGCGCTGCGCGCCGACGCGGGCGCGATCGTCATCGGCCGGCGCAGCTACGGCAAGGGTACGGTGCAGGCGATCGAGCCGCTCGACGGTGGCGGCGCGCTCAAGCTGACGGTGGCCCGGTTCACGCTCCCCGGCGGCCTGGTGGTCGAGGGCCGCGGCATCCGCCCCAACATCGCCGTCACCGCCCGGCCGGGTCCGACCGACCGCGTCCTGCGCGCCGCCCTCTTCGCGCTGCGCGACCCTTGACGCCCGCGCCGGCGGCGGCGCCGGTCGTCTGCGAGGTATCGCTGCGGGCGAGGCTCGTCGTGGGTGAGCCGTTCTTCACGCCGGGGCGGCCGCTGACGCTGGGCCGGGTCGGGGCGGCGGGCGTCGAGCCCGGCGACCTGGTGGCGGTCATGGTCACCGGGCCCGGGCAGGGATCCGTGATCGAGCGGCTCGGCTCCGCCGTGGACGTCTCCGCCGTCCTGCACGGCCTCGCGATCGAGGCCGGTGCCGCCGCGCCGTGGCCGGATGACGTCGTGGCCGAGGTGGCCGCGCTCCCCGCGGCGGCGCCGGCCGGTGACGAGCGCACCGATCTGCGCCCGCTGCTCACGTTCACGATCGACCCGCTCGACGCCCGCGACCACGACGACGCGCTGTCGGTGGACGGCGACCGCGTGCTCGTCCACATCGCCGACGTGACGGCCTTCGTGGCCCCGGACGGTGCGATCGATCGAGAGGCGGCGCGGCGGGCGACGTCGGTGTACGTGCCCGGGCGCGTCGACCCGATGCTGCCCGAGCGGCTCTCGTCCGACCTCTGCAGCCTGCTGCCGGGTCGCGACCGGCTCGCGGTGACCGTCGAGGTGGGCGCGCCCCGGCCGCTGCGCGCCTGCCGCAGCATGGTGCGCAGCGACCACCGGCTGACCTACGACGAGGCCGAGGCGATGCTCACGACCGGCGCGGGTCCGCCCGACCTCGTCGCCGCGCTGCGCCGCCTCGACGGCCTCGCGCGCGAGCGCGCGGCGGCACGCGTTCACCGCGGCGGGATCGCCGTCGATGCGCCGGAGCGGACGTACCGGATCGAGGCGGGCGCGGTCGTCGCGGGCGGGAGCCGCCGCTCCGGGCCGGCGCACGCGCTCGTCGAGGAGATGATGCTGGCCGCGAACGAGGCGGTGGCCGAGGAGCTCGCCGCGGCCGGCGTGCCGGGGCCGTTCCGCGTGCACGAGCCGCCGGAGCCCGACGCGCTGCACCAGCTCGTCGAGCGCTTCGCCGCCCTGTCGGTGCCCACCCCGCCGTGGCCGGACTCGCTGCCGCCGGCCGTTGCCGCGCGCTACGCGGGCGCGCTCAGCCAGGCGGTCGCTCGCTACGTGCGCACGTCCGGGCGCGGCGCCGGCGCCTATCCGGGCATGGTACTGCGCGCCCTGCGCAAGGCCCGCTACGACGCCCGTAACCTCGGCCACTCCGGCCTTGCGAGCGCGGCGTACTGCCACTTCACATCGCCGATCCGGCGGCATCCGGACGTGCTGGTGCACCGCGCGCTCCTGCGCCGCATCGGCCTCGACGCCACGCCGCCGCCCGCGCCCGCCGACGTGGCGGCGGCCGCCGCTCACGCCTCCGACGCCGAGCGCGCGGCCGAGGCCCTCGAGCGCCGGGCGGACGACATCTGCGCCGCGTTCCTGCTCGAGCGCGAGCTGTACGAGCAGGGCTTCGACGCGACGTTCCGGGGCGAGGTGGTCGGCCTGATCGCCGCGGGCGCGTTCGTGCGGTTCGGGGAGCTCTTCGAGGGCTACCTGCCGGGACGGTCGTGGGCGGGCGAGTACGTCGACCTCGACGCCCTCGGAGTGGCGCTCGTCGCGGCGCGCAGCGGCCGCCGACTGCGCCTCGGCGACCCGGTCGAGGTGGCCGTGCGGGCGGTCGACCGCACCACCGGGCGGGTGCGGATTCGCGCGGCGCACGCAACCTAGGGCACAATCCGGGTGATGCGACCGGGGCGGGGGAAGCGAGTGTGGGCCGCACGGCTTGCCGTGGTGGCCGTCGTGCTCGCCGCGGGGGCCGGCATCGCGGTCGTCCTGGCGGGTGCCAGCGGCAGCACCGCGCACGGGCACAGGCCCCCGCCCGACCCGACGACGCCGGTCGGCCCCTTCGTCGCCGCCTGGCACGCGCACGACTTCGCCGGCATGTACGCGCTGATCAGCCCGAGCGCCCGGGCGCGCATCTCCTACGCCCGCTTCGTCGCCCTCTACGCGCACGCGGCGGCGACCGCCACGATGCGCGGCCTGCACGCGACCGGCGGCCCGCACCGCCGGGGCGCCGCCGTCACCGTGCCGGTCTCGGTCGCCACGCGCCTCTTCGGCCGCCTCACCGAGACGCTGAACGTGCCCGTCGTCGGGGCCGGCAAGCGCCGCAGGGTGGCGTGGACGCGCGCGCTCACGTTCCCGGGGCTCCTGGCGGGCGAGCAGCTGGCCGTGACCGCTCGCGCTCCGGCCGGCCGCGGCCGCATCCTCGACCGCAGCGGCCGGGTGCTCGCAGAGGGGCCCCCGACGGCGCGCACATATCCCCAGGGGTCGGCGTTCGCCGTCGTCACCGGCTTCGTCAAGCGGCCCGCGGCCGCCGCCGTCGCCACCCGCGTCCGTGCGGGCTGGCCGGCGGCGCAGCCGTACGGTCAGGGCGGGCTCGAGGAGTCGCTCGACCCGCTGCTCGCCGGGACGCCGCGGTTCGTGCTGCGGGCGGTGACGAAGGCCGGCGGGGTGGGCCGCGTCATCGCCGTCCGTCCCGGGACGAATCCGCAAGACGTCACCACCACGCTGCGGGTGCCGATCCAGCAGGCTGCGGCGACGGCGCTCGGCGGCCGCTACGGCGGCGTCGTCGTGCTGAGCGCCCGGACGGGCGCGGTCGAGGCCGACGCCGGGCTCGGAATGGACGCGCTGCAGCCGCCCGGGTCGTCGTTCAAGGTCATCACCTCGGCGGCGGCGCTCACGGCGAACAAGGCCACCCTGGAGACGACCTACCCGTACGCCCGCTACGCGCTTCTGAACGGCTGGAAGCTGCACAACTTCCACCATGAGGACTGCGGCGGGTCGCTGATCCTGTCGTTCGCGGTCAGCTGCAACTCGGTGTTCGGGCCGCTCGCGGTGTCGGTGGGCGGGCCCAAGCTCGTGGCGATGGCGAACGCGTTCGGGTTCAACCATTCGGCGGCGATCGCCTATCCGGTGCCCGAGAGCGTCACGCCGGCGGTGCCGACGCTGACCTCGGCGCTCGACCTCGGCGTGGCCGGGATCGGCCAGGGCGGCGTCGACGCGACGCCGCTGCAGATGGCCTCGGTGGCGCAGACGATCGGGTCGGGCTGCACGCGCAAGCCGCCGTTTCTGATCAGGCGCCCGCTCTCGGCCCGCGAGCCGCACGTGCCGGTGCGCGCGTGCACGCGCAAGATCGCGGGCGAGGTGACGACGATGATGGAGGCGGTCGTCAGCGAGGGGACGGGCACGAGCGCGGCCATCCCCGGCGTGACCGTCGCGGGCAAGACCGGCACGTCCGAGATCGGCGGCCCGCACGTGCCCACCGACGCCTGGTTCATCGCCTTTGCGCCCGTCGGGGCGCCGAAGGTGGCCGTGGCGGTGCTGGTGGTCAGGGGCGGCGTGGGCGGCGACGTCGCGGCGCCGATTGCGCGCCAGGTGCTCGAGGCGGCGCTCGCCCAGTAGCGCGAGCGCGCGGCGGCGGACGTCTCTGGTAGCATGGCCGCCGCCATGCAGCCGCGCAGCCGAAACCTCGACTCGACGCCCCAGAGGATCCTGCTGCTGCGCCACTGCATCTCGCGCGTTCAGGGCTGACACGGCCCCCGTGACGGGAGAGGTGCGCCCGAAATGCCCTCCCACTCACGCTCCGGCCCTGTCGTCCGTTGTCACCCGAGGACCCCATGAACGCTCGCACCTTCGCAGTCTTCCGCCTCTATCAGCTCTTCAACGGCATCCTCTTCTCCGGCCCGATCTGGGCGGTCTTCCTGCTCTCGCGCGGGCTCAGCCTGACCCAGTTCGGGATCGTCGAGGCGTGCCTGCACGTCGGCATGCTGATCGCCCAGGTGCCGACCGGTGCCCTGGCCGACGCGCTCGGGCGGCGGCGGCTGCTCGTCACCGCCGGGTTCTTCTCGGCCGCGGCCGAGCTCGGCTACGTGTACGCGCCCGGCTTCGCCCTGATCTGCGCGGCCGGCGCCGTGCACGGCGTCGCGTTCGCGCTGCGCACCGGCGCGGACGAGGCCTACCTGTTCGACTCGCTCGCCCATGACGACGCCCAGGCGCAGTTCCCGCGCATGCTCGGCGGCCTGTGGGCCGTGTTCCAGTTCGCGGGCGCCGTCTCGTTCATGGTCGGCGGGCTGATCGCGACCTACTCGGCGCCGCTCGCCTTCTGGCTCACGGCGGCGTGTGCGCTCACCGCGAGCGCGATCGCGACCCGCCTGCCCGACGACGCCCGCGGCGAGGCGAGCCACGGCGTGCGCGTCGCGGCCAGCGGCCTGCGGGCGCTGCGGCGCTCACCCCGGCTGGCGGTGCTGACGCTCGCGTGGAGCGTCTACTGGGCGGCCGTCACCAGCTGGTGGTTCTACGCGGCGCCGCTGTTCCAGTCCCGCGGCGCGTCGGATGCGCTGCTCGGCGTCGTGCTCGGAACGGCGCTCCTGGCCGGCTCGGGCTTCTCGTGGCTCGGCGGCCGCATCGGCGAGCGGGTGCCGCTGACGGTGTCGGTCGCGGTGGCGTCGGCGGCCGCGGCGGCGGGGCTCGTGATCGGCGCTCTGCTGCCCGGCCTGGCCGGCCCCGTGATCGTGCTCGTCGTGATCGCAGGTGCGCCGGAGCTGGTCTACGTGACGCTGTCGACATACCTGCAGCACAACACCCGGTCCGAGTTCCGGGCGACGTCGATGTCGATCGCCGAGGGCTGCTTCTCGATCCAGATGCTGTGGCTCTTCCCGCTCACCGGGTTCGTGATCCAGCACCACGGCTACCCGCTCGGGTTCGGGCTGTGCGCGGCCCTGATCGTCGCCGGAGCGGGGCTCTTCATCGCGTCCCAGCGCCTCCCCGGGCTCGACATTGCGTCGGAGGGAGAGCCGGCGCCGGCCTGACGGGGGGTTGCGGGCGTCCCGAGCGGGTGGGAGACTCCGTGATTGTTACTTTCATCACGAAAGGGAGGCAATCATGGGCAACGTCTTGCGGCGAGTGCTGCTGACGGGGATCGCCGCGGGGGCCGCGGCCATGGTCGTTGGTGCAGCGGCGGTCTCACACGCCGGCGCCACGGCGAACGATCGCCAGTTCGTCCTGTTCGAGACCACGACGGATCGGGCGACGGTCGACGTCGACGGCTCCGGGACGTCCACGCCGGGTGACGAGTTCATGTTCCACAGTGTGCTCGCGACGCCGCGCGGGACGGACGTCGGCAGCGTCGACGGGCACTGCACCGTCCTGCTGGGCGCGCAGAACCTGTGCCATGCGGTGGTCACGCTCCGCCGGGGCACGCTCAGCACGACGTTCGTGGCCGCCGCCGGCGCGGCGACGCTCGACATCTCGATCGACGGCGGGACGGGCGGGCTCGACCGCGCCCGCGGCCAGATCACCGCGGTCCGCGCGACCCAAACCGCGTTCCGGGAGGTCTTCGACATCGACCGTTGATCCCGTAGGATCGCCGGATGACCTACTCGATCGTCGCCCACGACGCGGACACCGGCCAGCTCGGGGCCGCGATCCAGTCGGCCGCGTTCCGGGCCGGCGTCGACACGCTGTGGGTCGAGGCGGGCGTCGGCGCCGTCGCGACGCAGTCGTTCACCGACCCCGCGTACGGGCCGCTCTGCCTGCTCGCGCTGCGCACCGGGTCGACGGCCGCCCAGGCGCTGCGCGGCGCCGTGCGCCGAGACGGCATGTCGGCATATCGCCAGGTCGGCGTCGTCGCCGCGACGGGCACGGCCGCCGCCCACACCGGCGCGGCCTGCATCGCCGAGTCGGGGCACGTGCACCGCGCCGGCGTGTCCTGCCAGGCGAACATGATGGCGAGCGACCGCGTGTGGCCGGCCATGCTCGAGGCGTACGGGGGAGCGGCGGGCACGCTGGCCGATCGGCTCGTCACCGCGCTCGAAGCGGCCCAGGCCGAGGGCGGCGACTGGCGCGGGCAGGAGGCCGGCCGGGTGCTCGTCGTCGCCGCCGAGCCAAGCGGGACGCCGTGGCAGGACGTGATCTGCGACGTGCGGGTCGACAACCACCCCCAGCCGCTCGCCGAGCTGCGCCGGCTGGTCGTGCGCGCCCAGACCCTGCAGGCGGCCTGGGCGCCCGGGGAGGGGGTGAGCGTCGAACAGGCCGTCGCGGCCGCCCGCGCGGCCGGTCTGGAGGAGGCGCACGTGGTGGTCGCCGCCCTGACGGCCGCCGCACGCAGCGGCGAGGTCGAGCTCGCCCGGACGTATCTCGACCGCGCGCTGGCCGAGCAGCCGCGGTTTCTCGATCTGGCCCGCCGCATGCCCGGCATCGCCGAGATGCTCGGGCTCGAGCCGGTCCTGCCCAGGCTGGAGGGCTGGGGGCGGGTCAGCCCCCGCGGCGCAGGTCGCGCAGGATCTCGCGCGCCGCGTTCCGGCCCGGGCCGCCGGTGATGCCGCCGCCCGGATGGGCGCCCGCGCCGCACAGGTAGAGGCCGCGCACGCCGAGCCGGTGCCGGGCGAGGCCGATCACCGGCCGCCAGGCGTAGAACTGGTCGAGCGCCGGCTCGGCATGGTACAGGTGGCCGCCCGAGAGGCCGTACTCCCGCTCGATCGCGGCGGGGGTGAGCACGGTGGTCGCGTCGATCAGGGCGCCGATGCCCGGCGCGTGGCGCTCGAGCACGGCGACGACGCGCTCGGCCACCTCGTCCGGCTCGGCCGCGTACGGCACCCACTGCGCGAGCACCGTCATGCGGTGTCCCTCGCCGGGCGCGCCCGGATCGTGCAGGGTCGGGATCGTGGCCTCGAGATACGGCCGCTCGCTGACGCGGCCGTACTTCCATGCGTCGAACGCCTGCTCGACGGCGTCGACGCCGGGCGCGAACACGAGCCGCCCGTGCAGCGGGTCCTCCCCGTCGACGCCCGTGAACGCCGGCAGGCCGCCCAGGGCCAGGTCGAGCCGCGCCGTCGCCCCGGGGGTGCGGATGTTCCCGGCTCGCCAGCGCATGCGCGGACCGGCCGTGACGGGGTCGAGCCAGCCGGTCAGCACCGTCTTGGGGTCGACCGCGCACGCCACCGCCGCCGCGGTGATCTGGTCGCCGCCCGCGAGCTGGATGCCCTCGATGCGGCCGTCGCGGGCGAGCAGCCCCGTCACCTCGGCCTCGGTGCGCACCTCGGCGCCGGCCGCCCGGGCGGCGCGCTGGAGCGCGAGGGCGAGCGCCGCGGGCCCACCGCGGACGAATGCGGTCTGCCCGGCGGCGCCGCCGTCGTTCCCGGCCGAGTCGGCGAGCAGGACGAGGGCCGTCCCGGCCGACCACGGCCCCATCGCTGTGAAGAGCGTGCCGCGGGCGGCGAGCGCGCCGCGCACGGCGTCGTCGGCGAACCACTCGCCGACGAGGTCGGCGACCGCCATCGGCAGGACGCGGGTGAGCTCGCGCGCGGCCCTGGGGCCGAGGCGCCGGTACGCGCGGGCGAGGCGCAGGCCGGCCGCCGCGTCGCCCAGCGCCGCCTTGTCGAGCCGGGGCGGGGTGGAGGACTGCACCTCGGCCACGAAGGCGGCCAGCTCCCGCATGTGCGCGTCGAAGGCGGGATAGGCCTCGGCGTCTGCGGGCGCGACGGCGCGCAGGCCGTCTGCCGTGCGGGCGGCGTCGGTGAAGAACGTGAGCGCGGGCGCGTCCTCGCGCAGCGCGGTCATGCGCACGTCGGGCCGCACCAGCTCGAGGCCGTGCGCCGCCAGGCCGAGATCGTCGATCACGGCGGGCTGGAGCCGGCCGGCGGTGTGCAGCACCTCGGCGACGCCCCCGAGCGCCGCCCGCCGCTCGAGCACGACCACGCGCCGGCCGCCGCGGGCCAGGTAGGCCGCGCAGATCAGGCCGTTGTGGCCGCCTCCGGCCACGATCACGTCATAGTCGGCCACGCACACCCTTTCTGCGGCCGCGCTCGCGCAGGAGCTCGAGCGCGGCGATCCGGCCCGGAGCGCCCATCAGGCCGCCGCCCGGGTGGGCGCCCGACCCGCAGATCCACAGGTCGTCCACCGGCGTGCGGAACCGCGCCCAGCCGGGCACCGGCCGGTTGAAGAAGAGCTGCTCGAGCGACAGCTCGCCCTGGAAGATGTTGCCCTCGGTGAGGCCGATGCGGCGCTCGATGTCGAGCGGCGAGAGCACCTGGCGGCCGACGATCAGCTCGCGGATGTTCGGCGCCCGCTCGGCGATCGTGTCGATCACGGTGTCGCCGAACGCGTCCCGGGCGGCGTCGTCCCACTGCGCGCCGCCGGCGAGGTGATAGGGCGCGTACTGCACGAAGCAGCTCACCACGTGCTTGCCCGGCGGCGCCATCGCCGGGTCGACGAGCGTGGGGATGATCATGTCGATGTAGGGCCGGGCCGAGAAGCGGCCGTACTTGGCGTCGTCGTAGGCGCGCTCCATGTACTCCACCGACGGCGAGAAGCTGATCGCGCCGCGCAGGTGCTCGCCGCGGCCGGGCAGGCAGGTGAAGTCGGGCAGGCCGTCGAGGGCGAGGTTGACCTTGCCGGACGAGCCGCGGAACTTGTACCGGCGCAGGTCGGCCTCGAACTCCGGGTCGAGCGTGCCCGGCTCGAGCAGGCCCTGGAACGTCACCCGCGGGTCGGCGCTCGAGAGCACGGCGCCCGCCTGCAGCTCCTCGCCGGAGGCGAGCGTCACACCGGTCGCGCGGCCGCCGCGCACGTCGATGCGCGCGACCTCGGCCTCGGTGCGGATCTCTGCGCCGAGCGCGCGCGCCGCCGACGCGATGGCGAGGCTGACGCCGCCCGTGCCGCCGCGGGGGATGCCCCAGGCGCGGAAGGCGCCGTCGATCTCGCCCATGTAGTGGTGCAGGAGCACGTAGGCCGTGCCCGGCGAGCGCACGCCCTGGAACGTGCCGATGATGCCCGACGCCGACATGGTCGCCTTCAGCGGGTCGGTGGCAAACCACTGGTCGAGGAAGTCGGCCGCGCTCATCGTCATCAGCTGGATGAACGCGTCCTTCAGCCGCCGGGGCAGGTCGGCGAAGCTGCGTCCCAGGCCCGCCAGCGGCAGCCACTGGCGCGGGTCGATGCGGCCCTGATCCGGCGGCACGGCGGCCAGGATCGGCTTCACGAACCGGGCCATCTGCGCCATCGCGATGCCGTACTCGTCGTAGGCCTCGGCGTCTGAGAGCGACCAGCGGCGCAGCTCGCGCAGGGTGCGCGCATGGTCGTTCGTGCGCCAGAGGAAGTCGCCGTCGAGCGGCGTGAGCGTGCCGTCGAGCGGCAGGATCTCGAGACCGTGGCGGGGCAGCTCGAGCTCGCGCACGATCTCGGGCCGAAGCAGCGAGACGACGTAGGAGGCGACGCTGAAGCGGAAGCCGGGCACGATCTCCTCGGTGACCGCCGCGCCGCCGAGGACGTCGCGCCGCTCGAGCACCACGGTGCGCATGCCGGCGCGGGCGAGGTAGGCGGCCGTGACGAGCCCGTTGTGCCCCCCACCGATCACGATCGCGTCGTATCTCTCCGGCATCCGGGCGATGCTAGTGGACAGTCGAGGTGCCTGGCACCGCCAAGCCGGTACCAGGCACCGTAAACTGCCCAGCGTGAGCGTCGGCACCCCCTTCCACGAGCGCACCGCGCCGCTCAACCGCAAGCTCGCGTGGGGCGACTGGGCCGGCTACGCGGCGGCCGCCGTCTACGCCGACAGCCACGACATCGAGTACAACGCGATCCGGCAGGCGGCCGCGCTGATCGACGTCTCGCCGCTCTACAAGTACCTGGTCAGCGGCGCGGATGCCGTCCGGCTCGTCGATCGCGTCATCACCCGCGACGCGACCCGGCTCGAGGTGGGGCAGGTCTTGTACACGCCGTGGTGCGACGAGCGCGGCAAGGTGATCGACGACGGCACGGTCGCGCGGCTCGACGAGACGACCTTCCGCTGGACCGCCGCCGACCCCTGCTACCGCTGGCTGCGCATGAACTCCGCCGGCCTCGACGTCGACGTGCGGGACGTGACCGACACGACCGGTGCGCTCGCGTTGCAGGGGCCGCGCGCCCGTGCGGTGCTCGAGGCCGCCACCGGCGAGGACTGGGCCGACGTGCGCTACTTCCGCCGCCGGGCGGGCACCGTGGCCGGGATCGCGGTCGACGTCACCCGCACCGGCTACACCGGCGACCTCGGGTACGAGCTCTGGGTCGACGCGGGCAGCGCGCCGGCGCTGTGGGACGCCCTGCTCGCCGCGGGCGCCGACCACGGCCTGCGCCCGTGCGGGATCCGGGCAATGGACGTGGCCCGCGTCGAGGCCGGCCTCGTCCTGCTCGAGGTCGACTACACGAGCGCCCGCACCGCCCTCACATCCGAGCACGAGTACACGCCGTTCGAGATCGGTCTCGGCCGCCTGGTCAACCTCGACAAGGCCGACTTCGTCGGCAGGCGCGCACTCGCCCACGAGCGCGAGGCCGGAACCCCCGGGCGGCGCCTGGTCGGGATCGAGCTCGACTGGGGCGGCATCGAGGCGGCGTTCGCGCGCCACGGCCTCGCCCCCGCCGTCCAGGCGACCGTGAACCGCGAGCCGACGCCGATCTTCTACGCCGGCGGCCAGGTCGGCAAGGCGACGAGCACCTGCTGGTCGCCGACGCTCAAGAAGATGATCGCGCTCGCGTCGCTGACGGCGCTGCTGCGCGCGGACGCGCCGCTCGAGGTTGAGTGGTCGGTCGAGGGCGAGCGCGGCCGCGTCGGCGCCAGGGCCGTGGATCTGCCGTTCCTCGACCTCGAGCGGCGGCGCACGCCCTGACGTCCGTAGACTTCGGGGATGCCTGCCGCCCGGAAGCTGATCGCCGACAACCGCAAGGCCCGCCACGACTACCACATCCTCGAGCGGGTCGAGGCGGGGATCGCCCTGACCGGCACCGAGGTGAAGTCGCTGCGCGAGGGCGGGGGCAACATCCGTGAGTCCTACGCCCAGCTGCACGACGGCGAGGTGTTCCTCGTCGGCGCGAACATCGCCCCCTATCGCCAGGCCAACCTGCAGAATCACGAGCCGACGCGCGAGCGCAAGCTCCTGCTGCACCGGCGTGAGATCGAGCAGCTCGGGCGCAAGGTGGCCGAGCGGGGGATGACGCTCGTGCCGCTCCAGCTCTACTTCGTCGACGGCCGGGTCAAGCTCGAGCTCGGCCTCGCCCGCGGCAAGGAGGGCATCGACAAGCGCCACGCGATCGCCGAGCGCGACGCGCGCAGGCAGATGGACCGGGCGATGCGCGGCCTCGAGCGCCAGCGGCGGTGAGCGTCCGGCGGGCGGTCGCCGGCGATGCCGTGGCCATCGCCGCGGCCTACGCCGACCGCGCTACGAGCAGGTGTCGGAGCACTTCGTGAAGCGGATGGGAGCGAACCGTGGCTGACGTCGAGGCGTACTGGCAGCGGTTCGTCGCCGCGACGGGGATGGACGGGCCGCACACGGCGTGGGGGTTCGGCGACACGGCCGAGATGGCGACCGCGCTCGGGCTGCTCGTCCGCGACGGGCCCAAGCGGGCGACCGCGAGCCTGCGCTCGTGGTACGACGACGGCGAGCCGATGCCCCGCGCGGGCGACCTCAGCGTCATCCTCGACGGCGGTGGCGAGCCGCTGTGCGTGATCCGCACGACCGCGGTCGAGGTGCGGCGGTTCGGCGACGTCGACGCGGGGTTCGCGTGGGCCGAGGGGGAGGGCGATCGCAGTCTCGCGTCCTGGCGTGAGGAGCACATCCGCTTCTTCGAGGCGGCAGGGACGCCGGTCGGCGATGACAGCGACGTGGTGCTCGAGCGGTTCGAGCTGCTGTGGGCCTAGTGCGGCCACTACCCTCTCGCCCATGAGGCTCGACGTTCGCTTCGCGGCCGTCCCGGTCGAGGCCATGCGCGCATTCCTGGAGCCGCTCGGCTACCGCTTCGACTGGGGGCCGGAGCTGGACGGGATCGGCTTCCACTGGCGCAAGCAGCCGCTCTCGGGCACCGGGGTGCGGGCGACGTACTTCCCCGACGCGGGCGACGGCCTGCTCGTGATCGAGACCGACCGCCAGGCGTCGGCGGCCGACGCGGCGATGCAGGACGTGACGGCCCGCCTTCTGGCCGAACGGTTCGAGCGCGTCTCGGTGTGGTGTGCCACCACCGATCGCTGCGAGTACGCCGGCGGGCAGGCGGCCGAGCCGCCCGCGCCGGGGGCAGACCCGCCGGCCTGGTACTCCTAGGCGCCCAGCAGCACCGGCACGAGCGCCCGCAGCTCGGCCATCGAGCGGTCGAGGTCGCGGATGATCGGCTGGATGCAGACGTGGTCGGCGCCGGCCTCGTGGTGGGCGCGCACGCGCGCGGCGATCGCGTCGGCGTCGCCCCAGGCGATCAGGGCGTCGACGAGCCGGTCGCTGCCGCCGTCGGCGAAATCGGCGTCGCCGAAGCCGTCCTCGCGCCAGCTGTTGGTGTAGTTGGGCAGGCCGAGGTAGGCCTGCAGGTGCTCCCGGGCGGCCGCGCGCGCCCGCGCCGGGTCGGTCTCGAGCACCACGCCCTGCTCGGGTGCGAGCACGGGACCCGGGCCGAGCACGGCGCGGGCCCGGGCGGTGTGGGCGGGCGTGACGAGGTAGGGATGCGCGCCGTGGGTGCGGTCGCGCGCGAGCGCGAGCATGCGCCGGCGCAGGGCGGCCAGCACCACCGGCACCGGGTGGGCGGGCGGCGGCGCCAGGTAGCGGGCGGCGGCGATCGCATCGAGGTACGCGCGCATCGCCGCGACGGGCTTGCCGTAGTCGTGGCCGCGCTGGGTGACGGCGGGGGCGTGGCTCACGCCGAGGCCGAGCACGAACCGGCCGCCGTGGGCCTCACCGAGCGCGTTGGCCGCGGCATTGGTCGCTGCCGGGTCGCGGGCATAGATGCTCGCGATGCCCGTCGCGAGCGTGATCGTGCTCGTCGCACCGAGCAGGATGCCGGCGTGGACGAACGCCTCCTTGTTCACGGGCGTCTCACCGAACCAGAGCGCCGGATAGCCGAGCCGCTCGATCTCGGCCGCCGCCGCCCGCTCCTCCGCGGCGGAGCGCAGCCCGAGCAGGGTCAGCCAGACGCCGACGGGCCCGAGCTGCGTGCGCAGCCGGTCGCGGTCGGCGGCCTCGATCGTCGTCATCCGGGCAGCCTAGGCTAGAACCGCGTGTGGCCGGTCCCTGTCGCGAGCAGCTCGGCCCGGGCGACCTCGCCGAAGTGCGACCGCCACGCCGAGAGCTCGCGCTCCTCGGCCTCGAGCGCGTCCCACTCGTCGTCGACGTCCTCGCCGCGCTGGAGGGCGTCGTAGACGCCGTAGAGATGCCGCAGACACGCCTCGAGCTCCTCGTTCACGCGCACCGCGGCCGTCGTCGTCTCCGAGCTCGCCCCGAACGCCGAGTGGATCTGCGGCAGCCGCGCCGACATCTCGTCGTGGCGCTGCATCATGCGCGAGAAGAGGTCGTCGCGGTCCTTGCGCACGCCCTCCCACTTGGCAGCCGTCAGCAGGCTCTGGGCGGCAGCCGCCGCGCCTGCGAACGTGTTCGCCTCGGCCGCCATCCGGTCGTGGGAGCGCTCCTCGAGGTCGAGCTCGCGCTCCCGGTGCCGCGCCCACATGAGGATACCCGCCCCGCACGCGCTTCCCGTCAGGCCGCCGACCACGGCGACCGCGAATGTCTCAACCATGCTCACGATGACCCCACCCCATGATCTCCGGCACCGCTGCCCGCGGGCCGGCTCCCAACAGATCGGATACCATAGTAACCGAACTTCCCCAGGGGGCGACCTGGTTTCGACACGGTTGGCTTTCGGGGAGAGTTGCAAGCCGAGGTTCCAGGTGGCCTCGTAAATCCCCTGGAAACCGCAAGTGCGGAATCTGATCTCGCACTCGCTGCCTAATTAGGTAGCGCGCCGGCCCCTCCAGCCCGCGGGAGGGACCGCCGGTGTCATCCAGCGGGCTTGCTGGAAGGGGGAGCGCCTCCGCCGCCGACCGGGACTTCAAAGAGGGGCTAGTCCGAGCGGTGGCCCGTCCGGGGGCAGCTGCTCAGGCGAATGCAAATCCCGGAATACGCTTGTAGACGCTCTCTTCGTACGATCGTGGACGCGGGTTCGATTCCCGCCGCCTCCACTTCTTGGGTCTGGCAGATGGTTCTCGGGCAGAAATCGAGCGGAATCATCCCCGGCGCGTCCCGCGTGCGTGAGGAATGTCTCACCCGTCGGTCACGGGCTGCTCATGCCGGGCAGCGACGATTCGAGTGGTGATCGACTACCTGACCGGACTGCTCGTGGTGGTGAACGCGTCGGGGTCGCCGACGTGATGACGTACGCCCGGGCAGGAACCGTGCGGCAGCGGTCGGGTTCGGCTGGGGTCGCCGTGAGGCTCGCCCGTCTTGACGAGCTCGGCTTGCGGCGTGTGTCCCGCGCTCGGCGCGGGTGGCTCACGAGGCTGTTCGTGCCCTACACGACCGCCGGCACGGTCGGGTTGCCGTGGCTCGCGGCCGGCGTCGCCGTGGGGCACGCGGTGGCCGTTGCCATGGCGCTCGTCGTCGCGGCGGTCGCGAGTGGGGTGCTCAAGCACCATTGGCGGCGAAGGCGGCCCAACGTGATACCCGTGCTGGTGCGGCACCAGCGGACGACGTCGTTCCCGTCAGGGCACGCGGCGACCGGCGCCGCCGCGGCGTGCGCGCTGATCGCGGTGGCACCGCAGCTCGCGCCGCTGTGGATCGGCATGGCTGCGCTGATGGCGGCGAGCCGGGTGTACGTCGGCGTTCACTGGCCAACGGACGTCGCCGCAGGGGTCGGCCTGGGAGTGCTGCTCGTCGCCCTGCCGCTGTTGGCCGAGGCAGCCATCTGACTCACACGCCGGCGCGGCCGCACACTGGCTGCCGATCTCCGAATGAACGCCGCCTCCATCAACCCGCCCGCTACAGCGTGCGCACGCCGAGCAGCACCGCTCCGAGCGTGCTCAGGGCTCCCAGCGCAGGGACCGCGAGCTCGGCGGCGCGCGGCGGCAGGAGGAGCTCGAAGAACGGCGTATCGTCTCCGAGCTTCCGGAACAACGGCTCGAGAGGGCACCTCCCGCCGCTCACGAGCACGAGCACGCCTTCCACCCAGAGCGCGGCGAGAGCGGCGAGTGTCACCACGTTCATCGAGCCACGCCATGCGTCGATGTAGAGGACGGCGATGCAGCCCAAGAAGGCCAGCGCGATCACTCCGTGCGCGACGCGCGCCGCCAGGACGACCCATGTGGTCGGCCGCGGGAAATCCGCGACCGCGTGACCCGTGACCCGGGCAGGAGTCTCGTACATTCCGGACGACATCGCGATGTGACGGGCACGCTCGCCCACGCGGGCGCGTTCCGCCTCGTCCGATCCGGGTGATGCTGGCGCCGCGCGCATCTGGAACCGTTTCGGCAGGTGGGGTGCCGGGGATGCTCACTGCCAGGCGGCCCCTGGGAGCAACCCGGCACCCCCGACCCCAGCGGCGCTACGCGCGCGATGGGCGATGCGGCCGCCCGCCTGGTTGAGCAGGTCAGCCCTAGTCGCGCCGCACGCGCACCGAGGGCAGGTGTCCGACGTCATCCTTGCTCAGGCTGAGCGTCACGGCGTCGGTCTCGACCTTCGCCACCGCGGTCATCGGGATCGTCACCTCGCGGCGGCCGAAGAGGTGACCGTGCCGCAGCACGATGTGCGTGATCGCCCCGCCGTCGGTGAGGAACGCCTCGACCTCGCCGAGGCGATGATCGTCGGCCGAGACGACCGGGCTGTCGCGCCGGATCTCGACCTCGCCCTTCGGCACACGGTCGTACATGACCTCGATCGGCGCGTCGTAGCCCATCGGTGCGACCCCGAGCTCGGCCGGCGAGTACGAGGGCACGGCCAGCACGTCCTGGATGCCGACGTCCCAGTCCGGATCCGAGCGGGAGAGCCCGTCCATCGAGAGGGTGGCGGACTCGGCGACCGAGGTGAACTCGGCCGCCTCCGCGCCGGTGCAGCGCAGCGTGATCTGCTCGCCGCCGGACTCGGTGTCCACGAGCTCCACCGGGATCAGGCGGGCCAGGCCCGGGTGGTGATGCGGCTTCACGACCAGGTGCGTGATCGTCCGCTTCACGGGCTCGATGACGACGTCTGCGAGCTCGCCGAACGGCCCGTCGCTGCAGCCGATGGCCCGTCCGAGGTTCAGCCGTACCATTGGGCGTAGTCTCGCCGCCCGGGCGCCGCGCGGATCACCCGATCAGGATGAGATGCGGCAGTCGCCGAGGCGGCGGTGTGCAGCCCGGTGCCGTCGGGACGCACGAGGGACAGGTCGTGGGCGCCGGCAGGCCCGTCAACCCGGTCGAACACGACCCAGCGGCCGTCCGGGGACCAGCGGACGGTGGCGATCCGCGCGCCTTCGGGCGTGATCCGGCGCAGGTGCGAGCCGTCGGCGTCTGCGACATACACCGCGCTCGTCCCGCCCCTGCCGGCCGCACCGGCGGCCAGGACGGCAAGTGCCACCCGCCCATCGGGGCCGACGGCCGCGGGACGACCGACGGCGCAGCACTCGCTGGTCATGCCGGGCGGGGTCAGGCGGACACGGTGGGTGGCGTCCGCCCGGACGAGGTACAGCGCGCCCGCGCCGTGACCGGGACCCTCCTGGTAGAACAGGATCGCGGATCCGCCCGGCGAGTAGGCGAGGGGCGCCTGCCGCCGCCCCGCCGGGGCGGCGGTGATGCGCTCGAGCGCGCCGCCGGCCGCATCGCGGGTGTAGATGCCGTCGAGGGCCGGCCGCGCGGGATTCCAGGCCCACATCGCGATCCGCTCCCCGCTGGGAGACCCGACGCCCGCCCCGAGGCGCAGCCGCTCCGCGACCACCCGGATCTGCGTGTGACCGGGCCGGGGTGACCGGATGCCGACGTCCACCAGGCTGGACACGACCCCGCCGGCCCTCGGCAACGGGCCGGATGCCGGCGCGCTGGTCGCGGGCTGCGTCGGTGCCGCGTCCGTCGCCGGCGAACGCGATCCGAAGTGGCTGTTCAGCGAGTCGATCAGCGCTGCCGCGGCGACCGCGCCCACGACCGCGATCACCCCCACCGTGCTCAGCTTCGCCCTCACCCACCGGATCGTGTCACACGCTCCCCGCGGCCGAGGGGGCGGCGCTCACAGCGAACCGGCAGGGCTACGAGGTCACGCCGGCGCCGGGGGCTTCGCCTGCCGGGCCCAGCCGTGGAACGGCGCCAGGTCGCCCGCGTCCCAGGCGGCGCGCAGACCGGGGGCGCTCAGATCCCAGTCGGGGCGGATCTCGCTCGTCGCCGCGCGCAGGTCGTGCCACAGGTCGGCGACCGACGGCCGCCCCCAGAACCAGTAGCCGTTGTAGATGCGGTGGACGATGCGCCCCGGCTTCAGCACGAGCGTGTGGGGGATCATCGGGTCGTTCTGCGGATCCGTGTACTCCTGGATGTCGAGGTCGCGCTGCACCGTGCGGCCGGGGTCGGACAGGAATGGCCACTGGGCGCCGACCGACGCCCGGAACTCCTGGAGCGTGTGGTGCTCGTCGGTCGCGATCGTGACGATCCGGGTGTAGGCGACCGTGATCTTGGGGTAGAACGCGGCGAGCTCCAGGTGCTGCTGGTGCTCCTTGGGGCAGTAATGGCCGCGGGCGAGGGTGAGGATCATGGGGTCGTCACCCTGCAGCTCGCTCAGGGTGCGCGGGGTGGAGGTGTGATCGGGCAGCTCGTAGTCGGGGAAGGCTGCGCCGGGCACGATGTCGGGACGCATGGCTGGGGCTCCTCCGTCGGGGACGTCGCCCTCAGGGTCGCGTCCGGGGCCCCGGTCTCGCGCCCGTCGGACACCCTGGCCCGTGCCCTGGAGCTCCGGTAGGGTAAACCGAATGCGTGACACGCCCATGCCGGCCGGCGCCGCCTGATGCGCGTGCTCGTCCTCGGAGCGGGGTTCGGGGGGCTCGAGCTTGCGACGACGCTGTCGCAGGCCGGCCGCGACGACGTCGAGGTCGTGCTGATCGACAAGAGCGACGCCTTCGTCTTCGGGTTCGCGAAGCTCGACGTCATGTTCGGCCGGGCGACGCCAGATTCCGTGCGCATTCCGTATCGCGGCATCGACAAGCCGGGCGTGCGCGTCCTGCGGGAGACGATCACCGCCATCGATCCCGTCGCCCGCCGGGTCACCACCGACACCGGCGTGCATGCGGCCGACGTCCTCGTCGTGGCGCTCGGCGCCGACTACGACCTCGCCGCCACCCCGGGGCTGGCCGAGTCGGGGAACGAGTTCTACTCGGTCGCGGGCGCCGAGCGGCTGGCGGGCATCCTGCCCACCTTCTCGCGCGGCCGCGTGGTGATCGGCGTCTGCGACGCGCCGTTCAAGTGCCCGCCGGCGCCCAGCGAGGCCGCGCTGCTCCTGCACGACCACCTGACGGCGCGCGGCGTCCGGGACGCCTGCGAGATCTCGCTCGTGATCCCGTTCGGCACGCCCGTTCCGCCGTCGCCGGACACCTCGGCGGCGCTGCTGGCCGCCTTCGCCGAGCGCGGGATCACGTTCGTCGCCGCCCGCCGCGTGGCCGCGCTCGACGGCGCCCGCAGCGTGGTGGTGCTGGACGACGACAGCGAGCTCCCGTACGACCTGTTCCTCGGGGTACCCAAGCACCGCGCCCCCGACGTCGTCATCGCGAGCGGCATGACCGAGGAGGGCTACATCCCGGTCAGCTCCCAGACGCTCGAGACGCGGTTCCCGGGCGTGTATGCGGTGGGCGACGTCGCCACGATCGGCGTGCCCAAGGCGGGCGTCTTCGCCGAGGGCGCCGCGCGTGTGGTCGCGGAGGGCCTGCTCGCCACCCTGCGCAGCGGCGATCGGCCCGGCGCGTACGACGGGCGCGGCTCCTGCTACGTCGAGTTCGGCGCCGGCCGCGTCGGCCGGGTCGACATCGACTTCCTCTCCGGGCCGACCAGGACGGGCACGTTCAACGCGCCGTCCGCGGCCCTCGTCGCCGAGAAGGAGCAGTTCGGCGCGAGCCGGCGGGCGCGCTGGTTCAGCGCTCGCTGAGGTCGGCGTCCGCCGCCGTCAGCGCCTGATCCGGTGTCCAGCCGAAGCGCCGCTCGGCCAGCACGGCGCCCGATGCCGCTGACACGATCAGCATCAGGCTGAAGGCGAAGAGCCAGGTCAGGATCGTGAGCGTCACCCCGACGAGGCCGTAGCGCTGGACGTTGGTCGTCGTGCTCCCGGGCAGGTAGACGCGCGAGCCGAGGTTGAAGGCGGTGAGCAGGAGCGCGGTGGCGATCCCGCCCGGGACGAGCACGCGCGGCGCGACGCGCCGGCCCAGGAGGATGAACGGCGTGAACATCCACAGCACGCTCCCGGAGATGAGGGTCGCGAGCGTCGCGCCGATGTGGAAGCCGTTGGCGTTGAGCAGGTGCGCGAGCGGGGTCGAGAGCGAGAAGTAAGTCGTGAACGCGACGACCCACACGCCGCCCCACAGGAACCCGCGCGTGCGCAGTGTGGGCAGCCGCCAGGCGTTCTCGTACACCCGCTGGAGCGCGTGCGCGAAGCTGAGCAGTGAGTAGAGGAGGACGAGCAGGCCGACGATGTTGATCGTCGCCCGGGTGTCGCCGACCGGCACCTCCAGGAGCCGGCGCAGCGCGGTCGCGCCCGCGCCGGTCAGTCCGAACCCCTCGATCACGCGCTCGGCGACCGCATCGGGTGTCGAGAGGATGCCGCCCAGGATGATCGAGAGCGGGATCACGGCCGTGAACAGCTTCGAGCCCAGCGCCAGGCCGCGCTCGATCGGGTTCAGCTCGAGGACACGCTCGACGAGCCTGCCGGGCAGGGTCTCCTCGAAGCGTGCACGCAACGTTACCGGGTCGATCCGCGCCCGCATCGTGTGTCGCCGCGCGGCTACACGCCAGAGGCGGCCGCCTCGGCATCCTCGGCCGTGAGCATCCCGATGGCGACGAGGTCGCTCGGGTGGATCCACGCGTCGGCGAGCGCGATTCCGCCGGCGCCGCGGATCGACTCGCGCAGCGGGATCGCCCAGCGATGCTCGATCAGCGCGACCGCCGCGGCGCTGCCCGGCGGGATCGCGTCGGCGATCGCCCACATCTCGTCACTGTCGATGATCGTGCCGTCCTCGGCGGCCTCGGCGCCCGCCTCGGCGCCGATCTCGAGGCCCTCCTCGCCGGCCACGCCGAATCCCATCAGCGCGCCTGCGTATGCGCCGAACTCCTCGGTCTCGTCGAGTGACAGGTCGGAGCTCTGCAACGCCTCGATGTCGCCGTTGTCGTGCTTGCGCACGACGATCATGTCGACGAGCCGGATGACGTCGCTCTCACGGAGCCGCGCGAGCTCGGCGCGGATCTTCCCGTCGAACTTCGGCTCGGCGAACCCGATCACGAGCAGTTGAATTGGTCCGAACATCAGTGCCTTCCTCTCGTCCTCACGTATCGTCGGATCGTCGGTGTCAGAGCGTCTGCAGGAGCTTCTGCTTCTGCGCGTCGAACTCGGGCTGGGTCAGGACGCCGTCGTCGAGCAGCTTCTTGAGCTTCTCGAGCTGCGCATACGTGTCCTCGCTCGATGGGGCGGGCGCGGCCGCGGGCGGCGCGTAGTCCGCGGGCGGCGGTGCAGCCTCAGCGGCCTGCTCCTGTGCGGCGGCGGCTCCGTGCTTCGCCCCGGCCCTGCCGGCCACGTAGGCGGTGCCGCCCACCATGGCGGCTCGCATCAATGGGCGTCGTCTTCTCAGCATGAGCGCTCTCCTCGGCGTCGTTCGGTACCCGTCCGGGCTGTCACGTGCAGCGTCGCGCACGCCGCCTCACGGTACCTCACCCTCTCCGGGTGATTCGCCGCTCCGCCGGTGTGGCGCTTGCGACCGCACCGGTGCTCGCCGCGATCACGGCGATCATGCCGGCCGCCTGCGCCGGCTGCAGGCTCTGGCCGAGCGCGGCCAGGCCGACGATCGCCGCGATCGCCGGATCGAGGCTGTAGACGACGGCGACGAGGCGCGGCTCGAGCCGGCGCAGCGCCTCGATCTCGAGCGCGAACGGGACGATCAGCCCGCCGACGGCGATGACCGCCCCCACGGCGAGCGCATGGGCGTCGACGGCGCCGAGGTGGGGGATGCCGAGCGGCAGGGTGGCGAGTGCGGCGACCGGGATCGCGAGCGCGAGGCCGTCCATGCGCGCCGTGCGGCGGCCGACGGCCCTGCCGGCGTAGGCCACACCTGCCCACGCGCAGCCGGCGGCCACTGCGAACCCGACGCCGGCGGCGGATCCCGGCGGGTCGATGCCGCCGAGCGCGGCCACCCCGGCGGCGGCGAGCAGCGCGAAGCCGATGTCGCGCCGCCGCCGCGAGCCCGCCAGGGCCATCCCCAGCGGCGCCAGGAACGCGAAGGTCACGGCGATGCCGAGCGGCAGCCGCTCGATCGCCTCGAAGAACGTCACGTTGAGGGCGGCGAGCGACAGCCCGTAGGCGGCGATCACACACCACGTCGCCCCGTCTCGTCCGCGCACCCGCGGGCGGACGGCGGCGAGGATGATCCCGGCTCCGAGCGCGAAGCGCAGCGCTGAGGTGCCCGCCGGGGTGAGCCGGCCGAAGAGCTCGTGCGCGAGCGCCGCGCTGCACTGGATGGCCGCGCTGCACCCGAGCACCATCGCCGCGCCCGAGGCCGTGCGGGTGCGGGTCGCCTCGGGCCGCGCGACCGCGCTCACCGCCCGTGGCCGGGCGGCGCACCGCCGACAGCCGCCGCGCGCGACAGCCCGATCGCGGCCGCCCCGGCGAGCGCCGCCCAGGTGGCGAAGCTCGTGCCCGCGGGCCGGGCGGCGGTCAGGATCGCCTCGATCGCCGCGGGGCCGCTCGTGACCCCGCCACGCCGGTCCTCGGCGAGCACGTGGGGATGGGTGCGGACGAGCGCCAGGGCGGCCGTCAGCGGGTCGAGGCGGACGGCGAGCTCCTGCAGATCGGCCTCGCGGTAGACGCACACGTTCGCGGCGGGCGCCGCGCCGAGCACGGCCCGGCAGGTCGCGGCGACGTCGTGCTCCCAGGTGTCCTCGCGCGCGAGCGCGGCGCGGGGGTCGTCGGCGGCGCGCACGGCGGCCGAGCTCGAGGCGAAGATCAGGCCCAGCCGGCCCGTGTCCGGGGTGCGGGCGGCCTCGAGGCGCTCGGCGAGCACATCCCGCACGCGCTCCGGGGGCCCGGCCAGGCGCGGATCCGCCAGCTCGAGCCACGTGTCGACCCGATCGGCGAAGACACGCCGCGCCGCCGTGGCCGAGCGGCCGGCCTCGCCGGCCTGGTACACGAGCAGGTGGGCCGAGGCGGCCGCGGGGACGCCGATCAGCTCGAGCAGGGCGGCGGTCTCGATGCCGAGCCCGTGCCCGATGGCGGCGAGGATCGGCGGTGACGGCACCGGCGGGCGTCCGGTCGAGGGGTTGCGGCCGTGCTCGAGGGCGAGCAGGTAGCTGGGCGAGATGCCGATTCGGCGGGCGGCGGCGCGGATCGACAGGCCGAGCTGCTCGCGCCGGCTCCGCAGCAGGCCGCCGATGCCGTTCGATACAGCATTCACACGTACAGTATAAAGAACGAAGCGGCTGTGAAGCTAGTACCGGAGCCGATATGTGGCGGCGAGGTCGTCCTGCCCGAGCGCCCCGTAGGTGTCCCACTCGCGCCGTCGCACGGCGATGAAGGCATCGTGCAGCACGTCGCCCAGGGCGCGCCGGGCGAGCGCGCTCTGGGCAAACAGGTCGGTGGCCCGGCCGAGCGTCGCCGGCAGCCGGGCGATGCCGTGCTGCGCGAGCTCGGCGGTCGAAAGCGCGGCGGGGTCGTCCTGGACGGGGTCGGGCAGCGCGGCACCGCGCTCGACGCCGTCGAGCGCGGCGGCCGCGAGCAGCGCCATCACGACGTACGGGTTCGCGCCGCCGTCGCAGACCTTGACCTCGAAGTTCGCCGACCGCTCCCGGCTGGTCACCGTGCCCGGGATGAACCGCACGGCTGCCTCGCGGTTCTCGACGCCCCAGCAGGCGTACGCCCCGGCCCAGTGGTGCGGCTGCAGGCGCAGGTAGGCCGCCGGGCTCGGCGCCAGCGCCGCCAGCAGCTCCGGCAGGGCGGTGACGACGCCGCCGAGCGCCGCGGCGCCCGTATCGGTGACCCCGCCGGGCCGGCCGCCGCCCTGCATCAGGTTGCGGCCGTCGCGCCACACGCTCAGGTGCGCGTGGCAGCCGTTTCCCACCTCGCCGGGGAAGACGACCGGCGCGAAGCTGACCGTCAGGCCGTGCCGGCGGGCCGTGAACCGCATCTGGGTGCGGACGAAGACGAGGTCGTCCGCGGCGGCGAGCGGGTCGCGGGCCGCGATCGAGATCTCGAACTGGCCGGGCGCGTACTCGGGATGGAACTGCTCGACCTCTATGCCGGCCGCCTCGAGCGCGTCGACCAGGTCGAGGAAGAACGCGTCGAGCAGGGCGAGGGCGGTCGTGCTGTAGCCGGGCCCGGTGTGCACCGGGCCGCCGTCCGCGTCGAGCAGCGTCGCCTCGATCTCGAACGTCGCCCGCATGTCGAGTCCGGCCGCCCGCGCCGCCGCGAGCACGCGGGCGACGGCGGTGCGCTGGCACGCCGGCACGGGCTCGAGCTCCTGGCTCATCTGGTCGACCGGCGCCCACGCCCAGCCGGGCGCGGCCGTGAGCACGCGCGCGGCGCCCAGGTCGGGGATCAGGCGCATGTCGCCGCTCGGGTTGTCGAACGGCGCCACGTCGGCGAACAGGTCGTCGGTGCCGGCCGCCGCCCAGATGTAGGCCATGCCGACGCCGTTTGCGGCCACCCGCTCGAGCCGGGCCGCCGGCACCGCCTTCACCCTGGTGATGCCGCCGTTGTCGACCATCGTCATCGCGAGCGCGCGCACGCCCGCCGCGTCGAAGCGCTCGCGCACGTCGGTCACAGCCGTCACGCGGACGCCCCGAGGCCGTGCAGCCGGCGGGCGTTCCCGCCCATGACGCCCGCGCCGATCCGGCGGGCCGCGTCCCGGTTCAGCTGCCGGCGCGCGACCCCGGTCTCGAGCACGCGTGCGAGCGCCTCGCGTGCGAGCAGCGCCGAGAGCCAGATCACCTCCGGCTCGCTGGCCTCGTCGGAGCCGTACATCACCTTGGCGGGCGGGGCGATGCCGAGCAGGATCTCGAGCCGGCTGTCGATCGCGAGGCTCGCCCACGGCGTCGAGAGCGACGTGTCCAGGTAGACGTGGGGCAGGATCGAGGCGACGAAGGCGCCCTCGTCCACCCAGGGCCAGCCCGAGTGGATGAGGACGATGGGCTGGTCGATGTGCGCGGAGAGGAGCGGGAAGAGGTCGGACGGGCGCGCGTGGTCGAGCACGATCGCGGGATCGCCGCCGCCGCAGTGGATGTGCACGGGGATGTCGGCGCCGCGCGCGACGGCGAGCGCCCGCCGCAGCAGCGCGTCGCGCACGGGCTTGGCGTGCTCGCGCGTCTCGCGCCAGTCGTCGGCCCGCCAGGCGGCGAACGCGGCCTCGCGCTCGGACGCGCTCCACTCGGCGACGTCGAGGCCGGTGCGGTAGGCGATCACCGACTTGAACGCGATCGACCCGGCGCCCGCGGCCTGCTCGAGCCCGGCGCTGAACGCGTCCTCGAGCTCGGCATACGAGCCCGCCGCGTCGCGCACGTCGGTGATGACCGGCTCGATCCGGCACACGCGGTGCACCGGCAGCCCGACCTCGTCCCCGAGCGCGCGGCCGTCGATGCGCGGCAGCGGGTAGCCGTCGTCCATGATCAGGGCGGTGACGTCAGCGTCGCCCCACAGGCGGCGCAGGTAGGCGCGGTGGTCGCGCAGGGCGGCCGTGCGGGCCTCGGCGAGGCCGTGCCGCGTCGGCGCGCAGCCGAGCACGGCGCCCAGACGGTCGGCCATCGCGACGGCGATCGGCGCGGTGTCGGTCGTGAGCTCGAGGATCTCGCGGTGACGCTCGTCCTCGAGCCCCGAGCTCATCAGGCACATGCCGAGCATGGTGATGCGGTCGAGGAACCCTTGCTGCGGCGCGGCGGCGACCTCGTCGCTGCGCCAGCCGTGGCAGTGGACGTCGACGGCCGGCGTGCCTTCGAGCAGGTCAGTCACGGGCGTTCTCCAGTGGTGGGTGGTGGTTCCGAAGCGCCGCGATCCTCTCACGGCTACGGCCCGCCCGGCGCTTCGCAGTACCATCGGCGCCGTGCCCGACTGCGTCTTCGAGCAGATCTCCGCCCACGTCGACCGGTTCAGCCCGGACGACCGCACCGACCGGCCGGCGCTCGGCGCCGTCCACGGCGAGCGCGGCACCCTGCTCGTCGAGGGCGGGGCGTCGGTCGCGCACCTCGGCGCGTTCGCGGCCGAGCTCGCCGCCCGCGGCCGACCGCCCGTCGTCGCGATCGCCCTCACGCATGCGCACTGGGATCACAGCTTCGGCTCGGCCGCCGTCGCGGCGCCCGTGATCGCGCACCGCGACACGGCCGCAGCGCTCGCCGTGCAGGCGGGCTACGACTGGTCGGACGCGGCCCTCGACGCGCGCGTGCGCGCCGGCCTGGAGATCCCGTTCTGCGCCGGATGATGCGCCTGGAGCTGCCCGACCGCTCCGATCTCGAGATCGTCGTGCCCACCGAGACGTTCGCCGAGTACCGGATCCTCGACCTCGGCGGCGTGCAGGCGCTGCTGCACCACGTCGGCGGTGACCACGCGGCCGACTCGTCCGTCGTGCACGTGCCGGGCGACGACGTGCTCTTCCTGGGCGACTGCCTCTACCAGCGGCTGCACGCGCCCGTGCCGCTGCTCACCGTCGCCGGCGTGCGTGCGCTGCTCGCGGCGCTCGCGCCCTTTCCGGTCGCCCTGGCGGTCGAGGGGCACGCCGACGAGGTCACCGACGCCCGCGGCTACGCCGCCCGCCTGGGCGGGCTGCGCGAGGCCGCGGCGCTCGTCGAGGCGCACGGCGCGGGCGCGGCGGCACGGGTGGGCGAAAACGAGGACCTCGCCGACCACGTCGCGTTCCTGCTCGTCGGCGAGGGGCTCGCATAGCGTCCCAATCTGCCTGCAACGTTCGCAGGGATTTCACAGGATTCGTGCCGATGATGGTGGAATGGCACGTCTCCGCCGCTTCACGAAGACCGAGCGCGCTGCGCACTGGCTGATCGCGGCGGCCTTCGGCGTGATGCTCTTCTCCGGCGGGCAGGTGCCGCACCACTGGTCGTGGACCACCACGGCGCTCGACGTCCACGTCGGCGCGGCCGTCGTCCTCGTCGTCGGCCTCACCGGCCTGCTCGTGTTAGGCAACGGGCGTGCGCTCGAAAAGACGGCGCGCGAGCTGCGCCGGCTGGACGCGGGCGACCGCGCCTGGCTCGCACCCGATCGCATCCTCACCCGGCGCCCGGCGCCTCCCGTCGGCCGGTTCAACGGCGGCCAGAAGATGAACGCGCGCCTCGCCCTGCTCGGGCTGATCGGGCTCTACTCGACCGGCATCTACCTGCTGGTCGTCGGCCGCTCCGCCTTCGGCCACCTGCACGGCCCGTTCGCCTTCCTGACGACGGCGCTGATCGTCGGCCACATCTTCATGGCCGTCGTGAACCCGTCGACCCGCCACGGGCTGCGGGGGATGACGCTCGGGAGCGTCAACCGCGAGTGGGCGGCGCATCACTTCCCGCGCTGGGTCGACGAGATGGACGCGCAGGAGCGCACGGCCGAGCGCGTGCCGCACTGACAGCGCCGCCCGGGCGGCGTAGAGTTGGCGCCGGTGGTGCGCACACGCAGCCCAGCCCGGCACGTGGCCCGGTTCGCGTCGATCGCGATCGTCGCCGCGTGCGCGCTCGCCGGCGCGGGGGAGGGCACGGCCGCGACCGCGCCGCCCGCCGCGTTCGTGCGCGTCGACCAGGCCGGCTACCCGGCCGCCGCCGCCAAGCGCGCCTACCTGCTCGCGGGCGGCGCCGAGGCGGGGGCGGCGTTCACGGTCACCGGCGCGGGCGGCCGCACGGTGCTCACGGGCCGCGTCGGCCCCGACCTGGGGCGGTGGAGCGCGCGCTTCGCGCACGTCTACGCGATCGACTTCTCGCGGCTGCGCGCCGCCGGCACCTACACCATCGCCGTCGCCGGAGCGGCCGCCTCGCCGCCGTTTCGGATCGCGACCGGCGCGGCGCTCTCGGCCCGGCCGATCCGAAACGCGCTCGCGTTCTACCAGGACGAGCGCGACGGCCCGGACTTCATCCCGAGCCCCCTGCGCACGGCGCCCGGGCACCTGAACGACGCGCACGCGATGACGTACGTGACGCCGAAGGTGGACGGCGACGGCAACTTCGCCGGCAGCCTGAAGCCGCTCGGGGTGCGGATCGACGCGGCCGGCGGCTGGTGGGACGCGGGCGACTACCTGAAGCTCGTCGAGACGACGAGCTACACCGACACGGTGCTGCTCGCGGCGGTGCGCGACTTCCCCCGACCGATGCACGTGCGCGTCCACGGCCACACGTTCGCGGCCGAGGCCGCGTTCGGCGTGCGCTGGCTCCTGCGCATGTGGGACGACCGCACCCGCACGCTGTACTACCAGGTGGGCATCGGCGAGGGCAACGACCGGACGCTCGGCGACCACGACATCTGGCGGCTGCCCCAGGCCGACGACCGCTACGGCGGCACGAGCCGCGCCGCCCGCTACATCCGCCACCGCCCCGTCTTCCGCGCCGGCCCGCCGGGATCGCCCGTGAGCCCGAACCTGGCCGGCCGCGACGCCGCCGCCTTCGGGCTCTGCTTCCAGGTCTACCGCCGCACCCACCCGGCCCTCGCCGCCCGCTGCCTGCGCGCGGGCGAGCACATCTTCGCGCTCGCCGACACCGCGCCCGGACGCCTCCTGACCGTGATCCCGTTCGACTTCTATCCCGAGACCGAGTGGCGCGACGACCTCGAGCTGGGCGCGACCGAGCTGGCGCTCGCGACCGCGCACGGCCATCTGCCGGCCGGCCTGCCGCACCGGCGCTCGCGCTACTACCTGCGGCTGGCCGCGCACTGGGCGCACGCCTACATCACGGGCCCGAACGACGCCGCGGACACCCTGAACCTGTACGACACGAGCGGCCTCGCCCACTACGACCTCGTCCGCGCCATCCGCGCCGCGCACGACCCGCGCCGGCTCCAGGTGACGCCCGCCGGGCTGCTGCGCGACCTGCGCCGCCAGCTCGGCCGGGCCCAGGCGCAGGGCCGCACCGACCCGTTCGGCTTCGGGTTTCCGTGGGCGGCCTACGACACGACCTCGCACGGGTTCGGCCTGGCCGTCATGGCGGGCGAGTACGACCAGCTCACCCACGGCCGCCGCTACGCGGTCGCCGGCGCCCGCTGGCTCGGCAACGTGCTCGGCGCAAACGCCTGGGGCGTCGCGCTCGCCGTGGGCGACGGCACCACGTTTCCGCACTGCATGCAGCACCAGGTGGCGAACCTGGCCGGCTCGCTCGACGGCGCGGCGCCGATCCTCGCCGGGGCGGTGGTGGAGGGGCCGAACAGCGCGGCCACGACCGGCGTCGTGCCGCCGATGCGCCTGTGCCCGGGCACGGGCACCGACCGCTTCGCCCGCTTCAACTCGGCAGCCGTGTTCCGCGACAACGTGCAGTCCTACTCGACGGTCGAGCCGGCGATCGACCTCACCGCGACGAGCCCGCTGGCGTTCGCCCGCCAGGCCGCCGCGCGCGCGGACGCGCGCCCGTAGCTACTGCTCGTAGTGCTCGACGGTCTCGGCGCTGCGTGCGCGCGCGTCGTCGGGGTCGAGCCCGAACTCGCGGTGCGCCCGGCGCTGGCGCAGAAGGTCCCAGCAGCGGTCGAGCGAGACCTTGATCTCGGCCAGCCGCTCGTGGTCGCCGGGCTCGAGCCGGCCGTGTCCCTCACGCTCGTACAGCGCCTGCTCCTCGGCCACCAGCTCGTCGATCCGGCCCAGAACCTGCGTATCGTCCATCGTCCCCTCCTGTGTGATGCCTTGGGCGGGCAGTGTAGGCCCGGCCGGTGGCATGCTGTCGCCGGCCATGGCGGCGGCGATCGTGGCGGTGGTCGGGCTGCGGCGCGGGGTGCAGGCGGAGCCGGTCGCGGCCGATGGGCTCGGTGAGCCGGCGACCTCGCCGGGCGGTCACCCGCCGCGGCGGCGGTGCTCCTCTTCCTCGACCGTGCGCTCGGCGGTCGGGCTGACCTCGAGACGCTCGTCGGGGATGGGCTTGCCGCTCTCGACCGACCGGCCGTAGGTGCCCTGGCGGACGCGCTCCTCGGCGCGCTCGACGGCGGCCAGCCGCTCGCGCAGGTCGTCGATCCGGCCCTGGTCGAACTCGTTCTGATACGTGTCGGTCGCGTCGTCGGCCATCTCGGTCGTCGAGAGCTCGTCGTTGGGCTCGAGCGCCGCTTCCCGGAGCGCCTCCTCGATCTGCGCTCGCTCCGCGGCGAGCAACTCGCGTGCACGGTCGTTGTCCACAGGCGGTCCTCCTTCGGTCGGGGGTACCCTCTGCCCGGCATCGAGAGACGGGCGCGGGCGGGTGCAGCGGTACCGTACCGACCGGCCTGCGGTCGTGCTATCGGGTCGTCGTCAGCGCCGCGGCTGGGGCCGGGGCGGCTGGTGGTCGTAGAACAGCGTCGTGCTCGTCGCCGACGCCGAGTGCGACTCGGCCTTGCGGGCCGCCGCCCGGCGGGTGGCGTACGGGCCGAAGCGATGTTCTTCGCCGTTCATGACCACGATCGCAAACCAGCGCCGGAATGGCATCGGCCGTGTTCCCTTCGACGTTGCCCGCAGTCATCCTAACAGCGGTGGGACGACAAAGGGGGGGCGGCCGCGATCGGCGAGCCGGACATGCGCGCCCGGCTCGGGGATCAGCGGTAGCGGTAGACGATCCGCCCGCGGTTGAGATCGTAGGCCGACAGCTCGACCTTGACCCGGTCGCCGGGCAGGATGCGGATCCGGTAGCGCCGCATCCTGCCCGCGATGTAACCGGTGGTCTGATGGCCGTTGTCGAGCTCGATCCGGAAGAGGCCGTTGCGGAGCGACTCGGTGACCTCGCCCTCCACCTCGACCTTCTCTTCCTTGACGCTCATACTGGCTCCTCTCAGCCCGCCTGGGTAACGCCGGTCGCCTCGGGTCCCTTCTGACCCTGGCGAGCCTCAAATGTGACCTTCGCACCCTCCGGCAGGCTCTTGTAGCCGCTGCCAGAGATCTCGCTGTGATGGACAAACAGGTCCTTCCCGCCGTCGTCAGGCTGGATGAACCCGTAGCCCTTCTGGTCGTTGAACCACTTCACAGTTCCGGTTGCCATGAAACACCTCCCTTCCACACTCACGAACGAGTCAGGAAGGCGAAGCGCGCAACCGTCGAACGTCCTACAACGGACGGAAGCGTATCAGGCGCGGACGGGCGCGGGCGCGCAGGGGCCGTTCCTCCACGGGAAATACGCCATCGGGGGGAGGGTGAACGCGCCCGCACATGCCGATGGCAGCGGCACGATGGCGGCGCACCGCGACCAGATCGTTCCCGCCGAGCCCTCCGCGCCCTGTGCGCCGGAGGCGCCGGCAACCGTCACCCCGCTCCCGGTGGCGGGCGGCGCGCGCCTGGAGCTGCTCGGCTTCGACCTGGCCGCCGCCTTCCACGAGTCGCCGCTCGGCATCGTCATGCTCGACCGCGAGGGCCGCTGGCAGGAGGTCAATCCGGCCTGGTGCGCCATCCTGGGCCGCCCGCGCACCGAGCTGCTCGGACGCCACTTCAACGACCTCGCACACCCCGACGACCTCGCGATCGGCATGGAGATGCTGGCCACGCTCGAGACCGGGGCGCGGTCGGTGCAGGCCGAGAAGCGCTACCTGGCCGCGGACGGAAGCGTCGTCCACGTGGCCGAGTCGACCACCGCCCGCCGCGACGACCACGGCCACATCATCCGCTACGTCGCCCACATCCGCGACGCGACGGCCCGCGTCCGTGCCGAACAGGAGCTGGCCGAGTCGGCCCGGCTCTTCCGCGACGTGCTCGAGAACGTCGACCTGGCCGCGCTGAACATGGACGCGAACGGCACGATCACCTACTGCAACCCGGAGCTGTGCCGGCTCGTGGGCTGGCCGGCCGAGGAGCTGCTCGGCCGCGACTGGTTCGAGATCTGCGTGCCGCCGGACAACGGCGAGGCGCGCGCCCTGCACGGCGAGGGCATCGCCACCGGCCGCATCGAGCGTCACCACGAGGGCCAGATCCGCACCCGCGACGGCGAGCGGCGCACGATCCGCTGGTCGCACACGCTCGTCACCAACCCGTCGGGGCGGCCGGTGGGGACGACCTCGCTCGGCGAGGACATCACCGAGAAGATGGCCGCCCAGCGCGCGCTCGCCCACCGCGCCACGCACGATCCGCTGACCGGCCTTGCGAACCGCACGCTCATGGACGAGCGCCTCGCCCAGGCCATCGCCGACCCGGAGCGGCCGGTGGCCGTGATCGTGTGCGACCTGGACGGCTTCAAGCGCGTGAACGATCGCCTCGGCCACGCCGCGGGCGACGAGGTGCTGCGCGCGGTCTCGGGCCGTCTGCGCGGGATCTGCAGGGCGCAGGACCTGGTCTGCCGTCCCGCCGGCGACGAGTTCGTGATCGTCATCACCGGCGAGCCGGGCGAGACCGCCAGGCACCTGCGGGGCACGTGTGCCCACGTCGCCGACCGGATCGGCCGCGTCGTGCGTCAGCCGGTCGGCGTCGAGGGCGGCTGCGCCCAGGTGGGCGTCTCGGTGGGAGTCGCGGCGACGGCCGGGCCGGGCAGAGGCGCCGAGCACCTCCTCCGCACGGCCGACCGGGCCATGTACCGCGAAAAGAGCGCGCGCTCCCACGAGCGCTGAGCTCAGGCGGCGCGCGCCGCCGGCGGCGCGACGATGCCGAGCTGCATCAGCGCGGCCAGCCGGTCGGGCACGCCCCAGTGGGCGACCATCCGGCCGTCGCGCACGCGGACGACGTCGAACACGTCGACCCGGATCGGGCGCCCGGTGGGCGCGTGGCCCATGAACGGGCCGGCGTGCGTGCCGGTGGCCACGAGCCGCGCCCAGGCCGTGTCGCCGGCGACGGTCAGATCCTGGATCTCGAGCCGGAAGTCCGGGAACGCCCGTCGCAGTGAGGCGATCACCGCCCGGACGCCCTCGGCGCCCGCGGCGTGGCCGGGGCCGAAGTCCTGGTGCTCGACGAAGTCGTCCGCCGTCAGCTCGTCGGCGACGGCCAGGTCGCCGGCGTTGAACCCCTGCTCGATCAGCTTGCGGAAGACGCGCTCGGGATCGGTCATGTCACACTCTCCTTGTGCTCGCGAAGATTGAATACAGTAATACTGTATCAGAATCATGAACGACGACCGCACACCGAAGCGCGCATACCGCTCGCCCCGCCGCCGGGAGCAGGCGCAGGAGACGCGGCGGCGCATGCTCGCCGCCGCGGGCAGCCTGCTCGCCGGCCGCGGATACGCCGGCACCACGATCGCGGCGGTCGCCCGCGAGGCCGGGGTCGCGCCCGAGACCGTCTATGCCGCGTTCGGCAGTAAGCGCGCGCTCGTCGGCGCGCTCGTGCAGGCATCGGTCAGGGGCGGTGAGGCCGCTCCGGCGGCCGAACAGGCGGGTGCCGCGGCGGTCGCGGCCGCGACCGATCAGCGCGAGCAGGTGCGCCTGTTCGCGGCCGACGTCGTCGTGCGGCTCGAGCGGGTGGGGCCGGTGCTGCAGGCGCTGGCGGCCGCAGGGGAGCCCGAGCTCGCAGAGCTCTTGGCAAACGTCGACCGCAGCCGCCTCGACGGCATGGGCGCGTTCATCGCCGCGCTGGAGCGAAACGGCCCGCTGCGCGTCGAGCCCGACGTGGCGGTGCGGACGGCCTGGGCGCTCGCGAGCCCGGAGCTGCACCAGCTCCTGGTGCGCCGGGCCGGGTGGTCGCGCGAGGGCTACCGCGACTGGCTGGCCGACACGCTGGCGGCGGCGCTGCTGCGGTAGCCGACGCCGGCCCGACCGCGGTCAGCAGATCGCGCCGGAGTCCGTCACCGTCGCGGAGAGCAGCGCACGGACCGTGCTCGCATCGATCTGCGCCGGACTGCGAAACCGGATACAGCCCTTGCCAACCGAGAGCCCGCCGAGCCGATCGGCATTCTCGTCGAGCGCCGCCTGGCGGAGGATGTAGAGGGAGATGTACGCCTTCTGGCTCGCGAAGGCGACCTCGACGGCATCACCGCGCAGGTAGGAGGGCATGCCGTACCGCATCGCCTCCTCGAACCCGGGCAGCTCTTCGTGACACAGCCGCCGCAACAGCGTGAGCGCCTCGTGGCGCGCGGGCGGCGCCTCCGCGATGTACTGCGCCACCGTTGCCGCGTTGCTGCGCACGGGTGCACGCTAGCGCGGCCGGCCCTCAGGCCGCGGGGGGCGCGCCGACGTTCCGGCGGCGGGGCGCGTACGCCGGCAGCGAGACCGGTGCACGGGCCGGTGCGGTGGCCGCCGGCGTGGCCGGACGGCCGTTCACGACCCGGAACGGCGCGACGTGGCGCAGCGCCCGGCGCAGCCGCCACGAGGCTGCACCGACGAGGACGATCTCGTCCGGCATGCCCTGCTCGATCGCCTGCCCGATCGCCGACTGCACGCTGCGGCACTGCGTGACCTGGATGCGGCCGCGGCGCATCGGCGCGCGCACCGCCCGCTCGGCGGTCACCCGCAGCGCCTCGAGCCGCTCGGCCAGCCGCGGCGGATACGCCGAGATCGGCATCGTCACCGGCAGGACCGCGGGCAGCACGACGTGCACGTAGCAGTTGCCCGTGGCCACCTCGGCGATCGCCGTCTCGAGCAGCTCCGGGGCGATCCGGGGCGACGTGGCGCAGATCAGATAGCGGGTGGGGGGCTGAAGCGGCGGCATGTCTTCTCACCCCATATTTTCGTCCGCAGCGCGTCACGGCGGCCTCACAGTTGCGGCCTGCGGCCTCCCAGTCGCGTCTCGATCAGGTCACGACGGCGTCACACGCTACGTGCGCAGCCGGTAGCCGACGCCGGTTAGCGTCTCGATCGCGCTGCGGTCGACGCCCTCGGCCTGCAGCTTGTCGCGCAGGCGGCCCATGTTCACGCGCAGCAGGTGCATCTCGTCGGCGTAGCCGGGGCCCCAGACGGTGCGCAGCAGCATCTGGTGGGTGAGCGGCCGCCCGCCGGCAATCGCGAGCGCCTTCAGGAGGTCGAACTCGGTCGGCGTCAGCCGCACCTCCTCGCCCGCGACCGAGACGATCCGCCGGGGCAGGTCGATGCGCAGCTCGCCGACGTCGATCACGGCCTCGCCGCCGCGCTGGCCCGCCGCGCGGCGCAGGAGCGCGCGGCAGCGGGCGAGCAGCTCGCCGGGCGAGAACGGCTTGGTGACGTAGTCGTCGGCGCCCGCGTCGAGGGCGCGGATCTTGTCCGACTCGTCGCCGACCGCCGAGATCAGGAGGATCGGCGCCGCGAGCCAGTCGCGCAGCTGCCGGCACACGTCGGCGCCGTCGGCGTCGGGCAGCATCAGGTCGAGGATGACGAGGTCGGGCGGCTCGAGCGCGGCGGCCGTGAGGGCCTCGTCGCCGTTCGTTGCCGTCTGGACGTGGTACCCGGCCTTGGACAGCGTCACCTCGAGCGCGCGCCGGATCGGCCGCTCGTCGTCGACGACGAGGATCCGCTGCTCGCCGCTCACCGCGGCCGCCCATCGGGGGTGGGGGATGCCGGGATCGACACGGTCAGCGTCGCGCCGGCGCCGTTGGCCGGCTCGAGCGCGACCGTGGCGCCGTTGGCGACCGCGAGCCCCTGAGCGATCGCGAGGCCGAGCCCCGAGCCGGGCCGGTCGCCCGAGCTGCCGCGATAGAACGGCCGGAAGATGTGCGCCCGGTCGGCCTCGGGCACGCCCGGGCCGTGGTCGGACACCGACACGACCACCCGGCCGCTGCGGGCCGCCGCCGCGACGTGCACGTGCTCGTCCTGCGGCGAGAACTTGGCGGCGTTCTCGACCAGGTTCACGAGCACCCGCTGCAGCTGGGCGGCGTCGACGCGGACGAGCGGCAGCTCGCCACTGTGGTCGACGTCGATCGCCACATGCGACCGTGCGGAGACGTCGGCGACGGCCGCGTCGACCAGGTCGCGGACGTCGACCCATTCGGCCGCCGGCGCGGCCGCGCCCGCCTCGAGCCGGGACAGGTCGAGCAGGTTCGTGACCAGGCGGCTGAGGCGGCCGCTCTGGTCGGCGATCGTGTCCAGGAGCTCGCGCTCCTCGCCGTCGAGATCGGCGAACCGCAGCCCTTCGGCGGCGGTCGAGATCGCCGTCAGCGGCGAGCGGAAGTCGTGCGAGACCGTCCGCAGCAGGGCGGTCGTCAGCTCGTTCGATCGTCGCAGCGCCTCGGCTTCGACCTCGTTTGCGAGCCGTTGCTCGCGCTCCTGGCCGAGTGCGATCAGGCCGGCCAGCACGCGGCCGATGCGCTCGGCGTCGCCCGAGTCGGCCGAGCCCTGGGGAGCGTCGATCAGGCGCAGCTCGCCGAGCCGGCGCCCGTCGAGCTCGATCGGCACGATGCGGTCGGATTTGGCCGCGGGCGCCGGCGCACCGAGATGGATGCCGCCGTCGCGGGCGCCGAGCGCGCGCGCGGCCTGCCGGCCGAGCAGCGGCAGCGCCGCCTGCAGCTGGGAGCCGTTTGCGATCAGCGTCGCCAGCCGCTCGCCGAGCTCGGCCTCGGCGGCCCGCCGGGTGGCCTGCTCGGCCTCGACGCGCTCGCGCGAGGCCAGGTGGCTCGTGACGAGCGCGGTGACGACGAATGCCGCGAGCGTCAGCCAGTCGCCGGAGGAGTTCACCGTCAGCGTGTGCAGCGGGCGGAAGAAGAAGAAGTTGTAGGCCAGGGCCGAGGCGACGCTCGTCGCGAGCCCGAACCACAGGCCGTAGATCGACGACATCGCCAGCACGGCGACCATGTAGAAGACGCCGGCCGAGCGGGCGGGGACGGTCGGCGTCAGCAGGCCGACGACGCCGGTCGAGGCGGCCACGCTGGCGGCGGCGATCAGCGCGGCCGCCGGCCGCGACCGGTACCACTCGCGGTGCCCCACGGCCGACGGCCACGGGATCCGCGTCAGCCAGGCCCGCGGAGGGGGCTGCTCGGCGCTCATGCCGGGATTCTCGCAGGCGGTGGCGCCGGTACGCTTTCGTCGATGCCCCGCCGCCCGGCCACCGAGAACGACTGCCGGCGCGCGCTGTGGCTGCTCGGCCTCTCGGCCCCGGTCACGGCCGACGACCTCACCGCCGCCTACCGCGCGCGCGTCTCGCAGGCGCACCCCGACCGGCACGTGGGCTCGGCCGCGCGCGAGGAGGCCGCGCACACCCTCACCCGCGCGCTCAACGACGCCCGCGCGGTCGTGTCGGAGTGGATCGGCTCCGGCCGCGGCTGGCCGCACGCCTCGGCCGCCGGGGCCGCGAACGGCGCCCGCCCGGCGCCGCGGCCGCGCTCTGCGACGACGCCCGCGCCGCCCGCGCCCGTGTGCGGCCGCACCGGCCTGCGCGCCGGAGACCTCGTGCGCGTGTGGCCGTACGACGGCGACGCGCGGGCGGTCGCCGGCACGATCGTCGGCAGCCGGTATGCGCCCGCCTGGGTCGTCCTGGACGACGGCGCCGAGGTGCCGGCCGACCGGGTGCGCCTGGCCGCCTTCGCCTGCCCGGTGTGCGGGATCTGCGCCGGCCCGGCCGTCGAGCATCCGGTGCTGCGGCCGTGCCCGCAGTGCCTCGTCGACCTGCGCCGGCTCGAGCGCCACGCCGCCGAGGCCGCCCGGGTGCGCAGCGCGATCGAGGCGCGCGCCCAGGCCGGCATGGCCGAGGCGGACGGGCTGGGCGACGATCGCCTGGCCGAGCGTGCCCGCGAGCGGCGCGGCTGGGCACGGCGGCTGCGCACGGCGCCGCCCGACGACCTGCACGCGGCGCTGCTCTCGGCGTTCACGAACGCCTTCGACCGCTGGGCGGCGTAATCGCGCTGACAGCCGGCCTGCGCCACCCGGAGCGGCGCAGGCCCGGTGCTACACTGGGCTCTCCAAGCTTGTAGCAGGAGGCACGATGAACGTTGCCGAGATCATGCAGACCAGCCTGGTGACGAGCCCGCCCGAGGCCAGCGTGCTCGAGGTGGCACAGCTGCTCACGCAGCGCCGCGTCGGCGCCTGCCTCATCACCGAGGACGGCCGCCTGGCCGGCATCTTCACCGAGCGCGACCTGCTCCGCCTGGTGGCCGAGGGCGACGACGTCCGCGGGTGTCCCGTCGCCGCTGCGATGACCCGCAGCGTGACGATGGCGCCGCCGGACGCGGACGTCCTGTGGGCCGCCGACACGATGCGGCGCCTCGGCGTGCGCCACCTGCCGGTCGGCGAGGGCGGCCACGCCGTCGGCATCGTGTCGATCCGCGACCTGTACGCCGCCGCCGAGGCCGTGCTGCGGCTCGATCCGCGCGGCGCGAACGCCGCCCGCGACGTGCTCTCGGCGGCAGGCGGCTGATCGAGCTCACCAAAAGCGACGACGAGAGGAGCAGCAGATGCAAGAGCGACACGACGATCCCGGCTTTGCCATCCGCGTGGGCCTGCTCGCGGTGGTGGCGTTCATGTCCTGGCCGGTTTGGCTCGCGGTGGTGGCCGGTGAGCGCACGTTCAATTCGGCGGTGTGGTATTCGGCGGCCGTGCCGCTGATCCTGACGCTCATCGTGCCCATGGTCGCGTTCCACGTCCCCGCCCGCATCCACGGCGGTCTGGCCCGCGCCGAGCACGCGCTGCACATCGACTCGTTCCTGCACGACCACCTGCACCGGCACGCCTGAGGCGGGACCGGGGAGGGGTCAGGCGGGCGCGGCCGACCCGAGCCGGGCAGCCAGCGTGCTGCCCGCGAGCTCGATCGGTTCGAGGTCGTGCGCGTCGGGCAGGCTGATCGAGCATGCCGTCCAGCCCGGCCTCGAGGAACGCGTCCACCTGCTCGAGCACCGAGTCCGGGTCGCCGGTGATGAACGAGCCGCGGATGCGGTCGGGGTCGAGCCGGCGCACCTCGGCCACGCGCCTGGCGTTTCGCTCCGCCTCGGCCTGGGTCGCGGCGATGTTCAGCGGCCCGAGCCGCGTCTTGGTGATCTCGGCCGGGTCGCGGCCGATCCGCTCGCAGGCGGCCTCGAGCACGGCCACCTTGTGCCGGATCGTCTCGACGTCGCCGAAGAAGTTGCACGCGTCGGCGTAGCGGGCGACCATCGGGATCGTGCGCCGCTCGCCGCTGCCGCCGATCAGGATCGGCGGCCCGCCCGGCCGCACCGGCCGCGGGAAGTTGAGGACGGCGTTCACGACCGTGGTGGGTGCCGGAGTAGGTCGGCGCCTCCTGCGTGAACATCGCCCGGCAGATCTGGACGGCGTCCTCGAGCCGGTCGAAGCGCTCGCGCAGCGGCGGGAAGTCGAAGCCGTAGCCGTCGTGCTCGTCGTCGTTCCAGGCGGCGCCGATGCCCAGGATCGCGCGGCCGGACGAGATCACGTCCAGGGTCGTCACCATCTTGGCCAGGAGCGCCGGGTTGCGGTAGGTGACGCCGGTGACCATCGTGCCGAGCTGGGCCCGCGTCGTGCGCGCCGCGATGGCCGCGAGCAGCGAGTAGGCCTCGAGCATCGGCTCGGTGCGGTCGCCGACCACCATGATCTGGTACAGGTGATCCATCACCCAGACCGAGTCGAACCCCGACCGCTCGGCCGTGCCCGCGATCTGGGCGATGCGCTCGAAGAGATCCGCATCGGCGACGCCGGGGTAGGTGAAGCTGTTGATCTGCAGTCCGAGCCGGGTCACTGGCTCACGCGCGCTCGTCGGCATACGTCCTCCTCGTGTTCGTGAAGGGAGTATGCCGCCGGACGGAATATTCTGGCCGCTGCCGGCGTCCAGTACAAGAGAGATCGAGGCGGAACGCGTCGTTCGACGAGGACGCGAGAGGAGGGATCGTGATGTTGCAACACGCACAGTGCTGGATGGACGTCTTCCGCGAGCGCGTCGAGATGCACACCGAGCGCGGCCGGATGGACGCCGAGCGCGCCATCGCACGGCACGTCATCGACCCCGACGCGCCCGTCGACGGAGTGGCGGCGACGCTGCTCGACCAGGTGCGCTCGCCGCACCACCGGGCGATGCTTGCCGAGGCCGTGCGGCGCAACATGCGCCTGGGGATGGCGCGCGCGCGGCTGGCGCCGCCGGTCGCCCGGCTGCTCGCGCAGGACGCCGATCAGGCCGCGCGGATCGCCGCGGGGCTCGAGGCGCCCGATCCCGACCCGCGCGCGGTCATCGAGACCGAGCGCCAGCTGCGGGCGGGCGTGCCCTCGGCCGAGCGGTTGGCCTGGATCGCCCGCGTGCTCGACGTCTCGCGCTCGCCGCAGGCCTGCTGAGTCAGACGGCGGCGGCGGCCGGCGACGCGGCGGCGACGGTCTCGATCGCCGCGGCCATGCCGGCGGCCATCGCCTGCAGCTGGGCGGCGGTGATCACGTAGGGCGGTGAGATCTGCAGCGCCCGGCCGGCCAGGCCACGCGTGAGCACGCCATGGTCGCGGCAGGCGTGCACGGTGCGGTCGACGAGACCCGGGTCGGCCGCGCGCGCGCCGGCGTCGAACTCGATGGCGGCCAGCAGGCCGAGCCCCGCGCGCACCTCGCTCACGAGCGGGGCCGAGCGCAGCGGCGCGACCGCGTCGGCGAGCACCGGCTCGAGGTCGGCCACGCGCTCGACCAGGCGCTCGCGCGCCATCAGATCGAGGTTCGCGAGGCCCGCCGCGCAGGCGGTGGGGTGGCCGGAATACGTGAAGCCGTGCCGGAACATCGTGCCCGGCTCGGTGTAGAACGGCTCCTGGACGCGCTCGCTCGCGATCACGGCTCCGAGCGGCAGGTAGCCGGAGGTGATCGCCTTGGCGCAGGTGATCAGGTCGGGCGCGATCCCGAGCCGCTCGCTGCCGAACCAGCGCCCGAGCCGGCCGAAGCCGGTGATGACCTCGTCGGCGATCAGGAGCACGTCGTGGCGCCGGCACAGCTCCTGCACCGCCGCCCAGTAGCCCTCGGGCGGGTGCAGGATGCCGCCCGCCCCGATGACGGGCTCGCCGATCACGGCGGCGATCTCGTCTCCGCGCTCCTCGAGCAGGGCGGCAAGGTCGGCCGGATCCTCGTGCGACACCGAGGCGACATCGGCGATCAGCGTGCCGAAGCCCTCGCGGTTCGACGGGATGCCGGCGAGGCTCGTGCCGTAGGCGTTCATGCCGTGGTAGGCGTGCCGGCGGTGCACGATCACCTGCTTCTGCGGGCGCCCGAGCGCGTGCCAGTAGCGGCGGGCGAGCTTCGCGGCCGTGTCGACCGCCTCGGAGCCGCCACTCGTGAAGAACACCGCGCCACCGGGCAGCGGGGAGAGCGCCGAGACGCGCTCGGCCAGGTCGAGGGCGGGGCGGTTCGCCAGTCGCTCGAAGGTGTCGTAGGCGGCCAGGCGCCGCATCTGGGCGGCGGCGGCGTCGGCGATCTCGCCGCGACCGTGGCCGACGGCGCAGTACCACAGGCCGCCGCGCGCGTCGATGTACTCCTTGCCCTGCTCGTCCCACACGAGCGCGCCCTCGCCGCGGTCGATCACGACCTCCGCGTCCTTCACGATCGCCATGTCGGCGAACGGGTGCCAGAGCCGCGTCATCGCGTGGACGATACCAGCCCCTCGAACAGGGCCTGGCCGGAGCCGGGCACGTCGGCCTCGGGGTGCCAGAGGACGCCGACGCAGAAGCGGGCGCCCGCGATCTCGAGCCCCTCGACGGTGCCGTCGTGGGCGTGGGCCGAGACCGTCAGGCCGGCGCCGACGCGGCCGATGCCCTGATGATGGTGCGAGCGCACGAGCGGGCGCTCGCCGACGATCGCCCGCGTGCGCGAGCCCTCCACCGTGAAGATCTCGTGCCGGCCCCAGTTGCTGTCGTCGAGCCGGTGCGGCGTCTGGTCGACGACGTCCTCCAGGTGCTGCACCAGCGTGCCGCCGCAGGCGACGTTCAGGAGCTGGATGCCGCGGCAGATTGCGAGCACCGGCAGGTTGCGGTCGATCGCTCCCGCGACCAGACCGAGCTCGGCCGCGTCGCGGCGGTGGTGCTTGGGGCCTGTGCGGGGATGGCGCTCGTCGCCGTAGAGCTCGGGGCCGACGTCCTCGCCGCCGGCGACGACGAGCCCGTCGAGCAGGTCGAGCACGTCGCCGGGCTCGTGCTCCCACAGCGGATCGGGGGGCAGGACGAGCGCGCGTCCGCCCGCGAGCCGCACCCCTTCGACGTAGCCCTGGGCGATGAAGGCGGCGTCCAGCCCCCACGCGTCCATCGTCGCGTGCCGCCAGTAGCTCGTGATGCCGATGCTGGGCCGGCTCATGTGACGGGGCGCCGGGACGGAGGCCGGGCCCCGATCGCTCCCGCACGATCGAGGCCCGGCTCCAGCTCCGGCTGGTCGCTCAGTCGCCCGACGAGGCCTCGAGGCCGGTGTCGAGCGGGATGTCGACCGCCTTGGCGCGGACGTCGGCCGCCAGCGCGTAGCCGATCAGGCCGAACACCAGGATCACGGCCAGCGTCCCCAGCGTGAACACCTCAAACCGGATCCGGGTCACGCCGTAGCTGTCCATGACGCTGTACGAGTGCCCCGTCAGCCGCTCGAGCGTGCCGGGGAAGATCGCCACCCACGAGCCGAGCACCATCCAGCCGGTGCAGAGGGCCGTGCACAGCCACATGAGCCCGTTGCCGGAGCTGCCCAGCCGGTAGGGCCGGTGGACGTGGCCGTGGCTCAGCCGCAGCTTGATCGCCGCCGGGAAGATCAGCAGGTAGCTGAGCAGGGTGGTGGAGGTGGCCAGGTACAGCACCACCGTGAACGTGTTCGCAGCGCTGGCCGAGCCGGTCAGGAGCTGCACCGCGGCGAGCATGAAGATCGTCGAGGCGACGCCCGACATCACGTTCACCCGCACCGGCGTGCCGAGACGGGCGTGGAACCGGCCGAAGTAGCCCGGGAAGGCGCCGTCGTAGGCCGCCACCGCCAGGATCCGGTCGGAGCCCATCATCCACACCGCGCCCGAGGTGACCAGGGCGAAGATGAACCCGAGCACCATCAGGTCGGTGAGGAAGTTCTGGGCGCCGCCGTAGACGCCGAATGTGGTGTGGACGGCGTCCAGGAACCCGCCGATGCCGGTGATCGCGCTCGACGGCAGCACCGCCAGGATCCCGAAGACGGGGATCGAGTAGGCGAGTACGGTCACGACACCGCTCTGCAGCACCGTCACCGGGACGTCACGCTGCGGGTTCTGCATCTCCTCGGCGGCGCCGTTCTGGAGCTCGAAGCCGACGTAGTTGAAGAGCAGGAGCGGCACGAGGCCGAGGAAGATGACGAGCGAGTTGGGATTGAAGTCGCCGGCGCTGTAGCCGTGGACGCCGTGCTCGATGCCGTAGATCAGGACCGTGATCGAGAAGAACGCCAGCACGCCGATGCGGATGATGGCGCCGACGTTCGGGATCCACTTGCCGTGGCGCAGCGATGCGATCGCGACGCCGATCGAGATCCAGATGAAAACGACCTTGAAGACGATGTTCCCGACCGTGAATCCCGAGCCGATCGGGTGCAGGTTGTCACTCCAGGCCGCGGTGGCGATGAACGCCAGCGAGCCGCCGACCCAGAGCGGGTTGGTGACCCAGTACAGCACCGACCCCAGCCCGGCCGCCAGGCGGCCCCAGCTGAGCTTCATCCACTCGTACGGCCCACCCTCCTGGGTGAAGGCGGCCCCGAGCTCGGCCATGACGAGCGCGTACGGAAACACGAATAGGACTGCGAGGATGATGAGCCAGGTGAACGTCTGCGCGCCGAAGCTTGAGACCTGGCCGAGCGTGTCGAGCCCGACCAGCGCGCACACGGTGAAGAAGAGCATGTCGAACCTGCGCAGGCTCTTGTGCAGATGCCCCTTCTCCTCCAGCGCCATGGCGGTCGTGTGCTCGACCGCCCCTCCCTCAGATGCACCCATGGGACCCCTTCCCGTCGAACGCGGACGACGCCCCTGGGACGCCCCCGCGCCAGTGAATGCAGCAAGTATGGACGAAAACGCGGCCGTCGCCTAGTGTCGGCCCCTGCGAGTCGCGCGGGCACGGTCCTACGGGGCGGCGGCCCAGGCCGCCCCTAGGCCGGGACGCTACGCCGAGGTCGGCAGGGTGAGGTCGGCCAGCGTGGCGGTGCCGAGGACGCGCAGGGCCGGGTCGATCGTGGCCATGCGTCCCGCCACCGCCTGCTCGAGATCGTTCGCCGCGGCATCGGCCAGCTCGCGCCCGGCCGTCGTCAGCTCGGTGCGTCCGTTGGCGCCGTGGCGCGTTGCCAGCCCGCGTGCGCACAGGCGCAGGGCGATCTGCTTGGCCTGGCTCTGGCTGGCGGCCAGCTGGGCCGCCAGGCGGGTCGTCTCGAGTGGCTCCTCTGAGCGCAGCAACAGCAGCGCATACAGCTCCATCGGCCGGAGCGCACACCGGCGGGCTGCCTCGAGCACCGCCCGGTCAAGTGCCCTGACCATCCGCAGCCCCGCCGGCACGTCGTGGGAGGAGAGGGAGGGGGATCTTCCATCCACGACGGTGAGGCCGGCGCGACTGCGGAGGTCAGGTGATGGTGTTGCCACGGGCGGCATTCTCCGCCGTTGTGGTAGGGGTGCCCTCCCCCTTTTGGGGTAACTTTTCGGCCGAATTCCCGAATTTGCCCTGCTGGTTAACCGGTTATGTCACGGCGTACGAAATGTGCCCATGCCACTATCAGTGACGCAAGGGCATATACCGTTGACACGTAGGCGGCGTGGACGATCGGCGCCCAGTCGAGCGGGGTGCGGAAGAGGGTCTCCCAGGCGTCGAGCTGGGTCGTCAGCATCCACCGCTGGAAGGCCGGGCCGTCGAGCACCGGCACGATCTGCGTGAGCTGCTCGAGCAGGGCCACCATCAGCGTGCCGACCACCGCCGCCGCACTGTTGCGCGAGGTCGTCGAGAGCAGGATGCCGACGGCGGCGAGCGCGAGCACCGGCATCGCGTAGACGGCGAAGCTGCCGACGACGAGCGCGAGCGCGCGCGACGGCGAGATCACCGTCGAGAAGGTCGGCAGCGGGTGGAAGCCGCTGGCCAGGCCGCCGGCGATCGTGCCGGCGACGCCCATCGCCACGACCGCCGCGAGCACGTACGCGAACGCGGCCACCACCTTGGCCGCGAAGATGCTCGAGCGGCTCGTGGAGCGGGTGAGGATCGTCTTCAGGGTGCGGTTGTGATCCTCGGCGGCGACGATGTCGCCGGCGACGAGCGCGGTCACGAGCGGGAACAGGAAGAGCGCCGCGAAGAGCAGCGTCACGAGCGGCAGGGCGAAGCCGGACTCGACGGCGAAGCGCAGGAAGAACGGAATGCCGGAGTCGGTGGGGGCGGGCGGGTGCACGACGATGGCGATCGCGATCGCCACCGGCGCGAGCACGGCGGCGCCGAGGCCCACGTAGGTGCGCCGCTGGGCGGCCAGCTTGCGCACCTCCCATGCGAGCGCGCGCCGGGTCACGCCTGCTCCGGGTCGGTGAGGTCGAAGAAGAGCTCCTCCAGGCCGCCCGCCGGCACGAGCGCGTGGATGCCGATGCCGGCCGCGGCCAGCGCGAGCGTGAGCGCCGCGGCGGCGTCGCGGTCCGCGGCGAACAGCACCGATGCGCCGTCGGCGCGCGCGTCGTGCACGCCCTGCGCCTCGGCGCATACGGCGAGCGCCGCCGCGGGGTCGGTGGCGTCGAGCCGGTAGCGGCCGTCGCTCCGTGCCAGGAGCTCCGCGAGCGCGCCCTCGTAGCGCACGCGGCCGCTGCTCAGGATCGCCACCCGGTTGCAGAGCGCCTCGACCTCGCCCATCAGATGGCTGGAGAGCAGCACCGTGATCCCCTGCTCGGCGAGGCGGCGCACGAGCGCGCGCATGTCGCGCATCCCCGCCGGGTCAAGGCCTGTGGTGGGCTCGTCGAGCACGAGCAGCCGCGGCCGCCGCAGCAGCGCGGCGGCCAGGCCGAGCCGCTGGCGCATGCCGTGCGAGTAGCCGCGCACGCGGTCACCCGCGCGCGACGTCAGCTCGACGACGGCGAGGGCCTCGTCGACGCCGCCGGTCGAGCCGCCGTCGAGCGCCGCGAGCAGCTCGAGGTTCGCGCGTCCGCTCAGGTAGGGGTAGAAGGCGGGGTCCTCGACGAACCCGGCCACGCCCTCGAGCGCGGCGATCGGGTCGAGCACCGGGTCGCGCCCGAACAGGCGCACCTCGCCGGACGTCGGCCGGATCAGGCCGAGCATCATCCGCAGGGACGTCGTCTTACCGGCGCCGTTGGGGCCGAGGTAGCCGTAGACGTCGCCCGGCTGCACGGTCAGGTCGACGCCGGCCACGGCCTCGAGCGTGCCGTACGTCTTGCGCAGGGCCACCGCCGAGACGGCCGGCGCGGCGGGGGCGGCGCTCACAGTCCCCGCGCCACGGCTTCGACGACCGGTCGCGGCAGGCTGCCGATGACCGTGTAGGTGATCCCGCCGCGCGCGAAGCGGATGACGGTGCCGAGCGGCGTCACGAGCTCGCGTCCGTCGGCGCCGGACACCGACACCGACGGCAAGAGGCCCCACAGCCCGCCGCCGGGGTCGCCGCCGCCGGGCTGCTCCAGCACGACCACCGACCCGAACGAGTGGCCGTAGACCAGCAGGCGGCCGGGCAGCTCGTCTGCGCGGCTGGCCTCGCGGCAGCTCTGCAGGGGCAGGCCGCCGAGCTGCGCCGGCGCCGTGCAGTCCACGGTCGCCCCGAGCGACGGCGGGCTGCCGAAGCGCACCGGCACCGGCTGCATGCCGAACGGCAGCTGCAGCTTGAACACCGCCGGGTCGACCGGGCCGTAATGGATGTTCGAGAGCGTGAACTCGACCAGCGGCTTTGCCTGGCCGCGGCCGTAGACGTCGAGGCGAAGCGGCGTGCCGGTGTCGGCGTCGACCGCGAGCGACACCTTGGTCAGAAGCCCCGAGCTCGAGACCGGCGCCATCTCGACCGTGTACGACGGGCGGCCGGCGGTGACGCCCGGCACCGGCGCCGAGATGCGCAGGCTCGAGCGCAGGCGCCCGAGCAGCTGGGTGGCGCCCGCCAGGCCGGTGCGCAGCCCGCCGAGCGTCGCGATCGACGGCAGCGTCGCCGCGAACGCGGTGCCGTCGGAGGCGTCGTACATGAGCGCGTGGGTGCCGTGCACCACGAGCTGCGTGTCGCCCTGGCTGGTCTGGAACTCGAGCCGCAGCCGGCCGCCGGAGTACCACAGCCGGCCGTCGGCGCCGGTGACGAGCGGAAGCGAGCTGCCGCCGGCGCTCGCCTGCGGGATCAGCGATGTGGTGGGCACGAGCGAGTTGACGTAGCGGAAGTTCGCGGTGACGCCCTCGGGTCCGGTGCTGCCGAGCTCGCTCAGGGTGAGCTCCGAGAGGGTCGCCGGCGGTGGCGGCTTGGCGCCGCCCGTGTCGAGCGCGGCGAAGGCGTTGGCGGCGACGAAGGCGACGGCGATCGCGGCGCCGACCGCCACGAGCCGCGCCGTCGAGGCCGTGCGCACCCACAGGGTCAGCGTCCTCACGTGCAGAGTATGGGGACTGTCCCCGCTCGGTGGGGACAGTCCCCGGTTTTCGGTCGTGCGGTCAGCGCGAGGCGCGTACGAGCGCGCGCACCGCCGTGGCGATGTGGGCGCGGTCGATGCCGGCCTGGTCGAGCAGCTCGGCCGGCGTGCCCGACGTCGGCATCCCGGTCGGCGCGAGCCCGGTGACGGGCACGTTCACGCCCGCCCCGGACAGCGCCTCGAGCGCGGCCTCGTGCAGCCCGCCCTCGGGCCAGTGGTCCTCGACGACCACGATGCCGCCGGTCGCCTCGGCGGCCTCGGCCAGCGTCCCGGCGTCGATCGGCTTCACCGAGTAGAGGTCGATGACCCGGACCGAGATGCCCTCGCCCGCCAGCGTGTCGGCGGCCGCGAGCGCCTCGTGCAGCGTGATCCCGGCGCCGACGACGGTCACGTCGTCGGAGTCGGACGAGCGCGTGACGCGCGAGCCGCCGATCGGGAACGGCTCGTCGGCCGGGTAGAGCACGGGCAGGCTCTCGCGGGTGGTGCGCAGGTAGACGATGCCGTCGCGGTCGGCCATCTGCTCGACCAGTCTGGCGGTCTGGTTCGCGCAGCTCGGGTAGAGCACGGTCGAGCCGTGCACGGCCCGGAACGAGGCCAGATCCTCGAGCGCCATCTGCGACGGGCCGTCCTCGCCGATCGAGACGCCCGCGTGCGAGCCCGCCAGGCACATGTTGGCCGCGCTGATCGCGGCCATGCGGATGAAGTCGTACGCGCGGGCGAAGAAGGCTGCGAACGTCGAGGCGAACGGGCGCCAGCCGCGCACCTGCATGCCGACCGCCGCCGCCACCATCTGCTGCTCGGCGATGTACATCTCGAAGTAGCGGTCGGGATGGGCGTCCAGAAAGAGCTCCGAGAACGTCGAGTTGCCGACCTCGCCGTCGAGCGCGACCACCCGGCCGTCGCCCGCGCCGACCGCGACCAGCGCGTCGCCGTAGGCGCGCCTGGTCGCCACCTTCTCGCCGACGTCCCACGTCGCCGGGGCCGCCTTCGTCGGCTCGAACCGGTGCGGCCGCCCGTTGGCCGGCGGCGCCTGCGGGCGCACCTGCAGGTTGCGCCTGCCGCCCAGCTCGGCGATCGCCGCGTCGGGGTCGGCCAGCGGCTTGCCGTGCCAGCCGTTCTTGTTCTCGACCGCGGCGACGCCCTTGCCCTTGAGCGTGCGGGCGATGATGGCGACCGGCTGGCCGTCGGCCGCCGTCGCCTGCTGAAAGGCGGCGTCGATCTCGGTGACGTCGTGGCCGTCGATCTCGAGTGCGCGCCACCCGAACGCCTCGGCCCGGCGGGCGTAGGTGGCGGTGTTCCAGCCGAGCATGGTCTCGCCGCGCTGGCCGAGCCGGTTCACGTCGATGATCGCGGTCAGGTTGTCGAGGTTCTCGTGGGATGCGGCCGCAAACGCCTCCCACATCGAGCCCTCGGCCATCTCGCTGTCGCCGCACACGACCCAGACCCGGAACGGCAGCCGGTCGAGCCGCTTGCCGGCGAGGGCGATGCCGACCGCGATCGGCAGGCCCTGGCCGAGCGAGCCGGTGGCGACGTCCACCCAGGGCAGGATCGGCGTGGGGTGGCCCTGGAAGCGCGATCCCATCTTGCGGAAGCTGAGCAGATCCTCGTCGGTGATCGCGCCCGCTGCGCGGAAGATGGAGTACACGAGCGGCGACGCGTGACCCTTCGAGAACACCAGGTGGTCGTTCATGGGGTTCTCGGGGGCGTCGAAGTCGTAGCGAAGGTACTTCTGCAGCAGCACAGCCATCAGGTCGGCCGCCGACATCGACGACGTGGGATGACCGGAGCCGGCGGCCGCCGCCGCGCGGACCGAGTCGACCCGCAGCTGCTGGCCCAGCTCGCGCCAAAGTTCCTGGTCGTTCATGGGGCTCCTCGTCCGGGGAATGGTTGCCGCGGCGACCGTGCGCCTCGGCCACCCCGCCACTCTAGCCCGGACCAGAACAGAAGCGGGCCTGGACGGAAATCCCGTCCAGGCCCGCATCGAAGCCGTTCCTACAGCGAGGAGATGACGTTGTTGAGCGTGTTCTTGATCGCGGTGCTCAGCAGACCGAGGGTGACGACGACGGCGATCGTGATCACGCCGAGGACGACGGCGTACTCGGCCATGGTCTGGCCGGCCTCGTCACGCACGTCCGCGGACAGCGTGGTGAAAAACTCGTTGATGGGACTCACCTCCCCAGGCGGGATCGATGGGATACCGGTTGTTCCCATCGAATCGGCAATTTCCCGCGGGCGCCGGATCACACTTTTTAGTGAATTTTCACGAATCGGCCGTCGCGTCCGACGCGCCCGCTCAGGGTGCGTCGAGCAGCCGAAGCGCGGGTGCGATCGCGCGCACCGAGCGCTCCGTGATCGGGTCGAGCACGAGGATCGCCTCGTCCGCCCCGGCCTCGGCCAGGCCGTGCAGGTGCCGCGCCAGCGTCTCCGCGTCGGCCGGCACGGAGGCGATCTCCGGCAGTGGCGCACGCTCGGCGTTCTCGCCGTCCACGGTGACGAGCACGCACGCGCTGCGCTCGATCTCGTCCGGCGCCCGGCCCGCCTTGGCGACCGCCGCGTCGATCTCGGCGTTCAGCTTCGCAAAGCCCGGGACGCTGTTCCCGTAGCCGTCCCACCAGGTGTTCCAGGCGTCGACGTGGGGCAGGGCGATGCCGAGCATGCGCGGGCCGTTCGAGCCGATCACGAGCGGCATGCGCCGCGCCGGCGGCGGCAACGCCACGGCGTCCTGCGCCTGCCAGTAGCGGCCGGCGAGGGTGACCTGCTCGCCCGCGACCAGGCCGCGGATGATGGCGAAGGCCTCCTCGAAGCGGGCGACGCGGTGGTCGTAGGGGATGCCGAACGCGCTGAACTCGGGCTCGTTCCAGCCGCAGCCCAGCCCCAGCACGAACCGGCCGCCGCTGATCTCGTCGATCGCGGCGGCCATGCGCGCGATCATGCCCGGCGGGTGGAACCCGGTGCAGGCCACGAGCGGGCCGAGGTGCACCCGGCGCGTCGAGGCGGCCAGCGCCGCGAGCAGCGCCCACGCGTCCCACGGGCCGCGGTCGGGCTTGTCACCGTCGCGGTAGAGCAGGTGGTCGCCGACCCAGATCGAGTCGAAGCCGACCTCCTCCGCCGCGCGCGCGATCGCGTCGTACTCCGGCCAGCGCACGTCGCGCTCGACCTCGGGCAGCTGAACTCCGATGCGCAGGGGGCGGGGCACGGCGGAGACTGTAGTGCAGGAGGGAGGATGGGGCGCGGCCGCCCATGCGCGGCCCAATCGGCGAGCGGGTCTACGTCGCCCAGCGGAAGCCGGTCGCCGCGGGGCGGGGCGCCAGCGGGCTGCCGGGCAGGCTGCCAGGCGGGTCGTCCTCGTTGTAGGCGCTCGGCGCAACGTCGTTCGGTGCGTCGGCGTGGAACAGGGCCGCAAGCAGCTGGATCTGTCCGCGACCGGCGCCCAGCTCCCCGAAGCCGCCGCCGTACATCGGCCGCCGCTCCCGCTCGCAGCGCGCGTACACGTCGAACAGCTCGCGCAGGTCGCCGATCCGTCCCGGCTTCACGTTCACCACCCGCGCAGGAAGCGGCGTCGCGCCGATGTCCTCGGCGCTTCGGATCGGCGCGTCGTAGGACACACGCTCGAGGTGGTCGCCGAGCCGCTCCGCGATCCCGGGCAGGTCGTGCGGATCCTCCAGATACGCGGTCGGAAACGCCGACGGCACGTGGTCGTACAGGGCACCGAGCGCCTCGGGATCCTTGACCTCCAGGCCGTACTGGCCCTTGAAGTCGATCGTGTCGACCGCGCCGGTTGCGGCGATCTCGGCGACGAGCGCCGGCGTCCAGGTGGCCACGGCGTCGAGCTTGAAGCGCACGCCGGGCGAGCGCGCGAGCCGCCGCCGCAGCGGCTCGATCGACGGCACCTCGCCGAGGCCGAGCGAGTTGACGAAGCGCACCGGCTGCGGCTCGAGGCCGAGCACGTCGTGCAGCGGGCGACCGGCCTGGCGTAGCGCCAGATCGAGCGCCGCCGCCGCGAACGCCCAGGTTCGCAGCCGCACCAGCCCGTCCCACTCCGGCGGCTGCGGCCACAGGTCGAGCGCGGCCAGGTGCGCGCAGAAGCCGGCCAGCGTCCACTCACCAGGCAGCGGCAGCGCCGGCCGGGTCTCGTGCAGCGTGGTGCCGTCCTCTTTGGACACCGAGGCGTCCTCGCCCAGCCCGTCGGCGCCGGCACCGGCGAGCCGCACGTGCGTCGTGACGCGGTCGGAGCCGTACGCGGCCACGGCGTGCAGCCGGTCGTAGTCGCACGCCTCGACGACGAGCGGCAGCTCCGCGAGCCGCGGCCACAGCGACTCGCCGCCTCCCGATCGGCTGCCTGCGCTCACCGCCGTCATCATGCGGATGAGAGGACTTGAACCTCCACGACCTTGCGGTCACACGGACCTGAACCGTGCGCGTCTACCAATTCCGCCACATCCGCGGGCGACGGGAGTTTATCCAGGCGCGCACGCGCCCGTGACGAGTCCGGCGATCTCGTCCGGCGCGTAGCCGGCCTCGTCCAGCACCTCGGCGGTGTGCTCGCCCAGGCGCGGCGGCGGCCGGCGGGCGTGCAGGCGCTCGCCGTCGACCTGCATCGGCGAGCCGATCATGCGCAGCGGCCCGGCGGTCGGGTGCTCGATCGTCTCGACGGTGTGCGCGGCCGGCCCGGCCAGCGTTGCGGGAACCGAGAGCACCGGCCCGCCGGGCACGCCCGCGCGGTCGAGCACCGCGAGCCAGTGGGCCACCGGCCGGGTGGCGAACGTCTGCGCGAGCGTCGCGACGAGACGGTCGCGGTTGACGACGCGCAGGCGGTTCGTGGTGAACTCGGGGTCGGCGGCGGCCTCGGGCAGGCCCGCCTCGCGGCAGAACCGGGCGAACTGGTCGTCGGTGCCGACGGCCAGGTTGACGTAGCCGTCCGCCGCCCGGAACGTCTCGTAGGGCACGATCGAGGGGTGGGCGTTGCCGAGCCGGACGGGCTCGATGCCGCCGATCAGCCAGTCGCCGCCGCGGTTGGCGAGCCAGGCCACCTGGGCGTCGAGCAGCGACACCTCCAGGGCGGCGCCCTCGCCCGTGCGACCGCGCCGCAGCAGGGCGGCCAGGATGGCCGAGCTCGCGAACTGGCCCGCGACGATGTCCGAGATCGCCACCGCGACCTTGATCGGCTCGCCCTCGGGCTCGCCCTGCATGCTCATGATCCCGCCGACGCCCTGCATGACGAAGTCGTAGCCGGGCTTGGCGGCCTCGGGGTGGCCGGTCGGATAGCCGCGGATCGAGCAGTGCACGACGGCCTGGGTGCGCGCGCGCACCGAGGCGGCGTCGAGGCCGAAGCGCTCGCCGGCGTGGGGCAGGAAGTTCTCGATCACCACGTCCGCCCCGGCCGCTAGCCGCTGCGCCACCGCGACCCCGTCGGGGTGCTTGAGGTCGACGGCGATCGAGCGCTTGTTGCGGTTCACCTGCAGGAAGTAGGCGCTCTCGCCGGCCACGAACGGCGGGCCCCACTCGCGGCTGCCGTCACCGCCGCCGGGGCGCTCGACCTTGACGACGTCGGCGCCGAGGTCGGCGAGCATCATCGTGCAGTACGGCCCGGCCAGGATCTGGGTCAGGTCGAGCACCCGCACGTCGGCGAGGGGCAGGTCGGGCACAGGCGCGATCAGCCGGCGAGCTTGGCCAGCTCGGCCAGGGCCCAGTCGCGGTGCTTGTCGGCCTTCACGTTCACCTTTGCCGCCGCCATGTTGCCGTCGGCGTCGATGACGAAGCCCGAGCGGATCAGGCCGACCGACGTCTTGCCGTAGCGCACCTTCTCGCCCCAGGCCCCGTACGCCTCGGCGACGGCGTGGTCGGTGTCGGCGAGCAGCGGGAACGGCAGCGAGAACTTGGTCTTGAACTTCGCGTGCGACTCGGGCGAGTCCGGACTGATGCCGAGCACGGTTGCCCCGGCCGCCTCGAACTGGCCCCAGCTGTCGCGGATCTCGCACGCCTGGGTCGTGCAGCCCGGGGTGTCGTCCCTCGGATAGAAGTAGACGACGACCGGCCGGCCGCGCAGATCGCTCAGGCGCACCGTGTCCCCGGCGTCCGAGGAGAGCGCGAAGTCCGGTGCGGGCTGTCCGACGCTGACCACGCCCATACCGTAGTCCGCCGGCCTGCGCGAGTGCACCGCCAGGCCGCCTGATAGCCTGCGCGCCTATGCCGGTGGTGCACGCGATCGTGGGGTCGCTCCTGATCGTGGTCAACGCGTCCGTCGCGATCTGGGGAGGCATCGCCTACCGCCGCAACGCTCCTCCCGGCGAGCTCTTCAGGCAGGCGCTCGCGCTCGCCCAGACGCTCGTCATCGCGCAGGCGACGATCGGCCTCGTGCTGATCTCCGACGGCCTGCGCCCCGGCGACCAGCTGCACTTCGCGTACGGGCTGCTACCGCTGCTCTGCGTCGCCTACCCCTATGCTTTGCGTGGTGAAGACGGGCGGCGCAACCTGCTGCTGTTCACGATCGGGTCCGGCCTGGTGGCCGCCCTTGGGATTCGCGCCTTCATGACGGGACCGCACTGATGACCAGAGAGACGCTGCGTGGCCTTCTGATCGTCGTCGGCCTGGCGATTATCGCCACGGTCTTCTTCCGCGTGTCGTCGAGCGTCTTCGCGATCCTGCTGGGGACGATCGGCCTGATCTTCATCGTCCTCATGTGGTACTTCGGCTACGCGTGGTACCGGTCGAACCGGATGACGATCTCGCTCATGCCCGACCGCCAGCGCCAGGCCCTCTACGCCGGGATGGGCGCGGTGACCGTCGCTGCCGGGGCGTACTCGCTCTCGCAGTTCGGCCTCGTCGCGCTCGGCGGCTTCACGCTCCCGCTCGTCATCCTCGCCCTGGCGGGCGGGTTCGGGATGCTGTGGGCGTGGGAGGAGTCGAAGCGCTACCACCTGTGACGGGGGCGCTCGCTGGAGAGCTGACGGCGCGCCTGCGCGCGTGAGCCCCACGGCGAACGGGGAGGAAGGGCGCGAGGCGCCTTGCCCATCGGCTACCTGATCACGACGACCCTCGCGGGGTTGCTCACGTTCTTTGCGGTGCTCGCACCCCGGACGACGCGGGCGAGGCGGTCGACCCTGCGCAACTGGCTCGGGTTCATGACCAACGAGCTGCCCGGGATTCTCTTCGTCTGGCTGCTCGCGTCGACCCTGCTCGCATGGAGCGAGGGCGATCTCGGCTCGCCGGTCGGCCTCCTTGCGCTCGCCGTGGCCGTGGTGACGTCGGCCGGGCTCGCGCTCGCCGTCTGGCGGGGCGCGCGGGCGGGCGGTGTGGTGCAGCGCGCGCTGGCCGAGAGCCTCCCCGGCGCGCTCGTCGCGCCGGATGCCAGAACGCCGGTTGCCGCGAGCCTGCTCGCGCCGTTCGCCGTGCGCCGGCGCGATGTCGAGCGGCTGCCGGACATCGCCTACGGCGATGCGGGCAGGTGGAACACGCTCGACGTGTACCGCCGCCGGTCACGCCCGTCGGACTGCCCGACGCTCGTCTACCTGCACGGCGGCGGGTTCCGCAGCGGGCGCAAGAACCGCGAGGCGCGGCTGCTGCTCTACCGTTTGGCGAGCCGCGGCTGGGTGTGCGTCAGCGCGAACTACCGGCTGAGCCCCGCCGCACGCCTCCCCGACCATCTGGTCGACGTGAAGAAGGCGATCGCCTGGATGCGCACACATGGACCGCGGTACGGTGCCGACGCATCCACCCTCATCGTGGCGGGCAGCTCGGCCGGGGGGAACCTCGCCGCGACCGCCGCGCTCACGCCGAACGATCCCCGCTTCCAGACGGGGTTCGAGGACGCCGACACGTCCGTCACCGCTGCCGTCTGCCTCTACACCTACTTCGGCAGCTACGACGGCGGCGACGCCGCCACGACGTCATCCCCGCTCGGGTACGTCCGGGCGGACGCGCCGCCCTTCTTCGTCACCCACGGGGATCGAGACATGCTGGTGCCTGCTGCGGACGCCCGGGAGTTCGTGCGCACGCTGCGGGCGGCCTCGTCGAACCCCGTCGTGTACGCCGAGCTGCCTTGAGGGCAGCACACCTTCGACCTCTACCGCTCGCTCCGTTTCGGGCACGTCGTCGCGGGCATCGAGGCGTTCGCCGAATGGACGCGGGACGGCGCGGCCTAGAACCCGCCGATCCCGTTCGGCGTGCCCAGGCCGGTCGGCAGATCGTAGCCGGTCGCGGCGTTGCACTGCAGGCTGGCCGAGCAGGTGAGGCTCGCGTTGCCCGGCAGGTCGTTCCCGCTCGTCACGTCGTGCAGCGACGCCACGTGCGCGTACGGGATCGAAGCCGCGTAGCTCTTGCTGCTCGCGTTCGCGGCCAGGCCGTAGACGCCGGCGATGAGCGGGGCGGCCAGGCTCGTGCCGCCAACCTGCATCCAGCCATAGGCCGCGTCGTAGACGGCGGCGCCGGTGTTCGGGTCGGCGTCGGCCGAGACGTCGTTCATCGCCCGGAACGTGCCACAGCCCGTGCTCGCCCAGCTCGGGAGCGCCGTCTGCCACGACCGCGCCGGCGAGCCGTTGTCGCAGCCGCTGCCGGTCGCGTCCTGGCCGGGGCCGTTGTTCCAGACGCTCTCGCCGGCGTAGGTGTTCCCGGAGCCGAGCTGCAGGTTCGTGCCGCCGACCGCGACGACCGTGTTCAGATCGGCCGGGAACGCCGGGCCGAAGCCGCTGTCGCCGGCCGACACCACGATCGCGTGCCCGGGATGGTTGTAGTACGACGCGCTGCCGCCGGTACCGGCCGACCCGGTCGTGTACGAGCCGTAGCTGTTCGACACCACGTTCGCGCCCTTGGCAACCGCCGTGTTGACGGCGGCGCCGAGGTCGGCGGTGGACGCCGAGCTGGCCTCGACGAGCAGGATCTTGCAGTTCTGGCAGATCTCGTGGGCGGCCTGCACATCGAGCGAGATCTCGACGTCCCAGCCCGACGGCACGCCCGAGGCGGGGAGGGTCGCGCCGCCCGTCTCGTTCATCGCCGAGAAGCACGCCGTCGTCACCGTCGCGCTGCAGCGCGGGAACGCCGGCAGGCCGAACGTCGTGTCGAACTTCGTCAGGTCTGCGAATGCCGTCGGTGAGCTGAACGCGTCCACGATGGCGATCGTCTGCTTCTTGCGCGCGGTCTTCGAGCCGGCGGCGAGCGGCGTCACCTTGGGCAGGTGATAGGCGCCGTGGAACTGTGCCGGGCCGTAGCCGGACGGCAGCACGAAGGGTGAGAGGGCGAGCGCGGGCTGCATGCCCTTGCCGGTCTCGATCCGGGCGAAGCATCGCATGGTGCCGGGCGCCGCGGCGGCGCAGGCCGCGCGGCTCTGGGCCTGGGCGGCGGCGGGGAGGGCACACGCGCCCACGAGGGCAGCGATCAGCGGCAGCGCAGCGACACGTCTCATGCATCCATCCTTGGAAGAGGGGCTCCTCCAACCCACGGTACGCACAATGCGGGAGCGCTCCATCCCCCGACGGGGTGGCGTCAGTCCGCCGTGAGCAGCGCGGCGGCCGTGCCGCCCAGCGAGCGCAGCGCCTCCGCGACCGGGCATGAGATGCAGGTGAAGATGGGCGTGTCGCGCTCGGTGTAGCGGCTCGCCTCGGTCTCGCGCAGCGTCATCATCAGGTCGAGGAAGTCGCCGACGAAGTCCGTCTCGAACGCGACCACGAACTCCTGGTCGTCGATGCCGAACGAGTAGGTGGTGTTGATCTTGACCGTCGGGAACTTGTGCCCGGCGGCGATGTGCTCGTTCATGATCCCCTGGCGCGCGGGCTTCGAGAGCTGGTACCACGCCCGCGTCTTCACCATCGGGTAGATCAGCAGGTAGCGCGAGTCGGGGTTCCACATGATCCGGCCGCGCTTGTGCATCGACCGGCCCTCGCCCTTGACGTACTGCGAGCGCCGCGTCATCGACAGGTACGCGTACGGCGTCTCCAGGTAGCCACCCATCGCCGTCGACATGACGGCCGTGCCGAGCTCCTGGAAGTCCTCGAGCCGCTCGGACACCTTCCACAGCATGAAGTCCGCGTCGGGCCGCAGGCCGGCCACCGTGTAGGAGCGCAGCGCGAACCGCTCGCCGAACGACTCGATAGTGGCTGCGAGCTCTGCCCGCGACGCCTCCTGCTCGGCCTCGGGCAGCCGCCGCCAGGCTGGGTCGAGCTTGTAGAACGAGAAGTGGACGAACTGGCGATCCTCGCCCGCGGAGTTGTTGGGGTGGGCGCCGTTCTCGCTCATCTGCATCGATCGTAGCAGGGGACTCGTGACGCTCTTGCAACCCTCCCGGCGTTGTTCCGTGACGGCGGCCGGGCCTACGTTGGGCGGGTGGCACGAGCGGTGCAGCGGGAGCGGGGACAGGCGAGCGTCGAGACGGTCGCGCTCATCCCCGTGCTCGTGCTCCTGACCGTCGCGACGTGGCAGGCGGCGCTCGCGGGGTGGGCGCTCGTTTCGGCGCAGGGCGCCGCCCGGGCGGCGGCGCGGGCCGCGCTCGCCGGTTCGCCCCCGCGTCCGGCGGCGCTCGCCGCGCTGCCGGCGGGTATGCGCCGCGGCGCCTCCACACAGGTCGCGGACGGGCGGGTGACTGTCCGCATCCATGTTCCGGCCGTCCTGCCGGGCTTCGAACTCGACGTGTCGGCCGCGGCCCAGGCGGCTCGCCAGTGAGCCGCGAACGCGGCCAGGCGACGGTCGAGCTGGTGGCGTGCGCCGCCGTGCTCGCGGTCGTCGCCGTCAGCCTGCACGCGCTGCTCGTGCTGTGGGCAGCCCAGGCCCGCGCCCAGGGCATCGCCGACCAGGCGGCGGTGATGGTGGCCGAGGGCCGGGCCGTGCCGGCCTCGCTCCGGCGCGATGCGGGCATCCGCGTCCGCGGGCGCACGCTCGTCGTCACGCTGCACGTGTCACCGGCCGGCGGCCTCGGCCGCACCGACGTGGTCGCCCGGGCCGCGCTGCCGTGAACGAGCGCGGCCAGATCTCGGTGGCGGCGATCGCCGTCGTCACCCTGGTGCTCCTCGGCGGCGTGCTGCTCGGCTTCCTGGGCAGGGTGGCCGCCGGAGGCGGCCACGCCCAGCGCGCGGCCGACCTGGCGGCGATCGCGGCGGCGCGCGGCCTCGGCGCCGACCCGGAGGCGACGCCTGCGGCCCTGCGCCGCATCGCCGCCGAGGTTGCCGGGCGAAACGGCGCGCGGGTCGCATCGCTTCGGATCCTGCGCGACGGCAGCGTCCCCCGGGCCGTCGACCTGGCGGTGGCCCTTGCGGTGGACGGCTCGGTACCGGTCGCGGGGCCGCAGCGGCAGCGGGTGGTCGCACGCGCCCGTGCGGGGGTCGAGTTCACGGCAGCGCTACCAACCGGCTCCTTCCGCCCGATCGCGCTGCACGGTGCGCGCGGGCCGCTCGCCGCGGTCGCGGCGGCCGAGGCGCAGGTGGGGTGGCCCTACGTGTGGGGCGGTGAGAGCCGGGCCGAGGGCGGCTTCGACTGCTCGGGCCTCGTTGACTTCGCCTACGCCGCCGCGGGCGATCCGCTGCCCGGCCGTCCGACCGCGGCCGACCTGTGGCGGCTCTCGGCGCCCGAGCCGGCGGCCGCACTCGCGCCGGCCGATCTCGTGTTCGTCGGCGCGGCCTCGGGAGCACCGCACCACGTCGGCATGTACGTCGGCGACGGGATGGTGGTCGTCGCCCCGCACACGGGCGCTCGGGTGCGCTTCGAGCCGCTCGCGGCGGGCGGCTGGGACGGCTTCGGCCGGGTGCTGGCCGGTGCGTCGGGTGGAGCGGCCGCCGACCCGGCGGTCGAGGCGGCGGCGCGTCGCCACCAGGTGCCGCCGGATGCGCTCGCTGCGGAGCTCGGGCTCGGACTCGCCACTGACCCCGAGGCTGCGGCGGCCGCCCTCGCGCGGGCGATGCGGCACCACCCCGGCGACCTCGCGGCCGCCCTGGGCGACGCGCTCGGCGACCCGTCTGCGGGCGCGCTGGCCCTGCGCTCCGCGTCCGGGAGCGGCCTGGCCGGGTTCTCCGCCGACGTCCGGCTTCTGCCGCTGCCTGCGCCGGCGCTCGGCCACGCCGAGGTGCCAGCCGTCGCACCGCTGCCGGCAGCGGGGCGGGGCGGCGAAGGCTCCTGGCTGACAGGCGCCGTCGACACGGTCGGCAAGGGGCTCGAGCGCAGCGCCGAGCAGCTCGACCACGTCGGCGGCCGGCTGCCCGTGCAGGCCTCGGCCGGGCTGCGCAACCTGGGCCGGTTCGGGCTCGCGGGTGCGGCGACGTTCGCCCCCGACCACCACCTGCAGGATGCCTCCACCTTCGCGGGGGCGGTCTTCGACGCCACCGAGACGCTCATCCGCGCCGCCCGGGGCGGCGTCGTGATCGAGGGGCCGTCCGTGCTGGTTGCATGGGTGGCGATCCCGGTTGGGCTCGTCTTCGCGGGAATCTACGGCTGGCAGGCCTACAAGGCCCGCCGGCGCGCGGATCAGGTCTGGTACGCGGCTCAGGCGTTGAGCGCCGGGCTCACGTCGATCGGCGCGATGACGGCGGGCACCGATCTGCTCGCCCTCGGGGCCGCGAGCGCCGAGGTGCCGCCGGTCGGCGTGGCGCTCATCGTCAGCGGAGCGGTCATCCTTGCCGCAGCGAGCGTCTACCGCGAGTGGGACTGGCTCGGCGGCCGCATCCACGCCGGGGTCGCGGTCGCGCGGCGCGGCGTCGGCTGGGCGCGTGGCACCGCCACGAGGGCGGCCGGCGCCGCGATCGACGCCGGCCGCTCGGTGGCAAGCGCGCTGAACCCGTTCTAGCCGCTACGCCGAGACGACGGAGGTCGTCGGGGCGACGACCTGCGTGATGGCGCCCGTGTGGACGTCGTAGATGTACCCCGACACCGGAATGCTGTCGTCGATGAACGGCGACGACAGGATGGCGGCGACGTCGTCGCGCACGCTCTGCTCGAGATCGGGGAACGGCAGGAAGTCGATGTGCGACGCGTCGGCGCCCGTCTCCGCCTTCAGCTTGCCGCGGAGGTCGTCGTTGGTGAACGTGACCATGCCGCAGTCGGTGTGGTGGATGACGGCGAACTCGTTCGTGCCCAGCAGGCGCGACGAGATCACGAGCGAGCGCAGGGCGTCGTCGGAGACCCGCCCGCCCGCGTTGCGGATCATGTGGGCGTCGCCGATCTCGAGGCCGAGCGCCTGCTCGGGGTGGATGCGGGCGTCCATGCAGGTCACGATCGCCACCCTGCGCGCCGGCGGCATCGGCTTGTCGCCCTCGGTGAAGCTGCCCTGGAACTCGCGGTTGGCCGCGAGCATTCCGTCGAGTTCTGACACTGGGTCCCCCTTGGTTGGTGGATGCGATGCTAGCACCTTTGGATCCAAAGACTGGAGCGGGGAACCGCGCGCCCCAGGGCTACGATGAGGCGATGTCCGCCGTCGCCCGCAGCGAGCGCAGCCAGCGTCTCGACGCCCAGCTCCGCGCGCTTCCCGACCAGCCCGGGGTGTACCTGTTCCGGGGCGGGGAGGGCGAGGTGCTCTACGTCGGCAAGGCCAAGTCCCTGCGCAAGCGCGTGAGCTCGTACTTCCGCCGTGACCTGCACGCGACCGTGAAGACGGCCGGACTCGTCGAGCGGATCGAGGAGATCGAGTTCGTCGCCGCCGACTCCGAGACCGAGGCGCTCCTGCTCGAGCAGAACCTGATCAAGCGCCACCGGCCGGCGTTCAACATCCGCCTGCGCGACGACAAGTCCTACCCGTACATCGCCGTGACGGTCGGCGACGAGTACCCGCGTGTGATGTTCACGCGCGAGCGGCACCGCAAGGGCGTCCTCTACTTCGGGCCGTACGCGAGCGCGAAGAAGGTGCGCGAGACGCTCGACGTGCTGAACCGGGTGTTCCCGTACCGGCCGTGCGAGGGGCCCCAGCCCGGGCGCCGGTCAGGGGTGCCCTGCCTCGACTACCACATCGGCCGCTGCGCGGCCCCGTGCGTCGGCTACATCACCCGCGACGAGTACGCGGGCGTGATCGACAGCGTCGTCGAGTTCCTCTCGGGCCGCGTGCGCCCGCTCGAGCGGCGGCTCGAGAGCGAGATGAAGCGGGCCGCCAAGGAGCACGAGTTCGAGGACGCCGCCCGCTACCGCAACCGGCTGATGGCCGTGCGCCACCTGTCTGAGCGTCAGGTCGCCGACCGCCGCAGCATGGGCTCGGCCGACATCCTCGGGATTGCCTGCAGCGACGACACCGCCAACGTCCAGCTGTTCCACCTGCGCGACGGGCGCCTGTCCGACCGGCACGGCTTCTACCTCGAGAACGTCGCCGACAGCAGCCCGTCGGACGTGCTGTGGGGGTTCGCCCTGGAGTACTACGGCGGCCAGGTCGCGATCCCCGGCCAGGTCGTGGTGCCGCGGTCGTTCGAGGACGCCGACCTGCTCGAGACGTTCCTCGGCGAGCGGCGCGGGGCGACCGTCGAGGTGCGCAGCGCCCAGCGCGGCGAGAAGCGGCGGCTCGCCGACCTGGCCGCCCGCAACGCCGAGCTTGCGCTCGAGCACGACTCGCTGATGCGCGAGCGCACGCGGGCGCGCCGGATCGAGGCGCTCGAGGAGCTGCGTGAGGCGCTGAACCTCGAGGTGCTGCCGCTGCGGATCGAGTGCTTCGACATCTCGAACCTGGGCGAGTCGAACCCGGTCGCATCGATGTCGGTGTTCGAGGACGCCGTCGCCAAGAAGTCCGACTACCGCAAGTTCACGATCCGCCACAGCGCCGGGCAGGACGACTTCGCCATGATCGCCGAGGCGGTCGGGCGCCGCTTCGCGCGCATGACGTCGGTCGAGGCCGACGACTACGACCGCAGCTTTGCGACGGCGCCCAACCTGGTCGTGATCGACGGCGGCAAGGGCCAGCTGGGAGCGGCGGTCGAGGCGATGGCCGGGTTCGAGCTGCCGCGCGTGGCGGTGATCTCGCTGGCCAAGCGGATCGAGGAGATCTTCGTGCCGGGGCGCTCCGAGCCGATCCTGCTCGACCGCACCTCGGCCGGGCTGCAGCTGCTGCAGCGCGTGCGCGACGAGGCCCACCGGTTCGCGGTCGGGTTCCACCGCCAGCGGCGGGCCAAGGCGAGCGTCGACTCGATCTTCGACAGCCTGCCCGGCGTCGGCCCGGCGCGGCGGCGGCTGCTGATGCAGCGGTTCCGCACCGCCGATGAGCTCGTGAACGCGAGCCGGGACGACCTCGAGTCGGTGCCGGGGGTGCCGGCCAAGGTCGGCCGCGGCGTCTATGCGGCCCTGCACCGCACGGACTGAGCGGGAACCGATGCCCCCGGCACGGCGTCCAAGGTGCGCATGAGGCGCGCGCTCTGGATGCCGGCGCTGGCGGCGGCAGTGGTCACGGCCGCAGGCGGCCTCACGCCCGCGCCCGCGGTCGCGAGCTGCGCGTACTTCACCGTCTGGCACGACACGGCCTACTCGCAGTACTGGTCGGCCGCTGCCGCGCCGCGCGTGAACCAGGGCGCGGTCCTGCGGCGGGCGGTCGCGCCGGGATGCAACGACACCGGCGGAGCGACCCCGGCGCCCTCGCCGGTCGGCGCGCGCGCGATCGTGGGGGTGCCGCCTGCGGTGGCGATCCGGTCGCAGGGGCTGGTCATGGTCGCGCCGGGCTACTTCCCCCAGCTCCCCGGGTTCCCGGTCGTGCCGCGCGTGGCCACGGTCGGGACATCCAGATGCCGGCCCGGCACGGCTCTGACGCTCACCGGCAGGGTGCTGCCCGGGACCGGCCGGATGGTCCTGGCCGATGTCCGCTCCAGCCGCCCGGTGCCGCTGTCCGACCACCTGCTGATCGACCTCGAGGTGGACGCGCACACGCGGATCACGGGCCTTGCGCGCCTCGGGCTCCCGTACATCGGCACGGGGCAGAGGATCCGGATCGCGGCCCGCCGTTGCGGCGGCTCCGTGGTCGCGCGGACGATCACGCCGGCAGGGCCGATCGTGCGGGCGTCGACGGCCGAGGACATCCTGGGCGCGGACTGGCGCGGCGGCGGCGGTGTCGTCAACCGGCTCGGCGGCCGCGACCGGCTCGCGGCCGCGGTGGCCGTGCTCGCCGTGGTCGGGCTGCTCGTGCTGGGCCTCCGTGCCGGCCGGCACGGGTCGGCCGCCCCCGGCTCGGGCTAACCTCACCGGGTGGCGTCCTCCCCCGACCCGCCCGCCGTGAGCCACCGCAGGCGCGGCGTCCGCGTCGTCTGCCTGGGCGGCGGCACCGGGCTCAGCATGATCGTGCGCGGCCTGAAGCGCGTCGCCGACGTGACGGCCGTGGTGACGACGACCGACGACGGCGGGTCGAGCGGACGGCTGCGGCGCGACTTCGCCATGCCCGCGCCGGGCGACGTGCGCAGCTGCCTGGCCGCCCTGGCCGAGGACGAGTCGCTCGTCGGGCAGCTCTTCCAGCACCGCTTCACGACGGGCGAGCTGGCCGGCCACAGCTTCGGCAACCTGTTCCTGGCCGGGCTGACCGACCTCCTGGGCAGCTTCGACCAGGCCGTGTCCGAGTCGGCGCGCGTGCTCGCGGTGCAGGGCCGGGTCGTGCCGAGCACGGTGGACATGGTCGAGCTCGTGGCCCGGTTCGCCGACGGCCGCGAGGTGCACGGCGAAACCGCGCTCGCCGCCGACGGGGCGCAGTGCCAGCGGGTGCGGCTCGACCCGCCGGATCCGTCCGCCCACCCGCGCGCGCTGCAGGCCATCGCCCGGGCGGACGCGATCGTGATGGGGCCGGGCAGCCTGTTCACGAGCACGCTGCCGCCGCTGCTCGTCCCCGGGATCGCCGAGGCGGTGCGGACTGCGACCGTCCCGCGCGTCTACGTCTGCAACCTGCTCCAGCAGCCCGGCGAGACCGAGGGCTACCGCGCCTCCGACCACGTCGCCCGCATCTTCGACCACGTCGGCGTCGGGCTGGTCGACACGGTGATCGTGAGCCGCAACCGGGCCGAGTTCGGGACGCCCGTGCCGGTCGACCGGGGGGGCCTGCGCCGGCTCGGCGTGCAGGTCGTTGGCGGCCGCCTGGCGGGGGAGTGGCAGCACGACCCCGACCGGCTGGCCCGGCTCCTGGCGCGGGTCGCGCGGAGGGGCCGGCCCGCGCGCGCATGAGCACGCGATCGGCCTTCGGCGAGGGTGTGCGCCGCGAGCTGACCGAGCGCCCGCCGCGGAAGCGGTGCTGCTGCGGCGCGCTCCTGTGCGGCATCTTCCGCCACGCGGGCACGCTCGAGATCTCGGGCGACGGCGTCGCCGTGCGGGCCGAGCTCGGCGACGCCGCCGCCGCGCGGCTGGCGTTCCGGCTCGTGCGCGAGCTCGGCGGCGACGGCCAGCTGGCCTCGTTCCGGGAGCCGCGCTTCGAGCGCGGGACGCGCGTGCTGGTGCGCCTGCACGGCGACCGCAGCATGCAGCTCCTGCACGAGGTGGGCGTGCTCTCGACGGCGCTCGCGCCTCTCGCCGAGCCGCCCGGGCGGCTGCTGCGCCGGCGCTGCTGCCGGGCCGCCTACCTGCGCGGGGCGTTCGTCGCCGCCGGATCGGTCTCGGCCCCGCGCGCGGCCGGGCACCTCGAGATCCGCGCCCCCGAGCCGGAGGGGGCCGAGCTCGTGCGCCGCATCGCAAGCGCCGACGGCGTCGCGCTGCACGTGAGCGCGCGCCGCGGCCACGCGGTCGCCTACGCCAAGAGCAAGCAGACGATCCGCGAGCTCCTGGCGCACATGGGCGCCCACGACGCGGTGCTCAGCCTGGACGAGGCCGAGGTGATCAGCCGCACGCGCGAGCGGGCGAACCGGGCGACCAACTGCGACGAGGCCAACCTCGTCCGGCAGGGCGCCGCCGCGATCGCCCAGACCGAGGCGATTGCGGCGCTCGACCTCGACGCGCTCGGCGCCCGCCTGCGCCAGGTGGCCGAGCTGCGCCTGGGCCATCCCGATCTCTCGCTCGGCGAGCTGGGCCGGCTCGCCCGGCCGCCGCTCTCGAAGTCCGCCGTCGCCGGCCGCATGCGGCTGCTGATGGCCGCCGCCGACGCTACGCCGGCGGGCGGCGGCCGACGATCAGGTGGTTCCAGCTGAACTTGGGCTGGTTGTCGACCCGCTCCCACCGCCGCGCGACCCACTGCACCGACACGCAGGTCGCATCCACGGCCGCCGCCGACCACGGCCGCCGGTAGCGCTGCAGGCCGTAGCTGACCTCGATCGCGACCGTCGACCAGAGGCCGCCCAGCGGCCGCAGCTCGGCCATCTCGAAGCCCGCGCCCTCGAACAGGTAGCGCAGGCCCTGCGGCGTGTAGCGGTAGAAGTCGCGGGCGTCGTGCACGGGCCAGAAGAGCGGGGTCGTGGCGATGATGTGGCCGCCGGGCTCGAGCAGGCGGAAGCACTCGGCCAGGGCGTCCGCCGGGCGCTCGAGGTGCTCGAGCACCTCGGTGAGCAGCACCGTCTGGGCGCCGGCGTCGGGCAGCGGGATGTCGTAGGCGGTCGCGACGACGTCGACGGCCGGCCCGCGCTCGGAGTCCTTGTCGACGTGGTCGACGCACACATGCTCGCCGACGTGGGGGGCGAAGATCGGCTCCCACGGCTTGCGGCCGCCGCCGACGTCGATCAGGCGGCCGCGCGCATAGCGGGCGGCCGCGTCGCGCAACGCGGTCTCGAACGTCCGGTAGACCAGCCGGTTCTTGGCGCTCTCGTTGGGATGCCTGAACACCGGCGCCGAACCCTACCAGGCGCCTCGCGGCGCCAGAGGCCAAGATTTCCTTGAGAGTTCTCTAACAGTTTCATAATGAATTCACCCGTTCGGGGGTCGCTCGAATTCGGGCTCTACCCGAGAATGGAGAAGGTGTTCGCGGGTGACCGGCATCCCCCGCGCGACGGATCCAGACCCCATCTGACGCTGCCCGATTCTGCCGGTCACCCGCGATGACTCCCTCCCGGCGCAGCGCCTCGGCGCTCCGCCGGGCTGCCGTGATCCCGGGGCGAGATGATTGATTCCACGCCCCCGCGCGCCTGGCCGCGCGGGCGGTGGTGGGCTGGTGCGGGGTGTTGGTGGCGCTGCGGCTGCGAACCGTCGCATCGCTGCGTCCTCGGCCGCGCCCATACGCTCAACCGGTATGAACGCTCCCTGCGTCCTTGCGCTGCTCGGTTCGCAGCCGCCCAGGACATCACGGGGGCGTGGAATCAACCATCTAGTATGTCCCCGTTCCGGCGAACCGACGGGGGAGTCCCATGAGCGTACGTGTGGCCATCAACGGGTTCGGGCGCATCGGCCGCAACGTCTTGCGGGCCGCCCGTGAGCGCGGTTCGGGGTACGAGATCGTGGCCGTCAACGACCTGATGGACCCGCAGATCGCCGCGCACCTGCTGCGCTACGACAGCGTGCACGGGAAGTTCCGCGGCGAGGTCGAGGCCGGCGAGCACGCCCTGATCGTGGACGGGCGCGAGGTGCGCGTGCTGTCCGAGCGCGATCCCGCCAACCTGCCGTGGAAGGACATGGGCGTCGAGGTGGTCGTCGAGTCCACCGGGCTCTTCACGAAGCGGGAGGCCGCGTCGAAGCACCTCGCGGCCGGCGCGCGCACCGTGATCATCAGCGCGCCCGCCACCGATCCAGACATCACGATCTGCATCGGCGTGAACGACGACCAGTACGACGCCGCCAAGCATCAGATCATCTCGAACGCGTCGTGCACGACGAACTGCCTCGCGCCGGTCGCGAAGGTGCTGCTGGACACCTTCGGCATCGAGCGCGGGTTCATGACGACGACGCACGCCTACACGCAGGATCAGCAGATCCTCGACGCCGTGCACAAGGACTACCGCCGCGCCCGCGCGGCGGCCGTGAACGTCATCCCGACCTCGACCGGCGCCGCCAAGGCGATCGGGCTCGTCATCCCCGAGATGAAGGGCAAGCTCGACGGCATCGCCATGCGCGTGCCCGTGACCGACGGCTCGGCCACCGACCTGGTCGTGCAGGTGGGCCGCGAGACGACGAAGGACGAGGTGAACGCGGCCATGCAGGCGGCGGCCGACACCGGATCGCTCAAGGGCATCCTCAAGTACAGCACCGACCCGCTCGTCTCGAGCGACATCGTCGGCGACTCCTTCAGCTCGGTCTTCGACTCGGCGCTCACGATGGTGAACGGCAACCTCGTCAAGGTCGTCTCGTGGTACGACAACGAGTGGGGCTACTCGTGCCGCGTGGCCGACCTGGTCGAGAAGGTGGCGTGAAGACCGTTCGCGACCTGCCCGTCGCGGGCAAGCGCGTGCTCGTCCGCGCCGACCTGAACGTGCCGCTCGACGGCACCCGGATCACCGACGACTCCCGCATCCGGGCGGCGCTGCCCACGATCCGCTACCTGCGCGAGCACGGCGCCGACGTGGTGGTCTGCTCGCACCTGGGCCGGCCCAAGGGCGAGGTGCGGCCCGAGCTGTCGCTGCGCCCGGTGGCCGGGCGGATGGCCGAGCTCCTGGGCGAGCCCGTGGCGTTCGACCAGGAGCAGGGTCCGCTGCGCCTGCTCGAGAACCTGCGCTTCGACCCGCGCGAGACGAAGAACGACCCGGCGATGGCGGCCGAGCTCGCCGCTCTGGCCGACTTCTACGTGAACGACGCCTTCGGCTCTGCCCACCGCGCCCACGCCTCGACCGAGGCGGTCGCGCACCTGCTCCCGGCCGCGGCCGGGCTCCTGCTCGAGGCGGAGCTGGGCGCGTTCCACCGTCTGCTCGACGACCCGGCGCACCCGTTCGTCGTCGTCCTCGGCGGCGTGAAGGTGGCCGACAAGATCGGCGTGATCGACCGGTTCACGCAGCTCGCCGACGCGATCCTGATCGGCGGCGCCATGGCGTTCACGTTCCTGGCCGCGCGCGGCCTCGCCGTCGGCGAGTCGCGGCACGAGGACGCCGACGGCCAGGAGACGGCCCGGCGGGCGGTGGCCGACGCGGCGGCGCGCGGATGCGAGCTCGTCCTGCCCGTGGACGTCGTGGTCGCCGACCGCTTCGCCGCCGACGCCGCGGTGCGCACCGTTTCGGCCGGCGCGATCCCGGACGGGTGGATGGGGCTCGACATCGGTCCCGAGACGGTCGCGGACTACTCGCGCCGGCTGGCGGGCGCGCGCACGATCTTCTGGAACGGGCCGATGGGGGTGTTCGAGCTCGCCCCGTTCGCGCGCGGGACGATCGCCGTGGCCGAGGCGGTGGCCGTGTCCGAGGGCGTGTCGGTGGTCGGCGGCGGCGACTCGGTCGCGGCCGTGAACGTCGCCGGCGTGGCCGACAGGATCACGCACGTCTCCACGGGCGGCGGCGCCGCGCTCGAGCTGGTCGAGGGACGCACCCTGCCCGGCGTCGCGGCGCTCGAGGCGGCGGCATGAGCCGGCGGCCGTTCGTCGCGGGGAACTGGAAGATGCACAAGACCGGCGCCGAGGCGGCCGCGTTCCTGGAGGCGCTCGCGGGCGCCGTGCCCGCCGGCGTCGACGCGGGCGTGTGCCCCGCCTTCACGGCGATCGCGGACGCCGTGCGGGCCGCGCGCGGCACGGGCATCGCGGTGTACGCGCAGAACATGCACCAGGCCGAGGCGGGGGCGTTCACCGGCGAGGTGTCGGCCGGGATGCTGCTCGCCGCCGGCGTCGACGGCGTCCTGATCGGCCATTCCGAGCGGCGCCAGCTCTTCGGCGAGACCGACGCGGGGGTGAACGCGAAGGTGGCCCGCGCGCATGCCGCCGGGCTGCGCGTCATCCTGGCCGTGGGCGAGACCGCCGAGGAGCGCGAGGCGGCCGAGACCGAGCGCGTGCTCGAGCGGCAGGTGCACGCGGGCCTCGAGGGCCTCACCGCGGCGCAGGTCGCGGCGACGACGATCGCCTACGAGCCGGTGTGGGCGATCGGCACCGGCCTCACCGCGACACCCGCGATGGCCCAGGCCGCGCACGCGTTCATCCGCGGGCTCGTCGAGGCGCAACACGGTGTCGGCGGGCAGGTGCGGATCCAGTACGGCGGCAGCGTCAAGCCCGGCAACGCCGCCGAGCTCTTCGCCCAGCCGGACATCGACGGCGGGCTGATCGGCGGCGCGAGCCTCGAGCCCGGCGACTTCGCGGCCATCCTGGCCGCAGCCGCCGGATGAGCGAGCCCCTCGTCTGCCTGGTGATCCTCGACGGGTGGGGGATCGCTCCGCCCGGGCCGGGCAACGCGGTGGAGCTCGCCGCGACTCCGGTGTTCGACGGGCTCTGGGCCGCGTATCCGCACACGCAGCTCGCCGCCTCCGGCAAGGCGGTCGGCCTGCCGGAGGGCCAGATGGGCAACTCCGAGGTCGGCCACACGAACCTGGGCGCCGGCCGGGTCGTCCGCCAGGATCTCGTCCGCATCGACGACGACATCGAGTCGGGGGAGTTCTTCCGCAATCCCGTGCTCGTGGATGCCTGTCACCGCGGCCGCGCGGGCGCCCTGCACCTGCTCGGGCTCGTGTCCGACGGCGGCGTGCACAGCCACCTGCGCCACCTGCACGCGCTGCAGGAGCTGGCCGCCCGCGAGGGCGTCGAGCACGTCCATGTGCATGCGTTCACCGACGGGCGCGACACGTCGCCCACCGGCGGCGCCGGCTACCTGGCGGAGGTTCCCGGCGTGGCCACTGTGTGCGGCCGCTACTACGCGATGGACCGCGACAAGCGCTACGACCGTGTCAAGCGCGCATACGACGCCATCGTGCACGGCGCGGGCGCGCATGCCGACGACGCGGTCGCGGCCGTGCGGGCTTGCTACGCCGCCGGCGAGACCGACGAGTTCATCCAGCCGATCGTGATCGGCGACCCGGCGCACGGCCGCATCCGCGCGGGCGACGCCGTCATCTTCTTCAACTTCCGGCCCGACCGCGCCCGCGAGATGACGCGGGCGCTGACCGATCCCGCGTTCGCCGAGTTCGATCGCGGCGCCGACCCGCCGCTGCCCCACTACGTGCAGATGACCGAGTACGCCGACGACATCCACGCCCCGGTGGCGTTCCCGAGCGAGTCGCTGCACGACGTGCTCGCCGCGACCCTCGCCGGCGCCGGGATCGGCCAGGTGCACGCCGCCGAGACCGAGAAGTACGCCCACGTGACCTACTTCTTCGACGGCGGCTCAGAGACGCGCCAGCGCGGCGAGGACTGGCGCCTGGTCGACTCGCGCCGCGACGTCGCCACCTATGACCTCGCGCCGCAGATGTCGGCCGACGGCGTCACCGACGTGTTCTGCGCCGGGCTGCTCCAGGACGGCGTCCGGTTTGGCCTCGTCAACTTCGCCAACCCCGACATGGTCGGGCACACCGGCGTCATCCCGGCGGCGGTCGAGGCGGTGCAGACCGCCGACCGCTGTCTGGCGCGCGTGGTCGAGACCGTCACCGGCCGCGGCGGCGTCTGCCTCATCACCGCCGATCACGGCAACGCCGAGGTCATGCGCAACCCCGACGGCAGCCCCAACACGGCCCACACGACCAACCCGGTGCCGTTGATCGCCACCCGCACCGGTCTCGCGCTGCGCGACGGCGGCCGGCTCGCCGACGTGGCACCGACGGTGCTCGAGCTGCTCGGCGTCGACCGCCCGCCGGTCATGACCGGCACCTCGCTCCTGGCCGACTAAGGCCGGATGTGGACGATGGTACGGGTGGCCACCGTCACCCTGTGGGCGAATGTCTATACTCGCTTTGGTTCTCGTAACCAACGCTTCACCTCTTGGCCCTTCCGCAGCCCGATCCCAATGTGCTCCGACTTGCCCGCCGTGGTGACGAGCGGGCGTTCGCGCTGATCGTGCGGCAGTACGAGACGCCGCTCTTCAACTACATCGCGCGCATCCTGGGGGGCGACCGGGCGCTGGCCGAGGACATGTGCCAGGAGGTCTTCCTGCGCGTCTACCAGGCCCTGCCCGGCTTCGACGCGCGGTGTCAGTTCACAACCTGGTTGTTCCAGGTCGCCAAGCACCGCGTGGTGGACGAGCTGCGTGCGCGCGAGCGCCGCGGCCGCCCGACGGTCGAGCTGAGCTCGGCGCCGCAGCTGCACCTATCGGTCGCTCCGGTCGAGCCGATCGAGAGCATGGAGGCGGTGTGGGAGGCCATCGCGCGCCTCAACCTCGACCTGAAGATGGCGCTCATGCTGCGCGACGTGGTCGGGCTCTCCTACGCCGAGATCGCCGAGGCGCTCGAGACGACGCTCGCGACCGTGAAGTGGCGCATCTACAAGGCGCGCGAGACCGTCGTCGCCGAGCTCGTCCGCGACGGCTACCACGTCGGCCGCGGCCGGGCCGCCTCGGCAGCATCCGCCGCCCCCGCCTCCTAGCTAGCGTCCTTCGGCCAGCCGGGCGCCGAGCCGCAGCGGCAGGCCGGCCTCGCGGATCGCCGCCTGGGCGGCGCGCACGTCGTAGTCCACCCGCCGCCAGCGGGCCGCGCCCGTCTCGAGGTCGACCGTGAGGTAGGCCGCGCGATGGTCGCCGTCGCGCGGCTGACCGACCGAGCCAGGGTTGAGCAGGAACGGGCCCGGCGCCGTCGCGATCTCGGTATCGGCGACGGCGAGGCCGGCCACGAAGGTGCCGTCGGCGTACCCGTAGGCGAGCGGCATGTGGCTGTGGCCGACCATGCTGAGCGCGGAGCGCTGGTGCTCCAGGCAGATGGCCGCGGTGCGGTTGTCGATCACGTACTCCCACACCGGGTCGCGAATGCTGCCGTGGTAGAGCTCGACGCCGTGGCGAGCGCCGTCCGGGCGCAGCTCGCCGAGCCGGCGCAGGGCCTCCGGGTCGAGGACTCCCATCGTCCACTCGACGGCGGTGCGCGCGTCGGACGAGAAGGCCGAGATGTCGATCTCGCCGGTGACGACCATGTCGTGGTTGCCGGCCAGGCAGACGGCGGCGCGCTCGAGCACGATCTCGATGCACCGGGCCGGGCCGGCGCCGTATCCGGTCAGGTCGCCGAGGCACCAGAGCTCGTCCGCGCCCTCGGCGTCGATCGCGGCCAGCACCGCCTCGAGCGCGGGCAGGTTGGCGTGCACATCGGAGATGACCGCGACCTTCACCGGCGCAATCTACCGACCGCACGAGGGGTGCGGCGGCCGGGACGCGCGCTCAGGCGTCGTCGGGGCCGTCGAACTCGGGGAGGTTCTTGATCCCCTCCTTCGTCTGCCACTTGGAGTAGTTGTCGCCCATCGCGTCGATGAGCTCCTTCATGAACCGCGGCGAGAGGTTGACCCGGGCGACCACCACCCCCGGCACCTCCTCGTCCTCGACCTCGTGGTCGACGCGGGCGAAGGTGACCGTGAACTCGTAGTCCGAATGGCTGACGTTGGCGAAGTTCGCGTAGACGCCGGCCATGATCTCCGGCGAGAAATGGATGTTCAGGTGGCGCTCGGAGGGGCCGTCGTCGTCCATGTCCGCACCCTACCAAGGTTACGATGGGGGCCATGAGCGCGAGCCCCGTAGACCAGCTGGCCGCCGCGGTTGCGCGGGCGGTCGCCGCCGTGGGCGGCGACGGCGTGCCCGTGCGCCTCGACCGGCCGGCCGATCCCGGCCACGGCGACTACGCCACCGCGGTTGCGCTGCAGCTGGCAAAGCCGCTGCGGTCGGCGCCGCGCGACATCGCCGCGCGCATCGCCGCCGCCATCGACTCCGAACACCTGGAGGCGGTCGACGTCGCCGGGCCGGGGTTCCTCAACCTGCGCGTGTCGGCGGCCTGGTACCGGGACGCGGTGCAGCGGATCCTGACCGATGGGCCGCGCTACGGATCGGGCGCCGCCGCCCTGCCGCAGCGGATCCAGGTCGAGTACGTGTCTGGCAACCCGACCGGCCCCGTCACCGTCGCGACGGCACGCAACGCCGCCTACGGCGACAGCCTCGCGCGTCTGTTCGAGTTCGCGGGGCACGAGGTGGGCCGCGAGTACTACTTCAACGACGCCGGCCGCCAGATCGACCTCTTCGGCGAGTCGCTGCGGGCGCGGGCGCTGGGCGCCGAGCCGCCCGTCGACGGCTATCAGGGCGAGTACGTGGCGGCGATCGCGGCCGAGGTGGGCCTCGATCCGGAGGCGACGCCGGAGCAGTGGGCGCGGGCGGGGACGGACGCGATGATGGCCCACATCCGCGCGACCCTGGCGCGCTTCCGCTGCTCGTTCGACAACTGGTTCCTCGAGCGGTCGCTGTACGAGAGCGGGGCGGTGCAGCGCGCGATGGACCGCGTCCGCGCGGGCGGCCACGTGTACGAGCAGGATGGGGCGACGTGGCTGCGCTCGTCGGCGCTCGGCGACGACAAGGACCGCGTGCTCGTGCGCTCGGACGGCACCTACACGTACGTCGCCGGCGACCTCGCGTACATCGTGGACAAGCTCGAGCGCGGCTTCGATACCGCCATGTACGTCCTCGGGCCTGACCACCACGGGTACGTCGGCCGGCTCAAGGCGGCCGCGCAGGCGCTCGGCTACGACCCCGACCGCATCGATGTCCAGATCTACCAGCTGGTGCGGCTCAAGGACGGCAAGATGTCGAAACGGGCCGGCCGGATCGTCACGCTCGACGACCTGCTGGACGCGATCGGCGTGGACGCCGCCCGCTACGCGCTCGTCCAGCGCGGCCACGACCAGGCGATCGACCTGGACATCGATCTGCTCACCGCCCAGAACGCCGAGAACCCGGTTTACTACTGCCAGTACGCGCACGCGCGCATCGCGGCGATCCTGCGCCGGGCCGACGGCGCCGCCGCCCTGCCCGACCCGGCCTGGGCGCCCGAGCCGGCCGAGACCGAGCTCGTGAAGGCGCTCGTGGAGTTCCCCGACCTGGTCGCCGAGGCCGCCGAGCGTCGCGGCCCGCACCGGATCGCGGGCTACGCCCAGGAGACCGCAAAGGCCTTCCACCAGTTCTACAAGCAGTGCCACGTGATCGGCGCCGAGCCGGCCGTCGAGCGCAGCCGGCTCGCGCTCTGCCGGGCGACGGCCCAGGTGATGGCGACGGCGCTTGACCTGGTCGGCGTCGAGGCGCCCGAGTCGATGTGAGCGCGGCGGGCGATGCTACCCTGACCGGGTGGCGAACCTGCCCACGGCACCAACGGTCTACGAGGTCGAGGAGCTCGAGGAGATCCTCGCCGGCGAGGATGCCGGCACCGACGAAGGGGACTGGTACGCGATCCACACCGACCCGTGGCCGTGCCCGGCCTGCGGCGAGGAGTTCTCGTACGTGACCGCCTGCCACCACGTCATCGTCACCCCCGACCGCGACGACCTGATCGACCACGCCGCCCGGGCGGCACAGGTCGGCCGCAATCCGCGCATCGTCCGCTACGACGACACGCTGCCGACCATGACGCTCTTCCAGTGGCGGGCGCTCGGGCGGCCCGTGCACGGCGTCAAGAAGGTGAGCTGAGCCGCAGCTCGGCCTCGGCCCGCGCCGGCATCGCGGGCTGGCATCCGAGCCGTTCCACGCAGATCGACGCGGCGGCGAGGCCCAGTCGCACGGCGTCCGCGAGCGGCCTGCCCTCGGCCAGCGCGGCCGCGACCGCCCCGGTCAGGCAGTCGCCGGCACCGGTCGTATCGACGACCCGCGCCGACACGGCGGCGAGCTCCGGGCCGTCGGGCAGGATGCGTGCGCCACGCGCCCCGAGCGTGAGCACGATCGCCGCGGGGTGGCGGCCGCCGAGCGCGGCGAGCTCGGTCTCGTTCACGACCGCGACGTCGAACTGCGCCACGAGGTCGGCCGGCAGCAGCCCCGCGGGTGCGGGCACGACGAGCGTCGACGCACCGGTCGCGTGCGCCACCTCGAGCACGCCTGCGGCGCTGCCGGCAGGCACCTGCCCGTCGGTCACCCAGACATCCACCTCGGGGTGCGGGCCGGGGGCGGCGACGTGGTCGTTCGCACCCGGCAGGGCCACGATCTGGTTCTCGCCGGCGTCGTCGACCACGATCAGCGCGACGCCCGTCTCCATCTCCAGCCGTGCGAGCCCGATGATGTCGATGCCGTCGGCGGCGAGCGCCGCCGCGACCTGGTCGCCGAACGGATCGCGTCCGCACGCCCCGACGAAGCGCACGTCTGCGCCCATCCGCCGTGCGGCGACAGCCTGGTTCGCGCCCTTGCCGCCCGGCGCGTAGGCGAGCCGGCGGCCGAGCACGGTCTCGCCGGGCGCGGGCAGCCGCGGCGCGTAGCCGAACACGTCCATGTTGACCGAGCCGCACACGCCGACGCGGCCGGCCGCCGTCACCGTGCCACGTCCGCTGGGAGCATCACGCGCTGCACGGGCGGGGAGGGTAGCGCCACCCGTGCAGCGCGTGAGGATCTGCGGCTAGTACCCGCCGCCTGCGCCGCCGCCGCCACCGCCGTAGATGGCGATGAGGGCGATGACGACGATGAGCGCGACGAGGCCGGCTGCGATCCAGAGGCCGCGATGGCCCGTGTCAGTTGTGGGGGTTTGTTCCATGTTCCTTACTACTCGCTGGGCGCCCGGGCAGATTGCCTGCGGTCAGCGCACAGGCCCGGCGGCGATGACGGCGCGGACATCGGCGGCGGTGACGGACTCGGGCGGCTCGGTGATCCACCAGGTGGCGCCGAGCGCCCGCCACGGCTCCGGATCGGCGCCCGGGCCGCCGCGGCCGATGACCTCGAAGCCGTCGAGGCCGCCTCGCTCGCGCCGGATCAGGTCGAGCATCCACCCCAGGCCTTCCGGCGTCGTATCCGGGCAGATGCCGTCGAAGCGCGCCGCCCGGCGCACCGGGCGGGCGTTGCCGGTGCGGGCCGCGACCCAGATCGGGATGCGCGGGTGCTGCAGCGGCCGTGGCAGGAGCGTCACGCCGGCGGCCGTGAAGCTCGCACCGTGGTGGTCGACCTCCTCGCCGCTCCAGAGCCGGCAGAGCAGGGCGAGGCCCTCGTCGAGCCGGTCGCCGCGGCGGCGGTCGTCGTCCTCCTCGCCGAAGCGCGTTAGCTCGCCGCCCGTGTTCACGCCCAGGCCGATGCCGAGCACGAGCCGTCCGCGGCTCAGGTGGTCGAGCGTCGTCGTCTCGCGCGCGAGCTTCTGCGGCCGGCGGCGGGCCACCGGCGTGACCAGCGGGCCAAGCCGGATCCGGTGCGTGCGCGCCGCCACGGCGGCCAGCGCGACCCACGGGTCGGCCATCGGCCGCGGCGGGCCGGCCCGCAGCATGTGATCCCAGACGAACACGCCGTCGAACCCGGCCGCCTCGGCTTCGACGGCGAGATCGGACAGCACCCAGGGATCGGCGAGCTCTCCGAACGGCGCGAGCGAGAGGCCATGCTGCACGGGCCGACTCTACTGTTCTTGGTACAGTCTTTCGGCGCCCGTGCGGACGTAGCTCAGTTGGTAGAGCGTTGGCTTCCCAAGCCAAAGGTCGCGGGTTCGAGACCCGTCGTCCGCTCTAGAACCCTTCGATTTGCAGGCAGTTCGCAAGGGGCGTTCGAGACCCGTTCCACCGCTTTCGGAAGCTCTCGAATCACTCCCAGCTCCCTCATCGAGCGGTTAGGGGCGGGGCGACGGCCGCCCGCTCGACCGCCACCATGCGCAGCTCTGACACATAGTGGTTGCCCTCGGCGTCCGCGAGCCAGCACTGCTCGGGGGCGGGCAGCATCTCGGTGAAGGCGAGGCGATGGCCGGGCGCGGCCGCGGCCGCATGCCAGGCCTGGCGGCAGAGGATCCGGGACAGCACCGGGCTCTCGGTGTCGAGGTACATCGGCTTTCGCTCCAGCGGTGACTTTGTGAACAGCCGCCGCGGCATCCCGCGGTCGCGGGCGAAGGCGGCCACATCCTCGCCGCGTTCGGGGATCTCGGTGACGGGGATGTTCCAGCCTTCCCGGCGCAGCACCATGCCGCCGACCGTCACACGGGGCGCGTGTTCCTCCTCCGGGAGAAGCGTGAACGTGCGCGCGCCGGAGACAAAGATGGGGAGCCAGAAGGCGTCGATGAGCGGGACGCGCAGCGCGCCGGTGCGGTCGACGAGGTCGAGGCCGTCGACCATGAGCTCGTCTGGCATCCAGGTGTGGCGCTCTCGCTGGGCGCGCGTGTCCGGCATCACTGCCAGGTGCACCATGTCGTCTGAGGTGAGGGGCATGCCGCGCGCGTCGAAGCCCAGGGTGGGGCTCCAGGGCGGCAGCATGACCGGCATGCCCGGGCCGGCAGTGTCGGTGATTCTGGTGAGGAGCGCGGCCGGGTCCGCGTGCCGGTGGGCGAAGACGCCTTGGATGAGCGGGTTGTTGCCGACGTGCACGTCGCCGACCACGGCGAGGTGATCGCCGGCAGCGAGCGCCGCCTCTCCGCGGGCGGCGATCTGGACATCCACCGACTGGAACGCGGCGAGGGGCCAGGCCGGCTCGCGGTCGGCGAAGGCGACCCGCGCGCGGGCGGCGAGCGTGGCGGGGTCCGGTTCGGCGAGGAGTCTGGCGAGCCGGCGGTGCAGCTCCTCGAGCGCGTCGCCGAGCTCGGGCGGGAGCTGCATGAGTTGCTTTATGACCTGCATGAGTACGGGCATGAACGGCCCGCGTCCGTCGGGAAGCGCCTGCTCGATCACCCGCCGGCCGGTCGTGTTCACGCGGCCGCTCCACCACCGCCCCGCCGCGAAGAGCGCCTGGAGCGCGGGCGCCATGTCGGCGACGAGCGTGGGTCCCATCTTCACCTCGAGGTCGCGCATGCAGTCCAGGTAGCAGAGCGTCCGGGCGCCGTATGCCATGCCTGGGTTCCGCACTGGGTCGCGTCCGGTCAAATCGACGAAGACGGCGTCGAGCGCGGCCAGGCTCGCGCGCAGCGAATTCGGCGCGGCGGCCTCGACCTGGCCGAGCGCGGCCTCGAGCCGGGCGAGCGCGTCGAGCCCGCGCGCGCGGACGCCGACGTCGGGATGCGCGTCGAGCGCGGCTCGCAGGTCGCGCTCTGCGTACGGCCCTGCAGCGATCCGAAGCTCCGGGTCGATCGCTTGCGCGACCGCCTGCACCGCCCACGCCTCGAAGTGGACGTGACGGCTGCGGACGAGTCCTCCCGAACGGGCGTGCAGCGGTGGCCCGTCGTCGGCGATCCGGCCCCAGGCCAGCGGCCCGAAGAAGCCGATGGTGTCGTTCTTCCCGCAGTAGCGCTGCCAGTAGCTGGCGACGATCTCCTCACGCCCCCGCGCCCGGCTCGGCTTGGTGGGCGACCGCTCGGCCACCTTCAGCACGGCGTTTGCGAGCGCCGCCGGGTTCTGCCATGTCACCGCCTCCTGAAAGCGCGGGTCGCGCGCCGTCCGGCTCAGCCGTTCGGACTCGTCCCCCGGCCCGAACACGTCCAGGCCGGATACCGGAAAGCCTGCGCTCCGGACGGCGAAGTCGCGCCACATCATCCAGTCGCCGGCGAGCGGGACGAGGTCGCTCATGGCGCGATCGTACAGGCCGCTCGCGCGGGAATCCTGTCGTACGGGCACCGCGCAGCACCCCGACCCCACCAGCTCATCGCACATCCAGCGTCCGCGCCCTCCTGCCCACCGGCATCTGGTAAGGGCGTGCATCCCCGCTTTGGCACCGAAGTCCACCTCGCCTGGTGATCCGCGACGGGAATGGTCGCCCACAAGGGCAGTGCCGAGCGGGCACGAGCGACGTGTTCCGCGTGTGGAGCGCACGCGTTGGGCGGCGTTCACCCGATGTGGGTGACGTTTGGAACGAGCGAAGGGTGTACCCCTCCATGTAGGGGTTGGAGAAGGGGATCCGGCAAGAGGGGGGCGGCCCACGGTTCGTGTTCTCTTGATCTCCCTGTCGGACACCCCTCCCTGGCAGGGGAGCGTCGGCGGCAGCCCGAACGAACGCCGCCGACGCTCAACCCCACCACGGCGACAGGAGTAGGGTCTCCCGAACGGACCCAAGGAGGACTCATGAGCAGGATGGCCCCCAACCAGTTCCCGTACCAGGATGACATCCTTCGCGGCTTGGCGAAGGGCGCGGCGACGGCGGCGTCGCTCTCGAACGCGATCGCGAGCGAAGGGCGCGCGCCGGGGCACGGCGAGAACTCGCCCGAGCTCCACCGCGAGGTCGCCGAGAACATCGACCACCTCGTGCACCTCGGTCTGGCCGAGTACACCGATGCCACCCCGCGCACGGCCCAGCTCACCCAGGCTGGGCAGGACGCGGTCGCGTCGCTGCCCTGAGGGCGGCGTAGGCACGTCATCTAGGCGGCGAGGTCGTACCCCGCCTTCAGCATGATCGCGATCCCGATCGCGGTGAGGAGCACGACGCCGATGGCCTGGGAGTGGGCGATCAGCCAGCGCCGCGACCGCGCCAGATCGGCGGTCGCCCGCTCGGGGGCGAGCACCGTGTAGAGGATCGGCGCCGTGATCGTGACGATCGAGGTCAGGGCGAACACCGCCACCGCGATCGCCCGATCGAGCGCGCCGACGTTCGCCTTCAGGATCTCGAGCACCGCCACGATCGTGATCGAGTACGTCAGCATCACGCCGCCCGCCACCAGGGCGACCGCCCAGTGCCGGCCGACGAGGCGTACCAGCCACTCCGGGACGGGGTCCTTCGGCTCCAGGGCCGGCGGGCGCCGGTGCAGCACGACGGCGGCAGCCACCATCAGGCCGCCCACGACCAGCTCGGCGAGCGACGCCGCGCGTGACGGCGTCGTCTGCGACGAGTGGAAGTCGAAGGTCGGAAGCACGACCACCAGCACCCCGATCAGGACGATCGTCAGGATCCAGCCGCCGACGAACGCGGCCGCCCGCCGCACGCCCGCGGGCATCCCCAGGAGCACGTACACGGCCAGCACCGAGGTGGGGCTCGAGAACGCGACACCGAGCCCGAGCAGGGCAACCGAGGCGGTCAGGGTCTGCACGCGATGCGCATCATGCCACCGGAACATGAGGAGTCGTCCACTACAGTCGGGCGATGGCCGGGCTGCCCGCAGGGTTCACGCTGCGCCCGCCGCTCGACGCGGACGCCGTGGCGATCGCGGCCATGATCAACGAGGAGACGACGGCGCTGCGCGGGTTCGCGGTCGTGTCGGTCGAGTGGGTGCTGACGCCGTGGAGCGCGCCCGGCACCGACCGCGAGCACGACTTCGCCGTTGTGGTCGGGCCGGGCGGAGACATCGCCGGGTACCTGTCCGTCGAGAGCGACCCGCCCCACACCGAGGTGTTCAGCATCGGCGCCGTCGCCCTGGGCCACCACGGCCGTGGGCTGGGGGCGGCGGTGGTGGCGGAGTGCGAGCGGCGCGCGCAGCGGTTCGTCGCGCTGGCCGCGCCCGGCGTGCGCGTCCTGATGCACGCGGGGTCGGTGGCCGAGGAGCCGCGCGTGGCCGCGCTCCTGCGGGCGCACGGGTACACCGAGGTGCGCCGGTTCACGGCGATGCGGATCGACTTCGACGACGCTCCCGCCGCGCCCGGGCGGGTCGCCGGGATCGAGATCCGGGGCGTGCGCGCGGGCGAGGAGCGGGCGGTGTACGCCTGCCTGGCCGAGGCGTTCGCCGACCACTGGGGCGACACCTGGCCGACCGAGGAGGCGTGGATGCACCACCACGTCGCCGCCGCCGACTGCGACCCGGCGATGTGGCAGCTCGCCTGGCACGGCGCCGAGCTCGCGGGCGCGCTCGTGGCCGAGCCGCGCTCGGGTGAGGATCCGGCGGTCGGATACGTCGCTGCGCTCGGGGTGCGGCGGACGTACCGCCGCCGCGGCATCGCCGAGGCGCTCCTGCGCACGAGCTTCCGCCAGATCCACGCGCGCGGCTGCGCCGGCGTGAGCCTGCACGTCGACACCCAGTCGGCGACCGGCGCCACGCGCGTCTACGAGCGCGTCGGCATGACCGCCCAGCCGCGCTTCGCGACCTGGGAGAAGGAGCTGCGGCCGGGGACCGAGCCGGCCGCGGCGCTGTAACGATTTCCCTCCCCCTTTCGGTGTTTGCCTGTACAGGTGCACCGAAGGACGGAGGAGGCAGAGGGATGGCAGGGTTCTGGAGTCGTGGGGACGAGCTCTCCGCGCTTGAGGAGAGGCTCCGGGCAGGCCGACCCCGACCCGGCGTCGAGCTGGAGCGGTCGATCGGCTCGCGGGTCGGGCGGCGCTCGCGCTCGGGGGGGCGGGCGCTGCTCGCGATCGTGCTGACCGCGGGGGTGTTCGGGGCGATGGCGAGCTTCGGCGGGGTGGGATATGCCGTGAGCTCGGTCAAGCACGCCGTGGGCGGGACGAGCTCGTACACGCCGTCCGGCGACCAGTACGGGCCGGGGCCGTGCACCGAGTACGTGAACCCGCACGGCAAGACGATCCCGCCGGCCGGGCTGACGCCCCCGGGCACGAACCCCAAGGGCGGCGAGAACCCCGACGGCTTCTACCAGGTGGGCACGCCTGGTGGCAGCCAGGTGTACGTCGTCGACCTGGGATCCGGCAAGACGTTCGGGCCGTTCGACGGCGGCACCGCCATCAAGTACACCCAGGCGCCCGGTGGCACGCCGGGCTCCAAGACGATCGGGAGCACGAAGGGCGAGGCGGGCGCCGTCTACGTCCACATCACCGGCACGGGCGACTTCCAGATCGTGCCGCTCGACGGCGGGCCGACGCAGACGTGCCTCGTCCCGCCGCCGCCGAAGTAGCTCCGGCGGACGCACCGCGAGCTCGGAGGGCCGTCCATGTGGCGGCCCTCCGTGCGTCCGGGGCCGGCACCGCAGGAATGCGCCACTTCGCGGGTCATGTCCAGCGTGCGACCGGATGAGATCCCGTGGGGAGCCGACGCCGCGACCGTGAGCGCGCGCATCACGAGCGCGTACGTGTCGGTGCACGACGACCTCGTCCGCTACCTCCGTGCCGTCGTCGGGCGGGAGGTCGCCGAGGACGTGGCATCGCAGGTCTGGGTGGAGGTGGTCGCCGGAGCCGACGCGTTCCGCGGCGACGCCGCGGCGTTCCGGCGCTGGGTGTTTGCGACTGCGCGCCGGCGGGCGCTCGATCACCGCCGCCGCTGGTGGCAGCGCTCGGTGGTGCTGCGGCCGCCGGGCGCGTACGAGCTCGACCAGCCCTGCGTCGACCGCCCCGGCGACGACGACGCGGCCGCGGTGGCGCGCATCATGGAGCTTCCGGCGGCGCAGGCCGAGGTCGTGCTGCTCCGCGTCCTGGGCGGATTCAGCGCCGAGGAGGTGGCGCAGATCACGGGCCGGACGCCGGGGTCGGTGCGCGTGATCCAGCATCGGGCGCTGCGCGGGCTCGCGCGCGAGCTGCGCCGGGGAACGGGCCCGGACGACATGTAACGGGTATGGGGGTCGGTGCGGTGTTGTTGGCCATGGGCAAGGTGCGACTCGATCAGGGGACAGCCGATCGGATGCTCGCCGGCGTGGTTGATCCCGCCGACGTGCCGCCGGGCTTCGAGGCCGTGGCCGAGTTGCTCGCCGCGGTCCGCGCGGCCACGCGGCAACCGGTGCATGCGGTCGTCGGCGGGCCGGCGGTGGTCGACTCGCGCCGTGCAGGGAGGCAGATCCATCGCAGGAGGCAGCCGATGTTCACCACGACACCATTCCGACCGCGACTCTCGATCCTGGCGGTCGCGATGGCGCTGAGCGCGACCACGGGCGCCGCCTTCGCGGCCGGCCTCCCGGCGGATGCCGCCGGACCCGCGTCCGCCGTGCTGCACGGGCTCGGCATCGGCGCGCCCGCCGCGTCGAGGCCCGCTCCCGCGGCCCATCCGGCGAACCACGGGGCGATCGTCTCGGCGACGGCCACGGCGACCACGGCGGCGGGATCGGCAAAGGGTGCGCTGATCTCCGGCACCGCTCGCGCCGGCAAGACCGGCGTCGGCACGGGCGGCGACACCACCGGGAGCGGGTCGTCGCACGGGAAGACGATCTCGACCCTCGCCCACACGACGACAGCGACCGGCGCCGCCAAGGGCGCGACCATCTCCGCGGCCGCGAGCGGCGGCAAGAGCCATGCAGGCGAGCATGGCCACGGGGCGTCCGGGCACGGGGCGTCAGGCCACGGCGGGGGCAAGCCGCCGAGGGCCGGGCACGGTCACAGCCATCACGCGGGCTGAGATCGGGTCAGGCGAAGGCTGAGCCCGGCGCGTGCCGGGTTCAGCCCTTGCCGTGCCCCTTGGCGGCGCCGTTGCCCTTGGCGCCGGAGCCCTTGGCCTTGCCGTTCGATCCGGCGGTGGCGGACTTCCCGTTGGCCGCACCGGTCTTCGCCGGCTTGCCGGCGGTGGCGGGCTTCCCTTTGGCCTTGCCGTTCGAGCCCGCGCCGGCGGACTTGCCGCTCCCGCCGGGCGCGGCCGGGGTGCCTTTCGGCTTGCCCGTCTTGCCCTGCGCCTTGCCGTTGCCTCCCGCGTGCGCGGACCTCCCCTTCGCCTTCGTGCCCTTGGGGGGTGTCTGCGGCGGCGTGTGCGACGACCGGGCCGGCGGGGCCGCCGCCGTCCTGCCCGTGACAGCACTCGTGTGCGCGTGCGGCCCGGTGGCGGGCGCCGCGACCGCCGCCGGCCTGCCCGGCGTACCGAGGACGGCGTGCTCGACGGCGCGGCGGACGGGATGTGCCGCGCCGAGCGCGACGACCGCGGTGGCGGCGACCAGGGCGACCTTCGACGCGACCGCGAGTTTGGCCGACGCCGTCGCCGCCGCCGCGCCCGTGCCGGCCCCGCCGGTGGCTCCGGCGCCCGCGGCGCCGCCGGCCGTCGCCGCCGTGGCCACGTGGCCGCCGAACCCGGGGATGAGCGAGGCCAGGCCATGCGCGACGTGCGGCCGCGGGACGAGCGCGAACGCCGTCGCGAATTCCGACGCCCGCAGGAGGCGCGCCTGCGCTGTGCGGCAGCGATGGCAGCTTGCGATGTGCACTCGATGGTCGGGGGTGGGCACGAGCGCCTGGACGAGGCGCCGGCGCACGCTCGTGCACTCGGTCGGGTGCTCGCGGTCTTCCAGGAGCGTTGTGCGGGCGCGCACGAGCAGCGACTCGACGGCGCCCGCGGTCGTGCCGAGCACGGCGGCGATCTCGTCTTGTGAGAGGCCGCTCCAGTGCCGCAGCACGAACGCATGGTGCTGGCTCTCGGGCAGCGCCCAGAGCGTCGCCCGCACCTCGGCGAGCGCGTCGGCCTCGGCGGTGTCCTCGGCCTGCCGCGGCGCCACCGGGATGTCGGCATCGATCGCCCGCGTGTCGCGGCGGTCGCGGATCAGGTTGAGCGACCGGTGCTTGGTCGCCTTGATCAGCCACGCGCGGGGGTTCACGAGCGCGGTCCCCGACTCGAGGATCCCGTACGCGCGCAGGAACACGAACTGGACGACGTCCTCCGCGTCCTCGCGCCGCCCCGTGAGGTGCAGCGCGTAGCGGAACACGTCGGCGGCGTGGGCCTCGTAGAGCGACGTGAGCCGTGCGGCGGCGCCAGGATCGGGATCGGGCAACTCTTCACACCTTCCAGACACGCGACCGCGGTCGTTTCCTGCGGTCACACCTCAGTATCGGCGCGATCAGCGTTGCGTTCAAGACGAGCGCTCACTCGGACGGGTGATCTTCGCCCGGATGCCGCAGGAACCGCGAGTGCCGCGGGTTCATGTGTGCAGTGAGGACGCTGCGGACATGGGTGCGGGTGGTCCACCAGGATCGAGCGGCGCGTGCGCGCACGGGCCGTGAGAGCGGCCAGGCGGTCGTCCTCCTGACGGTCTTTCTGATGTCCCTGCTCGCTGTCGCCGGCTTCGCGATCGACTACGGCTTCTGGAGCGTCAGCCGCTCGCAGGTGCAGAGCGCCGCCGACGCCGGCGCCCTCGCGGGCGCGTCGGCGATCCCCGGCGGCTCCGGCGCGGCCACCGGGCTCGCCGTCCAGCAGTACGGCAAGAACGGCCTGCAGGGCGACGACGTGCAGGCGGCTTCGAGCACCGACCTGGCGACGAACGACTCGGTCACCGTCACCTCGACGCGCACGGTGCCCACGTGGTTCACGGGCGTCTTCGGCATCCACTCGGTGAACGTGTCTGCGACGGCCCGGGCCACCATCGAGTCGTTCACGTCGGTCAACGGGCTGAACGTGATGCCCTGGGGCGTCCTCCAGGGCAGCTACACCCCCGGCCAGCCGTACCCGATCTACACGAAGGACACGGCGAACGCCAACAACGGCGCGCTCAGCCTGCCGTACGTCCAGAGCGCCAACTGCCCGATCCCGAACGGTGCGAACGTGTACTCGGACGAGATCGCCGGCACGACGCAGGTGTGCCCGGTGTCGGTCGGCGAGACGCTCCAGACCAAGCCCGGCGACAACAGCGGCAAGACCGCCCAGGGGCTCAACCTGCGCATCCCGACATGGGAATCGCTCGACCAGATCGTGCAGAACCAGCCGGACGGGACGGTCAAGCTGCTCGATCCGAACAGCCCGCAGCTCGTCGTCATCCCGGTGCTGACGAACCCGAGCGGGCAGTCGCAGTGGCCGAACGGCACGAGCAGCCCGATGACGGTCGTCGGCTTCGCCTGGTTCGTGATCACGAGCTGCGGCGACCCCGCGAACCCGAGCTACTGCAAGACGAACGACGGCAAGGAGGTGAACGGCGTCTTCGTGAGGCTCGACGCCTCGCCGACGATCGGCACGCCGGGGCCGTACAACCCGAACTCGAACACGATCTACACGATCGAGCTCACCCAGTGACCGGGGGCGCCGGTATCCTGAGCCGGCCGTGGATTCCGCCGAGACGCAGCGACAGCCGTACGGCTACCACCTGAGCCTGTGCCCGGCCGTGCCCGAGCCGCCGTTCACGGACGCTGCCGAGCTCAAGCGGGTGTGGGGGAGGCGGTGGGGCGCAGCCGACGAGGTCGGCCGGCTGCGGGTGGTGCTCGTGCGCCGGCCGGGTCGTGAGTACGAGGCCGTGCGCGCCGATGCCTGGAACGAGGCCGCGGGCGCGCTGGTCGACCCCGGCGGCATGTGGTACTGGGAGTCGCGCGAACCGCCCGACCGCGAGCGCGTCGCCGCCCAGCACGCCGGCCTCGTCGCCGCCCTGCAGGCCGAAGGCGTCGAGGTCGTGTTCGTCACCGGTGAGGGCCCGGACCACCTGACCCGGCCGATCTACACACGCGACCCGCTGCTGACGGTGCCCGGCGGGGCGATCATCGGCCGGATGGCGCCCGCGATGCGGCGCGGTGAGGAGCCGCTCGTCACGCGCGCGGTCGCCGCGGCCGGGATGCCGATCCTGCGCACGATCACCGGCACGGGCCTCGTCGAGGGCGGCAGCTTCGTCAAGCTGCGCTCCACCGTCGCCGCCTACGGCACGTCGATCCGCTGCAACGACGAGGGCGCGCGCCAGCTCGGCGACGCGGTCGCCGAGCTCGGGATCGAGCTGATCGTCGTGCCGATGGCCGGGTGGTCGATCCACCTCGACGCCCACCTCGGCATGCTCTCGCCCGACGCGGCGCTCGTCGAGGTGAACGGCCTGCCGTACTGGTTCCTCGATCGCCTGCGCGCCCTCGGGATCGAGCCGCTGCCGTGCCCGGACGGCGAGGAGTGGGCGATCAACTCGCTCGCGCTCGCGCCCGGCCGCATCCTCATGTGCGACCGCTACCCGCGCACCCGCGAGCTGCTCGAGCGGCGCGGGATGGAGGTCGTCGCAATCCCCTACGACGAGATCCAGAAGGGCGGCGGCGGAGTGCACTGCTCGACGATGGAATTGGTGCGCGACCCGGCCTGATCGGGCCGCGTCAAAGCCGAAACCGCCGCCCGGGGTGACGCCGATCACGCCTGCGTGCATCTTCTAGGATCAGGCCGGCGTGCCTGTCGTCTCGTTCAAGGAGATCCTCGACCCGGCCTTCGAGCACCGGTACGGCGTCGCCGCGTTCAACGTCTTCAACGACCTCACGCTGGAGGCGGTGCTCGCCGCGGCCGCCGAGCTCTCGTCGCCGGTGATCATCCAGACGTCGCTCATGACCGTGAAGTCGGTCGGCGCCGAGGTGCTCTACAAGATGGTCCACGCGATGGCCGACGACCTGCCCGTGCCGGTCACGCTGCACCTCGACCACTGCCCGGAGCGGGAGTGGATCACGACGTGTCTGAAGATCGGCTGGAACTCGGTGCTCTTCGACGGCTCGCATCTCGACGTCGAGGAGAACACGCGCCAGACGGCCGAGGTGGTCAGGGAGGCCGAGACCTACGGCGCCCAGGTCGAGGGCGAGATCGAGACCGTCCGCGGCGTCGAGGACGGCGTCGGCTCGGAGGAGGGCGGCGACATCCACCCGGTCGACGTCTCGGCCCGGTTCATCGAGCGGACGGGCGTGTATGCCTTCGCCCCGGCGGTCGGGACGGCCCACGGCCTGTACGCGAAGAAGCCCGAGCTGATGCCCGAGCGGGTGACCGAGCTCGTCGCCGTGCGCCCGATCCCGATGGTGCTCCACGGCGGCACCGGCCTCGTTGCCGAGCAGTTCCAGGATCTGATCGGGCGCGGGTGCGCCAAGGTCAACATCTCGACAGCGCTCAAGATCGTCTTCACCGACACGACCCGCGCGTACCTCGATACGAACCCGGGAAAGCACGACCCGCCGTCGCTGTTTGCGCCCGTGCGCGAGGCGGTGCGCTCGACGGCCGCGCAGCATATCCGCATGTTCGGCTCGGCGGGCAAGGCCCGGGCGATGTCGGGCGCCGCGAGCGCCTGACGGTCCCGCGCCGCTGCGGGGCTGACGCTTCCAGGGGCACGCGCATGTCCCCCCGCCTGTCAGGATCTGCGCATGCACCGGTGGCCGAGATCGCCGCGCCCGTCGTGACATCCGCGCCGCTTCGGCTCTCCGAGGCGGCCGGACTCCCCGCCGCCGACGTGCTCGAGCGCCTCGGCACCACCGCCGCCGGGCTGACTCAGGCGGAGGCGGAGCGCCGCCTCGCGACGTCCGGCCGCAACGTCCTTGCGACGCACAGGGTGACGGCGTTCGGCGTGCTCCTGCGCCAGCTGCGCAACCCGCTCCTGATCCTGCTCGTCTCGGCCGCCGTCGTGTCGGGCATCACGGGCGACCCGACCGACGCCGATGATCATCACGGCGATCGTCGTCCTGAGCGTCGGGCTGGGGTTCGTGAACGAGTACCGGTCCGAGCGCGCCGTCGCCGCGCTTCACGCCAACATCCGCCACGAGGCGCTGGTCACGCGCGACGGCGCCGAGCGCCGCGTCGACGTCCGCGACCTGGTGCCGGGCGACATCGTCGCGCTTCGCATCGGCGACGTGGTCGCGGCCGACGTGCGGCTGCTCGAGACGGCTCGGTTCGAGTGCGACGAGGCGGTGCTCACCGGGCGAGTCGATGCCGGCGGCAAAGGCGGCGGCGGCCGCCGCCGCCGGCGACTCCGAGGTCGACCTCCCCTCCTGCGCGTTCATGGGCACGATCGTCCACCAGGGCTCCGCCCGGGCCGTCGTCGTCGCGACGGGCTCCGCGACGGCGTTCGGCAAGATCGCGGTCGGGCTGGGCGTTCCGCAGACCGCCACCGCGTTTCAGGTCGGGCTGAACGAGTTCTCGAAGCTGCTCGTCTGGGTGGCCGGGATCCTGACGGTCTCGATCTTCGTGATCAACGTGGCCCTCTCGCGGCCGATCATCGACGCGCTCCTGTTCTCGCTGGCGATCGCGATCGGGATCACGCCGCAGCTCCTGCCGGCGATCGTGAGCGTCAGCCTCGCGGCCGGGTCGCGCCAGCTGGCGCGCAGCAAGGTGCTCGTCAAGCGGCTGGTGACGATCGAGGACCTCGGCAACATCCAGGTGCTCTTCACGGACAAGACGGGGACGCTGACCGAGGGCGCGATCAGCTTCACCGCCTCCCTGGACGGCGCGGGGGAGCCCTCGCTCGACCCGCTGCGGCTCGGGCTCGTCTGCAACGAGGCCACCATGACCGCGACCGGGCCGACGGGCGGAAACGTGCTCGACCAGGCGCTGTGGACCGCCTCTGACACGGCCGCCGTCCGCGCCCGGTCCGACGGTCCCGACGCCTACCGCCGAGTCGGCATCCTGCCGTTCGACCACGAGCGGCAGCTGGTGTCGGTGGCCGCGACGGCCCCGGGCGGCGCGACGGTGCTCGTCACGAAGGGCGCCCCGGAGACGGTGCTCGCTCGTTGCATCGACGTGCCCGCCACGCGCGGCGGGCGTGCTCGACCGCCTGTTCGGGGACGGTGCGCGCGTCGTCGCCGTCGCGACGGGCGTGGCGCCCGGCGCCGCCGACCCGCGTCCGCAGGACGAGCGCGACCTCACCTTCTGCGGCTTCCTCACCTTCACCGATCCGGCCAAGGCGGACGCCGGCGCGTCGATCGCCGAGCTCGCGGGGCTCGGGATCTCGGTGAAGATCATCACCGGCGACAACGGCACGGTCGCGGCCAGGATCTGCCGCGACATCGGCCTCGACCTGGGCAGGGTGCTGAGCGGCGCCGAGATCGAGCGGCTCTCCGACGACGCGCTCTCCGCCGCGATCCCGGAGACCACGGTGTTCGCCCGGGTGAGCCCTGAGCAGAAGTCGCGCATCATCAAGGTGGCCCGGCGCCGCGGCGACGACGTCGCCTTCCTGGGCGACGGCGTGAACGACGCGGTTGCCCTGCACGCGGCCGACGTCGGCATCTCGGTCGAGTCGGCGACCGATGTCGCGAAGGACGCCGCCGACATCGTGCTGCTCGACAAGGATCTGGGCGTGCTCGCCGACGGCGTCCGCGAGGGCCGGCGCATCTTCGCGAACACGCTGAAGTACGTCCTCATGGCGACGTCGTCCAACTTCGGGAACATGTTCAGCGCCGCGGGCGCATCGCTCTTCCTGTCGTTCCTGCCGATGCTTCCGTCGCAGATCCTGCTGAACAACCTGCTGTACGACGTCGGCCAGCTGGCGATCCCGACCGACCGGGTCGACCCCGAGACGGTCGCCCGCCCGGCCGCATGGGACATCGGGTTCGTCCGCCGCTTCATGACGGTGTTCGGGCCGATCAGCTCGATCTTCGACTTCCTGACCTTCTTCGTCATGCTGCAGATCCTGAACGCCGGCCATACCGAGTTCCGCACCGGCTGGTTCGTCGAATCGCTGGCGACCCAGACCCTGGTCGTCTTCCTCATCCGCACGCGCCGGGTCCCGTTCTTCCGCAGCCGCCCCAGCCGGCCGATGCTGATCACCCCGACCGCGATGGCCACGCTGGGAGCGATTCTCCCGTTCACGCCGCTCGCGCACGTGCTCGGGTTCAGCACGCTCCCGATCACGTTCTTCCTCATCCTCGTGGCGATGGTGATCGCCTACCTGGCGCTGGTCGAATTCGCGAAGGGCCGCTTCTTCGCACGCGAGCGCGGCCGGCTCGCGAAGCCGCCGACAACGCACGAGCAGCGGCTCGTGCGCCGGATCCGCCGCCGCAGCAGCCGCTTCGTGCGCCACGAGCTGGCCCGGCTCCGCTAGCGGCTACGCCAGCTTCTTGCCCGGGTTGAGCAGGCCCTTCGGGTCGAAGAGGCGCTTCACGGCTGCGTGCAGCTCGACGGCGCGCGGCTCCCACTGGGTGCGCAGCCGGCCGTTCTTCAGCACGCCCACGCCGTGCTCGCCGGAGATGGTGCCGCCGAGCGCGACGGCGAGCTCGAACAGCTCATCCGCGGCCGCCTCGGCCCGTGCCATCGACGCGCCGTCGCCGCGGCCGAGCAGGAACGACGAGTGCAGGTTGCCGTCGCCGGCGTGGCCCCAGCTGAGCGCGTCCAGGCCGTGGCGGGCGCCGATCGCGACCGTGGCGTCGATCGCCTCGGCCAGCCGGTCGACCGGCACGGCGATGTCCTCGCTGACACGGCTCCCGAGGACGGCGGTGATGGCCAGCGAGACGCCTCCGCGCCAGGCCCACAGCGCGGCGATGTCGGCCGCCGCCTCCGGCGCATGCACGCCGAGGGCGCCCTCGGCAAGCGCCTCGCGCAGCGCCCCGCGGCCCGCCCGGGCCTCGGCCTGCGTGCCGTCGGCCTCCGTCAGCACCGCGAAGGCGCCGCCGGGCACGGCGATCGGGAAGGTGGCCGCGGCGTGGCGCATGGTGCCCGCGTCCAGGTACTCGATCGCGGCCGGCACCACGCCGCTCGCCATCGCCGCCTCGATCGCGGCACAGCCGGCGGCGACCGTGGGGTAGAGCCCGATCACGGGCAGCGAGCACTCGGCGGCCGGGATCAGCCGCAGCCACGCCGCCGTCACGATCGCGAGCGTGCCCTCAGACCCGACCACGAGGCGGCCCAGGTCGTAGCCGGCGACGTCCTTGCGCGCAGAGCCGCCGACGTGGACGACGTCGCCCGGCGGCACGACCAGCTCGAGGCCGGTCACCCACGCGCCGGTGACGCCGTACTTGAACGCGTGCGGGCCGCCCGCATTCGTGGCGATGTTGCCGCCGATCTGCGACGACTCGGCCGCGCCCGGGTCGGGCGGGAACCAGACGCCGCTCTCGCGCACGATCCGGCGCAGCTCCGCGGTGCGCACGCCCGCCTCGACGTGGATGCGCCACAGCAGCGGATCGAACGCGCGCACGGCGGTCATCCGGGCGAGCGAGAGGATCACGCCGCCCTCGGTGGGGACGGCGCCGCCGGCGTAGCCCGTGCCGCCGCCGCGGGGGACGATCGGCACGTCGCGCTCGTAGCACCAGCGCATCACCGCGGCCACGCCGGCGGCGCTGCCCGGCTCGGCCACCGCCTCGGCATGCCCGCGCAGGCCGCGCGGCTCGGTGGCGTCGGTCAGGTCGGCGGCCGCCGCGGCGCGCACGATCACGTCGGGGCCGGCGTGCCGTCGCAGCTCCTCGGCGATGGCGTTCACGGGGCCGAGACCAGGCCCTCGGCGAGCAGCGCCCGGAACCGTGCGATCGTGTCGGCGACCGCGGAGGCGAACGGCGTCTCCTCGACCGGGCCCGCGAGCACGGCGAACGAGCTCGCGTCCGCCTCTTCCGGGAAGGGCAGGGTGACGTCGGCGAAGGTGATGCTGCCCTCCGACTCCGGCGCCGCGGCCGTGATCGCGGCGATCACGTCGCGCACGTGCACCGCCCGCCCGGGCAGGTTGTGGACGGTCGCGCCCGTCGTCTGCGCCCGCGCGGCTGCGACGAACGCGCGGGCCACGTCGGGCGCGTACTGCAGCTGGCTGCGGCCGCCGAAGGGGATGCGGTAGGGCCGCCCGGCGGCGGCGGCGAGCATGGCCACCGTCGGCGCCGACGTCAGCCCCTGGTCGCGCCCCGGCCCGAACACCGTGTGCGGGCGCAGGCCGACGCTGGCGACGCCCTCGTCCAGGCTGTAGAGCGCCGCCGTGCCCTCGTTCGCGCGCTTGTAGACGCCGTAGATCGTGCCGGGATGCGCCGCCATCCCCGCGTTCCCGTCCCCGGCGTCGGCGCCGGCCGCGTCGTAGGCCGCGATCGAGGAGGCGTAGACGACGTGGCCGATGCGGCCGGCGCGGCGCTTTGCCGCCTCGAACACGTTGACGGTGCCGAGCACGTTCACCCGCGCGCCGAGCGGCGGGTCGGCGCGGCAGAACGGCACCTGCAGGGCGGCGAGGTGGATGACCCGGTCGATGCAGTGCTCGTCGAGCACGCGTTCGAGCGCGGCGAGGTCGGCGATGTCGGCCTGCACCCGGCGCACCTGCGCGATCTCCGCCGCCGACATGACGAGCGGCCAGCGGTGGGGGTCGGAGCCGATGTCGAGGGCCGTGACGGGCGTGCCCTCGGCCACGAGCGAGCGCACGACCCAGGTGCCGATGCACCCGAATGCGCCGGTCACCAGGAAGCGCTCGTCCGGGGAGGAGGCCATGGTGGCGCAACGTTATACCGCGCCGCTGCTACGATACCCCCCAAGGGTATTGAGAGACGTGGAGAGGGCCATGCCGCAGACCACCGACGCACATCCGGGCACCGAGCGCCGCCTCGCGATCGCCGGGATGCACTGCGCGTCGTGCGCGGCGCGGGTCGAGCGCGGCCTGAACGGCCTGCCCGGCGTCTCGGCCAGCGTGAACTACCTGACCGAGCAGGCGACGGTGCTCTGCCCGCCCGATGTCCCGGTCGAGCGGCTGATCGGCGCGGTCGAGGCCAGCGGATACGGCGCGGCGCCCGCCGAGCCGGTGCAGATCGGCAGCGGCCACGGCGGCGTCCATCACCATCACGACGAGCCTCAGGCGCTCCTGCGCCGCCGGCTCGCGGTGGCGATCGTGCTCACGATCCCGGCCGCGCTCCTCGGCATGGTGACCCGGTTCCACTTCTCCGGCTGGGAGTGGGCGGCGCTCGTGCTCTCGGCCCCGGTCGTCTTCTACTCCGGGTGGGGCATCCACCGCTCGACGCTGCGCAGCGCCCGTCACGGCGTGGCCACGATGGAGACGCTGATCACGCTCGGCACGCTCTCGGCCTGGTCGTGGTCGGCCGTCGTGCTCGTGGCCGGACTGCACGCCGACACGTACTTCGAGGTCGCCGCGGTCGTGACGACGCTGATCCTGCTCGGCCGCGTCCTCGAGGCGGGGGCGAAGCGGCGCTCGGGCGACGCGATCCGGGCGCTGCTGGAGCTGGGCGCGCACGAGGTGCGCGTCCTCCGAGACGGCCGCGAGCTGCTCCTGCCGGTCTCCGCGCTCGCCGTCGGCGACCTGTTCCTCGTCGGCCCCGGCGAGAAGGTCGCCACCGACGGCGTCGTCTGCGAGGGCGCCTCGGCGGTCGACCGCTCGATGCTGACCGGCGAGTCCGCGCCGGTCGAGGTCACGGCCGGCGGCGCGGTGATAGGCGCCACCGTGAACACCTACGGACGCCTCGTCGTGCGCGCGACCCGCGTCGGCGCCGACACGGCGCTCGCGCGCATCGCCGCCCTCGTCGACCAGGCCCAGTCCGGCAAGGCGCCCGTGCAGCGGCTGGCCGACCGCGTGTCGGCGGTGTTCGTGCCGGTCGTGATCGGGCTCGCGCTGGCGACGCTCGCGGCGTGGCTCCTGGCCGGGGCGACGGCGTCGGACGCGTTCACCGCGGCCGTCTCGGTGCTGATCATCGCCTGCCCGTGCGCGCTCGGCCTGGCGACCCCGACGGCGCTCATGGTGGGCACCGGGCGCGGAGCGCAGCTTGGCGTCCTCATCCGCGGGCCGGAGATCCTGGAGCGCACGCGCCGGATCGGCACGATCGTGCTCGACAAGACCGGCACGATCACCGAGGGCCGGATGGAGCTCGAGAGCGTCACGCCGCTCGCCGGTGCCACCCGCGCCGAGGTGCTGCGGCTGGCGGGCGCGGTCGAGGCGGCCTCAGAGCATCCCATCGCGCGGGCCGTCGCCGAGGCCGCGCGGGCCGAGGTCGGCGAGCTACCGCCCGTGACGGGCTTCCGCAACGTCCCCGGCGCCGGCGTGCGCGGGACGGTCGCGGGCCACGAGGTCGAGGTGGGGCGGGGTGCCGACGCAGTCACGGTGTCGTGGGACGGCCGGCCGGCGGCGACGCTCGCGGTGCGCGAGGCGGTGAAGCCCACGAGCGCCGTGGCGGTGGCGGAGCTGCGCGGGCTCGGCCTTGTCCCCATCCTGCTCACGGGCGACAACCGCGCCGCGGCCGAGCGCGTCGCCCGCGCGGTCGGGATCGAGCGGGTCGTGGCCGAGGTCTACCCGCAGGGCAAGGTCGACGAGATCCGCCGTCTGCAGGCGGCCGGCGAGGTCGTGGCCATGGTCGGCGACGGCGTGAACGACGCGCCGGCGCTCGCACAGGCCGATCTCGGCATCGCGATCGGCACCGGCACCGACGTCGCGATCGAGGCGAGCGACCTGACGCTCGTCTCCGGCGACCTGCGCGGCGCCGTCGACGCGATCAACCTGGCCCGCCGCACCCTGCACACGATCCGCGCCAACCTCTTCTGGGCGTTCGCCTACAACGTCGCCGCGATCCCGCTCGCGGCCGCCGGCCTCCTGAACCCGGTCATCGCCGCCGGCGCGATGGCGGCGTCGAGCCTGTTCGTCGTCACAAACTCGCTCCGCCTGCGCCGCTTCCGCGGCGTGCGCGCGGCCGACCGCACGGAGGCACCCGCGTGAGCTACGGCTACGTCAACGACAAGGAGGCCCTGATCACGCGGCTGCACCGGATCGAGGGCCAGGTGCGCGGCATCGAGCGGATGGTCGCCGACGAGCGCTACTGCATCGACATCCTGACCCAGATCGGCGCGGTCTCGACCGCGCTCGAGAGCGTCGCGCAGAAGCTGCTCGAGGAGCATGCCAACCACTGCGTGGCCGGGGCGCTGGCCTCCGGCAGCCGCGAGGAGGCCGAGACGAAGACCCGCGAGCTGCTCGAGGCGGTGCATCGCTTCACGCGCACGCGCTGAGCGTCTACGGTCTGGGCCGATGCTGGGAACGCGCTTCGACGACGCGGTGGCCTACGCAGGCGAGCTGCACCGCGATCACTTCCGCAAGGGCAGCGACGGCGTGCCGTACATGGCGCACCTAATGGGGGTCGCGGCCCTCGTGCTCGAGGACGGCGGCAGCGAGGACGAGGCGATCGCCGGGCTGCTGCACGACGCCGTCGAGGACCGGGGCGGCGCGGCGACGCTCGCGGAGATCCGGCGCCGGTTCGGCGCGCCCGTGGCCGAGATCGTGCGCGGCTGCAGCGACGCCATCCCCGCGCCGGGTGCGGCGAAGGCCGACTGGTGGACGCGCAAGTGCACGCACCTCGACCACCTCGCCGCCGCCGACGGCGATCTGGCCGTGCCGCTGCTGCGCGTGACGATGGCCGACAAGCTCTCGAACCTCCGTGCGACCGTCCGCGATGCCAACCTGCGCGGGCCGGGGTTCTGGGTCGTGTTCCGCGAGGGCGCCGCGAGCCAGCTCTGGTACTACGGGCGCATAATCGACATCTTCCGCGCCCGCCGTCCACGCAGCGGGATGCTGCCCGAGCTCGAGGGTCTGCTCGTGCAGCTGGCCGCGCTCCTGCCCGCCGACGATCGCGCCCTGGCCGCGCGCTACTCGACCGAGCGCTGTCCGCCGCAGCCCTGACGCCGGATGCCTACCCCGCCGGCTCGGCCGCGAGCGCCTCGCGGCGGATGCCGACCGCCTGGACGGCGAGGTTCACGATCGAGCCGAAGACGATGATCTTCTGCGCCGCGACCTGGAACTCGAGCCCTGACTTCGTGTCCAGGCCCGGCCCGGCGAAGAGCACGAGCACGTAGAGCGCGAGCGTGATCAGGTAGAGGACGTTCACGGCGACATAGACGGGTGGCCAGGCGTTTCGCAGCTGCAGGGCGAGCAGGCACAGGACGTACACGAGCAGGATCCCGAACGCGAGCTGTACGAACGCGTTGTGGGCGTCGAGCACACGGTCCCACGGCGTGACGGCGACGCCGATGAAGCCGACGCCGCTCACGATCGCCGCGACCTGCGCGATGACGCCGAACGCGCGCCCCTCGCCGCGGCGGGCGGCGACGGTGCGCCAGGTGGTGGAGAAGAGGATCATCACCACGCCGACGCCGATCGCCGCGACGCTGAAGAGCACGTGCGACGTCGTGTTGCTGTGCCCGGTGTAGGTCTTCGTCGCGCCCAGGTCGCTGAAGAAGTTCTGGAAGAAGAGGTAGCCGGTGCTCGCAGGGTCGTACTTGGCGCCGCCCGGATAGGCCAGCATCGCCGCCACGGTCAGCACGGCGAACAGGACGGCGGCGACGATCAGGATCTCGGCGCGGCGCGCCTGCCCGGGGCCGCCCACCATCGTCGTCGCGCGCACCCCCGGGACGATACCGCCGGCACCGGCGTCCGCCGCCCCCGCTACTTGACGATCATCACCGGGCAGGGCGCGTGGTGCGCGACCCGGTCGGCGGTCGAGCCGAGCACGTAGTCCTCGAGGAAGTGGCCGCGGTGCCCGACCACGACGAGGTCGGCGGCGTGGTCGCGCGCGTAGTCGGTGATCAGGCTGGCCGCGTGGCCGGCGCGCACCTCGACCTCGATCGGGACGCCCGCCCGGGCCGCCTGCTCGCGGGCGTCGTCGGCGACGGTGGCGAAGAAGCGGTCCTTCTGGCGTTTCACCTCGTCCACCTCGCCCATCGTGGCGGCGTAGGCGGGCAGCGGCCCCTCGATTGTGAGCGCGGTGACGGCGGCGCCGGTCAGCTGGGCCAGCTCGAGCGTCGTCGTCAGCGCGCGCACCGCACCCTGCGACCCGTCGATCGCGACCAGGATGCGCGCGAACGGCATGACCGCGATCATGCCACTCCGCGGGCGTCGATGCGAGGTCTGCGGCCTATCCGGCGATCCGCGCCGGGGGCATCGCGGCGTCGCGCCGCTGTCCGCGCTCTGCGAGCGCGACCAGCACCCCGACCACCGCGACGTTCATCCCCAGCCAGACCCCTGCGATCCACATCAGGAACATGATCCCCCTTCCATGTGCGTCACCTGCAAGGATCGCGGCACGCCCGCCCCGAGTGGGTGAAGATGCGGTGTCCCGATGGTGAAGATGTGGCCACAGCACTCCTCCGGCTCGCGCCTTCCCTTCGGCGTGCCCGAGCTGCTGGCGGCCGTCGGGGAGGCGGAGACGGCACTCGACCTGGGCTGCGGCAGCGGCCGCTTGACCGTCGCGCTCGCCCTGGCCGGGGCAGAGGCGACGGGCGTCGACACGAACGCCCGCCGGCTGGCCGACGCGCGCGAGCGGGCCGAGAAGGCGGGCGCCGCGGCCGCGTTCGTCGCGGCAGACATGAACGCGCCGCTGCCGTTCGCAGACGGCGCGTTCGGCGTGGTGACAAGCCGGCTCGCGCTCATGATCGCCCGCGACCCCGTGGCGACCCTGCGCGAGGCAGCGCGGGTGCTCGCGCCCGGGGGCACGGTCGCGACGGCCGTGTGGGCGCGGATCGAGGCGAACCCCTGGTTCGGCGAGCCGCGGGCGGCCGTCGCCGCCGCGCTCGGCCCCGAGCGGGCGGCGTTCGCGGACGCGTTCGGCCGACTGGGCGATGCCGGCGAGCTGGCCGGCCTGCATCGCCTGGCGGGGTTCCGCGACGTCCACGCGACCGTGCTACGCGACGAGGTGACCGCCGCGGACGCGGCCGCGCACTGGGAATCGCTTCGGGCATCGATCGGCCACTACCGCCGGCTCGATGCAGAGCTCACGCCCGCCGAGCGCGACCGCCTGCAGGCGGAGCTCGCACGGCGGCTCGAACCCCTGCGGCGCGACGGCGGGCTGCGGCTCGGCCGGGCGATGGTGATCGTCCGCGGCCGGCGCTGACCGCGCCCGGGGCTAGAGGAACATGCGGCGCGCACGACGCGCGCGATGCGACACGAAGCGCGTCAGGCGCTCGCGCCGAGTGCGCTTGCGCCGGGGCCACACGACGACGTCGATCGCGGCGAGTTCGCTCACGACGCGCTGTCTCAGCGTCGCCAGATCTTCTTTCATCTGCACCTGCTCCACCGCACCTCCATTGCGCCGGGAGTATCGCATTCGCACCGGTCGGCGTCCATCTCCGGCTCTCATATTGTGCCAGAACCTGGTTCAATTCCCGTTAGCGTCACGTAACGATCTGGAGACATGCGCACGCCCGTGCCCGTGCGTGGTATTCGCCGCAGCGGCGCGATCGGTTCACCGCGGATCGCCGCGCCTTGCGACCAGCCGCCGGGGGTGCGACCATACTCGTGATGGGTGTGACGTATGAGCTGATCGACGCCCCGTACCCGTACCTCTGTGCGGTGTACCGGTGCCCTTGCGGGGCGGTGGCGGTGCAGCACTCAAACGACGCGGCGACGCCGCCCGAGCGCTGGGACCGCCAGCCGGTGGACGGCGACGACGAGGAGTACCTCTGCCCGGGCTGCGCCGAGCGCCGGCGCGCCGAGACGGGCGGTCAGCCCGCCTGAGCGGGGCCGCGGTGGGCGGCCACGCCCGCCATGACGAGCGCGACGCCCGCGGCATCGGCGGCCGACGGCACCTGCCCGAGCACGATCACGCCGACCGCCACGGCGGTTGCGGGCAGCAGCGACACCATGAGCGCGTAGGTGGAGCGCTCCAGCCGCGCCATCGCCAGCTGGTCGCAGACGTAGGGGATCACCGATGAGGTGATGCCGACGCCGATCCCCGCCGCGAGCGTCGCCGGCACGGCGAGGGCGGGGAGGGCGGCGGCACCGCCGATCGGCGAGACGACGACCGCGGCCACGAGCATCGCCGCGGCGAGCGCATCGATGCCGGCGCCTGCGCCGGCGCGGGCCACGCGGTGGCCGAGCACGACGTAGACGGCGAACAGGGCCGCGTTCGCAAACGCAAAGGCGAAGCCGATCGGCTGCCCGTGCAGGCGCACGCCGGTGACGAGGTAGACGCCGAGGACGACCAGGAGCAGCGCGAGCCGGTTGCGGCGCGTGCGCATGCCGGCGGCGGCGACGACGGTGGGGCCGAGGAACTCGACCGCGGCGACCGTGCCGAGCGCGAGCCGGTCGATCGCCAGGTAGAAGCACACGTTCATCACCGCCAGGGTGACGCCGAGCGCGACGACGGTCTGGCGATCTCGCGCCGCCAGACCTTCGTACCACCGCCACGGCCTCCGCCACGCGGCGAACACCGCCGCGGCGGTCGCGATCCGCAGCCAGGCGACGCCGAGCACGCCGACGTGGGCGAAGAGCAGCACCGCGAACGCCGGCCCGAGGTAGTGGAAGACGGCGCTGCCGGCAAAGTACCCCTGCGGTGGAAGCGATCGGCGGCCGAGCATCTCGCATGAAGTATCGACGGCTGCATGGGCGGATGCCATGGCTATTCGACGATATGATCCCCCTTCTCTCCAACTATTCCGAGGTTTGATGTGGACGCTGCCTACGAATCGATCCTGGATCCCACGAACCGGCGGTTGCTGGCCGAGCTCGAGGCCGACGCGCGCATCTCGGTCGCCGAGCTGGGGCGGCGGGTGGGGCTCTCGGCGCCGGCCGTGGGCGAGCGCATCGGCCGGCTCGAGCGGGCCGGCGTGATCACCGGCTATCACGCCGCCGTCGAGCCGCGGGCGCTCGGCTTCGACCTTGCCGCCATCGTCCGCATCCGGCCGAACAGCCGTGAGCTGCACCGCATCCCGCAGATCGCCGCCGCCACGCCGGAGGCGACCGAGTGCTACCGGATCACCGGCGAGGATTGCTTCTTCGTAAAGCTCCACCTGCGCTCGATCGACGACCTCGAGCCGCTGCTCGACCGCTTCACGCCCTACGGGCAGACGACCACGTCGATCATCCACTCGGCGCCGGTGCCGCGCCGCCCCCTGCCCTTGGACTAGAGGAAACCGGGTCCTGGCCCCGCCTCGCGGGGCCGGGACCGAACGTCGGTCAGCCCGCGTACGCGAAGACCACCGTCACCTGAGCCGTCACCTTCTGGGTGCCGTGCTTGACCGGGACGACGGCGGACTGCACCGCGTCCGGGGCGGCGGCGGCCGCGAGCCTGCCGTAGTCCGCGTACACCTGCTGCTGCGTCTCGTTCACCGACACGACGCCGGTCACGTGCAGCCCGGCGGCGGCGGCGACCGCGTCGGCCTTTGAGCGGGCATCGCGCACGGCCGAGCGCAGGGCCGACGCGTAGGCGGCATGCTGGTTTCCGAGCGAGAAGTCGATGCCGTACACCGAGTACGCGCCCGCGGCGGCGCCGTCAGCCAGGAGCTTGCCGGTGTGCTTCAGGTCGCGCACGGTCACGCTCAGGGTCTGGTCAGCGGTGAAATCACCGGTGCGCGGCCGGGCGGAGCCGCTGATCGCGTCGGTGCGCATGTCGCTGCGGGCGACCCCGTCGCCGCGCAGCGCCCGGATCAGCGTCCGCATCGCCTGGCCGGCCTGGCTCTGGGCGGCGACGAGCGTCGCGCCGGTGCCGTGGGTCGAGAACGAGATCGTGCCCTGGTCGGGTCGCATGGTGACCGACCCGCTGCCGGTGAAGCGCATGAACGGCTGCAGCATGCCGCTCGCCTTCGGGCCTGCCGCCGCCGGTGCGGTCGAGGTCCCGTGGAGGGCCTGGTAGCCGGCGATCGCGAGCACGGCGACCGCGGCGGTGGTGACGAGCTGACGGGTGTCGGGCATGGTGGTCCTCCGTGGTGGATGGCGAGGTTGCACCCCTTTGACCACGGCCTCCGCCGCCCGGTTCCCGGTGTCCGTCCGACCCGGGACCTACCATTTGCAGAGATGGACGAGCGTAAGCATGAGTTGGCAATGGCGATCGATCTGCGGCTGGCCGATCTCTGGGCCGAGATCTTCGAGGTCGACCCCGCGCGGCTCGACCCGGAGCTGCTGGGCTGGTTCCTGCGGGCGGCCTACGGACAGGGCTACACCGACGCGTTGCGAGAGTCCCGGCGCGGGCAGCTGTGCCTCGATCTCGGCTACCGCGTCCCCGACCCCGCGGCCTAGCCCTCCGGCGGGAGCGCGGTGGTAACCTGACCGCCATGTCCCCGCGTCCGCGCTTGGTCGTCGCTCTCGTGGTGGGGTCGCTTCTCGCCGTCTTCCTGGCGTACCAGGCGCTGTTCAACTCGGGGACGCTGCTCGTGTCGGTCGCCCAGCTGCGCTCCGACGCCGACGGCGCCGCCAACAAGCAGGTGACGCTGACGGGGACGGTGGTGCGGGCGACGGGACACGGCAGCCCGATGCGGTTCGTGCTCCGCGACGAGTCGACGTCCCAGACCGTGCCGGTGTCGTACAGCGGTTCGGTACCGGACGCCTTCAAGGCGTCGCGGCGGGTGATCGTGACCGGCCGGCTCGAGCACGGCGTCTTCGTGGCGCAGCCCGACTCGCTGCTCACGAAGTGCCCGAGCAAGTATTCCTCCGGCGGCACGTAGGGGGCTCATCTGACCACCCTCGGTCGCGTCGCCCTGTACCTCCTGTTCGCGCTTGCCGTGTACGCAGCCGTCGCTGCGGTCGTGGCCGGCCGGCGGCGCGACCGGCGCACGATGCGCAGCGTCCAGAACGCGTTCGCGGCCGCCTTCGCCGCCGCCCTCGTCGCGATCGCGGCGCTCGAGTACGGCCTGATCACGCACGACTTCTCGCTGCAGGTGGTGGCCGAGCACACGAGCCGGCGGCTGCCGCTGATCTACCGGATCACGTCGCTGTGGGCCAGCCAGGAGGGCTCGCTGCTCCTGTGGCTCACGGTGCTCACGGGCGCGGCGACGATCGTGATGCGCCAGAACCGGCACCGCAACCGCGAGCTGATGCCGTGGGTGGCGGCCGTGCTCGGGGGCATCGCCGTGTTCTTCGCCGGCATGGCGACGTTCGTCTCGTCCCCGTTCGCACACGTCGTGGGCGCCGTGCCGGCCGACGGCGGCGGGCTCGACCCGTCGCTCCAGAACGTGTACATGGCCGCGCATCCGCCGATGCTGTACCTGGGCTACGTGTCGATGTCCGTGCCGTTCGCATTCGCGATGGGGTCGCTGATCACGGGCCGCTCGGACGCGCGCTGGCTCGTGTCGGTGCGGCGCTGGACGCTCGTCTCGTGGACCGCGCTCGGCATCGGCATGCTGCTCGGCGCCCACTGGGCCTACGTCGAGATCGGGTGGGGCGGCTACTGGGCCTGGGATCCGGTCGAGAGCGCCGCCTTGATGCCGTGGCTCGCGGCGACGGCGTTCCTGCACTCGGTGATGGTGCAGGAGAAGAAGGGCATGCTCAAGGTGTGGAACATGGTGCTCGTGATCACCGCGTTCGTGCTGTGCCTGTTCGGCGACTTCCTCACCAGGAGCGGCGTCGTGCAGTCGGTGCACTCGTTCGTGCAGTCGCCCGTCGGGCCGTACCTGCTCGGGTTCCTCGCGCTCGTGCTGGCGCTCTCGGTCGCGCTTCTGATCGCCCGTCTGCCCACGCTGCGGGCCGATCACAAGCTCGAGTCCGTGATCTCGCGCGAGGCCACGTTCCTCTTCAACAACCTGCTGCTGCTCGCGCTCGCCTTCGCCGTGCTCTGGGGGGTCGTGTTCCCGATCCTCAGCGAGGCCGTGCGCGGGGTCCGGGCCACCGTCGCCGCGCCGTACTACAACTTCTTCCTCGTCATCTTCGGCCTGCCGCTGCTGGCGCTGACGGGCATCGGCCCGCTGATCGCGTGGCGGCGGGCATCGCCGGGCAGCCTCATGCGCACGTTCCGCTGGCCCATCGCCTCGGCCGTGGCCGGTGCGGTGCTCCTGTGGCTGGCCGGCCTCGGGTCGAGCCCGGCCGGGCTGACCGCGCTGTCATTGTGCGTGTTCGTCACCGCCACCATCGTGATGGAGTTCGCGCGCGGGACGGCGGCGCGGCGGGCGATCGCCGGCGGCACCTGGCCGCGGGCGCTGCGCGACCTGGTGAACCGCAACCGGCGCCGCTACGGCGGCTACGTCGTGCATCTCTCGATCGTCCTGCTCGTGGTCGGCGTGACGGCGTCGAGCGCATACTCCACGGTGCGCGAGGCGCATCTGGCTCCGGGCCAGTCGATCGGCATCGACGGCTACACGCTGCGAAACGCCGGCACGTTCCAGCAGAAGGGGCCGAACTACACGTTCGACTTCGTGCGCCTGGCGGTGTCGCGAAACGGCCGCCCGGACGGCGTGCTCCAGCCCGGCCAGCGCCAGTACGACACCGGCCAGGTCGGCAACGAGGTGGACATCCGTACCAGCATGACGACCGGCACCGACCTGTACTCGATCCTGCAGGGCGTCGACGCGAACGGGTCGGGCGGCGTGTCGGTGAAGGTGCTGATAAACCCCGCGGTCGGCCTCGTGTGGCTGGCGGGCGTGATCTTCGCGCTCGGTGCGCTCATCACGATCTGGCCCGATCCGCGGGAGGCGCGTCAGCTCGCCCGCCGCTACGGTGAGTTGCTCGCCCGCAGCGAGGCATGAGCACGGTCGCACTGGTCGTGGCGGTGGCCGCGCTGGTCACCGGCGCGGTGCTGTTCGTGGCCTGGCCGTTCGCCTCGCCCGAGGCGGAGCCGCCCGAGCACTCCCTGAGCGAGGCCGACCGGCGCCGGCTGGAGCTGCGCGAGCGCCGGGACGAGGCCTATCAGGCCCTGCGCGATCTCGACCAGGAGCTGCATACGGGCAAGATCACGCCCGCGGACTACGAGCTCGAGCGCGGGCGTCTGCGGGCCGAGGCGGCCGAGGCGCTCGCAGAGCTCGACAGGTTGGATCCGCTACGCTAGGCGAACTGCTCGAGGAGGATTCGATGGCCGGTTTGATGTCCCGCTTCACCACGCTCTTCAAGGTCAAGGCCAACAAGGCGCTCGACAAGGCCGAGGACCCGGGGGAGACGCTCGACTACAGCTACCAGAAGCAGCTCGAGATGCTGCAGAAGGTCAAGCGCGGAGTGGCCGACGTGGTCACCTCCAAGAAGCGCCTGCAGCTGCAGACGGCGAAGCTCGAGGAGAGCATCGTCAAGCTCGACGGCCAGGCCCGCCAGGCGCTCGCAGCGAACCGTGAGGATCTCGCGCGCACCGCGCTCGAGCGCAAGTCGCTGATCCAGGGGCAGCTGCAGGGCCTGGACACGCAGATCGCCACCCTCGAGCAGCAGCAGCAGACGCTGATCGACCAGGAGCGGCGGCTCTCGGCCAAGGTTGAGACGTTCCGCACGCAGAAGGAGGTCGTGAAGGCCCAGTACTCGGCCGCCGAGGCGCAGGTGCGCATCGGCGAGGCCACGACCGGCCTCGGCGAGGAGATGTCCGACGTGGGGATGGCGCTCAACCGAGCACAGGACAAGACCGAGCAGATGCAGGCGCGCGCCGCGGCCGTGAACGAGCTCGTCGACAGCGGCGCGATCGACGATCTGACCGCGCCGGCCGGGTCGGATCTCGACCAGCAGATCGCGGCGCTCACCGCCGGGAGCCAGGTCGACAACGAGCTCGCCAAGATGAAGGCCGAGCTGGGCACGGGCGCTCCGGCCGGTGAGATCGGCAGCGGAGCCGCCACGCCTCCGGAGGCGGCGCAGGCGGAGGAGAAGGCGCCGTGATCGTCCGGATCCTGGGCCGGGGGCAGTTCCGGCTCGACGACGGCCTGCTCGGGAAGCTGAACACGCTCGACAACGCGGTCGCCGCCGCGGTGGCGGCGGGCGACGCGCGCGGATTCGCCACCGCGTTCTCGGACCTGATCGCCATGGTCGAGACCAGCGGCACGACGGTCCGCGACGACGAGCTCGTCACGTCCGATCACGTGCTCCCGCATGTCGACACGACGCTCGAGGAGGCCCGCGAGGCCTTCGCCGGCGAGGGCGCGATCCCGGGCTGACCCGGGCGGCCTGTTAGCGCAGGCCGGTGCGGCGGGCGTGCGCGTCGATGACGTCCGCGCGCCGTCGCATCAGGAACTTGGCGAGCGTGCACCGGTCCTTGACCGAGATCTCGGTGAACTCGCAGCCGGCCAGCCACTCGTGCTTGGCGGGGTCGCTGCCGCTGTCGATCCGCACGACGAGGGCGACCACCGACAGCTGATCGCCGCGGTCGAGCGGGAAGCGCATGGCGAGCACCTCGCCCGGCGAGCACTCGAACGGCACCGCGACGAGCACGCCGCCGAGCGAGACGTTGACCGTCCGGGCCTCGCCGCCGTGCATCTCGCTCTTCCTCACCGACACCTGCTGGAGCAGCTGTGCGGTCACGGGCCAGTCGATCCGGGGCGCAGCGCGCCGCTCGGCTCCCCAGGGCGCCTCGGCGCCGTCGTCGGGGGCAGGGTCTTGCGCGTGCAGCATCGAGTCATCCTCCATGATGGTCGTCGCGCCGCCCGGACATCCCCGGTCATCGACACGCCCGCGGCGAAATTGACCGAAGGCAGCGTCCCTCCCGGGCCGACTGCAGTGAGTCAGCCCGGGGAGACGGCCGGTGCGCTGGGCGGCGGACGATGCCTGGGCGTGGCCCGTCCCTTGCCGCAATTACGAGGCGCGACCGATTGGCGTGTGCTGCCGCTGGCAAGGCTACCGACGAGGCGTTAAGGCCCGGATATGAACACGTAAGGGATCCGGGACGGGCGCGGCCTACGGAGGGCGCGTGAGCCAGCGGCGTTCGGCGTGCCACCGCTGCAGCGTGCGGCGGCTGGGGGCGTGGGCGGTGCAGGTGTCGCACGCGGTGTCGCCGAGCCGCGATGGGTCGAGCGGCGGCGCACCGGCGGCGTAGCGGGTTTCGAGCCGGCGACGCAGCTCCGGCCAGGCGTAGCTCCCCGGCCGTCGTCGTTGCGGCCGGCTGCGCAGCTGGGCGACGTGGGCGTCGAGCGCGCGGTGCCGGGCCTGGGTCATGCATCCGTTCGCGTGCCAGACGCCCCATAGGGTGCGGACGAAGTCCCTGCCGCCGCGCTTCGTCTGGAACGCCTGCGCCGCGTGCCCGGGGCAGAGCCACACAGTGACGCGGTAGCCAAGCCGCACCTCCTCGGTGCGCCCGCGGGTACGGTCGACACAGATCGCGCACACCGGCCGCTTCAGCGGAAGGTTGCGCGCCTTGTACAGAGTGGGCAGCGTTGACATCGCGTAGTCAGTGTGAAGGCGCGGTCGTCACACGTGGGTGACGGGGTGTTGAGCGTGTGTCAGGGAACCGCAAATGACACATGTTCACGGCGCCAACTGGCTCTTCCGCGGATGAGCCTCGCGTCTCGTCCCCGAGGCCGGCCGGCGCGCCCGTCATCGCGCAGGCCGGCAGGCCCCGGGCGGCCCGGAGGGCCGCTGCGCCAGTCCCTGTCGTGCCGACGCGGAGACCGAAGTCGATACGACCGCCGCCACCAACATCGGCTATCTCGGGGGGAGGAGCGCTCAGCGCACGGCCGCGTCCTCAGTGCGTGAGCATGGGCCGTGCCAGAGCCGGCCAGTCCCGACACGCCAGATCGTTCGTGGACTCGTCGGCCGTCCGGTCGTACCCGTCTTCGACCTCGGCAACCAGAGACCCCACGCGCCGACCCGGCTCACCGCCTGCCGATACGGACCGTCAGACCGGGGCGTCCCAGAGCGGGTACCAGCGCTCGAGCTCGGCCTCGATCGGCAGCTCCTGCTCGAGCTTGGCCTGCAGCTGCAGCTCGCGCTCGGAGTCGCGCTTCTGGCCCGTGATCGGGACGAACGGGTAGAACGTGCCGCGCTTGAAGTTGTAGATGAAGCGCACGTGCCCGGGCTCGAACCCGAAGACGGCGCACAGCAGCTGCTCGCCGAAGCCGTCGTCGGTCATCGACTGGGCGGCGACGTGGATCGTGGTGACGAGATCCTCGAAGTCCTTGTCGGTCAGCTTCAGCCACTCGTAGCCGTACTCGTCGACCGAGCGGTCCATCTGCGTGCCCTCGTCGGTGAACGCGAGCTTCACCATGTCCTCGATGTCGGAGCCGCTCTCCCGGAAGCGCGCCGACGCCATCGGCTTGAAGCAGATCGCGGCCGTGTTCGACGGTGCGAGGCCGAGGCTCGTGTCGAGCGTGATCTGCGCGGTCGAGATCGCGAACAGGCGCTCGAGCGTGGGCTTCTGCACCTTCGTCCGCCCCAGGATGCCGTCCAGAAACCCCACTTCAGTCCTACAGCGTCTCGAGCTGGCGCTCGAGCCGGCGCAGCTGCTCCAGCCGGGCCTCGAGCGGGGGGTGGTCGGCGACGAGCGTCGAGATGCCGCTCTTCAGGCCGGCGGGGATGATGAAGAACTGGTTCAGGCCCTCGGCCATGCGCATGTCGCGCTGGGGGATGCGGCCCATCGCGCCGGTGATCTTGACGAGCGCCGAGGCCAGGCTCGAGGGCGACTTCGTCAGGATGGCGGCGCCGCGGTCGGCGGCGAACTCGCGATAGCGCGAGAGCGTCCTGATGAGCACGAACGAGATCGCATACACGACCACCGAGACGAGCAGGATGACCATGAACGACGCGCCCGAGTTGTTGTTGTCGTCGCGGCCGCCGCCGAAGCCGCCACCGAACGCGCCGCCGAAGTAGAAGCCCCAGCGGGTGATGAACCCGGCGACCATGGCGAAGAAGCTCGCCATCGTCATGACGGCGACGTCGCGGTGGGCGACGTGCGAGAGCTCGTGCGCCAGCACGCCCTCGAGCTCCTTGGGCTCGAGCCGGTCGAGCAGGCCCTGCGTCACGGCGACGACGGCGTGCTTGGGGCTGCGGCCGGTCGCAAACGCATTCGGCATGTCGGTCGGCACGATCGCGATCCGCGGCATCGGCAGGCTGGCCGTGAGGCACAGGCGCTGCACGATGGCGTACAGCTCGGGCGCCTGGTCGGGCTCGACGATGCGCGCGCCGGCCGAGGCCAGCGCGATCTTGTCCGACGTCCAGTACTGCACGACGAGCAGGCCGCCCGCGATCAGGATCACGAACGGGAGCGCCATCCCGACGCCCTGCAGGAGGACGACGAAGAAGATCACGTAGATCAGCCCGAGCAGGAAGACGGTGCCCGTCATCCGTGCGGTCAGGCCGCGGTCGCGGTCGAGCGTGGGTCGCTTGCGCGCCATGCCCGAAGTGTATCCGGCCAACCTCAGTCGATCTTGAGCGGTCCCTGGGCGCGCGTCACACCGCCGCGGTGGGCTCGCGCAGCCGTCCGGCCCGGATCTCGAGGTGCCGCCGACAGCCGATGTTGCGGACGAACTCGCGGTCGTGGGAGACCGCGACGATCGTGCCGCGGAACTGGCGCAGCGCCTCCTCGACGACGTCCAGAGAGTCGAAGTCGAGATGGTTCGTGGGCTCGTCCAGCAGGAGCAGCTCGGCTCCGGACGAGACGAGCACGGCGATCAGCAGGCGCGAGCGCTCGCCGGGCGAGAGCGTCCGCAGCGGCCGGTGCATCTGCTCCTGGTCGAACAGGAAGTGGCCGAGGAACGCCCGCGCCTCGTCCTCGTAGCCGATCACCTGCGACCGGTAGAAGTCGAGCAGGGGCCGGTCGAGGGGGAGGCGGTGGTGATCCTGGGGCAGGACGCCGGCCGCTTCGGCCGGCTCGGCCCGTCCGCCCGACGGCGCCAGGTCGCCGGCGATCAGCCGCAGAAGCGTCGTCTTGCCGGCGCCGTTGTCCCCGGTGACGGCGATGCGGTCGCGGCCGCGCACGATCAGGTCGACGCCGTCGAGCACCGGCCGGTCACCGTGGCGGACGCTCACGTCTGCGAGCGCCGCCAGCCGCCGCCCGGCGACCGAGACGCCGTCGAGCGAGAGCGTGAAGCTGGGCGTCTTGGTGGGGTCGCCGATCCACTCCGCCGCCTCCATCTGCCGGCGCAGCCGCCGCTCGCGGGCCTTCGCCTTCGCAGCCACCTTCTTGGCGTAGCGCTTGAGCTGGTCGGCGCCGGCTCCCGACGCGGTGCGCTCGACGCCGAGCGCCTGCTGCCGCGTGCGGGCGATGTCGGCCTCGAGCCGCTTGCGGTAGCGCTCCTGAACGCGGTGCTCCTCGAGCAGCCGCTGCCACCGGCGCACCTTCTCCACGCGGTAGGCCGTGTAGCCGCCGGCGTAGGTCTGCAGCCGGTCGCTCACGCCGTCGAGCTCGAAGATCCGGCCGACCGTGTTGTCGAGGAAGCGGCGATCGTGGCTCACGACCAGCACGGCGCCCGAGAACCCGCTCAGGTATGTCTCGAGCCAGCGCAGGCCTGCCAGGTCGAGGTGGTTGGTGGGCTCGTCCAGGAGCAGCACCGTGGGCCGGGCGAGCAGCACCCCCGCGAGCATCGCCCGCGCCTGCTCGCCTCCCGACAGCAGCCGCAACGGCGCCCGCTCGTCAATGTGGGCGATGTCCAGGTGGCGGCGGACCTCGTCGACGAGCGCGGTGAACCCCCAGCCGTCGAGCGCGGCGTAGCGCTCCTGCGCGTCGCCGTAGCGGCGCAGGACGGCGGCGTCGGGGCGGGGCGCGGCCAGCTCGCGCTCCAGCCGCCGCAGGTCGCGGTGCAGGTCGTAGACCTCGCCCGCCGCGGCGTGCAGGTGCTCGGCCAGGGTCAGGTCGGGCCGCGGCGGCTGCTGGGCGAGGAAGCCGGCGGTGTCGCGTTCGCCCATGGCGACGCGGCCCTCGTCGGGCGGATCGAGGCCGGCCACGACGCGCAGGAGCGTCGACTTGCCGGCGCCGTTCGGGCCGACGAGCCCGACCCGGTCGCCGTCAGCGAGGACGAACGAGACGTCCGTGAAGAGAGGGAGCGCATCGTGCGCTCGGGCCACACCGCCGCATTTCAGCACGGGCCGTCATACCTCTCGCCCCCGATGATAGCCGCGAGTGAGGCTAGCCCAGGAAGCGCACGTCCGGCAGGTGCCGGAAGCGCTGGTGGTGCCCGAGTCCGTAGCCGACGACGAACCGCTCGGCCGCGGTGAAGCCGACGTAGGCGACGTCGAGCTCGACCAGGCGCCGGTGCGGCCGGTCGAGCAGCGTGCAGATGCGCACCGAGGCCGGATCGCGGGAGCGCAGCGAGCGCATCAGGTTGTGCATCGTCAGGCCGGTGTCGATCACGTCCTCGACGACCACGACGTGCTCGCCGCGCACAGGCGCGTCGAGGTCCTTCAGGAGCCGGATGCGGCCGCTGCGGCGGTCGCTGCCCGAGTAGGCCGAGAGCGCCATCGTGTCGAGCCGGTGCGGCACCGTCAGCGCGCGCGAGAGGTCGGCGGCGAACACAGCCGCGCCCTTGAGCACCGCGACGAGCACGAGCGGCCGGCCGCGATGGTCGCGGTCGACGGCGGCGGCCAGCTCGCGCACGCGCGCCGCGAGCAGCTCGGCCGACAGGTACACGTCGCCGGGCGCCGGCGCGGGGGCGACGGCGGCCGCGGTGCTCACGCCGGCCTGGCCAGGTCGTAGCGGTCGGCCAGCGCCTCGATGTCGCGCCGGTAGAGCATCTTGATGCGGACGTCCGGGTAGAGCTCGCGCAGCAGGCGCATCTTGCGGTTCTTCTTGGTCACGAGCGACTGCTTCATCGTGGTGACCTCGATGTAGAGATCCTGCTCGGGCAGGTAGAAGTCGGGCGTGAACGCGACGCGCACCTCGCCGTCCGGCCCCGCCTCGAGCACGAACGTGTGCGGCTCGTACTGCCAGGCGATGCCGTGGTAGTCGAGCATGCGACTGAGGTCGCGCTCGGTGTCGTTGGCGAAGCGAGGTGGCATCCGGCCGCTCCAGCGTACCGATCGGGTCGGATGTCGCCGCCCTTGGAGCGGCCGCGCTCTGTCGGTACGATGGGCCCCCGTGGCCGAGATCAGACCGTTCGTGATCGCGCACCTCTCCGACTTGCACTGCGGGTCGCCCTACTTCGTCGAGAACCTGCTTCAGCGGGCGATCATGGAGATCAACGCGCTCGAGCCGGACGTCGTCGTCTGCTCGGGCGACCTGACGACGTTCGGGTACAAACAGGAGTACCGCCAGGCCCGTGAGTACCTGAGCCGGCTGGACTGCCCGGACGTCATCACGGTGCCGGGGAACCACGACTCACGCAACGTCGGCCACGTCCACTTCGAGGAGCTGATCGGGCCGCGGGCGACCGTGCTGCACAAGCGCGGGCTGACGTTCGTTGCGGTCGACTCGTCCGAGCCCGACCTCGACAACGGCACCGTCGGCCGCGGCCGCTACCCGTGGATCGAGGAGCAGTTCGCGCCGCCGGCGGACTTCCGGGTGTTCATCCTGCACCACCACCTGCTGCCGATCCCCGGCACCGGCCGGGAGCGCAACGTGGTGCACGACGCCGGCGACACGCTCGAGGTGCTGCAGCGCTCGGGAGTGAACCTCGTCCTGTCCGGCCACAAGCACGTGCCGTACGCGTGGCGCCTGGAGGATCTGTTCGTGGTGAACGCCGGCACCGTGTCGTCGCTGCGCCTGCGCGGCCACACCCGCCCCTGCTACAACATCGTCGAGGTGGGGCCCGGCGAGGTGGCGGTGTACCGCAAGTACCCGTTCCACGGCCGCGAGCGGCTGATCCGGTTCTCGCCGCAGACGCTCGAGTACTCCAAGTACGCGCCGCCGCCGCACGATACCGCCGCGGGGCGGCCATGACCCGGCGGGCGCTCGTGCTGGTGGACGGCGAGCACTACCCGCCTGTGGTGCGCGCGGCGATCGCCCAGGCGAACCGCGCCGAACACGTCGTGGCGGCGCTGCTCCTCGGCGGCACCGAGAAGCTGCGCAGCGAGCCCGACTACGGCGTGCCGCTCGAACACGCCGGCCGCGACGCCGGCGCTGCGATGGTGGCCGCCGCCCGCAAGCACGCGGCCGAGCGTGTGGTCGACCTCTCCGACGAGCCGGTGCTGACCGAGCGCGACCGCTTCCGGCTGGTCAGCCGTGCCCTCGCCGCCGGCCTCTCCTACGGCGGCGCCGACTTCGAGTTCTGGCCGCCGCCGCAGTCGCCGGCGGGCGTGCCCGCGATCGCGGTCATCGGCACGGGCAAGCGCATCGGCAAGACCGCCGTCTGCGGTCACATCGCCCGCCTCCTGAGCGAGCACCACCGGCTGGTGCTCGTGGCGATGGGGCGGGGCGGCCCCGAGCACCCGGAGCTGGTCGACGGCGCCGCCGCCCCGCCGACGCTCGACGACCTGCTCGAGCGCTCGCGGGCCGGCCAGCACGCGGCGTCGGACTTCCTCGAGGACGCGGCCCTCGCCCGCGTCGTCTCGGTCGGGGCGCGCCGTTGCGGCAGCGGCCTGGCGGGCGCGCCCTACCACTCGAACGTCGAGCTCGCGGTCGCGCTCGCGCGCGAGCGCGGGCCCGACCTGCTCCTGCTCGAGGGTTCCGGCGCGGCCTTGCCGCCGGTGGCCGCCGACCGCACGATCCTGGTCACGTCGGCCGCCCGGCCGGCCGAGCGGCTCACGTCCGGCCTCGGCCCCTACCGGGTGCTGATCGCTGATGTCGTGCTGCTGACGATGAGCGAGCCGCCGCTGGCCGACGCGGGCCAGGTCGCGGCGGTGCGGGCGGCGGTACGTGAGTGCAATCCCGGCGCCGAGGTGATCGCGACCGTCCTGCGGCCGCACCCGGTCGAGCCGGTCGCGGGCGAGCGGGTCGCGCTCTTCACGACCGCGTCTGCGCCGATCCATCGCCGGCTGCGGCGCTTCCTGGCCGACGAGCACGGCGCCGAGGTGACGGCGGTGGTCGGGTCGCTGGGCGACCGGCCGGCGCTCGCGGCCGATCTGGACGCGCCCGGCGTGCGGGCTGCGGGCACGTATCTGGTCGAGATCAAAGCGGCGGCGATCGACGTCGTTGCCGAGGCGGCCCGCGAGCGCGGCGTGCGAGTGGTCTTCTGCGACAACCGGCCGCGCTCGCTCCCCGGCGAGCCCGACCTCGACGCGATGGCGCTCGGGCTGGCATCCCAGGTGGTGGCCGTCGGTGCCTAGGCGGCCCCACCTGCCCGCGTGGCTGCGCCACGGCCAGCCCGCGCCCGAGCCGGCCCCGGCCGTGCCCGCGCGCGAGCCCCGCATCCTGGCCACGCGGGGGGCGCCGATGCCGTTCTCGAAGGGACGGATGGCGCAGGCGCTCGTGCTCGCGGGGGCCGACCCCGAGCGCGCCTACCAGCTGGCGATGCGGATCGAGCGCGAGGTGAACGCGACCGCCGCTGACGAGATCCCGATCGACCACCTGCACGGCATGGTCGAGGACATCCTGGCCCGCGAGGAGGGGCCCGACCTTGTGTCGCGCTACCACGGCTGGCGTGAGGTGCTGCGGCTCGACCGGCCGCTCATGCTCCTGATCGGCGGCGCGACCGGCACCGGCAAGAGCACGCTCGCGACCGAGATCGCCTACCGGCTCGGCATCAGCCGGATCACGTCGACCGACGTCATCCGCCAGGCGATGCGGGCGTTCTTCGCCCCGGAGCTCATGCCCGAGCTGCACTACTCGTCGTTCGACGCCGCCGAGGGCCTGAAGATCCCGCTGCCTGACCCCGACGACGAGGACCGCGCGCTCTACGGCTTCATCCAGCAGGCGGGGCAGGTGGCGGTGGGGGCGAACGCGGTGGTCGAGCGGGCGGTGCTCGAAGGCCTGTCGACCGTGGTCGAGGGCGTGCATGTCGTCCCCGGGCTGGTCACGGCCGAGCAGCACGCCGGCGCGGTCGTCGTGCAGCTGATGCTCGCGATCACCGACGAGGACGCGCACCAGGCGCACTTCTTCGGCCGCACCGCCGACACGGGCGGCCTGCGCGCCTACGACCGCTATCTGCGCCGGTTCGGCGAGATCCGACGCATCCAGGAGTACCTCGTCGCCCGGGCCGAGAAGCAGGGCTGGCCGGTGATCGAGGCGGCCGATCCCGACCAGACGCTCCTGGCGGTGATGGACCTGATCCTCGAGCGCGCCACCGCGCGCGCGACCGCGATACCCTGAGAGCATGGCGTCGGTTGAGCGCGAGGCACAGCCCGTGGGGGAGGAGCGCAATGAGGGCGCGGAGCGCTGTCCCTGCACCGACCTCGCGTCGGTGACCGAGCGCAGCGCGCTCGCCGCCGGCCGCTTCCTCGGCCGTGGCGATGCCGAGGCGGCCGATCGGGCGGCATCCGACGCGATGCGCGTTGCCCTCGCCGGCGTGCCCGTGTCGGGGACGCTCGTCATCGGCCGCGAGGGCGATAACCACACCCTGCACGAGGGCTCCGAGCTGGGCGCAGGTGGACGCGCCCTCGACCTGGCGTGCGACCCGGTCGGCAACGGCACGGCGGTGGCGGGCGGCCGCCCCGGCGCGCTCTCGATCCTGGCCGCCAGCGATCCCGGCGGCCTGATGCAGGTGCCGCGCATGTACATGCGCAAGATGGCCGTCGGGCCGGTGGCCAAGGGCCGGATCGACCTGCGCCGGCCGGTCGGCGAGAACCTCGAGGCGATCGCCGACGCGTTCGGCCGCCGCGTCGCCGACGTGACCGCGATCGTGCTCGACCGGCCGCGCCACGACGATCTCGTCGCCGAGATCCGCGAGTCGGGTGCGCGCATCAAGCTGATCGCCGACGGCGACATCATGGCCTCGATCAGCGCCGCGATCCGCGGCACGAACGACCACCTCGCAATCGGCATCGGCGGCGCGCACGAGGGCATCATCGCCGCGGCCGCCCTGCGCTGCCTGGGCGGCGAGATCCAGGGCCAGCTGTGGCCGATGAGCCGCACCGAGATCAACCGCGCCACCGAGGACGGGATCGACGATGTGAACCGGCTCTTCGGCATCGACGACCTCGTGCGCGGCCATCAGACCGTCGTCGCGACCGGCATCTCCGGCGGCGACCTGCTGCGCGGCGTGCGCTACATGGCCGACGGCGCGCGCACCCAGTCGCTCGTCCTGTGCTCGCGCTGCAACCGCGTGCGCTTCATCGACTCGATCCACCTCTTCTCCGGCGACCGGCACGAGGAGATCCGGCTCTGACGATCCCGACGCTCCGGGGCAGTGCGCAGTTCTGGGGACAGTCCCCTTAACAATCGCGAAGGCCGGTTCTGGCTCTGAAGGACACTCCTCGATTGTTAAGGGGACTGTCCCCGGCGTTGTCTGGTCGAGGTACGCTCACCGCGTGAACGCCGAGCCACTCCTGTACGAGCTGCACGACCGCGCGCGCGATGCGGGCCTCGCCGGCTACCGGCGGATGACGAAGGCGGCGCTGCTGCAGGCGCTCGACGGCGTCGAGGCCGGGCCGACCGTCGTCGAGACATCCGTGCGGGCGGGCCTGGGGCTGATCACGCTGCGGGGCGGCGGCGAGAACGCCGTCTCGCTCGAGACGCTCGAGGGGCTCGCAGACGCCGCCGAGGCGATGGCGGCCGACGAGGCCGTGCGGCTGATCGCCGTCACCGGCGCGGGCACACGCATCTTCTCGTCCGGAGCCGACCTGAAGGCGCTCCAGGATCTGACGGGCGCGGTCGTGGCCGACCGCGGCGCCGCGGCGCTCGCCCGGCTCGCCGCCCTGCCGGTGCCGACCGTCGCCCTCCTGAACGGGCACGTCGTCGGCGGCGGCATCGACCTCGCCCTCGCCTGCGACTGGCGCATCGCCGTCGAGGGGGCGAAGCTGCGCTTCATCCACAACGAGCTCGGCTTCACGCCGCCGTGGGGCGCCGCCGCGCGCGTCGCGGAGCTCGTGCCGCGCGGGATTGCGCTGCGGCTGTTCGCGACCTGCGAGCTCGTGTCGTCACAGGAGGCGCGCAACCTCGGCATCGTCGACGAGGTCGTCGCCCCGCACAAGCTGGTCTCGCGGGCCGAGTCGCTCGCCGTGCGCATCGGCCGCTCCGACCGGCGCGCGCTGGCCGAGACGAAGCGCCTGCTCCGGCCCGGCGTCGAGCCGGACGAGCACGCGCGCGCGTTTGCGGCTCTCTGGGATGCCCGAGCCGCTACCCTGTCTGCATGAGTCTGACCAGCGAAGACGTGTTCGAGGCGCTGCGGGTCGTCGAGGATCCCGAGCTCGGGATGGACGTCGTCGACCTCGGCCTGGTCTACGAGGTGAAGGTGGAGGGCGACGCGGTTGCCGTCACCTACTCGCTCACCTCGATGGGCTGCCCGGCGGGCGCACAGATCGAGCAGGACATCAAGGACGCGGTGGGCAGCATGGAGGGCGTGACCGCGGTCACGACCGAACTGACCTTCTCGCCGCCGTGGTCGCCGGAGCGCATGTCCGACGACGCCAAGTTCGTCCTGGGCTTCTAGCCCTACTCGGGGCTGTCCCTGCGCGTGCGCAGGAAGCGCGCCCACGGCGCCGCCGGGTCGATGATCGCCGCTGCCGCGAAGATCTTGGCCAGGTCGCCGAGCACGAACGGCCACAGGCCGTAGTGCAGCGTCGTGGGGCCGCGCCCGGTCCAGGGCACCGGGAGCGCCTGGTGCAGCCAGGTGAGGCCGACGGCGTAGAGCGCCACGCTGCCCGCGATCATGGCCGGCACGGTCACGTAGAAGCTGCGGCCGTACCGGTCGCAGACGAGGCCGGTGACGAGCGCCGCGATCGGCAGCCCCCACAGGTAGCCGCCGGTCACGTGCAGCGGGTCGGCGTTCGTGAGCCAGGTGAGCCCGCCGTGGCCGTCGGCGAACACCGGCATCCCGGTCGCGCCGGCGCCGAGGTAGAGCAGCTGCGAGGCCGCGCCGCGGCGCGCACCGAGCAGCGCGCCGGCACCGAGCACCGCGAACGTCTGCAGCGTCGTCGGCACCGGATAGCCGAACGAGACCTGGGCGCAGACCGCGGTGATCGCCGCGGCGCCGACGACCAGACCGACGTTCTCCCACAGCCGCTCCGGCGCCGCGGTTTGTGCTCGACCATACATGCTGCTGCCTCCCGGCTCGGATCCGAAGTGACCGCCGTTTGACGTCCGGGCGGGTGCGTTGGTTGCGCCCGACTACAGTGACCGGCGTGGACGCAGCCGAGCTTACCGGAGCGCTGCTGCGGGAGGCGGCCGACCTCGGCATCGACGCCTGCGGAGTGTGCGCCGCCGAGCCCTACGCGGGCACCGAGCGCCTGATCCGGGAGCGGCGCGACGCCGGGCTCTTCGCCGACATGGGGTTCACGATCCGCCGGCCGGAGCGCTCGTGCCACCCGGAGACGCTCCTGCGCGATGCGCGCTCGGTCGTCGTCGCCGCGCGCAGCTACGCCCGGCCGCAGCCGCAAAAGCCGGCCGACGAGCCGCGCGGGCGCATGCCGCGGTACACCCGCCGAGACGAGTACGCGGCGCTGCGGGAGTCGCTGCGCGGGCTGGGGGAGCGCCTGCGCGCGCTCGCCCCCCGGGCCCGCGTTGCCGTCTACGTCGACTCGAACCATCATGTCGACCGCGAGGCGGCCGCGCGGGCGGGGATCGCCGTCTACGGCAAGAACACGCTGGCGATCACCCGCCGGCACGGATCGTGGGTCGTGCTGGGCGTGCTCGTCACAGACGCGGAGCTCGCGCCCACCCACGTCGAGCCGGAGCGGCCGGCCTGGGACGCATGCGGCTCGTGCCGGGCCTGCATCGACGCCTGCCCGACCGACGCGATCATCGCCGACGGCGTGCTCGACGCCCGCCGCTGTCTCTCGTGGCTCTCGCAGTCGCGCCTGGACGAGCTGCCGCACGCCGCCGCGTTCGGCGACCGCGTCTACGGGTGCGACATCTGCCAGGACGTGTGTCCGTGGAACACGGGCGCCGACCGCCGCGCGGCCGCGCTCGAGCCGGACACCGTTGCCGACGCGTTCCCGCCGCTGCGCGAGTGGCTCGAGGCCGACCCCGAGGCCCTCGCCGCCCGCTACCGGCGCCTGTACGTCCCCGACCGCGACGGCCGCCACCTGCAGCGAAACGCGCGCGTTGCGCTCGCGAACGTCACCCGCGGCGCGCCCGGCTGAACCTCAGTGGGTGTGGTAGCAGCTGCTGCGCCGCGTCGGCACGGGGTCGATCTTGCGCTGGTCGACGTTCAGCGCGTGGTCGAGCGACGCCCGGTACGGGCCGCGCTGGTTGCGCGTGGGGAAGAGGTTGGAGAGGCCGGGCACGTAGTAGCCGGGCCCGTAGTCGCGCCAGACGACGACCGGCGTCACGCCCGGGCCGTTCGCGGTGATGCGGTACTCGGTGCCGCGCCCGGGGTGCGGGCGGGTGGGCACGCCGGCGATCGCCCCGTACACGCCCGGGCAGAAGTCGCCGTGCGGGCGGTGGGTGAGGAACGCGTTGTAGCGGTACCAGCCGCCCAGCTGGCGATAGCCCGTCTTCCACGGCGGGTTCAGGGTGTCCATGTAGATCAGCCGGCCGAAGCTGTCGGTCGGGTTGCCGGACCTCGTCGCGCTGAACCCGTACACGGGGTGGCCCTGGTAGGTGAACGTCCCGTAGATGTGGTCGAACGGGCCGCCCCTGGCCTGGGCGTAGATCCAGTCGGCCTTGAACCACAGGACGGGCAGCGCCCCCGACCAGTGGCTCACGTGCAGCTCCCAGGCGGACTCCGTCGAGGTGCGCGGCGGCCAGCCGTTGTCGCGTAGCGCCCGCTGCCACCGCTGCAGCGCCCAGAACGAGCCGTTCGGCGCGGTGCACGCCTTCACCATCCGGTAGAGCTTCGGGCCGGTGTAGGGCCCGCACACGTTGTGCTTGGACACATGGCGCCAGTAGCCGGCGCCGAGCGAGGAGCCGGCGCCGCCCTCGTAGTTCACGTGGAACTTGACCTGGCTCGCGGGATGGGCCGCGTTCGGCGGCAGCGCGTTGATCGCTCCCCAGAGGAGCGCATGCACCGTGCGCCCGTGCGCGAAGTAGGTCACGAGCGCGACGCCGCGGGTGTCCACCTTCAGACTCTGGAAGCGGGTGTTGCGGTCGAGCAGCTTGCTCGCCTGGGCGGATGGGGCGAGCACACCCGCGCAGATCAGCACTGCGAGCGCGACCCACAGGCGTGGTGTCGGCTTCAAGACCAAACGATCAGGCTAGCAGCGGCCCGCGGAGGTGTCCAGGAAGGGCCATACAGTGGCCGTCAGCCGGCGACGACGGCGGTGAACTCGTGCAGCAGCGCCGATGCAGCCGCGGCGACCTGGCTGCGGACGCCGGCGGGCTCGAGCACCTCGGCGTGGCCGCGGTAGCGCAGGATCTCCGAGATCAGCCATGCACGCGAGCCGTAGGTCACGTCCGCCACCGCCGACCCGTCCTCGAGCGGCCGCGTGCCGGGACGGCCCTCGAGCTCCCACCGGGCGCGCTCGGCCGAGAACCACACGCGCGCGACGCCGACCTCGCCGCCGAGCGACTGGTCGAGGTCGCCCATCTCGGCGCGCGGCTCGTAGCCGCCGTCGGCGAGGTGGGCCTCCTTGATGTAGGACACCTTGAAGGTGCGCCGGCCCCCGCGCGAGCGGTCGAAGGCCTCGACGTACCAGCCGCGGTCGTCGCGGCGCAGCAGGTAGGGCTCGATGATCCGCGTCGAGAGCTCGTCGGACGAGCGCGAGAGATAGGTGATCTCGACGAGGCGGCGGCTGCGCACGCCCTCGTTCAGGATCGTCACCGCCTGCTCGGCCGCGCCCTCCTCCTGCGGCATCGGCGTGTCGGCGAGCGGGAAGCGCCCGAAGGCCGCCTCGACCTTCTCGCGGACGGTCTGGAGCGACGTGTCGGCCTCGGCGGCCACGAGCGGCGCGACCACGTCGAGCGCGCGCAGGAGCGCCTTGGCCTCGAGCGGCGAGAGCCGCGCGGGGCGGCGGAAGGCGTCGCCGTAGAGCTCCTTGTCGACCGTGACGTGGCCGTCGCCGGTCGCGCAGTAGACGGCGTAGCAGCCGCCGCCGAAGTTGACCAGGTTCAGCAGCTCGAGGCTCTCCTTGAGCTCCTGCGGGCTGAGCTGGAAGCGCTCCTCGATCTCGGCCGTCTCGACGCGGGCGGTGGTGCCCTCGCCGCAGCGCGCGAGCAGGAACGCGAGCAGGGCCTGGAGGAGCGCGAAGCGCTCGGGTGCGACGGCGCTCGGCCCGCGCGGCTGGAGCGTCTGCTCGGGCGGCTCGGCCGGATCGGCCGCGGGGCCGAGCGTGCGCGCCGGCGCCTCGTGCGCGCCGGCCACCGCCTGCAGGTCGGCGACGACGGTGTCGACGAGCTCGGCCGGCTCGACGGGCACGGCCCGGCCGCCCAGGGACAGGATCCACGCCGAGAGCGGGGCGACCTCGGAGTAGGCCGTCGTGAAGCGGCCCGACCCGTCGGCCAGCTCCTCGAACTCGCCGTAGGCGCCGAAGCGGCGCTCGACCAGCCAGCTCGCATCGGGCGCGACCGTGAGGGTGGCGGTGCCGGCCTCGTCGGGGACGAGCCGCCACGGCGCGCGGTCGCGGTAGGCGGTGACGTTGAAGTCGGCCGGCATGCGGAAGTCGCGCTCGCGGCGGGTGGCGAACTTGATCTCGCCGCGGATCCGCGACACGCGGAACGTGCGCCGGCGGTCTGGGCCCTCCGGGCGGTCGAGATCGTCGCCGACCACGTACCAGACGCCGTTCAGCTCGAACAGCCCGTACGGGTTCACCGTCCGCTCGGCCTCGGAGTCGGACGTGATCGTCCAGTACCGGAACCGCGCGGTGCGCTGGCGTGAGATGGCCTGCTCGAGCTTGGCCAGGCGCTGGGCGACCTCGCTCGTGTAGGACGGGCCGAGCAGCTCGACCGTGGCCGTCTTCGGCCCCGGGTCGGCGGCCGGCCACGCCCGGCCCAGGGCCAGGTTCTGCAGCGCGAGCCGCAGCGGCTCGGCGTAGGCGAACTGACCCTCGAGCAGGTAGAAGCTCATCTGCAGCGCCGCGAGCTCGGAGTCGGTCAGCTCGACCGACGGCAGGAAGTAGTGCTCCTCGCGCAGGCTGTAGAGCTCCTCCGACGTGAACTCGTCGCGCACGGAAGCGATCGGCACGCCCAGGCCCTGGAGCTCCGAGCGGTCGGCGTAGAACCGGCGCGCGAACGCCTCGTCGCCCATGTTGGCGTACCCCTCGACACGGAGCTTCACATCCCGCGCGGTCACGGGACGCTGTTCTGCCATCAGGTACGCCACGAGCGAGAGCTGGCGGATGAGCTTGTCGGCGTCGTGGGTCAAGGCAGGTTCGTAGTGTACCGGCGCCCGGCATGCCGCCGCCCGGCCTGCGGGTGCCGGGACCGCGCCGATATCGTGACAAGTTGCCGGGTGGCTATGGTCCACCGACGCGACGGGGAGGGTTGAGACGGTGCAAGAGGCATCAATGCAGCAGGGGCCGGCAGGGCTCAAGCCGGAGGGGGACGGCTGGTTCGTCGTGAACGCCCGCGACGCGGAGTGGATCCACAACGAGAAGTTCGGCGCCGGGGTGACGTTCGAGGGCGCATCCGAGTTCCCCCAGCTCGGCGTCAACATCCAGGTGCTCTCGCCCGGCCAGCCCAACGGCTACTACCACCACGAGGACTACCAGGAGGACTTCCTGATCCTGAGCGGCGAGTGCCTGCTCCTGATCGAGGGCGAGGAACGGCGCCTGCGCGCGTGGGATTTCGTGCACTGCCCGCCGGGGACCGAGCACATCTTCGTCGGCGCGGGGAACGGCCCGTGCGCCTTGGTCGGCATCGGCGCCCGCCGGGCGGGCGAGTACGCGGTCGTCTATCCGGTGTCCGAGCTCGCGCTGCGCCACGCCGCCGGCGTGACGGTCGAGACGACCGAGCCCGACACGGCCTACGCCGATGCGCCGCCGACCGCTCCGGGGCCGTATCGGGAGGGATTGACCGAGGGCGCCTGACGGGTGCGGTGCGGTCGGGGCCGGGCAGTATCCTCGACGGCGTGATCGCGCATCTCGACCTGGATGCGTTCTTCGCGGCGGTCGAGCTTCACCGCCACCCCGAGCTGCGCGGGCGGCCGGTGGTGGTGGGCGGCGACCCGGACGGCCGCGGCGTCGTCGCCACCGCCAGCTACGAGGCCCGCCGCTACGGCATCCGCTCGGCCATGAGCAGCGCCGAGGCGCGCCGCCGCTGCCCGCACGTCGTGTTCCTGCGCCCCGACCACCGCACCTACCGCGAGTGGTCGCGGGGGGTGTGGTCGCTCGTGGAGAGCGTCGCTGCGGTGGTGGAGCAGGTGGGGATCGACGAGGGCTACCTCGTGCTCGCCGAGGGCGATCCGGGCGAGCAGGCCGCGCTGGTGCAGCTCGCCGTGCGCGAGCGCATGCGGCTCTCGTGCTCGCTGGGCGTGGCCACCTGCAAGGTGGTGGCCAAGATCGGCTCCGACGCACGCAAGCCGGGCGGGATCACCGTCGTGCCGCCCGGCGGCGAGGCGGCGTTCCTGGCGCCGCTGCCCGTGCGGGCGCTGCCCGGCGTCGGCCCCAAGGCGCAGCAGCGGCTGCAGGAGGCCGGGGTGGCGACGATCGGCGCCCTCGCCGAGCTCGGCGACGCCCGCCTGGGGGCGCTCCTGCCCGGGCGGGTGGGGCTCGAGCTGCGCCGCCGCGCGCAGGGCATCGACCCGCGCCCGGTGCTGGCGGAGCCGGCCGAGGCGGTCTCGATCTCGAACGAAGAGACGTTCCCGGCCGACATCGGCGATCGCACGGTGCTGCACGGCTACCTGCGCGCGATGGCCGAAGCGCTCGCCGGATCGCTCGAGCGGCGGGGGATGACCGCCCGCACGGTGACCACCAAGCTGCGCTACCCCGACTTCGCGATCGTCACCCGGTCACAGAGCCTCGACGTCGGCATCGACGATGCGGACACGATCGGGAGCCTCGCGTGCGAGCTGCTCGACCGCGCCCTGGCGTCGCGTCCCGGGCCGATCCGGCTCGCGGGCGTGGGCGTGGCCGGGTTCGACCGCCACAAGCAGCTCGTGCTGCCGGTGCTCGACAACGATCCGGCCCGAGCCGGAACCCCCTAGGCAGCGGCCTGGGTGCGCTCCTCGAGGTGCTGGTGCGACGGGCAGTACTCGCGGTCGGGCAGCGGCGTGCGCTGGCACGGCTTGCCCTTGCGGGTCGTGGCGCGGCACTGCTGCGCCGTGCCCTCGCCGGCCCGCTCGAGCTCCTCCATGATGTACTCGATCGCCTTGGAGATGTGGCGCTCGATCGACCGGTAGACGCGCGCCTGGTCGGAGATCGAGAACAGGTGGCGCACCTCGGAGAAGAGGCTCTGGCTGGGCTTGGCGAAGTAGCGGGGGTCGCGGGCGAGGCGCTCGATCGTCGCCTCGCAGCAGTGCAGGACGTATCGCTTCGCCTCCGGGGCGGTGATTGTCTCCGGATGCGGGTCGACGAGATCCTTGATCTCGATGAAGATAGCCCTGCTGAATCGATACATGCGAACTCCTCGCGCTGTCACAAGTCCTTGGAACAACCGAGGCCTAGTATGCCCTATCACGTGTTCAGGTAACCAGGGCCGAGTGTTAAGCGCAGGTTAACCTGCCCGGTTCATTCGGCGAAAACCGCAAAATCCCAACGATTCTCTCCCGGCCGCCCATGTCACAAAGTCCCCGCATACGCTGTTACATGGCCGACGTGTTCCGGCGCCACGATCCCGGCCCGCACCCCGAGCGCCCGGCCCGCTACGACGCGGTCGCCGAGGCGGTCGCGGCGTCGGCGGCCGAGGTGGCCGAGGCCCCGCAGGCGCCCTTCGAGGCGCTCCTGCGCATTCACGACGGCGACTACCTGCGGGGGATGGAGCGCTACTGCGCGGTCGGCGGCGGCGCGCTCGACCCGGACACATCGGTGAACGCGGTCAGCTACGACGCGGCGGTGCGCGGGTCGGGGGCGGCGATGGCGGCCGTCGACGCGGTGCTGGCCGGCGAGATCGATGGGGCGCTCACGTGCGGCCGGCCGCCAGGCCACCATGCCGAGCGGGCGACGCCGATGGGCTTCTGCATCGTGAACCACGTCGCGGTGGCGGCCGCGCACGCCCGAGCCGCCGGCGTCGAGCGGGTGGCGGTGCTCGACTGGGACGCCCATCACGGCAACGGCACCCAGGACTCGTTCTGGAGCGACCCGGCGGTGCTCTACGTGTCGCTGCACCAGTGGCCGCTCTATCCGGGCACGGGCGCCGCCTCCGAGGAGGGCGGAGGCGACGGTCTGGGGGCGACCGTCAACATCCCGCTGCGCCCGGGCACGGGCGAGGACGAGTTCCTCGACGCGTTCCGCTCGCAGGCGCTGCCGGCGCTGCACCGCTTCGATCCCGGCCTGCTGCTCGTCTCGGCCGGGTTCGACGCGCATGCGGCCGACCCGCTCACCGACCTCGGCCTCGGCGCCGGCGCCTTCGCGACCATGACGCGCGAGCTGCGCGGCATCGGCGCCGGGCCGGTGCTGGTGCTCGAGGGCGGTTACGACCTGATCGCGCTGCGCGACAGCACGGCGGCGGTGCTGACGGCCCTCTCGGAGTGATGGGGTGCCTGGCACCGGCGATGCCGGTGCCAGGCACCCCATTCGCCCTAGTAGCCGAAGACCACGAGGCGCGGCTCGGTCATCTCGTGCACGGCGTAGCGCGGCCCCTCGCGCGTGTTGCCCGAGTCCTTCACGCCGCCGTAAGGCATGTGGTCGGCGCGGTAAGTGGGCGCCTCGTTGATCGTCACGCCGCCGAACTCGAGCTGGCGGGTGGCGCGTAGCGCCGTCGAGATGTCCGACGTGAAGATGCCGGCCTGCAGCCCGTAGTTCGTGCCGTTGGCCTTCTCGATCGCCTCGTCCACGTCGCGCACGCGCGCCAGCGTCACGACGGGGCCGAACACCTCGTCGCAGGCGACCTTCATGTCGAGGCTGACGTCGCCGAGGAGCGTCGGCCGCAGCAGCCCGGCGGCGTCGGTGTCGCCGCCTGCAAGCAGCTTGGCGCCCCCGGCCACGGCCTCCTTCACCCAGTCGCGGATGCGGTCGCGGTTGCCCTCGTCGATCACCGGGCCCACCTGCGTACGCGGGTCGAGCGGGTCGCCGGTGACGAGCGCCTCGACCTTCGGCTGCAGCCGGGCGACGAAGTCGTCGTAGGCGGCGTCCTGCACGTACACGCGCTGCACCGAGATGCAGCTCTGGCCCGAGAAGGAGTAGCCGTTGGCGGCGACGGCCGTGGCCGCCTTCTCCATGTCGGCGTCGGCCAGCACGATCACCGGCGTCGAGTTGCCGAGCTCGAGCGACACCTTCTTGCGCGAGGCGCGCTCGCGCAGCTTCCAGCCGACACCGGACGAGCCGGTGAACGTGATCAGCTTCACGCGCGGGTCCTCGACGAGCACGTCGCCGATCTCACTCGATCGGCCGACGACGACGTTCAGCCACCCGGCCGGCTGGCCCGCGTCCTCGAAGGCCTGGGCCAGCAGCAGCGCCGAGAGCGGCGTCGAGCCGGCCGGCTTGAGCACGACGGCGCAGCCCGCGGCCCACGCCGGGGCGACCTTGTGCGTGACCAGGTTCAGCGGGAAGTTGAAGGGCGAGATGGCGCCGACGATCCCGATCGGCAGCCGCATCACCAGGCCGGCGTGGCCGACCCCGGCGGGATGCGCGTCCATGCCGATCACCTCGCCGCCGAGCGAGCGCGCTTCGACGGCCGAGAACAGGATCGTCTGCACCGCCCGGTCAGCCTCGACCTGCGCGGCTGCGATCGGCTTGCCCGCCTCGCGCGCGAGCGTGTCTGCGAACTCGTCGCGCCGGTCGCGCACGATGCCGGCGAGCCGGTCGAGCACGGCGGCGCGCTCGTGCGCCGGCACGGGCTTTTTCATCGCCTCGGCCGCCGCGTCGATCGCGCGGCGGGCGTCGGCGGCGCCGCCGTAGGCGACCTGCGCCACCAGGCTGCCGTCGTACGGTGAGGTGACGTCCAGCGTCTCGCCGGTCTCGTACCAGTCGCCGCCCACCAGGAGCTTGCGCACCGGCTCGGTCGTCGTTGCCATCTAGACCACTCCTTCCTCGACCTTGCCGAAGTCGGCAAGGCGCTGCGAGAAACGCACGTTCTCGCGGTAATCGATCGGGATCTCAACCACCGAGGGCACGTCGAGCGCGAGCGCCCTGCGCAGCGTCGGCGTCACCTGGTCGGCGGACTCCACCCGCAGGCCGGCCAGGCCGAACGACTCGGCCAGCGCGACCAGGTCGGGGTTCTCGAACTTGGTGCCGGCCAGCCGGCCGAACTTGCGGTTCTGGTGCATCTCGATCACGCCGTAGGCGCTGTCCGTCCAGACGATGTTGACGAACGCGAGCCCCAGCCGCTTGGCGGTCTCGAGCTCCTGGAAGTTCATCAGGAAGCCGCCGTCGCCCGAGATCGTGACGACGCGGCGGTCGCGCGGCAGCACGAGCCGCGCCGCGACCGCGGCCGGCAGCGCGAATCCCATCGCCGCGGCGCCGTTCGAGATCAGCACCGTGTTCGGCTTGTGGGTCGGCCACAGGCGCGAGATCCACAGCTTGTGCGCGCCGACGTCGGAGATGAGCACGTCGTCGGGGCCCATCAGGTCGCGCAGATCGCGCAGGACGCGCTGCGGCTTGACCGGAAAGCCGTCGTCGGAGCCCTGGTCGAGCGCGGCCCGCAGAAGCTCCCGGTAGGGCGGGGTCGAGACGCGCGCGGGCGGCTTCTCGGACACCAGGTTGCCGAGGTGGGTGAGGATGTGGGCGATGTCGCCGGTCAGCTCGACGTCGGGGACGTAGTTCTCGTCGATCTCGGCGGCGACCGTGTCGATGCAGATGATGCGGCGGTCGTGCCGCGGGTTCCAGGCCACCGGCGACCACTCCACCAGGTCGTAGCCGACGCAGACGACCAGGTCGGACTTGCCCATGAACCCGGCCGGGTAGTCCTGCGCGCGCAGGCCGGCGGTGAAGAGCGCGTGCGGGTCGTCGGCGTCGACCACGCCCTTGCCCATGAAGGTCGTGATCACGTTCAGGCCGGTCTGCTGGCAGAAGCGGCGCAGCGCGACCGACGCGCTCTGGCGGGCGACGCCGTTCCCGGCCAGGATCACCGGGCGCTCCGCGGCCTGCAGCAGGGCGGCGGCGCGGTGCAGCTCGCCGGCGACGGGCTCGATCAGCGGCCGCGCGCGCCGCGGCACCGGCGTGCCCACGACCTCGGTCTCCATCACGTCGTCGGGCAGCTCGAGGTGCGTCGCCCCCGGCTTCTCGCGCTCGGCCACGGCAAACGCCTTGCGCACGGCCTCGGGGATGATCGCGGCGTCGTGGATGCGCGCGTTCCACTTCGTCACCGGCTTCATCATCCGCACGATGTCGATGTACTGGTGGCTCTCCTTGTGCATCTCGGCGAGGCCGGTCTGCCCGGTCAGGGCGACGACGGGCGCGCGGTCGAGAAACGCGTCGGCGAGGCCGGTGACGAGGTTCGTCGCGCCCGGGCCGAGCGTCCCGAGGCAGACGCCGGCCTGGCCGGTCAGCCGGCCGTAGGCGTCGGCCATGAAGGCGCCGCCCTGCTCGTGGCGGACGGGGATGAAGCTGATCTGGCTCGACGCTTCGAGCGCGTCGTTCAGGTCGAGCGTCTCCTCGCCGGGGATGCCGAAGACGTAGCGCACGCCCTCGTTCTCGAGGCACTGGACGAACAGATCGGCGGCGCGCGGCATCGTGCGAGCAGTGTATCGGCGGGGTGCGGGCCGGGACTCACGCTCCGGCGTCGGTACGATCCGCCCGTGCAGGGGGTCGTGGTCATCACCGGAGCGGCGCGCGGGATCGGCGCGGCGACCGCCCGGCTGGCGGCGGCCCGCGGCTACGCGGTGGCCGTCAACTACCGCACGCGCAAGGCGGCGGCCGAGGCGCTCGCGGGCGAGATCTCGGCCGCCGGCGGTGCGGCCGTGGCGGTGCCCGGCGACGTCGCCACCGAGGACGGTGTGGCCGGCCTCTTCGCCGCCGTGGACGCGTGGCGCGGCGAGCGGCCGCTGGTCGGCCTCGTCAACTGCGCGGCGACCGACGGCGGCCGCGACCCGATCGAGCGCGTGACCGCGGCCGACATCGCGCCGCTCTTCACGGTGAACGTGGTCGGGACGGTGCTCTGCTGCCGCGAGGCGGTGCGGCGCATGGCGCGCCGAAACGGCGGCGAGGGCGGCGCGATCGTGAACGTCTCGTCGATGTCGGCCACGATCGGCGGCCGCTCCGGCGGTGCCTACTACGCGGCCTCGAAGGCGGCGGTCGACACGCTCACGGTCGGGCTCGCGAAGGAGGTCGCCGCCGAGGGCGTGCGGGTGAACGCCGTGCGGCCGGGGATGACGTTCACCGACATGACCGCCGAGCGGCTGTCCGACCCGGCCCGGCTCGAGACGGTGGCCGCCACGATCCCGATGCACCGCGTGGCGAGCGCCGCGGAGATCGCCCATCCGATCGTCTGGCTGCTCTCGCAGGACGAGGCGTCGTTCGTCTCGGGCTGCGTGGCCGATGTCTCGGGCGGGGGCTTCCTGATCGGCGAGCCGCCGCGCCCGCCGGCGTAGCGTCGCGGCCGGCGTGCGCGAATCGGCACGCCCGCGTGGCCGCGCGCGCCTTGTTCCATGACAGCGGCCGGCGCGACCCTTGGGTGGTCAGGCGAAACCCGAGGAGGTAGCGATGTTGAATGCGGTTGTCGGAGCGCACGTGCGTATCCGGGCGCTGGTGGACCGGATCCGGCGCGATGAGCGCGGCCAGGGCACGGTGGAGTACGTCGGCCTTGCCATGGCCGTTGGGGTGCTGCTGCTGGCCGTGAGCTCGTTCCTGGGCGGCCAGGATCACGGCCTGGGCAGCATCATCACCGGCGCGATCAAGTCCGCCGTGCAGCGCGCGGCCGGAGGCGGGAAGTAGCGAGGGCCCGGGCGGGCCGGTGCCGATGCGCCGCCCGCCCGCCTCGTCTTCCCTGTCCGGCCTTGTTCATGGCAATCCTGCGAAGAGTCCTGGCGTGGGATCCGCGCCGGTCGCGCCGCCCATGGCTTGCGTTTGCGGCGCCCATCGTCGGCGGATCCATCCTCGCGTGGGCGGTCATCCTCGGGCTGGCGTGGCTGCTCCCGCCAGGGGGGAGGTGACGTCCGGCGGTACGATCCGCCGCCTGGCGCAGATCCTCGAGACCGACCGGCTGATCCTGCGCCACCTCGAGGTGGGCGACCTCGACTCGCTGTTCGCCCTGTACCGCGACCCCGAGATCCGGCGGTACTTCCCCGAGGGCACGCTCACGCTCGACGAAACCCGCGAGGAGCTGGAATGGTTCCTCCAGGGGCACCCGGATCGGCCGGAGCTCGGCCTGTGGGCGACCATCCACAAGCCGAGCGGCGCGTTCATCGGCCGCTGCGGCCTGCTGCCGTGGACGATCGCGGGCCGATCCGAGGTCGAGGTGGCCTATCTGCTCGCGCGGCCGTACTGGGGCCGGGGGCTTGCGACCGAGGCCGCGCGGGCGATTGCCGCCCACGCGTTCGGCCGGCTGGGGCTGTCACGCCTGGTCTGCCTGGTCGATCCGGCCAACTCGGCCTCGATCCGGGTGGCCGAGCGGATCGGCATGCGGCTCGAGCGGCGGGTCGAGGACGAGGCCGGGCCGTACCTGCTGTACTCGTGCGACCGCCCCTAGATGATTGATTCCACGCCCCCGCGCGCCTGGCCGCGCGGAGGTGTGGCGGGTTGGTTTGAGCGTTGGTGGCGCTGCGTCTGCGAACCGTCGCATCGCGCTTCGGCGTCTGCGTCATCGCAGACGCCTCAGACCGCGTTCAAGGGCAACCGCCCTTGAACGCTTCTCGGTCGCGTCCATAGTTCGACCACTATGAACGCTCCCTGCGTCCTTGCGCTGCTCGGTCCGCAGCCCAGTGGTGACCTACGTGATCGCAGATCACCACTGACCGGTGCAAGCCGTTCGGCTTGCACCTTGGACATCACGGGGGCGTGGAATCAACCATCTGGCCGGCGGACTACCCTGCGGCCATGGCTGGGTACCGCGAGCTTGCCCCGCCGCCGGGGCTCGAGCAGCAGGTGGCATGCGTGTGGGTCGGGGGCGGCGGCGCGACGCGCGTGCTGCCGGATGCATGCGTCGACATCGTCTGGACGCAAGGGCGGCTCGTCGTGGCCGGCCCGGCCACGATGCCGGACCTCGCGCCCGCGACCCCGGGCCAGACCCGCTGCGGCGTGCGCTTCCGCGTCGGCATGGCCGGCGGCGCGCTCGGCCTGCCGGCCTCGCAGCTGCTCGACCAGGTCGTGCCCGTGGCCGAGATCTGGGGCGTCGCCGGCCGCCGGCTCGAGGGGCGGGTCGCCGCGGCCGAACGTCCGCTCGAGGCCCTGATCGCCGGTGTCGCCGGGCGGATCGCGGGCACGCGCGACGACCTCGCGCGCGAGGCTGTCCTGCGCGTGCGCCATGGCGAGACGAGCGTTGAGCGGCTCGCGCGTGAAACCGCCCTGAGCGAGCGTCAGCTGCGGCGCCGGTTCGAGCGCGCCGTCGGCTACGGGCCGGGTACGCTGCGCCGCGTGCTGCGGTTCCAGCGCTTCCTCGCAGTCGCGCGCAGCGGGGGATCGCTCGCCCGCCTTGCCGCCGACGCAGGCTACGCGGACCAGGCGCACCTCGCGCGCGAGTGCCGCCGCCTGGCCTGCCTCACCCCGAGCGAGCTCCTGGCCGAGGGCGCGGCGCCCGCCGGCGAGCCCGCCGGGAGGCTGTCCGATCCATACAAGCCCGGCGCCGGCCGTGCGGCGATGCTGCGGTCATGACCGACATCGCCGCAGCACACCGCTTCGTCGCGCTCCATGCGCGCCTGATCGACCGCCGCCGTCTGACCGGCGATCCCACCCTTGTCCGCGCGGCGCTCGCCGCCTACCAGAACCCCGACGGCGGCTTCGCCTACCTCGAGCCGGACCTGCCCGACCCGGCGAGCCAGCCCATCGCCGCGCTGGCAGCGCTCGAGATCCTGCACGAGATCGATGCCCCGCCGGACGACCCGCTCCTGACCGCCCTCGCCGGCTGGCTCGAGCGCACGAGCCCGGACGGCGTCGCGATGGTGCTCCCGTATGACCCGGACGCGGTGGCGCACGCCCCCTGGATGGCACCCGTGGCCGACCCGCCGCCGTCGCTGCTCATGACCGCCGCGGTCACCGCGGCTGCGCACCGCGCGGGGATGGACGCCGGGGCCGGACGGGCCTGGCTCCAGCACGCGACCGAGGTCGTCTGGGAGCGGCTCCAGCAGCGCGACCCGACCTCGGGGTACGAGACCAAGTACGTGATCGACTTCCTCGACGCCGTCCCTGACCGCGACCGCGCCGAGCGGGCGCTGGACGATCTGGCGCCCGCGCTCGCAGGCAAGGCCTCGCTGAGCGTCGGCGGCGGCGCGGACGGCGAGGAGCTGACGGCGCTCACGGTCGCCCCGCGGCCCGACCACGCCGGCCGGCGCCTGTTCGATCCGGCGGCGGTCGAACGCCAGCTGTCGGAGCTCACCGCCGGGCAGCGCGACGACGGCGGCTGGATGTTCGACTGGCTGGCGTGGAACGACGCCGTCGCGTGGGCCTGGCGGGGCCGCATCACCGTCGACGCGCTGCGCACGCTCGCGGTCAACGGTCGACTCTGACCGCCCCGGGCTGGTAGGTTGCCCGCATGGTGCCGGAGGCTGAGTTCGATCGCAGCGAGGCGGGGCTCGTGCCCCGTGGCGAGGGCTGGTTCGTGGTGAACGCCCGTGAGGCCGCCTGGCACGACAGCGACTACGGCGCGTACACGAAGTTCGAGGGCGAGCCGCGCTTCCCGCAGATCGGCATCAACATCGGCGTCCTGGCGCCCGGCCAGCCCGCCTGCATGTACCACGGCGAGGACGAGCAGGAGGACTTCCTCGTGCTGTCGGGCGAGTGCCTGCTCCTGGTCGAGGGGCAGGAGCGGCGGCTGCGGGCGTGGGACTTCGTCCACTGCCCGGCGTGGACCGAGCACGTGTTCGTGGGCGCCGGCGAGGGGCCGTGCGCGATCCTCGCGATCGGCGGCCGCAGCGGCGGCGACGTGATCTACCCGGCCTCCGAGCTGGCCCAGCGCCACGGCGCCGGCGTCGCGCAGGAGACGCCCGAGCCGCGGGTCGCCTACGCCGACGCCGGCCCCGAGACCGACGTGCCGTATCGCGAGGGCTGGCTGCCGGAATCGCGCTAGCCGTCGTCGGCGCGATCTGCGACGATACGGCGGTGGACGGCGCGTACAGGGTGGTGCGCCTCGACCAGGTCGAGGCGGCGCAGGACTTCGGCGGGCAGCGGTTCAAGCCGGTGCGCACCCTGCTCGGGCTCCAGGCGTTCGGCGTCGCCGCGTGGGTCGCCGACGCGGGCGAGACCGTCATCGGCGAGCACACCGAGGCCGACGGGCAGGAGGAGATGTACGCCGTGCTGGCCGGGCGGGTGATCTTCACCGTCGACGGCCAGGAGTTCGCGGCCGCCGAGGGGACATGTGTGTCCGTGCGGCCGGCGGCGCGACGGTCCGGCCGGGCGGACGCCGACGGCACGGTCGTCCTGGCCGTGGGGGCGACCGTGGGCAAGGCCTACGCCGCGCCGGGGTGGGAGCACGGCGTGGCGGCCGCGGCCGACTACCGCCGAGGCGACTACGAGCGCGCCGCCGAGATCCTGCTTGCGGCCGACGCGGAACACCCGGGCACCGTCGGCGTGCTCTACAACCTGGCCTGCTGCGAGGCGCTGATCGGCCGTGGCGACGACGCGCTTGGCCACCTCCGGGCCGCGCTCGAGCTGCAGCCCGAGCTCGCGGTCCATGCCCGCGCCGACTCCGACCTCGACGCGATCAGGGCCGATCCGCGCTTCCCCGCGGCCGCCGGGTAGCCGGCTAGCGCGGCTCGACCGGGAACGACAGCTTCACGAGCGCGTTCCAGCGCGCGACGTGGCCGTCCTCGACGTCGCAGGTGAGCGACACGACCTCGACGGCCGAGATGCCGCGGATCGAGCGCCCGGCCGACGTCACCGCCTCGCGGACGGCCTCGTCGGAGCCCTGATCCGACGTCCCGATCACCTCGATCACCTTCGTCACCGGCATGGGCCGGAGTGTATCTAGCCCCGCCGCGGCGACGGGTCGGGCTGCTCCGGCTCGGTGGGACGGAAGAGGTCGCGCACGCCGCTCTGGCGCGGGCGCTCGACCGTGACCTGCAGCGGCTGGTCGAGCCGCGCGGCGACGCCGTTCACCGACGAGTTCATGCGCGCGAGCGTGCCGCTGACGTCGGCCATGTCCTGGCGCAGCGAGGCCATGCCGGTCGAGATCAGGTCGACGAGCAGCTCGAGGTCCTCGATCCGGCCCAGTCGCTCGGTGAGGAGGTCGCGGTTCACCTGCTCCATCTGGCCGGCGAGCGAGCGCACGAGCTCGCGCAGCTCGACCAGCCGGCGCGGGGTGGAGCGCTCGTCCATCGCGCGCTCGATCGCCCGCTCGACGGCCTCGGGCAGCGACTGCTCGAGGGCCGCGGCGGTCTGGCGCAGCTCGCCGACGTTGGCCTCGGCCCGGGCCAGGATCGTGCGCAGGTCGGGCATGTTCGCCGGGGTGTCGCCGGCGGCGCCGGGAGCGCGCTCGGAGCGCGCGCGGGCGCGCAGCTCCTGGATGCGGCGGTAGAGCTGAGCCTCGGCCTCGGCCATCGGGTTTTCCTCTTCCGCCATGTCGACCACCAGTCTATCGGCCGTCCGCCGCCGCTGCTAGGCTCGAACGGCGCAATTTCTCCGCCATCCGGGAGCCGATATGGACGACGATCAGCCCAGTTTCACGCGCATCATCGAGCCGGCATCGCAGGCCGACGCACCGCGTCCGGTCCCGGCAGGTGCGCACCCGGCGCTCGTGTGGCGGCCGAAGCTCGGCGACGAGCAGACGTTCCCGCTCGAGCACCGCACGGCGACTATCGGCCGCCACGAGGACAACGACATCATCCTGGCCGGCCCGACCGTGTCCGCCCGGCACGCGACCCTGCGCCGCGAGCCCGTCGGCGTCGTCCTCGAGGACGAGGGCAGCCTGAACGGCACGTTCGTCAACGGGCAGCTGATCCAGCAGCACCTGCTGGAGGAGGGCGACCAGATCCAGGTCGGCCCGCACCTGCTCGTGTACGTCCCGCCGGCCGGTGGCACGCCGAACCCTGACTGAGCGGCCGCCGGCGGCCGCGCGGCGGTCAGCCGGTGAACTGCAGCGGCGCCCAGCTCGGCACCGGGGCGACATCCACGACCGGCGTCTGGTCGGTCGGCATCCGGTACGAGAACCGGCCCGCGCCCTCGTCGAACGTGATGTCGAGCATGCCCGTCTTCAGCCGGTGGTCGAGCCAGGCACCCCGGAACACGAGCTTGCGCAGCCAGTAGGCGAGCGGGTCGGCGTGGAGCGAGTCGAGCCGGCCTGCGTGCGCGGCCAGGTGGCGGCCGAGGCGGCTGCGGGGATGGTCGACCCGGCCCGCGCTTGCGAGCTCGACCAGGTCGGCGCACTCGTTGTCGCTCAGGTCGCGCACGGGCACGAGTTCCAGGCGCACGGCGGCAGCGGTCACGCGCTGCTCGAAGTCGGTGCGCGAGAACGCGTACCGGTAGTCGAGGAACTCGACCACGAAGTCGTCGCCGGACACGTACTCGAACTCGGAGTGCTCCATCGGTGGCTCGGTATGCCCCATCAGGGGACATGGTAGTGGCGCGGATCCGTCTGGAACGCGGGCCGGTCGTCTGCGAGCGCGGCGAGCTCGCGACCTCGCTCTGGAAGCGCACGAAGGGCCTGCTCGGCCGGTCGGGCCTGGCCGACGACGAGGGCCTGTGGATCCCGACGAGCTCGATCCACATGTTCGGGATGCGGTTTGCGATCGACGTCATCTACGCCGACCGCGAGGGCCGCGTGCTGAAGCTCGTGCGCGGCATCAAGCCGTGGCGGGCGTCGGTGTGCATGGGGGCGAAGGTCGCCCTTGAGCTGCCGGTCGGGGCGATCGACCGCTCCGGCGCCCAGGTGGGCGACCATCTCGTGATCGAGCACACCTGACCTGACCGGGGCCGCCCGCGCCGCCTCCTATCGGCCGCAGCGGTGCAAAATTTACCCGGTCAAGTGATAGGAATGTCTTGCCGACCTAGTAAAATAGATGTTCGGCAAGTACGTCCTAGCGCTCGCTGTGACACTCGGCCTCGCCGCCGCCGCGGCCGCGCCCGCGCCCGCCCATCCTGCGGTCGCGGCCGTCTACGTCCGCGGCGCCGTCGCCACGCCGCCGCAGCTCGGCGCGGCTGTGAACACGGTCATGCTCGACTCGGGTGACCCGCGCTACGTGCGGACGCTGCTGACCCACTACGCGTCGGTGACGCCGGAGTACGAGATGGAGATGAGCCAGCTCGAGCCCGCGCGGGGACGGTTCGACTTCGCCCGCGCCGACCGCATCGTCGCCTTCGCCGCCCGCCACGGCCTGCCTGTGCGCGGGCACACGCTCGTGTGGGACGAGATGATCCCGGCTTGGCTCACGCATTCGCAGCCCTCGCGGGCGCAGTTGATCGGGATCCTGCATCGCTATATCCGCACCGTCGTCTCGCACTACCGCGGCCGCGTGGGGGAGTGGGACGTCGTGAACGAGCCGCTCACACGGTCCGGCGGCCTGCGGCAGAGCCTGTGGGAGCGCGTCATCGGCCCGGGCTACATCGCGCTTGCCTTCCGCTTTGCCCACCGCGCCGATCCGCACGCCGCCCTGTTCCTGAACGAGTACGGCGCCGAGTGGCGCGACGCCAAGGAGCGCGCGCTGCACCGGCTGATCGCGCGTCTGCGGGCCGCCCACGTGCCGGTGACGGGCGTCGGCTTCCAGGCGCACCTGCGCCTCGACGCGCATCCGCCGCAGGCCGAGCTCACCGGCGTCCTGCGCAGCTTCGCCGCCCTCGGCGTGCGGCTCGAGGTGACCGAGCTCGACGTCGACGCGGCCGGCCCGGCGCCGCTCTCGCAGCGCCTCGCCGCCGAGGCGGCGATCTATCGTGCGGTCGCCGGCGCATGCCGCGCGGTGCGCGCCTGCAGCCGGGTGACCACGTGGGGCATCACCGACGCGGCGAGCTGGCTCGGGGCCTCGGAGCGCGGCCTCCCGTTCGACGCCGGCTACCGGGCCAAGCCCGCGTGGCGGGCGCTGCGCGCCGGGCTCACTCCTCCCGCTTGACCACCTCGCGCACGAGCTCGTGGATCGCGTCCACCTTCTCGGTGCGCTCCCACACGCGGCCGCCGTCGCGCAGGTACATGCCCAGGCCGACCGCGATCGGCACCGACCACCACAGCCAGTAGAACCACAGGAAAACCGGGTTCACACGCAGCATGTAGCGCAGACGGTCGCGGCGGCGGTCGAGCACGAGCCCGGTGCGGCCCCACGTGACGACGTAGGTGATGCCCATGCTGATGCAGTAGAGGACGATCGTCCCGATCGCGAGCAGGATCAGGGCGATGGGCAGCGGGCTCGTCCCCTCGAACCACACCACGAGCGCCCACACGCCGACGGGGATGCCGAGCGGGTTCACACCGAGCGAGAGGCACGGCAGGAAGTTCGTCCACGCCCGGATGCGGTCGCGCCGGCGCATTCCCATCAGCTTCAGGGGCCGGCCGAGCGACTGGAAGAAGCCGCAGATCCAGCGCTTTCGCTGCGTGAAGCCGCGCCGCAGCGTCAGCGGCACCTCCTCGATCAGCGGGCTTGCGATGACGCCCAGGCGCCTGCCGTTCACCCACAGGCGCATGCCGACCTCGGGGTCCTCAATGGTCACCCAGGGGTTGAAGCTGCCGAGCGAGATCAGGTCTGGAGCGTGGTAGAAGAGCCCCTTGCCGAGCACCCAGTAGGGGTGGCGGCCGTGTGCGCTCATGTGCGCGTAGCGCATCCCGTCCCAGGCCATGTGATCCATCGCGTGCCACGACGCCGCCCAGCTGTCGAGCAGGTTGCCGGCGACGTTCGTGCTCTGGACGACGTCGTAGCGGGCCGCGCCCGCCGCTCCCGCGAGCAGATGGTCGCGCGGCGGGACGCTGTCGGCGTCGATGTAGTTCAGGAGCCAGTCGGGCTCGGTCTCCTCGCCGTGCAGGGTGTAGAGCGCGTAGACGAGCTGGCGGGTCTTCTTGGGCGGCAGCTCCCGGTCGCGCTCGGTGGCGCCCTGGTGCCACCAGTAGGCCTTCTCGGTCGCCTCCCAGCTCTCCCACACCGGCTCCCAGCTGGGGTCGCTCGTCGCCGGCACCTCCAGCACCTCGATGAAGGGGAAGTCGAGCTGCAGCCGCTCGAGCGCGGCGATCGTCTCGGCGTCGTCGTGGTTGGGCACCGCCACGATGCGGTAGCGGTCGGGCGGGTACTCGAGCGTGGCCAGGCCCAGGAACGTGGTGCGCATCGTCTCCTCGGGCTCGCGCAGCACCGGGTAGAGCAGCACGATCCGGGGCCGGTACGCCGCGTCGGCCTCGTCGGCCTCGTCGAGCTCGACCCAGTCGACCGGCCGCGCGAGCATGTACAGGTCGTGGCCCAGAGCGACGAGGTACAGCAGCTGCGTGACGACGAACACCGCCGCGAGCACGGCGACGGCGATCGACACCGAAAGCACGGTCACCGAGGCGGCGTCACCGTGCCAGCCCGCGCAGGCGCAGCTCGGCGTGCGCGGCCTCGGAGTGGTCGTCGGCCTCCTGCTCGCGCACCCAGGCGACCAGCTCGCGCATGCCCTCGTCGAAGCTGACCTCGGGCTCGAACGCGAGCAGCGCACGGGCCTTGGTCGCGTCGGCCCAGCAGTGGCGGATGTCGCCCGAGCGCGACGTCGCGCTGAGCCGGGCGGGGATCTCGACCCCGATGTGGCGGGCCAGCACCTCGGCGACGCCGAGCACCGAGACGGGCCGGCCGGTGCCGATGTTGATCGCCTCGCCGACTGCGCCGCGCGACCCGAGTGCGAGCACGGTCGCGCGGGCGACGTCGTGGACGTGGATGAAGTCGCGCAGCTGGGCGCCGTCCTCGAACACGAGCGGCGGCTGGCCGTTGATCAGCCGCGAGCTGAAGATCGCGGCGACGCCGGTATAGGGGTTCGAGAGCGCCTGCCGCGGGCCGTACGTGTTGAAGTAGCGCAGGGCCACGACCCCGATGTCGTAGGCCCGCCCGACCGCAAGGCACATCAGCTCCTGGTCGAGCTTGGAGATCGCGTAGATCGAGGCGGGGTGGAGCGGCTTTGACTCCGCGGTCGGCACCGGCGCGGCGTGGCCGCCGCACTCGGGGCAGCGCATCTCCCAGTCGCGTGCGCCGAGCTGGCGGTCGCCGCGCACCCGCGGGTGCACGAGGCCGTGCTCGCCGCAGCGGTAGGCGCCCTCGCCGTAGACCGACATCGACGAGGCGACCACGATCCGCTCGACGCTGTGGCGCTCGTTCGCGAGCAGCTCGAGCAGGACGCCGGTGCCGCTCGTGTTGCCGTCGACGTAGCGCGTGATCTGGTACATCGACTGGCCGACGCCGACCTCGGCGGCGTGGTGGACGATGGCGTCCACACCCACGAGCGCCTTGCGCAGCGCGGCGGCGTCGCGCATGTCGCCGTGCACGAACTCCGCGTCGGCGGGGACGTGGCGCGGGCCGAGCCCGCGATGCACCTGCTCGACGAGCCGGTCGTACACGCGCACGTCGTGCCCCGCGGCGAGCAGCGACTCGGCGACATGCGATCCGATGAACCCGGCTCCGCCGGTTATGAGCACACGCGACACGCTTCCTCGCGCTCCTCTCGAAGACATGAGTGAGATTGGCCGTGCATCGTCATGCACGGCGATCGGCCCTCCCGGAAGGCGCCCTGCGCATTGCGGATCGACCCGGTCCGCAACCCTCCGGAGCACCAATCGTGACCGCGCAAACGTTTTCTGTCAAGCGGCGATGGTAAAGGCCGGGTCGGATGCGACAATGCCCGGCGTGGCGCAGCTGCAGTCGGCCGAGGTGACCGAGACCGTTCTGCGGCCGCGCGGGCCGTACTCGCTCCAGGCGTCTGCCGCGCGCTCCGATCCGACGCGCCGCTACCACGGCGGCGTGCTCGACCTGGTGGTGGTGACGCCGGCCGGACCGGCGCAGATCCGGGTCTGGCAGCGGCGTGACGGCGATCTGGTGGGACGGACGGGCGCACACGAGCCCGCCGCGGTGCTCGACGCACTGCGCTTCGTGCTGGCCGTCGACGTCGACCACACGCCCTTCCTGCGCATGGCCGCGTCCGACCCGTTGCTGGCCGCCGCGGTGCGCCGGCGCCCGGGCCTGCGCCCGGCCCGCCTGGGGACGGTCGCGCACGCCCTCGTGCGGGCCGTCTGCGGCCAGCTGATCACGGGCCGCGAGGCGATGCAGATCGAGCGCCGTCTGCTCGCGGCGATCTGCGATCGATCGGGCGAGCTGCGCCGCCCGCCCGGGGCGTCCGAAATCGGCCGCCTGAGCGCGGCCCGGGCCGAGCGCGCGGGGCTCTCTCCGCGACGGGCGGCGGCGCTCGTGCGCACCGCCCGCACGCTCGACCTCGAGCGGCTGCGCACCGTGCCCGCGGAGGCTGCGGTCGAGCGGCTCTGCGCCGAGCCGGGCCTGGGGGTGTGGTCGGCCGGCGTGATCGCGGGCGCGGGACTGGGCTCCTATGCCCACGGGCCGGTCGGCGACCTCGGCCTCATCAAGCTCTGTTCGGCCGTGCTCGGGCGCCGCGCGGGCGTGGAGGACACGGCCGAGCTGCTCGCCCGCTACGGCGAGTGGGCCGGCCTCGCCGCCGCCCACCTGCTCGCCCATCCGCTCGCCCACGCCCGCTGGGCCGTGGCGCGCGCGGGCTGATCAGTCCCAGAGCGACTCGGCCGCCCCGGCGGCGCGCAGCGCCGCGGTGCGGGAGGCGTAGTCCTGGATCGCGGTGATCAGGCCGTCGTGCAGCGTGAAGACGATCGAGGCGGTGCCGCGCCGGGAGCGGGGATCATCCGCCGCGTCAAGCGGCTGGCCGACCGTCGGCGCCCGCACCGAGAGCACGACGTTGTCGCCGGCGGCGACGAGCTCGATCGCCTCGACCTCGGGCAGGTCGCGGGCGGTCGAGCGAACGCTCTCGAGCACCGCGGCGCGGCTGCCGCAGTAGAGCTCGGGGCGCACGCCGCGGTGGGTCACGCCGGGCGCAAGCCGGGCGGCGAGGGCGTCGAGGTCGCGGCGGCGGAGCGCGTCGAGCCAGTCGCTGAAGATGATCTCGATGTTCGACTGGGGTGTGTCGACGGCCGTCATCACGCTCCTCTCCCGGATGTCCCGCCGCATGCAGGGTACCCAGGATGCGCACGTCGCCGGGGTTGACCAGCGGCGTCGCCGCCGCCGCCGCTGAGGTAGGCGCAGCTCACCGCAGCGGTGAGCGCCGTGACGACCCGCCCCTACCGCAAGGCGATGATTCGCCTCACGGATCTGCAACAGTTGCTGTTGCATACCTTTCATTTGCAGGTCTGGTCGGATACGGTGGGATCGAGCTCCGGGGCGGCCGGAGCGGACGAATCGAAAGCAACGTGCCGATCGGCCCTCGGTGACCCCCCGCCCGGCCCGGCCGCAACCCCAAGGAGCCACTCCCCATGGCTGGATCCACCGTGCTCGTCGTCGACGACGAGCCCCGCATCGTCGCGTTTCTCACCGAGAACCTGCGCGACGACGATTTCAGCGTCCTCTCCGCCGGCACGGGCGCAGAGGCGCTCGAGCTGCTCGGCCGCTCCCGGCCCGACGTGATCCTGCTCGACGTCGTGCTGCCCGATATGAGCGGCTACGACATCTGCCGCACCGTCCGCCACGGCGACGGCGTCAACGACCCGTGGGATCCCGACCTGGCGATCATCATGCTGAGCGCGAAGGCCGAGCACACCGACCGCGTCCGCGGCCTCGTCCGCGGTGCCGACGACTACGTCACCAAGCCCTTCCACTACCCCGAGCTGCTCGCCCGCATCGGCGCCGTGCTCGGCCGGATCTCGCGGGCGCGCGACCGCCAGGTGATCCGCCACGGCGAGCTGGCCGTGAACACGCTCTCGCGCGAGGTGACCGTCGGCGGCATCCGGCTCGACCTGTCGGCCAAGGAGTACCAGCTCCTGACCACCCTGGCGGCCGAGCCGGAGCGCGTCTTCACGAAGAAGGAGCTGCTCGAGACGGTGTGGGGATTCCGGTCGCAGGGACGCACGCGCACCCTGGACTCGCACGCGAGCAGGCTGCGCCAGAAGCTGCGCGCCGAGTCGGATGCGGCCTGGATCGCGAACGAGTGGGGCGTCGGCTATCGACTGTGCAGGCCACAGTGATCCGCGACGCGCTGCGCCGGCGCCGGGGCGACGTCGACGAGCGGCTGCGGGCCTCGGTCGAGGAGCTCTCGACGCTGCTCGCGCGTGAGGGGGCTACAATTAAAGTCTCTCGGGGCGGTCTGGCGGCCGCTACGGAAGGGGATTCTTGCGGGTGTTCCGCTGCTTTCTTGCGCGGCGAATCTCGCGGCTTCGGGGTTGATGCGGGGGGGCGGACACCTCCGGCCAAAACCGCTGGGGGGGGGGGGGGGGGGGGGGGCCGCGGCGGATTCGAAGACCGCGCCTCCCTCAGCGGCTGAGCTCGAATAGAGCCTCGGACGACGAGAGGGCCGGGACGACGACTACGCGTTGAAGCCGGGTCGCTATCCCGACCATAAGGGGCGCATTCCGAAGTTGCGATTCCAGAGTTGGATCTGCCCTGGGGAGGGGGCGGGTCGCGCGGCCACCCCGGCCGAGTACCGGCCGGATAACGTTGGCTCCCGAAGCCGGGGCGGGGCCGGCCGCGCGGCCACCGGTCGTGAGATCCCGCGAACGCATTTGTCCGCGCGGCGTGCACACTCGATGCGAGCGCCCCCCTGCCAGCATTCCCGACCTCGATCCCGGGCGCGGAAGGGACACCCGTGCACCGGTTCCAGCCCTCCGAAGGCGTCTACCTCTATGTGGTCGGCCTCGTCATAGTCGTCACCCATCCCGGCCGGTTCTGGTTCGGGTTCACTCTCGCCGTGGTGCCGATCATCGGCCCTTTCGGTTGCGCGTTCGGCAGCCGCACCTCGCGCAACGCGTAGCCACCGTCTCCGGCCCTCGAGCAAGAGTGGGCGGACGAACAGCGACAAGATGATCAGGCTCGCTGGCTGATCAGCTGAGCTTGGATTCGATGTGGTCGAGTCGCCGGCCAAGGTCGTCGATGGCGGCTTTGTTGTCGGTCAGTGCGGCGACGATCGCTTCGGTGTTCTTCTGGGTGCTGGCGCGATCATCGTGCTCGGCCGGTGCGGCGGCGCGTTGGATGACGGTGCTTGTGACGCCGGCGGTCAGAAACGCGATGAAGGAGACCCCAACTACCATCTCGACGGCGCCGACCAGGCGACCGGCGGTTGTGGTGGGTACGTGGTCGCCGTAGCCGACTGTGGTGATCGTCTCGATCGCCCACCAAAACGCGAGGCCGAGAGATGGGAAGTTGTGGGGATCGGCGATCCGCATCACGATCGCTCCAGCCAGTCCCAACGTGACGAACGCGAGCGCCAACCCGATCGTCACGGATCGGGCGTCGGCGATTCTCGTGACCTGCCGGTCGATGAACGAAGCCCGCGCTGGGGTCGGCGTCGACTTGCGACCGGTCATTCCATAGGGGTTCAACGTGCGGGTGGACTTCCCTCGCCGCGCGGCGACACGCCGTGGTAGCGGTAGCCGCCGGCGTACGAGCGGGAACGGGGGCTCCCGGCGACGACGTGGCTTGAGGTTGGCGTTGGTCGTTGCCGTCCAACCCAGACGTCCGAGGGTGTTGATTTCGGGGCGCTGAGTGCGGCGACGATTCTCGGCTCGGTTGCGCGCGACATCACCCGCCTGGCGACGGGTTACCCCGGTAGGACGTTGACTGCCCGCGCGATCACGAGCCCGACGAGCGCGAGCGAGACGAGTGATTGCACCAGCATGGGCGCTTTGGCTCTGACTGTCAGCGGCAGGACATCGGCGGGGCTGAACGCAATCGCGTTTGTGAAGCCGAGATAGAAGTAGTCGAGGAATCCGGGTATCCACCCCGGCGGTGCCAGCTCGGGTGCGAGTTGTTGAGGAAACGCGAAGTCCGGATGCACAGCCACGTGGTGCAGGCGGGCCGGCGCTCCGCCGCCGTCTAGCTGCCAATAGAGCAGCGCGAACGAGATGTTGTTGACGACCCAGACGATGGAGCCGGCCTCCAGCAGGAGGCGCCCCGAGTCAGTCACCCCGCCACCCTTGATCAGGTCGACCGTCAACCCCGCGGTCTGGATGAGTGCGCCGCCGAGCATGATCAACACCAGGGCCGTCGCCAATCGCTGCAACGCCGTTGTGCGGCGGTCGATACGCCCCGGATCGCCGATGATCAGGGCGACGAGCAGTACAGCTTCCAGAATCGGCACTACGCGCACGCTGCCGAAGCTGACCACGCGTACCTGCGCCGGCAGCAGGTAGGTGAGCACGATCACCGCCACCACAGCGCCCGCCATCGGCCAGCGCGACTCACCCAGCTCCGACCGGGCCATCTCGTCCATGAGTTGCTCCTAAGTCAAGGCCCACACGGTGCGTTGTGTCCTGGCTCATGGGTGTGGGACCAGGAGTCCTCGGACCTCTCGGAACGGCACCACGAGGTAGACGGCGATGCCGAGGTGCGGCGTGCTATTGGCGCAGGATCGCCTCGGCGACCAGAGTGACCAGTACGAGCAGTGCGGTCGTGGTTGCAACATGGTCATACCCGGCCTGGCGTATGGCACGGCGCTGTTCGGTGGACGCGAGCATCCGCTGCTGATGGTCTAGGCGGTTCCACGCCCGCGCCAACCGGCAGAGGCGAGGGTCGTCATCGCACAGCCGTTCGATATCTTCAGCGGCCGACGCGAGCGCGTCGACGGCTGCCAGCATGGGAGCGTTGCGTGGGAACTCCGCCACTCGCTGCAGCCGCCAGTCGGCGGCGTCCTCGCAGCACGCCACTAGCTCGGTTTTCAGCGCCGCTGTGGTGCTCGTAGGTGCGCTCATCGCACCCCCCCGGCGGTCGGCTTGCCCTCGTGATGCTCGATCAGCCAGCGGGAGAGCCGTTCGGCGTCGTTGGCGTCGAGCAGGATGTCCAGTGCCCGCGCGTCGTCCTGCCTGGTGATCGTCACGCACGCCCACTGCCCGCCCCTGTCGACGCTGAGGATGGAGCCATCGCGCTCAAACGTCACTTCCGGCTGCCGGCCAGACGCGTCGCGAACGCGCGGCCGCCCGTCGCCGGCAGGCGTCATCGTTCGAGCCATATCCCCATCCCCCTAGTGTCGGGCGGCTCCATGTCCGGGCCGGTGGTGCGTCGCCTACTATCTCACGCGCTCGTTGTGCACGCAACCTTACGGGTTCCTGGTTTGGCTCCCACACCTGCTCCGCGCAGTTTGGTGGCGCCGGAGTCATGGTGCGACAATGGTGGTGTGGTCGGCCCGGGCGTTAGCCGGTCGGGTGCGAGAAGGGGTGACGACGAAGTAACCGGTCATGCGACCGATGGGAAGAGGGGCCGCAAGCCGTGATCAGCGGGCGGGGGACAAGCGGCGGAGAACCGCGTGGCGTGGCGTTGGACGTGACGGGGAGTGTGGGTGGCGGCGTGGTTTCGCTCGAGGTGCGGTGGATCCATCCGGGCGGGCTCCCGGCCGTGTTGGTGGAGCGGTTGGAGCCGTTCGGGGAGGGAATCGAGCTGCGCGAGGACCGCTATCTGACTGATCCGGTGCTCCCCGACGTCAGCGTCAAGATCCGCGGCGGCGTCCAGTTGGACGTGAAGGCGTTTCGCCACAGCCCTGGCCGGCTCTCCCTTCCAGGCGGCACGCGCGGCCGGCTCGAGCTCTGGGAGAAGTGGACATTCCTGTTAGCCAGTGTCCCCCAACCGCTGATTGACGCGGCAGCGTGGACGCGGGTCGAGAAGGCTCGCCGGCGGCGGTCGTTTGCGATGGTCGACGGCGGGCTGGTCGAACGCCCCCTGGCGGACGCCGAATCACCTGGGTGTTCACTCGAGCTTACCGAGATCAGCATCGACGGAGCGATCTGGTGGACACTCGGCCTGGAAGCAATCGGCCCGCTCGACACGCTACACCGTGATCTCCAGACCACGGGCATGACCCTGATCGACGATCGGCTCTCGGCACGCTTTGGTCTTCACTCCCGTGCCTCGTCGTCGTACTACCAGCAGCTCCGAACCCAGCACGGGCACCAGAGCTGATCAGAGCCACCAGACGCAACGGGCTCTGACGCAACCGACCCGGGTCAGTCGTCGGGGCACTAGGCGGAGGATTTAGGGGAGGAGAGTGCCGATCTGCCGGCCGTCCACACCTCGGGTGGCCGGCAGACCGGGGCGGGTCGGGGTTACGGTGACGCTGGCGCTTGGGCGCAGGTGGCGATGACAGTGATCGAGGCTTGGTGGTTGTCGTGAGCGCGGATGACGGTCCACGTGGAGGTGGTGGGTGGGTATGAGCCGGCCGCTTCGCCGGCCATGATCCCGCCGCCGAGGACGACGTCGCCCTCGGGGCAGGTCGCGGTGACGCTGTGGCCTGGGCCGGTCGCCTTCACTTGCACGTAGCCGGCCAGTCCGGCGGTGTGGTCGGGGCGGTTAGTGAGGCAGTTGAGCTTGGCGTCGTGACGCGCGTCCTCCCAGATCGCGAACTGGCGCAGGTTCTTCCACGTCGGACCCGTGGGCTGGTCGATCTCCTTGTGCAGGAACTTGCACGTCGTCGGGTTGATCTGCAGGTAGCCGGGTGGGAACTGCTCGGTGTTTGCGTGCTCGCCGACCGCGCTGGCGACCGCCGGCACGGCCAACGCCACAACGGCGACGACCGCTAACAGCAGCTTCTTGTGTCCAATCATCTGACCCCTCCCTGGGTTGGTGACGAGGGTGCGCATCACGCCGCGGACCGCGCCACACGACGACGCGCAGACACTGCGCCGACGTCAGGTGGACGCTGGGACCGCGCCGCGGCTTCCCTCCGAGCGCCAAGGATCGCCGCCTGCCGGGTGGCCGTCATCACCCCGACGGGGTGACCCCGCCATCTGCCCTACAAACTTCAAGGTGGCGGGGCCAGGACCGGTCTGGCTGTCGGAAGGCTTGATCTAGCCGTGGTTGTCGTGAGCCTGGTGGGCGGCTTCGGCTTGGTGGGGGCATCGCGCCTCCACCAAGCGTCTTCGGCGCAGCCCTCGCGGCTCCAGCCACGCCGCGCCGGCCGGGTTAGGATCTGATTAGGGTGTGTGCGCCCCTCGCCGGCACCGGAAACCTGTGCCGGCGAGGGACAGATCGTTTGCCGCTTCAGCGACGTCGGGCGACGCGTCGTGAGGTGCGTCGCGCGACTCTGCGGGATCCCATCATTGGTGGTCCTCCTAGCGTGTCGGTGTCGGCTTGGTGCCCTTTTCGATGGCGTGGAGTTGTTCGGCTTCCTCTGCGCTTGCCAGTCCGATCTCGACCAGGTCGAGCGGGCTGATGAAGCCGTCACTGAGGCGGAAGCCGCCTGCGCGCGCGATCGCGTCTCGCAGCGGCACTGCCCAGTGATGCTCGAGCAGGATCAGCGCGGCGGCGGAGTCGTTGGGGATGTCTTCCAGGACGTCCCACGCCTCGTCGTCGGTGAACACGTTGATGCCGTCTTCGGCCGCGGCCTCGGCGCCCGCAAGCGCTCCCGCCTCGGCGCCTTCCTCGCCCTCGATCCCAAGACCGATCAGCGCGCCGATCTTGCTGCCAAGCTCGATCGCCTCGTCCTTGGTGAGGTTGCTGAGGTGCGCGACCTCGATCTCGCCGTCGGCGTCCTTGTAGACCGCCATCGCGTCGATCACCCGCACCGTGTCGCTCTGGCGCAGCCGCTCCAGCTCGGCGATCACCTCGCCGTCGAAGTCGGGCTGGCTAAAGCCCAGGACAAGCAACTGCACTGGTCCAATCGCCACGTCCCACCATCCTTTCTTGTTGGGATGTCTGGTGCCGTGCGCAACCGGATTCACGCCTCCCGTCACGCCGTACACCATGCTCTTGGTCTACCCAAGAGCGCTGTCGAGGGCAGCATCACCGGCATCGCCTCCAGGCGCATCAGTGCCGACCCGAATCCCGAGCGCGGTTTCCCCGCACCGTCGAGGCACAGAAAAAGGAAGACCAATGGGACGACGTCCTCCTGGCCGCGATCACCGACCCCTATCCCCCATCAGCCGAGAGCCTCGCAGGCTGACCCGTCGCAACCCCCGGGCACGCGCCGCGGCGCAAACGCGCATATCGGTGGTACCCCACGACCGCATCGGCGTCACCGGTCGAGCGCAACTAAATCCACACCCCCGTCCACGGTGGCGTATTTCGCGAAACGCCGGGCGGGGCTCATTGGCCTCGCCCGGCGGTTAGATGCGGCGTCGGCTGCGTCCTAGTACTCGTCAGGATGCATGCCGGCCGTGAGCCCGCCGATCACCAGCAGGCTTACGGTCACGCCCAGCAGCGCAGCGAACGGTGCAGCGAAGATCATGAAGAACCAGAGAATCGCTGACGTTGCGGCGAGGAACACGCCCAGATACGCGCCCCACTCATGGCGGGCGAGCGCGACCGCGCCGGCCAGGATCTGAAGCGCGCCCCAGACGAGGAACGCCCAGCCCCAGAACGTCATGTTGGTGTAGACGAGGTGGCTGGTGTAGTAGCTGGTGTGCTGTAGGGCGGTGAACCCGTTGATCAGGTTCAGCCCACCGACCACGAGCAGTGCCACGCTCGCGAACATCGCCCACCCGGTCAGCTTCATCGTCTCACGCGTCGTGTGAGTTGCCGTACCCATTGTGGCAGTAGCCATAGTGCACCTCCTTCCTTCCTGGATCGTTGCCCTTCCCGGCGTGGGAGGCATCGGGGTTGGCACCTAAGCCCGATCGGTAGTCCTACCGGATCTGGACTGGCCAGCGTCGACGCTCGCGCCGCCCGTCACCCAGCGCGTGGCGGGAGACGCAGAGAACTCTCAGTGGCGAAGCTCGGCGCGACAGCGGGCGATCATCATCTCCACGTCTCTGACCGCCCGTTTGAGCGAGTCGGTGCCGTCACGGGCTGGGCACAGTGAGCTCGCCGGAGAGGCGATCAGCATGCGTGTCCTCACGACCGCCTCCGGAGGGACGTGTCCCGCATCCGGGTCAAACACCTCGGCGAGCTCGCGCAGGTTCCCCGACCGCTCGTAGCGTGCGCCAGTCAAGCAGCCAGCCGATAATGAGATTGCGCGTGTGGGCCTGCGTACAGGTCTGTCGCAGCATCCGCGCGAGGCCGTGTTGGACCTGCGGGGATCGCAGCCGCGCCCAAAGCAGCCAGTATCATGAACCCCTGCTCGGCGGGCATGACCAGCGCCGAGACCGTGGCGGCGCCGAAGACCGGGAGCGCGGCGAGGAGATCAGTGACCTCACGGATCTCGGTCAGGGTGACGCCGTCCACCTCGGCGTGGTGGCGCGCCAGCCAGCGGGCGGTGGCGCGCTGATATCGCTGCTCGTCGTGGCGCAGTATCAGGCACAGGGCGAGGGCGTCCTCGAGCGTGACGCGCCGGAGCTCCCTGGCCAAGTCCAGGGCTAGGACGGCGTTCCCGGTCTTGAGGGCTCGCTGGAACTGGGCGTAGGCGTGGCCTTGGGAGGTCAGGAGCGGGTTCCAGCGTAGACATCGAACGTGTGTTCGTGTATGTCTACGGCATGACCAGCATCCCGCGCAAGAGTGTGCGCGCCATTCGCAGCGCCCGGTCGAGGGTTGACGGGTGAACCACACGCCCGCTGTGCGCCACCACGAGGCGGTCATGGCCACTCTCGGCCTGCCGAATCGGCTGATCAGCCCGTCCAAGACTCGCTACCGCGAGGCGAACGCTGATCATGTGGCCGTGTTCAACGCCAACGTGTGCATCGCCGCCGGCAAGCTCTGGTACGGCGATTTCGACCTCACCTTGGACGAGGCCCAGCTCGTCGACCTGGCCACGCGAACGGGCGAGGTCGTGTATCTCCTGTACGAGACCGACGGGCGGTTCGAGCACGAAGCCGCGCCGCTGCTGTACGAGGCCGTGTATTCGGCCGCTCCGACCGGTCACACCCGGGTCGACCACAGGAGCGTGGAGCGACGGCAGGACGGGCGACTGTACGAGCGGCCGGCCGTGCGCGCGCCACGCTGGCGCTACCCCAACCGACCCCACCTATGGCGCCCATGGCACGTTCATCGCCACACCGAACGCAGCAGCTACTCCGAAGACGGCACCCAGCGCTCGAGCCTGATCTACGTCGGCTGCCGCGGGCTCGGACAGCGCTCGCCGCTGCTCGTGCTCGGAATGCACTCCTGGTCGCGCCAATCCCGCGGCGCCATTGTCGAGTGCACCTGGTATCCGGGCGCAGCCCGGCGATGGGCGCCGTCCGTCGCACCGAGACTGAAATGGCACCACGGCCCGATACGCCCATTCATCTCGCTTCGCTTCACCCCGGGCGTCAGCCACGAGCTTCGCCTCGGCATCACCACCGGTCGACACGACGAGCTGTGGGGATGACGAATCCCCAGCCACTTTTTACGGGGTGCGGCGTTGAGTGTGGATGATTCTGCTCCGGAGGCCCGCGACGACAAGCTACTTGGGCAGAGGCAAGCTCTCGCCAGCCCGCATCGATCCGCCGCAACCTCATCTTGCGCTGCGCGCCCAAATGTCTGACGCGGCGCGGCTCAACGCTTCGTCGCCGCCTTCGGCTTCCAGGTCGGCCAGGCTGACGATCCGAACTCCGGTGGCGTACCGGCCGCGGTCGTCTTCGAGGTGGCGGTACGCTCGAGCGCCGAGTTGGATCGCAGCCCGGCGATCTTGGGACACGGCGACGGCGATCCACCGCTTCCCAGAGGCGTATCGCACCTGGACGTAGAAGCCCTGATCCGTCGCTCACCACCCTGTTGGCCGCCCATGGCCTGCCCACCGCCGAGTGTAACCGCGCCGCGTGCGGATCGCCACGAATCGGCGTATGCTGGCCGGCGGGCGGTGGGGAGCACCGGGTGACTCTCTCTCGCTCCGCTTGTTCCCGATCGCCACTTGGCGCCAGGAACAGCCTTGACCTCTGTCCCGGCGCCCCGCGGCCGAGGGACGAGCCCGAATTCACGCGCCCTCGGCCGTCTACGTGAGGCACACTCGCCTTGTCCCCTCTCGCCTCGACAACGACCGGGCACGGCAACCAGGGGGCCGCCGGCGAGCGGTATGGGGCCTCTGTCGGCGGAGCTTCGCCTCGTCTTACAACTGGGGTCGGTAGGATCCGGCCGTTGTGACGATCGAGCAGCACGCAGACGCGCTCCGCCTAGTCGCGGGTGAGATCGACAAAGTACGGGACACCGAGGTGGGGACGCCAGCCGACCAGGCGTTCCTTCGCGCAGCCTCAGACCTTGCTCGAGCGGCGGCGCTGAACCTCGACGAGGCCGCGGCACACGACGCCGACCCAGCGATGCTCCTCAGCGCACAGCGCCTCGCACGGGCCAGCGCCACGGCGTCAAGGAGCATCAGCCCAGAGAACGAGGACGCGCGCCTCGGCGCCCTCGGCGCGATGGCCGACCGGACGCGATAACCAAGCGGCGGTCGGACGGGACCGACCGCGAAGGCGTGAACGACCGCGCCGCGGCAGCCGACCTGATCACGCTCGCCATCGTCGCACGTGGCACCGCCTTGGGCCCCGCCGCCAAGGTGCTCTCGAAGCTCCGATCGCGACCCGGGGCTTCGTTGGGAGTTGCTGGCGAGGCCAGCCGTCGTGGTGTCAGCCGTGCGGCGGATGCGTAGTTCTCCGGGGCGTGATCCGCAGTGACCCCGAGGCGGCCTCGTGCGGGCTGGCTTAGAAGTCGGGAATGGATGAGTGGCGCGGCCCTGTTAGTCGCGTGTTGGTGCGAATGCGTCCGGGCCGAGCGGCCTGGGTGGCGAGCGGTGTGGCGACGCGGAACCGCCCGGGGGTCGCCCGCGACCGGCGTGGAAGGAGACTGGAATGAGCTCTCGCATGGCGCCGAATGTCAGTGGTGTGGAGGCGCCCGGAAGACGCATGGTGTACAGCATGTGCGGCATGTGCGCGGTGCGTTGCGCGATCGAGGTGATGGTCGAGGACGGTCGCGTGACGTGGCTGCAGGGGAATCCGCACGACGCCGCCCTTGGTGCCAGCCTGTGCGCGAAGGGGTCGGCTGGTTTGTCGCTCGAGTTCGACGATCAGCGGCCGCAGTCGCCGCTCATCCGTGGTGGGCCGCGTGGCAGCGGCCAGTGGCGGCGGGCGTCCTGGGATGAGGCGCTCGACTACATCGCCGACAAGCTGAGGGAGACGATCGAGGCGTTCGGCGAACGAGGGATCGCGCTCTCCGATCGTGGCGGCCCGTTCAACGATCTGACCAGGACGTTCGTGCAGGCGCTCGGTTCGCCGAACTACTTCAATCACGACGCCGGCTGCGGCGGCAACGCGCACAACGCGGCCCGCTCGATCTACGGCTTCGGCCACGAGGGGCTGATCCCCGACCTAGCGCACGTCAAGCACCTTGTGCTCTACGGCCGCAATATTGTCGAGTCGCTGATGGTCAAGGAGGCCAAAGCCTTCATGGGCGCGGTGGCGAATGGGATGCGCTGCACGTACATCGACCCTAGGGCCACGATTACCGCCGGCAAGGCCACTCGTTACTGGAAGGTGCGGCCGAACAGCGACTATGCGCTGAACCTTGCGATCATCCACGAGGTGTTGCGGCGGGAGGCGTACGACAAGGAGTTCGTTGCTCGCTTCGTCTCTGGCATGGACGCTCTCCGCGAGGCCGTCAGGGACACGACACCGGAGTGGCAGGAATCTCATACCGGCGTTCCGGCCGATCAGTTGCGCGCGTTCGTCGACGAGATCGCCGCCGATGCGCCGCACGTGATCTTCCATCCGGGCTGGATGTCGGCTCGGCACAAGCAGTCGTTCTACGTGACCCGGTCGGCGCTGATCTTGAACGCGCTGATGGGCAATATCGAGCTCCCAGGTGGATTCGTAATGGGGAAGTCGCCCGAGTTCTACGGCCGGAAGGGGCTGAACCGACTGGTCGACCGTGTGCCGGAGGTTTCCGAGCCGCGGGTGGATGGTGCGGGCGCCGAGCGGCCGCAGTGGGATCCGGCCATCGGCATGGTGCATCGGGCGTTCGCCGCGATGGAGACGGGGCAGCCGTATGGCATAGGCGCCTACTTCGCCTATCGCCACGACCCGTTCACCGGCCTGCCCGATCCTGAGGCGACCAAGCGCGCTCTGGACAAGCTGAAGCTGCTCGTTTCGATCGACGTGCGCTACTCGGAGATGGGCTGGTTTGCGGACGTCATCCTGCCCGAGTCGACCTACCTCGAGCGCGCCAACATCCTCTGCCAGATGAACGGCCCGGTGCCGGTATTCGCGATGCGCGACCAGGCCATCGCTCCGCGCTTCGACAGCCGCCCCGCGTGGTGGATCTTCCGCGAGATCCTCCGCCGGATGGGTATCAAGGAGGCGCTCGACTTCGAGACCATCGAGGAGCTGTGGAACTACCAGCTCGACGGCACCGGTGTGACCGTCTCGGAGATGCGCGAAGCCGGCATCGTCGGCTTGGCGGCGGCGCCGAAGCTGATCCCGCGCGACGAGCTCAGGTTCCCGACGCCGTCGGGGAAGATCGAGATCGAAAGCGGCGTCCTGAAGCAGGCTGGTCTGCCCAGCCTGCCGGCGTACGTCGCCAAGGAGGCGCCGACGGGCAGCGACTTCACGCTGCTGTTCGCGAAGACGGCGACGCTGGCGCACGGCCAGTCCCTCAACAACCCTCTGCTGAACGAGAGAGCGCCGCAGCAGGTGCTCTGGATCCACCCCGACCGCGCCCGGCCGCTCGGCATCCGCTGACGGTGACGAGGTCGAGGTCAACGGCGGCGGCAGCTACTCGGGCTGCCTCAGGGCCAAGGTCACGCCCTGGATCCATCCCGAAGCGGTCTTCATGCTGCACGGCTACGGAGCGACGGTGCCGCTTGCCACGCGCGCCCGCGGCCTCGGCGTGGCCGACCAGCGACTGCAGCACGGCAAGCTCTACGACTTCGATCCCGCCGGGGGCGGCTGTGCGCTGACGGAGACCGTCGTGCGGGTGAACCGTCGCACACCGGAAGGAGTTGGGCGATGAGCAGGTACATGCTTCGACACGACGAGGCCAGCTGCATCGGCTGCCTCGCATGTGAGGTTCACTGCAAGACGAACAAGGATCTGGGCCCGGGCCCCAACCCGTGCCAGCTGATCGCCCTTGATCCGGTCGACGTTGACGGGCTGCCTCGTACGCGGTTCGTCTTCATGCCGTGCTTTCACTGCGACGACCCGTGGTGCGTCAGGGCGTGTCCGACCGGCGCCATGCAGAAGCGTGAGAAGGACGGCATCGTCTTCGTCGAGGCGAGTCGCTGCATCGGCTGCAAGAGCTGTATCGCGGCGTGCCCATGGGGCACCCCGCAGTGGGATCCCGCCACGAACAAAGTGGTCAAGTGCGATTACTGCATGGATCGGATCGATGCCGGACTCGAGCCGGCCTGCGTGACCAAGTGCGTCACCGGTTGCCTGTCCTTCGGCGTCGCCAACGAGGTGCCAGACCCGCGCCGCGAGCGGTACGCACGTCACATCCTCGCCGAGCCCCTGGCCAGCAACGAGGGGTCGCCGTCGTGAGCGACCTGCAGATGCTGCCGACGTGGCTCGACGCGGACGCTGCCGCCCTGAGAGGCGCCGAGCCCCCCGCGGAAACCCTCACCGGCGCGTTGCCCGGTCTCGCCCAGGCGCAGGCTCTGACGCCAATGCAGCGGCTGCAGCGCGTGCAGGAGTCCGGCCTGGCGGAATGCGGCGCGGCGGGCGAACCGGTCGCTCTGACCTGGCGTCGGTTCCTGCGCGGCCACGGAGCTTCGGTGCTGGTGATCGACGCGACCAGCCTCGATGCGCGGGCCGGCGGCGCAGCCACGGTGCTCGATGGAGCTCCCTGGCTGCTGGCCGACGGCGTGCTGATCGCTGCCGGCCTCCGGGATAGCCACACGGTCGAGCTGCGCCTGCCGGCCGAGCTGACCGGTCACGAAGCAGCCTTCCTGAACGCGGTCGACGCCATCCGTTCGCTCGCCCAGATCGCGACGCCCCGCATGCAGCTGAAGGTGCAGCGCGACAGCCAGCCGACCTGCTGGGGGGAGGGACACGCCACAGACGGGTCACGGCTGGTGCACACGCCGGAGACCTGGTGTCGCCTTGCCCTGCTGTTCGCCGGCGCATCCGGCCTTGATGCGTCATTGCTCACGCTCCGACGCGGCATGAAGCAGCGCGGCCTGGTCGAGCTGGCACGATCCGCCAACCTGCGAAGCCAGATCGACGACTGGGGTGGCGGAATCGAGGTGGCCGGCGAGGACGCCGTGCTCGTGTTCGACGACGGTCTCGGCGGCTTCCTGCCGCTCGCCGAGGCGGACATCTCGTGCGAGCCGCTGTCGTTCGCGTCCGCCGGGATCGCCCCGGCGCCATCCAGCCTGATGGTGACCGCCGCGGGCGTGTGCGTCGTCAAGCAGACCGGGCGCGCGCTCTACCGGCATTGGCTCCTCGCGCACGGCGAGGCGGTGCCCGTGCGCGCGTTGCTTGCCCGCGCGGCGCGCCTGACGACGGAGATCACGCTCGGCCGCGGCGATGCCGGCCACCTCGTCACCCTCGACGAGCTGGCGCTCGAGCTCGCCGCGCAGGGGCTGGCAGCCGCCTGGCCTCTGGGCAGCTCCTTGCGCCACTACCGCGAGCAATGGGAGCAGCACGTCCGGCGCGAGTCCTGCCCCGAGGGCCTCTGCCTGGTACCCAGGATGGCGCCCTGCCACAGCACGTGTCCGGCCAACATCGACATCCCGAGCTTCATGGCCCATCTCGGTCACGGCGACTATCGCGCCACCATCGAGGTCATCCGCCGCGACAACCCGCTGCCGCTGACCTGCGGCCTGGTCTGCCCGGCACCATGCGAATCTGCCTGCGTCCGGGGCGCCGACAACGGCGCCGTCTTCATCCGCCCGATGAAGGCCAAGGCGGCCGAGCACTGCCTCGCCCAGGGCGGCTACCCCAAACCCGAACTGGCGCCCGACACGGGGAAGCGGATCGGCATCGTCGGCTCCGGACCGTCCGGCCTCACGGCGGCCTACTACCTGCGCACCTACGGGCACCACGTCGAGGTGTTCGAAACGCAGGAGAAGGCCGGCGGGATGCTCCGCTACGGCATCCCGGCCTACCGCCTGCCGCCCGATCTGCTGGATCAGGAGATCGACCAGATCCGTGTGCTGGGCATCCCAATCCATACCGGCGCCGCGGTCGGCAGCCTGGCGGCCTTCCGCAAGGACTACGACGCCGTGTTCCTCGGCCTCGGCACCCAGCGGTCGCGCCTGATTCCGATCGACGGAGTCCATCAAGCCTTCGTGCTCGGCGGCATCGATTTTCTGCGTGACGTTCGCAGCGGCGAGACCGTGCGGGTCGGGCCGCGGGTCGTCGTGGTGGGCGGCGGCAACGTCGCCATCGACGTCGCCCTGACGGCGTTGCGGCAGGGCGCGCAGCACGTCGACTTGGTCTCCCTCGAGCAGCGCAGAGAGATGCCGGCCAGCCCACACGAGATCGAGAACGCAGCCGGCGAAGGCGTGCAGCTGCACCCGGGTTGGGGCCCCGTGAGCATCGATGCGGAGGGCGAGGTCGCCTTCCAGCTCTGTGAACGGGTCCACGACGACACTGGCCGCTTCGATCCGGCGTTCGACGCCACCCGCGTGCTCACGCTCGCTGCCGATCACGTGATCCTCGCCACCGGGCAGGGCACCGACCTGACCATGCTCGATGGCACCGACGTCCACAACACGCACGGCTTCATCGTCGCGGACTCGAAGACGCTGATGACCGACGTGCCGGGCGTCTTCGCGGGAGGAGACGCGGAGCACGGCCCGCGGACGGCAGTCGAGGCGATTCGCTCCGGGAAGATCGCCGCCGCGGCCATCGATGCCTGGCTGCGCGGGGCGCCCATGGACGCCGCCGCCGGCCGGCCGGTGCGCCGCGCCAAGGTGATCCCCTTGCGCGTCGTGGCCGACGACCGCACGCAGCTGCCCCGCGCGATCATGCCCGAACGGAGCGTCGAGGAGGTGCTGGGCGAGGGCAACTACGTCCAGATCGAGGAGGGCCTGACCGACGCGATGGCGCACGACGAGGCCCGCCGCTGCCTGCGCTGCGACATCTGCATCGGCTGCGGTCTGTGCATGGCCGCATGCAGCGAGATGGGCGTCGATGCGCTGCGCATGGCCGACACCCCAGCCGGCCGGCTCGCCTACTTCGACTTCAACCGGCCCGCCGAGCTGTGCATCGGCTGTGGCGCCTGCACCCAGGTGTGCCCGACAGGCGCGATCCACATCGAGGATCGAGACGGAGTGCGGCGCACGATCATCACCGGAACCGTCGTGCGCGAACAGCCCCTGCTCGCCTGCAGCGAATGCGGAGCGCCGACGCAGACACCCGCACACCGGGAGTTCGTCCGGCGACGCCTGCCGGATCACATGGCGGCCCTCCTGGATCGCGAGCTCTGCCCATCTTGTGCGCGCCAGCGGGCCGATCGTCCCTCGGGGATGGCACTCGGCCTCCCACGATGAAGCCGCCGAAGCGTCACGAAGTCGCGCCGTTCTCGAAGGAGGAGTCATGAAGGCAGTCACAGTTCAGCCGGGGGTCGCCGACTCGGTTCGCTTCGAAGACGTCCCCGAACCAGACGAGACCACCGGATCGATCCTGGTCGAGGCGGTAGCGGTGGGCATCTGCGGGACGGACGTCGAGATCGCCTCCGGTGCATACGGCTGGGCTCCCCCAGGGCGCGACCGGCTGATCCTCGGCCACGAGTCGCTGGGTCGGGTCGTTGACCCGGGGCCGGACCGCAGCGTGAAGCCCGGTGACCTCGTGGTCGGGATCGTCCGACGCCCCGACCCGGTGCCGTGTCCCAGCTGCGCAGTCGGTGAATGGGACATGTGCCGAAACGGCCAGTACACCGAGCGGGGCATCAAGGAGCTCGACGGGTTCATGTCCGAGCGGTGGCGGATCGAGCCGGGCTACTTCACCAAGATGGACCCGTCGCTCGGACTTCTCGCGGTGCTGCTCGAGCCGACCACGGTGGTCGCCAAAGCCTGGGAGCTGGTCCATGCCATGCAAGCGCGCGCATTCTGGGTTCCTCGGCGGGTGTTGGTCACCGGCGCCGGCCCGATCGGCATGCTCGCGGCGATGATCGGCGTCCAGCACGGGCTCGACGTGCACGTCCTTGACCGGGTCACCGAAGGCACCAAACCCCAGCTGGTGCACGATCTCGGCGCCACCTACCACTCCGGGGCCATCGCCGACGTGGGCTTCGAGCCCGACGTCGTCATCGAGTGCACAGGGGTCGGCTCCGTGATCGTCGGCGCGATCCGCCACGTGGGAGCCGGCGGGGTGGTGTGCCTCACCGGCGTGGGGACCGGCGGCGGTCCGAGCGGCCTGTCCCCAGCCGACGTCGGCAAAGAGGTCGTCCTGCAGAACAACGTGGTCATCGGCTCCGTCAACGCCAACAAGCGGCACTTCTACCGAGCGGCCGAAGAGCTGGCAGCCGCCGACCGGGAGTGGTTGGGACGGCTGATCTCACGTCGGGTGCCACCCCAGAACATCGCCGATGCACTGAAGCGTGGGCCCGACGACATCAAAGTGGTTGTGGATTTCGGAGGTTGACCATGGGAACCAAGGAATATCAGCACGCCGATGCCGTCCCCTGCTCCACCGAGCAAAGGCAGCTCGGTGAGGGCATCCGGTGGGACGCCCGCCGGGACGAGGTGCTCGGGGTCGACATCCTGACCGGGCGCGTCTACCGCGCCCGGTTTCGGGCTGACGGCACGCCGGAGCACGTCCGGGTGTACCAGCTCCCGACGACGGTCGGGATGATCGCGCCAGTCGAAGGCGACGACGGGTGGCTGCTCGGCGCCGGGCGCAGCTTCGTCCACCTGGCACTTGACGGAACCCAGCGGACACTCGCAGACGTCTCCCCGGCCGGAACCCGCATGAACGACGGCGCGTGCGATCCCCAAGGCCGGTTCTGGGGCGGCACATTGGCCGACGACCATCACGCCGGAGGGGGAGCGCTCTACCGGCTCGAGCGAAACGGACGTGTGGAGCAGATGCTCGACGGGCTGACGATCTCCAACGGAGTGGGCTGGAGCCCCGACGGCAGCACGATGTACCTGGTCGACAGCGGCCCCCGCGTCATCCACGCCTACCGCTTCGACGGCGCGAGCGGCACCATCTCCGCAGGCCGGGTGCTGGTCTCAGTGCCCGAGGACGTGGGGGCACCCGACGGCATGACCGTCGACGCCGCAGGCGACCTCTGGGTCGCGATCTACGGAGGCGGGCGAGTCCACCGCTATGCGCCCGACGGCGCGCTCCGAGAAGTGCGCAGCATTCCCGCCCGGGAGTGCACATGCTGTGCGTTCGCCGGACCTGGACTGACCCGGCTCTACGTCACCACTGCGACGGAAGGCTGGACTGACGAACAGCGACGCGCCGAGCCCGCAGCGGGACTCGTCTACCGGCTCGACACCGACGCGACCGGCCGGCCCGCCGCCCCGTTCCGTCCAGAGCCCGGCTGGTGGGCCAGAGCGGCCGCTGAGTGAGGCTGACCGTTCGGACCGATTGGAGCATGCGCAGCAGGCCGATGCCTAGCAGGCGCAGCGGCACGCCAACCGTGCGCCGAAGCTGACGCAGATCGACACGCGAAGCGTCCGAGAACAGCACCAGCGCCAGCGTCGCCGCCGCCAGCACCTCCACGGTCGCCCCCGCGCTTGGGAGGTCGACCCCGTGGAGCACCTTCGGCCCCACCAGCAGGCCGAAGCCGACGAACATGATCGCCGGCGTGACCGGCGTCCCTGACAGCCGCCGCGAGACCGCGGCGACACCCAGGAGCGCGAGCACCACCAGGACCAGAGCCCACTGCATTCATAACCTCATGCGAATCGCCGCGCTGCCCAGGCTGACTGGGATGCGATCAAGCAGCTGGCCAAGGATCAGGTGATCATGGTTGACGGCTTGGTGCTTGTCAGTCGCGACGGGGACGGCAAGATCGACGTCAAGGACGATTTTCATGCCGTCGGCGGCGCGGCGACGTTGGGCGCGGCCGGTGGCCTGTTGGTGGGCTTGATCTTCCCGCCGGCATTCCTGGCGTCGGGGGTCGTTGGGGCCGGTATTGGCGCTGGCGTCGGCGGGCTCGTCTCGCACAAGGAGAAGAAGGAGATCAAGGCTGAGGTGGCCGATGATCTTCCGCCGAACAGCTCCGGGATCGTGGCGTTGTTCGAGGAGCAGTGGACGACCGCGGTGGACAAGGCCCTGAAGGGCGCCGACGATGTCTCAAAGCACGAGGTCGACAAGCACGGCGTCGAGCAGGCCAAGGTAGCGACCGCCGGCGCCACCGCCTAAACCCACGGCGCCGCTTTCGGGTGCCCACCGGGCGGAACCCCGCTATCGCAGGCCGGACACACGTCGCCGTCCCACACGCGACACCAGCGTGAGGGACGGCGACGCCTATGGAAGAGGCGCTCCGAACGGGCGATTCGACGGGTGGTTACGGGCCGTCTCGAAGACGCAGTCAGGCGCGAGCGGCTGAGAGGCTCGCCCAGCGGTCTGACGCTAGTCGACCTCGCGCGTCCCGTACCACTCGAATCCTCGACAGTCACGCCCTATGACTCGTCAGAGGCAAGCTCTGCTACGTGGCGGCGGACGTCGGCGAGCACGGCGACCCGGTCCCGGACCCCGGCGGACGCCATACCGGCAAGGAACGAGGCCAGGGGAGCGGCGGTGCGGTCGCCCGTCCCGTGCGCCGCGGCCGCGGCGAGCGCGAGGACGGACTCGACCTCGGCCGGGGTGAGAGTCGGTACGCCGATGTCCTGGGCCAGAGCATCGATCAGGTTCGACCTTGCGTCCGCCATCGTGTCGCTCTCCTCGCATCCGGGCTGGATGTCGCGGCGGGTGCGCCGTGGCGAATCGTATCGAACTCGGCCGGGCGGTGGTCGCCATGAGCGACCCGCTCGAGAGTCAGTCCGCCATCGCCAGATCCGCTGGCCCAGCCGCCTCCTAACGACCTAGATTGTCAGACGCGCGCAGGTGCTCCTACTCGTGATAGTGGCGGCGTTTCTGCACCACAAGCCAGGAATACCCCACAACCCCGAATGAGGGCATTCCCCGATGCCCTCCCCACCGTCCGAGCCTAGCCTCGTACCCGGAAGGAGGGTAACCATGTTCGTCTTAACATCAGTATTCGGCTGGTTCGCGTTCGGGCTGATCGCATTCATCATCTGGGTCGCGATCGCGTTCTGGCCCGCCCGTGTGGCCGCCCGCAAGGGTCATAGCTTCCTGGGCTACTTCCTGCTCAGCCTGCTGTTCTTTCCCCTCGCGCTGATCCTCGCGTATGTCGTGAGCGACCGGCAAACTCCCGAGCTCGCTTAACCACGGCGGAGTAGGCGACACGGACCCCGTCGCGCGGCCAAGTGTTAGCGCGCGGCGGGGTTCCGCAGATCGCAACGCTCGAGCCGACTCGTGCCGAGCACCCAAGACGGTCACGGACAGGGAAGTGTCGACGGAATGCGGGTCTGCACCGGTGTTCGGCGGCTGGCGGGCGCCACGTTGATGGGTGGGCTCCATCCTCACGCGACGGTTTTACTACGCCACTCCCAAACGCGCCGATCCGGCTCACACCCAGAGTTGCCCTAGCGCGGCCCTACTCCGCTCGCGGTGGATCTTCAAGGCGGGGCTTCACCAAGTTTCAGCACGGTGCGGACGACTCCGCAGGATGACTGTCTGCCGGCGGGACGACTCGAGAGCGCCCGGGACCGAAAATCGGGGCATCCGCGGCACTGCGCCGCGGATGCTCAGGCGTACTCGGGGAGCAGTTGCGAGTCGACGTAGGGCAGGCCGAAGACGTCCTCAGCCGAGTTCGCGACGATCATCAGGACATACATATCGGCGAGCAGGCGAACCGGTCGCTGCATCAGCAGCAGCTCCGCCCGGATCTCGCCGAGCTCGCCGACCGGCTCCTGGTCGGACTCCGGACCGTCCTGGAGCTGTTCGAGCGCTCCGGCCACCCGTGTGAGGGTGATCCCGTGGCGAAGACCACGCTCGGGCAGTGTCGCCAGGAGTTCGCGGTGTGGGGGCAAGATCGCCTTTCGGCGCAGGTGGTGCTCGCGGATGTCGCCGAGCTGCTGCTCGATCGCCTTGTATGCCGTCAACGCCTCCGTGTAGGCGCGCACACAATCTTGGCGCAGCACCCTCATGACCTTGACGGTCGAGGCGTCCGGCTCCGAGCTCATGCCGGTCACGGTAGCAGGCACCCGGCGGTGGGACCGCGTCTCTCGACTCGCTCAGGGGTCACCTCCCGCACAGCCTGCCGTTACCACCCCCGAGAGCTCCGCCGGCGCCGCAGCGAAGCCCTTGGCCGCGCCGATCGTCAGGAAGCTGACGATGTAGGCGACGAACGCCGTGGCCACCAGCCGATCGTATTCGAGACGGCGCCATGGTAGGAGCCGCCAACCAATGGGCCGCGTTGGCCCCTTGTAATCCGTTCGGCGCACCGGGACGAGCGCCTGCGGTGGCCCGACCACGACCGCCTGACTTGTGGAACTCGTCCGTCTCGGAAGTGTGCTAGGCTCTCCACTTCCGGTACCCACGAGTTCTATAAAGAGGAGGGTTGATGGAGAGTGATGCGGCAGCGAGTGCGATGGGCAGGCCGCGAGATGCTCGGGCTGACCGGGCGATCCTCCAGGCCACGCTCGAGTTGATCGCCGAGCGCGGCGTGCATGCGTTTCGCACGGAAGATGTTGCGGCACGGGCTCGGGTGGGGAAGGGGGCGATCTACCGGCGCTACCCGTCGAAGGACGACCTGGTCATGGCAGCGGTTGGCGCGCTGGTCAGCGAGGAGATCGTGGTGCCGGATACTGGTTCGACTCGGGCCGATCTGCTTGCGTTGATGCGGGAGGCGGTCGAGCTGTACCGCGGCTCGCTGCCGGGGCGGCTGATGCCGAACCTGGTCAGCGCGATGGCGCAGCGGCCGGACCTGGCGCGGGCCGTCCGAGAAGGCTTTCTGATCCCGCGCCGCGCCGCGCTCACCGAGGTGCTACGTCGCGGCGTCGATCGCGGCGACCTGCGGCCCGACGTCGATCTCGAGCTCGTCCTTGACGTGCTCGGCGGGCCGTTGTTCTACCGGCTCTTGATCACCGGCGGCCCGATCGACGAACAGCTGGCCGAGGGCGTTACGCAGTTGATTCTGGGCGGCTTCGCACCACAGGTGCCCAGCCGCGGCACGTCCAAGCGACCACGAAAGGAGCGAGAACAATGAAGATTCATGCTATTCAGACAGGTACGGTCGCGATCACGACCGCTTGTCGCGAAGGCCAGGGCCACGGCCGTCGCCGGCTCCTACACACAGTCCTCGACCGGCAGTGGACGGAACCGCTGCCGATCTACGCCTTCGTGATTGAACACCCAGAGGGTGTGATCGTGGTCGATACAGGCGAGAGCGCCGGCGCCTCCGAGCCCGGCTACTTTCCGCGCTGGCACCCCGTCTTCCGGCTTGCCGTGCGCGAGTGGGTGGAACCCGAGCAGGAGATCGGCCCCCAGCTCCAACAGCTCGGCATCCGACCCGGCGACGTCCGCCAAGTCGTCATGACACATCTGCACACAGACCATGCGGGTGGTCTGCACCACTTCCCCAACAGCCAGATCCTGGTCGCCCCCGCCGAGATCGCGTACGCGTCCGGACGCTTGGGACTCCTGCGCGGCTACCCGAACAACCGCTGGCCAGGCTGGTTCGACCCAACCCCGATCGACCTCGAGCCTGTCCCGTACGGGCCGTTCCCGCAGAGCCTGCGCCTGACCCGGGCCGGCGACGTCATCCTCGTCCCGCTCCCAGGCCACAGCCCCGGACACCGCGGCGTCATCATCCAAGACGGCGATCACAGCATCTTCCTGGCCGGGGACAGCTCCTACACCCAAGACCTGCTGCTGCGAGGCATGGTGGATGGCGTCGGCCCCGACGAGCAGGCTGAACGCATCACACACCAGCAAATCCGCGACTACGCCACCGCGAACCCGACCGTCTATCTGGTCGCACACGACCCCGACACCGGCGTTCGACTGGCCCAGCGCAGCGTCATCCACCGGGCCGAAATGGAGGCCGCCGCATGATCGCCTTCGAAACCAGCCTCACCATCGACCGCCCCATCGACGAGGTCTTCGCCTACGTCTCCAACCTGGGCAACTTCCCCTCCTGGAACTCCGCCGTCCAAGACGTACGGCCAACATCCCCCCAGTCAGATCGCCCCGGCTCGACCTACACGATGGAGCGGCAGTTACCCACCGGCCGCGCCACAAACCAGCTCGAAGTCGTCGCCCGCAACCAACCGCACGAGTTCGCCATCCGCACCACCAGCGGGCCGACACCGTTCCTCTACGACTACCACTTCGCCGGCGAAAACGGCACCACCATCGTCCAGCTCAACGCGCAGGTCGAGCTGGCCGGAATGGCAGCCGTCATGCCCCAACTCGCGCGCCACGCCGTCAAGAACGGCGTCGACGCCAACCTTGCAGCACTGAAACGAATCCTGGAAAACCAGACGAGCATCTCGACGAGAACAAAGCCGCGGTCAGCGCCGGAGTCAAGGCCGGCGATGTCGTCGCCGTGATCGGGGACGGCGCGGTGCGGCTCTGTGCCGTTCTTGCCTCCTCCCGGCTGGGGGCGGAGAGGATCATCGCGCTGAGCCGAAACCCTGCTCGCCAGGCGCTTGCCCGCGTGTTCGGCGCCACCGACATCCTCGCCGAGCGCGGCGAGGAGGCAAACCAGGCCGTGATGGAGATGACCACCGCCTGCGACCGACACTTGGTTATCGCGTCGGGTCGGTGATCGCGTCGCCGGCGCCGCGGCGCGCGTCCTGGTTCTCTGGGCTGATGCTCTGTGACGCTGCGGCGCTTGCCCGTGCGAGGCGCTGCGCGCTGAGGAGTATCGCCGGGTCGGCGTCGTGTGCCGCGGCCGCGTCGAGGTTAAGCGCCGCCGCTCGAGCAAGGTCTGCGGCGGCGCGCAGCAACGCCTGGTCGGCCGGCGTCGCCACCTCGATGTCGCTTACTTTGTCGATCTCCCCGGCGACGAGGCGGAGCGCGTCTGCGTGCTGCTCGATCGTCATATCGACGACGATCCTATCCACTCAAGGTGAGAGATCACGAGGGCTGGCCGCGCTCAACGTTGCCGCTTGAGCACCGTCGGCGCGCTGGTGGCGGGTTTCGCCGCTCCTGGGCACCGCTGTCGTCGCGTCTCGCCGGTCGCCTGGCGTGCTAGTGGCGTTGGGGGGGGGGGGGGGGGGGGGGGGCGCCATTGGCGACGTCGGTATCGGCGGCTTGGGTGGCGTGGTGGCCGCCTTCGCGGTGGAGTTGGGAGGCGCTGATGACGCGCACCTGTGTTGGTGTCTGGCGGTGGTGGCGTGGATCCACGACGCGCCCGGCTTCGTCGGACTCGACGCACGTAGCCGAGCGGCTGCCTAGGCGGTTGCGATAATCGATGGTCATCGATATATTGATGGTGGACGATGTGAGGAGGAGGCTGTGAGCAGTGGAAGCGCCGGGCCGGTCGCATGCTGTGCGCCGTTGGCCGCGGCGACGCTGTCGGTTGAGCAGGCAGAGGCAACCGCGAACGTGTTCAAGGCATTGGCCGATCCGGCGCGTGTGCGGATCGTGAACGTGCTTGCGACGAGCGGCGAGCCGGTGTGCGTATGCGACTTCGTCGCGCCGCTGGGGTTGTCCCAGCCGACCGTGTCGCATCATTTGAAGAAGCTCACCGACGCGGGCTTGCTCGAGCGTGAGCAGCGCGGAAGGTGGGCGTACTACTCGTTGGATGGTGAGGCTGCCCAGACGCTGGCGGCAGTCGTGGACATGAACGGAGTGTGTTGGTGATGGCGACGAGTGCTGAGGAGCTGCGGGAGCAGGTGCGGGCGCGGTACGCCGAGTCGGCGCGCGCCGTGACCGGCGACGGTGATGGGTGTGGCTGCGGATCGGGTTCATGCTGTGCTGACAACACGGAGGGCGGCCGGTTCGGGGAGGCCCTGTATGACGCGGAGCAGCGCGGCGAGTTGCCCGACGCGGCTGTCCTGGCGTCGCTCGGCTGTGGGAACCCGACCGCAGTCGCCGACCTGCACGAAGGCGAGACCGTGCTCGATCTGGGATCCGGCGGCGGCATCGACGTGATCCTTTCGGCCAAGCGTGTAGGGCCGACCGGGACCGCCTACGGCGTGGACATGACCGACGAGATGCTCGCCCTCGCCCAGCAGAACGCCCGCGACGCCGGGGTCAGCAACGTCCACTTCCTGAAGGGTCTGATCGAGCAGATCCCGCTTCCGGCAGATTCGGTCGACGTTGTGATCTCCAACTGCGTCATCAATCTGTCCACGGACAAGGCGGCGGTGCTGGCCGAGATCGCGCGGGTACTGCGGCCGGGCGGTCGGCTCGGAATCAGCGACATCGTCGCCGATGACACCCTCGCGCCGGCTGAGCGAGCCGAGCGCGGCAGCTACGTCGGGTGCATCGCCGGAGCTCTGTCCAAGAGCGAGTACGAGGCTGGGCTCGACGCGGCCGGGTTCGAGCAGCTGTCTGTCGAGTTCACCCACGAGGTCGCCGACGGTATGCACGGCGCGATCGTCAAGGCCGTCAAGACGACGCAGCCGCAGGCGAAGGGTCTGCCAGTGGTGCAGCCCGCGGCGAGTCCGGGCTGCTGCTAGACACTCGCGGACTGGTCGAACCCGGCGGGTGGGCTGCGGTGATCGGCGCGCTTGGAGCCGTCACGGTCGTCGCCCACGGCGCCTGTTACTACGCGTTCGGGGTACCCGTCTCGCCAATCCACCACGACACGGGGTGGTCGCTGGGGCAGTTGGGCGCCGTCTTCAGCGCAGGGCTGGCGGTCAACGGGGCGGTCGGAATCCTGGGCGGTCGCCTGAGCGACCGACTCGGCACCCGTGCGTTGTCTCTAGCCGGGGTGGTTGGCGCCAGCGGCTTTGTCGCCTCGTCATATGCGACGCAGTTCGTGGCGTTCGCCGGCTGGTACGCGGCAGGCTCCGGGGTGGTGAGGGCGCTCAGCTTCTACCACATAACCCAGCCGGCAGCCGCTCGCGCCCATCCCGCCGACCCCAACCGGGCGATCGTGCGGCTCACCATCATCGGCGTCTTCGCAAGCCCGACGTCGACGGTGCTGGTGGGATCAGGCCCGCGGGGCGCGTCGCGCGGCGCTGATGCCGGCGTCGCTTCCGCCGACGATCACGATCCGGGTCACGGCGGCGGCGGGCCGAGCACGTCTCTGAGCGTGGCGAGCGTCTCCGGGACGACTCGGTAGTAGGCCCAGCTGGCGCGACGCTCACGCTCCACCAGCCCGGCCTCGAGCAGCACCTTGAGGTGGTGGCTGACGGTGGGCTGGCTGAGGCCGAGCGGCTCGGTCAGGTGACACACGCACGCCTCGCGGTTTGGCTGGGCCTGGATCAGGCTCAACAGCCGCAGCCGGGCGGGATCGGCGATCGTGCGCAGCGCTCGGGCCAGCTGATCGGCTTCGACCTGGTCGAGCGGCCCGCCGAGGAGCGGCGGGCATGACGATGCGGTGATGACTTCGACGAGCTTCATCTCCTCCATATTCGCACAGATCGATATTGACAGCAATCGATTCGGCGTGCGATCATGTCGTATCGATCGGCGTCGATGACGGCTGAGGAGGAGAGCATGGAGCAGAGCGGCGTGCAGATCATGGATCCGACCACCCGAGCGCAGGTGGAGCGGGCGGCCGAGGCGCTGCAGCGCGAGTTCGCCGGAATCTTCTCGCGGGAGACGATCGCCCGCTACATCGCCGAGTCAAGCGACCTACTCGGCGACAGCAAACTCAACAACTTCGTCCCCGTCCTCGCGCACCGCTTCGCCCGCGAGCGGCTCAAGGCGCTCGCCCAGGTCGAGGGTCTGATCGCCAAGGAGCAGCCGGAAGTGCTGTTCGTGTGCGTGCGTAACTCCGGCCGCAGCCAGATGGCCGCCGGACTCATCAAGCTCCGATCGCAGGGCCGTATTCACGTCCGATCCGCCGGTAGCGATCCCGGCGAGCGGATCAACCCGGCCGTGATCGAGGCCATGGCAGAGCTCGGCGTCGATATGAGCCAAGAGTTCCCCAAGCCGCTGACCGACGAGGTCGTCGCCGCCGCTGACGCCGTCATCACCATGGGCTGCGGCGACGCCTGTCCGATCTACCCCGGCAAGCGCTACGAGGACTGGGAGCTCCAAGACCCGGCCGGCCAGACCTGGAGACCGTGCGCGGGATCCGCGACGACCTCGACGCGCGCGTGCAACACCTGATCGGCGAGCTCCTCCCCAGCGACAATTGAGCGCGCTCCCGCTGGCGCGGTCACTTGTCGCCGAGGCGATCGGCACATTCGCGCTCGTCTTCGCCGGCTGCGGCGCGATCATGGTCGACCAGAAAACCGGCGCGCTCGGCCACATCGGCGTTGCCATCACCTTCGGCCTCGTCATCATGGCCATGATCTACGCCGTCGGCCACATCTCCGGCGCCCACTTCAACCCCGCCGTCACAGCCTCATTCGCGCTCACCCGGCACTTCCCCAGGCTGCACATCCTGCCCTACTGGGCCGCCCAGCTCGCGGGCGCGCTCCTGGCGGCGGCGACCCTGCGCGGCTCGCTCGGAAACATCGCCCACGTCGGCGCCACCTACCCCACCGGCACCGACGCACAAGCCTTCCTGTGGGAAGCCGTCCTGTCCTTCTTCCTCATGTTCGTGATCATGGCCGTCGCCACCGACTCGAGCGCCGTCGGCGAAGCCGCCGCCATCGCCATCGGCGGAACCGTCGGCCTCGACGCCATGTTCGGCGGCCCCATCACCGGCGCCTCCATGAACCCCGCCCGCTCACTCGGCCCCGCAATCATCACCGGCAACCTGCGCGCCATCTGGATCTACCTACTCGCCCCCATCGCCGGCGCCACCCTCGCTGCCCTGACCTACACATTCATCCGCGGCGGACTGGTCACCGGCTAACCCGGCCAAGCCGAATGGGTCGGCAGCAGCCAGCCTTGTCGCCGGCTGGATGATCGGCAACCCCTTCGCGTCTGGCGTCTCGGTCTTGACGCCCTTCACGATCGCGCCGTGCATGCCATCCGCCACCTCGTGGGTGTACTCGATCGACACCTGCTCGAACCCGGCCGCCTCCAACCCCGCCGCATACTCGCCCCTCGACGCGCGCCGGCGATGCAGCCGACGTAGCTTCCCCGCTCGGCACGCTCGGCTCGGGTCAAGTGATCCTCGGCAACGATGTCGCTGATGCCGACCCGCCCGCCCGGCTTGCGCACGCGCGCCACCTCCGTGAGCACCGCCAGCTTGTCCATGGACAAGGTTATGACGCAGTTGGAGATCACCACATCCACCGAGTCAGCCGGGAGTGGGATCTGCTCGATCAGCCCCTGCAAGAAATGGACGTTGGCCACCCCGGCCTCGCGAGCGTTCTGTCGGGCAAGCGCGAGCATCTCATCGGTCATGTCCAGGCCGTACGCGATACCGGCTGGCCCGACCCGCCTGGCCGACAGGATCACATCGATACCGCCGCCCGATCCCAGATCGGGCACCGTTTCGCCCTCGTGCAGATTGGCGACCGCGGTCGGGTTTCCACAGCCAAGCGACGCCAGAACGGCGGCATCGGGCTCGATTCGAGCAACCCTCTCGAGACAACCGTCGTTCGGGCCCTGCGCGCGCACGAGCGGGAATCTGGCAGTGGATGATGGGCGGAGCGGAGGTTCGCGAAACCTCGCGGCCACCTCCCTCTTGGGAGCCGAGTCGGCCCTGGAGTCAGGCTCCGCGCCGGTGTCGGTGGAGAACTACGGCGGTGCTATGAGCGGAATCGCTGATGCGCGTTCGGCCTCGGTGGGCGACGATCGGAGTGCCGCCCGTTGAGCGGCCCGCGAGAGCGGTCGACGGAGTTGAAGGGGGGTTAGCGATGGGTGCGAACCCAACCCAGGCCACGAAGGTGAGTATGTTCGTGGACCGCCGCGAGGATTGCGACGCCGATTGTATTCCCAACGAGGAGATCGGCGACTTCGCCGTGGGGCAGGAGCAGACGCACCATGATCAGCGCGCGCATCGATTCTCGGAGGGCCAGGAGACCCTGCCCGAAGAGAAGGACGACTACGTCGGCGACTTCGCCGAAGGGCAGGAAATCGAGCACACGCACCACACCGGCACCTTTGCAGAAGGACAGACATAGGCACCAGCCCTGATGCCGCCTCGATGGCCACCATCTAGGGTCAGATCGAATCGTGAACGGCGGTGCGGTTTCGCGCCAGCGAGAGGAGTGCGTGATGAATTGCTATGAGTGCGCCCTTACGGGCACGAGCGTCCCGGCAGTGTCGGTCTGCCACCACTGCGGGGTGGCCCTCTGCATTGAGCATGCGCAGGAGAGTCAGGATTACCGCGTTGGGGGCGCGCGGTACGGTTGTCCTCATCGGTCGGTCGCCGCGACCGCACGGCGGCACGGAGTGCCGGCAGGGCTCGCCGCGGCCACCGGTCGGCCGAACCCCGGTCCAGACCGTCGGCGAGTGGCGAGCGCCTGATCGCCGTGCGGTTTCGCCGAGCTGCAAGAGGCTGGTTTCACATCCGCGCCGCGGCCGGATCGACAAGCGAAGGAGTGAGTCATGTCTGCGGCTGATCGACGTGGTGCTGGCCCAGCGGCGATCGATGACGGCGCGGTGATTGCGCGCTTGTCGCGGCTGGACCGCTTCCTGCCGCTCTGGATTGGGCTGGCGATGGCTGGTGGCCTGGCGCTGGGGTCGCTGATTCCGAGCTTGAACGACTGGCTCGACAAGTTGCAGGTGGGGACGGTCAGCCTGCCGATCGCGGTGGGTCTGCTCTTGATGATGTACCCGGTGCTGGCGAAGGTGCGCTATGAGGACATCGGCCGTGGGCGCGCCGATGGTGTCAACGACGCTCGCTTCTTCGGTGTCGCGCTGGTGCTCTCGTGGTTGGTTGGCCCGGCGCTGATGTTCGCGCTGGCCTGGCTGTTTCTGGCCGATCAGCCCGCGTACCGCACCGGCGTCATCATCGTCGGCCTGGCGCGTTGCATCGCGATGGTGCTGGTGTGGAATGAGATCGCGCTGGGAGACCGGGAACGCGCTGCGGTGCTGGTCGTGTTCAACGCGGTCTTCCAACTCCTCGCCTACTCTCTGTTGGGTTACTTCTACTTGACGTTGCTTCCGAGCTGGCTCGGCCTGGACACGCAGGGCTTCACTGTCGGCTTGTGGGAGGTCGCGCGCACGGTGTTGATCTTCCTCGGCATCCCGCTCACTGCCGGCTACCTGACTCGCCGGATCGGCCTGAGGCGCAGAGGGCGCGAATGGTACGAAGAGCGGTTCATCCCCCGGATCGCGCCGATCACCCTCTACGGGCTGCTGTTTACGATCGTGCTTTTGTTCGCGATCCAGGGAGACAAGATCACATCCCAGCCGCTCGACGTCGTGCTCATCGCGGCGCCGCTGCTTGTCTACTTCGCGGTCATGTGGGTCGCCGGATTCGCCTCCGGCCGGGCGATGGGCTTCCCGTACCCGCAGACGGCGGCGCTCTCGTTCACGGTCGCGTCGAACGACTTCGAGCTCGCAATTGCCGTCGCCGTTGGCGTCTTCGGCGCAACCTCCGGCCAAGCGCTCGCCGGCGTCGTCGGGCCACTGATCGAAGTGCCGGTCCTTGTTAGCCTCGTCTACGTCGCGCTCTGGCTCCGCCGCCGACTCTCCTGGCCGCCCGCGACCGAACCGGCCCTTGTCCTTCCATCCGTAGACGCCTCCGCCGGCGGGCGGCAGGCACCCCGAGTGAATATCTGAGGCTGAGGCCATGCAAATGGCGAGCGCCGTGGGTCGGCCGGTGATCGTGGCCGGAGTGGACGCGTCCAAACCCAGCCGGGAGGCATTGTGCTGGGCCGTTCGGCAAGCCGAGCTCACGGGCGGCGAGGTGCGCGGACTGATGGCGTGGCAGCTCCCGGAGATCTACAGCTACACGCCCAGTGACTAGGAGGACGACGCGCGCGACGCACTCAACAGCGCAGTCGAGCAGGCGATCGGCACCGCGCCGTCCGTACCCCTGATCACCTGAATTGTGGCAGGAGACCAGGCCTCAGCATTGATCGACCAAGCCTGGCCGTTCGCGCTGAAAGTGGGGTAGCGGTCGGGGCAACGTGGTCGGCGAGTCCCCTCTGGGTCGGGTGGCGGAAGGTCGCTACACGCTCGTCGCGGCGTGGGCGGCCGACGGAATCTCGCGTGGGAGCAGCAGGGAGACGGTGCCCGCAGCGAGCAGGAGGCCGGCGCTGGCCCAGAGGCACGCGTCGAGGCCCTGCCACTGGTAGAGGGCGCCGGAGAGCACAGTGCCGGCGAGGCGTCCGCAGGCGTTTGCCATGTAGTAGAAGCCGACGTTCATCGCCACCTTGTCGCCTTCGGCGTAATGGAGGATCAAAAACGAGTGCACGGCGGAGTTGAGGGCGAACACGACGCCGAACAGGATCAACCCCACGACGACGACGGCTGATGGGTCGAGCGACGAGGAGAGGGCGACGGCGATCAGCGCTGGAAAGGCGGCCAGGGCGAACGCGAGGGTGGTTGCCGTGCGGCCGGTTGGCTCGCCGGTGCTTCGCCGCCGGAGCAGGCCGGGGGCGGATGCCTGGACGGCGCCATAGCCGATCACCCAAACTGCCAGGAACGACCCGACTTGCCAGAAGCTCCAGCCTTGCTGGGACTGCAGGTAGACCGGGACGCCGACGACGAACCAGACGTCACGCGAGGCGAACAGGAACATCCGCGCGGCGGCGAGGATGTTGACGGCGCGGTTGTTCGAGAACATGTGGCTGAACTTGGCCTTGCTATTCGTCGTTCCGAGCCTGCCCCGCATCAATGTCAGCACGGCTGCCATCGCGCTCAGCGTCAGTCCGATCAGGATCATCAGTGCGTGCTGGAACCCGACCACGGTGAGGAGGAGGCCGCCGACGAAGAAGCCGACGCCCTTGACCGCGTTCTTGGAGCCGGTGAGGATCGCAACCCAGCGGAAGAGCTTGTCGGATGCCCCCTCGGGGACGATCAGCTTGACCGCGCTCTTGGAGGACATCTTGGTCAGATCCTTCGCAATACCCGAGAGCGCCTGCGCCGTCATCACGTAGGGCACGATCAGCCACGAGACCGGCGCGAAGGCGAGCATCGAGAGCGCCACAGTCTGCGTGGCGAGGCCGCCCAGCAGCGTCGTGCGAAGGCCGAACCGGGCGGCCAGGAACCCACCGACCAGGTTGGTGATGATGCCGAACACCTCGTAGAACAGGAACAGCGACGCAATGGCGAACGGCGAGTAGCCCCGCTCGTAGAAGTAGAACAGCACCAGCACACGGATCGCGCCGTCGGTAATCGTGTCCGACCAGTAGGCACCGGTGACCACCATGTAGTTGCGAAGATCGGCTGATCGCTCGGCGGCTGGCATCTGAGCGTCCTCTATCTCGCCGCCGCCGCGTCAAGCGTGACCGGGTCGATGCTCCGGCCGACGATCGCGGCCAGCTCGACGAGTCGATTCGCGTAGCCCCACTCGTTGTCATACCAGGCATACACCTTCACCTGCGTGCCGCCGACGACCATCGTCGAGAGCGCGTCCACGATCGACGAGCGCGGATCGTTCACATAGTCGACGGAGACCAGCGGGCGCTCCTCGTAGCCGAGGATCCCCGCAAGCGAACCCTCGGCCGCGTCGCGCAGAAGACCGTTCACCTCCTCGACGCTCGTTGCCCGGCGCATCTCAAAGACGCAGTCAGTGAGCGACGCGTTCAGCAGCGGCACCCGCACCGCGTGCCCGTTCAGCCTGCCCTCGAGCTCGGGGAAGATCAGCCCGATCGCCGTCGCCGACCCCGTCGTCGTGGGAATCAACGAGAGGCTCCGGCCGCGCGTGCCCGCCGCAAATCCTTGTGCGGTGCATCCACGACCGTCTGCGTGTTGGTGAGGTCATGCAGCGTCGTGATCGACCCATGAGAGATGCCGATGCCCTCGTGCAGCACCTTCACCACCGGCGCCAGGCAGTTCGTGGTACACGACGCGGCCGTGACGACGTTGTGCACGTCCGGGTCGTAGCGGTCATCGTTGACGCCGACAACCACATTGAGCGCGCTGCCGTCCTTCACCGGCGCTGCCACGCGACCTTGCGGACGCCCGGCTCGAAGTAGGGCGTCCAGCGTCTCGCGGGAGCGGAACCTGCCCGTGCACTCAAGCACGAGATCGACGCCGAGGTCGCCCCAGGCAACCGCGTCAGGGGTCGATTCCGCCGACCAGCCGATCGGCGTCCCATCGATCGCCAGCCCATGATCGGCCGCCTCGATCGTCCGCGACCAGCGGCCGTGAACGGAGTCGAACTCCAGCAGGTGCGCGCCCGTCTCGGGTCCGCCTTTGACCTCGTTGATGTGGACGAACTCGAAGTCGTCCCGATCCCAGCCGGCTCGCAGCGCCAGCCGGCCCATCCGACCAAACCCGTTGATGCCGATCCGCGTTCGGTCGGTCATACCGCCTCCGCTCGGGCGGGGCCTAGCAGCATCGCCAGGTGCGCGAGGGCGCCTGGCCGCACCGAGTAGTAGGCGAAGTTCCGCTGCTGCCGGCGGTCGACAAGGCCCGCCTCCCGCAGGATCCGAAGGTGGTAGCTGACCGTTGGCTGCGTCAACCCGAGCGGCGCGATCAGATCACACACGCAGACAGCGTCTGGCGCAGCCGAAGCGAGGCGGTGGAGGATCTTGACGCGCATTGGCTCGGCGACCGCCTTCAGCAGGCTCGCGAGGGCGTCTGCCTCAGCGTCGCTGAGGACGGGGCCAACAAGCGGTGTCTCGCACTGCTCGATCAGGTTCAGTCTCGCCACGCCAGGCCCAGCATAGACCACCGCCTATATGGACACGTGTCGATGTGGTGTGCTCTGCTTGAAGATGCCGGTCGCGGCGAGTAGGGTCGCGGTCGGGCAGCTTCCGGATGTGAGCCGGATCGGGGCGGGGGGCGTGGTGTCCGCGGGAGACCGTCGCGTGATGATGGAGCCCACCCTCCACGCGGCGGTCTCCCACCGCTCGTGTGGCGAGGCGAGCGCGACCGGCATCACAGCGACCACCCATCGCGCGGGCGACCACCTCTCGAGATGTGATGTCGGGGCAAACGCCCTGGGATCAGTCGCGCGCAAAGCGGCGAGTACCGCGGCGACCGGCGTTGATCGACGGTCGGGCATATCGGTGGCCAGACGGTTTGCGTCGAGCGTGAACGGGTCGGAAACCCGGTCGCCAACCGCCCGGTCCTCGAATACTTCCCCTCGTTCGGCCCGACCCAGTTCGCATCCAGGGTCGCCTTCGGGGGCGGCACACAGTTGGCCGAACTGGCGTTGGGCATCGTCTGGGCGGCCGCGTTTCTCACGGTCGCGTTGGTGGTGTTCCATGGGCGCTCGAGGGGGACTTCTGTGGGCAGGTAGCCCTGGCGCGCTATCTCACACCCAGGCGTGCAGCGGCCCAGGGCAGTGAGCCTCCCTGGATTAGAACGGACACGGCAACGATGATGAACACGAGGCCGTAGACGCGGTGTGCGTCGGAGATGCCGCCGGTGAGCGCCAGCGAGGCGAGCAAGATCGGAACGGCGCCACGCATGCCCGCCCAGGCGATGAAGACGCGCTCGGGGCCGGGCAGTCGAAACGCCTTCAAGACTGCGATAACTGCCGGAGGGCGAGCGACGGTGAGCAGAACGACGGTCAACACCAGCCCGTCAATGACGGTGCGCACGCCGAGTGCGGCCAGGTGAACGGTAAGCCCGAGCGCGACAAAGACGACCACCTCCGCGAGTCCCGCCAGCTCGGAGTGGAAGGTGCGGACATCGTCGCCGATGGGCGCATCCGCGTCGCCGAGGAGCAGTCCGGCGACGAACACGGCCAGGAAGCCCGATCCGTGTGCGGCTGCGGCCACACCGAAGATCAGCCCGGCCGCAGCAAGCGCGACGATCGGCTGGAGGGTCTCACGTGGCTCTGTGAGATGCCGCAGCGGCGAGCGGGTGAGCCACGCTCCGATCACGCCGACACCGAGGCCGATTGCGAGCTGGCGCAGGAGTGTCTCGCCCACGGTCGGTAGCCACGCTCCACTGCCGGTGCCAACGGCGATCACCCCGACCATCAAGGCGATCGCAATCGGATCGTTGGCCCCTGACTCTGCCTCCAGGATCGTCTTCGGCCGGTCGGCGACCGCACCTTCCCCGACCACCGAGAACACGACTGCCGGGTCCGTGGGAGCCAGCGCAACACCGAGGACTGCTGACGCTGTCCAGCCCAGGCCGACGACCCAGTGAGCGGCAAGCACCATCACCCCGGCTGCCACTCCGGTCGCACAAACTCCCAGCGCCGCGACGACGCCCAGAACCGGGCGGACTCGATGCCAACCCAGCGATACGCCGCCGTCGAACAGGATTACGAGCAGCGCCGCTGAACCGATCCACCCCACTTCCCGCGGCGACAGCGCCGAGCGCAGCGGACTTATGACATCAGACGCCACCGCCGCCACGACGAGGAACACGACCGGCGACGGCACCCGCACACGCTCGGCGGCCCGCCGAAACGCCAGCGCGCAGAGCACCCCGCCTCCAACGACCGCAACCACGATCCCGAACGCCTGCATCCCGCCGCCTTCCCGCCCTTGCGGCCACCATGAAAGGCGGCTGAAGCCGTGGACCCTACCCAACCGTGGATCAGCCGCCGTCGCGGATGATGATGCCGCGAGTGTGCAGCCGGTCGCGCGGGTTCCCTCTCAGCGGGCTGCTAACTTGGCCGCGGCTTCGTACGCCCACGCGCACCTGCGGACGTCTGCGATCGAGCGTGTGAGCGGGGTCCGCCGTCATCGCCAACTCGTCGACGCCGCGCCAGCGCCCCTCGAGGACGATCTGCCGGAGCTGACGATCCGCGAGCTGCGGACAGCCGTAAACGCTGGCTCTTCCGACATGCGAATCGAGGAGTTGGACGACTTCGCGGATCAGGCTCGCTCGTGGTCACCGGACATGCTTGCGAGGATGCGAGATGATCCGCCCCGGAACCGTAATCACACAGGCATTCCGGATTAGGGGAAGGTCAACCGATCAGCGCAGGGGGTTGCTCAGGGCTTCTCGCCGGCGGTCGCCGGCCGCTGGTAGAGCGAGACGAGACGCGCGAGCAGGATCGCGGGGTGAGAGCTGCCCCAGGAGGGCCTCCAGCACGGCGAGGGAACGAGCGACCGGGTGCACCGGCGTCACGTCGCCGTAGCCGACGGTCGTGAGGGTCACGAAGCTGAAGTAGACCCACACCTGGTGCTGGCCGGGGATGGCGGCCTCCGCGGACGCCCCCAGGAACGCTCCCGGGCGGCCAAGGGCCAGGATCTCGTACGCGACCGCCCAGGAGCAGCCCAACAGCAGGTAGGCGGCCACCGCCCCCTGGATGCGGTGGATGGTGACGGGACCGCCGCTGAAGACGCGGGCCAGGACGATGAAGGTGAGGAGAGCGAGGAAGACGAGGTCGGTGCCGAGCCGCCATTCGGGCCCGACGGCGGACGGCCGGATCCAGGAGGCCCAGCGCACGAGGAGCGCGACGACGGCGACGGCCGATACCGCCCCCAGCGCGAGCCTCCGGTCGGACACGGCCGCGGCGCCCGAGAGCAGCACCAGGGAGAAGACGACGTCTCCCGCGATCCGGGCTCTTTCGGCGACGAGCCCCAGCGGCGGCAGCACGAAGACCAGGAAGAAGAGCACGGCGAGGAGGATCGACAGCCCGCGGTCGACCCTCCAGAACCGGCCGAGAGCGGCCCACGCCTTCCGCATCATCGTCCGCCCTCCTCTGCCCGCATGGCCGGTGGCGGGAGGTTAGACGAACCCGGCGCGCCGCGCCAGCCGGACCCGCCCGGCCCGGGCACGCCTCCCCCTCCTGGCGGATAATCCCGCCCGGAGGCAGCGAATGGAGAAGCCCGGCCTGCCGGCGCCCCCTTCGGTCGGTCTCGGCGTCGCGGACTTCAAGCGCTCGATCGCGACGAAGCTCTTCTACGACCTCGCGCGGTTCCCGGCGGTGGCCACGCGCAACGACAAGTACATGGCCCTCGCCTACGCGGTGCGCGACCGCCTGCTGGAGCGCTGGCTGGCCACGGTCTCGACCTACCACCAGCACCAGAACCGGACGGTCTGCTACCTCTCCGCCGAGTTCCTCCTCGGCCCGCACCTCGGCAACAACCTGCTCAACCTCGGGGTGCAGGACGCGGTGCGCCAGGCGCTCGTGGAGATGGGGCTCGACCTCAACGACCTCGTCGCCCAGGAGGAGGAGCCCGGCCTCGGCAACGGCGGCCTCGGCCGCCTGGCCGCCTGCTACCTCGACTCGCTCGCGACCCTGGAGATCCCCGCCATCGGCTACGGCATCCGCTACGAGTTCGGGATCTTCGACCAGGCGATCAAGGACGGCTGGCAGGTCGAGGCCCCGGACAAGTGGCTGCGCCTGGGGAACCCCTGGGAGATCCCCCGCCCCGAGATCGCGTTCGAGGTCGGCTCCGGCGGCCACACGGAGGCGGGAACGGACAAGCACGGGCACTACCGCCCGCGCTGGGTGCCGAACCGGGTGGTGAAGGGCATCGCCTACGACACCCCCATCCTCGGCTACCGGGTCAACACCGCCAACCTCCTGCGCCTGTGGAGCGCCCAGGCCTGCGAGTCGTTCGACTTCCACGCCTTCAACGTGGGCGACTACTACGGAGCGGTCGAGCAGAAGGTCTTCTCCGAGAACATCACCAAGGTCCTCTACCCCAACGACCAGGCCCTCTCCGGCAAGCAGCTACGCCTCGAGCAGCAGTGCTTCTTCGTCTCCTGCTCGCTGCAGGACATGCTCCGCGTCTACGCGCAGTCCGGGCGCCACGTGAAGGATCTCGACCGCAAGTACGCGGTCCAGCTCAACGACACCCACCCCGCGATCGCGGTGGCGGAGCTGATGCGCCTCCTGGTGGACGTGCACGGCCTGGGCTGGGAGCGCGCCTGGGAGATCACCACGAGCGTCCTCGGCTACACCAACCACACCCTCCTGCCCGAGGCCCTCGAGAAGTGGCCGCTGCCGCTCTTCCAGTCGGTGCTGCCGCGCCACCTCGAGATCGTCTACGAGATCAACCGCCGCTTCCTCGACGAGGTGCGCCGCCGCTGGCCCGGGGACGAGGCGCGCGTGCAGCGGCTGTCCGTCATCGACGAGAGCGGGCCCCGCTGGGTGCGCATGGCGAACCTCGCCTTCGTGGGCAGCCACGCCATCAACGGTGTGGCGCGACTGCACAGCGAGCTCCTCGAGCGCGAGCTTCTCCCCGACTTCCACGAGATGTGGCCGGAGAAGTTCTCGAACAAGACGAACGGCGTGACCCCGCGGCGCTTCGTCGCCCTGGTCAACCCAGGCCTGTCCGCCCTCGTCACCCGCGCGATCGGGGACGGCTGGGTGAAGAACCTCGACGAGATCCGCCGCCTCGAACCCCTGGCCGACGACCGGGCCTTCCGGGCGGAGTGGCGCGCGGTCAAGCTCGCCAACAAGCGCGCGCTCGCGGAGGAGATCCGCCGCCGGGCCGGGGTCGAGGTCGACCCCGCCTCGCTCTTCGACGTGCAGGTCAAGCGCATCCACGAGTACAAGCGCCAGCACCTCAACGTCCTGCACGTGGCCGCCCTGCACGAGCGGCTGCGCCAGGACCCCGCGTACCCCGCGCCCGCGCGCACCGTCATCT